>CALXLK010000001.1 GCA_944389175.1 uncultured Opitutales bacterium
TTGCCCTCGGGCGACTTGCTTATGTTGTCGGGCGACCAGTCTGGAGAGCACGTGAAGGCGTCGGTGTAGTTCGAGTGCCCGTCGACTATAAAGCCGAGATCCTGGCCGAATTTAATCATCTTTTTTAGCTCCGCTTCGCCGCCCGATTCGGGCGATACCGGGAAGGTGGTGGGGCAGCGGGCGTCGTAGCCGCCGGTTTGCCAACCGCACACGCATACGGCGACATCGTCAATGCCGTAGTCCTTTAGCAGTTGCATGAGCTTTATGCCGTCGGAGAAGGGTCTGGCGCGCACCTGGTATTCCTCGCGTTCGGCGTTTATGCCGTATTTTGCGTCCTTAAAGGGCTTGCCTCCGCGCGGATAAAAGTCGATAGAGTCCGTCTTTCGATTAAAGGGCTTGCCGCCGAATCCCATTCTAACGGGAATGGATTTTGCCATTTGCTCGAGGTATGGCTGTGTGGCGAAGCGCTCCTTAAGCGGC
This sequence comes from uncultured Opitutales bacterium, assembly GCA_944389175.1. Taxonomy (GTDB): domain Bacteria; phylum Verrucomicrobiota; class Verrucomicrobiia; order Opitutales; family Intestinicryptomonadaceae; genus Merdousia. Next base: position 481 of record CALXLK010000001.1, read on the forward strand.
TTGATGTCGGGGTTGCGCTCGAGCTTGTGGCGGCGGTACGCCTTTGCCATTTCGTTGTAGTCGGCATCGGCGGGGAGGGAGTAGAAGGTGATTGTTATGTCTTCATACGGGTCAAAGCCCATATCGCTTATGAACCAGCGCGGGAAGATGACGTATTTGCCGTCCTTTACCTCTATTATGACGGTAAACTCAAAGCGCATGCCGTCGACAATGGCGATGAATGTCTCGCGCGGGTTCTTCATGGCAAAGTACGGCAGATATATGTATTGCTTTGGATTAGTGTATCCGCCGTTGTCCTTGTTAAAGTAGCCCAGCAGGCCGCGGTTGCACAGCCAAAAGCCCGGCTCGCCCTTTTGCGCAGTGGCGTTGTCGGCCAGAACGTCAAAGTATTGGCAGTCTTTGCCGATATCCTTTGCCTTGATTACTATCTTTGAGACCCCTTCCGAAACCGGAGTCGTCTTTACAGTCTTGCTTGTAACGCGGTTGTCCTTGAGCGTCGTCTGTATTACGACACTGTCAATGGCAAAAGCCGAACAGGCCACAAAAAGCAAGGTCAAGCTTAAGAGTTTTTTCATGTATATAATCCTCATTGTATTGTTTTTTGTCTAACTGGTATGCAAACGTTTGACTAATAATCCCTACTCGTTGGAAGCATGGTTGTCAAGAGTAGATTAACCCCTTATTTTTACCACGCTTTTTTTACGGGGCCGTAAACTCATAAGAAGCCATGCCTTGACGCCATGGTAGAGCGCGGCCGATTTTTTGCATTGTCATACAAAAAATGGCCATATTAACATTGACTTTCCCCGCAAATTTATATTGTATGCGCCGGACATAGCCCCAATTGTTTCGATAAATTTAATCGGACGTACAAAATCCCCAAAAAAGGCAAGCCATGCTCACTTTCGACATACCGTTTCGACGACTATTCGCGGCGGCAGTGTCGATTTTTTTTTGCGCCGCAGGTTTGTCGAAGGTCGCCCTAGCCCAAGATGGCGATATGGACATGCTGCGGGCTTTGGAGCGCAAGGGAATTTTGACCGCGCAGGAGGCTTCCGACATAGCCAAAGAATATTCGAAAGTGCCCGTTGTCGTTTCGGAAAAGAACCGTATGTTCTCCATAAGCGGTTGCCTTCAATTTCAGTATGCCCACCTTGCCACAGACGGGCGCTCGGGAATAGCCTCCGACGATTACATTTGCAAGAGCGGTTTTATGCCACGCCGCGTCATAGCCACGTTTAAGGCGGACATGGAAAACGGCTGGGGCGCGCAGGCGTCTTTCGACATCATTTTGCCGCATTGCATGTCGTCTACATTCATATACAAGAAAATAGACAACGCATATCTCGACGGGCAGATGAAGGCGGGCTATTTCAAGCCCAATATGTGCGTCGAAGAATACACCGCGGCGACGAAACTTACCTGCATATCGCGCTCTCTGGCCACCAATTATTGGACCGGCACATACGGCGGCGCGAACCGAAAACTGGGTTTTGGAGGCTTCATGACGGCGTGCTGTTGGTACGGTAAAAGCCGCCAAATAAACGGCCTCGATTACGCGTTCGGTTTGTCAAATTCTCAGAATTACGAGCTTGATATGTTCGATATGGTCGACGACGGGGGCGACAACTGCCCCGATTTTTGGTTTAGCGCCTCGCAGACGTTTAGCTTTGATTTTGGCACGGTTAAAGTCGGATTAAACGGGGGTTACGGTCCGGAGGCCAACAAGTTGAACCCCATGAACGCCAGCGCTATGTGGGCTGTCAATCCCTACCTTCAAGTAAAAGGCAAGAATTGGAATTTGCTTGCCGAATTTCTCTCCGCAGGCATAGAGGACGGCAAAAAGATGGCCGACGGCAGGTATAAATACGCCATGCCCATAGGCTTGAATTTCATTTTCGAGTATTTGTTTGAGACGCAGTTCGGCAAAATAGGCCCCGTTTTTCGCTACGCCTACCTAAATACCGACGGTCGCGGAACCACGATAGGGGAATCGTTGCGAAGAGCCCCCGATGCGTCGATGACGCGCGTATTTAGAAACGCCCAGGCCTTTTATCTGGGCGTAAACTGGTATTTGCGAGGCGACGATTTAAAAGTCCAATTTTGCTACGAATTCGGCCAGTTTTCCGGCGCGCCGTCTAATGCGCCCGAGAACGACCTGCAGGTTGAAGACGCCCAGACTTTCAGAGTCCAAATACAAATGCTTTTCTGATGCGGTTAAATGTGGCTGCAGCAGGGCAGACCGCGCGCATCTCTTTTTCTTGCAGTATGTTCCTGAGCACATGGCGGTACATGCTTTATCATTTTATCTCTCTCCCCTGATTTAAATATTGCCCTCTTTCGCGCATGCGCCTTTCTTTGCGGCAATTTTTGCGCATGTTAATTTTTTCTTTTTATTCACCCTTTCTTTGTGTTCCACAAGCGGGCGCGTAAAAGAATAAAAACTTATTTTTTTTTAGCGCAGACAAAGACAAACAAATGGTCTTTCGCGCGCAAAATGGTGGCCTATGTTTTGCGGCGGAGCCGGTAATTTTTTAGCGTTTTTCTCTTTTTTGGACCCCGCCACCTCTAGCACACACACCTCGCAGTTTTCGTTTTTTTTACTCGGCGAAAAATAACGTTTTTTTTGGGGGGGGCCGAAGTTTTGAGAGCCTATAGCGGTTAAAAAATGTGTTGCGAAAAAACAACGAAAAGACGCCGCGATAAAAGGCGCCCAATTCCACGCGACAGACGGCCTGCGCGGCGGCGGAAACGCGCTTGCGGTTCGCGCCCCTGTTGAGCGCCTTCTTTTTTTGCGTTTCCCCCTTGGGTTTTTAGACAATGCCCAGCTCTTCAAGTTCGGGCATGATTTCCTCGACGCCTCCTATTCTAAAGCGCCGCGCGGGCACGGGCAGAGAGTTTAGGAAATATTTGCCGTAGCCTTTTGAGGCCACGCGGGAGTCGAGTATGACGATATCGCCTTTGTCTTTGTTTGTCCTTATCAATCGCCCCGCGCCCTGGCGGAATTTTATTACGGCATTGGGCAGCATTACACTCATAAATCCGCTGCCTCCGGTGTCGTCGACTCGCTCGCAGCGGGCTTCCGTGAGCGGGTTGGAAAAATTCTCGAAGGGGAGCTTTGTTATTATTACTTGGGAGAGAGCCTCTCCCGGGACGTCGACGCCCGTCCAAAAAGAGTCCGCGCCAAGAAGTATCGCGTCGCCCGCCGAGGCGAATTTTTGCAGCAGCGCGCCGCGGCGGCCGTCTTCGTTTTGCGCCAGAATCATTCGGCCTTTAAGCAGGTCGGATTTCTTCAGAAGAGCGGCGGTCTTTTTCAATTCATAATGGCTGCTAAATAAAATTAGCGTTCCGCCGCGCACGAGGAAGCAGAGCTTTTCAATGCATTGGCAGAGCGCGTCGGCGTCGGAGCTGGCGCCCTTGTCGAAGGCGGGGGCGTCGACTGCGTAAAAGACCCTCATGTTTTTTTTGTAGTCAAACGGCGAGGTCGCTATCTGCCACTGGGCCGCCTCGGCGCCCGTCTTTGAGATGAAGTCGTCCATGTTGCCGTTGACCGCCATCGTAGCCGATGTCATTATTACCGGCGACGACGATTCAAAGAGCACCTTTCGCAAAATTTTCGACACGTCGATCGGGGCCGAATTGACGGATACCTTATTTGTCTTTCGCGCGCATTCCAGCCAGTACACGTTGCCGGGCTCGGCCAGGTATATGCAAGATTCAAGCGCAAGCCTAAGCGAACGCACATCGTCTCTGTAGTCGTTAATCTCGGCCGCGTTGCGCTCTGTGAGCGCGTTTTGGGCGAAGCGCTTTAGAGTCTGTTCCACCTCTTCGAGCTTGTTGAGAATCAGGTCTTCACCCCAGTTTGGCTCTCCGAGTCGGGCTATATCGCGCTTCTGAAGCCGCGATGCCATCACGGAGGCAAAAAAATCCTCGACGCAGGCCATCGTGTCGGAAATCAGCTTTTTGTCGAAATACTCGGCCATGCGAACGCGCGTTATCAGACCTTTTTTCGTCTTGGGATTATATATGCGCCTTAGCGTCCGCATAAGGCCTGTGTTGCTCAGGCTAAGGCCAAAAATGTTTGAGGCTACGTCCGGAACCAAGTGCGCCTCGTCGAGAACTATCATGTCGTTTTCAAACAGGACGGAATCGCCCCCGCGCTCGCCACCTGCTATTAGCGAGAAAAGCAGGCTGTGGTTTAAAATGACAATGTCGGCGCCCGCCACGCGCCTGCGCGTCTCCTGGTAAAAGCAGGTGTCGTCGCACGTCCGCGGGGTGCACGTCGATGAGTCGGCGCAAACCCAGCTCCAAACCTCGGGGTCGGGTTCCGGCGAAAGCTCGTCGCGGATGCCGGTCTTTGTGGTCTTTGCCCATTCGGCAATGCGCTCGAGCTCCGCGGCCTCCTCGGTGTCGAAGAGCTCTCTCTTGTCGGCGATTGCCCGCTTTAGGCGCGTCGTGCACAGGTAGTTGCCGCGCCCTATGAGTATGGCCTGGGCAAAATCGGCGCAGTCGGCGAGCGCGTCGCAATTTTCAAAAAGCAGCCGTATGCGCGGAAGGTCTTTTTCTACAATCTGCTGCTGCAGCGATATCGTGTTTGTGGCTATTACGAGCTTTTTGTTAAAGCGCTTTGCCGCGATAATGCCGCCGACGAGATACGCAAGCGATTTTCCCACGCCCGTTCCCGCCTCAAAGATTAGCGGCAGCCCCGATGCGAACGTCTGCGCGCAGCAAACGGCCATCTCCTCCTGTTGCGCGCGGTATTCAAAGTTTGGAAGTATGGATATGTACCCGTCTTTGCAGAATATCTTTCTGCATAGCTCCGGTAGGTCTTGCGGGCGGAATTTTACTGTTGCGCCGACGTCGGACACTCTTTCTACTTCTTGAAATTGTATGCGTGCTTTGCCGCGCGGAAAATGCCGCCCCAGGTTCCAAAAATATCGCGCACGGCGCTCGCCTCATACCCGCTGTGTAGCATGCAGTCTTTGCACTCGGGCCGGGTTCCCCTGTGCCCGAGATCGTAGCCGTCTATGGCTTCGAGCAGCTCGGCGAAAGTCTTGCAGTAGCCGTCGTTTATAAGGTAGCAGGGTTTTTGCCAGCCCTTTATGGAATAACACGGCGTGCCCCACGGCGTGCAGTCGTATTCCTGCTCGCCCTTCAGAAAGGCCAAAAATCCCGGAGAATGGTTGAATACCCAGTTCTTGTGCGGGTTGCAAAGTATCTTCCTGAAAAGCTCGACAGTCTTTTTGCGCTCGAGGAACAGGTCTTGATTGGGCGCCTTCTCGTAGGGGAATCCGGGCGATATCATCATGCCCTCGACGCCCATGGCCATGACGTCGTCAAAGAATCCGCGTACCTCTTCAGGATCGGCGTCGTTGAAAATCGTCGTGTTTGTCGTGACGCGGAAGCCGCGCTTGACGGCCTCTTTTATCGCGGCGACGGCCCTGTCGTAGGCGCCTTCGCGGTTGACGTTTCTGTCGTGCATGCGCTTCGTGCCGTCGAGATGCACGCCAAGCGAAAAATATTTGCTGGGCTTAAACAGGTCTATCTTGCCCAGCAGTATTTGGGCGTTTGTGCACATGTACACAAACTTCTTGCGGTCGATAAACCCCTGGACCATCTCGGGCATTTCCGGGTGCAACAGCGGCTCTCCGCCGGCGATGCTTACCATTGGCGCGCCGCATTCCTCTATTGCAGCCCACGCCTTTTCCTTCGGCATTCTAATCTTGAGAATTTCCGGGGGCTCCTGAATTTTTCCGCAGCCCGAGCAGGCCAAATTGCACTGGAAAAGGGGCTCGAGCATCATCACCAACGGATACTTCTTTTTGCCCTTTAATTCGTTAGATAAAGCGTATTTGGCTACTGTCAGAGCCTGCGAAACGGGAACTGCCATATAAAATCTCTCCTCTTGCTTATAAAAATATCTGTCAGATAATTGAACTTTTTCGCCTTTAATTCAACCCTTTTTTAAAGAACGGCATAAAAGCTCAAAAAAAGCTTGATAGGCTTTGTCTTAATATGCAAGTATCAAAAGCCGAATTACTCTAATAATGATTTCTATCCGCGCAAAGATGTCCCTTTTGACAGCCATCGCCTGCCTTTCGGCCGTTGCGGCCGAAGCGTCCGTGGAGGTCTTTACCCTCAACTCCGGGGATACTTTTAAGGGGGAGCAGGTTTCTTCGAAGGACGGTGTGGTGTCGATAAAAACGGCCTACGGCAAGCTTTCCGTGCCCGTTGCCGACATTAAAACGCGGGAATTGGCTTCGGCGGCAAAGGCGGAAGAGAAGGCCGTGCAGGTGGCAAAAGACGAGAAAGCCCCTGCCGCCCAGACGGCGCCGGTCGACGAGGCTGCCCCGATTCCGCAGGAAAAAGACCCGCAGTGGGTGGTGGATTACCGCGATTTTGTCAGGCGCAATTTTCCCGAGGGCTGGCAGTTTAGAATTAAGGGCGGCATGGAGTTTAAGAAAACTGATTCGTCGACATTTTCTTTTTATGCGGCCTTTGATGTAAAAAAGGAATGGGGCGTAAATGTCTTTACGGCGACGGCCTACTACAACTACACTTCGCAGACAGACACCAGCGGCGCCAAGGACGTTACCATAGACAACTACGGCCTGAATACGAACTACAAGCGGTTCTTTAACGCCACCAAGACATGGTACCTGTCGAACATACTAAATTATTTGCATGACGAGGTGAAAGGGATAAACAACCAGGTTGACGAGGCTGTCACTGTAGGTTATAGGTTCGATTTTAAGCGCTACGATTTGACAATTGACATTGGCCCCGGCCCTGCGGTAAGGTACGTGGATTCGGAGAGTGAGGGCATACAATGGATTGCGATGGCTCTTCTCCAGGAAGACTTGACATGGTCGATGTCTAAGGTTTTCAGATTGGAGCAGTCCCTGAATGCGGCCATAGACATGCTTAGTGGCGACAAATATTCGGTGACTTTCCAGATAGCGCTAATAGCGCATATAACGGAAGTCGCCGATTTGGCCTTGCGCTACATAGCCCAGTATGACAACATAAGCTCGACAACCGTCACGACCGAGCAGCGATTTATTCTTGCATTTGAGTTTCCGTTTAATTGGAAATAATTCATTAAACCAAAAAGAGGTACAAATATGAAAGATCCCATAAAAGTAGCAATTACTGGCGCAGCAGGCCAGATTGGTTATTCATTATTGTTCCGCATAGCAAGCGGGGCAATTTTTGGTCCGGATCAGCCCGTAGAACTGAGCCTGATTGAAATAGAACCCGGCATGAAGGCTTTGGCCGGCGTCAAGATGGAGCTCGACGACTGTGCGTTCCCGCTCTTGAAGAATGTAGTCACCACGTGCGACCTCAACGAAGGCTTCAGAGGCGTAAACTGGGCGATGCTCGTAGGCAGCGTTCCCAGAAAGAAGGGCATGGAGCGCGGCGATTTGCTCGGCATCAACGGCAAGATTTTCATCGGGCAGGGCAAGGCCATTCAAGATAATGCCGCAAGCGATGTCAGGATTCTTGTCGTGGGCAATCCCTGCAATACAAACTGCTGGATAGCCAAAGAAAACGCTCCCGACATTCCGGCAGACCGCTGGTTTGCCATGACGCGCCTCGACGAGAACAGGGCAAAGGCCCAGTTGGCTATGAAGGCAGGCGTTCATGTCTCGGAAGTCACAAATATGACGATTTGGGGCAACCACTCCTCGACGCAGTATCCCGACTTCTACAATGCCAAGATTTCCGGCAAGCCCGCCACCGAAGTTATTACCGACGAGGCTTGGCTTAAGAACGACTTCATTCCGATCGTTCAGAAGCGCGGCGCGGCAATCATCGAGGCCAGGGGCCTTTCGAGCGCGGCCAGCGCGGCAAACGCGGCAATTTCGACGATTAACACGCTCGTCAACCCGACGCCCGCGGGCGATTGGTTCAGCGTGGCCGTCTCTTCCGACGGCAGCTATGGAACGCCGAAGGGCACTATGGTTTCTCTGCCGGTGCGCTCCGACGGCAAGAATTGGGAAGTCGTGCAGGGCTTGGATATCAACGAATTCTCCAAGGCCAAAATCGAGGCCACTTGCGCAGAACTTCTCGAAGAACAGAAGCTCGTCAAAGAAATATTTGCCAAGTAATTCGGCAAGATTCGTATTTGAGGCTCTCCCTTTCAAGGGAGAGCTTTTTTTATGCCGCGTACAAGGCAAAAGGAGTCTCCGCAGCGTATTTTCTTTTTCGCTTTTTTTTGGTGCATGTGGCTGCAGCGGCAAGGGCGCGTTGGGCGGCTGTGTTCCGCGTTTTGTCTGGGTAAAATTGATTACGCGCGGTTTGGCGGAGTCAAAGCCGGTATTTATAGGGGCGGAAAGAGCCACATCTATATACTTAGCCGCGCCTTTTAGCGCTCATGTGCGTATATAGCGGGAGAGTATGAATAGAGTCACGGAGCGGATTGTAAACGCCGATACCTCTTTTGCCCAAAATATATTTTTTCACTGCGATACGCCGCGCTTTAAGTTCGGAAAGCCGCGGCAGTCGTCTGGGGAAAGGAAGGACGGAAAAAAGAAAAAAAAACTTTCGCGCGGCGAAATCTTTTTGCGCATGCGGCGCGGTATCGCCGAGGTCGGGGGTAAGCACAGCAGCGGCTATGCGGTTGCGGCTCACAAAAAAATGAAGGCGGGCAACATACCCCAATGTTGCCCGCCAGTTATTTTCTACTTTATTTATTTACCCCATCTCCTATTGGAGAAATTGATTGTCTGTAAGCCAATATAGTTTTTTTGTTTTGTCAATATATTTTTTTTAAAAAAAACAAAATTTTTTTTAAGGCGTTTAAAAATCGAAAAATCTTGACGCAAATAGACAGACGATAAGAATTTTGGTCAATGGATAAATTGGAAGAGATATTTAAAATGCAATACGAGCTAAACAAGCGTATTGGAGTTGACACGAACGCAATGAGCGACGAGGACAAAGTCAAATGGACGCTCAATTACAGCCGCGCGCTCGGGCAGGAAAATGCCGAGCTTGTCGACTCCGTCCCGTGGAAGTGGTGGGCAAAGTACCAGAAATTCGACCCGCAGAATGCGCGCGTTGAAGTAGTCGACATGCTGCACTTCTTGGTGTCGTTGGCCCAGGTCCTTGGCATGAGCGCCGACGATTTCTATCAGGCTTACGCTAAGAAAAACCACATAAACCACGACCGACAGGATTCGGGATATACGGTTAAAAACAAAGACGACTGCCGCTCTATATAATATTTTTACGACGATTGCGCCGCCGCGAGGGCGGCGTTTTTTTTCGCCCGAAAGGATTATTCATAGTTTCTTTACGGCGCTTTGAATCGGCGTTTTATTTTTGGTCTATAGACGGCTCTTGCCTAGCGCATAGTTTATTTATTTTTTACTACGCATATTGCGGGCAATTTTTTATCGCCATCGCGCGCTCTTTTTTCAGCTTGTTTTATTTCTTCTCTCTTTGGGAAGATGAAACCGAGAGCCCCTTTTGGCCATTTGCGGATGTGCGCCATTTGAGGCGTTGCGCAGGCAGTAAAACTTTCAAATGGCAGTAGTAACCCCGGGTTGTTGTTAAGCCGGCCGCGCTGATCCACGCGCGCGGGCCTTACGGCGCATATGGCGCGCGCTTGAAAAGAGGACTGCGCCGATGAGTTGGTGCTTACAAGTTTGTAAGCAGAGAGAGCACGCAGATTAGGGCGGTGTCGGTGCGCAATATGCGCTCTCCGAGAGAGACGAGCGTGTAGTCGCGCGCGCGCAGGAGGTTTCGGTCGTCATTTGTGAAGCCCCGTTCGCTGCCCAAAATTACATTTATGTACTCCTCTTTTATGGGGTTGTAGGAGGTGTAGGCGTCATTGAAGGGAAACTCCGCCTCGTAAGGGTCGGGCGCGAAATTTACGGCGTTTGCATCGCCGGATTCTTTGAGCTTGTCTATGGCCTCTCCCAGCGACGCGGCATACATAAAATTGGGAATTTGCGTAGCGCAGGCTTGTTCCGCCCCGCGGACGAGCCATTTTTCGTATTCTCCGCTGGTGTAGAGGCTGCTTTTTGCGTAGTCGGCTTCGCCTTTTGAGGCCGGGTAAAAGACTAGGTTTTCGACGCCGAAGCATGCGGCCTCAAAAAGCAGGCGCTGGGCAATCTGGGGGCGCGCAAACGATACCGCCACGCCCGCGCGCAACTGCCTGGGGCTTGAAATCTCGCGCACGGGAGTCAGCCTTGCGCCCCCCTCGTTCGTGAATGAGAGCGTGCAAACGTTCAGCTTGCCGTTGACGTTTCCCGCATAGATTTCGCCGCCTTCTTTTGTCCGCAGAACCTTTATTATGTGGTCGAGGCGCGGGTCGCCGCGCTCCAGTTGCATGGGGGCATCTTGCGGAAATAAAATACAATTCATAAGTCCATTGTGCCCGAGGCGCGCCTTTAGGCAATTAAAAAAGATATACGGGGGCGTTTTATGGGTTGAAAAACACCTAAAATTGTGTTCAGATAACGCGCATGAGTTCACAAAATTTTACACCCCAAGATGAAGAAACATTGCGCGAGGCGCTTAAACGCTGCTCCCGCGAGACTGTAGAGAATGCCGTCTCCTTTAGAAAAACTGGCGACAAGTCCTTGTTGGACAGCATTGTCCTCGGCATTATAGAGCGCTACGCAGAGCCCGAAAAAAGAGAGCTTCTTCACTCCGGAAACGACAATATCGATATGGTAAAAGACCTTGAATTGGACTCTCTTACGATGGTTGAAATCGTTTTGTGCGTGGAGGACGCCCTCGATGTAAAAATCGACAACGACGACGTTCAGACTCTCCATACCGTCGGCGACATTAAAGCCTACATAAAGAAAAAGATAGGCTAATTCTGCCGGCCGGCAACTCCGACGCGCAAGCTTTGGGCTCCGATAATTGTGGTCGGCGGACAGATTCAATACGGTCTTTGCGCGAATTTAATATTCACAGGGGCTCTCCGATATCGCCTGCAAAAAATAAACATCGGGTTGGCCCGGTTCTGTTTGGGTATTCGTAGGCGTTTTTGCAGGCGTAATGCCCGGGCGGTACGCGTATGGCTATTTGGCGGCACAAACCGGCGCGAACAGGTGTCATAAAGAATAACAACATGCCTTCGGAAAAAGAAATATCAAACTCTGTTATAGTCAGGCGCTTGACAAAGCAATACGGTTCTGTCAAGGCTATCGACAACGTGTCGTTTAGGATAGGCAGCGGCGAGATAGTCGGCTTTTTGGGGCCTAATGGCGCGGGCAAGAGCACGACCATGAAGATAATATCGGGGCAAATGCCAGCCGATTCCGGTTGCGTGGAAATATGCGGCGAGAGCGTGGCGGCAAATCCCGACGCGGCCAAGCTCCATATAGGCTACATGCCCGAAAACAACCCGCTTCCCGAAGACTTGAGAGTCGACGAATATTTGAAATTCCGCGCCAAGATAAAAGGCATTCCGCGCAGGGAAGTGGCAAACGCCGTCGAGGAGGTTATGGAGACGTGCCAGCTGCACAGAAAGGCCTACCGAAAGATAATAGGAAACCTATCCAAGGGCTTTAGACAGAGGGTCGGGATTGCCGACGCAATCCTGGCGAATCCAGATGTCATAATAATGGACGAGCCCACAATCGGCCTCGATCCGCACCAGATTATAGCAATTCGCGATCTTATAAACTCGCTCCGCGGCCGTATGAGCGTTATAATAAGCTCGCACATTCTGCCGGAGGTGGAGGTAATGTGCGATAGGGTCATAATCATAAATCAGGGCGAGATTGTCGCAAGCGGAACATCCGATTCTTTGAGGAAGGAATTTATACCAAACGACAGGTATGCGGCGGTGTTAAAAATGTCGCCGGAGACATTCTCGCGCCAGTTGGGTCATATTTGCGCGGAGGCAAAAGTTGAAAAGTTCAAGGAAGAGGGGGACGGGTACTTCGAATATACGATATTGGCGCCGTTTGACTCAAATTTGAGCGCTTCGATAATTTCGGAGTTTTCCAAGGACGCCTCTTGCTGTCTAAGAGAGGCGTATTTCAAAAAGCCGAGTCTTGAGGAGATATTCATGGCCGCCACGCGAAAAAGCTGGGAGAAGGTTATCGGATTTCAGAAAAAGGAGGAAGAATGAGAAAATTTATGATACTTTTTCGCCATCAAATTTGGCAGATGGCCATTTCTCCCTCCACGTATTTTGCCGCATTTTTGTTTTTGTGCTTTATGGCGGTGGCGTTTTTGCTGGCCGTCAGAGACGTAGGTTTGGTGCCGAGCAAAAATTCGCCGGTTGAGACGTTCTTGAGCGTTTTTTGGGTTCCGGTGCTTTTTATGGTTCCCCTGCTTACAATGCGCAGCCTTTCCGACGAGCTGCGCCGCGGCACGCTTTCAAGCCTGCTGACAACCGCCGTTTCGGCATGGCAGGTTGTCCTGTCAAAATTTTTGGCCAGCTATTTGTTCTATGCGCTGATATGGCTTTCAACGCTACTATTTGTGGCGATATCGTGCGCGTATATCCCGCACGCGGCGGCGGGCAGTTTCTTTGAAGTCTCGCAGCTTGTTTCGGGCTACGGGTTCGTGTTGCTTACGGGCGCCATGTATGTGGCTGTTGGCATATTTTCAAGCTCGCTTACGCGGACGACTCTGGTGGCGGGCATGTTGTCTTTTGGCATGTTGTTTTTCCTAATCATAGGCGCGGGGTTGGCGGAGAGCCTTCCGGTTTCCGACGGGGCTATGTCAAGGGCGCTACATCACCTCGTGGAGTACATGCACACCTTTAGGCAACTCGACGATTTTAACAACGCGGTAGTAGATTCTCGGGCGTTCTTCTTTTACGTAAGTTCGACGCTCATGCTTCTTGCGATGACATCGCTGATAACGGAATCCAAAAACAGGTAATATGAAATTCGACGATTTTAAAGTAGCCACGCGCGTAAGAAAACTGAATCTTTGGCTTCAGATACTCTTGGGCGTATCGTTGTATTTGGGCCTGAATTTTTTGGCGGCGCGCCACTATATGCGGTGGGATTTTTCCGAGTCGAGAAAAAACTCGCTGTCGCCGGAGACAGTCGCCTATATCAAAAATCTCAAGACGCCCATCGATATCTTCATAGTCATATCCACCCGCAACCGGGCAAACGAGAACACGAGCGTAATAAACGATCTGCGTTCTTTTATGCGCCAGTACGAATACCAGTCTCTAAAGCCCAATAAGATCGCAGTCCGCGTGATAGACTCTACCGTGGAAAACCAAAAGACGGAGGCTTTGGTGAAGCGCTTCGGAATGAATATCGACAATTCCGTAATTGTCGCCGGCAAGGCGCGCTTTAAGATTATTCCCATATCCGAATTCTACACGAATGTCGACGACACCCACAAAAAATTCAACGGCGAGACGCTGACTACGTCGGCCATTTTGAACGCCGCGGCAAAAAAGCAGCCAAAGATATACTTTCTCAAGGGGCATGGCGAGCTCAGCTATTCCGATCCCAATCCAACGCACGGGTTGTCGGAATTTGGCAGGGCTTTACAGGCGCGCAACTACAAGTTGGAGTCGCTCCAGCTAAGCACAAACGGGGGGCGGATCCCCGACGATGCGGACATGATTGTCGTAGCCGCGCCGAAGACGTCGCTTCTGCCCGTAGAGATAGAGGCTCTGCGCCGTTATTTGCTCAAGGACAACGGGCGCATGGTGGTGTTTTTGCGGACGGGTTCGGCCTGCGGGCTGGAGGATATTTTTTACGAATGGGGAATCCTTTCCGACGACATGCAAATCTACGACAACGGCGGAGATTTTGAAAGCTCCGACGGCGACCTAATCGCGCGCACTTTCCCCCAGAACGCGCACCCGATTGTAAAATATTTGATTTCGGCGGATATGCCCGTTCAATTCGGCTCGGTCAGGCCCGTGCGCCAAGACTTGGGCGCCGCGGCCGACGATTCCATGAAGCTGTATCCGCTGATACTAAGCTCGGCGTCGAGCTGGGCCGAGCGCGACTATACGGGATCGCTCGGGCGCCCGCGCTACGACGAATCCACCGATCTGGCAGGCCCCATTCCGCTGGCCATGATTTCCACCCGCGAGGGCGGCAAGGAACACGGCTTGAACATACCGGGCGGCAAGCTCGCGGTATTTGGCGACGAGAACTTTATTGCAAACAAGTGGTTCAACAGGCTCGGCAATTCGATGCTTGCAATAAACACGGTCAACTGGATGTTTGAGGCCGACGACATGCTCAACATACCGCCGCGCAACCTCAAGACGTATTCGCTGACGGTGTCGCAGAATGAGCTCATGGGGCTGGGGTGGCGTTTCTTCATACTGCCGCTGGCCGTGCTGCTTTTGGGTGTGACGGTATCTTTTGTACGAAGGAATTAGCCATATGAGATTCAGACTTACAGTTTTTCTAATAGTGGCCAACGCGGTTTTATTTTTCTTCATATGGTCGCTCGAGAGCGGCCGCACGCGCGCAAGGCCCACAAAAAGCCGTTCCATAGCATTTACTTCGCTGGAAATTTCAGGGCGAAATATCGACAAGCCGCGCGTAATCAAGTTTGAAAACAACCGCTGGCGGATAGTCTCGCCGATAGACTGGAAGGCGAATTTGTTCGCGGTAAACAGGATAAAGACCCAGCTTGAATTTATCGACCGCAAGACGTCCTTTTCAAAGGACGAGGTCTTGCGCCTTGGGCACAAACTTTCAGAGTACGGCCTGGATAAGCCCGCCTACGTCTTGCGCCTCGGCGACGGCGACAGGTTTGATACGATAAAAATAGGCAACAATACCTCTTTGGGGGACAGATTTTACCTGCTCGACGAAAGGTCCGGCCAGATAGTGGTTGTGGACAGGGAGTTTGTCGAGGGGCTCGTCCAAGACATGGAGCGCCTCAGGGATCAATCTGTATTCTCCATGCCGCGTTTTGAGGTTAGCGCGTTCTCGGCCCGTATGCCCGTATCGAAGTCGGACGCGGCGAGCAAGCCCGATTTCCGCCGCGTCGGCTTGGTGAAAGACGCCGGAGGGTGGAAATTTGAGACGCCGATTGTGGCGGCGGCCGACTCTTCCGAAGTCGACGCCTTCCTAAACTATATCTGCCAGCTTGTTGCCGTGAATTTTCCGTCGGGCGGGAACGAAAAGACGGGCTTCGAAAATTCGGCGCTGCCGACGACAATCACCCTTCAGGGCACAAACAAGCGCGAAGTCTTGATGTTGGGAGCCGTTTCGAAAGACGGCAAGTGGGTGTACGCGCGTTTAGGCGACAACCCCACGGTGTTTGCAGTCGATGCGGATGTGCTAAAGCGCCTCGATTCTATGCAGACGGCCCTGCGCGACAAGGTAATACTGAGGTCGTTCCCCGATAAAATAACGGGCATAGACATAAGCGACTCGGGCAAGAGTCTAAAGCTTAGAAAGCTAAAAAGCGGCATTTGGGACGTCGTTTCGACCGACTCGCAGGGCAGGGTTATCACGTACTCGGCCGACCTTTCGCTCGTCAGCAGGCTGCTGATGACTTTTAGTGAAGTCCGCGCGCGCGAGTTTGTCAACGACGCCCCTGGAGGAAATCTTTCCTCTTACGGAATAAATTCCGGGGCTCTTACAATTTCGCTAATATGCGAAAACGACAAAGAGCAATCCATACAGATAGGTTCGTTTTACCGCCGCGACGGCGTCAACATGCGCTATGCTTGCGTAAAGGGCACTCCGGCCGTATTTGGCATATCGCCCGACATATCGAATATCTGCTATACCGATCCTCTATTTTACCGCAGCCGTCTGGTGTGTGCGGTCCCGGAAAATTCGCGTCTGGTATGGCTTAAAATAGAAAATTTGGGGACTGGCAAGGCGGAGTTCTTTATCGACGGCAAAGACAAGGGCATATCGGAATCTATCTCCAAGATGGGTACGCGCAAGGCGGCAGCGGCGAGCGCAATAATTAAATTTGCCGAATATACCGTGGCGGGATCCTATTCGTCGCGGAGTTTTGGCGATGCGGGGGTCAAGACCGGAGAGCGCACCGAGCCGTGGCTGTATAAAATGACGGCAAAGTTTGAAGGCGCGGAGAGCTTTGAGCGCCAGTGGTTATTCACAAAGCGCATAGGGGCGTCGGTGCAATACTGCAAGACAAAAGATCCCCAGGCGCTCTTTTTCCCAAGTCAAAAAATAATAAACGCAATTTTTGAGCTGACCCAGGAAGAAAACCAGCCGGCGTCGCTTGAGGCTCCTGTGCCCACTCCGCCGACAAATTCGGCAATGTGAAGAAAAAAACGTACAGCGGAAGGGGTATCGGGAAATGGTGTGCAAGGCTGAATGTGCTGTTGCTGTGCCTGCTCGCTGTCGAGTGCTTTGTGGCTGCGGCAATCTATACGGGCGCGAGATTGCCCGTTCCCGATGCGTGGGTCGGCCGGTTGAGGAACGCACTCGGCGACCGCGGGATTACGCTGGATTTTTCAACGGTGTGGCTGGGCTTTGATTTCAGCATACACATCGACGATGCGTCGCTGCGGCTGCACGGCACGCCGTCTCCGTTTCTTTCGGCGGGCTCGGTATGTGTGGGCGTCGATCCGCTATTTGCGTTGAATGACTCGTTGCCGGTGAGGTTTGTGAGAGTAGATTCGGCCGAAGTCTATTCTCCGCTGTCGTCCGCCGACGAAAACGCGCGCATAGCCGGAAACCTTTCATTGCGGGCATCCCCGTCGAGTCTCGACTACATGGTGTTCGATTTTATGGGCATCGAGGTAGAGTGTTCGGGGAAATTTGACAAAGACGCGACGTATTCGGATATTATAAACATTTTCCAAATTCTCGGCAAGTGGTCCGGCGGGGGAGCCGCGAAGCCCCCGTCCGACGAGACTACGCCAGAGTGCATAGCCGCCATCGCCGAGGCAATCAGTTCGCCCGATAATAAGGTTGCGGCGCATCTGAATGCTTTTGAAAACAAAAAACTTAAAATAGAATTTGGCTTTTTGAAAACCGGCAGCTTCATAAATGCCGAGGCCTATTGCGACAGATTTAATTCCTCAAAAATGGGATCATTTGGCGTCTCGGCAGAGGGCATAAAGATTACCCTTAATTACGTCAATACCGACAGGAAGGATCGCATAGGCGTCTTTGCGGGCGCCCGCAAGCTATCCTGCCCGAATTTCAACGTTTGCGCGACAAAAGTCTTGTTGAATTCGGGCGTCGAGGTGTCGTCAAAAGCGATAGAACTTTATGATGTCGATTTGTCGGCCGCCGATATAGAGGTGGACGGGACGCGGTTTGACAACGTGATGCTTTCAAAGGACCGCCTTTCCCGCGAAAGCTATGCGGACGGTTGGCGTTTTCTCGTTTCCAGCGGAGCCAACAGGTTTGGAGGCGTGGCGCGGCTGCCCTCCGGCGGCAAAACATCAATCGACTTTGGCGGAAATGTCTCAATCGACAACCTGCTTTCGCGCAAAGAGTTTTCGTCGATACCAGAGATAAAAGATTTTTCCTTCCCGCATGGAGTGAACATAAAAGGGCGGCTCGAATACGAATTTGGCCATACTTTCCCCGAGGTGACTGCGCGCATCGACGCCTCCGATTGCGAGGTTATGCGGCTTCAGATAGACTCAATGTCGGCGGATGTCGTCCTTGAGGGCGGAATTTTAAAATGTACTGACATTCGTGCCAAGTCAAAGGAGGGCTGGAGCGCGGAGGGGACCTACGAGCAGAATTTCATAAACAACGCCTACGACATTTGCGTGCGCGGAAATCTGCGCCCCATGGCGATAGCGCACTTCATGGAACCGTGGTGGGCGCGCATAATGGGCAGCTTCGCGTTTGAAAAAAACGCGCAGATGCCGTATGCGGACATCAGGGTTGAGGGCACGTGGGGGGCGCCGGAAAACATTTGGTGCTTCGGATATGTCGAAGGGCAGAATGCCGTCTATAGCGGCTCAAAGTTCGACGCGTTTTCCACATATATATGGGTCAATCCTACGCGCATAAGCCTTTACGATGTAAAAATGCGCGCGCAAAACCGCCGGGGGCGATGCTTCATAGAGTGGCTCTACGACGGGGGAAAGGGGCTTACTTCGTATGACAGGCAGCGCCTTAAGCTAAAGTCGAATCTAAACGACAGGGAGCTTATATCGCTTGGCGGAGCCGATGCCAAGGAGGTTCTCGACGTCGTTGCATTTGAGAATCCCCCCGATCTGGAATTGAATGCGCTAATGTTTAATCCGGACAACAATCCCAAATCTTTGAAGGATATTTTCAACGCCAAAATTTCGGCTAAAGGCAGAATGTCCGTGGAGATGATAAACCTGGACGATCCCGTATTTGAGGCCTTCAGCGACAAGACTGATACAGACATAAAGAACGCCTTTTTCAAATTTTGCGGGGGCGAGGGCAACGGCATGCTGCATTTGAAAAAGGCTAAAAACACGGTGCTTGTGGACGGCCGCGCCCATGCTGAAAAGATGAACCAGGGGTTGTTCTTCGACTTCTTGTCGTCTCTGGGCGGAGATGCCGACGGCGACGACGATTCGGAGTCGATGTTGGGCGGAGATGCCGACGGCGAAGTCTCCGCCGATATACATCTTAAAGGCGACGTAAAAAATATGGCCGAGTCCATCGGACACGGGGTTGTGAGCATCGACAGCAAAGACTTTATGCGCTTGAATCTATTCGGGCGAATATCTAAGGCCTTCTCGTCGATAGGTCTGCCTGTGGGGACATTCGATATCACGAGAGTCAACAGCGAGTTTTCGATAAGCGACGGCAAGCTGAGGCTTTCGCCGTTGGAGATGGAGGGGCCCGCCATGCGAATCATCGGCGCGGCTTCCTATACGTTTAAAGACGATTCCGTGCGCGGAGAATTGAAAGCCTATCCGTTTGAAAACGTTTCAAACAGAATTGTATCGGTTGTTAACAAGATTGTAAACCCGATAATGGACACTGTAAGGGTGACGGTTTCCGGCACGCTTGCCGACCCCGAGTTTTGGGCGAAAATTACGCCCGCAGACGTAATAAGAAACGAGAAAAAAGTAATAGAGGGCATGGATAAATCGCTCTGATATTTACTTGATAAAGCGCTTCTGCGCTGTTAGCTTCCAGTTTGTATGAGTAATGATAAAAAATTGTTGTGCGGCGTAATCGGCGTGGGCTATCTCGGACAGCACCACGCCAGAATCTATTCCGAGCTCGAAACCTCGGAGCTTGTCGGAGTGTACGACAGCAATCCGGAGCGCGCAAAGGAAATCGCAGACAAATACGGCTGCAAAGTTTTTTCGTCGATAGAGGAGGCCGGGCGCCAATGCGAGGCAATAAGCGTGGTTGTCCCCACGGACCGCCATACCGAAGTTGCAATGCCGCTGCTTGAACAGGGCTGCGATCTGTTGATAGAAAAGCCGATTTGCACGTCAGTTGAAGACGCCCAGGCAATAGTGGACAAGGCCAAGGAGAAAAACCTCATCGTCCAGGTTGGCCATATAGAGCATTTCAACCCCGTTATGGGCTTCATGGAAAAGCATGTCGACAATCCGCGCTTTATAACGGCCGACAGACTCGCGCCGTTTAACGTCAGAGGCACGGAGGTGGGCGTGGTTTTAGACTTGATGATTCACGACATAGGCGTGGTTTTAAAACTGGCAAATTCGCCCGTGGAGCGCATTGAGGCCGTCGGGGTCAATGTAGTTAGCAAGCGCGAGGACATAGCAAACGCCCGCATAGTCTTTAAAAGCGGCTGTGTGGCAAACCTCAATGTAAGCAGGGTGAGCTTCAAAAAATTGCGCGAAATTAGAATATTTCAGCCCGGTATGTATATGTCGCTTGATTTCATGAACCAAAAGGGGCACATGGTAAAAATCAAGGGGCTTACCGATATCGTTCCCGAGGAGGTCCCGTTTGAAAAACAGGAGCCGCTGAAGTCGGAATTGGCAAGCTTTATAGACTGCGTGAAATATAAGAAAAGCCCCAAGGTCGATGCGAAACTCGGCATGTCGGCTCTGGAAGTCGCGCTCGAAATAACCAGACAGGTCAGAAAGATTATCCAGTCGCAGTAACATGGGCTCCGGAGTGCTACAAACTCGCAATTTCGATTTCCCGGCGCCGCGCAACGGCCGCTGCGACGTCCTGATTTTGGCGGGCGAGCATTCCGGCGACCAGCAGGCCGCGCGCATGCTTTCCGAGGCGCTTCGGAAGCGTCCCAACATTGAAGTATGCGCGTTTGGTGGAGCCGCGCTGGAGGGCGCAGGCGCGCAGCTGCTATTCGACTTTACGTCGTTTTCGGTCGTAGGCTTAATGGAGGTGCTTAAGAACTATTCGTTCTTCAAGGCCTTGAGCGCAGCCATTGTCGATTGGATTGGCAAATACCGCCCGAAGGCCGTCTGTTTCGTCGATTATCCGGGCTTCAACTTGCACATTGCCGCCTTGCTGCACAAGAAAGGCATCAGCGTCAAAGGCGGGGGCAATGTAAAATTATTATATTATATCAGCCCCCAAATTTGGGCGTGGAAGGCAAAGCGCCGCTTTAAAATGGCGCGGCTGCTCAATTCGCTCGCGGTTATTTTCCCGTTTGAGACGAAATGCTATGCGGATACCGACTTAAAGACGACGTTCGTCGGGCACCCGTTTTTGGAACCCGGGTACGAAAACCCCGTCCGCTACGACGAATCGGGAGAGCTTCTTTTGCTTCCTGGCAGCAGGGAAATTGCCGTCGGGCGCATATTCCCGGCAATGCTCGGCGCGCTGAGAATGCTCGACTCTCAGAGGGCCGTGGCTTTGTATCCGAGCGCGGGCATAAAAGAGGTGCTCGAAAATACCCTAAAAAATTTCCCCGACGTTTCCGGCCGCGTACGGATTGTGGATGCGGCGGCGCTGCCCCTGAAGGCCAAGGCCGTTATGATGAGCTCGGGGACGATGTCGCTGTCGTGTTCGCTTGCGGGCATTCCGGGCGCGATAGTCTACAAGGCAAACCCTTTGACGTATGTCTTGGGTCGAATGGTTGTAAAAATCAAGTACCTTAGCATAGCAAATATACTCTTGGACAGACCCGCATGGCGCGAATTTATACAATTCGACGCCTCTGCTCAAAAAATCGCCTCCTATATGAAAACTTGCCTCAGACCCGAGGCGCGCGAAGAATTTTTGCGTTACGCCCGGGAACTTGAAAGCCTCCTGCGTGCGGAGGCGTCGCATACGGCGGCCGACTGGTTATTGCTTGAAATACAATAATGGGCTCTTTCCCTCCTCTTTCCTTTTTTCTCTCTTTCCTCTCTCTCTTCCTCCCCCTTTTCCCCACCCCCCCCCAAAAAAAAATACACACACGCGCACAAACACAAACAAACGCATTGCTGAAAAGCAAGCGGGCGTGTGTCTTTCTAATAAGGTGAATATGGCCTTATTTTTGTGCCATAGTGGCGGCTATTTTTAGGTTTTGGAGCGCGGCAGAGGATTGTCGGGCGCTATTTTTGTAGGCTCACATAAACGGGGCAGATTTCCATTCTTTTCTCCATACTCGCAAACAAGGCCACGGCGGCATTGACGGGAAAAGTGGAGGTTCTTTGTCTGCGCAAGTGCAATGTGAAAGAGATATTGAGAACGCGCTTTTAACGCTTTGTATTGCCGTCGTTATCGAGCCGCCGCTTCCGCTTGTATGCTCGACATGGTTACACGCGAGTTGGGCAAACTAGCCGTTTGCGAGGCGCTTTAAAAGCGTCTGAAAAATCGATGTACGCGCGTTTGGAATGGGTATTATTTGTAGAGATAGAATTGGCTGGATAGCCTTTTGAAGGTTTCGTTGTCGGCGCTCCATTTCCTAACAAACCAGTTTGCATCTGTAAAAGCGCCCTTGCGCACAAGCTCTATCCAAAAATCGCGCGATCCGGTGTGCTTGTTAAAAAGGGAGGCCTGGTTTCGCTCCGCATATCTAAAGACGTTTCCGCCGTTTAGAGTGCATGCCAATTTCATCAGATAGAGGCTTAGCTCAGTGGGCCTGAGCGCATTCCAGTTGGTGATTGTAACATACAGGCCCCTAACGTTCCTTTTCCCGTCCGACGATGTCGCCGTCGTAGGAGTGAACGATACGCCGCGTATCCTGAATCTGTCGAGATACGCCTTGAGTTCCTCGGGAGTCTTGTTGGGGAAGGTCAAAAGCCTGAAGGGCCTGTTTGTCCCGTATCCGTGCTGGAAGCCGCCAATCTGGCAGCCAAGCCCCGTCATGGGATAGCCTAAGACGGCGGCGAAGTTTGGTATGGCAGGGCTCGTCTTAATCCACCGCAATCCGGTATCGGGCCAGAGCATGGAGCGCCTCCAGCCGCGCATGGGAATTACCGTCAACTTGCCGTGGCGCTGGTAGTTCGAGGTTATTTCCATCGCCCCGCGCGTGTATTTTGCGTATCTGGCCAGCTCTCCTATCGTCATTGCGTGCACATAGGGAACCTGAAACATGCCTACATAGCTCTTGTACTCAAGGTCGAGCGGTGGGCCGTCGACTTTTAGCCCGCCGAGCGGATTGGGCCTGTCAAGCACTACGACTTCCTTGGAATTTTCAAAACACGCCTCCATGGCGCGCAGCATGCAGCTTATATAGGTGTAGGAGCGGGAACCGATATCCTGCAAGTCTATGACCAGAACGTCGATTTTTGAAAGCATGTAGGGTGTGGGCTTGCGGTATTTGCCATAGAGCGAAAAAACCGGCAGTTTTGTGCGCGCGTCTATCTTGTCGAGAACCGGGACGTCGGCCTTTTCGTTTCCGTAAATTCCGTGCTCGGGGCCGAAGAGCGCCGTCAGGTTAACGTTGCGCGCCTTGTGTAGAATGTCTATGGTGCTGCGCCCGTACCTGTTTACCCCGGCAGGATGCGTCAGCAATCCCACTCTCTTGCCCCTCAGCGGTGCGAAATTCATTGATTCCAGCACGTCTATGCCAAGCATTACCTTCGGCGCGCCAAACGTTTCCGCTATAAGCGATGCAAATAGAACTAAAATGGCAAGTATTGTTTTCAGATTCATTTTACCTGTGCGGGAGGAATTTTTATTTTTTTGAAGCAAGTCGGGTTGATGATTTCAAAAAAAATGCCGATTTTCAACACTTATATTCTGGGTAAAAGACGCAGTGTTTATCGAATGAATTTTGAAAAAAAAGGCTTTTTTTTCTTGTTTATCAAAAATGTTTATAGTACAAAATCTAATAAAGTCGGATACGGATTAAGCCGGACGCCGGCCCAACCCCATTTTCTTATTCAACCTAACAATAAAATATAAGGAAATTATATGAAAAAAGCAGAACTCATTGAAATGCTCCAGAAAGAACTCTCAAAGCACGGAGAATACTCCGCTGCGGAGTCGAATCGCGTATTCGACGACGTTGTCGACGTTTTGGCAAAAGCCATTGTAAAGTCGGGCAAGATCTCCATTCTGGGCTTCGGTACGTTCAGCGTAAAACAGCGCGCGGCCAGAATGGGCGTAAATCCCAGCAACGGCGAGAAAATCAAAATTAAGGCTAAGAAGGTTATTACTTTCAAGGCTTCGAAGGCAATCAAGGTTAAGTAGTCCGCCTTTGTCGCCGGCGGGGTCGACCCGCTTGCATCAGGCCGCAGTGCGCATGCATCTGCGGCTTGACTTTTTTATATCGCGCCGCCTATGGGCGGCTTTTCTTTTGAATGTCGAGAGCTCTGCCCGCAAAAATGCGTTCCTTCCCAACCGCGGCGCGCGAATTTGTGACTCGGCCGGGAGTTCAGCGTCCGCAAAATGCCGCAGTAGTGATGGCATGTTTACTGCGTGTATATTATAGCAAATTAAATATAAATAATAAAATGTATAAAATAATTGTTGTTAATTTTAATATTTGATGCTAGCCTACTGTCCAACGCATAAGGGGCACACCGGCGCAAAGATACCGCATGGGCTCCTCCCGCAGGGGAGCTTCCCCGGTCGGGAAGCCCGTAGATGCGTAAACAAACGTCCGAAAAGGCCGCCGATAAACAAAGGGACAGTATGGCTATGAAAACAAGATCGAAGAAGACTGAAGTAAGGGAACTGAGCGATTTCCAAAAGGAGATTTTTGTTAAGTATTTCCCCATGATTTCAAAGATTGTCAATTCCATGCGATCCAAGCTTCCCTCTTACGCCGATATAGACGAGCTTCATTCCGCGGGCGTATCGGGGCTTGCCGACGCCGTGGGCCGGCTTGACTCCTCCAGAAAAGAATCTTTCGACAGCTATATTGCAATGCGCATCCGCGGAGCCATAATAGACGACTTGCGCAATATAGACTACATGTCGCGTTCGGCCAGAAACGACGCCAAAAATGTGGAAAAGGTTCGCACGGGGCTCGAGCAAAAGCTTTCGAGAGCCCCGCGAAGCGACGAACTTAGAAAGGCAATGGGCGTGTCTGTCCGCCAGTTTGCAAAGATAATGCGCCGCACGCAGGTGCTTTCATTTATATCGCTCAACGACACCGCCGATTCCCAGGACTCCTCGGCGCCGTCTTTCGCCGAATCCATAGCCGATGAAAGCGCGCAAACGCCGCGTCAGCGCCTGGAAGATACTGAGATGGGCCGCTATCTTCGCTCTCAAATAAGATCTCTTCCGCAAAAGCAAAGGGAAGTCATAGACAGCTATTATTTCAAGGAGAAAAAGCTCGGCGAGATAGCGCGCGATTTTGGGCTGACCGAGGCCAGAATCTGCCAGATACATTCCCAAGCGCTAATGAATCTGCGCCCAAAATTTCTCAATTAAATTCGCGTATCCAATCTTCGGCGCCGCGCTTTTTTTTTAATTTCCATGTTTCCTCCTTTTTTGAGGCATTGTTTTTTGTAAAAAGCAGCTTATGCGAGCCATAAAAATACAAAAGAGGCGCAAAAAAAATTGCGGCGATTGCGGCGGCAAATACATCGACATGTCTGAGTGATGTAATTTTATTCTCTTAGGTTTTCGCCGTCGTTTATTTTGAATGCCTTGTTGCGCGCGTTTACAGGCGGCGCGGGTATTTGCGGCCGCATTTATGGGGGAGTGCATTTTGTCTTCTGCCGGGAGCCAACGGCGGGCTCTGAAAGGAAAAAAATACGGCGCTAAAAGAGGGCTTTTTTTGTTGCCTTTTGGGGGTGAATAAAAGAGAGTTGAAACATGCTTTCAGAGAATTCTAAGCCCGACTCGGAGGACGTGCACATAAGAGTTTTGCTTGTGGACGACCAGCCCATCATAGCTGCGGCGGTCCGCAAAATGGTGGAGAATGAACCGGATATTGAATTCTTTTATTGCCAGAATCCGCTCGAGGCTCTTTCAAAGGCCGCGGAAATAAAACCGACTGTGATTCTTCAAGACTTGGTTATGCCCGATGTCGACGGCCTTACCCTGGTGAAATATTTTAGGGCCAACCCTGCCACGAGGGATTTGCCGCTTATAGTTCTCTCCTCAAACGAGGACGCCCAGACGAAGTTCAAGGCTTTCGAGAACGGCGCCAACGACTACATGGTCAAGTTTCCGCATAAGCTGGAAGTCTTGGCGCGGCTGCGGTACCATTCGGCCGGATATATCCACCTTTTGGAAAGAGACCGCGCCATGGCGGAGCTCAAAAAGAGCCGCGACGCGCTCAAAAACGAGCTCGAGCAGGCCGCCCAATATGTGGAAAGTTTGCTGCCTGCAAAGATAGACACGCCCGAGATCCGCGCCGACTGGATATTTAAAAGCTCGACAGAACTCGGCGGCGACTGCTTCGGATACGGAAACATAGACGCGGAAAATTTTGCGATGTATCTTCTCGACGTATGCGGGCACGGCGTAGGGGCTGCGCTGCTCTCGGTTTCGGCCATGAATGTGCTGCGTTCGCAGAGCCTTGCCGGAGTAGACTTCCACCATCCTTTGCAGGTTCTCGACGCGCTAAACAGCGCGTTCCTAATGGAGCGGCAGAACAATATGTTTTTTACGATATGGTACGGCGTGTACAATTTTCGCCAAAGAAAGATAAGGTACGCCTCGGGCGGCCACCCGCCGGCGATACTAATTTCCGGCGGCGAGTCTTCGGAGCTTACCACGAGGGGCATGGTCGTCGGCGGCATTGAAGGGACGCGCTACAAAGAGGCCGTAGCCGACGTGCCCAAGAATTCCAAACTTTATATATTTAGCGACGGGGTTTATGAGATCGACGACGCCAAAACCGGCGGGGTAATGAGCTTTTCCGAATTTAGGGATAAGCTGGGCCAGTCGATTTCAACAGGTGAGTCGAAAATAGCGCAAATGTTCGAATACGCCGCAAAAAAACAGAATTCAACCCAGTTCCAAGACGACTATTCGATGTGCGAGATAACCTTCAAATAAAATGACAAAGACCTATCCAGCCGACTTGAATCAGCTTTCGGCCGTCGCCGCCGATATAGAGGCCTTTTGCGGGCAAAACGGCATGGAGGGTTTGGCCTTTGCGCTGAATTTGTCGGCCGACGAGCTCTTCACAAACACGGTCACTTACGGTTGCCGCGCCAAGACGCCCAAAAAAATATCAATTACGCTCACTTGCGAGCGCGGCGGCGTAAAGATGGTAATCGAGGACGATGCGTGCAGGTTCGATCCCTTTTCGGTGGCGGAACCGGAGGTAGGATCGGGGGTTTTGGAAAGAAAAGTCGGCGGCCTCGGCGTGTTTTTCGTAAGAAAGCACATGGACGAATTTTCCTACGAATACAAAAACGGCAAAAATATCGTAACACTCTTTAAAAAGTCTTAAAATGGCAGCCGAGAATCTAATAGAGGTAAAGGGGCTTAAAATAAACTTCGGCAAGACCGAAGCGGTCAAGGGCGTCGACTTCTGCGTGGGCGAAGACGATTCGGTGGCTATTGTCGGCGAGAGCGGCTCGGGCAAAAGCGTATCGGCTATGAGCTTGGCGCGCCTTTTGCCTCCGCCGCCGATTTGCCAAGTCTCGGGCTCGGTCAAATACAAAGGGGAAGACGTCTACGGCATGTCGGCGGCCCGGCTGAGAAAACTGCGCGGCGGGGAAATTGCCTACATCTTTCAGGAACCGTCGACCTCCCTAAACCCGGTATTTACGGTGGGAAGCCAGATTGCCGAGGCGGTTCGGCTGCATTTTCCGGAAGAAAAAAATGTAAGGAAGCGGGTGGTGAAGGCGCTCGAGGAGGTCGGAATCCGCAACCCCGAGCAGCGCTACGATTCTTATCCGCACGAGCTCTCCGGCGGAATGCAGCAGCGCGTAATGATCGCCATGGCCCTCTCCTGCGCGCCCAAATTGCTCGTGGCCGACGAGCCCACGACGGCTCTCGATGTCACCATTCAAAAGCAGATAATAGAACTGCTCTGCCGGGTCAGGGAGAGCAGGGGCATGTCGATTTTGCTTATCACCCACAATTTCGGAATAATATCGCAATTGTGCAGGCGCGTCATTGTAATGTTCAGGGGCGAGATTGTCGAACGCGGGCTCTGTTCGGAAGTATTGAAAAATCCGCAGCACCCGTATACGAAGGCGCTCATGGATTGCATTCCGCGCCTCAACGACAAATCGCGAAAACTCAGGCCCATCGACTATGACAAACTCAAGTAAATCTCAGCCGCTTTTGCGCGTGGAAAACCTCGTCGTCTCCTACAGGCTTTCGGGCGGACTGTTCGGCTCGGGCGCAAAGATGTTCAACGCCGTTGATTCGGTATCGTTCGAGGTGGGCAGGGGCGAAATAGCGGGGCTGGTCGGCGAGAGCGGCTCGGGCAAGACGACTATCGGGCGCGCCATAGTAAGGCTCGCGCCCATTTCCGGCGGCAAAATATTCTATGACGGCGTCGAAATTTCCGCACTCGGCAACGCGCAGTTTCTGCCGTACAGAAAAAAAATTCAGATGATATTTCAGGACCCGTTTAATTCTCTGAATCCGCGAATGAGGATTTTAGACGTTATATCGGAGCCGATGGATATTCATTTTAAGCAGATGAACGCCGAGCAGAAGCGCGAAAAAACCGCCTATTTGCTCGAGCGCGTCGGCTTGAAGCCCGACTTTATGAACCGCTATCCGCACGAATTTTCCGGCGGTCAGCGGCAGCGCATAGGCATTGCGCGGGCTCTTGCGGTTGAGCCCGAGTTCCTAATATGCGACGAGCCCGTGAGCGCCCTCGACGTGTCCGTCCAAGCCCAGATTGTAAACCTCCTTGAGGATCTGCGCAGAGAGTTTTCCATAGCAATGCTGTTTATCGCCCACGATATCGCGGTTGTCGAATACCTAAGCGATAGAATTTTCGTTATGACCGGCGGCAAGATTGTCGAAAGCGGGCCGTCCGTGGAAATCTGCACAAATCCCCGCGACCCCTATACAAAAAAACTCATAAGCGCAGTTCCCAAATTTTAGACGATGCTTAAGGGAAGGAAATTTTTTTTGTTTGCGGCGGCGCTGCTGTTTTTTGTCGGCTGTGCCGACAGGGAATGCCCGGCGGATAGGGCCGCGCGCGAGGGAATACTGTTGGTTGGCAATTCGGCGGATCCGGAGTCTCTCGACCCCGCGTTGGCTACGGGCTTTTCCGAATCGCGCATTTTAAACGCCCTTTTTGAAGGTCTGGTATGCGCCGATACGAAGACGCTGCAGGTGCGCCCCGCGGTGGCAAAGTCGTGGACGGTGTCGGCCGACGGCCTTAAATATACGTTCCAACTCGACGAGCGCGCAAAATGGTCGGACGGTGTCGACGTATGCGCAGATGATTTCGTCTTTGCGTGGAGGAGGGCTCTTAGGCCGACTGTGGCGGCGGAATACGCGTCGCTGCTGTCGGTGATTAAAAACGCCGACGAAATACTTTCGGGCCGCCAGCCCGACGTTTCAAAACTCGGAGTTCGCGCGCTGTCAAAGCGCGTGCTAGAAGTAGAGCTTCAGAGGCCGTGCCCGTATTTTCTCTCGCTACTTTACATGGGCATTTATTTCCCCCTTCGCGAAGACGTGCTTAAAAAATTCGGGGCGGATAAGTTTCCGAACGCAGTGTGGACAAAACCCGAAAACATAGTTTCAAACGGCCCGTTTAAACTTGAGCGCTGGAGCATAAACGACAGGGTTTGTGTGCGCGCAAATCCGTACTACAGAGCCAAGGAGCAGATAAAGCTAAATGGCGTCGACTTCTTTCCAATCTCAAACTTAAACACCGAGGACCGCGCCTTTAGGACGCGCCAACTCCACCTGACGGACTCAATCTGCCCGTACAGGATAAGCGCCATAAAAAAGACCGCCCCAGAGACGCTGCGTTCCGACAAGTGGCTCGGGGTCTATTACTACATATTCAACACCAGGCGCAAGCCTTTCGACGACCGGCGCGTGCGCATGGCCCTTTCCCTGGCCATAGACCGCGACGCGATAATCGATGGGTGCCTTAAAGGCGGGCAGGATCCGGCCTACTCGTTCGTCCCGGAGGGATGCGGCGGCTTTAAGAGATCGGAAGGCATAGCCGGGCGCGCCGACGTAGCCCGCGCCAGGAAGCTGCTTGCGCAGGCCGGGTATCCCGGCGGCAGAGGGTTCCCAAAGATAAAAATCACTTACAACGTCTCGGAACAGCATAAGCCCATAGCCGAGGCTATACAGCAAATGTGGCGTAAAAATTTGGGCATAGAGGCCCAGCTTTACAATTTGTCTTGGCCGGCCTATCTTGCGGCGAGGCGCGCGGGGGATTTCGATGTGGCCAGAGCTAGCTGGGTCGGCGATTTTGCCGAGCCGGAGAGTTTTCTGAACGTCTTTTTAAAATCGAGCGCCCTAAACCATACCGGGTGGTCGAACGAAGAGTTTGACTCTCTCGTCGGCGAGGCCTCGGGCGCGGCGACAAAATCCCGGCGGCTAAATTTGCTCGCCCGCGCCGATGCCATTCTGGCAGGGCAGGCTCCAATCATGCCCATTTACTATTATTCAAAAGTCTACCAAATAAGCCCGCAGGTCAAGAACTGGAACGCCAACCTGCTTGACTACCACGATTACAAAGGCGTATACTTGAATCCTTGCGAAGATAGATGAAATACCTGATAAAAAGACTGCTGGAGGCCGTGCCCGTATTTCTGATAATAATAACGGCCGTGTGGGTGATGGTGAGGTTTGTTCCGGGCGGGCCGTTCGACAAAGAGCGGCCTGTAAGCCCGGAGACTATGGCGGCTCTCAACTCCTACTACGGGCTCGACAAGCCCATGCATGTCCAGTACTTGCAATTCCTCAAAAATTTGGCGAAAGGCGACCTGGGGCCATCGTATAAGTACAACGGCTGGTCTGTGGGGGAAATCCTGCGCGAAAAGGCCGCAGTGTCCCTCCAGCTGGGCTTCTGCGCGCTCGTTATAGCGCTGTTTTTCGGAATAGCATTGGGGATACTTTCGGCGGTATTTAGGCGCGGTGTCTTGGGCGTCGTCTTTTCGGCCGCCTCGCTTGCGGGAGTATGCCTGCCTGCCATGGTCTTAGGCCCCGTTTTGATATTGATTTTTTCGCTGAAACTAAAGTGGTTTAATTCAATGGGCTGGAACAGCCCCGCAGACATAATATTGCCGTCGATTACGCTCTCGCTCTTTTACGTTGCTTGGATATCGCGGTTGACCCGCAGCGGAATCGTGGCCGAAATTCAAAAGCCGTATGTGAGAACGGCGCTTGCAAAGGGCGTCGGTCCGGCGAAGATCTTTTGCGTGCATATTTTGCGCAACGCGCTCGAGCCTGTGATATCGTATCTGGGGCCGGCGGCAGCCGGATTGCTGACGGGCTCGTTCGTGGTGGAGAGTCTCTTTCAAATACCGGGGCTTGGCAAATTCTTTGTGTCGAGCGCGCTCGATAACGACTACACCATGATTCTTGGCTGCGTCATGCTCTACGCGCTTTTCATACTTGTCTTTAACATATTCAGCGATGCGCTGTTGGCGCTGGTCAACCCCAAAATAGCAAAGGAGCTAAACAAATGACGCCCGCGGCCAATCCCATAAAGAGGGCGGCGCAGCGCCTCTTTTCCGACAATCTTACCCTCTCTTGCGCAATCGTCCTTGCATGCATAGCCCTTTCCTGCGCGTTTGCAAACCTGATCTGCCCCGAGGGCTACCGGGCGCAGGATCTGCAGCTTGGGATTTCCGCGCCGAGCATGGAGCACATATTCGGGACCGACAGCCTCGGGCGCGACGTTTTTGCAAGGGTGCTCTACGGCGGCAGGGTTTCCTTTGCCGTGGGCGTTTTGGCGACTTTTGTGGCCGTGGTAATAGGCGTTGCCTACGGTACAGTTTCGGCGATGGCAGGCGGCCGGATCGACGCTTTTATGATGAGGGTTGTCGACGTAATTTACACGCTTCCCTTTACGATATTTGTGATACTTTTGATGGTGGCTTTCGGGCGGTCTCTATGGCTGATATTTGTGGCTATCGGCGCGGTGGAGTGGCTGACAATGGCCAGAATTGCGCGGGCCTCGGCGCTAGAGGTAAAATCGCGCCAGTTTGTGGAGGCCGCAAAAGTTTTGGGGCAGTCGCGCACGGGCATATTGTTTAGGCATATTTTGCCGAATATGCTTACTCCCATATTTGCGTGCGCGGCGCTGACCGTCCCGAGCGTAATGATGCTCGAGGCCTTCCTCAGCTTTTTGGGGCTGGGTGTGCAGGCGCCCCTGCCGTCGTGGGGGTCTCTCATAAAAGACGGCGCGGAGCTCATGGAGGACGCCCCGTGGCTGCTGGTGTTCCCGACGCTGTTTTTTAGCGTCAGCCTTTTTTGCCTAAACAGGATAGGCGAGGCTCTTTCGGAGGATGCGGGCAAATGAAAATCGCCGTAATAGGAGCGGGCGCTTCGGGCGTGTTTTTTGCCGCGAATTTAAATTGCGGGGCGCGCATCTTTGAAGCCAACGCCTCGGCGCTTAAAAAGTTGCTGCTTACGGGCGGGGGCAGGTGTAATTTTACGAACGCAAAAATTTCCCCCGGGCGCCTGTCGGAATATTATCCGCGCGGGGCGAACAATCTGCGCAAGTGCATCTTTGATTTCGGACCGAAAGAGGTCGTGGAGGCGTTCGAAGATATGGGGGTAGTGTCGAAGGAGGAGGCAGACGGCAGAATCTTTCCCGCCTCCGACAAGGCATCGGACGTGGCCGGGGCCCTCATGCGGCGGGCCCGGGAGAGGGGGTCGATTTTCGTATTCAACTCTTCGGCAAGATCAGTTGGCAGGGTGGAAAACGAATTTGAAATCTCGTTTTCAAACGCCGGCGCGGAGCGTTTCGATGCGGTCGTCTTTGCCGTCGGCGGCGCATGGACTGCGCCTCTTAGGGATTCTCTCATAAAACTCGGACATTCTTTCGAGCCGCCCGTTCCCTCTCTATTTGCCCTGAAGGCCGACATGCGCCAGTTCCCCGATTTTAAGAGCGGAACGTCTGTACCCAAGGCCAAAATAAGCGCCAAATTCGGCGCGAAAAAACTCTGCGCCGAAGGCGCTTTGCTATTTGCGCATTTCGGGCTGAGCGGCCCGGCGGCTCTAAAATTTTCTTCGCTTGCAGCGCGCGAATTGGCGGCGTGCAATTACAACTGCGCCGCCCACATAAATTTTGCGCCCCAGCTGGCCGCGGCCGAAGTCGAGGGCAGGATTGCAGCCGCGCGCACCGTACACGCAAAAAGGCTTTTAAAAAATTTTTGCCCCATCGAATTGCCGTCGGGCCTGTGGCTTTCCATACTAAAAAAAAGTTCCGTGCCCGACGACATGGCGTATTCCTCTCTTGATAAAATATCCGAGCGCAAAATCGTCCAGAATTTGACGGAGTTTGCCTTTGATATAACAGGCCGCGCATTTGAGGGCGGAGAGTTTGTAACTTGCGGGGGGCTTTGCAGAAGGGAAGTCGATTTCTCGACTATGCAAAGCCGAATCCAACCGGGGCTGTTTTTTCTCGGAGAGTGCCTCGATATAGACGCCATAACCGGCGGATTTAACCTTCATGCGGCCTGGAGCACTGCAAAAGTGTGTGCTAATCATATAAATAAGAAATTATTGGAAAAATTTTTAAAAAAATAAAAAAAAAGGTTGATTTTTAAGAAATAAAATCGATTATAAGAGCATAAAGAATTTCCTCCCCCATCATATATAGATAGCACCGCCCGAATGAAATTATTTCGGGCGGTGTCTTTTTTTTGGCGGGAGGCGCTGTTTTTTCGTCCTCGCCGCGCGATTTTCGCCGATACAAAATGAAAAAAGTTGCCAATACAGACGGAATTGTCAGCATTAAAAAGCTATGAAATTCGACGTGGAAAAAATTAGGGAGGACTTCCCCATACTTTCGGAGAAGATGGCCTGCGGCAGGCCCTTGGTTTATTTCGACAACGCTGCGACGGCGCAGAAGCCGCGCCCGGTAATCGAGGCCACGGCGCAGTTTTACAGCCAAGACAACGCAAACATACACCGCGGCGCCTATGAACTAAGCGACAGGGCGACTTCCATGTACGAGAAATCGCGCGAGGACGTCAAAAATTTTCTGCATGCGGCCGCCGAATACGAGGCGGTGTTTACCTCGGGCGCGACGGAGTCGCTAAACATAGTCGCCCAGTGCTGGGGCGCCGACAATCTTAAACCGGGCGACGAGATACTGTTGTCTGAAATGGAGCACCATGCAAATATCGTTCCGTGGCAGTTTATGGCGGAGCGGACGGGCGCGAAAATAAAGGTTGCAAAGATAACGCCCGAAGGCGAGCTGGATATGGACGACTTTCGCGCAAAGCTTGGCGGGCGCACGAAGATTGTCTCGATAGCTCACGCCTCAAACGTGTTGGGGACGATCAATGACATATCTTCCATCGCGGCCGAGGCGAGGCGGGCGGGCGCGCTTATAAGCGTTGACGCGGCGCAGTCTTCGCCGCATTTTCTCGACAACCTCGAATGCGCCGATATCGATTTTCTGTCGCTGTCTTCGCACAAGTGCTTCGGGCCGACCGGTTCGGGCGCGCTCGTAGCGCGAAAAAAACTTCTCGATAACATGCGCCCGTGGAAGTTCGGCGGAGACATGATTGAGGATGTCGCCTGGAGCGGGACGACATTCCGCCCGAGCCCCGAGCGTTTCGAGGCGGGCACGCCCAACATATCGGGCAATGTGGTCTTTAGCCAGGCGTGCGCGTATTTGTCGAAGATAGACCGCATGGCCGCCCAGGAGCACGAAGATGAACTGCTGGAGGCCCTAACGGAGGGTTTGTTGGAATTTGATGGGCTTAAGATATTTGGCAGGGCGAAAAACAAGGTTCCGGTGGTGTCGTTTGCCGTTGAGGGCGTGCATTATAACGATATTTCGTCGATGCTTAACAATTACGCAATAGCAGTCCGCGCGGGGCACCATTGCGCCGAGCCTCTGATGGGCACGCTCGGGCTCATGGGCACTTGCAGGGTCTCTCTTGCATTCTACAACACGATGGAGGAAGTCGAATATTTCCTCCGCTCGCTCCGGCACATACTTTCCGTATTGCGGTGATTGGCCGATACAGGAGGCCCGCACTACCTGTAGAACTTCTTTATGTGTCGCTTTAAGTCGGCCTCGGGGTCGAGCGCGCCGAAGCCGTATAGGTAGTCGGCAAAGTGCGCGGCAAAAAACGGCGTCAGGGCAAATCCTTTCGAGCCGAATCCGTTGAACGATAAAACGCGCGGAAATTTTGGGTGCCTGCCCAAGTGGGGGCGGGTTGTCGCGGTGCACGGGCGCACGCCGGCGCTCTGCCGCAATACTTCGAATTTGCGCGTCTTTATTATGGAGGCCGCCGCGGCGAGAAGTTCGGCCCTGGCCTTTTGAGTCGGAATTTCGTCGAGGTTTTCCCTGTCCCAGGTGGAGCCTATTCTAAATTCGCCGTCGGCGCATTTCATAAGCCAGTTTCCGCGGTGGATTATGTGCTCGGGAATTTCCGCATCGGATGCTATCTGCAATATTTCCCCCTTGGCGCACCTGTAGGGAAGCCAGCTAAAATAGGGGTTCCCAACCGCCGCGGCGCCGTCGCAAAAAATTGCCGCCTGCGCGCGAATATCCCCGTAGGAGACGCAGTCGCTGTGCAGGCTTAGCCGCGCGAAGTCGAATTGACTCTCCTCCAAGACGCCGCGCCGCAAAAAATATCTCTTGTACGCGGGCATTATGGCGGCCGGTTCCACCCACGCGGACCTCTCGATAAAGTGGTATCCGAATTTGGCATTGAGGCTCTTGTAGGAGCTTTGGTCTTCGCAATCCACGTGCGCGCCGATAAACGGCGCGTATTCGGGGTCTTGAAGGCGCTTTTGCCAAAGCTGGTGTTCCTCGGCCGACTTGCACAGCTGCAGAATTTTTCTGTCGTGGTAAAAGGAGCATCCAAGTTCACCCTCCAGCGCCGCGTAAAATTTTTTTGCGTAGGGATGGGCCTGGCCGCTCTTCCAGCTCTTGACTAGCCTTTGCCCGGTTATGGGGTTTATCACCCCGGCTGCTACCAGGCACGCCGCCGACTTCCACGACGCGTCGATTATGCGCAGGCGCTTCCCGCGCTTAAGCAGCTCGAAAGCGAGGTTTGAACCGGCTATTCCCTGGCCGACGATTATGCAGTCGAGGTTCGGCATCGATTTAGAAAAGCGAGCCCTGAGCCCCGAAAGAGTCCAATTCGAGCGCGTCCCAGGCCTTTTGCGTGAGCATGCGCCCCTGCGGGGTTCGGCGTATATAGCCCTCCTGTATCAGGTACGGCTCGTGCACCTCCTCGAGCGTCTCGGCCTCTTCGTTGACGGCGACGGCTACCGTGCCGAGCCCCACGGGCCCGCCCTTATAGTTCTTGGCCATGACGTTGAGTATGCGCTTGTCCATCTCGTCGAGCCCGTTTTCGTCTATTTCGAGCAACTCGAGGGCCTTTATGGCTATGTCGCGGTTTATGGCCCCGTCGGCCCTCTCCAGGGCGTAGTCGCGGACAAACTTTATCAGCTGGTTGACTATTCTGGGCGTGCCGCGCGCCCGCCTGGCTATTTCGTCGGCGCCAAACTTGTCTATCTGGACGCCGAGCAAGCCGCACGAGCGCATTACTATGCCTATGAGCTCGCTGCGCGAATAGTAGTCGAGGCGCGTCTGCAGCGTGAACCTGCTGCGCAGGGGCGCAGAGAGCAAGCCTGTTCTCGTAGTCGCGCCGACGAGCGTGAACTTGGGCACGTTCAGGCGCACGCTGCGGGCGTTGGGCCCCTGGTCTATCATAATGTCTATGCGGAAATCCTCCATCGCAGAATATAGAAACTCTTCGACGGTGCGCGATATTCTGTGTATCTCGTCGATAAACAAGATGTCGCCCTCTTGAAGGTTCGTAAGCAGTCCGGCCAGATCGGAGGCCTTTTCTATCACCGGCCCCGATGTGACCCGAGCGTTTGTGCCCATCTCGTTTGCCAGAATGAATGCCAGCGTAGTCTTGCCCAGCCCGGGCGGGCCGTGAAGGAGAATGTGGTCGAGCGGATCGCCGCGCCGCTTTGCCGCCCCCACCATTATTTTGAGCCGTTCGACCGTTTTTTGCTGCCCGGTGAAAGAGTCGAAGCCCGACGGGCGCAATGAAATGTCGGTTTCGTCGTCTTTGTGTTCCAGGGCGTTTTGCAAATAGTCGGTGCCTTTTTCCATAAAAATCTTTACATTGATTGAATTTAATCAGACCCTATACGCATTCGATTTTTTTGTGAAGTTAAATTTTATCAGACTGCATAATTTTAGGAACGTGGAGCTGGCGGACGTCGGGCTCGACAGCGACTCGGTGTGGATCCACGGGCGCAACGGGCAGGGCAAGACGAACCTCCTCGAGGCGGTGGGCATGCTCAATGCAATGCGTTCTTTCAGAAACGCCTCGGCCGACGCCCTCGTGCGCAGGGGCTTTAAAAGCGCAGGAATCCTCGCACAGGCCTCCCTTTCAGGCTCGTCGTCGTGGCAGGTGGAGCTCGTCGTCGGAGAGGGGCGCGCGGCGTTTGTCGACGGGCAAAAAATAAGCAAACTTTCCGAATTTATCGGGCGCTTTCCCGTCCTCGCCATTACAAACGAGGATTTGCGCCTGCTCAGGGGCTCTCCCGAGGCGCGCCGCCGCGATATGGACATGTTCATATCGTCTCTCGACGCCGAATATTTTGAATGCCTTAGGCTTTATTACCGCGCGCTCTCCCACAGAAACGCCCTATTAAAAGACGGCCTTTGCGAGGCGTCGCTGTTGGAGTCGTTTGAAATTTCCATGGCATGCAATGCGGAAAAAATTTTGTCCAAGCGCAAGAGCTTTTTTGAGGAATTGGGCGAGCGCGCCACGCAAAAATACGCAGTTTTGGCGGGTGCGTCGGCGGAGACGGCGCAGATAAGCCTAAAGCCCAATTGCGACGCCGCCGACAAAGACTCCTTCCTTGAGATGCTCAAATCGCAGCGGCGAAGCGACATCGAGCGGCGCTCGACCCAGCGCGGAATTCACCGCGACGATTTCAAGGTTTTAATTGGCGGCGCCGAGGCGAAAATTTACGCCTCTGAGGGGCAGCAAAAATCGGCTGTCATAGCATTGAAGCTCGCCCAGTTCGAGACGGCAAAAGAGCATCTGCGCGAAGAGCCCGTCATGCTCTTTGACGACGTCCTGGGGGAACTCGACGCCGATAGGCGGGAGCGCTTTTGGAGCTGCACAAGCGGGTCTGCTCAAATTTTGGCGACGTCCACGGAACCTCCGCCCCAAGGCGGCGCGCGCAACTGGAAATCAATAACTGCAACCTCCGGTGAATTTATCCAATGACGCCCCTGGAAGAAAAAATTGTAGATATGGCCGCGCAAAACGGCTCGGTGCTCACCTGGGCCGACTTTATCGGCGCGGCGCTTTACGATAGCCGGTGGGGCTACTACGCCCGGGAGCGCAAGCGCGTCGGCCCAGGCGGCGACTTCTTTACGTCGGCTTCGATGAAATGCGGTGTCTTTGGCCTGGCTGTGGCCGAGGCGGTAGGACGCCTGCTGGAGGGGGAAGGGGAAGACCCCGACGAATTTGAAATAGTGGAAATAGGCGCCGAGCCCGGATACCAGATGGTGCGCGGGGCGCGCACGATAAGGCTCGGGCAGGAAATAAATCTTTCCGGCAACGTCTCCGTGGTGTCCAACGAGCTTCTCGACGCGCGGCCCTTCGAGCGTTTCAAGTATGAAAACCGCCGCTGGGCAAAGCGGG
Organism: uncultured Opitutales bacterium; assembly: GCA_944389175.1. GTDB lineage: Bacteria > Verrucomicrobiota > Verrucomicrobiia > Opitutales > Intestinicryptomonadaceae > Merdousia. Next base: position 38,480 of record CALXLK010000001.1, read on the forward strand.
CCATAGAGTTTGGGAACTCCTACGAAGACCGCAGGGAGATTCTCCTTGATGTATCCGAGGCCGAAAGGGAAATTATAAATTGCTACTTTAGCCGCGCCCAAGTCGAGGGCTTTTGCCTGGACATATCCTTTGACGCAATAAGTCTGTTTGAAAAAATATGCCTGCAAAATTGGCGCGGAGCGCTTGTTTTTGCCGATTATTTCAGGACGGCCGACGAGTTGTCGGTGCTTCCCAACGGAACGGCGCGCACGTACTCGCGCCACCGCGACGGATTCGACCTCTTTGCAAATGTCGGAGATACCGACATAACTTATTCGCCCTGCAGCGACATTTTCGAGGATGTTGCAAGGCGCTGCGGCAGGAATCCGCGCACGTACACGCAGGAATCTTTTTTTGTGTACCTTGCGCCGCGGCTATTGGAAAGTCTGATATCGTCTCCGTCGGACGGCGATATCGGAAAACGAGAGCTCTGCCAGCTTATTAGCCCCGCGCATATGGGCGCCTGCTTTAGGGTTTTGACTCTCCTGTAGCACGGCGCATTGGCGCATGCACGCGCGCATAAATCGAGCGTTTTTTTTTGGTTGTAAGGGCGTTCAAAATCGTATTCTATGGCGGGCAAGTTTGTTATTTTAATTTTTAAAAGGGCCGTTATTACTGATGAGAATCCAGAAATACATATCTCAATGCGGAATTTGCAGCCGCAGGGAGGCCGAACGCAAAATAGAGGAGGGGCTTGTCCTGGTAAACGGCAGACCCGCGCAAATAGGCCAATCGGTGGATCCCGAGAAGGACAGCGTAGTCGTTGACGGCGTCAGGGCAAGCGGTGTCGTCGAAGATCATGTCGTGTTGGCGATGAACAAACCCAAAGGGTATCTTTGCACTAATTCCGACCCTTTCGGGGGGCAGACGGTTTTCGACCTTCTGCCTGAGCCCTTCTCGCACATGAAGCTCTTTTGCTGCGGGAGGCTCGATAAAAACTCAAAGGGACTGCTTATTCTTACAAACGACGGAGAATTAGCCAACTACATAACGCACCCATCGCACAACATAATCAAGCGCTACCACGTCACGCTAAACCGCGCGCTCGACCGCAAAATTATACCGGCGCTTTTAAACGGGGTTATGTACGAGGGTCAGAAGCTAAAAGCCGAGCGTATTATCCCGGATTCTTCCGGCGTAGAAAATGCCGACAGGCGCCTCGAAGTGTGGCTAAACCAGGGGCGCAAGCGCGAAATTAGGCGCATGTTCGAGGTAATGGGCTACTTTGTCAAGGAGCTCAAGCGCTTTCAGATAGGCGCCTTTACGCTCAAGCGCATTCCCGAGGGAGGCATAAAAATTTTAAAAAAAGCAGACATAAACAAGCTGCTTGATACGGGGGCATAATAATGCAAAAAAGCCAAATATTCGACAGTGTGGAGGATTGCCTGCGCGATTTTGCCGCGGGCAAGATAGTGATAGTAGCCGACGACGAAAATCGGGAAAACGAGGGCGATATGATTGCCGCGGGTTCGCTGATAACGCCCGAGACGGTAAACACGATGCTGCGTTTTGCGCGCGGTTTAATATGCGTTCCAACGACGACGCAACGGCTGACAGAGCTTGGCATAGACGATATGGTCCGCTTAAACCGCGACAAAAAGGGGACGGCCTTTACCGTCACGGTGGACGCCGCCGAGGGGGTCACTACGGGCATAAGCGCCTTCGACCGCGCGCGCACGATACGCGTCATGGCAGATCCATCCAGCACGGCCGCCGATATTATTACGCCCGGGCATGTAAATCCGCTGAGGGCGCGCGCGGGAGGGGTGTTGGAGAGGGCAGGCCACACGGAGGCGGCAATAGACCTCGCAAAACTTGCCGGACTTCCGCCGTGCGCGGCAATTTGCGAAATAGTCAAGGACGACGGCACAATGGCGCGCCTTCCCGACTTGGTGAAATTTAAGCAGGAGCACGGGATGAAGCTTATGAGCGTCGCTTCGCTCATTGAGCATAGGCTCAAGACCGATTCCCTCGTCAAAGAGGTGTTCTCCCGACCCTTTGCCACGCGCCGCGGAGACTTTACCCTGCGCGTTTTCCGCGCGGCCGACGGCCGCTGCCATTACGCCCTGACAAAGGGGCAAATCACGCGGGAGCCGACTCTCGTGCGCGTCCATGCGGAGAATTTGTTTGCAGATTTATTCGAGTCGGCCTCGTACGCCTCGAGCGCGTCGGAGGCTTTTGACAGGGCTATGAAGAAGGTATCCGAGGAGGGTGTGGGGGCTCTCGTTTACATAAGCCTGCCCGATTCTGGTATAAGCGTTCCCGACGGCGAGGCCATTCCGCCGACCGTCCGCGACTACGGGATGGGCGCGCAGATTCTGCGCGCGCTCGGGCTTGAAAAGATAAAGCTGATGACCACAAACGTAGGCACCCACTACATACCAGAGGGCTACGGGCTTGAAATTGTCGAAGAAGTAAAAATTTAGGACTGCGATGAGTTTGGATAAGGGAAAAATGCCCGACATCAGTGCTTCGGGATTTAAGTTTGCAATAGCGGCTTCGCGTTTTAACGGCGAGCTTGTCGACGCGCTGTTAAACGACGCGCTCAAGACGCTCGGCCGCCTTGGCGCCGCCGAGTCCGATATTGAGGTGGTGCGCGTGCCCGGCGCGGGAGAGCTGCCATTTACCTGCGACATGCTCGCCCGCAGCGGGCAATTCGACGCCGTCATAGCCCTGGGCGTTGTCATCGCGGGCCAGACGCCGCACCACGAGATAATAGCCCATTCGACGGCAAACGCCCTCCATGCGGCGGCCGCCCGCACGGCGACGCCCGCCATAAACGGCATAGTCGTTACAAACAACTTGTCTCAGGCGCAGGCGCGCACCGTAGGCGAAATTGCCCGCGGCGCCGAATTTGCCGAGGCCGCGGTCGAAATGGCCTACCGGGCTTCCGCGCTAAAGGCTAAAATTTCCAACAACAACATCAAAAAATAAATCAGATGGACAATCCTGGAAAAGAATCCAAATTGGCCGGGCGCCGCGAAAACAGAATTGCGGCGATGCAGTTTCTGTACATGCAGGCGGTTTCTTCGGCCAGCGTACCCGCCGATCTCGACGCTTTCTTCGAGACAAAAGAGAGGCCGCGCGGCTATTACGCGTTTGCCGAGGAGCTAATCGCCGGGGTGAACGAGCATCTCGCCGAAATAGACGAAAAAATATCGCGCTACGCCGTCAATTGGACGATAGACCGAATAGCAAAAGTGGACTTGGCCATTCTCAGGCTTGCCATTTTCGAGCTCGAGTACCGCCTCGATATTCCCCCGATTGTTTCCATAAACGAGGCCGTAGATTTGGCAAAGACGTTTTCGTCGGCCGAGTCGAAGCGCTTTGTAAACGGAATTCTCGACAAAGTTAAGACAACTCTTACGCGCCCGTTCCGCACGGCGGTCAGAAAATAATGTTTTCAATTCTAAAGAAGTTTAAAGACGGACTCAAGCGCACCGCCGCGGCCTTGGGCGGGTTGGCGTCGATGTTTTCGCGCAATATATCCGAAGCCGATATAGACGAGATAGAGCAGGCGCTCTACGCGGCCGATTTCGGCTATGAAACGGCCGAAGAAGTGGTTGAGGCCATCAGGGCCCAATACCGCAAAAACAAAGAGCTGCGCGGCAAGGAGGCAGCGGAGATCGGGGCGGCGGTTCTGGAAAAGATATTGGAGGGATCGGAGGGCTCTCTCATAGAAAATCCCGACGGCACGTCGGTGATTTGTCTCGTCGGGGTAAACGGGGCGGGCAAGACGACGACCGCGGCGAAGCTTGCGCACATGCTTTCAGGCGACGGCGTTGTGCTGGGGGCCTGCGACACATTCAGAGCTGCGGCAAACGAACAGATACGCCAGTGGGCGCAGCGCCTCGATGTAAAACTCGTAGAGAGCGCCCACGGCGCCGATTCTGCCGCGACGGCCTGGGACGCCTGGCACGCGGCGCGCGCCCGCTCGGCAAAATGGCTGGTTCTGGACACCGCCGGGCGCCTCCATACGAAGGAAAACCTCATGGGCGAGCTTTCAAAAATAGCGCGCGTGCTAAAAAAGAACGATCCGCGCGCGCCCCAAAATTCGATAATAGTTCTCGACGGGAGCCTCGGCTCAAACAGCATAGAGCAGGCAAAAGCCTTCAACAAGGCCTTCCCGCTTACCGGGCTAATTATTACAAAGCTCGACGGCACATCCAAAGGCGGCGCGATAGCAGGCGTATACCGCCAGCTGAAACTGCCTATTTTGTACGTGGGATTGGGCGAAAAGCCCGACGATTTGCGCAAATTTAACGTTCACGCCTACGCCAGGGGCGTGTTCGGCTTGGAGGAATAAGACATGAAGCTATCCGTAAATTTAGCCGAGAGAAGCTACACGATAACCATAGCAGCCGGCGCGTTCGCGGCGGGGCTCGAGGCGGTAAAAGAAAGAAAGGCAAACAACAAATCAAAGATTGTCTGCGTGGCCGACGCGGCGGTGCTCTCGCTCAATCCCGACAAGGCCGCATCTATAGGTGAATTTGCCGACATAATACCGGTCGAGGGCGGGGAGGGCTCCAAGTGCTTTGAAAAATTCGCCCAGCTGTCTTCGGAGCTTGCGCTTCGCGGCGCCGACAGGAAGAGCGCCCTGGTGGCCTGGGGAGGCGGCGTGGTGGGAGATCTCACCGGATATCTGGCCGCCTCGTACATGCGCGGAATTGAGTTTTACCAAATGCCTACTACGCTCCTTGCCATGGTCGACTCGTCCGTCGGAGGCAAGACCGGCATAAATATCCCCGAGGGCAAGAACCTCGTGGGGGCGTTCCACCAGCCCATCGGCGTCTTTGCCGATATAGACTTTCTCAAGACTTTGCCGCCGCGGGAGTTTGCCGCGGGCATGGCCGAAGTCGTCAAATGCGCGCTCATAGGCGATTTCGAGCTGTTTTCCGCCATAAAGGCGACGAAGGGCACGTTCAATCCCGAAAGCCCGTATTTGCCCGAGGCGATCCGCCGCAGCTGCGCGCTAAAGGCCAGGGTAGTTTCGGCCGACGAGCGCGAAAGCGCCGCAAGCGGCGGGCGCGCGCTGCTGAACCTCGGGCACACATTCGCCCATGCGATTGAAAAGACGTCCGGGTTTGGCGCCTATCTGCACGGGGAGGCCGTGGCAATAGGCCTGGTTATGGCAGCCCAGCTTTCCGCCGACTTGGGCTATGCAAATGTCCGCGCGGAGGTCGAGGAGACTCTGAAAAAATGCGCCCTGCCTGTTCGCCTGAGCGCGAGGCTGCCCATGGATGACTTTATGGAGGCCATTTCCCACGATAAAAAGAACGCCGGCGGTGCGCTAAAGTTTGTGCTTATAGACAGGATCGGCAAGGCGTTTACGCAGGTGGTCGAACGCGAAAAAGTTGTGAGGGTTGTTTCTGAATTTCTCGGATAATGGATATTGAGGCGACAGACGCGCATTGCCACATCGGGGGAATTTCCTCCGACATTGATGCTGCAGTCTGCGCCATAAACGAGGCTCAGTGGCCGCAACTCGCCCGCGCGGGCAATCCGAAAATAAAGAAAGTTTACGGTTTGTTTTTGGGAGAGGCCCTCTCCCATTCCGACGCCCAGCTTTCAGAGGCGTTTAAAACTTTGCGGGATTACCTTTGCGGGGCTTCGGCAGTCGGTGAGTTCGGCCTGGACAAGCGCTTTACGTCTGTGCTGCCCTTTTACAGGCAGGAAAAGATATTCGACGCCCACATAGAACTTTGCATCGCCGCGGGGCTGCCGGGAGTTCTTCACTGCGTGGGCGCGTGGGGATTTTTGCTAAAAAAGCTCAAGGCGGCCTCGAGAAGCGGCGCAGGGCCGTTTTTACTCCATTCGGCAGGCTGCGCGGCGGAGTTGGCGCGGCATTTCATGGAGCTTGGCTGCTATTTTTCGTTTTCGGCGCGCCAGTTGGTTTCGCGAAAGGGCCTCGAGACGGCGGCTGTTGTCGATAAGGACCGAATTCTTCTTGAAAGCGACGATCTTCCGTCGGCGCAGGCGTATGCGCAAAATCTCAATAAGCTGGCCGCAGTTAGGAACACCGACGCCGGAGAGTTGTCTATTTGCATTAACCGAAACTTTCACAGATTTTTTAAATGATGTTTCAACGCACCGCAATCATATACGGGGAGCCCCTTTGCAGAAAGCTCGAGAGGGGTTGCGTTGCCATTTGCGGCGCGGGCGCGGTGGGCTCGTTTGCGGCCGAGGCTCTTTGCAGGTTGGGGGTGGGAGAGTTTCACATTTTCGATTTCGACGTATTTGAGCAGTCGAATAAAAACAGGCAGCTGTGCGCGCTCGATTCCACCATTGGCAAATCGAAGGCGCAGGTCCAGTGCGGCCGCATTCTCGACATAAACCCGCTCGCCCGGGCGGCCGCCCACGATGTCTTTATAGACGAAACCTCGCTGGGGCAAATTTTTGACGCCAAGCCCGACGTAATCGTCGACGCAATCGACAGCATTCATTCAAAAGTGCTGCTTGCTTGCGCGGCAATCGAGTGCGGCGTACCGATTGTCTCGAGCATGGGCGCGGCCAGAAAAAAGAATCCCCTCGAGGTGAAAACGGCCGATATCTTTAAGACGTATGCATGCCCGCTGGCCGCGCGAATCAGAAAGGCCCTTAGGCAAAAAGGAATAAAGAAGGGCTACAAATGCGTTTTTTCCTCTGAAATTGTGGAGGAGCAAACGCATTTGTCCGGGCAGGGTGGAGCTCTGCATGGAGAGGGGGCGGATCTGCGCAGCATGCAAGTACCCTTGGGGGGCGGGCATTTTGAACGGAAAGATGAGGCCTGCGATGATTGCGACATTGCTCCTGAGTCGGCTTTCTCGGTTCGGCGCGGGCGAGGTGGAGACTTGGGCTTAAGCGCCCGAAAAACTAAAATTATTGGCAGTTCGATAATTGTCACAGGCGTTTTCGGTCTAAATTTGGCGAATTTGGCGCTTGAGGAATTTTCAAATAAGAAATAGTATTCCGATAACAAAGGTAAATATGTCATTTTTTGAACAACGCTACTCGGGGCAAAACGGCGGGTTTTCTAACATGGCAAAGATGTTTGAGAACGCGACGGCCGTGGGTGTCTTGATATGGGCAAACATTATTATGTTTGTACTCGGAATGCTGTTCCCGGCCCTTTACGAGTACCTGACTCTCTCTCTTTACGCGCTCGAACACGGGCGCGTGTGGACTTTGCTTACATATTCTTTCATGCACGGCGGGTTTTTGCATATTCTATGCAATATGCTGGGGCTTTACTTTATGGGGCGCCCCGTTGAAACGTGGATAGGCTCGGGCAAGTTTTTGATATTGTACTTTTTCGGAGTGCTACTGGGGGCGGCCGCGTGGCTGCTGTTTGAGCTTTTTATGGGAGATGCCTCCATGCTGGGAGCCTCCGCCGGCGTTATGGCAATACTTTCGGGATTTTGCATTATGTATCCGCCAATGCCGATTACATTCCTGCTTTTTTTCATATTGCCCGTGCGCCTGATGCCCATGGTGATGCTTAAAATTATTGCGGCGTTTGAGGTGTTTGGATTGTTGATGTCGCTTGCGGGCTCGGCCGCAGACATAGCATATGCGGCGCACTTGGGCGGGATAGCCGCAGGCGTGATATTTGTCTATCTATTGCGCCGCGGCAAAATACCGTCCTTTGGCGGCATGAAGGTAAAGTTTGCAAAGTACGTTCAGAAAGGCAAAAATGTAAAACGCGCATGCGAGTATAAATTTAAGGTAAACATATCTCCTGACGACGATACCCAAATAGATTCAATTTTGGAAAAAATAAACAAAAAGGGATTTTCGTCGCTCACCGACGAGGAGCGGGAGTTTCTCTGCCGCGCGCGCCAGAAACGCAAATAGAAAATCGATACGAATTTAATAAAAACGAACATGAAACTTATCAAGATTCTGCTTTTAACGGTTGCACTTTTGGCCCAGACGCTTGCCGGAGTGCAGGCTCAGCAACTGCTTTCTACAAACAGGGTTCCGCTGCAGACTACGCAAAAGATGCGCAACGAGACCCGCGCCATGGTTTTGTGCCTTGAAAACGGCCACATATCCCGCACGGCCTTGTCCGACCTCGATATGCGGCAGTTTATACGCGAATACATGCAGAGAGTCGATATATTCAAGATGTTTTTCACCACGGCCGACGTTCAGCATTTTCAGGACTTTTTTGCGCAGTCATCAGACATAATGCTTCACCAGGGCACGCTTCTGCCGGCCTTCTCAATATACGACAAGTTTATAGACCGCGCCGAAAAACGCCTTGCATGGATCAAGGAGCGCATGAAAAAGCCCTTCGATCTGAAAAGATCAGACACTTTCGCATACGACCGCAGCAAGGCCAACTGGCCCGCGAATATCAAAGAAGCCGACGACCTTTGGGACAAGCGGCTCACACTCGATATAATCGGTGAGATGCTCTCGTTTGACAACCCGAAATCTTCGTCCACAAAGAAGGGCAAGAAGGCCTTAAAGGAGAAAAAGGCGCAGCCCGAGGATAAAAACGCGCCGAAAACATTCGAGGAGAAATTTGAAAAAGCCAAGGCCGAAGTGCTCAAGCGCTACGAACACCTCATAGAAAATTACGTCAAGTTCGATACTATCGAAATAGAGGAGCTTTACCTCAACGCGCTCTCGGAAATGTACGATCCCCATTCGACCTTTCTTTCCGAATACGCGCTTGAGGAGTTCGACATCGCCATTAGGAACTCGCTCGTTGGAATAGGCGCAACTCTCCAGGAAAAGGACGGCTATTGCAGCGTCGTGGAACTTCTTCCCGGCGGGCCGGCAAAGGAGAGCAAACAGATTCATGCCGGCGACAAAATTTTGGCCGTAGGACAGGGTGAAACCGGAGAGATGGTCGATGTAATAGGCATGAAGCTGCGCAAGACCGTGCGCATGATACGCGGCAAGGAGGGCAGCAAGGTGCGCCTGCTCATAGAGCCCGCGTCAAACCCCAGTGCGCGCAATACCGTCGTGTTAGAGCGCAAGGAAATAAAGCTTACGACAAAGCTTGCCAAGGCCGTGGTGTACACGGTGCCCATGGGCGACAAAACGGTGCCCATCGGCGTGATTGACCTGCCCGCCTTCTATGGAGAGGGGCCCGGAGACGACGGCGCCAAGGGCTTTAGCACGTCAAAAAACGTGGCCGAATTGCTGCAGAAGCTCAAGGACTGCAATGTAAAGGGCATAATTTTAGACTTGCGCCGCAACGGAGGCGGCTTCCTAAACGAGGCCATATCTCTTGCGGGGCTGTTTATGAAAGGCCCTGTAGTTCAGGTTAGAAGCGGCATGGGAGACGCCAATGTCTTGAGCACGGACGGCGCCGAAAAGATAGCCTGGACGGGGCCGTTGATGGTGCTTGTCGACAGGCTTTCCGCCTCCGCTAGCGAGATTGTAGCCGGCGCTCTCCAGGATCACAAACGCGCCATAATTGTGGGAGACGCGCATACGCACGGAAAGGGCACCGTGCAGACTGTTTGCCCCCTTTCAAGAATCGACCCCCAGCAGAAGAGCGCGGCCAAGTTCACAATTCAAAAATGGTATGCACCCAGCGGAAACTCCATCCAGCTTAAGGGTGTAGAGCCCGATATCGTTTTGCCGTCGCTTTTCGACAATATGGAATTCGGCGAAAAATACCAGGATTACGCGCTCAAGTGGGACAGCATATCCCCGGCGCAAATTGACGACGTCTGGTTTTACGGTGTGGGCAAGGCGCAGGCCGGCGCATTAATTGCAAAATTAAACGCGCAGTCGCGCGAGCGCCAGAACAAGCTCGACGAATTCAAGTTCTTAAAAGAGCGCATAGATTGGCTTAAGAAGCGCCAGGATAAAAAGGATCTCGAGCTCAACTACGACATGCGCCAGGCCGAACTTAAAAAAGCCGAGGCCTTTATAGATTCGGTTGAAAAGCGCGAGGAGGAATTTGCAAAATCGAATTTCAAGAAGCAGGAGATTTTGCTCGAGGCTTCCAAAAAGAATCTGGAAAAGAAAGAGGAGGATTTAAAAAAGGAGATTAAATCGGACGAGGAGACTCTATTAGACGAGGATAAAGAGGAGATTTTTGACGTCCAGTTGCGCGAGGCTCTGCGGATAATGGCCGATTGGATTGAAATATTAAACCAATCCCCAAAAACCAACCCGTAGCCGTTCGGCTTTTCCCTCGCCACCGCCAAAATGCCTCACTAGCGCAAAAGCCAGTCCGCAGGCCTTTTTTTCGGGGTGGGCGCCCAGACTCGCTAGAGCAAAAGCCAACCTGCAATCCTTCGTTCTTTTTTCCCCTGCCGCACCGCTAGGCGCGGAAGCAACACGGCGGTGCGGGGCTATTTTTTCCCTTTTTCATGTGGCAAAACATAAATTTCTGTTATTCGGCGCGAGTCTTTAGATTCGCGCCGTCAATGTAGCTAATTTGCCGTTATTTCAAATCGAAATCGAGCCGTTGCGGGCAACAAAAAAAGCCGGGCATAAAGCCCGGCCTTTTTTTGCCTTATTTAATATCGTACTTTTCCCGCGCCCTGGCCAGGGCGGTAATTGGGAAATACATTCTGTACCAGTTGTAATTGAGCATAAAGCCCCGCGCGAGCTCTTTGCCCTGGGGCAGGGGCGCCCCGGCGCGGAGATCGACTTTTGCGCCAAGGCCGTATCCGGGAAATCCGGTTCCGGTGTAGTAGGGCTCGTCCCATGTGCCGTCGTCGCGGTTGGTCGATGTGAGAAAATCGACGGCGCGCTTTATGTTCGGCAGGTACGTCCTGTCGTCGGCGGCCACAAAAGCCGAGAGCGCCCACGCAGTCTGAGAGGCCGTCGACGGTATCCCGCAGCCGGAATATTTGGGCTCCATATACGAGGCTATCGATTCGCCCCAGCCGCCGTCGGATTGCTGCTTCGACGCCAGCCACGCCAGCGCCTTTTTCATGGCCGGCGAATCTCCCTCGCCTATGGCCGCAAGAGCCGCAACTACGCTCGACGTGCCGTAAATGTAGTTTACGCCCCAACGGCCAAACCACGAGCCGTCGTCCTCCTGCTCGCTGTAAATGTATTTGAGCGCCTTCGCTATTGCCGGGTGGTTCCTCGAAAAACCGCACATTGCAAGCGCTTCTATCACATGCGCTGTGACATCGGCACTCGGAGGGTCGAGAACCTCTCCAAAATCGCAGAAGGGAATTTTTGTTACAATCTTGCGCGTGTTATCTTTGTCGAAAGCCGCCCAGCCTCCGTTTTCGCACTGCATCGCCAAGACCCAATTTATGGTGCGCCTAATGGCCGAATCAACGCGCCGAGCGCGCAGGTTTTCTCGGGGAATGAGCTTTTGCACCTTTTTCAGGGCCACTATGCCTATGGCGGCGTCGTCTATGTCCGGATAAAAGTTATTGGCCCTCTCAAAGGCCCAGCCGCCGGGTTCGACGTCTCTGCCCACCTTTACAGACCAGTCGCCATGGTGGCGGTTCTCCTTTGACAATACGTAGTCGAGCGCCTTGATGAGCTCCGGGCACGTCCCCGGAGTCTCCCCAGCGTCGATTAGGGCGATCATTGTCAGAAAGGTATCCCAAATCGGGCTTTCGCTCGCCTGAAGCATTATTCCGTCGCCGCGCTTTACAGACCAATGCGCATTGAACGCGTCTATGGCCTTCGACATGTTTACCTGGTCTAGCGCAAAGCCTTCGACGTACATGGCTATTATGCCGTAAATCCACGGAGGTTGTATTCCACCCCACGCCCCGTCCTCATCCTGGTGCTCAAGTATCCACTGCAGAACGAGTTTTATCGCATGCTCCCTAAACGGCTTTACGGGAAGGCGGTTGTATGCGTGCAACGCATGGTCGAGCTTCATGAAGATGTTTTCCATGCTGAAGAAGCTGTTGTTCTTGCGCGGCATGCGAAAATCGGCCTTCTCCCGGCTTTCAGGGAAGAGTTCGTCAAGCTGCAGGTGCGCGGGCAGTTCCTTTATCGGGCGGCGCACCGTGAGTATTGTTATGGGCATCATCGTCGCCCGCGCCCAGCATGCGAAATCGTAGATGTTAAACGGGCACCACTTGGGCAAAAAGAATATTTCCGGGGGAACCACGGGCGTGTGTGCCCAGGGCCATTGTCCGAAAAGGGCGAGCCAATACTTGGTGAATACCCTGATATTGTCTATCCAGTTGTTTTTAAGCAGCCACTTGCGCGCCTTCGCCATCACCGGACTGTCAACGTCGAAGCCGCTGATGCGCAGGGCAAAGTAACATTCGAGGGTAGTGTTGATATCGCCCTGTTCGGCCCCGTAATAGACGTCCCACGAGCCGTCTTCGCGCTGTCTGTCCAGTATGTAGCGGATCACCCCGTCTTTTTTGCGGTCTTCAAAACCTATGAAATACATCGCAAGAAGCCATTGGGCTTCCATGCAGCAGTTCGTATCAAGCGGCGCGTTCCAATAGCCTTCGGGGTATTGCTTGCTCCTTACGTAGGCTATCGCCTTCTTTAGCGTATGTGCCAGTTTCGCGCCTTCGGCCTCGGACGTGGCCTTCGCACTGTCGGGATGTTCTACCATGCTACAATGCTTACAAAGCTAACATTTTAGTCAAACAATATTTTAACGTTATTTGTCCGACGCCCCAACGCCCTGTCCGACAAAGTCGGAGCAAATTCATAAAACTAATAGAGGCCTTTGCCGAAAGTCATCTTATTAAACGGAAAATATTGAACCGAAACATAGACCGGCCGCAGATTTCAGCTCGCTTTTCATATCCGGGACAGCGGCCGTTTGAGGCGGTAGAGCCGCATCTAAAGCTCTATCGGTATGAGAGGCTCGGGTATGACGACGTTCGTATTCGGAAGCCGGTCTAAAATTTCGTACATAAACCACTGGCGCGACTCTTCGCTGCCGTGCGTCAGAACTACGCAGCGGGGATCTTTGCGCAGTATGAAGTCCAAAATTTCCTCCCGATCGGCGTGCGATGTTAAATCGAACTTATCGACGCGGCAATTAACCTGGCCTATGTAGAAGAGGTCGCGGAAGGCAAAGTCGTCTCCGGTGTGGGTCTTAAGCAGCTTTGCCGCGGGCGTTTCGGGATCGCAATAGCCGACCAGAAATATGGCGTTGGCGCTCGATCCCATTACGCAGCTTGCAGCCACGTAGGCCGGCGTGTTCTCGACCATCATTCCGCTGCCGAGCACGTATATTCCCTTCTCGTCGAAATCCTTGCCGGGTTCCATTTTTTCCCTCAAAACATGCGCGCTCTCGAGCGTCTTCTTTGAAAAGTTTACATACGCGGAAGTTTTTGAAAGCTTTATAAGATGCTCGGCGATATCAACTGCCAGCCCCCCGATGAAAACGGGCGTCTGGGCAGGTATGGCCTTGCGCTCTTTGCCCTTTGCTATAATTAGCAGCACTTCCTGCATCCTGCCCAGGGCAAACGAGGGTATGAGCACGTTGCCGCCGTCTTCTATGACACGGGCAATCTCGCCGATGAGGCGCTCCTCTTCGCTGGGGTGGTCCTCAAATACGCGCTTTTCACGCGCGCCGCGGGTTGTTTCAACCACGAGTATGTCGACGGTGTCGTCCGTCGGCTTGGCGCCTTTGAGAAGATTCGTGTCGTGAAAGGAAATGTCGCCGCTGAACATGTACTTTTTCTTGTTGTATTCGAACGTTATCGAGGCGGCGCCGGGGATGTGCCCGGAGGGGGTGAAAGTTATGGATACTCTGCTGCCGTTTAATTCGAATACGCGTTCGCGGTTAAAGGCCATGGGGGTGAGCTGTTGGGCTATTTTGTCGAGCTGCGAGTTGTCAAAGAGCGGGTATTCCTTGATGTCCTTTTCCTGCCTTTGGCGCACCATTACAGACCTCGAGTTTCTAAGCATCTTAAACATCAACTCGCGCGAATCTTCCGATACGAGCACGCGCGCGCTGTTCTGGCGGCGTATAAGCACCGGCAGGGCGCCGCAGTGGTCGAGGTGCGCATGCGTTATGGCTATAAAGTCGAGGCTGTCGTCGGGGATTTTAGACAAGTCCGGGAGCGCGTCAAAACCCAGCTTTTTAGGGTGCATCCCGCAATCGACAAGCGCCTTGAATGGCCCGAACTCTATAAGGTGGGCGCTCGAGCCTACGTCTATGGCCTTGTTTAAATCTGTGTATAGCATATCTATTATATTTCCGAGTTCGATCGGGGTCTTTTTACGGTTGCGGCCGCACTTTCGCCCCTCCGCCTGCGAACTCCGCGGAGACTCCAATATTATGATTGCCTAGAGCATTTACAGTTGTTTGGCTTTAATCTCAACTCTTTTTTGCGATTGTTATATTTTGTTTTTTTATCCGGCATGCACCGCTTCTTTTTTTTTCGCGTCAAAATGCTTGAAGTCGGTCGAAGTGTGTGCAATGAATACAATACGATAAACTCTTATCAAGGTGCCTATGGACTACAAAGCCGCTCTGGGAATCGATGCAAATACGGGGACAAACGAAGTCCTCGACAGCGCATTGTTTGAATATGTCAACATGAGGCTCGACGCAATCGGCGAACCGATATTCGGAAAAAAAGAAGATTATCCGCTTCTGAAAATGGCCCAGCCGCTGCTCGACAACTACAGGGATTTCGTGTCTGTGGCGGCAATGCAGTATTGCCCGTCCGACAAGCGGATTATGGACTTTCTCTCCGGCTACCTGCACGACGTCCTCGACGCGCACGAAGAGGTTGCGCCCCTGCCGTTTGCCTCGCTCGAGCTCGACAGGTTCGGGACTGCGCGCATGCTTTCCATGCCGCCGGATTGCGATAGCTATAAGAACGAGTACGTAGAGTCTTTCCGCGTAAGGCAGGGTATTTTGCACAATCCGAAGAACGATAGGCGCACCACAGCCGGCGTCTTCCATATAGCCGAGGGCGGCCTTCCGATACCGGACGATAAAAAAGCCGTCCCAAAAAAAGTGTTCAAAAATCTTTGGCGCGCGGCCATAAACGCCCCCGAAAATCTCTTGGAGCTTCCATTTACGTCGACTCAGCGGGAAAAGGCAAAGAGGTGGGTTTCGCTGTTTGTCAAGCCGATTGTCTGTCCGGGGGTGCCGAATGTGAGCAGGAATAAGAAGATGGAGATACGCTTCTTTGCCCCGGGAGGGCTTGTGGGCAATCTCGACTTTGTGGAAAGTATTTTTGGAAATGCGGGCAATCCGCATCTCTCGTCCAACAGCACCGCCCACCACCTTGATTCTTGGACGGGCCAGACCGGCTGCATAATATTGGCGCCGCACCTGACAAAGCTGACGAAGAAAGAGCTGGGGCTGCCACATATCTCGGAAGCCACCGAGCGCCAGAAGCGCGACGGCATGTGCTGGAGCGAGCCCGGAGAGCTTTACAACGACGGCAAAGCCTTCAAAATAACCGCGCGCGACGTTCAGGGCGTAATTGTGACTTTGATTGCCGACAATTATTTCGGGTACTCGAAGAAGGAGATTAAAACGCAGATTAGCTATGCGGCCAATTTGTACGGCCAGTGCGAGGAAGAGCACAGCGGCGGCGCGCTTGCCTTCAGCAGCCGCGACATGGGCGAAGAGTTCCGCGCCGACTGGTTTATCCAAAACGATCCCCGCACGTTTAAAGACACGGTGGATCTCCTGGGAGACACTATAGAGGTCTTCCCGGAAGGCTGGGCGCGCGACAAAAAATTTCCCAACGTTATATTTGTCGACGAACATTCTGAGTTTTCCGTTAAGACGCAGTCGATAACATGGAATAAGGACGGCAAACAGCAGTCTTTAAAGCTGTTGCCGGGCAAGGTTTACGTTTTGCCCTCGGGGGCAAAGGTCGAGATGATGAGGCCGAAAGAGAACAGGCGCTGGCGCCTCGTCGGCGTATTGGCCGAGGGCGTTTACTGCCACAAGCCCGCCACGGTTTCCGGCGGCGGCAAAAGCGAGATTTCAAAGGACATTACCGACTCTCTCATACACGGCCCGTCGATAGTGGCGAATTTTAAGAAGGACATCGCCTGGGTCGCCGAAATAATCAACAAAAACTACGGCAACCGCAACAAGGATCCCTCTCAAAACAAGGGGCCAAACAGCCGCAAAATTTTGGATTCGCGCCGCACGATGGGGTCGGTTGTCAAGCTGCTTACCCCCTCGGAGGATTTTACCGACGAATACAACAAGTGGCTCGAGTCGATACCCTTTTACATAAGAGAGTTTGTCCTGACCGTAAAGAGGCACTACCGCCCTGAGTGGGGCGACAATTGGATGGACAAATTTTCCGTCGATTCGATCAACGGAACCGACGGAAATATGCTCAAGTACAAAAACACCGACGTGATTACCTCGTACCTGAGATTGGGCTTCACCGAGGACGGCTCCTGGCGCACATTCAGCGTCAGAAAAGACTTTGCCCCGTGCGTTAAGCTTCAGATGGAGGACGATATCACTAGTTCGGTCGTCGTCTCAAAAGAGAGCGTCAAATATCTGCCCGACAATATCGGGACCTTCGGAGAGTCCGTCAAATTTACCCAGAACTGCGAATACAGGCTCTTTCAGCGCCCCGACGAGGCCATAGTCCGCGGGTACGACAAGCGCGCCGAGGCCGACATGTCGGGCAAGGACATGTTCCTTTCAAACTACGAGGCCCTCGACAGAAAACAGGCTCGCGAAATGAGCGAAGACATACTGCGCTTCGACAAGTTCACCGCGCCCATGAAAAACAATATCCTGGAATTTTTGCAGGAGAAGAAGCCCGACTACGTAGTGTGTTCGGCGAATCCGCGCCTGATAAACGGCGTCCCCAGCAAGAACGTGCGCTACCTGCAAAATAGGGACGACATAGTCAACCGGGAGAAATATTTTGTGGCCGAGGTGGGCTCGCGCCTGGCCAGGCGCATACCGGTGGGCATGAGCGTTCCGTACCCCGTATGCGCGGTAATATCGGGCAGGCGCAACAACCCTGCCTCAGAGGGCATAAGGGCGCTGGCCGTGCACGGGCCGCTGCACTATCTTGAATTGCCGGAATTGTTTATGGAGTACATAGCCTCTATGACGGGCAAATCTCCATCGACGGTGGGGGCGGGGCTTGAGGGCGCCCTGACAAAAGGGCCGTTCAATGCGCTTTGCCCGATTACAGACCTAAACAACGCGCTTGTGTCGTTTGCGCTAACCGGCTACGACGGCTGGCTTAGCAGCGCGGGGTACATAGGCGCCAAGTACAGGGTCGACCACGATATAAGCCTGCTTATTCCCGAGCTGTGGTCGAGGATGCGCCCGTCGGAGCGCAACGCCAAGAACCTGATAAAAAACGGCATGCTTGAGCGCTGCAAGGATTTGGAGTACAACGGCAAGAAAATACTCTCTTCAAGGCTTGGTTGGCGCATAAATGAAGAGTTCGTAATAAGCTTTTTCGGCAGAATATTTTCAAATCCGGCCTCGCTTTTCAGCGCCGATATGCTGCGACCCGAGTTGCAGAGCATGGACGTCTTTGCCGAGGGCATGGATAACATGGTGGGCGCGCATCGCAGAGCCGCCGAGATGTACTTTGCCGACGGCTCCATAGAGGGCGCATGCCCGCCGCTGAAGGCTCTTTTGCATATAATGCGCGACGGCGAGTATGAAGGGAAGGGGCTCGATTCCCCGGACATTCGCCAAATGTTCTCGGCCGAGTCCATAAAGAACTCGGAATGGTACGCAGAGCGCCTGATATGCCGCCAGCAGATAGAGGTTAACTCGTTGCAGAACCGCCTTCTCATGCTCAAAGATATAGCCGAAAAGACGCCCGACGAGCTTAAGGAGGTTGAGGAGTTGAAATCCGCTCTCAAGCGCACGAAAAGCATAGGCTACTTGAAGTCGCTGGCGGGAACTCTCGGCGCGGATCCGTTCATTGTAATGTAGTTTTCGCCGATTTTTTTCAACTTCAATACACGGCTTTGCGGCGCATCGCGAGGCCGTTTTTTTTCGCGAGAAAAAAGACTTTCATTTTGTAAAGCCGCGCGGTAAACTTCGGCGGGGCTGCTTTAACGGCGCGCGTCTTAAATCAATACCTGCGCAATATAAATGTGAATTGTCCCATTGATATAGATTCATTTCTTTTTTAAGGCGGAGCATGCGTAAAGGCATGGAAACGTAAGTCGAAAATACAAGCGATAAAACAATGCGCCCCGAGAAATTCTCTCGCTTTAGAAACCTTCTTTTGGAATTATCCGCTCCTTTTATGTCATGCTTTCGGTTTCACAAAATAAGATTTCTTTTTTATTTGGAGCCTGCGGGGGGGGTGAGAAGAAAGAATGCGGTAAGAGTATATTTAAAACCTCGCGGAAAAACGGAAAAGGGTGAAAAGGAGGACAAAATAAAAGTAAAAAAAAACGACTTGTCTTACGCATAATAAGACATCTTATAGCTTTTATTAAGAAGATGAGAAGGCAGGTACCGCACTATCTTTTATGGCAGTGTGCGCCCATTTATCGCCTTATTCATTTTTCATTCACAGCATGTATGCCGCGCAGGCTAAAGCAAATGCGCGCAATGCGAAAAGCCCCGCAAACGCGGGGCTTTTTGCATTACTTTATAAGAGCCTTTACTCGCTCTGTTATTTGTTGGGTTGAAAGGCCGTGGCGGGCGCGTATGTCTGCCACACTGCTGCCGTGCGGGATAAATTCATCGGGCCAGCCTATCATTTCTACATGGGTGGAAATGTTGTTTCGCATAAGAGCCTCGGCAACCGCCGAGCCAAAACCGCCGGATACGACGTGGTCTTCAATTGTGACAATTGCCTTGTTTTCTTTGGCGTCTTTTGCAAGCAGCTCTTCGTCGAGAGGCTTTATAAAGCGCGCGTCGACAACGCCGACTTTGACGCCGCATTCGTCTTCTATCGCCTGGGCAACCTTTTGTGCCTCTGCAACCATGTTGCCAAGCGCCCAAATGCATACGTGGCCGTCCGACTCTCTCAAGGTCTTGGCTTTACCTATGTCGAGAAGTTGCGGCTGGTCTTTTATCTTGACGCCTTCGGCTTTCCCGCGCGGGTATCTGATAAACGTAGGCGCTTTTGTGTGGAGGGCAGTCCAGAGCATGTCGGCAAGCTCGTCTTCGTTGGAGGGCTGCATCAGCACGGCATTGGGCAGGGGGCGCAGCATGGCAATGTCGAAAAGTCCGTGGTGCGTGGCGCCGTCGTTGGGGCTCAACCCGGCTCTGTCCATGCAGAATACGACGGGGAGATTTTGCAGGCAGACATCGTGCATGGCGCAGTCGACCGCCCTTTGCATAAACGTAGAGTATATTGCAACTACCGGCTTAATTCCTTCGCACGACAACCCCGCCGCAAACACAACAGCATGCTCCTCGGCTATGCCAACGTCGTAAAATTGGTCGGGAAGCTCGTTCTTCATAAACGAAAGCCCTGTGCCCGAGGCCATGGCCGCCGTAATCCCGACTATCTTTTTGTCGGCTTTGGCGTATTTTAACAGAGCCTTGCCGAATACGTCTTGGTAGTTGGGTATTGTCTTGTCGCTGGAGAGCGACTCGCCCGTCTGAATATTGTACGGAGACGCTCCGTGGAACTTTTCCGGATTCATTTCCGCCGCAGGCAAGCCCTTGCCCTTCTTCGTAAGAATGTGCAGTATTATGGGCTTGTCGGCATTCTTGCAAAATTCGAGATATTTTTCCAGAGTGGGAATGTCGTGGCCGTCTATGGGCCCGACATAAAGCATTCCGCAATTCTCAAAAAACGACGAGGGAAGCATCAGCCCCTTGACCCCTTTGTGTATGCGCTCGTTTACCTCGACGGCGGAATCGCCCAAGATCTTCTTGAGAAAATCGTTCATGTCGCTGTAAAGCCGGTTGTAATAGGGGTTTGTGATGATGTTGTTCAGATGCTTCGATATCGCCCCTACATTCTTTGCAATCGACATTTTGTTGTCGTTTAGAACGACTATGAGCTTTTTCGTCGTCGTGGAAATGTTGTTGAGAGCCTCGAGCGAAACGCCGTTTGTAAGCGCCGCGTCCCCCACGACGGCTATCACATTTTCGTCGCTTTTATTGCGGTCGCGCGCCACGGCAAAGCCCAGCGCAGCGGAAAGAGCCGTGCCCGCATGCCCGGCGCCGAAAGCATCGTACCGGCTTTCCTTCCTGTTGCAGAAGCCGCTTATCCCGTCGCTCTGGCGCAGGTTTTCAAATTTTTCATTGTTGCGGCCGGTCAGCAGCTTATGCGTATAGCACTGGTGAGATACGTCGAAGATTATTTTGTCCTTAGGGGAATCGAAGACCCTGTGCAGTGCGATTGAGAGCTCTACAACGCCGAGGTTCGGGCTTACGTGGCCGCCTTTGCGCGACGTTACGGATATTATTTCGTCCCTTATTTCTTGTGCCAGAAGTTTTAGCTTGTTCTCGGGCAGTTTCTTCAAATCCTCGGGTGAATGTATGTTTTCAAGCATCAAAAATTCCTCAAAAATCACTATTTTGCTTCAGGGGCGTCGGCGTTAAAGTCTTCCGCTTTGTCGCCGTTGATGAGGGTTATTTTAAGTTCTGCGTCTTTAAGGCGCTTGCGGCAAATATCAAGGCATTCCTTGGCTCTTTCGTATTTTGAAAGCGACTCGTCGAGGGTCAACGAGCCGTCCTCAAGCTGCTCAAGCAGCTGTTGCAATTCCGCGAGCGTTTTTTCGAAGTCCGGTTTGCCTGTATTCCTTGAAGCCATTATCGCAAATATTTACACAGGCAATTTTCTTTGACAAGCTAAAAATTTCGTGCCGCATTCGACATTTGCCATTTGGGTTTCCAGAACTTTCATCTTTGTCAACGCAGGCCAAGTTCCATTCCCCGTTGCGCCGCCTCTCGATGCGAAGTATATGAATTTTCGGCAGAACAAAATGCTGTTTTTTAGTGTCCAAAATATAAAACTGCCTACGGAGCTTTCCGCATGCGTCGGTCGGGCTATTATTTTTTTGTAATATCTTACGTTAAATAAATAACCGAAAAAAAAGCTGGACTTTTTATTCAACTTGTGCATGGTTAGCTGTTAAGGTTGATTGCGGTTGAACGGACACTCTGAAATATATTATTGATATGGCGATTAAGAAAAATACCGGAAAGTTGAACATGAGGTCTTCTTGTGCGTACCTCATAGAGAAAAAATGCCAAGGAGACGAATTCTCCGAAGACGAGGTCCGCAATATTGTGGATTCAATCCTTGACGACCAGATGCCCGATTACCAGTTAGCCGCCCTTATCATGGCCATTTACTTCAAAGATATGGCAGCCCAGGAGACCGCGTATTTTGCCGACGAAATGATAGGCACCGGCGAGACGCTCGACCTTTCCGAAATTTCACGACCCAAAGTCGCCAAATATTCTACGGGCGGGGTGGGCGATAAGACGACCATGATTCTTTCGGCCATCGGAGCCGCCTGCGGCGTTGTCGTCCCCGGAATGACCAGCGCCGATGAAGACTTTGTCATAACTGTGCACGACAAGCTCTCTTGCATACCGGGCTTTAAGACAAAGCTTTCCCTATCCGATTTCGAGAAACAGCTCGCAAAAATAGGGTGCGCAATTTGCCAGCACGACGAGTCGATCGCGCCGGTGGATTCGACGCTGTTTAAAATGCGCCAAAGCACGGCGACGATTGCGAGCCTTCCGCTGATAACGGCGAGCGTGTTGAGCAAAAAGTTCGCAGTCGGCTCGGAGGGTCTCGTAGTCGACGTCAAGTGGGGCAACGGCTCGTACATAAAGGACTTGGAGCAGGCAAAACAGCTTGCCCGCACCATAACGAGGGTAGCCAGAGTCATGAAGCACAGGTGCGTAGCTCTCGTGACCGACATGAACCAGCCCCTGGGCAATACCGTAGGCATGGGCTTGGAGGTTATGGAGGCTCTCGATTTCCTGCGCGGCAACGGCTCGGAAGACATGAAGGAGCTCGTATTGAAGTTGGGCATGGAGATATTGAGGCTCGCGGGCGTCGCTGGTTCCACCCTTTCGGCAAAGCAGGCTGTCGAGCGCGCAATAGAGGACGGTTCGGCCTATAAGAAATTTTTGGAGATGATTAAGGCCCAGGGCGGCAGCGCTGCGTGGCTTGAGGATCCCTCAAAGTATCCGATGCCCAAGCATGTAAGAAAATTGGCCGCGCCCAAGAGGGGCTACGTGCACAACATAAACGCCGGCCAGATAGCCCGCGGCGTTCAGATGCTTTCTATGACGAAATCGGGCAAGGTGGACCCGTACGTGGGCGTGACGGAAATCAAAAAAATCGGCACCCAGGTAAAACAGGGAGAGCCGCTGTTGATGATTCACTACAACGACGAGTCAAACCTCGATTCGGCAATAGATTATTTCAGAAGCGCATACCGCCTGGCTCCGCGACGTCCGGTTACCTCCTCCGTCGTCGTAGAGCGAGTGGCGTAATATGTTCTGGATTTTTTGACGGATTGTTTTGTGGATGTTTTTTGTTGCGATAAAGAAATCGCAACAGCGCCGCAAAAAATGGTGTCTGATATACCAATAGCCCGAATATCGGGGATGAGAAAGGAAAAAATTATGAAAAAGATAGTATTAGTTGCAGTATTTGCCTCGTCGTTGTTCTTGGGGGCTTGCTGCTCGCAGTGCCCGCAGAATCAATGCCCGAAGGCTCCTTGCATGCAGCAGTCCTGCCCGAAGGCCCAGTGCCCGAATGCATGCCCCAAAGCATGCCCGAAGGCACAGTGCCCAAAAGCTTGTCCGAAGGCCCTGTGCCCTCAGACTCAGTGCCCGAAGGCAAAGTAATTGAGGCGGTAGTTTAGCAAGTCAATTTAGCAGGTTCGGGGTCGCCGCGTTCGCGCGGCAGGTTTCGGACCTTGCGGTAGTGTAGTGTTAGAGAAGGCGGGTTCAGACTTTAACGTCTGGACCCGTCGATTTTTTTTGTCTGATGACCGTTTGCAATTTTGCGCGTCGAAAAAATCCCGGGGATTTGTCCGGCCAACATGCCCGTTCGGCTTCATTTTTTTAACAGTCTATGCCGTTGCAGATACGGCGGCGGGTGTGTTTATTTATGTGGAATCTGCATTTGCTTTTTTGTGCCGCAGGTAACGGGATTTTTTGCTTTCCATGCCCGTTAGGCGAAATTTAGAAAATGTTGTTGACAAAGTGTTTTGCGCCTTACAACATAATTACAACAGGTGGCGATCGGGGGAGGTGAGTTTTCGCGTTCGCGTTCGTGTTGAATGTATTTGCTTTTTATCGCAAGGCAGGGGGAAAACAAAATGTATATTT
The DNA here is from genome assembly GCA_944389175.1 of uncultured Opitutales bacterium. Lineage (GTDB taxonomy): Bacteria > Verrucomicrobiota > Verrucomicrobiia > Opitutales > Intestinicryptomonadaceae > Merdousia. The sequence goes on from CALXLK010000001.1 coordinate 61,665, forward strand.
CAAGACGTGATTTTATAAAGCAAAGTGCCGTTGCAGCGGTTGCAAGCGGTGTTGCGACGGGGGCTTTTGCCGAAGAGACGGCTTTTGATCCAAAGAATTACGAGGCTTTGCGCAGACAGTTGCGCGCGTATTATCCGGACGAGTGCCACGGAGAGGTAAAGGATCCTCTCCAGAAGCAAAGTTACGAAAAGATAAAAGCGCAGATGTATGCGTGGGCCAAGGCCAATCCCGATTACGACGCCCTCGATGCCCGGCAGGCCTCTTATAAGGCGATAGCCGAGCATTATGTGCCGTTCCTATTTGAAGAGTCGCCGTTTTATTTTGAATCGGGCGTAAACGGGGGATGGGGCGGCAATAGGCCGGCTCGGCTTGTAAAAAAGCTTTGCTATCATTTTTACAAAGATAAAAGCCTCGTTCCCGACGAAGCTTTCGCTACTTTGAGAAACCGCACGGCGGGGCGTTTCCTTCTCTGTTGCGGCCCGTTTGTTGATGAAATCCACCATGTGCCTCCGATAAGGGTGGTACTGGAAAAGGGGTTTGGGGGGATACGCAACGAGGTCGCCCAAGCCATAGAAAAATGCCCAAAAAACGACGAATTTGGCAGGCGCGAACTTGAGACTGCGCTTTTGGGGCTGGATACAATCAGGGAGATTCAGCTTTCCTTTGCAAAAGAGGCCAAAAGGCGCCTGGCCGCCGGGAACTTGACGCCCCAGGCGCGCCGCAATTTTGCCCGCATAGCCGATAGCGCGCAAAGGTGCCCGTGGGAGCCGCCGAAAACTTTTTACGAGGGGTTGAATACGCTGTGGTTCATCCGCGAAGTTCTCGGGTATGTCGACGGGCTTTCTATTTTTTCGCTGGGTCGCCCCGACGCGTGGTTGATAGATCTTTACAAGGCCGACATCGCGGCCGGCAGGCTCACAAAGGCCGAGGCCGCCGATCTGGTGGCGCGCTTTCTAATAACCGCCGACGAACATCACGATAAAAACATTCCCGTAAATTCGTACGACGACCACGAAATGGAAATCCCCATAACGCTCGGAGGCTGCGACCGCGCCGGCAAGCCGCTCTATAACGAGCTCACGCGCTTGTTTTTCGACGCCCACCTCCAGACAGACTGCGTCTTCCCCAAATTGCATTGCCGCATATCGAAAGATTCCCCGCAGGAGTACCTGAGCAAGATAGGCGACATGCTAATGAAAGGCCACGCCGTATTCGCGCTCTTTTCCGACGACTTGCACATTCGGCTTTTTGTAAAAGACGGCTACCCCATAGAGGAGGCCAGGGAATATATCGGAGGGGGATGTTGGGACGGCCACATAGATTCCGTGATGGACAGCGATGTTGCAAATTATATATCCGTGGTGCGCATACTCGAGCTCTCAATTTACCGCGACCCCAAAGTTGAGGAGGCCGCCAAGGTTCAGATTGAGTCTTTTGACGAGGCCGCCAGTTTTGAGGAGGTCCACAAGATACTATACGGCAATTTTATACGCTTCTTCAGGAATGTGATAAGCCAATACACCCGCTACGGGAGACAGTTTGCCAAGATAGCTCCCAATCCGGTTTACACGATGTGCCTAAAAGGCGGCATTGAGAGCCGCAGAGACACTACCGACGGCGGCGTTCCCGCGCGTCCGCGCTTTATTACGCTAGGTTTCTTGGGCAATGTTGTAGATTCGTTGCTTGCCATAAACAGCGTGTGCTTTGAAAAGAAAATATGCACGCTGAAAGAGTTCTTGGCGGCAGTCCGCAGCAACTGGGCCGGCGAGCGCGGCCAACAGCTAAGGGCGGCTGCCATGGCCGCGCCTTATTGGGGCGACGGCTCCGATGCCTCTTGCGGAGAAATGGCCTGGTGGATACGCAACATTTACGACGACATCGACGGATTTGAGACCGACCAGGGCTGTAAATACTGCCTGGCCATCTACATATACAGGGAGTTTATGTATTGGGGCAACAAGACCCGCGCCACGCCCGACGGCAGGCGCGACGGCGACCGCCTCGCCCAGGGATTTTCCCCCAGTGAATACCGCTGCAAAGAGGGGGTTACGACTGTGCTTAATTCAATAGCCTCCTTGCCCCACGATTGCCTGCGGGCATCGAACGCGAATTTGACATTCGACAAGTCGGCCATGAGCGCCGACACGTTTGCCGCGGTTTTCAGGGTGTACGCCAAAAAGTGCGGACACTTGTTGCAGCCCAACTGCAATTCGGTGGAGGAGCTGATAGACGCCCAAAAGCACCCTGAGCGCCACCAAAATATAATAGTGAAAGTTTGCGGCTTTTCCGCGAGGTTTGTCTCTCTTTCAAAGCGCTGGCAGGACGAGGTCATAGCAAGGCACAGGCTTATGTAGAGCGCGCCCGCGGAGGGGAAGGGAAAACTCGATGAAGGCAATAATATTAAAAATCGACAAATTTTCCACGCGCGACGGCCCGGGCATACGGACGGTCGTGTGCCTGAAGGGCTGTTTTCTCAGATGCAGGTGGTGCCACAGTCCGGAGAGTTGGAGCTTTGGCATTCAGAAATACCCAAACGGCGAAATTGTCGGCATAAAAATGAGCGCCGAAGAAGTTATGGCGGAAGTCCTCAAAGACAGAGATTTCTACGAGGCTTCCGGCGGCGGCATGACTCTTTCCGGCGGAGATCCCCTCGCCCGCCCGGCCTTTTCGCTCGAACTGCTGCGCATGGCAAAAGCCCAGGGGCTGCATACGGCGGTAGAGACCAGCGGATATGCCAAGCCGGCCGAAATAGATGCGCTGTTGCCGTTTGTAGATATTTGGCTTTGGGATGTGAAAAAACTCGACGCCAAAAAGCATTTTGAATACACCCTTCGCCCGCTTGAGCCCATTCTTGAAAACCTCGGGCGCGTCAATTCGCAGATTCTAAAGGACAAGGAATCCAATAGACACATAGTATTGCGCTGCCCGATGATTCCGGGCCTTAACGATACCAATTCCGACCTGATGGCAATAGCACGCTTAGCCGATTCCATGAAGGCTGTCTCGGGAATAGATATAGAACCCTATATCCCGTACGGCATTCAAAAGGCCCATAGGCTCGGCCTGAAAGTATACGAGGCCCCTCAGCCCCCGCCTGAGTACGGACGGCGCATTCTTGCGCGGCTATCACCACTTACGTCAAAGCCGGTCAGACTTCCATAATGTAAGGGCCGTTTTTCCCTTTTTCTTCTTTCCTCCACTTTTTTCTCGCTCTTTCCCTCCCGCACATACCCTCATTCCATCTTTCCACATCCACACGCCATACGGGCAAATGTATTAGGGCTTGTTTTTTTGAAGGTAAATTAAAATGAGTTTGCGCATACGAAGAGCCAATTCCCAGTATTAGGGTTTTTTTGAAGGTAAATAAATTCTCGCCACAGAAGTGATGGCTGGTTGTCAAATTCGGGGTCTTTTTGCAAGGGGGCTTTTGCGCAGGCTTATGATGCTAAGTGGCCGTAGCACAGTTAAAAGTAAAAAGTTGCCTACCATCTGCGGGCGTTGTTTTGGGGAAATTAAACGGCAAAATATTCTTGGAATGTTTGGAATTTTGTTTGTTTATGATGTTTCAATATTCTTGACTAATATTGGCTCTTATGTAAGATTTCGGAAATAGAACGCCAGTTAAGGACATGAGATTGATATCAAAGATAACGCTTTTATTTGCAACTTTGTTTATGGGGATGGCTGCTTTTGCAGCCGGCAGGCCCTATGATGTAAGTGTCGGGGAATTCTTCGATAATCCTTTGGGATACAACCTCGATGATTTGAGTTTTTCGTGGAAGCTTCCGGCGGACAGGCCAGGGGTGTCGCAGAGCGCATACCAGATAGTAGTGGCCGATTCGCTCGAAAATCTCGAAGAGAAACCCCTATGGGATTCGGGCAAGGTGTATTCGAGCGCGTCGGTAAAAGTCCCCTACGGGGGAAAGGCGCTGGCGTCGAGGCAAAAGTGCTACTTTAGGGTTCGCTATTGGGACGAAAACGGCAAGGTTTCCTCGTGGTCGGATTCCCGAAGCTTCGAGGCCGGTCTTCTGAAAAATTCTGACTGGATAGCCGACTGGATTAGCGCCGACGAGCCCGTCAAGCGCCGCGAGGAAATTCGCTACAAGGGAAAAGTTCCCCGCAAAGTGGTTCTCGGAGGCGACAAGCCCGCCTACATGCGCAAGGAGTTCACGGCTTCTCCTGCCATAGTCAAGGCGCGCCTCTACATAGCAACGCTTGGCATATTTCAGCTTTACATAAACGGCAAAAAAGTGGGCTCCGATTTTTGGGGCACTGGGTGGACCGATTATGAAAAGCGCGTTCAGTCCAACACGTACGACGTCACCGATATGATCAATTCCGGCAACAACACAATCGGATTGATTCTCGGCGGCGGCTGGTACACCGGAAGAATGGGTTGGAGCCTAAATTCATGCGAATACGGGGACAATCCGAAGGCTCTAGTACAGCTGGAGATAGAGTACGCAAACGGCGGCAGGAGCGTAGTTGTAAGCGACGCGTCGTGGAAATGGTCGCGCGGGCCGATTGTCGCGGCTGATATTTACGACGGCGAGGATTACGACGCGCGCCTCGAACAGCCGGGCTGGAACGATACCTATTCCAACCCCGGAATGCGCAACCTTTGGGGGCTAATAGGAAATGTCGAGCCGTTTGACGATTCAAGCTGGAAGCCGGTAAAGACGCAGCGCCTGATTTCGACGCCGCTGATTCAGCCCCGCAGAAGCCCGCCTGTCGTTGTAAAAGACACTCTATATCCAATTTCAGTAAAAAAAGTTTACCCCGGGGCGTATATTTTCGACCTCGGCCAGAATATTGTGGGCTGGGCCAAGATAAAGATTCCGTCGGTACCCGGCAGAAAAATAACCATAAGGTTTGCCGAAATGCTCAAACAGGACGGCACCATGTACACCGAAAATTACAGGACCGCGCGCAGCGTCGACACGTATGTGTGCGCCTCGTACGGCTACGAGACTTACGAGCCCTCGCTTACTTTCCACGGCTTCAGGTATGTGGAGCTGAGCGGCCTCTCGGAGGAGATAGAGCCTTCGGCCGATTGGGTCGAGGGGAAAGTCGTCTATTCCGACCTCAAACTCATCGGTTCGTTTGTCTGTTCGGATCCGCAAATAAACAGGCTTCAGAGCAACATACAGTGGGGTCAGCGCTGCAACTTTTTCTCTGTCCCGACGGATTGTCCCCAGCGCGACGAGCGCATGGGATGGCTCGGCGACGCGCAGGTCTTTGTCCCGACGGCAGCATTCAACATGGACGTCGATGCGTTCTTCAATAAATGGACTCTCGATATCCGGGACGCGACCACCGAGAACGGCGCATACCCCGACATCGCCCCGCGCAAGAGTGTCGGCTGGTTCGGCAAAAACAGGGGAAACGCGGCGTGGGCCGACGCGGGTGTAATTTGCCCGTGGGAAATTTATTTGGCCTACGGCGACGTCAAAATTCTGCGCGACAACTATCCGAGCATGCAGAAATGGATTCAATATCTTCAAGACACCTCAAAAGACGGCATGCGCATAGAGGGCGTCTATGGCGACTGGCTCCAGCCCTATGCCGTCCCGCCGTCGAAATCGGATTCGTCAAAGCAGCTCATAAGCCAGGCCTATTACGTGCGTTCGGCCGACTTGGTTTCAAAAATAGCCAAAGTTTTGGGCAAAGATGCAGACTCTAAGAAGTACGCCGAAGTGGCGAAAAAAGCCCGGGAGCGCTTTTGCAAAGAATACCTTAAAGACGGCGGCGTTGTCGAAAACGACTGCCAGACATCGTACCTGCTGGCCTTGGCCTTCGACATACTTCCCGAAAAGGACCGCCCGGTCGCATTCAAGAATCTGCTAAGGGCAATAGAGCGCGCCGACAACCACCTGCGAACGGGCTTTGTGGGGACGCCGCTTTTAAACCCCGTTCTTACCAGGTTCGGGCGCCCCGATGTGGCGTTTGACTTGTTGTTTAAACAGACATATCCGTCGTGGCTGTACCCTATAAACCAGGGCGCCACAACAATGTGGGAGAGGTGGAACAGCTATTCGCGCAAGGACGGTTTTGGAGACGTCAACATGAATTCCTTTAACCACTACGCCTACGGCGCGATAGGGCAGTGGCTTTACAAGGATGTGGCGGGGCTTTGGCACGACGAGGCGGCGCCGGGATACAAAAACATAATATTTGCCCCGAATATCACGCCGAAGTTGTCGTTTGCCTCGGCGACGAACAACACGCCCTACGGCGTCGCATCGTCGTCGTGGAAGCAGACCGACGGCGTTATCGAATGGAATGTTGTCATTCCGCCGAACGCGACGGGCACGATTGTTTTCCCGACCAAAAACGCCGATTCTATAAGGATAAACGGCGATCCGCTTGCAAAGGGCACTCCGTTGCGGGACGGCAAACCGATATTAAAGGGCGTCAAGCCCGGCAAGTACAGGATTCTGCTGCGTCAATGACGCGCAGCTTTATTGCCGCGCTTGCGCTTAAATGAAATCAACGAAAGGAACGCTAGATGAAAAAAATAAACTGCATGATATTAGGCGCGGCCGCGCTGTTGCTTTGTTGTTGTGTGGGCGCTCCCGATGTTAACACTTCGGCTTACGTGCCAAAGAGCAAAGCTTTTACCCCGGGAAAGATTCTTTTGGACAATAACGGCAGGCATGTAAACGCCCACGGGGCGGGCTTCCTGTACGACAACGGCCGCTACTATATGTTCGGCGAGCACAAGGTGGGCGGAACATTGGGGAACAAGTCTATCGTCGGCGTCCACTGCTACAGCTCTGAGGATCTCTACAACTGGCGCGATGAAGGCATCGTCCTGGAAATGAGCCGCGATCCCGAAAGCCCGATAGTAATCGGCACCATAATTGAGCGCCCCAAGGTTATCTTCAACCAAAAGACGGGAAAATACGTGATGTGGTTTCACATGGAAAGCAGGGCGGGCCCGAGAGCAAAATCGACAAATATAGACGACATAATCGCCGAGAAGCCCTCATACAAGACGGCTAAGGCCGGGTTGGCCGTTGCCGACAAGGTCGACGGCCCGTATAAATTTGTGGGAGCCTACCGCCTGAATGCCGGCAAGTACCCCATGGGGGACGAGTCAAGAATGAAACAGTCTCGGGAAAAGCTCGACAAAGAGTATCCGAACTGGCGCAAGATGCAATTTAAGCCTTCCGACAAAAATAAAGACGATATTTATAAAGACGCCTCTTTCCTAAAATATTTTGAGGAGGGGCAGTTTTTGCGCGACATGACTTTGTTCGTCGACGACGACCTCAAAGCTTACCTAATATGCGCCTCTGAAGACAACGCAACTCTTCATATAAATGAACTTTCCGACGACTACCAGAGCCTCACCGGCCATTTTGCGAGGGTATTCCCGCTCGAATTTAACGAGGCGCCTGCAGTATTCAAGCGAGACGGCAAATATTTTATGCTTTCATCGCACTGCACCGGCTGGGCGCCCAATCCGCTGAGGGTCGCAGTTTCGGATTCAATCTACGGGCCGTGGAAACCCCTGGGCGACCGCACCCGCGGTTTCAACGTATCCGAGTCAGACAGGAAGGTGAACCCAGTTCTAAACAAGCAGTACTGGCGGGATGCCGCCGACAGCCAGACAAAAGACACATTCAAATCGCAGAGCACCTACGTCATAAAGGTCAACGGAAAGAAAGACGCCTTCATATACGTGGGCGACAGATGGACGCCACGCGACGCCATCGACGGCCGATACATATTCCTGCCCATAGAGTGGGATTGCGACGGTTTGCCTGTGATAAGATGGTACGGCCTCTGGGACTTGTCCATATTTGACAAAAAGCAAAAATAAATACTTTATTTACAGCGCCGGTAATCCGGCGCGTTTTTTTTCTTATCTCTGACTTTTCCTTTTAGTTTTTCTATTTTTTTCTGCTTTGTTGTCTTATTTTCTCCTCTACAGCGCTCCACACATGAAATACAAAGGCGTTGCCGTCCCGCACACACATGTCATCATCTTTTTTCTATCGTTTTCCACTCCCACACACCGCATGCATTCCGACACACTCTCTCTTTCCCAGCCACTAAAGGCATATTTGCCGCTTCCTTTGCAATCGCGCGCCGACATCTGGCGGCAACTTCAATACAAAGAATTCCTGAGAATTTTCGCAGGCGTTTGGTAAGCGTTGTTTTTTATTGCAGGCAAAATTTATTAGGCTGCAATTTTGCCTATTCTTTTAGCATGGGCTGCGTTCGGTCAAGGGCAGGCGTGTAAGAATTTTTTGTGCTAAATTGCGCGTTAAATTTCGGTTAAGTTTGCCATAAGCGGTAAAAAAGTCCGCCGTTGTTTTTGCGAAAATCTTCGCGAAAAGCCGCTCGGAAATTAAAGCGGCAAAAATACTGCCGATATACTCGCCAGAAAGGTAAAAAATATGAGACTTAGATATTGGCATCTTTTAATTCTCGCGCTGTCGATTGCGGCGGCGCCGTTTACATTTGCCGACGACGCATCGGCCCAGCCCGAGGGCATAAAAGCCGATATAGAAAAGGCCGAAATAAAAGTAGAGAAAGACTTGAAAAAAGCCCTCGATGCGGCAAAGGCCGACGGCAAAAAAGTCATGCTTGAGTTTTCCGGCAGCGACTGGTGCCCGCCGTGCAAAATGCTGCATAGATTTATTATAAAGACAAAGGAGTTTGCCGACTACGCCAACGAAAAGCTGCACGTCTACGTGGCCGACTTCGACAAGTTCGGGGAGCCCAAAGACAAGGCAAACTCCGAAGAGATAGCCGAGCTTATAGAAACCTACCAAATTCGCGGCTTCCCGACTATCGTAATTCTAAATTCCGACGGCGAGGTGATAGATTTCATGGAAGGCCTGCAAGTGCGCTCGGCCGACGAGCTCATAGAAAGAATCGAGAACGCCAAACCGAGCGCCGCCGAAAAGAAGTGCGAGCAAAGACCGGGCTCGAAGATGGCCGCATGTTCGGCTTCCGACAAGAAGGATTGCCCAAAAAAAGCCTCTTGTGCCGCGGTCTCTCAATCTGCCGCCCCGGCGGCTTCAGATTCTAATGCCTGCCAGAAGGCCGATTCCACCAAGGGATGCTCTGCCAAGGGCGATTCCGCTTGCTCAAAGCCCCAGGGGCAAAACGTATCCGCCGGCGCCGCCGCGCAGAAATAGATTTTTCTCTCCAGTACCCCACGGCCTTGCAAAATCGCTTAGCGATTTTGCAAGGTTTCTTTTTCTTTATCTGCGGCGCGTGCCGCGCGCGTATCTCGGCGCGCCCATAGCATAAAGGCGGATAAATTTTTATATGTTTGCGCGTATTGTAGGAATGTTTGGCGCAGACCAAAAACCGAAAGTTGTGGACATTTTGCGGGTTGCGGCGCTGTATGGGCGCATGTCGTCGCGGTTAAAAAACACATCGCAGGCGGAAAATCAAAAAAAAGACGGCCAACTATCGCCGCCTTTTTGCTTTTTTGCACTTTGATTATTTTATTCCTTCGATTGGGCGCCCTTGTTGTCTTCAAGCTCGTAATCGCTCGAGTTCTCCCAGTCGCGGTTGCGCATTTTTACGTATCCGCGCGTGGTGTAGCCTGTGTATATCTGGCGCGGGCGCGTAATCCTGCCCTTTACCTGGGAGGCCACTTCGTACCAATGGGCAATCCAGCCGGGCATTCTGCCTATGGCAAACATGACCGTGAACATGTCTATGGGTATGCCTATTGCCTTGAGGATAAGACCGCTGTAAAAATCGACGTTTGGATAAAGGTTGCGCTCTATAAAGTAGCTGTCCGAACGCGCTTTCTCCTCTAGGTGGCGCGCTATGTCCAGAAGGGGGTCGCGCGTCTTTATTACGTCGAGAACCCTCCCCGCGGCCGAGCGCAATATCACCGCGCGCGGATCGTAAGTCTTGTAAAGGCGGTGCCCGAACCCCATCAGGCGGTATTGGCCCTTCTTCGCCCCCTCTACGTAATCCTCGACTTTTATGCCCGCATCGTGGATGTGCTGGAGCATTTGTATAACCTGCTGGTTCGCACCCCCGTGCAACGGCCCCCAAAGCGCCGACACGCCCGCGGATACCGACGAAAATAAATTCGCCCCGGAACTTGCAACCGTGCGCACCGTCGAAGTAGAACAATTTTGCTCGTGGTCGCCGTGCAGCAAGAGTATCAGGTCGAGAGCCTTCGATATTTCGTCGTTGGGATAATATTCGTGGTAGGGCTCCGAGAACATCATGTGCAGAAAGTTCTGGCTGTAGCCGAGATTGCGCTTCGGATAAATCATGGGCAGGCCGTTTTTCATGCGGTAGGCCATCGCCGCTATCGTGCGAACTTTGCTTATAAGCAAAGCGGCCGCATCATTGAAATGTTCGAGATCCTGCTCGCGGTGGTTGGTAACCATGTACGGATAATAGCAACCCACCGAATTAAGCAGCGACGAGAGTATGGCCATCGGATGCGCGGTAAACGGAAAGCCCCCGTCAAAGAAATGCATCATGCCCTCGTGCAGACTGGCATTCTTGAGAACTTTTTGCGCAAAATCGCTCATCTGCCTGCGCGTCGGAAGCTCTCCGTATATTATAAGGTAGGCCGTTTCGGTAAAGGTGGATTGCTCTGCCAGCGTCTCTATCGGTATGCCGCGATATTGCAAAATGCCTTTTTCGCCGTCGATATACGTAATGGCGCTCTTGCAAGCGGCAGTGTTTGCCAGCCCGTCGTCAAGGGTCACCAGGCCCGTGCGAGCCCTGAGCTTGCCTATGTCTATGGCTTTTTCGCCCGTCGTGGCCGTCTCAATGGGAAACTCGTACGTATTTGAACCGACTGTCAATTTTGCTGTCTGTGAGTCTTGCATAATAATCCTTGCCAGGCGAGCCGCCGCGTCGGGCCCAAACCTTATTTTGCGTTTCTTAAAAAGTTTTTGTATATGGTCAAGCCTTTAATCTGGCTCTTCTCGGGGTGGAATTGTGTGGCCACCATGCCGCCGCGCGCAACGGCGCTTGCAAAAGTTGTTCCACCGTATTCGGTCGTGCCAAGCACCGCCGATTCGTCGCGGCAATCAACGTAATAGCTGTGCACAAAGTAAAATTGCGAGTCGGCGGGTATTCCCTCCAACAGACTGTCGGCAATTCCCCTCCTAAATTCCACGTTGTCCCACCCCATGTGCGGAACTTTAAATTCGCGCGCAAGTCTTAGCTTTTTTACCTGCCCTTTGAGTATCCCAAGGCACTCTACGCCGCCTCCCTCTTCGGAGTATTCAAAAAGCGCCTGCAGACCAAGGCAAATCCCAAAAAACGGCTTGCCGGCATCAAGCCAGTCCCTTATGGCCGAATCAAAGCCGGTCGAATTGAGAAGCTTCATCGCGTCAACTATGCAACCTTGGCCCGGAAAAACGAGAATGTCGTCGGGCAAAATTTGTCCGGGCGCATTAATTATGCGCGCCTGTGCGCCGACAGCCTGCCACGCCCTCAGGACACTCCTGAGGTTCCCCATACCGTAGTCTATTATCGCTACATCCTTGTACTTTTCCATAAAAGAACCTCCATGATAAGCCCTTTTGTCGCCAAATTGCAAAACTTTTTTAACAAATTCTTCCCGCATTACTCTAATTTAATACATTTTTGTACACTTTTCGCGTCGAGCTTTCTGGTGCGTTAAATTTCTAACATCAATTCTTGGGAAAAGTGGGGGAGCTTCAGCAAGCAATTGCCTTGTTTTTTTCTCAGGGCGTCTAAGAGTGGAGTCTTTTTTAGGATACGCACGTTAATGAGCCATTAATCTTTTTTTTAGTGCGTTTTAGGTATACCTTGTGAAAGTGGGAGGAAGCTGTGTATTTTCGCATGTATTAGGATTGACGCACAAGCCAATGTGCCCAAAAGTAAAAAAGCAAACTTCTTTCAAGAAATTGGCGCATGCTGTCTGTGTAGGACAATTTGCGTTCGATACGACCAAATAATACAGATGCCTAAGAAATAGATGGCGCCTGTCCAATTTAACATCGGCAACTTTTATTTTTCAAAACATTTGGCTTTTTACATTAAGTTTAAGTGAGCCTCTTTTTTTTCTCTATCTCTCTTTTCCCCTTTCTTTTTTCCCACCCACCCACGCACACCCACCCACACAACCAACAACGCACATTGCATCGTACCCATGCACGTGCTATATGCATTTTTTTGGTGGGAGGGGAAAAAAGAAAAATTTTTTACCACTGTGTCTTTGGCGCTTTTTTAAGCGGGCGCTTCCGCTTTATATGCCGCGTATCGGTGCTGTTGCGCGCAGTGCCCTTTAAAATTTGTCTTTTTACTTTTTTATTTTTTTTCGGGTTTTGTCTTTTGGAAGGGGGCTATTTTCGCTTGTGCGGAAATGCTGCGTGGCTTGATAGCCGGGTGGAAGATTTGGAACTGTCGGTTTTCAAAAATAAAAAAAATGCTTGCAAGGAGGCCTCGCATGCTCTTTTATACGAATCTTTTAATGGCCGTATTGCGCGGCCATCGTAAACACAAACCTCAAAATTAGAAAAAATATCCAAGGTTTGCGAAAGCAAATACGGAGCAAAACACTATGAATATCACAGTAAAAGACCTGTTGGACGCCGGTGTGCATTTCGGACACCAGACACGCCGTTGGAACCCGAAATCAAAGCCCTACGTATACGACCACCGTTCGGGGGTGTCGATTATCGACCTCGAAAAGACGTACGCCCAACTCGAAAAGGCGTCGGCCTTCATAGAAAACATTGTCGCTGACGGCAAAGACGTCATGTTTGTAGGCACCAAGCGCCAGGCTCAGGAAATACTCAGAGAGGCCGCAAATATGTGCTCTATGCCCTATTGCGTCAACCGCTGGCTCGGCGGTACGCTCACGAACTTCTCGACAATACTCACCAGCTTGAAGAAGTACAGGAAGTTTGCCGCCATGGAAGAAGACGGCCGTCTCGACAAGCTCTACGCAAAGGAAGCCGCCGCCATTCGCAGGGAAAAGGGCAGAATGGACAAGAACTTTGAAGGCATAAAGAACATTTCAAAGCTCCCCGGCGCGGCGTTCATAGTCGATATAAAGAACGAGGAGATAGCTGTTGCCGAATGCCGCAAGCTCGGTATACCCGTTGTTGCGATTGTCGACACGAATTCCGACCCGACGCTCGTAGACTATCCGATTCCCGCCAACGACGATGCCGTCAAGAGCATTCGCCTGATAACTGAGGTTATCGTCGAGGCCATACAGAACGGTTTGAGCCGCAGGAACATTGTCAAGGACGCAAAGGTCGAGGCCTAATTAACCCAGAAGGAAAGCTTTATTTATGGAAATTAACGCAAAGATGGTCAATGCCCTCCGCACCCGCACCGGGGCAGGCATGATGGATTGCAAAAAAGCCCTCATAGAGGCCAACGGCGACGAGGAGAAGGCTGTTGAGATTCTGCGCAAGCATGGCTCGGCACTGGCCGACAAGAAAGCCGCAAGGACCGCCTCGCAGGGGTTGATTGCCGCCTACGTTCACTCAAACAACAAGGTTGGCGTTCTCATCGAAGTGGCTTGCGAATCCGATTTCGTTGCAAAGAACGAGGATTTCAAGGCTTTTGTGAAAGACTTGTGCATGCACATTGCCGCCGCCGCGCCGATTTGCATATCCAAAGAGGACGTTCCCGCCGACATAATTGCCAAGGAGCGCGAAATTGCCATGGCCCAGCTTGAGGGCGACAAAAAGCCCGAGGCCATTAAGGAAAAGATTGTCAACGGCAAGATTGACAAGTTTGTCTCCGGAGTGGCTTTGTTGGAGCAGCCCTTTGTAAAGGACGATTCCATGACAATCGGCGATCTTATAAAAAGCAAGATTGCCACGATTGGCGAAAAGATTGAAGTAAAGCGCTTCACGCGCTACCAGATCTAACTTTAAAAGATGCGCCCCAGATTGGGGCGCGTTTTGTTATTTTTTGCGCTTTTTGCGCTATCAAATAAACACCGCATGACGAACATGAGCGAAATTATCGACGGCAATGCAATTTCAAAGGCAATAGAGCAGGAGCTTGCGGGCGAACTGTCCGGGCTTAACATGCCGCGCAGGCCGTGCGTGGCGTTTATACGCGTGGGCGAGGATCCCGCCTCGGTTTCCTACGTGAAGAAGAAGGGTAGGGTAGCCGGCGAAATCGGCATTGAGAGCCGCTTGCACGTGTTGCCCGAGAGCGTTTCGCAGCAGGAGCTAAATAGCCTCATCGACACGCTCAATGCCGACGATAATGTAGATGCAATTCTCATTCAGGCGCCGCTTCCTCCCCATTTGAACGAGCGCGATACGTTTAACCGCGTCCGCGCCGACAAAGACGTCGATGGCTTCAGCAATGCGAACTTGGGATTTCTCTGCCAGGAGGATTCGCGCGCGTTTGTTGCCTGCACGCCTGCGGGCATAATAGAGCTTCTGAAGAGATCTGGGGTTGAGACGAAGGGCAGGAAGGCGGTCGTCGTGGGCAGGAGCCTCATTGTGGGCAAGCCTATGGCCCTGCTTCTGATGAAGAAGGGCATAGACGCGACTGTGTGCGTATGCCATTCCAAGAGCCAGGACATGAAAGCAATATGCTCTCAGGCCGACATTCTCATAGCGGCGGTTGGGCGTCCGATGACGATTACCGCCGATATGGTTAAGGAGGGCGCGTGCGTCATAGACGTGGGCATAAACAGGGTGCCCTCCGACAAGACGAAGAGCGGATACAGGCTCGTAGGCGACGTCGATTTTGAAAACGTCGCGCCGAAGTGCTCCAAGATTACGCCCGTACCGGGCGGTGTCGGGCCGATGACGGTTGCAATGCTCATGCACAATACGCTTGCCGCCTACAAGAGGCACATGAACTTGCTTTAATTAAATAAAAAATAAAAAAGTGCAAAAGAGAGCTTGACAAACCCCGAGTGGGAATGTTTTATAGTTGACTTTTCACAAAATTAGAAACGAGAGACAGGCAATGAAAGTCGTATCATCAATCAAGTCTTTGAAAGGGCGCCACCCCGACAACAAAGTTGTCCGCAGAAAGGGTCGCGTGTACATTATCAATAAAACGAATCCCCGCTATAAGGCCAAGCAGGGCTAACATTTGGAGTTTTGAACAATGAAAGCAGATATACATCCTGATTACCATCCGGTTTGTTTTGTAGACGTCTCTTCGGGCGCGCGTTTCTATACCCGCTCGACAATGAAGAGCAAGCAGGTAGAGAAAATTGACGGCCAAGACTGCTACGTCATCTCGCGCGACGTCACTGCCGATTCGCACCCGGCCTACACGGGCGAAAAGCGTTTTGTCGACACGGCCGGCCGCGTGGAAAAGTTCCAGAAGAAGTTTGCGCGCCGTCGCGCTCAGTAACTGTTTTATTTTTAAGGGGCGCGCAGCGCCCTTTTTTTTGTACCTATGCGGCTTGCAGTTTACACGTTGGGTTGCCGGGTCAATGCATACGAGAGCGCCTGCATTGCCGATGCCGCGCGCGCGGCGGGCTTCGACGTGGTGGGTTGGGATTGTGCCCCCGACATAGGCGTTGTCAATTCTTGCGCGCTTACAAAACTTGCCGAGGCGAAAACGCGGCAGGTTATAAGAAATATGGCGCGGAAGAATCCGCGCGTAAAAATTGCCGTCACGGGCTGCTATGCCCAGACTTCGGAACGCTTAAATCTTGAAAATGTAGAGTGGCTCATCCCAAACACTTCAAAGGGCGCACTCATAGATATCATAAAGGCGGGGCTTGCAGGCGGCGTTGAGCGCGCGCCCGACTCCGCAGGCGACAAAGCGGGTCTCGAGGGCAAAATAAGCGTATCTGATAGTTCGTTGCCAGATGGGAACGTTGCACCCTGTGAAGGCGCTGATATTTGCGGAGCGGCGGGCGGTAAACGGCACTTAGAATGCGGCGGACAATCTGCCGGAGAAAATAAGGGGGCCTTCAGCGGTGCGCAGAGTTTTGATGATAGTGCAAGAGGGAGTCTGTGCAGTTTTGGAACGTCGCCTTTAAGCGATAGAATGAACTTGAAAATTCAGGACGGTTGCGACAACTGGTGTTCCTACTGCATAATACCGCGGGCGCGGGGCAGGCCGAGGAGCAGGGGCTTTCTTGAGATTTTATCGGATGCCAATAATCTCGTAGCCCGCGGCGTGCGCGAGCTCGTGCTTACGGGCATAAACATATCTAAATTTTCTACGCCCGACGGCGGGCTTATAGAGCTCATAGACGCTCTTTCCCAAGTAAAATACCTCAAGCGCCTGCGGTTGGGGAGCATAGAGCCGCCGAACATACCCCTTGAGGCAATCCTCGAGCGCGCGGCCGACGAGTCGCACCCCCTGATGCCCCATTTGCACATATCCGCCCAGAGCCTTTCGGATGTCGTTTTAGAGCGCATGCGCAGGCATTATAAGGCGCGCGACTTCCTCGAAATGGCGGAATTTTGCATGGGGCGCTGCCCGAATATTTCAATCGGGGCCGATTTTATCTGCGGCCACCCAGGCGAGACCGACGAAGAGTTTGAGATCACAAAAAAGCGCCTTGAAGAATCGCGCCTTGCCTACGCGCATATCTTTACATTCTCTCCGCGCCCCATGACGAGCGCCTACGGCATGAAAGATGTTCCCGATGCGCGCAAACGCAAATCAAGGGCCGACGAATTGCGCTTGGTCGCCGCCGCGCTAAAACGCAAATTTGCAGAAAGTCTAGTGGGGAGCAGGAGAGGGCTCCTGCTTGAAAACATGGTAAACGGCGCCTACTTTGCCCATACCGACAATTACGTCGCAGCAATGGTGCCCTTTGGTGCGCCAGGCAAGAAAAACGCGCTTGTCGATGCGCGTATAGATGGCGTTGACTCTTCCGGTTATTTGGTGTGTTCAGACGCCCGGGAAATCAATTAAGAATCGTTTCTTTTTTTGTAACTTTTTTCAATTTATTTGAACAATCGTATTATTTGTGGTTCGTTTGTGACCGCCACAGCGTAGAATTTAGTAAAAGCGTGCAATATTTTTATTTTATAACTACTGGATAATTAGAAATACGAAAATTAAAAATTTTAGTTAAACGAGTATTTTTTTGAAAAAAGAGTTGAGATTTGAATTTATAAATTCTCCAAATTTATTATGAATTTAACGAAAGTTACATCCCCCCCCCCCCCCCCGAGTTTAAACGCGTACTCGTCGAGTATGTCGTCTGCGCGGCGGGTTTTTCGTTTTAACCAATACAACAAGAGGATTAGTATGAACAAACTGCTTTATTTATCGGCGGCCGCGTTGTTTTCGCTCAGTGCTTCGGCGTATGCAGCAAGCGTTGTCGAATCGTCGTCTCCGCTTAATTGGAGCGATTCTTCCACTTGGGCAGGCGGTACGCTGCCCACCGACACCGATTCTATTACTTTCGAAGGAAACAACACGCAGCTCGTCGTAGACCAGTCTGTCACCGCCAGCAATATTACGCTTTCTGAGGGGCAGTCTCAAACAATTGACATAAGCCAGAATTCGACTTTAAAACTTTCCTCGCTGACTGGAACGGGAGAGTCCTCGCTGCTGACTGTAACGGGTTCTGGAAAGTTGATATCGCTGAGTACCGCCACCAATGTAAACGTGCATTTTAACATGAGCGGCGGCACGCTTGAAAACCCGGCCCTTTTGCGGCTTGGGTTTATGGAAGGCGCCAGCGCCACAAGCTCAACTAACAGCATGAGGCTGGTATTTACGGGGCACTACGTCGGAGTGCGCGTAAACGGGTTTTTCAACAGCACCTTTATTCTCGACGAAAATTCTTCATATAGGGTTGACTCCGGCCATTGGAATATGTGGGGGGGCGGGGCAAAGTTTATTATGAAAGCCGGCTCTAACTTTACAATGAAATCCACGGAACATGGTTTCAATGCAGCCTCCGCCGTAATGGATGTAGCAGGCAACATAACTATAAACGGCAAGTATGACTTGAACCAGGGGCAGTCTTACACCATGAACTGGTCGAATGCCACTTTCAGGGCGGGGGCGTCAATAACCCAGACTGCGACTGCGGCTTCGGTCAACCCCACTGGAACTTATCTTGACTGGCGCAATGTGCTTATAAGAAACGGCACCACAACGATTGAAAGCGGCGTTGAAAAGAATGCGCTAAACTTCCAGTCGATAATTTATTTCGGCGCGGACACTACTCTTGTTCTCAATTCCAGCGACGTCTTTAAAAGCGGCGTTCTCCAGTCGAAAAACGGGGCGATTGTCCAGCAGGAACAGGGCAAGACGACCTTCTATCTGCAGGATAGAGTCTGGACTGGCAGTTCCTATCGTTACGGCGCTTCCAACTTTATACTCGTCAATAATGCCGACAACAACATAGGCGCTTTTGCCTTCTGGACCGATTCCACCCTCACGCTCAAACTCGACGGCAAGTCTAAGCTGGCAATTAACGACTTGCAGCATATGGAGGGCGCAAGCGGCTACATTCAAGTATTTATTGAGAATCTCGGCAGAGACAAGCTCTTCTTCGGCGACCTCGTCTTTGAAAACCCCGACGTGTATTTCTACGACCCCGACACCCTCGATTTGCTCGAGGAAGGGGTTGACTACGAGCTTGTCTCCGGCATTTACAACGGCGTTTCCGGAAAATGGATGAACGCTATTGTAGTTCCCGAGCCCTCGACTTTCGCGGCGATATTTGGGGTTGTTGCCCTCGCTGTGATATTGCGGCGCAGGCGCGGCTAATGCTTAAAAATTTTGAACTTCGGGAAGCTTTAGGGCTTCCCGATTTTTTTGTTTTTTTTGCGCGCTACACGGGTTTTGAGGCCCCATATAAATAAAGATTTTTCTGAAAGAAAAATATTTTAGATAGTAGAAAATACCGGTGTTAACGGATTTTTTTCTCTGCTTTTTTCTCTCGGCGCCGCGTCTTTTTTTGAAGTTTTACGACGGCTTGGCGCGCTATCCGACAATGTTTTTTCTTTTATTTATCGCGCCTTTTAGACGCAAAAAAACTTTTGACGGCGCAAACATTTTTTTCTTTCTTAGCGTTTTTCTATTATTTGTTCTGTCTCCATTATTTACTCCGTCAGGCAGCCGCCAAGTGTTTCGATAATGACAAGGCGCACAAATAATAGCCAAAATAAATTGTAATGTTTGCACAGCGCGTTATTTTGTTCCTTATATTCTCTTTGTCTGCGCCTTTTACGCCGTTTTTTGCCCCCCTTTTACACGCCTTATTCCCCCAAGTTTTATACCGCCTTTGCAATATTTATTGCCCGCAGATAATAACCATTGCACATTTCCTTCCAGTTTAGCGCGTAAAATCTCTGTTTCAAAAAAAAACGACAAAAAAACGCCGTCAACCGACGGCGCTTTTTCATTCTTTCCTCTTTTATTTAATTACTTCTTCGGGTAAGAGTAGGGGACAAAGCAGCTGTTTTTGAGGTAGTCGTAGCTCATTTTTGTGCTGACTTTGGGCTCGTAGTTGTAGCGTTCAACTTCGACAAATATCCCCTCTACGCTCTTGGGCAGATTGTTGAATATGGCGTCGAAGCCCACCATGCCGCTCTGGCCGAGTTCCTTGAGGTCCTTTATGTGCAGAAGCATAAAGCGGTTGGGATATTGTTTGAACATTTCAACGGGGCTGCGGCCGCCGCGGCCAACCCAGTAGACGTCCATTTCGTACGAGACTAAATCCGGGTCGGTGTTTTGAATGAGGTAGTCCATCACTACGTATTTGCCGACTTTGTTGAACTCGTGGGAGTGGTTGTGGTAGCCAAAGCGCAAACCGGCGTCTTTGCAAAGCTTGCCTATCTGGTTGAAGTATTTCGCGTAGGCTTTCAATTCGGCTTCCGAGCTGAAGCGCGCATACGGCATGACAAGATATTTTACACCGGCTGCCTTGTGCGCGGCAATGGCTTGTTTCCACCACTTCATGGATTCCGAGAAATCGCCCGTCTGAACTTCCTTCTTAGACAGCATTCTGCCCGCGTGGGAGCCCGTCAGCTTCATTCCGGCGGCCTCAACATCCTTCTTAAATTCCTCGGGTGCCTTGCCGTAGAATTTGCCGTCTTTGTATCCGGCGGCTTCAACAGCCGTATAGCCCATGTCGGCGGCTGCCTTTATCGTGCCGGCGTAGTCTTTCTTTATGTCGGCTCTAAGCGAATAGAGCTGAAGGCCGATGTCCTTCTTGCCCTTTTCCTGTTTTATCGTCGCGCAGGCCGAAAGCGCTATCGCCATGGCCGCGACTACTGTGAGTATTAATTTTGTCTTCATAGTTTGGTTTTATTGTTTATATGTCAAATTCGTCTTTAGGTAGCTAAGATTTCTAAGCCGCTTCCCTTCAAAAGCAAGCTTTTCCTTCCTATCCCAAAATTAAAGCCCAAGCAAAAACACGCACCCAACCGCCACGCCGATTTCGCGGCCGCGCTTTGAAGCCGCCATTTCGCGGCAATATATTCCGCGCAAGACAACGGCTATATAGAGCCCTTTGTCGACGGAATTGCCCCGCGAAGCCTCGGATTCTCCGCTACAGCCGCCATTACCGCACGCGCAAAGCTCTTGAATGCGGCTTCCGCCACGTGGTGGGGCTCGTCGCCGTATTCAAGCCTTATGTGCAGGTTTGCGCCCGCCTCGTTTGCAAAGGCTTGGAAGAATTCGCGGCAGAGCGAAACGTTAAAGTCTCTGACGCGCCCTTCGTTCGCGCCGAGATCGTAAACTAAAAACGGCCTGCCGCCAAAGTCGATTGCAGTGCGCACCAAAGTTTCGTCCATCGGCAATATGAAAAAGCCGTAGCGGTTTATCCCGGCCTTGTCGGAAAGCGCCTTCTTGAAGGCCATGCCAAGGGCAAGGCCCGTGTCTTCGACAGTGTGGTGGTAGTCGACATCTATATCGCCGGTGGCCTTCACCCTGAGATCGACAAGGCTGTGCTTTGAAAAAAGAGAAAGCATGTGGTCGAAGAACGGAATGCCAGTTTGCACGTCGTATTCGCCCTTGCCGTCGAGGTTTATCTCCAGCGATATTTGCGTCTCTTTTGTGTTCCTGAGTATTTTTGCTGTTCTTGCTTTCATAATTGCGCCCACTTTCTCGCCGCGTCCTTTACCGCGGCCATTTGCTCGGCCGTGCCTATCGTCAGCCTAAGATAGCTTTCTATCCGCTTTTCATTCGGGAAATAACGCGGAAGAATCTTCATGCCTTTCAAAAACTCAAAAAGACTTTCCGCAACATTTGCGCCCCGCTCTCCGCGGGCGTTCGCCGGCTCAAACAGCACAAAATTGGCGCTGCTTTTGAAATACCGCCAGCCCATGCCGTCGAGAAATTCCTCAAAGAGCCTGCGCTGTTCGACGACCAAGGCGCGCATGCGCCCGTAGTAGGCCCTGTCTTTAAGAGCGGCCACACCCGCGGCCTGCGCAAGGCGGTCGAGATTGTAGCTGTCGCGGACGCGGTCGAGAACCTCGATGATTTTCGGGCTGGCAACGCCCCAGCCTATCCTCATTCCGGCAAGCCCCCAGCCTTTCGACGACGTCCCCGTAACTATTAAGTTGTCGTATTCCCTGACTAGCCCCGCCGCGCTCCAATCCGAAAACGGCGCGTACGCCTCGTCGACGAGCACTATCGCGTTTGACCCCTCGACTATTTTCCTGACCGCCTCCTCCGGGAAACCGATCCCCGTGGGCGCGTTTGGATTTGTAAAAAAGAAAATGTTTGCCGAACTTGCAAATATCTTCTCATACGGTATCGACATGTCGGCATTGAACGGAATCTGCGTAAATGAGGCGTCTTGTATCTTGGCCAGAACGGGATATAGACTGTAGCTGGGTTGCAGCGCGGCCACGCTCTTTGAGGTGTCGCTGAAGGCACGTATGGCCAGGTTTAGAATGTCGTCGCTGCCGTTTGCGGCAAATGCGTATTCGCGCCCAAGCCCAAAATATTCGGCAACAGCCTCGCGCAATTTCGCGCTCTCGGGGCTCGGATATAGGCGCAGCGGAGCCCCGTCGGCGCCCAGCTGCTCAATTATAGCCTCTCTGACTTTCGGAGACGGCGGATAGGGAAATTCGTTGGTGTTCAACTTTACCCAGTCGGTCGTCTGCGGCTGCTCCCCGGGCACGTAGCCCTTAACTTTGGATACGCCGGAGGATATGTTCTTTGAAATGTCTGTGTTCATGGTTGTTGGTCTATTTGTTGACGGGAGGCTCGGGTATCGGATTCTTGCGGTGCCCTCCGGGAAGCCGCTCCATGTACGGGTCGGGCTTGCGTTCAAGGCTAAAGGGCTCTTCGGGAAGATTGTCCTCGTCGAGCTCGAGTTCGTCGATGGGATCGAAATCGTCAAAGAGCATGGAGATGCGCCGCGCCTGGTCGATAGTCAGCTCCAGCGGGTTCTTCAGCCTCCCAAATTTGTCCATGAGCTCCACCAAGTGCGGCTTGCATTCCTTCTTGTACCCGTCTGTAAGTGATTTTATCAGAGAGTTCGGTATGTTCGAGCGATTCGTCAAGATTACGCAGTCTGCAAAATGAGAGAGCGCGTCGAAATATACCTTGAGCTGCTTGCCGTGTGCCTCAAGCAAAGCGCAGTCTATAACAGACCACACGCGCACAAGCCTCGCCGTTCCGGCGTCGCAAAGAGCCTTGAACTCCTCCACGGCATCGGCTAGATTCTCGCCCGAGTCGGCGATGAAAAGGCACGCTTGAGCATCAAAGCCCTCTCCGCAGACTATTTTCGAAAATTCAGACGCCTGGTGATACCTGTACACGGCGGCGTTTGCAAGACTTTCGAGCTTTGCGTCGGCCTCGTCGGCGGGCTCGTTTTCCGAAACAAACACCGCCGCCTTGTCGGGCGCAAGCGCGTTCTCGCAGACGTCAGCGCACAGCGCGCGCCTGCCGGAATGGGCGGAGCCGAGTATTAGAAACGTATCTATTGGCATAGTCTTAAAGAGTTATCGCCCGCTGGCTCATTAGCGCGTTGACCCCAACCAGGGCGGCCATCGCCTCGACTATCGGAACCGCGCGCGGAAGAACGCAGGGGTCGTGCCTGCCGCGGCCTATCACCTTTACGGGCTTTAGGTCTCGAGAGAGTGTGTCCTGCTCCTTGGCTATGGTCGCCGTAGGCTTGAACGCCACACGGAAATCGACCGGGCGCGACGTCGTCATGCCGCCGAGCACCCCGCCTGCGTTGTTCGTCTTTGTTGTCACGTTGCCGTTTTCGTCGAGCGTGAAAATATCGTTGTGGCGCGAACCAAACATGCGCGTGCCGGCAAAGCCGCTGCCTATTTCAAACCCCTTTGTCGCCGGAAGCGAGAGCATGGCCTTTGCCAAATCGGCTTCGAAACGGTCGAAGACGGGGTCTCCAAGCCCCGCGGGAAGCCCCTCCATCCTGCAGCGTATGACCCCGCCCACCGAGTCTCCCATGGTGCGCGCCTTCTTGATTAGCTCAATCATCTTCTCGGCCGTCGGCAAATGCGGGCAGCGGACAGGCGTGGCGTTTATCTCTTCGTCGGTCGGGGTGTGCTGCACCGCGGGCATCGAAAGCAGGTTTACGCTCTCCACCCACGCAGTTATCTTCACACCTTTTAAAATCTTTTTGGCAACCGCTCCGGCTGCCACGCGCCCGATTGTCTCGCGCGCGGAGCTGCGTCCGCCGCCGCGGGGATCGCGTATCTTGTACTTTGCATCGTACGTGAAATCGGCGTGAGACGGACGCCAGAGCTTGGCTATTTCGTCGTAGTCGCCGGGGTGCTGGTCCTTGTTTTCAACCATTATGCATATCGGCGTGCCGAGCGTCTTTCCCTGGTACACGCCCGAAAGTATCCTGCACGTGTCGCTTTCATTTCTGAATGTCGATATTTGCGACTGCCCGGGGCGGCGCCTGTCCAGCTCCCTTTGAATGTCGCTTTCGGAAATTTCAATAAGCGGCGGGCAGCCGTCGATTACGCACCCGACCGCCAAGCCGTGGCTCTCGCCAAACGTTGTGACAGTAAAATATTTTCCGAATACATTTCCCATATGTCCATTATAACACACATACCTTTTGCCTTTTCAAGCATATAAAGGCCGTATTTGGTTGATTTTCCCGTTTTATTGCCCCACAATTACACGGAGCTTAAATTTTTTGGGGCGCGTTTGGGCGCTTTTGCAATGGCGCGCGCAACTGCGGGCTCCGCCGCGGGAATGCCGGCAAAATTCAAAGGGATTGTTTATGAAAAGAGAGAAAGACTTAATGCTTTTCGGAGCTTCGGAAAACGAACATGTGTACAAGGGCTTGTTGCTGTTTCTGTACGTGTACTTCGGGGCGAGCCTCTTTGCGGCCGTGACTACGCCGCTTGCGTATTGGCTGACGGAGTGGGTCAATGCAAATTATCCGTGCCGCCTTTCGGAATATTTGCTTACAAAACGCGTCGACGTCTTTTACGACAGGCTCAGATGGGCCCCGATAGTCGTGGCCCTCCCTTTTATCCTAAAGGCTTGCGGGCTGCTTTCATGGCGGAATTTAGGCGTCTCTTTCGACTCCCGCGCCCTAAAGAATTTTGCAAAGTTTTGGATTTTCGGTTTTGCGGCCGTAGCCGCAATAATAGCCTTTCAAGTCTACGTCGCCGGAGCGTCCGAAAAGCCGGACGCGCGGATTGGCTCGATAATATTCGGCGCCGTCACCGGCAGCATTATACTGGGCTTTTTGGAGGAAATAGTCTTTCGCGGATTCCTGATGAGAGGCCTCTATACGGCTTTTGGAGCCCTCTCTGGCATGGCGCTTAGCTCCCTGTTCTTTGCCTATAAACACTTCAAAGTGCCGCGCGAAATCTACAACAATCTTCCCGACGGCGGCCACACCGCCTTCTGGTATTCGGGCTTCCAGTCTTTTTACTACGACGCCGTAGGCATTTCTTACAGCTTTAAGCTAATACCCTTCCTTAGCTTGTTTGTATTCGGCATGGTATTGTGCATGCTCTATGCAAAGACAAAATCGCTGACTTCCTCCATCGCATTCCACGCGGGCGCCATTTTCCTGATGATGATTTACAGCAAGGCTTTTTCGCTTAAAACGCAAGAGTACGAGTTTTGGATTGGCAACCAGTGGATCACAAACGGATGTGTCGGCCTGTGCGCGCTGTTGATAGCATTTGCGCTGGCTTGCGGCATAAAGAATTCAAAAAATTCGCTTCTGTAAAATGGGCGAAAAAATCCCCCTTGAGCTCCTTGCCCCCGCGCGCGACGCTCCGACGGCAAAAGAGGCCATTATGGCGGGCGCCGATTCGGTCTATATAGGCGCAAGCCGTTTTGGCGCGCGAGCCGCGGCGGGAAATTCGGTCGCCGACATAGCCGAATTGTGCGACTTCGCGCACGTGTACGGCGCGCGCGTGTACGCGGCGATAAACACGATACTGACCGATTCCGAAGTCGCTGAGGCCTGCGCCCTCATAGACGATCTTTACGAGGCCGGCGTCGACGCGGCGATAGTCCAAGACATGGGGCTGCTTGAAAAGTGCAAGTCTGCAATGGTATTTCACGCAAGCACGCAATGCCACATATCGACGCCGCAAAAGGCGCGCTTCCTGTCGGCGTGCGGCTTCGACACACTGGTGCTCGCCCGCGAGCTTTCCCTCGATGAAATCCGCGCCATATCCGCCGCGGTCGACAACAGGCTGGAATGCTTTGTCCACGGGGCCTTGTGCGTTTCGTACAGCGGGCAGTGCTATTTGAGCGCGGCAATCGGCGGGCGCAGCGGCAACAGGGGGCAATGCGCCCAGCCCTGCAGAATGAAATATCGCTTTGAGGATTCCCTGGGCAGGGAGATCGCCCCGCCGGCGTATTTTCTTAGCCTGCGCGACATGAACAGGAGCGCCTCGATAGCAGAATTGGCGGAGGCCGGTGTCAGCGTGTTTAAAATAGAGGGCAGGCTCAAGAATGCAGAATACGTAAAAAATATTACGGCCTATTATAGAAAAATAATAGACGGCCTAATAGGGGAGAATCCCGAAATGTACGAGCGGGCCTCGTTTGGGGAAACGTCGCTTCCTTTCGAGCCCGACCCGCGCAAGACGTTTTCGCGCACGTTCACCCAATACCATCTCCACGGCATTTGCGCGGGCAACGAGAGCTTTGCCACGCCCAAGGCACGCGGGGAATTTATCGGGCGCGTCGACGGCGTTTTCGACGGAGGCTTTTCATTTGCGGGCGCTCGGGAAATATTTTCCAACGGCGACGGCTTGTTTTTCGACGGGAAGACGCAGTTGGGCGCCTGCGTAAGCGGCGTCCGCGGAGACGACGTCTTTGTGGGGACGCCCTCGCAGCACTTGAAAATTTCGCCCGGCTCTACGGTCTGGCGCAACAGGAGCGCCGCTTTTGAAAAGCTGTTGAAGCTAAAGGTTCAGAGGCGGCGCAAGATACTTCTGGAAGTCTTGGAAAGGGGGCGGCAGTGGGTTTTCAGGGTCTCGACCCCGCAGGGCGACTGTGCGGAAGTCGAATTGCCTTGCAGTTGCCAGGTCTCCGAAAACTTTGCCGCGGCCTCCGAAAGCCTGCGGCGCAACCTCTCAAAATTTGGCGATACCGCCTATCTCCCCGAGATAGAGATTTCGGCGGGCAGGCTCCCTTATCTCAAGCCCGCTCAGATAAACGCCATCAGGCGCTCGCTCGTCCAAAAGCTCACCGAAAACATTTTGTCGAACTACGACGTGCGCCGCCGCGCCCTATCCAGAAAGCCTCCGCAAAAAATAGAATTCAAAGAGTCGCCGTTCTC
The DNA here is from genome assembly GCA_944389175.1 of uncultured Opitutales bacterium. Taxonomy (GTDB): domain Bacteria; phylum Verrucomicrobiota; class Verrucomicrobiia; order Opitutales; family Intestinicryptomonadaceae; genus Merdousia. The sequence continues at coordinate 88,309 of CALXLK010000001.1, forward strand.
GCAGGACTGCTTTGCAAACATCTACAATTCCTACGCCCGACAATTCTACAAAAAAATGGGTTTTGACGTGCCGGAGAACGCGCCGGAAACGCTTTCGGATTTTGGCAATCTCCGCGTTATGACGACGCGCCATTGCATACTGCGCGAGCTTGGAATGTGCAAAAAAATCAACCCGCCGAAAAATTTCAAAGAACCCTTCTTTCTCACGAGCGATTCGGCGCGCCTGAGAATAAAATTCGATTGCCGCCGCTGCGGAATGGACTTGTTCTTTCAGGGGTAATGCCGATATGCCCAATTAGGGTAAAAGTATTGACAAACATTTTCAGTTGAAATACCCGTATTTGCACGTTTTAGCTATGGACAACAAAACACCAGGCCTCTCGGAACACCTTGAGGATTACCTTGAAACAATCGCCGCCCTATCATCGGCGAACGGTTCGGCGCGCATTACCGACATAGCAAACGCAATGTCGGTGAAAAAACCTTCCGCTACATCGGCGCTTAACACCCTCGCGGAGAAGGGGCTCGTGGAGTACGAGAAATACAGGCCGGTGGTGCTGACCAAAGAGGGGCGAAAGCGCGCCCAAAACGTTCTTAGAAAGCACAGGCTTCTAAAGGGGTTCTTGGTGGGCGTGTTGGGCGTGCCGGAAGCCTCGGCAAATATGGCCGCATGCAGAATGGAACACGCCCTTGAAGATCCGATAATGGAAAAACTCGTCGGTTTTCTTAAAAGCAACGGCTCGAATTCGTGCTCGGAATGCGCAAGCAGGGACTGTTTTGGCTCGTGTCCGCACGCCATGCCTTTGAGCGAACTGGCGGTTGGCGATAGGGCTATTGTCCTTTCCGTCGGCGCGGGAGTGGGGAAGCTTAAAGGGGCCCATGCCGAAATAGCGAGGGAGAGCGTCGTGGAAATTTTGCGCAGCGCCCCGTTTGGAGATCCCGTGATTGTGAGAGTCAAAGATTCGGAGATTTCACTGCGGAAGGCGCAGCTTGAAAAAATATCGGTCAAGCGGATTTGACGCGGCCTTATAGTTGTGCGTTTTTTTCTCTTTTTTTCCCTTTTTCATACACGCCACAAACAGACATGCACACACGTATATCTTCTCTCTCAGCGCCGGGGTGAGAGTGCCTTTAAGGTGCGCCTGCTTTCAAAAAATTAAAAAGAGTCGAATATTCCTTTGTGTGTATCCAACACCACTGCGTTCCAATGCATAAGGGGCATTTTCCGTTTCTGCAATGCCGCAGATTATAAAATTGACATGCGAGAGCTTTCCTGTTTGATTACATGAGCAGGGGAGGTATTTGGTATGAAGAAGATTACTTTGGATGAAAACGTTGCCGAAATTCATAATTCGGTTGTATTTGATAGTCCGACGAGCGCGTATATACAGATTGTGGAGGCTTTGAGGGAGTTCTATTCGCACGGGGCCAGCCTTGTTTCGGCGGAAGTTTTTGCCCCCCGCTCATTCGAGCCTGTAATTGCACCCCTCTTGGACTCTAATTTCCCCGTCAATTGGATTCTTCCGCTGAAGGAGGTTTCCGACAATATTCTCGCAGGCGCCCACTTAACCGCCGTTTCCGGCGTTCAGCCCGCTTATTTTAGCGACGGCAGAGGAGCCAAGGGCGCCGTTTATGAGGATTCCGACAATTCGTATTGCCGCGTATTCGGCGTGACCGCCGACGACAATGTCGAAGAAGCAAGCCGGCACACCGTTTCCAACATAAACAATCTCGAGGGAATGTTGCGCAAATGCGGTTTTGCCTTTTCCGACGTGGCCAGAACGTGGTTTTACAACGACGACATACTCTCGTGGTATCCCGAGTTCAATAAAGGGCGCACGAGCGCATACGGGCAAATGAAAGTTTTTGACGGCTTGCTGCCGGCGAGCACCGGAATCGGCGCGCCCAACCATTTTGGGCGCAAGTGCGTATCTGGCGCATTTGCGGTGCGCTCAAAGAAGGGCTTGGAGCCCGGCAGCCAAGAGTTTGTCAGCCAGCTTAGCTCTCCGCTGCAGGGCGGCGCCACTGAATACGGCAGCTCGTTTTCAAGGGCCGTTGAAATAGTTTCCCCGAAGAGCCGCAGAGTCATGATTTCGGGCACGGCAAGCATTTCAGCGGACGGAAAGACGGCCCACGCCGACGATATATCCAAGCAGGTTAAGCTTACCCTTGACGTAATCGAGGGCATATTGAAGTCGCGCTCGATGGGGTTTGAAGACACCGTAAATGCGGTCGTCTATTGTCTCGAGCCCGAATATTTCGGGTATTTTCAGGCGTGGAACAAAAAGTTGAACATCTCGTATTGCCCGGCGCACAGCATAGTTTGCAGGGAAGACTTGATGTTTGAAATTGAGCTCGAGGCCGCCGTCAACCTTTAGGCGCGCGGCTTGGCGCATTGTAAGCCGTTTTTTTCTCTCCCCCGCCATAGACTGCGGCAAACCACATGGGCATGCCATTTTGCGGGGTCAGGGTGGGGCGTTTTTTTTCTCTCTTTTCCTATTTTTCCTTCGTTATTCTTTGCCTCTTGTCATAAAACGGCGCTTTGCCTAACGGAATTTTTTTGGCGTCTTGACAAAACGCGGTACAGACGATGTCGGGCGAGCAGGCCGGGCTGCGTCTTTTTTGCCATGAAGGCAGGCTATGGGCGTATTGAGTCTTTTATGAAGTTTTGTATATTTTGCGCCGACATGTTGTCGGTTACGACGGCGTATTCGAGCGTGTAGTAGGAGGGCTGGTTTCCCCCTTTTGCCCAGAGCACTTCAAAGCCGAGGAAATCTCTGCATATTTTAACGACATTGTAAGACAACGACTCAAGCGACATTCGCCTTCTATCCTCGAAGGCGCATTTTTTCCCCGATATGCGCGGACAGTTTTGGGAGAGCGGGCAGACGCACGAGCCTGCAAGCAGAATTCGGCAGCCCGGGAAGAGCCTTTCAACTTCGTAGAAAATTTCGTCGTAAATTCTGCGCGCGGCCTCGACGCATTGCAGGGGCGATAGATTTTTTTGAGGCTCGACGAGCACTGCGGCCAGCACAATTTTTGCGTCGAGGCTAAATAGTTCGGCCGGCGGAGTGTCGAACGGGGGGCACGCCCAGCGCCTGCCGAAATTTGGACAGCCGCGGCAGGGGGAAGGCGAAATTTTATAGCCTGAAAGGGCGGAGGAATCAATAACCGCCGTTTCGAGCCGCATGGGTTTAGGCGTCTGGGTGATATCCATAAAGAAAACGGCCAAAAGAGGGCTTCTCTTGTGGCAAAAAATAGCGCATAGACAAGAAAAAAATAAAAAAATAGTTGACGCGTAATTAAAAATCGTGCAGATTAGCGCACTTTCAAAGAAAGAAACGCCAGATAACTGGCGGCTTTGTATATGACGCCTCGGTAGCTCAGCAGGTAGAGCACGTCCTTGGTAAGGACGGGGTCGGCGGTTCAAATCCGCTCTGAGGCTCCATATAGAAAGTCATCAACTAAACCTAAAAAGAAGAAACCGAAAGAACCATGTCGAAAGAATCATTCGTCAGATCAAAACCACACGTAAACGTAGGCACTATCGGTCACATCGACCATGGTAAGACTACTCTCACAACTGCAATCTTGAAGGTTCAGTCGGACAAGGGCCTGGCTCAATTTAAGTCCTATCAGGACATCGCTAAGGGCGGCACTGTTCGCGACGCTACCAAGACTGTAACAATCGCCGTCGCGCACGTAGAATACGAAACGCCCACGCGCCACTACGCACACGTCGACTGCCCCGGCCACGCGGACTTCGTAAAGAACATGATCACCGGTGCCGCTCAGATGGACGGCGCTATCCTCGTAGTAAGCGCAGCCGACGGCCCGATGCCCCAGACCCGCGAGCACATCCTTTTGGCCCGCCAGGTAGGCGTTCCCCAGATTGTCGTATTCCTCAACAAGTGCGACCTCGTCGACGACCCGGAACTTCTCGAACTCGTCGAAATGGAAATCCGCGAGCTGCTCAACAAGTACGACTACGATGGCGATAACATCAAGATCATCCGCGGTTCCGCTCTCGGAGCCCTCAACGGCACGGAATTCGGCGTAAAGAGCATCGACCAGCTCATGGACACGATCGACACCGAGATCCCCGAGCCCGTGCGTCCGCTCGACAAGCCCTTCATGATGTCTGTCGAAGACGTATTCTCCATCACCGGCCGCGGCACGGTTGCTACCGGCCGTATTGAGCGCGGTTTGGTCAAGGTCGGCGACGAAGTTGAAATCGTCGGTTTGGGCGAAACTCGCAAGACGACTGTCACGGGTGTTGAAATGTTCCGCAAGAGCCTCGACCAGGGTCAGGCAGGCGACAACGTCGGCTTGCTGTTGCGCGGCATCGAAAAGAACGACATTCAGCGCGGCCATGTCTTGGCTAAGCCCGGTTCGATTACTCCGCACCACAAGGCCAAGGCTCAGGTGTACGTCCTCACCAAGGAGGAAGGCGGCCGTCATACTCCGTTCTTCTCCAACTATCGTCCGCAGTTCTTCTTCGGCACGGCCGACGTCACAGGCGTTTGCGAACTGCCCGAGGGTGTCGAGATGGTCATGCCCGGCGACAATGTCGAGCTTCAGATCGAGCTCCAGAAGCCCATCGCTATGGAAAAAGGTCAGCGTTTCGCTATCCGCGAAGGCGGCCGCACGATCGGTTCCGGCCGTATCTCGGAAATATTGGCTTAATTTAGCCGCTTAGGCAATCGCGCCAGAAGGGACTAAACCCCTTCTGGCTTTGGTGTCTTTTTTCTGCGTTTTTTTTATTGACAGACGCAATTAAAAAAGGCAGACAAGAAAGTTCTTTTTCACAGGGAAATAGCTCAATTGGTAGAGCTACGGTCTCCAAAACCGTGTGTTGGGGGTTCGAGTCCCTCTTTCCCTGCGTTCTTTTTTACGGATATCTTTTGCGCAAGTTCCGCCGCGGCATGAGTTGGCCGTCCATTGGTCGGGCTTGGCGAAAAAGGGATTCGAAATTTTATAAGCACTGCACAGCAAAACATGACAAATCCATTTAGCAAAATCAGACAGTTCTACAGGGAAACCGTGGTTGAATTAAAGAAGGCCGCCTGGCCCACGCGCCGCGAGCTGGGCCGCTTGATTGTGGTGGTTTTTGTGGCTATAGGTTTGCTGGGCATATATGTAAGCGCCGCGGATTTTGCCATATACAACGTAGTTGATTTGCTCACGTGGCTTGTAAAGGGCGGTAAATAATCATGGAAGAGGCTCAGACACATCAGGCAGAGGCCGATTCCGGCCGCAAATGGTACACAGTGCAGACGCGCTCGAATATGGAGCGCAAGGCCGTCGAGCATCTCAAGCGCATGATAGACCGCGAAGACATGGGCGAGTACATATCAAAAGACGATATTCTTTCCCCGGAGGAAAAGGTGTCGACGCTCGTGCAGGTAAAGCGCAACGGCAAGGTGGAGCAGAAGCAAAAGCAGGTTACCAGAATGCTCTATCCCGGCTACATTTTCATAAAAATAAAGCTCTTTGACGATCAGGACAACTTTCTCGAAAAGCCTTGGTATTTCATAAAGGGCATCAACGGCGTCGTCAATTTCATAGGCGGCGACAGGCCCATTCCCCTGACAAAAGAAGAGATAGACACAATTATAGCCCACAAACAGCAGGCCGAGGGCTCGGTACGCCCGAAGGTTGTTTTTGCCGTCGGCGAAAACGTCAAGATTACCGACGGCCCGTTCCTCGGGCTCGTAGGGCAGGTTGAGGAAATCAATGAAGAACTTTGCAAGCTTAAGGTGAGCGTCAATATTTTCGGCAGGTACACGCCTGTCGAACTCGAGTACAACCAGGTGGTAAAGTCCGAGGACGCCCAATAGCAAACTTTACGCACAGCCTCAAAAAACAAACAATTCTTATAAGAAAACAAAATGGCTAAGAAAGTAGTAAAAGTAATTAAGTTGCAGCTCCCCGCGGGCGCGGCCAATCCCGCTCCGCCGGTAGGCCCGGCTCTCGGTGGCGCCGGCGTCAACATCATGGGATTCTGCAAAGAATTCAACGCGCGCACCAAGGATCAGGCGGGCATGATATTGCCGGTTGTCATCTCGGTGTATCAGGACAAGTCTTTCACCTTTATTCTGAAATCGCCGCCGGCTTCGGTGCTTCTTAAGAAGGCCGCCAAGATTGAAACGGCGAGCGCCAAGCCCAATGTCGACAAGGTCGGCAAGGTGACGAAGGCGCAGATTAAGGAAATCGCCAAGATCAAGGAAAAGGATCTAAACGCAACGTCCCCGGAAGCTGTTTGCCGCATAATTGAAGGCACGGCTCGTTCGATGGGCATTGACGTCGTAGACTAAATTTTTACGGCATGGGCGTTCGTTAAAAAAGGCGGACGCTCGGTTTGTCGAATAACAAATGAAATAAAACCGCACTGCAAAAAGCAGGAGACACGAAAGTCATGGTAAAAAGAAGCAAAAGATACAAGAAAGCGCTCGAGTCGGCCTCGGCGACGCCGAAGTCGCTCAAGGAAGCCGTCGATGCGCTGCAGTCGATGCCCAAGGCCGGCTTCGACGAAACAGTTGAAATATCGATCAACCTCGCGGTTGATCCCAAACAGAGCAACCAGATGGTTCGCGGCACTGTCCGCCTGCCCAACGGCAGCGGCAAAAAGGTGAGGGTAGTTGTCTTTACCGAACAGCCCGAGGCCGCGCTGGCAGCCGGCGCAGACAAGGCGGGTATCGCCGATCTGGCAAAGGAAATAGAGGGCGGCTGGATGGACTTCGACGTGGCAATCGCCACTACGTCGGCCATGAAGGAAGTAAGAAAGCTCGCCAGAATACTCGGCCCCAGGGGCTTGATGCCCAATCCCAAGAGCGGCACTGTCACCGACGACGTAGAATCGGCCATTAAGGAGGTAAAGGGCGGCCGCGTCGAGTACAAAATGGACAAAACCGCAAACCTGGTCGTTGTTGTCGGCAAGCGCAGCTTTGCAAACGACAAGCTTTACGAAAACGCCAAGGCGGCTCTTTCGAGCGTGGCTGCGGCCAAGCCCGAGGTTATCAAGGGCAAGTTTATCAATTCAGTTTCAATCAGCTCCACGATGAGCCCCTCGATAAAAGTGGCGCTCTCGGAGGTCGCCGAATAGGTAGAAGGACATTATTACAATGAGACCGGAAAAGAAATATCTCGTAGAAGAAGCCCGCAACATGCTCGGCGCTTCGGAGCATTTGTTCTTCGTCAGTTTTGCAGGGGTTACCGTTTCCGACGCAAGCGCTTTCCGCAAGGCGCTCGCCGAAGCAGGCGCCCAGTTCCACGTGGCAAAGAACTCTATTATAGCCATTGCCGCAAAGGAGTTGAACCTGCCCGACATCAGCTCGATTTTGGCCGGCCCGACCGCTATAATTAGCGGCGGTGCAGATTCCGCATCGGTTGCAAAAGCCGTCGTGGAATTCTTCAAGACCCGCGAAGGCGCCGACATAAAACTCGGCCTGCTCGGCGAAAAAGTTATGACAAAGGCCGATGTCGAGTACTTGGGCAGCCTTCCCAGCCTCCCGGAGATGCGCGCAAAGTTCCTTTCTTTGCTCAGCACGCCCGCAAAGCAGATGGTTCGCGTCGTGTTTATGCGCTGCGAAAAACTCGGCGGCGGCGAAGCTGCTGGCGAAGCTGCGGCGGAATAAGCTGGTATCGGTCTTCGGCCGCTTAGATGCGGCCGGGCCTTTTGGTGAAATTTTCATGCTCCCTGCATAATGTTTGCGTTGCCGGGGGGCAAAACAAGAACAACTAAAGAACATGCTTAGGAGGGAATCTCCTCTTAATTGCCCCATGCGGGGCGCTAAGCGTTCAAAGGAGAAAAATAAAATGGCAGACATCACAAAAGAACAAGTAATTGAATGGCTCAGCGCCCTCACGGTCGTTGACGCGGCCGCTCTGGTAAAAGAGCTCGAAGAAAAATGGGGCGTAAGCGCCGCTGCTCCCGTGGCTGTTGTAGCAGGTGGCCCCGCCGCTGCTGCTGCTGAGGAAAAGGACGCCTTTGACGTCATTCTTAAGGGCTTTGACGCCTCCAAGAAGATCGCCATCATTAAGGAAGTTCGCGCTATCACGGGCTTGGGCTTGGCCGAGGCAAAGGCTATGGTCGAAGGCGCTCCGAAGCCTGTTAAGGAAGGCGTTGCAAAGGCTGAGGCCGAGGAAATCGCCAAAAAACTTAAGGACGCCGGCGCACAGGTCGAAGTCAAGTAACAAACTTGATGGCATTTTGACATTTTTCGCGGATAATCTGTGGTGTGGTATCGCACCACAGATATCCGCTTTTAACGCATTATTGCCCGAGGCGTAAAAAAATGGGCGACTCCCCGTCGAAAGGCGGGCGCTGTTGAGCAAGGCAGCAAAACAACATATCTCCTCCCGCGCGGGGAAAATTCTCCCAAAAACATCTCAAGAGTATGTCAGAAAGATTAAGCTTTGGAAAAATTAAGGAAGTCTTGCCGATTCCCAATCTAATAGAAAGTCAGGTGAAATCTTACGCCGATTTTCTGCAAAAAGACGTGCCGCCGTCGGAGAGGAAGATGATTGGTCTTCACGCCGTTTTTAGCGAGATATTCCCGATTGAGAGCTACGACAATAAAAACAAGCTCGAATATGTAAAGTACGAGCTTAAAGCTCCGAAGCTTTCCGAAGTGGAATGCATAAAGGAGGGCGAAACATATGCTGCCGCCCTCGATGTTACTTTTAGAATCCGCCAGGGAGACCAAGCCCATGAAGAAACAATATACATGGGCGATATCAATTTGATGACCGAAAGCGGCAGCTTTATAGTAAACGGCGCAGAGCGCGTGGTTGTCAGCCAGCTGCACCGCAGCCCGGGCATTTGCTTCGAGGAGACAATGCACAGCTCCGACAAGATTCTTTACTCTTTCAGGCTCATTCCCGATAGGGGCACTTGGGTCGAGGTCCAGTTCGACCAAAACGACCTTCTCTATGTATACATAGACCGCCGCCGCCGCCGCAGAAAGTTCCTTATCACAACACTTCTGAGGGCTTTCGGGCACAGTTCAAACCAGCAGATAATAGACCTTTTCTACAAGGTCGAGACGTGGAAGGTATCCGACGCGCTCAAGCGCGAGGACCTCAACAATTACGTCCTGGCGGAGGCCGTTTACAATGTGCGTTCGGCTAACAGCGTCGTTTTGCTAAAGGAGTACGAGACTCTGACAAAGCGCTCCGTAAAGGAATTTGCAGACGCGGGCATAGAGGAAATCAAGGTCATAGACACGACCGTTGACGACGGCGCCATAATCAGGGCCATAAAGAAGGATAAGACGCGCAACGAAGAAGAGGCGCTAAAGTGCATATTTATGCAGATTCGCCCGGGCGAGCCCGTCAATGCGGAAAACTCGAAGTCGCTTTTCCGCCGCACGCTGCGCGACGAGAAGCGCTACGACTTGGGCAGGGTGGGGCGCTACAAGATAAACCAGCGCCTGGGTCTGAATACGCCGCTTGATGTGAGGATTCTCACCAGCGAAGATATCGTAGAGGCTACGAAGCAGCTCTGCAAGCTCAAGAAGGGCGAAGGCACAATAGACGACATAGACAATCTAAGTTCGCGCAGAGTCCGCACCGCGGGCGAGCTCATCGCCGCCCAGTGCAGGATAGGCCTTGCAAAAACTGAAAAGAATATCCGCGAGAAATTGAGCTCGACGGAGCAGGAGGACGAAATAAAGATTTCGCATCTGGTCAACTCGAAGACGATGACTTCCCAAATAAGGGATTTCTTCGCCCGCGACCAACTTTCGCAGTTTATGGACCAGATCAACCCGCTTTCCGAACTCACCCACAAGAGGCGTCTTTCGGCCTTGGGCAAGGGCGGCTTGAGCAGGGAGCGCGCGGGATTCGAGGTGCGCGACGTCCACCCGTCGCACTACGGCAGAATTTGCCCGATTGAAACGCCTGAAGGCCCGAATATCGGCCTTATCAACTCTCTTTCCTCGTACGCGCGAATCAACGAGTTCGGCTTCATCGAAACTCCGTACAGGAAGGTCAGAAACGGCAAGGTTCTCGACAAAATTGAATACCTCTCTGCGGACGAGGAGGAAGGGAAGACCATCGCCCAGGCAAACACTGAAATTAAGGACGGCAAGCTCGTTGGCAGGGTCACTGCAAGGCGCTTCGACGAGGTCAGCGAAGTCGATCCCACGGAAGTGGACTACATGGACGTTTCGCCAAAACAGCTCGTTTCCGTGGCGGCCGGCCTAATTCCGTTCTTGGAACACGACGACGCAAACCGCGCGCTGATGGGCGCGAACATGCAGCGCCAGGGCGTTCCTCTGCTAAAGACGCAGGCGCCGTTCGTTGGCACCGGCATAGAGGGAAATGTCGCCAAGGATTCAAAGACTGTCGTTCTTTCCCTCGGCAAGGGCAAGGTGGCAAGCGTCGACGCAAAGCGCGTCATCGTGACCGCCGACGGACAAATGCCCAAGAAGGGATCCGAAAAAATCAAGACGGACAAGGCCAAGGGCATTTACGTATACGAACTTCGCAAGTTTATGCGCTCCAACAACTGCACTTGCTTTACGCAGAAGCCCGTTGTAAAGAAGGGGCAGTTCGTAGAGGAGGGAACCGTAATAGCCGACGGAGCGGCGACCGACGACGGCGAATTGGCTCTGGGCAAGAACGTGCTCGTGGCTTTCATGCCATGGAACGGATACAACTTCGAAGACGCTATTTTGCTTTCCGAAAAGCTCATTAAAAACGACGTGTTCACTTCGATACACATCGAGGATTACGAGTGCACGGCGAGGGATACGAAGCTTGGCATGGAGGAAATCACGCGCGATATTCCCAATGTCGGCGAAGAGGCGCTTAAGAACCTCGACGCAGAGGGCGTCATAAGAGTCGGCGCGGAGGTCAAGCCCGGCGACATACTTGTCGGCAAAATTACCCCCAAGAGCGAAACTGAGCTCGCGCCCGAAGAAAAACTTTTGAGGGCGATATTCGGCGAAAAAGCCTCCGACGTCAAGGACTCGTCTCTGACCGTTCCCTCGGGCGTCAAGGGCATCGTCATGGACGTAAAAATCAACAGAAAAGCCGAGCACGAGGCCGAAAAGCAGAATCCCAGCGACAAGCGCCGCAGAATCAGAAAAATCAACGAGAAGTACCGCAACGATACAAAGAATCTGCATGCGCAACTCACGGAGGAGCTTTCAAACATTCTCTTGGGAGAAAAAATTCCGCTCGACGTCCGCAATTCCGAGACGGGCGAGGTGATTATTCCCCAAAACAGGAAAATTACAAAGACGCTTCTTAGGAGCCTGGCTTCCGTCCCGAACCAGATATCCATAGAGGCTTCGCCGGTGCGCAACAAGATAATGAACATAGTCGAAAAATTTAAGGCTAAGTTCAAGGAGATAGAGGACGAGAAGGACCGCCAGCTCTACTCCGCCGAAAGCGGCATTTCCAGCGAGAACAACGTAATCAGGTCGGTAAAGGTATACATAGCCATAAAGCGCAAGATCCAGGTCGGCGACAAGATGGCGGGCCGCCACGGAAACAAGGGTATTGTCGCAAGAATCGTCCGCGAGGAGGATATGCCGTATCTGCCCGACGGCACTGCGGTTGAAATCTGCCTAAACCCCATGGGCGTTCCCTCTCGAATGAACGTCGGACAGGTTTTGGAGACGCACTTGGGCTGGGCCTGCAAGAAGCTCGGCATAAAGGTGGCTACCCCGATATTCGACGGCATAAGCGAGAAGAACATAAGAGAGTACCTCGTCCAGTCGGGCATGCCCGAGAGCGGCAAAGTTCGCCTAATCGACGGTTTGACCGGCGAATACTTCGACCAGGAGGTCGTTGTCGGCTACATCTACATGATGAAGCTAAACCACCTCGTAGCCGACAAGATTCACGCCAGAGCGGTCGGCCCGTACAGCCTGATTACGCAGCAGCCTTTGGGCGGCAAAGCCCAGTACGGCGGCCAGCGTTTCGGCGAAATGGAAGTGTGGGCGCTCGAGGCTTACGGCGCGGCCTATGTGCTGCAGGAGTTGCTAACGGTGAAGTCCGACGACTTGCAGGGCAGAACGCGCATATACGAACAGCTTGTCAAGGGCGACGGTTCGCTACAGGCGGGTACGCCGCAGTCGTTTAACGTCTTGGTAAAGGAAATTCAGGCGCTGGCCCTCGATGTAAAGCTCATCGATAAGGACCATCCGGAAGTCAATCTCCTCAACAAGGAAAGCGAGTAAACCAAAGGCATAGGAATTTTTATGGAAGAAAATATCAATACGAACAAAGCAAGAGAAACTTTGGGCTTTGACAGCGACAAGAAGTTTGACTGCGTCTCTATTGGACTCGCCTCTCCCGAGACCATAAAACAATGGTCCCACGGCGAAGTAAAAAATCCCGAAACCATAAATTACAGGACTTTTAAGCCCGAGGTAGGCGGATTGTTCTGCCAGAAAATCTTCGGACCGGTGCGCGACTACGAATGCGCTTGCGGCAAGTACAAAAGAATAAGATTCAAGGGCACGATATGCGACCGCTGCGGAGTCGAGGTCACGACAAGCCGCGTCCGCCGCGAGCGCATGGGCCACATAGAATTGGCTGTCCCCGTCGCCCACATATGGTTCTTAAAGAGCCTTCCCAGCAGATTGGGCTTGATGCTCGACATGACGTCGAAGCAGCTTGAGGCCGTCATATATTACGAGAGGTACGTCGTTCTCGACAAGATGGACACCTCTCTTGAGAACGGCCAATTCCTGACGGAGGAGGAATACAGAAACGCCAAGGATTCCGGCATGGAATTCAACGCGAAGATGGGCGCCGAGGCAATATACGACATGTTGGCGGCCATAGATCTGAATAAGCTCGAGACGGAGCTTGTCGAGCAGATGAAAGTTACGCGCTCGAAGCAGATAAAGAACAAGCTTTCGAAGCGCTTGAAGCTGGTTCAGGGCTTCATACAGAGCAACGCCCGCCCCGAGTGGATGATTCTCACCGTCTTGCCCGTCATTCCGCCGGATTTGCGCCCCTTGGTTCCCTTGGAGGGCGGCAGGTTTGCAACCAGCGACTTGAACGATCTTTACAGGAGGGTGATCAACCGCAACAACCGCCTAAAGTCTTTGAAGGCGATGAAGACCCCCGACGTAATCCTGCACAACGAAATGAGAATGTTGCAGGAGAGCGTCGACGCGCTCTTTGACAACGGCCGCCACGGGCGCGCAGTCACTGGCGCGGGCAACAGGGAGCTAAAGAGTATTTCGAGCATGCTTAAGGGCAAGCAGGGCCGTTTCCGCCAGAACTTGCTGGGCAAGCGCGTCGACTACTCGGGACGCTCGGTCATCGTTATCGGGCCGGATCTCAAGCTCAACCAGTGCGGTTTGCCTAAGAAAATGGCGCTGACGCTGTTTGAACCCTTCATAATCCGCCGCCTCAAGGAGCTCGGATTTGTTCACACTGTGCGCAGCGCCAGGAAGATGATTGAAAAGAAGTCGCCGGAGGTATGGGATATCCTGGAGGAGGTCACGAAGGGGCACCCGGTTATGCTCAACCGCGCGCCGACGCTGCACAGGCTTTCGATTCAGGCTTTCGAGCCCGTTCTCATAGAGGGCGATGCAATCCGCCTACACCCGTTGGTGTGCGCGGCCTACAACGCCGACTTCGACGGCGACCAGATGGCAGTCCACGTGCCCCTTTCAATAGAGGCAATAATGGAGGCAAAACTGCTGATGCTGGCGAGCAATAACATATTCTCGCCCTCGTCCGGCAAGCCTATTTTGACGCCTTCCCAGGACATTATTCTGGGCGTTTACTTCCTCACGTACGAGCCCAGCCTGAAGAAGGAAAAGGGCGATAGAGTTCCCCTTTTGGGTTCCCTGCGCGAAGTTTTGGGCGCGCATGCCGAGGGCATGCTGCACTGGCACGACTGGATAGACTACGCAAACCCCGACTACGGCAAGGAAACCATACACGGCGACCCGACTAAAAAGATTATTAGGACGACTCCCGGCCGCGTGATATTCAACACCATTTGGCCCGAAAAAATGGGATTTGTTAATAATCTTGTTTCGAAGGGCAAGCTCTCCGAGCTGATTTTGGACACGTTCAACATTTGCGGGCGCGACAGCGCGCCTGTTCTGGACAGGATGAAGGCAATCGGCTTCCGCACGGCGACGCTTGCCGGCATATCCATCGGTATCGGCGACATGAATATTCCCGCCGAGAAGAAGGGCATTATCGAGCAGGCCAGAGCCAAGATCAAGGCTGTAGAAAACGAATACAGCATGGGTACCATAACCAAGGGCGAGCGTTCCAACAAGGTTATAGACATTTGGAATGTGGCCACGGAGGAGATTGCAAAGTACGCGTTTGAAAACCTCAAGAAGATACCCGAAAAGACGTTTGGCAGGCAGCATTTGAATCCTGTTTACGTGTTGATGGATTCGGGCGCCCGAGGCAACAAGGCGCAGGTGCGCCAGCTGTGCGGAGCGCGCGGTTTGATGGCAAAGCCCAACGGCGAGATTATCGAACGCCCGATTTTGTCCTCGTTCCGCGAAGGTTTGAGCGTTCACGAATACTTTATTTCAACGCACGGCGCGCGCAAGGGCTTGGCCGATACGGCTCTTAAGACGGCCGACGCGGGTTACATGACCAGAAAGCTCTGCGACGTGGCGATGGACGTCATCATAGCGGAGGACGACGACAACGACCGCTCGGGCATAACGAAGCGTCCGATATACGACGGCGACGACGAAATAGTGCCGCTGAAGGACAGAATTATAGGCCGTTGCTCGAGCGAAGACATAGTCGACCCGATGGATCCGTCGAAACTGATAGTCAAGGCCGGAGACCTCATAACTGAAGAGGCGGCGGCCAGAATAGACTACGTCGGCATCACGGCGGTCAAGGTTATGAGCCCGATTACCCACTTGAGGCGCAATTCGATTTCGGCGAGGGCCTACGGCATCGACCCGTCGACGCAGAAGCTCGTCGAGCGCGGCACGGCAGTCGGCATAATTGCGGCCCAGTCCATCGGCGAGCCCGGCACGCAGCTTACCATGAGAACCTTCCACGTCGGCGGCGTTGCCCAGGCGGTAAAGGCCCCTGAAATCAAGGTGAAGCATTCCGGCAGAATACGCTACGAGGGGCTCAGGAGCGTGCAGCTGACGTATCAGGACCCGGCGACGGGCAAGCCCGCGACGACGAACGTCGTCCTAAACAAGACCGGCGTAATAAGGCTTCTCGACGACGACAACAAGGAGCTTGAGAACTTTAAGATAGTCCAGGGTGCAATGGTTTCGGTCAATGACGGCGACACGGTCAAGGCCGGTCAGTTGATAGCCCGCTGGGACCCGCACAGCGTTCCGATCCTCTCCGACAAGGAGGGCGTGGTCAAGTACGTCGACATGATAGACGGCATTACTTTCCGCGAAGATTTCGACGCTGCGACAGGTCGAAGCACGATAGTCATAACCGACCACAAGGAGGACCTCGACCCCAGAATCGAAGTTTGGAGCGCCGACGTCAAAGATCATCCGATAGGCATTTTCAAGATTCCCACGGGCGCCCAGGTGAGCGTCGAGAACGGGCAGAAGATAGTCTCGGGTATGGTCATAGCCAAGACGCCCCGTTCGGCGGCAAAGACGCAGGACATCACAGGCGGTCTGCCGCGCGTCGCAGAGCTCTTTGAGGCGCGCCGCCCCAAGGACGCGGCGGAGCTGGCCAGAGTCGCCGGAATCGTTCACGAGGGCAAGACAATCCGCAAAAAGAAGTGCATAGAGATAAGGAACGAGAAGGGCGATGTGCTCGACAAGTACCAGATACCTATGACAAAGCGCATTGTCGTCCAGGACGGCGAACCCGTCGAGGTCGGCCAGCCGTTGACCGACGGCGGTCTCGATCCGAAGGAGATTTTGGAGATAAAGGGCAAGGAGGCCGTTCAGGAACACATTCTTTGCGAAATCCAGAAGGTTTATCGCTCGCAGGGCGTTACAATTAACGACAAGCACATTGAGGTCATAATATCCAGAATGTTGCGCAAGGTCAAGGTCGTCGATACGGGAGACTCGGATTACTTCTGGGGCGAGCAGGTCGACGGCTGGGAATTTGAGC
This sequence comes from uncultured Opitutales bacterium, assembly GCA_944389175.1. GTDB lineage: Bacteria > Verrucomicrobiota > Verrucomicrobiia > Opitutales > Intestinicryptomonadaceae > Merdousia. The sequence goes on from CALXLK010000001.1 coordinate 104,368, forward strand.
AGAATAACAAGAGAATCGAGGAGGCGGGCGGCAATCCGGCCAAGTGCGAGCCGATTTTGCTTGGCATAACGAAGGCCTCCCTCGAGACTGAAAGCTTCATAAGCGCGGCGTCGTTCCAGGAGACGACCAAAGTTCTCACCGAGGCGGCGACGCTGGGCAAGGTCGACAACCTCGAGGGCTTCAAGGAGAACGTCATTATGGGCAACCTCATTCCCGCGGGTACCGGATTGGCAGCTTACAGGCGCCTGAAGGTCGTCGAGACGGCGCCGGAGATAGATCCGGAGCCCGATTTTGCGGAAATGTCGCAGCAGGCGCAGACCTCAGACCAGACTCAGATATAATTTGAGGCGCCGCCCGTGGAATTGAATATTTTCGACAGGGCGGCGTCCGCATTTAAACAGTGGGGAGGTCTCTGAGTCTTCGCTTTTGCGAGAGTCCTCAGTGCTCGAATCCAAAAAAAATTTACAAAAAAACTTGCCAAAGGGCAAAGATAGAATAAATTCCACCATTTCTTTATTACTAAAAACAAATAGATATGCCTACAATAAATCAATTAGTTCGCAAGCCCAGGAGCCTCATAAAGTCAGTAACGAAGGCTCCTGCGCTAAAGTCAGCTCCGTTCCGTCGCGGCGTGTGCGTTCAGGTTATGACCAGAACGCCTAAGAAGCCTAACTCGGCCATACGTAAGGTTGCAAAAGTGCGCCTGACCTCCGGCTACGAAGTTATCGCCTACATTCCCGACGAAGGACATTCATTGCAAGAGCACAGTGTTGTTCTGGTCAGAGGCGGTCGTGTAAAAGACTTGCCCGGTGTCCGTTACCACATTGTCCGCGGTTCTCTCGACTGCATGGGCGTTGAAAAGCGCCGTCGCAGCCGCTCGAAGTACGGGGTAAAGCGTCCCAAGGAAAAGAAATAACATTTAAAGATAGGAAAAAATAGAATATGTCACGCAGACACAGAGCTGAAAAAAGAGAACGCATTCCCGATTCTCGCTACAAGAGCACACTCGTCAGCCATCTCATAAACATGGTGATGAAGGACGGAAAAAAGACGGTTGCAGAGCGCATCGTTTACGGAGCATTGGAGGCCGTTAGCGAAAAGCTCGAAAAGGGCAATCCGGTTGATTTATTGTTAGGCGCATTGGAAAATGTCCGTCCGAAGCTCGAGGTAAAGAGCCGCCGCGTAGGCGGAGCGACGTATCAGGTCCCGGTGGAAGTGTCGTTCGACCGCCAGCAGACACTGGCGTTCCGTTGGCTGATAGAGGCGGCCAACAACCGCAAGGGAATGCCGATGGACAAGGCTTTGGCCAACGAATTGGTCGACGCATACAACAACACCGGCACATGCGTAAAGAAGCGCGAGGACGTACACAAGATGGCGCAGTCCAACAGGGCGTTTGCGCACTTGCGCTGGTGATTGACGGGGCACGAAAACCAAGGAAGAAAGTTACTTTAAAATGGCAACCTTATCCGCAAAAAATTCGCCCAACAGGCAGACACCTTTGGAATACACCAGAAACATCGGTATTTCCGCGCACATCGACGCCGGAAAGACGACGTGCTCGGAGCGTATTCTATTTTACAGCGGCGTAGTTCACAAGATCGGCGAAGTTCACGAAGGCACTGCTGTGACCGACTGGATGGAACAGGAGCGCGAGCGCGGCATAACGATTACCTCGTCGGCAATTTCCTGCCACTGGAAGACGCAGGAAGGCCCCTTCAAGGGAATTAACCATCAGATAAACCTTATCGACACACCCGGACACGTCGACTTCACCGCCGAAGTCGAGCGTTCGCTGAGAGTTCTCGACGGCGCCATAGCTGTTTTCTGCGCCGTCGCCGGTGTGCAGCCCCAGTCGGAGACTGTGTGGCGCCAGATGAACAAGTACAGCGTTCCGCGCATTGCTTTCATAAACAAGATGGACAGAACCGGCGCCGATTTTTACGGTGCGGTAAACGACATCAAGACAAAGCTCAACGGCAATCCGCATCCGCTGTTCCTGCCCATTGGTGCCGAGGACAAATTCATAGGCCTGATAGACCTGGTGACGATGAAGGCCCACTACTACGATGAAAACGACCCGCAGGGCGTCAAGTACAACACCGTAGATATCCCGGCCGAGTACAAGGAAAAGGCCGAGCAGTACAGGGCCGAGCTCATTGAGGCCATTGCCGACTTTGACGACAACATCATGGAGCGTTTCCTCGAAGGAGAGACAAACTTCACCGAGGACGAGTTGCGCACGGGCATCCGCAAGGCTACTCTTTCGCGCGAGTTTGTCGGTGTTGTTCCCGGTTCGGCATTCAAGAATAAGGGCGTTCAGATGCTTTTGGACGCCGTTGTAGACTACCTGCCCAGCCCGTTGGACGTTCCGCCGATCAAGGCGTACGCCGACAGCGACGAAGAGACGCCTTCGCTGGAAATAGTTCCCGACGATTTTGCTCCGCCGACCATACTGGCGTTCAAGCTTTGGAGCGACCCGTTTGTTGGCAAGCTCGTATTTATTCGCGTTTACAGCGGCTGCGTCAAGAAGGGCATGACCGTTTACAATCCGCGCACTCGCAAAACCGAAAGAATTTCCCGTTTGTTGGTCATAAAAGCCGACAAGAGGGAGGATATTGAAGAGGCGTATTCCGGCTCTATATGCGCCATAATCGGCGCCAAAGATATAGCCACCGGCGACACGCTTTGCGACAGGGACCATGAGTTGCGTCTCGAGCCGCCGACCTTCCCGGAGCCGGTTATAGCAATGAGCATAGAGCCCAAGAGCAAGGCCGACCAGGAAAAGCTTTCCATAGCGCTGCAGCGCTTGGCCGAGGAAGACCCGACGTTTGTCGTCACGACGAACCAGGAGACCGGGCAGACGCTTATCGCGGGCATGGGCGAATTGCATTTGGACATCATTCGCGACCGACTCTTCAGGGAATTCAAGGTTGAGGCCGATTCTGGCAAGCCGGAGATTGCCTACAGGGAGACGATCACTAAGAAGGCCCACGGCGTGGGCAAGTTTATTCGCCAGTCGGGCGGCCGCGGCCAGTACGGCCATGCGGAAATCGACATCGAACCCTTGGAAAAGGGCAAGCATTACGAGTTCCTCAACGAAATTGTCGGCGGCGTAATCCCGAAGGAGTACATAAAGCCGACGGAAGACGGCATCAAGGAAGCCATGATAAACGGCGTTGTGGCCGGATATCCGGTTGTGGACGTCAAGGTGCACTTGGTCTTTGGTTCGTTCCACGAAGTCGACTCGTCTGAAATGGCGTTTAAGATGGCCGGTATTTTTGCGTTCAAGGACGCCATGAAGAATGCGGCGCCGATTTTGCTCGAGCCCATCATGAAAGTGGAGGTGACCACGCCCACCGAATATCAGGGCGACGTCATGGGCGATATCAATCGCCGTCGCGGACAAGTTCAGGGTATGGAAACCAAGGGCAACGACACCATCATCAAGGCGAACGTTCCGTTGGAGACCATGTTCGGCTACGCTACCGACATTCGCTCGCTTTCCAGCGGCCGCGCATCCTATTCGATGGAGCCCAGCCACTTTGAGCAGGTGCCTGCGGCGGTGCTCAAGAAGGTTCAGGAAGGCGCACAGAAACCACAGCGTTAATTTTAAAAGAAGAAGAAATATGGCAAGTCAGAGAATAAGAATTAAGCTCAAGGGCTACGATTTTCGCACGATAGACCAGAGTGCCGGCGAAATCGTCGAAACGGCAAAGAGGACCGGCGCGAGAGTTTCGGGCCCGGTACCGCTGCCGACCAAAATTGAGAAGTATTCGGTGAACCGTTCGGTGCATGTCGACAAGAAGAGCATGGAGCAATTCGAGCTGCGCACTCATAAGCGCCTCATCGATATTGTCAACCCCACGCCCAGCACGGTCGACGAGCTTAAAAAGCTCAATCTTCCCAGCGGCGTCGACATTACCATAAACGTATAGTCGATTCCGTCGCGCCCGCTCCAATCGGGGCGGTTTGGCGCGCGTTTCCGGTTCGGGGTCGCTCGGGCCTTTTTGACATTTTTATACAAAAATCGGCGTAAATTTTTTGAAGCATCCGCTCGGAATAAATAATTCCATGAATGAGCGGAGAACCGAAAAGTTTACGCGATATTTGTCGAAAAATTTTTGCAAAAGATAAAAAAAAAGTTGACAGGGGAATCCGATGTGGCAACATAGGAACCTTTACAACTATTTTTATACATAAAAACCGCTAAAGCAGGTTCTCAAGGAGAGTTTGATTAGTGATTGATTTTGAGCCGGTTGGCTTGATAAATCGCAGCGAATTTTCCACCTGCCGCTTAGAAAATGAGTCAAATACTAATAGGGAAAAAACTGGGCATGACCCAGATTTTTGACGGAGACAATAGTCTGGTGGCCGTGACTGTCGTTGAGGCAGGTCCGTGCCCCGTCACGCAAGTAAAAACAGCTCAGAGCGACGGATACGAAGCCGTCCAGATTGGCTTCAATGCGCAGAAAGAGCAGCGCATGAGTCAGCCGGCGCTCGGGCACTTAAAGAAAGCAGGCGTAAGCCCCGTTACTGAATTGGTGGAGTTTCGCGTCGAGAACGCATCGGAATACAAGCCCGGCGACGTAATGACCGTGGCAAAATTCTCCGAGGGTCAGATGGTCGATATAATCGGCACTACAAAGGGCCGCGGATTCCAGGGTGTAATGAAGCGCTACAACTTCGACGGACAGCCGCAGACGCACGGTCACATGATGCACCGCCGCCCCGGTTCGGTGGGTTGCCGCCAGACCCCCGGCCACGTTTACAAGGGCAGAAAGATGCCCGGCCACATGGGTCAGGTTCGCTGCACGACGCAGAACCATGCAATAGTAAAAATTCTGGAAGATAAGAATATACTTCTGATAAAGGGAAGTCTTCCGGGCGCGAAGGGCGATTTGGTAATCGTTCGCACGGCGAAGAAAGCTAAACAGGCCAAATAAGGAGAGTCCCCAGAAATGAAACTTAAAGTTTACACAAAAGACGGTTCAAGTTTTACCGAGCAGGACTTTGAAAATATCCCCCAGTTCGAGGAGGACAAGGGTTTGTTTGCTCTAAAAGAAACTTTGGTAGCCTACCAGGCAAACGCGCGCCAGGGCAACGCCTCGACGCTCGACTACGGCCACGTTAGCGGCACATGCCGCAAGCCTTTCAAGCAGAAGGGCGGCGGTCGTTCGCGTCACGGCACGATGAAGAGCCCGATTTTCCGCGGCGGTGCCGTCGTATTTGGCCCTTCGCCCAGAGACTGGTCGAAGAAGATCAACCGCAAGGTTAGAGTATTGGCTTTCGCCAGGGCGCTGTTTGACAAGTGCAGCGAGGGCGGACTCAACGTAATAGAAGCCTTTGAGGCTCCCGAGAGGAAGACAAAGGCCGTGGTCAAGATTCTTTCGAACATAAACCCCGAGGGAAAAGTTCTCTTAGTTGACGACGTATTTGCCGACGATTTCATTTTGGCAAGCCGCAACATAGAGAGGGCCAATTTCTGCGAAAGCGCAGTTCTGAGCGCTTTGGAACTGGTTCAGTTCGACAACATTATAGTCAGCCGCAAGGGGTTGGACACCATGCTGGCCAGAATCAACAAGGACTAAGAAAGGTAAGTCATGATTAAGCCTGAAACAATAATAAAGGGTGTTCGCGTGACTGAAAAGGCCGCAAACCAGCAGGTATCGAACAAGTATACGTTTGTCGTCGCCGACGACGCCAACGCCATAGCGATATCGCAGGCGGTTGAAAAGCTTTTCAATGTCACGGTTGAAAAAGTGAACGTAATCAACGCAAAGGGCAAGGTTAAGGTTTCGCGCATGCGCAAGGCCAATCCCGGCGTAAAAGGAAAAATGAAGAAGGCGATCGTCACGCTCAAGGCCGGCGACACCATCGAATTAGCATAGTCGAGGAGAAACGAAAATGGCTATTATAAAAAGAAGACCTTTGACTCCCGCTCAGAGATTCATGGAACTGAGCCGCCCGGAAGTCGATAACAAGCGTCCGGAGCGTTCGTTGACACAGAGCAAGCATTGCGCCAAGGGCCGCAACTGCTACGGCAGAATAACATCGCGCAGGCGCGGCGGCGGGCACAAGAGGCTCTACCGCATAGTCGACTTCAAGCGCGACATCGTAAACGTCCCCGCGAAGGTTGTGGCAATAGAGTACGATCCCTACCGCACGGCGTATTTGGCTCTGCTCGAATACGAGAACGGCCAAAAGCGCTACATAATCGCTCTCGACGGCCTCAAGAAGGGCGACACGGTCATGACGCTCGACAAGCGTCCCGACGAATTTAACACCGGCATGTGCATGCCCCTTAAGTTCATACCCGCAGCCACGAGAATCAGCTCGATAGAGATGCAGCCGGGCAAAGGCGCCCAGATTGCAAGAGGCGCCGGAGCGGGCGCGCAGCTGGTTGCCGTTGAAGGCGGAGTCGCAACGGTAAAAATGCCCAGCGGCGAAATTCGCCTCATCAACGCCGAATGCCGCGCCGTCATAGGCGTGGTTGGAAATCTCGAATACCGCAACCAGAGCCTCGGCAAGGCCGGCAGGCGCCGCTGGATGGGCTGGCGTCCGAGAGTCCGCGGTGTCGTTATGAACCCTGTCGACCACCCGATGGGCGGCGGCGAAGGCCGCACCTCAGGCGGCGGCCACCCGGTTTCTCCGTGGGGTCAGCTGGCAAAGGGCTATCCGACACGCACGAAGAGCAAGCCTTCAAATTCTATGATTTTGCTGCGTCGCAACGGCAAAAAGGTCTCGAAATAGTAAATAGGAGAATGGTTAGATATGGCACGTTCAATTAAAAAAGGCCCTTTTGTCGATCCCAGTCTGCAAGACAAGATAGACGAAGCCCAGAAGACGAACTCGCGCAAGCCCATACAGACTTGGTCGAGGCGCTCGATGATCACACCCGATTTTATCGGATTGAATTTTAACGTCCACAACGGCAAAAAGTTCCTGCCCGTCTATGTTACAGAGAACATGGTTGGTCATAAACTTGGCGAATTCGCGCCCACCCGTTTCTTCAAAGGACACCAACCGCACACCAAAAAGGCAACTATGTAATATGGCGCGGCTGGGCAAAGTTATGCTGTTTTCGATTCTTTCGGCATCTGCATGCTTTGCCTGGTCTCCCCGCTGGATAACCAAAGACAACGCCTATGATGTTGAAAACAGAGGCAGGGTCGTGGAGGTCAGGGCGGCGGAAAACGCTGATTTGGTAATTATAGACGTCGGTCTCGAAGGCAATTTGCGCGAAGGCGCCATTTGCCAAGTTCTAAACCCGGATAAGACGAAATCGCAAATAGTGATAGTTGCGTCGGACAGGGGCAGGAGCGTGGGGCTGGTAATTGCAAAGGCGGAAGTACGCAAGGGAGCAGCCGTTAGTATTACAGCAAACTAAACATAGAAAGATAACAATGGAAGTTAAAGCTTTAACAAAGTTTGCGCGCATGTCGGATAAGAAGGTGCGCGAAATAGCACGAGAGATTCAGGGTCTCAACGCCGCGGAGGCGCTGGAAATCCTCAAGCTCGTACCGCGAAAGAGCGCTAAGCTGGTAGCCAAGACATTGGCCAGCGCAATCGCAAACGCGGAAAACAACAACGGTCTTTCGGCCGCCAATTTAACAATAAAAAGCGCGATAGTCAATCAAGGCGTGGCATTCAGGCGTTTCAGACCCGCTGCCAGAGGCAGTGCGCATCCGTACCGCAAGAGAACAAGCCACATTTTGGTAGTCCTTAGCGACCAGAAATAATTAAAAGAGGCAGGTAATATGGGTCAAAAAGTAAATCCTAAAGGTTTCCGTCTGGCGGTCCGCCGCGACTGGGAGTCGCGTTGGTTCGCAAACAAGGGGGACTATGCGGCGTCGGTTAACGAAGACTATCGCATTCGCGAATTCCTTCGTGGCAAACTCAAGAACGCGTCGGTTCCGCGCATATTCATAGAAAGAGCCGGCCAGCGCATTCGCGTAAAGATATTTACGGCTCGTCCGGGTCTGGTTATCGGCCAGAAGGGCGCGCTGCTCGACCAGCTCAAGGCCGACTTGGTTAAGTTCCTCGGCAAAGACGTGCTCGTCGACATCCAGGAAATCAAGAAGCCCGATTTGGACGCCTTCCTGGTCGCCGAAAGCATAGCGCTGCAGCTCGAGCGCAGAATATCCTTCCGCAGAGCCGTTAAGAAGGCGATATCGGCTTGCATGGCAAGCGGCGCCGACGGCGTGAAAGTTCAGGTGTCGGGCCGTTTGGGCGGCGCCGAAATAGCGCGCTGCGAATGGCAGAGAAAGGGCAGAATCCCCCTGCACACGCTGCGCGAAAACATCGACTACGGCTTCACCGAAGCGCACACGGTTTACGGAAAAATCGGCGTGAAATGCTGGTTGTGCCTGAAGTCTGAGGACAACATGTAATTTTAGGGAGAGCAGAACATGGCAAATATTCTTCCAGCAAAAACAAAGTACCGCAAGATGCACAAGGGCCGCAACCGCGGCATGGCTAAGGGCGGCGATACAATCGCTTTCGGCGACTACGCAATTCAGGCAATCGAACGCGGCAAATGTTCCTCGTCGCAGCTCGAGGCCGCGCGTGTTGCCATCAACAGGCACTTCAAGCGCCGTGGCAAGCTCTGGACGAGGGTATTCCCCCAGAAGTCGGTCACGAAGAAACCCGCCGAAACCCGCCAGGGTAAAGGTAAGGGCTCCGTCGAGTACTGGGCCTGCATCATAAAGCCGGGCAATATACTCTTTGAAGTATCGGGCGTTCCGGCAAGCATGGCCAGAGAGGCAATGAGACTCGCCGACGGCAAGCTTCCGTTTAAATGCAAATTCGTCGTTCGCGAAGGCGTCGAAATTCTATAAGGAGATTTAGAAGATGAAACCCAAGGAAATCAGAGAGCTTTCAGTCGAAGAATTGAACAAGAAATTGCGCGAAATGCGCGACGAACTTTTGAACCTCAACGTGCGCAAAGGCACGTCGCAGGTCGAAAACACCGGCCGCATTAGGCAGCTGCGTCGCGACATTGCCCGCTTTGAAACCATTAAAGCTCAGAAGTAAGGCTAAAGAATGTCGGAACAAACAAGAAAGTCACGCAGAAGTCTCGTTGGCGTTGTGACGTCAAAATCCGGAGACAAGAGCATTAAACTCACGTATTTTTACAAGGTTCCCCACCCGTTGTACGGCAAGGAAATTCGTCGCAAGACCGTAATCCATGTGCACGACGAAAAGAACGAGTGCGCCTTGGGCGATAAGGTGGAAGTCACCGAAACGCGCCCGATAAGCAAGCTCAAGAGGTTCCGCGTAGTACGCATAATCGAAAAGGCACCCGTGGAAGCGGCTGAATAAGGAGGCTTAAGCAATGATACAAATGCAGACAAGGCTCGTGGTTGCAGACAACACGGGCGCAAAGGAAGTTTCAATGATACGCCGCCTCGGGCAGCATAGCCGCACCGCCCACGTTGGCGACGTCATCGTGGTGGCAGTCAAGTCTTCGACTCCCGACGCCGCAGTCAAAAAGGGCACTGTGGCCAAGGCCGTAATAGTCAGGACGAAGGCCCCTATCCGCAGGGCGGACGGCTCGTATTTGCGTTTCGACACAAATGCGTGCGTCATTCTCGACGGCACGGGCAATCCCAAAGGCACGCGCATTTTCGGGCCCGTGGCCCGCGAGCTGCGCGCCAAGAACTACATGAAGATCGTATCGCTTGCACCGGAGGTTTTGTAATATGAAGCGTTCAGTAAAAAGAGGCGACGAGGTCGTCGTAATATCAGGTTCGGCAAAGGGAAAACGCGGCAAGATTTTGCAGGTGTTCCCCAAGCAGGAACGCGTTTTGGTCGAGGGCGTAAATATGCGCAAGCACCACGAGCGCAAGAGCCAAAAGAATCCCGACGGAGCCATCGTCGAGCGCGAGGCGCCCGTTCACATTTCAAACGTAATGCCGGCTGGGCGTTTCGATGCCAAGAAAAAATAGGCGCGTCGATCGTAATCAGAGGCCAAAGAAACAAATACAATGAGCACACCCGTATTAAAGAAAATATATATGGAGAAGGTGATTCCCGAATTGAAAAAGAATTTGGGAATTGAGAATCCGCATGTTGTGCCGAACCTGGAGAAAATCGTAATCAGCTCGGGAATCCGCAGCGAAAGCGACAAGGGTTGGGCCAAGGAAGTTGCCAAGGAAATCGCCAAGATTTCCGGACAGCAGCCCGTAATAACGAAGGCGCGCAAGAGCATAGCAAACTTCAAGCTCCGCGAAGGCCAGGAAAACGGCGTAAAGGTCACTCTGCGCGGCGCCATAATGTGGGAATTCCTCTACAAGTTCATAGCCGTAGTACTCCCCTCCATAAGAGACTTCAGAGGCGTCAGCACCAGGTTTGACGGCGCCGGCAACTACAATTTCGGCATAGCCGACCATACCATTTTCCCCGAAGTCACCGTAGACCCCGGCAGAAAAAATATCGGTATGGACATTACAATAGTAACAACAGCTACTGACGACAATTCGGGCAGAGAATTGCTCAAGCTCTTGGGTATGCCCTTCAGAAAGCCGAACGCGTAGTCGAGGAAAGAGATAACATATGGCAAAAAAATCATCCATAGCACGTAACCTTAAGCGTCAGCGCCTGGTGGCAAAATACGCCGCTAAAAAGGCTGAGCTGAAGAAAATTTTAAAAGATCCCAAAACCAGCGACGAGGAATTCTTCGAAGCGCAGCGCAAACTCTGCAAAATTCCGCGCAACGCGTCGAAAATACGCATTCGCAACCGTTGCTCCATAACGGGACGTCCGAGGGCCTACATCCGCAAGTTCGGCTTGTCGCGTATAACCTTTAGGGAGCTGGCTCTCGACGGCAAGCTGCCGGGCGTAACAAAATCATCGTGGTAATGCGAAAGGAATAATAATATGGCAACTCACGACAGCATTGGCGACTTTTTGACAATCGTTCGCAACGCCAGCAGAGCCGGCAAGGAAACATGCACGGCCCAGTGGTCGAAGCTCCGCGAAGGCATAGTATCCATCCTCAAGGACGAGGGATATATCGCCTCTTTCGAAGTTTCCGGCGACGTTAAGAAGGTAATTACAATCACAATGAAGTACGTTGACGGCGTTCCCGCTATAACGGGCATAACCAGGGAATCAACCCCCGGCTGCCGCCAGTACTATGAATATCGCAGCATTCCCCGCGTTCTCAACGGCATGGGCATCTCAATCTTGACCACATCGAAGGGCATATTGAAGGATTCCGACTGCCGCACGAAGAAAGCAGGCGGAGAAATCCTGTGCAAAGTTTGGTAAGGAAGGCTAAAGTATGAGTAGAATCGGTAAACTTCCCGTAAAAATCCCCGCAGGCGTAAAGGCCTCGGTGGCCAACAATGTAGTTTCGGTCGAAGGCCCCAAGGGCAAGCTCTCGCAGGGCTTCGACACGGTTACGGTCGATATCGTTCTCGAAGGCGACGAAATAAAGGTTTCGCCCAAGTCGGCCTCGCGCGCCTCGAACGCTATGCACGGAACCGCCCGCAGCATCATTGCCGGAATGGTAAACGGCGTTGTAAACGGCTACCAGAAAGTTTTGGAAATTAAGGGCGTCGGTTTTAAGGCCGAGCTCAAGGGCAAGACGCTCACGCTCGCCTTGGGCTATGCGCACCCCTGCATTTACGAGCTCCCCGAGGGCATAACGGTAACTATCGGTGAAACACCCGACAGAAATCCGTTGGTGACGGTATCGGGCGCGAGCAAGCACATGGTTGGCCAAGTCGCCTCCGACATAAAGCACTTCTACCCGGTAGAGCCGTACAAGGGCAAGGGTGTCAGAATTCACGGAGAATACGTACGCCGCAAGGAGGGCAAGAAGACTGCCTAATTGCGCGGTTGAAAGGAAAGAATATGAAATTTCTCAAGAAAAAGGTATTGGAACAAAAACGCCACTGGAGAGTTCGTTCGAAGGTAGCCGGCGATGCGGAACGTCCGCGTTTGTCGCTCTGCCTCTCGAACAAGCACATCTATGCGCAGGTTATCGACGACCGCGCGGGCAAGACGCTTGTTTCCTTGTGCTCGACTTCAAAGGAAGTCGCTGGGGAAAAGCTTCTGCCCAACGTTGCGGGTTCTCAGGCACTGGGCGCAAAGCTCGGCCAGAAGCTCAAGGACGCCGGCATAACTAAGGTCGTTTTTGACAGGGGATCGCGCCGCTACCACGGTTGCGTCAAGAGCTTTGCCGATGCGGTTCGCGCGGCTGGTATAAACTTCTAATAGGAATTTAAAATGAGTAGAGAATTTAAGAATAAGCAGGCCGCAATGGATAAAGACGCGGGTCCTGAGCTCATTGAAAAGGTCGTGCACATCAATCGTTGCGCGAAGGTCGTCAAGGGCGGCCGCCGCTTCACGTTCTCGGCTCTTGTGGTTGTCGGCGACGGCAACGGCAAGATCGGCCTGGGCTACGGCAAATCGAAGGAAGTGCCCGACGCAATCAAGAAGGCTTCCGACAGGGCGCGCAAAGTCATGAAGAGCGTCAGCATCAAGGACGGAACCATCCCGCACGAAGTTACGGGTGAGTCGGACGGCGGTATTGTGCTGCTTCGCCCCGCCAGCCAGGGTACGGGCGTAATCGCAGGCGGCGGCGTCAGAGACGTTCTGGAAGCCGTCGGATTGAAGGACGTGCTGAGCAAGTCGCTGGGCTCCAACAACGATTTGGCAATGGTCAACGCCACGTTGAAGGCCCTTTACCAGCTTCGCACAGCCGACGCAATAAATGCACTCAGAAGCAAATAGGAGATCCACAATGAAATTGCATACACTTTCTAATCCCGCAGGAGCAAAACATTCCTCTAAGCGTTTGGGTTGCGGAGTAGGCAGCGGCCACGGCAAGACGTCGGGGCGCGGCCACAAGGGCGCCAAGGCGCGCAGCGGCGGGCATGTACGCCCCGGTTTTGAAGGCGGCCAGATGCCTCTGTACCGCAAGCTTCCGCACCGCGGCTTCAACAACTACAAGTTCAGGGTAGAGTACGCCGAAGTCAACGTCGGCTCGCTCGAGGATCTCGGCTTGGAGGAAGTCACCAGAGACGATATGGTTATGGCCGGTTTGGTCAGGGCCAAGGACGCCTTGGTGAAAGTCTTGGGCTTTGGCGATTTGACTAAGAAAATGGTAGTCCACGCCGACAAGTTTTCGGCCAGCGCCGTCAAGAAAATCGAAGCTGTAGGCGGCAAGGCCGTTGTAAACAGCGCCGAATAACACAGGGGAGACAGACACATGCTTAGTGCTTTTACAAATTGCTTTAAAATTCCGGAATTGCGCCAGAGAATTTTGCTGACGTTGAGCCTGATTTTTATAGCAAGAGTGGGCGCGGGCATTCCTCTGCCGGGTCTCGACCCGACTCCATTGCAAAACTACTACGCGTCGGCGGCGTCCGACGCGAGCGGTTTGGCCGGTCTTTATAATATGTTCACCGGTGGCGCTATGATGAACGGGGCAATATTCGCTTTGGGTATCATGCCGTACATCAGTGCGTCTATTATTTTGCAGTTGATGGGGGCGGTGATGCCAAGTCTTGCGCGTCTTATGCAAGAAGGCGATTCGGGAAGACAGAAAATTGCCCAGTACACGCGCTATCTGACGATCGTTATCGCCGTAATACAAGGCATAATGATTACATATGCGCTGGTTTATTCGCCCGAGACGATGTTCGCGGGCTTCGACAAAAACCAGTTTGGCTCGATTATCGTAGCGGGCAACAAGCCCATATTCTTCCTCGTAAGCGTAATACTTATGACGACGGGCTGCATGATATTGACATGGCTGGGCGAGCAGATAACCCAAAGGGGAATAGGCAACGGCGTATCCATCATAATTACGGTGGGTATCATCGACACTCTTCCCGGCGCGGTCACGCAAGCTTGGAACATGGTATTTGCAAGGGCAGTGGGTGCCGAGAGCGCGTCTTTGGGCGTGCCGCAGGCGGTAATGATGCTGGCTTTGCTCATCATAGTCACGTCGGCTATCATAATGATCTTGCAGGCGGTCAGGAAAGTCCCGGTTCAATACGCAAAGCGCGTTGTGGGGCGCAGAATTATGGGCGGGCAAAGCTCGTATCTGCCCTTGAAGGTAAACTATGCGGGCGTTATGCCGATCATATTTGCCAGCGCATTGTTGCTCTTCCCGCAGCAGATATTCGGACAGTTCAATATTTCAACTTACAGCCTAATTTATGGCGCGTTGGTTTTTGCCTTCAGCTATTTTTGGGTTTCGATAATGTTTAAGCCCCTCCAGATCTCCGACGAATTAAAACGCAACAGCGGCTATATTCCCGGAGTTCGCCCCGGCGAAAATACTGCAAAGTTCCTCGACTACGTAATGACGCGTTTGACGTTTGCGGGCGCATTGTTCCTGGTGGTCATAGCGGTATTGCCGCAGATATTGATGTCGTACTGGGGTATACCGTCGAAGGTGGCAAACTTCTTCGGCGGCACCGGCGCGCTGATTGCCGTCGGCGTATCTCTGGATACAATGAGGCAGGTTGAAACGTACCTTTTGCAACGCCATTACGACGGATTCCTCAAAAAAGGCAGGATTCGCGGCCGCAGCGTTGGGCAGACAAGGCAGATGCTCGACACTGCCGAAGTTAAAAACATTTGGGCGCTATTGTCGCTTGTAATAACATTTTTTGTTATAGGCATTGCGGCGTGGGCCATACGTTCGTTCGCCTAATCCGAAAGGGTCGGGATAGAAGGAACACACTGTTCTTTACAGAAGATGGGAATCGATAGACTATGATACCGATAAAATCGGAGAGAGACTTGAGAGTCATGCGCAGGGCTTGCGCCATAGCAGCGAAGGTCTTAGACGACCTTTGCCTTATGGCCAAGGAGGGCGTCTCGACTTGGCAGCTGGACCAGGCCGCCAAGCAGTTCATGCAGAAGTACGGGTGCAGGAGCGCCTGCTACAAATACAGGAACGACTCGCTGAGGTATCCCGGCTATATTTGCATATCGGTCAACGACCAGCTAATTCACGGAATTGGAAACAAGGACGTGATTTTAAAGTCGGGCGATATTGTGAGTATGGACGTAAGCATAGTCTACCAGGGGTTTGTCGGCGACAACACCCGCACTGTCTATATTGGAGAAGTTTCGCCTGAGGTAAGGCGTCTGGTTGAGGCCACCGATAAGGCTCTCCATTTGGGCATTGCTAAAGCGAGACAGGGAAACAGAGTCGGAGACATTTCGGCTGCGATACAGGAATATGTAGAGTCTTGCGGATATGGTGTTATCGAGGAGTTTACCGGCCACGGCGTGGGGAAACACATGCACGAAGAGCCGGCAATTCCAAACTACGGCAAGCCCGGAACCGGGCCGCTGCTCAAAGCCGGTATGACATTGGCCATAGAGCCGATGATCACCATGGGCAGTCCGGAGATTTACATCGGAGATGACGGCTGGACGGTCTACACGGCAGACGGCAAACCGAGTTGCCATATCGAACATACGGTGCTCGTTACAAACGATGAGCCGGAAATATTGACGCTTCCGTCCAACTTCTAAATGCGGAGTTGGCGTGCGTGTTGTTTTCGGATAAAAATATTTATAAGAAGAAAAAAAGTCTTTTCAAAACGGAAAAAGTTGTCATATTAGACAGTCTTTTTTAACAGAAATACAAATATGCCAAGATTACTCGGAGTAGATATACCCAATGACAAGCGTGTGGAATACGCTTTAAGATACATCTATGGTATCGGCCCGACTCGCGCCAAGATCATATGCGAGGAGTGCAAAATACCTGAAGCAATGCGCGCCAACGAGCTGACGGAAGAGCTTATCAACAAAATCATGACCGTCATTTCAAAGCGTCAATACAAGGTCGAAGGCGACCTGCGCCGCGAGGTCATCACCAACATCAAGCGCCTGACGGCGATTAAGTCGTACCGCGGTTCGCGCCACGCAAAGGGTCTGCCCGTCAGGGGACAGCGCACAAGCACTAACGCCAGAACGCGCAAAGGCGCGCGCAAGACGGTAGGCGTCGTAACCAAGAAAGCGTAAGGTTTTGCAATGAGCGAAGAAGAAAACAAACAACAAGAAGTCGTCGCGGCAGCGGAAACTGCCGAAACAAAAGCCGAAGCTAAGCCTTCGCAGCCCAGCGCAAGCGATCTGCTTTCAGCCGATGTCGGCGAAATCAAGGTTCGCAAGGCCAAGGGCAGCAAGAATGTCCACTCGGGCGTCTGCCATATCAATGCCACTTTCAACAACACCAAGGTCTCGTTTACCGATGCGCAGGGCAATGTAATCAGCTGGTCGAGCTCGGGCAAGATGAGCTTCCGCGGTTCGAGAAAGAGCACCGCATATGCCGCGCAGGTCGTCACTCAAGACGCAGGCAAAGTGGCTATGAGCCACGGCATGAAAGAAGTTGCAGTCGACGTCAAGGGGCCCGGCATGGGTCGCGATTCGGCAATACGTTCCCTGCAGGCGTTGGGGTTTGTAGTGACATCCATCACCGACGTTACGCCTGTTCCTCATAACGGCTGCCGCGCACCCAAGCGCCGCCGCGTATAATAAGAAGGAAGGAGAATTTAGAAAATGTCTCGTTATACAGGACCAACAACAAGGATTAACCGCCGCTTCGGCATGGCTTTGTTCCCCAAGAAAAAGGCCATGGACCGCAAGGCGTACATACCCGGCCAGCACGGCCCGCATCTGCGCCGCCGCGTGACGAATTATTCGACGGGTTTGTGCGAGAAACAGAAGCTCCGCTTCATGTACGGCCTGAGCGAAAAGCAGTTCCGCCTCACGTTTGAAAGGGCAAAGCGCCAGCGCGGCGTCACGGGCGAAATTTTCATGCAGCTGCTGGAAACGCGCCTGGACAATATCATTTATCTGCTGGGTTTTGCCTCGACGCGCAAAGCCGCCAGACAGTTCGTCACCCACGGCCACGTACAGGTAAACGGCGTGAAGGTCGATATCCCCAGCTATACTTGCAAGCCGGGCGACGTGGTGGAGGTCCGCGACAGGACATCGTCCCGCCAGCTGGCGCAGAAATCCCTCGACGAGGGGCAGCTCAAGGCCGCTCCCGCCTGGATTGAAAGGGTCGACGAAGCTTATCGCGGCACGATCAGCCGCCTGCCCATACGCGATGAAATGGATAAGACCATTAACGACCAGCTCATCGTCGAATTCTATTCCAGATAGTAATTAAACCTCTATAGAAACGGAGAAGATAATGGCAAAGCGCCTCGGAAAGTTTGAACTCCCCAAACGTCTTGTAAAAGACGAAGAAAGTGCCACAAGCACTTATGCAAAGTACGTAGCGGATCCGTTTGAAACAGGCTTCGGCCAGACAATCGGCAATGCGTTGCGTCGCGTTCTTCTTAGTTCCATAGAAGGTGCGGCTATCAGCTCGATAAAGATAGACGGTGTCGACCACGAGTTTCAGAGTGTGGACGGCATCGTCGAGGATGTCACGGACATAGTGCTGAACTTGAAAAAAATCAAGTTGATCAGCCATTCTCGCGAGAATAAGCGCCTGATGATAGACGTCGAAAAGGAAGGCGTCGTCACGGCGGCCGACATTCAACCCGACGCCGACATAACCGTAGTCAATCCCGAACAGGTTATTTGCACTCTCGACACGAAACGCAAGTTCCATGCCGAGGTGGAGGTGTCCTACGGCAGAGGCTGGCGCCCCGCCGAGGAAAACAAGGTTGAAGACCAGCCCATAGGCGTTATTCCAATCGATTCTCTGTTCAGACCCGTGGAAGCCGTCAGCGTCAACGTTGAGGCTACGCGCGTCGGCCAGATGACCGATTTCGACAAGCTCACGCTTGAAATCTGGACTGACGGCAGAATCACGCCCGATGAAGCCTTGAAAGAGGCCGCGGTGATTCTCAAGCACCACATCGACGTATTCGACACCGTCAACCAGGAAGATATCGAGTTTGAAACGGCCGGCAAGGAGGTAAGCGAAGAACAGAACAGGCTCAGAAAGCTTTTGAACATGAGCGTAAACGAAATTGAGCTGTCTGTCCGCGCGGCTAACTGCCTTAACAATGCAAATATCACTACCGTCGGCGAATTGGCGATGAAATCGGAGCAGGAAATGCTCAAGTATCGCAATTTCGGAAAGAAGTCCCTAAACGAAATAAAGAGCAAGCTCGAGCAGCTCGGCTTGTCGTTGGGGATGAAGATAGACGGCAGTCTGATAGATTCAACAACAATGTAATTTTGGAAATTAAATAAAATGCGTCATCAAAAACACAGACACCAGTTGGGCGTAAAGAAAGAGCATCGCCAGAGCATTATGGCTTCTTTGGCCGCGGCTCTCTTCCGCCACGACAAAATTCAAACGACACTCGGCTATGCTAAGGCGTTGCGTCCTTTTGCCGAAAAGATTGTAACATTGGCTAAGAAAGCAGCCGCAACGGAAGACACCGCAAAGAAGCTCCACTACCGCCGCCAGGCTTTGGCCAAGGTCAGGGACGAAAGCGCGGTGCATTTCCTCTTTGTCGAAAAGGTATCGAAATTCCTCAACCGCCAGGGCGGATATACGCGCATATACAAGCTCGTTCCCCGCGCAGGCGACGCCGCCGAAATGGCCATAATAGAGCTTATCGAGGCCGACGACAAGGGCTACAAGGCCGAGCCTAAACAGGCTCCCAAAGAAGCCCAAAAGGCGGAGCCCAAGGCCGAAGAAAAGCAGGACAAGGCAGAGGCTAAAACGGCGGAGTCCAAAGCCGAGGCTAAGACGGCGGAAAAACCCGCCAAGGCGAAGGCAAAAACAAAGAAGGCCGAAGAAGAGGCAAAGTAATTTGTCTTAAGGCCGGGCCTTTCGAACGCACTCGCCAATAACGGGTGCGTTTGTGTTTTAAGACTATGAGTTTGGCGGTGTTTTTTTCAATTGTGGTTTCCCTCATGCTGTGCGTCTCGTACGTATGCTACTGCATCGTTATGCACGCCCACTCAAAGGACTACGCAAAGATATCCAAAACATCGACTTTCTACTGCCTCAAGTGCGATTCGGTTTACGTTTCGCGCACCGGGGAAAAATCGAAGGCGTGCCCGAAGTGCGGCTATAAAAACACCCAGATGAAATTCTAACCCAAAATACTATTTGATAACATTATGAGCCAAAAAATAGCAGTATTGGATTTCGGTTCACAGTATACGCAGGTTATTGCGCGCAGAATCCGCGAATTGAACGTGTATTCGGAAATTCTCCCGTTCAACACGAAGGCTTCCGATCTCAAGAAGCGCGGCGTTTGCGGAATAATACTCTCGGGCGGGCCGGCGAGCGTTCTGGCAAAGGGGTCTCCGCGCCCGGACGCGGGCGTGTTCAAGCTGGGCGTCCCGGTCTTGGGCATATGCTACGGACTGCAGCTTATGGGAAAAATGCTCGGCGGGGCGGTCGTATCGAGCAAGCAGCGCGAGTACGGCCTGGGCGAGCTCTCGTTCAAAGACGGCAGCCAGCTGTTGAAGGGCTTGAAATCGCCAATCCAGGTTTGGAATTCCCACGGGGACAGAATAGAAAAGCTTCCGGAGGGCTTCAAGGCCGTAGGCACCACGGAAAATTCGAAGTTCGCGCTCATAGAGAATAAGCAGAAGCGCTTCTACGGAATGCAGTTCCACCCGGAAGTCGCACATACGCCGCGCGGCGTTGAAATTCTCAGAAACTTCTTGTACGACATTTGCGGCTGCACAGGCGATTGGAAAATGTCGGATTATGTCGCTACTGCGATAGAGAAAATCCGCGCGCAGGTTGGCGATAAGAAGGTTATTTTGGGCCTGAGCGGCGGCGTTGATTCTTCCGTGGCGGCGGCGCTTATACACAAGGCAATAGGGGACCAGCTGACATGCGTGTTTGTGGATAACGGTCTGTTGCGCAAAGACGAAAGAAAAAAGGTGGAGCAGCTCTTCAAGAACAATTTCAAGATAAAGATGAAGACTGTCAGGGCCGAGCAGCTTTTCCTGAAACGGCTTAAGGGCGTCAAGGACCCCGAAAGGAAACGCAAGATTATAGGCAAGACTTTCATCGAAGTTTTCGACAAGGCCGTCAAGTCTATCGGTGCGGTGGATTTCCTCGCCCAGGGCACGCTCTACCCGGACGTCATTGAGAGCGTTCCGATAGCCGGAAATCCGGCCTCTCTTATCAAGAGCCACCACAATGTGGGAGGTTTGCCCAAGAAGATGAAGCTTAAATTGCTCGAGCCGCTGCGCGAGCTGTTTAAAGACGAAGTGCGCGCTCTCGGAAAAGAGTTGGGGCTTTCAAAGGAAGTCCTCTGGCGCCATCCGTTCCCCGGCCCGGGTTTGGGCGTGCGTGTAGTCGGCGAAGTGAAAAAGTCTTATTGCGATATTCTGCGCGAGGCGGATGCGGTGCTGATGGAGGAAATGCATGCAAGCGGCCTTTATTACAATCTGTGGCAGGCCTTCGCAGTTTTTGTGCCGGTTAAGACCGTAGGCGTTATGGGCGACGAGCGCACGTACGACAATGTTATAGCCCTGCGCATAGTTGAAAGCCAGGACGCCATGACCGCCGACTGGGCAAACATACCCCACGAAGTTTTGGCAAAAATCTCAAATAGGATTATCAACGAGGTTAAGGGCGTAAACAGAGTGGTTCTGGACATATCGTCAAAGCCGCCGGCCACAATCGAATGGGAATAATTTTATAGATGTTTTTTGAGCGTGCCCGCTGAAAAAGCGGGCGTTTTTTTTTGCCGCGGCTTTAAGACGGACAATTTCGCCCTTCTTGCACATGAGAGGCTATTTTCACATAAGAGGCTATTGTTATTATGAAAGGACGCTAGGCTTAGTGCGGCATGGCAGAACTTTTATGCGCGGCATTCTAAAAAATCAGCGTGCGAATGAGCATGGAAATTTTTAATCGATATGCGCCCGGTGCGAGTGGAAAATCGGGGCGAGGCTTTAGGGAGTTATTCTTTGTCTAATAAAAAAGTTTTGGTATTTATTTGGCGTAATTTTTTTTTGAAAAAAAACGCCTATCGCGGCAACAATCTTGCACAGGATAGTTTGAAATCTTTTCAATATGGAGACTCTCTGCATATGCCAAGCGCGCATTAGCGCCCGATGTTTTGGAAATGCCTGCAAATGGCGATTTTTTTTCCAAAATAAGGCTGAATTTAGTTGAATGAATCGCCCGTTAGAGTGAGATTTTGCCAATGGATTCAAATTGCCAAATTCTCGATTGCACACTGCGCGACGGCGGACTCGTAAACGACAGCGCCTTTACCCCGGATTTTGCAAAGAGTATCGTTTCGGCGTGCGCGCGCGCCGGAGTCGATATTGTTGAAGTGGGCTTTAAAAATAGCAGAAAGCATTTTTCGCCCGATAAATACGGCGTCTATAGATTTTGCGATGAAGGTGTAGTAAGGGCTGCAAAAGGCGGCGAAAACGTCAAAATTTCGGTTTTAATGGACGTTCTAAAAAGCGACGCCGACGATCTGCTTCCCAAAAGCGACAGCGCAATAGATATGGTTCGCTGCGCCTTTTACTTCCCGCAGCTCGACCAGGCGCTTGAGTTGCTCGACTCTGCGGCGCAAAAGGGTTATGATACGGCGGCGTGCATGATGGCAGTTTCCGCCCTTTCGCGCGCGCAAGTTGCGGCGGCCTTGCAAAAGATGTCCTCTGCAAAAAGCCTTTCTACAATATATCTTATGGACAGCTTCGGGGCGCTCATACCCCATGAAGTTTCGGAGCTCGCTTTAGAGTACGCCAATGCGTGTGCGCGCTGCGGGAAAAAATTCGGAGTGCACGCCCACAACAACATAGAATGCGCTTTCGCAAACGAGCTTGCGGCCATATCATGCGGGGCGCAGATTGCCGACTGCACCGTCGGGGGGCTCGGCAAAGGCGCCGGGAATTGCCCGACAGAGCTGCTCGTAGGAAAAATGCGCGGCGCGGATAAGTCTCTTCCAATTATTCAAGCCGCTCAAAATTTAGTAGAACCTATCAAGAAAAAATATTCGTGCGGAAATTATCCGCAGTACATGCTCACCGGATTGTTAAACAAGCACCCCCGTGCGGCAATGGAGGCCATAGCCGAAGGCAGAAACTGCGTATCGGAGTTTTTCGACATTATTTCAAAGTAAACGATGCGCTCTGTTCTTTTCCCTTTCTTTTTCCATTCATGCGCATACGCGCATATTGGTTGCAATCGGACCAATCGCGCGCCTACATGCATATCGTCGCGGATTTATAAAATAATACGGGGTGCAAATTCTCGGGTGTTCGTATTTGCGAGCATTCTCAAGATGGCTCTTTTATTGGCTATACCGCAAAAAAAAATCATATTTTGCGCGCGGAGATCTTCGCGCAATTTGGGCAGGCAAATGTTGCTATAGGGATATTTTTACATATCCTCAGGAGGGCGTTTTGAAAGCCTTTCGTTTTTTCTTGCGAATGTACGCTTAGGATTTTTTGCACAAAAAAAAGCCCGCTTTGTTCGGGGCTTTTTGTCGGCCTATGTGGGCAACGCCAATTTTCATTGGCGTTATTTTATTTTCTTTATGTTTTCGGCGAGATTTTCGTAGTCGTATTCAATCTCGGCGTCAAAATATATGCTAAGCGTATCGCCGTCGAACGCGGCGTATCCGTACCCTACATTCTTTTTTAAGCACGAGACCGTAATCTTCGATATTTCGTAGGAGATGCGAGCGTCGGTGGCGATATTGTCCAGCCCGAGCTCTTCGGCGCTCTTAATCTGAGCCTTGTTTATGGCCAAGGAGTCAATGTAGAATTTTGCGAATGCGTCTTCGGGCGCCTTTATTTTTGCCAACATTTTCGCATTGTTTTTTCTGCTGGCAGCCTTCTCTATTATCCGATCCGCCCCGTTTGTTGAAGAAAACGCAAACGCTATTGAGTTGTCCGTAAGTTTCTTTACGGCATTTTTGCCGTCACCTGCGGAATTGGCCATTAGCATTAATTGGGCAAACTCGGGCCGTTGCATCGCCTTCTGCGCGTCGTCGACATTGATTGTAGCCAGAGCCTCTATTTTGTCGAGTTGCATTTGGCTCATTGAAATTTCAATCTCCGAGCCGGAAAGCAGGCTGTCGACCATCTGGGTGATGGGCATGGCTTTCAACATTTCGCCGTTTGTCCCGGATATTTCGGGATACGAAATCGCCGCGTAGAATATTGGATTTTCAATTGCGCTAAACTTGTCGGCGGCGCAGTATTTAAGCGGCGGAAATTTTATGCCCTGCTTCTTCAAAAATCCCGGCGCAAAGGCGACCCTTATTTCCGAAGCGCACGCCGTTAGGGATTTCATCTGGGAATACGCGCCCACAGCCTCTAGCGCGCCCTGCATCTGGGCGTGGAGCTTGCCGTCGGCGCCTTTTGTTTTTATTTTGCTGGGATCGACGAACAAAACAACATAGATGTTATCGTTTATTTTGCAGACTTTTTTGAAAAGCTTTGAGTCTTTTATGCAGGTCTTTGGCTTGCTTTCTAAAGAGGCGGTAACGCGATTTAGCGCCTCTTTCGTAGTTGCGGCGTATATGTATGGGGCATTAATCGCGGCGTATGCAGCCTGTTCGTTCGATTTGCCCTTGCGAGGCTTCCCGGCTATCTTGTAGACCGCTTTCCCTGACACATTTATTTCCGTCGCGCGTCCCTTTAGCGCTTTTTTGAAGGCGTCCAAAATGGACTCGTCGGGAATCTGCGCGGCTATCGTGATTTCCGGGACCGAGTTCGAATCGGCTGTAATTTCGCCACTGATAAACGCCACAATCTCAAAATTTTTTAGCTTCATGTATTTTGCAGCAAGCCACAGCGGATCGTTCTGCGGCAAAAAATAAGCCGACAGACCGTTCGTCTCTTCCGACAAATCCTTTGCAAAGGCAGCGAGCTTTTCCTTAATGAGCGCGTTTGACGTTATGGCCTTGAAGGCGCTATTGATTCCGGGCTGTTTCTCAAAGGGCATTCCCATATTTTCGTCGCCCGCCATGTAGATTAGCGCGGCGCAGTCTTCGGGAACAATGCTTATAAGCGACACATCCTCTTCCTCATTACTGCAGGATGAAAAAAGTGTCGATGCAAGCGCCAGAACAACGATTGTCAGTTTAGTTTTTAGCTTCATAATTCTTTTTATCCGTTGTTTGTTTTTGGTTTTTTATACAATCGAACTATTTTTTCTTCAGTCTATTTTTCAAAGCGCTTTTTTCAAGATTTTTTTAGGAAAAAGCTTGCTCCCCCAAAAATATAGGCTCACAGTTTCGCCTGCTTAGGATAGTTTTTTGTACTAATTTATATGAAATATAGAACTTCGTATGCCGTGCGCGCGGCCGAGATGAACCCCGACTACACGCTTAAAGCCCATTATGTTGGAATGTATTTCCAAGAGTGCTTTGCCGAATATGCGGCGTCGCGAAATGTGGCTGCTTTCGACGTAGAAAAGCGCGGCCTTACTTGGCTTACAAGCGATGTGAAGATGGAATTTGTCGGCCAAATGCCCCGCTGGCGCGAACTCGTAGACGTCGACGTATGGCTCTATAAGACGACCGCCGCGCGCATGTATGTAAATTTTAGAATGTACCACGGTTCCTCGGAAATAGCCAAGGGCGCCACAATACAACTTATAGCCGACATTAACACGCGCAGGCCCGTGCGCGCCGAACAAATTGCGGAAGCCTTTGACCTGGATTCCGATGTTGTATTCGACGATCCCTTCGGCAAAATAACGCAATTTGACAACGGCTGTTGCGCCTCTGAAGGAATGTCGCAGACAATCCAAACCGTCAGGTTCGACGATCTCGATTTCAACCACCACCTAAACAATGTCCGCTACATACCCCGCGGCCTCGAGGCCATTCCAATAGATTACAGGCTTACACACCGACTGGTTTCCTGCCGTTTGAAATACGAGCGCGAGGCGAAATTTAACGACGAAATATTGAGCGTATGCACACGCCGGGGAGATTCGTTTACGCACGAGCTCATACGGGTATCCGACAATGTGCGACTGTGCCAGATGATGTCATCTTTCGATGCGCCGTCCCGTTAGCGCCTGCGCGTCTGAACGCATTTCTTCCCATCCGTTTTGCCGGCAAAGACAGGCGTATTTTATGCATCGGTTGACACGCCAAGCGCCTTAGCCGAAAATTTCACACCCTGCGCCGTTATATGAGTACGGAGCAGGGCGGGTGTCGCAAAGAACGCGAATATTGCGGCTCGACAATATATGCAGGCGGAATGATTGCAAGCAGTGGCAACAAAAAAAGGGACGCTTTTGTCATGGCATTGAGCTTAACAATAGCGCATGTTTTAGGGAGTCTATTTTCATTGAAACGCATCTATCCGTCATATTACGCGCGTTTCATTTTCTTTGCTTTGTATCGCCTTTAGTTAATGGATGGGAGCACTCGGCGCGCTAATGCAAAAAGGGCATTTTTTGCCGGTAAACATCATCTTGGAGGGCATTGCCACGCGCCTAAAAGACAAGCCATGTATTTGTGCCTTTTTTCGGAGGAACTCGTAAAAAAAAGCAGGGGCTTTCAAACTGGCGGGGTTTACACAGTACGTGCCCGACGTGGGGACTCATAAAAAAACATAGGGACTTCCAAACGGAAGCCCCTTATTTATTAAAGTAAAGTGCCAGGGAGTGGATTCGGACCACCGACCAAAGGCTTATGAGTCCTCTGCTCTACCGCTGAGCTACCCTGGCAATTGTTATTTGTTACAGTCTGCCCAATTTGGCCTCTGTGTCAAGCACAATTTTGGCGCCCAACTCAAATTTTTCCAGCCTCAATTCAATCTTATCTACCTACAAAAAATCGGATTTAACCGAAATTAAACCCGATCCAAATTTTACCACCAACTATGGAACTTATTCCGCAGCTATCACAGAAACTTTTCTGTGGGCGCCGTCCCACTTCACAACGCCGTCAACGAGAGAAAAGAGCGTGTAGTCCTTCCCCATACCGACATTGTCTCCGGGGCGAACCTTAGTTCCGCACTGGCGAACTATTATGTTGCCTGCCAACACGGCCTCGCCGCCGTACTTCTTGACGCCCCTGCGCTGAGAATTGGAGTCGCGGCCGTTTTTCGCCGCACCTTGACCTTTTTTATGTGCCATATTCTTTTACCCTTCCTACGCCTTAGGCTTTAATTGATTCAATCTTCAAGACGGACAATTCCTGACGGTGGCCCTGCTTGCGCTGGTAGCCCTTCCTGCGCTTCTTCTTAATGATTACGACCTTCTTGCCCCTCTTGTTCTCCAGCAATTTTGCCGAAACGCTCGCGCCGTCGACAAACGGTGTGCCGAACTTGGCGTTTTCGCCGTCGCCGGCCATGAGAACTTCTTTGATTTCAATAACGTCGCCGGCATTCGAGCCTACGAAGCGATTTACTGTAATCACGTCGCCTTCGCTTACGGTCAACTGCTTTCCCTGAATTTTAATTGTCGCTTTCATGTCTTTGAAATTTTCTTAAAAGGTTTTTATTAAACGCCCATTCGTATCTCAGGCAAGCTTTTTTTTTACTTTTTTGACTTCCTTTCCGCTCAAAATTTGAAACGCATGCTCAAAAAACTAAATTTTCATCAAAAAAAGGCTAATCTTCAAGCCAATAACCCAACGAGCCAATCTAAAAGCTCGCCGCGCTTGCGCCGGCCCTTTTAGAAAATTTTACTCGAGCGTACCGAGTTTTTGCAATCGCGAATATTTTGCTATTCTACAACATCAAATTTCCCGATACTGCCGCATTCGTGGGAAAAAACAGCGTTAAAGTTTGTCAAAACGCCCCGTTCCCTCCCCCAAAATATATGTGTGGCTTCGCATTGCCTCCTTACCTGATACAGGTTAACCGCGCCCTTTGGGATAAACGCGTCAGCCAACCACGATATTGCTCCCCTTAAACGCCCTTTCCCCGGCCAAAATTCGTCGGCGCGCAATAGTCCTTTCAACTTATCTTTCACCTCCCTAAAAAAATATTAGGAAATTTTTTCGATGATTGAAACAGCCAGTTAAACAACTGGTATGTTTGCCACAGTCCTTAGATGTAAGAGCCTAAGTCAAAAATAGCCGCCGAACAAAAAAAGCCCCGGGACAAAAACAAAACCGGGGAAGGGCGATAAGCGCAATTTGAGGAAGGAGCAAGCCCGCCTAAGGGAGTAGCAAGACGCAGCGCTTTGGGACGATTGTTACTATGGTTATCTCGGAATCGTCGGCGCGTATGCCGTCGGTTATCCTCGCATCGTAATCGGCATTCGCCGACAAGCTCTCGGAATCGTCGGCCGAAGCCTGCGGGACGTCGAGTGCCACAACCATGAGCGCTGCGGCCATAACGAAAAGGCAGGCCACCGCCGCCCATTCCGCCGCCGTCTTAAATTTGGACGGCTTCTTTACCTGCAGGAGTTCTTCAACGTCGAGACAGGCCAGCTTCGCAAACTTCGCCTCTTTGCCGTAGAGGCGGCAAAGCGTCTTATGGGCGGCGCAACTGCGCAGAAAGAAATCGCGCGCGGATTTGTCGGCCTTTATGCAGTCTGAAAGTACCTGGGCCTCGGCGGGGGAACATTCCCCGTCGAGGTATTCCGAGATCAGATTCTCGAAAATGTCCCTCGATATTTTCATAACAGCTTTTCCAATTTATCGCGCAGACATTCACGGGCCCGCGCTATCCGGCTTTTTACCGTGCCTATGCTCAGATTAAGCTGTTGGGCTATCTCTTCGTAGCTGAGCTCGCGCCCGACGCGCATTTCCATAATCTGGGCATAGTCCTTGGGCAGAGACTTCATGGCCTTGGATATTATCTCCTCGTTGTCGGAGCGCTCCATCATTTCCGCAGGCGACATGTCTGAACTGGGCAGCACGTCGGCAAACGACATCGTCATCTCCTCGCCGTCGGCTATCGCGGCGTCCATGGACATGGTCACGTCTGCGCCCTGGCGCTTCGTCTTTTTTAACCTGTTTATGGAAAGGTTGTTGATTATCCTGAAAATCCAAGTCTTAAGCGATGAATCGCCCCGGAAGGAAAATATCCCCTTGCGGATCCTCATCATCGTGTCTTGGGTCAGCTCTTCGGCGTCCTCATGATTCTTTGTTATGGACTTGGCCTTTAAGAAGATTTCATTGCCGTAGAGACTTGACAGGGCTCTGTACCCCTCCTCCTCATCGCTCTTTATCAGCTCGATGAGCTCCTTTTCGTCGAGTGTTTTTGCGTTTGTCATTTCTGGTAAGAATTCTCCTTTTCTCTAATCTCTACCATAAGACTGGTATTTTTTGAAAAAAGTTTCAACTTTTTTTTCCATCCCCTAAAATGCGACTTTTTTTACTCGACACGTCTCCTTTTGGGCAGGCGGTTCTGTTTTTGCCGCAGCTTCAAAAAAAAAGTTGCAGTATCGGCGTTTTTTTGAAATACTAAGACTACTTGCAGATATGTTTAGGTCGTTAAGATTATTTGGTAAAGCCTCTAAGTCCATATGCGTTTTGGACTGCGCAAGCGGCGAAGTTTTTAAAATCGAAAAATTTCCGGCGGCTCTCGACGAACAAATGCGCCCGGCGGAATCGGGTACGGCGACGGCGGTGCTCGTAAGTGTCGGCGACGACGGGGATCTTTGCATCTCTTCGGATCGCGGAGACGTCTTTGTAAACAGCGCGCCTCTTATGCAGCCGCGCAAAGTAGACGCAGTTCTTGCCGTTTCGTGCCAGGAGCGCGCCTATTACATCTCGGCGGATCCATCTGCGGACAAGGCCTTCAGGGGCATTGATTTGTCGAAATGGCTCATTTTCTATTCGGCCACAGGCATGATTGAAAATGAAATGCCTTTTACGATGCTAAAACAGAGCGTATTTGGCAGGGGGCTTTCGGGCGAGGGTATGGCAGTATGTCCGTCTAACTTCGGTCTGGGCTTCTCCTTTTTGAGCCTTTTCGCGCCTGATTCCAACCAGGCTCGGGCTGGCGGGGCAGAGGCTGTAGAGGCCCCGGTGCTCGCCCAGTCGGCGCGCGCTGTCACCTGCCCGCTTTGCTGGCTTAAATTCGACCTCGGCGACGCTTTGTCTGTGGCCGCCCACGAAAGTTTGCGCGGAGATCCCACTATGGGGCCCTACGAAATGAGGCGTTTCCTCCCGACTGAATTTAACGAGGACGGCGTGCCCTTCGATGCCGCCGGCGCCCCCGCGCCCGATGTGGCCTGTCCGCATTGTCTGGGAAAATTGCCCCCCAACTATTTGGAGCTCGACAACAAAATATTTTCGCTTGTGGGCGCCCCCAGCTCGGGAAAATCCTATTACTTAAGCGCGCTTATAAAAAAACTGCCCGAGAGGCTCGGCGCAGACTTCGGCGTCTTGATGAAAGACTTGGACCCTTCGGGGAACGTCATGCTCACGCAAATGAAGAACAAACTCTTTTCCGCGCGCCGGCCCGAGGACGCCGTTCTCGAAAAAACCGCCTACGAGGGCGCAATGTACCAGCGCTGCCGGAGGTTCGGCAAAATGGTTGCCCTGCCAAAGCCGCTGTCGTACTTGCTGACAGCTCCGGAACAGCCCGACACTTCGATAATTTTCTACGACAACGCCGGCGAACATTTCGAGCCTGGCGTCGATCTGGACCAGTCTCCGGGAGCCATGCACGTGGCGTCTAGCGACGCGATTTTCCTGCTCTTCGATCCGGCTACGAATCCAGAATTTAGAAAGGCCTTGGGTGACTATCCCGACCCCCAGCTGCTTATGTCGGGCGCGTTCGACCAGCAGGGAACGATAGTCTCGGAGATGCAGGTCAGAATAAAGCGAGTCAGGGGGCTCGACGCCCACGAGCGCATTCAAACTCCTCTCGCAGTCATAATAGGCAAGTCAGACATGTGGGAGCATCTTCTTAAAACGCCGTTGCGCCCGACCGTCGAAGGCGGTGCGCTTTGCATGGACGCAATCGACTATAACAGCGCGCTTTTGGAACGGTTCCTAAGGGATATGGCCCCCGATGTCGTCGGGGCGTGCGATGCGCTCTCGTCAAACGTAAGGTACTTTGCAGCGAGTGCTCTGGGACACTCGCCGATGGTAATAGAAGGGGGATTCTGCGCGGGGAGATTGGCGCCCATACCCGAAAAAATAAAGCCCGAAAATGTAGATGTCCCCGTGCTTTGGGCGCTCTCTCAAACAACCAAATTAATCCGCAAACAATAATGTACCAGCTCGTATACACAAGCAGCGCGCAGTCGCTTACAAGGGGCAGGACGGGCTTTTCCACTGTGGCAAGAAGCGCGGATATGCCGGCGGCTTTGGTCCCAAAGATAGAGGCCTTGAGCCAGTACGACATAGCCTCGGGCACGGTGTTTTCACACCGCATAGTGGAGGCGATGGGACAAAAGTACCACGTGCTTACGCGCGCGAAGGATTGCGGGCTCGACTACACCAACCGCAATAATTATATAGCCCACCACATAATCATTTCCGATTCGCAAACCAAGGCCTTGAATGTTTCTCCGGCCGATATAATGCTAGGCTTTGGCGGATGGCTCGACCGCTTTGACGGCCCGCCGCGCCTTTTGGACGATGTTGGCGATCGGCTTATCAATTCCATCGAGGCGCAATCCCTTCCGGCGGAATATTGGAAGAGCCGCTTCGGGGACTGCGCCTACGCGGCGGTTCTATGCGACGGAGCATTTATATCCTGCCGCGTCGGCGATGCCTTGGATATCCTTAAGCTTTATTCGCAGGCCATTCTGCTTCGGCGTCTCACGGGCGATGTTTGGAGCGTGACTTTTACGACCTTCATGCTCCCCAGCGACAGGCCGTCCGATTTTACGTGGCGGGCAGGCGAGCCGCGCGGGCAAGTGCTTGTGGATTTTGTCGCAGGCAAGGTGTACGGCCAGATTCCCGCCGGCAGACCCGCCGAATATGCGCGTACAGGCATTCTTACAAATGCCGAAAAATACAACTTGAAGGTTCTTCAAAGAAATCCGAATGCGCGTTTTAACGTGGTGGAGGCAAAAAAAAGCGGAAACTGGGGATGGATTATAGCGCTTGCGGGGGTGTCGCTGCTTGTAATTTTAGCGGTTGTGCTGTTTGTTTTCCCGAAAACAGACAAGGTCCCAAAAGAGTCGGCAAAGGCCCGGGAGAAACCGGCTGCGGAACGCGTCTTTATTCCGAAGCCTCCGACGCTTTCGGAAACGCTCGAGCATGCTCGCGACAAAATTTCGTCGGGAGATTTTATGGGCGCTTTGTCGTACTGGAAGGGCACCAAATACGGGGCCGAAAACCCCAATTATACAGCCGCGCTGCTTTCCGACATCGAAATAAAAATAAATCTGTTAATTTCCAACGCCCGCAAAATATCGCAAAATCCTTTCGCGACGGATTCGCAAAAAGAGCTTGCGCTTAAGAACGTGTCGCTGGCCATAAACGGGCTTTCTCTTTTGCCCGAGGCAAAGCGCGCGGAGATGAAGAAGCGTTGCGAAGAAATAAGGGAGGCCATATCAAAATGAAGCCCGAAAAACTCATTGCAAAAATACAGGAATTTCTCGATTCATCATTCGGCGACCCGCGCCAGGCTCGCGTTCTTTCCGTGCGGATCGGGGCGCTTTTTGTGGAATCGTTTGATGCGCTGCAAAAGTGCCTGAAGCTGGCGCGCGCGGGCAGTGTAAACGCCGCGGTTGAAACAGCCCAGGAGGCGGGCCTTACCGAGGCGGTTGCGGCGCTCAATTCGCCCGTCGCAAAACAGTGGGCAATTTATTGCAGAAAAAACGCTCTTATATCCGTGCCGCCTTTTGACGCCGAAGATTTGCGCGGGCTTTCGGCCATTTATTCGGGCAAGGTTGAGGCAGATCATCCTCTGTATAGGCGCTATCGCCGCAATATGCGCATGCGCGATTTCGTTTCCGCGCTTTCCACGATAAGGTGCATAGCCAAGATAAATACCTCGGAGAAAGTCTCCCGGGAGCTTGCCCGCAGAGTGGAAAGCGTGCGCATGCAAATGCGCCAAAAGCTTGCCCGCATATTGGCCGACGCCGATTTTTCCGCGCCCGAACTGATGCGGATATGCGAATTTTTAGAGGAGAACCCGTCCGAGCAGACGAACGCCGACCTCGAGAGCGCAAAAAAACTAATTGCCGAAAATTCCGTCGAAATAAGGCGCGCGCTGCTTAGAAATCTAGGCGCAAAGATTGAGGGGGCTTCCCGCATTGAAAACCCCGGAGACTTGCTGAAGGTAGCCTGCGAAATTTACGACAATAATCTCGGCGAGCTCGGGGGAAAAGAGGCCGAATCGGCTTCGGCTTTTTGCAATGAGGCCTTTGAAAAATTGGAGACCCGCGTGCGCGGGGCCCTAATGCGCATATCTGCCGGCGCCCTATCGCGCGAATTGGAGTCTTCGGCGAAGTTGTCGGGCAAAGAAAGGCTTGGGCTCTTAAAAAAATTCAAGGGCGATTATTATTGCTGCCTCGACGGCGACTCGCGAAAAATTCTCGACGGGAAAATCGGGGCGCTTTCAAGAAGAATTGTTCTCAAGGGCGCGTTCAAATTTTGCGCGTGCGCGGCGCTGGTGGCCGTCGTCTGCTATGCGGGAATGCGCGGGTACGAGCGCTGGAGAATTTCCGACGAGAGCGCACGCGCGCTCGAGGCGCTTGGCAGGCTGACTCTGGTTGACGACTGCCAGGCGATAAAGAAGGCGCTCGACGATATAGAACGCGATTATCCTGCGGCGCTTAAAGACCCGGGCGTTTATGCGAAATTTTCGCAGATGAGAAAAGACGCTATCGTGGTTGATTCCGCGCAGTCGCGACTGCTCGGGCTATTTGACAGCGCAACCAAATGCGCGTCGCTGGAAAGCGCCCGCATATCAAAAATGATGGGCGATATGGACGCGGCGGAAATGGAGATACTGACATTGCCGCCGTCGATTCAGACCCGTTTGAACGAAAAGCTCGCCGGGGCGAAAACGGCGCTTAAGGACGAATTTGAAAAGCGGGAGCTCGAGGCCTCTCAAATCCGTCGCAGGCTCTTGGAGGATTACGAAAAACTGCTTGTGCGCTATGAAAACTTTGAGAGGCCTCGCAGGGATATAGACGCAAAGTATTCGGCCCTCGCTCGACGACTTTCCGATTCCATGGCGGATAAGACTTTTAAGCCCCACCAGATAGATATCGACCGCTATAACGACATATCGATGCGCCTGGCCGACGCGCGCAAAATCTACTACGAATTTGAAGACGCCCGAAAGTCTCTTGAAAATGCGCGGAGCATGTCGGAGTACATGGCTATGGCCTCGCTTTTGAAGTCGGCGCGCCGCATACCGTCGGATTTCTACAAAAAGCTTTCCAAAATATTATCGCAGCAAAAGCGCATAAAAGCCGGCCAGCTTGCTGACTTTGCCGATATAGACGCAGCCGAATATGCCGACAAGGTATCCCAATTTTCGCGCTTTGACCTGCGCCTGCCCGAAGTCTTGGCCGACGCGTATTTGTTTACGAGGCCAAACGGCGAAAAAATCTACGCCGCTGGGCCTGCGCACACCAGGGTGAATTCTTGGGACAGCGGCACCGAAACAATGCAGCGCATTCAGCGGATAACCCCGGCGGGAACGCTTACTACAAACCTTTTCCGCCGCCATGAAATATTCGGGGAGGATCCCACCGGGGAAATCCTGGGAGGCGGAGATTTGTCTCCGGAGTCGGAGTTGGCGCGCAAGGTTTCCGAGATTGCGGCAAAAAAATCCCTGCTGGAGGCTCTCGAGGAAATTCCTCAGGCGCAGGTGAACCCGCTTTTCAAGCTCCTGCTCGAAAAAGAAATATTCGACCAGATGAGAAAATACCCCGTCTACAGCGGTTTGATGTTCTCAAAAAGCGCTCTAAAACGCGAAGAGCTTGTGCAAAAGCACGCCCGCGGATTCGCCAGGCAGTCGTGGATATTCGAATCGAAAGATACGTCAGACTCCATAAACAAGGCCCTTTACACAGTCCAGAGACCGCATTACAAGCAGGAGAGCCTCTGCTGCATAAGGGCGATAATTGAAAGCAAAAAGCATCCGATATTTATGGTGGGAGTGGCCGACGAGCAGGGGAAAATTGTCTTCTTTAAAGAGCCAAAAGGCAGACTTTGGGCGGTTCGCGCCTCCGGGGCATTTGGGCCGGTTGGCGCGCAACCCAAGAGTGTCGCGCCGCTTAGCCCCGTGTTTTCCGAGGCGGTGTCGACGTCGGATATTATAAAGCGTTCGAAAAGCCCTGGCAAATGATATATGCAGCCTATGGTACTGTCTCGGGGCAGGACGCGCATGCGCGGCGTTCAAGTGATGGTTCTTTCTCGTCTAAGCTTTCCCTAAGCCGCGGCGCAGGCCCGAAATTTCCATTGGCGGCCTTGCCCGGCGGGGGCGCCACGAGGGATAAAAAGAATTGCAAAGGCGCCGAATGGGCGCTCTAATGCGGGAGTGAAGAAAATGAAGATTCTCTTTGTAGTCAACACCCAGAAACCCGACGCGCTCGACATCGCCCGAAAACTTGCCGGGATGGCGCGAAGGGGCGGCCTCGAGGTTGAAATTTCTACCGACTTCCCGACTCCGGAGGAATGTTTTAGGGATATAGACACCTGTTGCGTCATCGGCGGCGACGGCACGATACTCTCGTGCGCGACGATGCTTGCAAAATACGGCGTCCCGGCCTTCGGAATCAACTTGGGAAAGCTCGGCTTCTTGGCCACGTACACCAGCGAAATAGACGAGGAGCTTTTCCTGATGCTCGCCCGGGGCGAGGGCAAGATTTTCGAGCGGGCAATGTTGGCGGCTACCTACCAGAACAAGACGCACCTCGTCTTGAACGACTTCGTACTGAAGGATTCGAGAGTCAACGGAATTTCAAAATTTAGAATATATGCCGACAACGAATTTATCGCCGATTACGTAGGCGACGGCTTGATTTTTTCAACGCCGACGGGTTCCACCGCCTACAACCTTTCCGCGGGCGGGCCCATAATACACCCCAAGACGCGCTCGTTCGTGATGACGCCCATTTGCCCCCACACGCTTTCAAACAGAAGCCTTGTGCTAAGCTATGGCACACTCGTACGGCTTATGTGCGTAAGCGGGGAGAGCGTGCTGATGGCCGACAACCAGCTTGTGGCCACAATGACGCGCGGAGACGAGCTCGAACTTTACATGCCGCCTTGCACGGTGAAATTTATGCGCAGGCGCGGACATTCCCACTTTGGCATACTCAGAAGCAAACTCGGCTGGGCGGACGATCCGCGCGAGACCGAGACAAAACTCAGGGCTGCAAAGCAAAAATAACGATGAAAAGCGGCGAAAAAAAAAGGACAGTCTCGCGCCCGGCATATTTGGTATCTCTTGCGGCAATAGAGGTCTTTTTGCTCGTCGGCGCTGTTGCCTCGGCACTGGGGGCGGATATGTCGGCTTCCGGGTTGGAGGGCTTTTTTAAGACGCCTCTGGGAATCTCGGGGGCCATAGACGCCGCGCTGTTTGTTTTGTTTTTAACGCGCTTTAAGCCGTTTGAGTTCTTCCTTTTTAAAGCGTTTGCATGCGCCGGCTTTTTCGGCTATGTGGCGTGGTGCAATTCGGGCGAAAACATTGCGTATTTGACAATCGGAATGTGGATTGCAGCCGGGTTGCTGACGCGCAATTTCGGCATGCTGGCTGCGATTGTATTTGCATTCTTGGCGCTCGGATTTCAGGCGTATTTAATTGCGGTTTAAAATGGACGAAGATAACACGACAAAAAAACATTCCATCGCCGAAAAAATAAGGGCCTTCGGCAACGAAATTTGGAGCGTTCCGTCGGATTCGGAGCGGGGTCTGCGGCGCACTCTCATTATTCTTTCGCGCATAATCTTTGCCGTCGTCAACGGCATAGTCAAAAAAAGAATTTTAGTCCAGGCCTCGTCTCTATCCTACGCGACGCTGCTTGCGGTGGGGCCCATTCTTGCCATAACCATTACCTTTTCCCAGATTTTCTTCAGGGACAAAGACGAGGCGTTCCTCTACGATAAAATCATGGATGCGGCAATCTTTGTAATGCCCGCGTTTAACGAAATGTTGAAAGAGGAGGCCGCCTCCGCGACGGAGCGTTCCGAATACGAATCAGGCGGCCTGCGCGATACCCGCCACGGGCAGCAGGGCGCAATCTCGAGCCGCGGCGATGTCAATGATAGGCTGTTGCCGGGGCGTTCTAACGGCGCCGATAAAACCGCCGCCGGGAAGAAGGCAAAGCGGGGGGATGACTCGGCGGGCGGCGTCGTTCCCGGAGAAGTTGAGGGGGCTGACACGCCGTCGGCTGCCCGTGGCGGCCATTATGCGCGCACTATAGACGTCAATCCGCAAATCTACCAATTTATAGAGAACATTTCAAAAGGAAGCGCGCGCGCCGGAATACTGGGCGTTATTGCGATGCTTTTTACATGCCTTCTGCTCTTTGTGAATATGGAGAGCGCCTTTAATTACATATGGGGAGTGGAGCAGGGGCGCAAATGGGTCAACAGGGTGGTGTTTTATTTTGTCATGATATTTTTCGGGTCGGTGGGCTCGATATTTGCGGCGGGCTTTTTCGCCACTTCCACTCTGTCGAGAATATTTGGCGATTTGCCCTTCTTTAAGGAATACTTGCCGTGGATAAGCTACTGCCTGGGCGTGGCCGTTATGCTGTTGGTCCTTTCGTGCTTCTACAAATTTATACCTTTTACAAAAGTGGCGTGGAAGTCCGCCCTCGTGGGCGGAGCGGTGGTAACGGTGTTGCTGTTGCTCAACAACAGGCTCTCGTTCCTGTACATGGCCTACATTGCAAAACAACAGAGCTTTTACGGATATTTGGCAATAGTGGTAATAGCCATGTTCAGCCTTTACATATTCTGGACGTTCCTGCTCTCAGGCGGAATAATAGCCTATTCGTTCCAGTTCGTCGGCTTTTACGACGACGCCCAGGCGTGGAATAAAATCGGCTCGCGCTCCAAAAACCTTTGCGGGCTCGCTGTATTTTGCGAAGTCTCGAGGGAGTTTTACAACAAGGGCAGCGGCGCGAAAAATCTCGACGAGCTTTCCGCACGCTTAAAGCTCCCCACGGCGCTGCTTGCAATGTGCGTGAAATGGCTCGTAGAAAAGGAGCTAGTCTGCTTTGCCGAGTCGGCCAGCGGCGACGAGACGCTACTTAAGCCGGCAATCTCGCCCGATTCCATAACCATAATGCAGCTGCTTGACACCCTCGCCATAAACGACGGCGACCAGCACGTCTTCGACCGCCTTTCCGACTATGAAAACGCCGTTAAAATTTCGCTTTCGGCCTTTGAACAAATTTCCCAAAATGAAATATTGTCAAAACGTGTAAGGGATATCTTGTAATGGATTTATTTGAATTTAGAAACGAATACCTAAAGGGCGGCCTTTCGCGCGACATGCTCGACGACAACCCTTTTGCGCAATTTAAACAATGGTTCGACCACGCCGTTGAATGCAAGGTTATTGAGCCGAATGCAATGGTCGTTTCCACCGTTTCGGAGACCGGCGCGCCTTCTAGCCGCATTGTTCTGCTGAAATCTTGGGACGAAAACGGATTTGTGTTCTTTACAAACTACCACAGCCAAAAGGCGAGGGAGCTTGAACACAACAACAATGTCTGCGCGCTGTTTGCATGGCTTGATTTGGAGCGCCAGCTCAGGATAGAGGGAACGGCCCAGAAAGTATCGACTGCCGAATCCCTGAGATACTTTTTGTCGCGGCCGTTGGGCAGCAGGCTCGGCGCATGGGTCTCTCATCAGAGCTCGATAATATCTTCGCGCAGCCTTCTGGAAATGCAGTTCCAAAAAATGAAGCAGAAGTTCGCCGACGGCAAAGTTCCACTACCAGACTTTTGGGGCGGAATACGCATAGTGCCCAAAAAATTCGAGTTCTGGCAGGGGCGGGAAAACAGGCTTCACGACAGGTTTGCGTATACCCTGCAGCCGGATAAGACATGGAAGATTGAGCGTCTCCAGCCCTAATACGCCGCGGTGAAAGGAAGCGGCCGCATGGCTGGGGCTGTAACAAGCGCTCCTTCGGTAATGTATTTTTTAGCTCCGAAAAATCAAATCGCGCCGTCGTAAAGGGCTATTAAAGGGCGTTTTTTAGGAGGGAGTTTTCCGTTCGTCGAAGCGGCCCTGCAACATGTTAGCATTTTTGCATTTCGAATAGCGCAATTTTTATATAGCAGAATTTGCAATCCTATGTGAGGGTGCTCCTTCGCGCGCAAATTTTTTTGCAATATTTTTATGGGCGGATTCTTTCAAGCCGTATATTGCATTCCCGTGTGCTTAATTCGTTTTTCGGCCTGAGAAAATGAAGCATAGGGCTTTATTGGAGACTACTGCGCTGAAGCGGACTGCGTTGTCTATTTTTTCTTTAGTTCCGGAATGCGTTTTTCAAACCAGTTTCTCCAGGCTTGCGGGTTTTTTAGTATGCCGTCGAGCTTGCATTCGTCGGAGCTTAACTTTTGATAGTTATGGCTTGAAATCTGAAGGACGACTTGCCCGTTTTTTAGAACCTTTATAAGCGGCAGCCCAATTAAGCCCTTGTGGGTGATGGCAACGGTCTTTTTTAGCTCCATAGCGGAGGCAAATTCTGATATTTCTTGGGGGGACTGCGTCGAATATATAACTCGGCCTTCGAGTCCATCGCCAGTTTTATCGACGGTGAAGACTTGCAGCTCGTCGGCGTTCCTGACTACGTCTATGGTGCGGGTCCAGTCCTCTATCGAGAGAAGGTATCCAACCGAAAATAGAAGCGCAAACGCAAGAAATATGTATAAAATATACCTCATCATTCTTTAGTTTATCAATTTATAAGAGCCAGCCCTTTCTACGTTTTTCCCTATTAAAGGCAAGTAATTATTTGCACCAAACAAGTTCGGGGATTTTTTTTTCGCAATACACGCCGTATTTTTTTATCGGAATTTTTCCGCGCAGTTTTGCAAAAAAAAATGGGCGTAAACCGCCCATTTTCTAATCCTAAACTCTGCGAATCTTCTAGTACGATTTTGCAAATACGGCTCTGTACTTGCCCTCGTTGCCGGTAAATATGCACTTGCCCGTAGGCGCTCCGCCGTCGAGGGGTATGCAGCGCACCGTGACTTTGAGGTCCTTCCTGAGCATGTCCTCGACTTCCGCCGAACCGTCGTAGTTGGCGACTGCAAAGCCGCCGTGGATTTCCGGCTTGCGCTCATTTTTCGGAGTAAAGAACGCGTAAAAATCCTCTTTTGTGTCGATCTGTTTTGTGTTCGCGTCCCGATAGGCCTTGGCCCTGGACAAAAGCTGGGCTTGAATATCGTCAAGAATATCCGCGGCCTTTGCAATGAATTCGGCGCGGGGTATAGACTGCTTTTGGCCATTGTCGCGGCGCGCCACAAACAAAGTGTCCGACGCGATGTCGCGGGGGCCCACCTCTATGCGCAGGGGAACGCCCTTCTTTATCCAGCTCCACGTCTTTTCGCCGCCGCGCATGTCGCGCGAGTCTATCTTTACTTTCAGGTCTCTTCCGGCGTATTTGAGCCCCTGAAGCTCACTGCATAGCTGCTGGCAGTATTGCATTACGCTTTGCTTTTGGTCGTCTTTGTGAAGAATCGGCAAAATTACTATGTGCAGCGGCGCAAGCTTGGGCGGAAGGACAAGCCCGTCGTCGTCGGAGTGCGTCATTATCATGCCGCCTATAAGGCGCGTCGACACTCCCCAGCTGGTAGTCCATGCATATTCCTCTTTGCCGGCTTCGGATAGATATTTTATGTTGCTTGCCCTGGCAAAATTTTGGCCGAGGAAGTGGGAAGTTCCCGCCTGCAGGGCCTTTCTATCCTGCATCATCGCCTCTATGCAGTACGTGTCGACGGCTCCGGGAAATTTTTCGCCCTCGGTCTTGCGGCCGCATATTACGGGCATGGCCATGTAGTTTACGGCAAAGTCTTCATAAACGCGCAGCATTCTTTGCGTCTCCTGCCGGGCTTCCTCCTCCGAGGCGTGGGCGGTATGGCCCTCTTGCCACAAAAATTCGGCGGTTCTCAAAAACAGGCGGGTGCGCATTTCCCAGCGCACGACGTTTGCCCACTGGTTTATAAGTATGGGCAAATCCCTGTAGGATTGCACCCAGCGGGAATACATTTCGCCTATTATCGTTTCCGATGTGGGGCGCACAATTAGCGGCTCGTCGAGGGGTGAGGCGGGCACGAGCTTGCCCTCCGAATTGAGCTCCAGCCTCGAGTGTGTGACAACGGCGCACTCCTTGGCAAAACCCTCAACATGCTCGGCTTCCTTTTCAAGGTAGCTCACCGGTATAAAAAGGGGAAAGTAGGCGTTCGTGTGCCCGGTGTCCTTAAACATCTTGTCGAGGGCCCCCTGTATGTTTTCCCATAGCGAATAGCCCCACGGCTTTATCACCATGCACCCGCGCACGGGGCTGTTTTCCGCCAAATCCGCGGCCTTGATTACCTGCTGGTACCATTCGGGGTAGTCTTGCTCCCTCGTAGGTTCGATTGCTGTGCGTTTTTCCTTTGCCATGTCTTTTACTCTACTTTGCACATATGTTCGGCTTTCGCAGGGCGTTGTTCAAGCATAAAATTATTTCGCCCCGGCCAGAACTTTTCGCGTGGAAAATGCGGATATTCTCTTTCCCTCGTACGCTAGGTCGCCAAAGAATTTTTCGAGATCAAACTCCGCATCGGGGAGAATTTTTCTCGAGACAAGCTCGGGCTCGAGCTCGCCCCCCTTAAAATATATGACGCCGTCCTCAAGATTGCCCGCTCGCCCGCGCCTTAGGCGCTTCTTCACAAACGAAAAAAATAGCGGAAGGGCGCATACCGCCCGACCCGTCGCGTAGTCGAAACTATCTTTGCGCTCCTCTATGCGCGCGTTTATCGCCACGGCGTTGTCCAGGCCCAGTTCCGCGATTATTTCCGATATTGCGCGAATCTTCTTGCCGACCCCGTCGAACATGAATACTTGCGCCTGCGGATACACTATGGCCTCGACTATTCCCGGAAGCCCGCCGCCTGTTCCCACATCGGCTATGCGCGCGCCCGCCGCGGGCTTGAAAAACTTGGTTATGGCCGCGCAAAAGGCTATGTGGCGGTATTCGAGCGCGTCGGTGTCCTTGCGCGATAGCAGATTTACCTTCTTGTTGACTTCGCGCAACAGCTCGGCAAAGCGGCCGAGCTTTTCGAGAGTTTGAGCCTCGAAATCAAATTTTTGATAGGGGTCGGGCATTAGAATATTTCGTCTTCGTTGAAGAAGCGCGCTATTTCTATCTTGGCGTTTTCGGCGCTGTCCGAGGCGTGGGCGATGTTCTCGCGCGAATTTAGGCCGAAGTCGCCCCTGATTGTCCCGGCGGGAGCCTCCAGAGAATTCGTGCAGCCCAACATTCTCCGCACCCGCGCCACGGCGTCTTCGCCCTCGAGCACCATTAGTATGACCGGCCTGCGGCGCATGAATTCCACAAGCGGAGGATAGTACGGCTTGTCTGCTATGTGCGCGTAATGCTCCCTGAGAATTTCCTCCGTCAGGCGCGCCATCTTGCACGCTACGATTTCAAGGCCCGCAGACAGGAACCGCCTCAGTATTTCGGGCTGGAGCTTCTTTTCCATGCAGTCGGGCTTTAGTATCACAAATGTCTTTTCTTTCATGCGCGTATAAAACATTTTCGCGCGCATTAGTTCAACCAAATTTTTACGATGCCAAATTGGCAGGCTCGTCAGAATTTATTTGCAATCCTCGCCCGCATGTCGTTTTCTTTTCCCATGAAAAGACCAAGAAGAGCTTTTTCCATGATTGAGCTGTTGCTCGTGGCGGCAATTCTGTGCCTGTTGGCCGCCGCATTTGCGCCTTCGGCCGTAAGGGTCTGCAATAAAATCGGATTCGAGAAAATAGAGCGCAATCTCGACGACGTCATATCGGCGGCAAAGTTGTATATGGACAACGACAAGCAGGCCATGGAAGTCTCGTACCAGAGGCTTGTATCGGAAAAGCTGTTGCGCCCCATCCATTCCGTAAAGGGCGAGAAGTATGACGGCATAACCGTCAAAAAAGGCGGCGGCACAATAAAGCTTAACTTTCCCGACGGATCCGCCCTCGAGCGCGTATATTAGGCGCTATCCGATCCCCGACTCCGACCCGCGGGGTTGTTGATATCCGATACTAGCACATAAGCGGTACGCTTGCGCTTATGCCGCCATTTAGCCATACTTTCCGCTCATTCGGGCATTGGGCGGTTGTTGAAAGATACAAAAAAAATAAAATGCAAAAATGGCGGAAACGCCAGAAAGCCTTTCGATGCAGCGCCGCAAAAAAAAACGCCGATTGGTCTGAGAGCGCCGATTAAGCGGCTTCTATCGCAACAACTAAATATCGAATTGTTTCGGAAGTTCTATCTTGCGCGAGGCCATAAAATCCAAAAAATCGGGTTTTAGAGGCGCGCGAAAAACTTTGCCGAAGACTTTGCTGAAATCCATTTCATAGGCGTGGAGAGCCTGGCGGCGCATTTGGAGAATTTCCAGCATTTCGCCGGTCACGCCGCTGTCGATGAATTTTAGGTAAAAGTTTTCGTCTTCGCCGTAAATTTTGTCCCCGACGACGTGGTGTCCCATCCACTGGGCGTGTGCCCTGATTTGGTGTTTTCTGCCCGTGCCTATCTTCACGAGCGCAAGCGTGGACGGCCGAAATTGGGGATTTTGGGAAAGGGATAGCGGATGAAATTCCGTAAAGGCTTTCTTTGCCGAAAGCTTGCGCACCGCGCAGCAAGTCTTGACGGCGACTGCCGATGACTTGTCGTCGGCAAGCGGCTGCGATACGCACACGTGGGCCTTCAGGTGGCCGTCCAAAATGGCCAAATATGTTTTTCCCACCAGATGTTTGTCCATCATCGCCTTTTGGGCAATCGAGGCCGTCTGCCTGTCTTTTGCCAGGACTACCACGCCGCTTGTCTCGCGGTCGAGGCGGTTGACAAGGTGCAGCAAATCGCTCTTTAAGTATTGCCGCGCGGCTCCGGCGAGACTCGAGTAGGGGCCGTTTTTGGACGGGTGGCATACCAGCCAGCCGGGCTTGTTCAACACCAAGAGGTTGTCGTCTTCGTAGATTATCCACGACGGGAACTCGTCGGGATCGACGAGGCCGGCGGTTTGTCCGAATAGCTCGGGATCTTCCCCCATGATTAGACCTTTTCCGAAATTGTTAGAGCCACCAATCCAAACGCAAATTTGCGCACCCGAGTTTTTGAAAAGCCCGCCGACGAAAGCATCAGCCTGATTTCCTCCGGGCGCGGATAGGCAAACGTTGTCTTTGCCAGATACTGGTAGTCTTGGCGCCTGCCGCCGAAGATCTGCGCTATAAGCGGGACGACCGAACCCATGAATATGTGCTGCGCCCCTTCAAAGAATCGGTTTGCCCTCGATACCTCAAGTATGCATAGCCTGCCGCCGGGCTTTAGTATGCGGTTTATCTCCGAAAGGCTCTTTTGCCTGTCGTGAAAATTTCTGAAACCGAATGAAATTGTTAGCGCGTCAAAGCTTTCCGACTCAAACGGCGTCGAGCTGCAGTCGGCCCCGACAAGCTCAATCCGATCCCCCAAGCGCCGCGCGGCAATCTTTTTGGCGGCTATTTCGAGCATTTGCGGGCAGAAGTCCACCCCCGTAATCTTCGCCGATGGGTGCGCGCGGGCAAGCTCGATACACACGTCGCCGCTGCCGCAGGCAAAGTCGGCTATGCGCGGCTCCGCGCCCAGCCCCTCGAGAGCCGCGCGCGCGAGCGCGCGCCTCCAGAGCCTGTCGAGCCCCATGCACATGGCGCAGTTGATGGCGTCGTAGCGCTTTGCGACGCCCGAGAACATATCCCTGACCTCGTCGGGGTCGCGCTTTTGAAAATCGGCCACGGCTATTTCTTGCTAAACGAGTTCACGACGAGTTCCGACAAATACTTGTCCGGATCGTCAACGGCCGCCTTCGGCAGCACCCACGAAGTCTCCTGCGTGTTTCGCGAAACTATGGCAAGGCCGTGCTCGTAATCCTTGAAAAGCTCAGTGCATATGGCGTCGGCGCACTTGTCGGCCTCAATGACCTTTTCCACAAGCGCGGCTTTTGCTTCGGCGTCAAACGATATCGAAAAACCCGTCTGCCCCGAGAATTTCCGCGCAAACTTTTCAACGTCGGCGCTGACGCTTATTTTTAAAAGTTCGGAATTTTCGCACAGAATCTTTTTTAGCTTTTCCTTGGGGTTGTCGACAGTGTCGGTATCGAGCTCAAAGCTCGTTATGCCAGACGAGGGCAACTCGAATTTGAAGTCGCGCAGGGTGCGCTCTAGAACCGTCATAAGCCCGCGAGCGCCCGTGTGCTCGAGTATAGCCTCGTCGGCGACCCTTTTGACCGCTTCCGGCGTTATGGAAAAATCTATGCCGTAGCCTGCAAAAGATTCTTTGTACTGGC
This sequence comes from uncultured Opitutales bacterium, assembly GCA_944389175.1. Lineage (GTDB taxonomy): Bacteria > Verrucomicrobiota > Verrucomicrobiia > Opitutales > Intestinicryptomonadaceae > Merdousia. The sequence goes on from CALXLK010000001.1 coordinate 148,691, forward strand.
GCAGTATCGACCCCTCGGAAGAGCTGAGTATGTCGGCCAGATCCTCGGCCGTCAACGCCTCGCAGGCCACGCGCACGGGAAGGCGCCCTATGAATTCGGCCTCGAAGCCGTACTTTATGAAATCTTGAGTCTGGGCGTATTTGAGATACTCCGACGGGGGCTTGTCCCTGTCGGCGGCCGCGTCGGAGGAAAAGCCTATGCGGCTTTTGTCCATTCTGCGGGCGACGTTTTCGCCGAGCTTGTCGAAGGCGCCGCTTACTATGAAGAGAATGTGGCGCGTGCTTATGCTGCGCTTCATCTTTTTATTCGACATGGCCATGCGCATTTGCCCCATCATATCCTGGGGCGAAACTACGTTTACGTTCGAATCCTCCATAAGCTTGAGCAGGTTTATTTGAACGCCGCGCCCGGAGACGTCTTTGCCGCCGAGATTGCCGCTGCCGGCAATCTTGTCTATTTCGTCTATATAGACTATCCCGTATTGCGCGACGTCGACATCGTTGTTCGCTGCCTTGACGAGATCCCGGATAATATCCTCGACATCGCTGCCGACGTATCCGGTCTCGGAGAATTTCGTGGCGTCGGCCTTGACAAACGGCACCCCGATTAGTTTCGCCGCAGTGCGCATAAGATAAGTTTTGCCGACGCCCGTGGGCCCGAGAATCAAAATGTTTTGCTTGGCGTATTCGGCGTCGTTGAGCGACGGGTTCTCAAGGCATCTGCGCACGTGGTTGTAGTGGTCGCAAATGGCCGTTGAAAGCACTTTTTTTGCTTCGTCCTGCTTTATGACAAACCGGTTGAGGTAGTCGCGTATTTCGCGCGGCTTCATCGAAAAATGACGTATTTTGTTCAATATTTCGTTTGAGTCCGGCTCGGGTTCGGCCGACGGCCTGGCCGGTTCGGCGGCGCCAAAATTTGGCTGAAATTCAAACTTTACGTTCTTTGAGCCCATGAGCTTTTCAAGCTGCTTAAGTATCTCCTGCCCGGGATTGGATTTTTCGTCGGGCTTTTGTGTGTCGTCGTTGTCTTTATTCTTATCCATTTTTTCTGTGCGTAAAAATTTGCCGTGTTTAGGGAATGCGCCCTCAATGCGAAAGTCCATTCAAAAGAGCGGTTTTTCAAAAAATCTTACAATATTTTGTTGACTTTAAAAATTGACTAATAAATCCTACCGGCTTTGCAATTGAAAAATCGGGCAATTTGGACAAAAACTTAGTTTTTGACCCATATCGGCCGAAGAATCAATTAAATGCTTTTAGCAACAATAAAAGTGATCCAAACATATGCAAAATCTGACAAAAAGAGAAATCATACAAAGAATATACAATGAAAATGAAGAGTGCCGCAAGGGCACTATTCTTCAAAACGACGTCAAGGACATCGTCCAGAGCACGTTGGATATCATGAGAGAGTCTTTGTCGCAGGGGCGCAATATCGAATTGCGCAAATTTGGCGTTCTCGAAGTTCAAGTTCGCAAGCCGAGAGTCGGGCGCAATCCGACAAAACCCGGCCAGGACGTGGTAATCCCCAAAAGGGCCATAGTGAAGTTTAAGGCCGGCAAGGAACTCAAGGCCGCACTCAAGACCCTCGATCTGAGCGTCGTAGAAGAAAGCAAAGCCTCCAGAGCCAGAAAATAATGGCTCAGTTCAGGACACTGCCGGGCTTTAGGGAGTTCTATCCCGAAGAATTCGCACGCAAGAGCCGCCTATTGGCCGCTTGGCGCGCCGTGGCGCGCTCTTACGGCTTTTGCGAATTCGAGCCGCCGGTTCTCGAACAGCTCGAGCTCTTCACCGAAAAAAGCGGCGAAGAGATAAAGTCGCAGCTGTTTGAGTTCGTCGACAAAGGCGACAGAGCCGTGGCTATGCGTCCTGAAATGACTCCCTCTTTGGCCAGAATGGTCGGCGCGCGCGCAGGCGCAATCCGCAGGCCGGTCAAATGGTTTGCCATAGGGGAAAATTACCGCTACGAGCGCCAGCAGAAGGGCAGGCTGCGCGCTTTTTACCAGTATAACGCCGATATCCTCGGCGAGTCCTCCATAAATGCCGACGCGGAGATTATATCGCTGCTGGTCGATTCGCTCAGGGTTTTTGGCCTCGACCAGTCGCACTTCAGGGTGCGCCTGGGCGACAGAACTTTGTGGGTGCTATTCCTGCAGAGCATGGGCGTCGACGATGCCCGCATGGTCGGCGTGCTGTCGGTTATCGACAAGCTTGAAAAAGTCTCTCGCGAGGCTTTGCGTGAAATGATGGACGCGGCTTTGGCGGGTTCGGGCGTTTCGGCCGCCGGATTGATTGCCGACATAGAAACGCTCGTCCAGATCCGCTCGATAGAGACCCTCGGGCAATTCTTGGAGCAAAAGTGCCCCGGGAACCCCGATATACCCTCGAGAATTAAAGATTGGAACGCCCTAATCGACCTTCTGGGCGGATTGGGCGTAGACAAGTTCATATCAGTCGACATGGGCATTGTACGCGGCCTGGCTTATTACACGGGGTTCGTCTTCGAGGCCTTTCAAATTGTCGGCAGCGGAAGGGCTTTGGCGGGGGGCGGACGGTACGACAACCTCGTGGGAAAGCTCGGCTACCAGCCCATGCCCGCGGTGGGCTTTGGAATGGGAGACGTGACAGTTTCGGATTTGCTCGAACTTGTGGGCAAGCTTCAAAGCGACGATTTTTCGCCGCAAGTCTATGTCGTGATAGGCTCGGAGAACCTCAGAAAAGAGGCCTTGGATGTCGTCAGGAGGCTTCGCGCCCAGGGCGTGAGGGTAGACTATCCACTAAAAGCTGCGGGCTTTGGCAAACAATTTAAGCAGGCCGACGCAGTCGGCGCAACCTACGCGGTAATAGTCGGCTTAGACGAGCTCAACGCGGGTGCAGTCAAGGTAAAAAACTTAAGAACCGCCCATGAGTACACCGTGCCGATTTCGAGCAGCGATTTGGCCTCGGAAATATTAAAATAGCCCTTTTTACACACTTTTGCACCGCATTTTATCTCGCGCCGCCGCGCTTTTGGCAGTCGCCAAACTTGGCGGTGCGTTTTTTTTGTTCGGGCGGCGACGCCAAATTACAGTCGGGTCTTCAGTCGAGCTTTTTGCCAATTATGCCAAAACATCGCCGATTTTTGTAAGCTGGGCAAAAGGCGTTTCGGGATTCCAAAACGCGGAGTTTTTGTGCCGTCAGGCACTTTTGGTTTCGTTTGCCTATGCACAAATTTCCGCGCGCGCTTTGCCCGATTGGGGGTATGCTTCGGGCCACTGGCAGGTACGGCGGCTTTTGGCGCGCATGCGCCGCCTCCCCCAAAAGGCGGTTTTTTTTGCAATAGCGCAGTTGGCGTAAGCCTTAGAGCAGGCGCAAAGACGAGGCGTCTGCCTTGTAGCGCGGGTAGCCGTCTTCGCCGAAGGTTTCTATTAGCTTTACGATGGCCGTGCGCCTGGGATGAATGCGAATGTTTGAGTTGTGCGTGTGGAATACGTACCACATAGCTCCGTTTTTGTCGAAGAATATATCGCCGTGACCACTGCCGTTAAAGCCTACTATTTCCCTCGATATTACGGGGCCGTCCTGGATTTTTTTGAAATCGCCAAGGGGCGAGTCGGCTACGGCAACGCCCACGCAATAATCGGGGCTGCGGAAATCGTTTGCGCTGTAAAAGAGGACGTATTTGCCGCCGCGCTTTATGAGGGTTGGCCCTTCGCTTACGCCTCTGGAGTGGTGGAACTTGTCCCAGGGTTTGCCCGGGTCGATTTTCTCGTTGAGGGCTTTAAATTCATCGGGCAGGGGCTTCCTTTCCCAGTCGAGCGTGACGCCCAAAAGCTTTTTGTCTTCAGAAATCCTCTCAAATTTCGAATTTATCTTGACTCCGCAAATCGGCCCGCGCGTGTAGTAGAGGTACAGTTGGGAATCGTCGTCGACGAACAGGAATGGGTCTATTTCGTAAAGGACATCGGTCTTTAGCGCCCGCGCATTTTTGAAGTCTATCTTGTCGGATTTTGCGCAGGCGACAAAACGCCCAACCTTTTCAGAAAAATCGGGTTTGCCTTTGGCGCAGAAAAGCAATTCGTAGGTGCCGTCCTTATTTTTGAAAATTTGCGGAGCCCAAAAGTTGCACTCGCCAAACCCCGATCTGATGTCCAAGAGATGGCCCGCCTGTTGCCATGACACCAAGTCTTTCGACTTATAAAGGGGAAAGGCGCGCCCTGATTTCATATGTGAGCCCGTTCCCGTCAGGTAGTATGTGCCATTCTCAAAGAAAATCGTCGGATCGGGAAGCAAAATTTCCGCCCTGGCGGCCGCGTTCAACAGACAAAAAAAGAGTGCGCATATGTAAAATCTCATCAAGAGATAGGATATTTGTGGAAGTTTGTTTGTCAAGTTTTTTGGCCCCAGTTAGTTTTCAGTTAACTTTTCATTCATAAAATGCTTGAAATTACCGGCAATATCGTATTAGAAAGCTACTGAAACAAGTATACGTTGCTTGGACCATAACGGTTCCAAGCGGCAAAACAACATCTTAAAAGGGAAAAAAATGGCAAGACCGTTGACATTATTCGCCGGCCAGTGGGCCGATATGAAACTGGAGGATTTGGCGCCTTTGGCCAAAAAGATGGGCTATGAGGGCCTTGAAATTCCGCTGACTCAAAACCATATAGATTACGACAAGTGCGACGACGAAGCGTACCTGAAAAGCCGCTGGGACATTCTCGAAAAGAACGGCCTAAACTGCTACGCCATATCGAACCACCTCGTCGGTCAGTGCGTATGCGACGAAATCGACTTTAGGCACAAGTCTATGATAAGCCCGACAATCTGGGGCGACGGAGATCCCGAAGGCGTGCGCCAGCGCGCGGCCGAGGCCATGGTGAAGACGGCCAAAATTGCAAAGAAATTCTTTTCGATGCGTCCGAAAAGCCTTGGGGAATCCCCGGTGGAACCCGTAGTCACGGGCTTTACGGGCTCTTCAATATGGAAGTACCTCTACTCTTTCCCGCCGGTGGCAAAAGACACGATTTCCGGCGGCTATGCCGATTTCGCAAAACGCTGGATTCCCATTCTCGATGCTTTCGATGCGGAGGGCGTGAATTTTGCCCTCGAAGTGCACCCGACGGAAATCGCCTTTGACATAGCAAGCAGCCAGCGCGCTCTCGAGGCGGTCAAAAACCACAAGCGCTTCGGCTTTAATTTCGACCCGTCCCACCTGGCATACCAAGGGGTGGACTATGTGAAGTTTATTAGAAAGTTTGCCGACAGGATTTACCACGTCCACATGAAGGACGTCTGGTTCGGCCACGGAACCGGCGAGGCCGGCGTATTCGGCGGCCATACCGAATTCTGCGACCCGCGCCGCTATTGGGACTTCCGCTCGATCGGCCACGGCGACGTCAATTTTGAGGAGATTATCGTAGCCCTCAACGACATAGAGTACAAGGGGCCCCTCTCGGTAGAGTGGGAGGACGGCAGAATGGATAGGGTTCACGGCGCGACCGAGAGCTGCGCGCGCGTGCGCACATTCGATTTCCCGACCAGCGACATCGCATTTGACTCGGCCTTCGATACATCTAACCAATAAGCTTTTTGGCTTCTTCGCATGGGATTGGCGTTTTTAACGGAACAAAAACGCCGCAGCGTTGACTGTTTTCCTGCGAAGAAGCAAAAAAATAAATTACCCAACTAAATCAGAAAATAAAAAATGAAAAAAAACATAACTTATACAATGGCCTTTTGGCTTCTTCGTTTTTGGCTTGCCGCGCGCGCCATAGGCACCGGTTTGACCAAATTTATCGGAAAGGCCGACGCCACGGTGGATAATCCCACTTATCTGGCCGAAATTCAGAAGTACATGAATGACGGCTTGACGAAGCAGGAGGCTATCGAGACAATAGGAAACACGATTCCGCAGAAAGTCACGACAGTCGTAGACACTCTCGGGTTCTCGTTCTATCACGGCCTGCCTGAAAAGGGGCCGATGACGGTGGAAACCTTTAGCGCGAGCCCGCTTATGCCGACGTTCATGGTTCAGCCCTATGCATATGTGTTGGGGTTTGCCCTAATCGGCTTGGGCCTTACGGTGTTGCTTGGCATATGCACGAGAATCTCTCTGTTCCTCATGGGGCTGCTGTACATATCGCTTACGTGGGGCTTTATAATTCTCGAACCCTCGATGGGGCCGTCGGCCGCCGCAGGTATCGCTTATTTGGGCGTCCACATGGTCTTGATTGTGGCTGCTCTGTTCCTTGCCGACTACAACAAGTTTGAGCTCTTGCCCTGCAAAAAATTCTGCTGCAAGTGCTGCGAAAAAGAAAATCAATAATAACTACTACCTAAAATATGAAAAATTTTTCAAGAAGAGACTTCTTAAAAACTTCGGCCACTGCCGCGGGAGGATTGGTGCTTTCATCGGGCATGCTTTCGGCGCAGAAAAAAGGCGGCGATAAGATCAATATTGCGCTCGTGGGCATGGGAGCCGAGGGTGAAGTTCTGCTAAACAGCATAGTCAAGCTTCCCTATATTAACGTCGTCGCCGTTTGCGACATCTGGCAGCCCCGCTGCGAGTTTGCGGCTATGCGCATAATGCGCGAGCTCAAGCAGGCCCCGGCGCGCTACACGATTAAAATCACCCCCAAAGACCGCCTTACTCCGCTTGTAAAGCGCGGCAGAATCGGCGAAATTAAGGGCGAAAACTATAAGGACTTGATTAAGAACCACGCCAAGGAACTCGACGCGGTTGTCATAGCCACACCCGACTTCTGGCACGCGCCCATGACGGTTGACTTCCTCAAGGCCGGCGTAAACGTCTATTGCGAAAAGATGATGTCGGATACGCTCGAGGGCGCAAAGTCGATGGTTCGCGCCGCGCGCGAAAGCAAAAAGCTTTTGCAGATAGGCCACCAGAGGACGTCGAATCCGCGCTACAAATACGCGCGCCAGGTTCTGCTTCGCGACAACAATATTTGCGGCAACATAATGGCCTGCAACGGCCAGTGGAACAGGGCTGTAACCAAGGATTTGACTTGGGCTGAAAAAGACACCATTCCCCAGGACAAACTCAAGCAGTACGGCTACAAGGATATGAACGTCTTTAGGAACTGGCGTTGGCACAAGGGTCTTGGCGGCGGCGCGATTTCCGACCTGGGCGCCCACCAGATAGACATATTCGGATGGATGCTCGGCGCCCACCCCGTCCGCGTTATGGCCTCGGGCAACCGCGACTATTACAAGAAGCCCGACGGATCGCCCGCGCACGACTGGGACGACAACGTCATGTGCATATTCGAGTTCGACAAGACCTTCCAGGGGAAGAAGGCCCAGGCTTTCTACCAGGTGCTCACAACCACGTCTTCGGGCGGCGGCTATTACGAGTCGTTCATGGGCGACCAGGGCACGCTCAAGATGTCGGAAAATCCGGCTCTGACGAAGCTCTTCCGCGAAAACAACGCACCGGATTGGGCGCCTCTTATCGAAAAGGGCATCATAGGCAAGGGCGACGAAGCTGCGGCGAATGTCAAGGTCGCCGACTCGCGCGAGTCGAAGGCGCTTGTAAGCTACGGATTCCCCGCCACCGTGCCCGGCTACGAGCCCGATGTAGCAAAGAAGCCCATACACATGTACCACGTGGAGAATTTCTTCAATGCGGTCATGGGCAAGGAAAAGCTCAACTGCTCGGCCGACCACGCATTTGAAGCCGAAGCTGCGGTATTCAAGGCCAGAGACGCCATCGAAAAAGGGCCTCTTGAATTTAGCGCATCCGACTTCGTAGTTGAAGACTAACTTAAAACTTGATAAAGGATAAACTAAAATGAAAAAAGCTATAATAGCATTGTCTGCGCTGGCGGTCGTCTCGGCCTCGGCTGCAACACTTAAACTTCAGGTTCCCTCGGCTCAGCTCTCGGGCACACCCGTTCCAATAGTCTTGGACAACCTCGACACATATAAGGGGCCCCAAAAGGAAATTCAGGTTCCCGACGGAGTCTCCAATATCGCCAAGGGCAAGCAGGTTACCTCTTCCGACGATTTCCCGATGATCGGCGAGCTTACGCTTGTCACCGACGGGAATAAGGACGGCGCCGAGGGTTGCTACGTCGAGATTATGGACGGCGTCCAGTGGGTTCAAATCGACCTCGCAAAGTCGAGCGAAATCTACGCAATTGCAATATGGCACTTCCATTCTCAGGAGAGGGCCTATAAGGACGTCGTCGTGCAGGTTTCGGACGACCCCAACTTCAAGAACGACGTAAAGACCGTCTACAACAACGACCACGACAATTCGGCAAAGTTGGGCAAGGGCGACCAGAAGGCCTACATCGAGACAAACTACGGCAAGCTCATAGACCTCTCGAAAACTCCCGTCAAGGGCAGGTACGTGCGCCTCTACTCCAACGGCAGCACGACCAACGGCTCCAACCACTACATCGAGGTCGAAGTTTTCGGCAAATAAGATACAGCCTTTTAAGCAAAACGCCCCTAAAACGGGGCGTTTTTTTTTTTGCGCTTCCATCTCTGCTTGTTCCTCTTTCTCCATTGTAGCGATGTAGCAGGATGACAAGACGAGTGCCAACCCATTTGGCGGACGATAGAAAATGTACGTTCCAGCCGTTAGCCATTTTTTTGGAAAAAAAAAGGAAAAAACTACATCAGCCAATATATCTCTCTAACACTGCGCAGAAAAAAATAAAGACCCTTGTCCCTGGAGCGTAAAATTTAGAAAGATAACGGATGGCAAACTGCAATATATAATATTAAAATGTTGCTTTTTCCGCTCTGGTTTTCTACAATGGGCACAAATGAGAATCCTCTATTACAACTGCTCCGCCGGTATAAGCGGAGATATGAATTTGGCAGCTCTCATCGATTTGGGAGCCGATGAAAGATATTTGGTTGGAGAACTCCAAAAGCTCGGAATCGACGGTTGGCGTTTTTCCACGGTAAAAGACCAGAGAAACGGGATATGGGGAACGCGCGCGATAGTCGAATGCGCAGGCGGAACGCTCGATAACGGCGGGCATTGCCGCTTAGGGAATACCGATGCTCCCAATGCGCGCGGGTTCGGCGAAAGCGGAAGCGGAGATTCATGCGGCGCCGTCGCAGAAAATGGCGCTTGCCAGCCCGAGGCTTGCACTGGGGAATTGCACCATAAACACTGCGGAGCCGACGATCCGCAGGCGTTAAGCCGCTCTTTTAAGGGCGCTTCCGCCGAGGAAATTTTAGAACACCTCTTCGACGCTAATAAAAAGCCCTCTGAAAGTGGAGAAGCGGGGAAGAAACATGCCGGCGGCCAAACCGCAAACAGCCAATGCTGCCGAGATTTAGAATCTCAACACCGCGACGGCGACCACCATGGCCGCGACCATGCCGAGCACCACGGGCATTGCCATTCCGGCCACAGCAGCCACTCCCACGGCCGCAGTTTTGCCGATATAGAGGCCCTTATAGGCGAAAGCGGGCTTTCGGAAAATGTTAAAAGCATAGCCTTGAGCGTGTTCGGCGCCCTGGCGCAGGCAGAGGCGCAAATTCACAACAAGGACGTATCCGAGGTTCACTTTCACGAAGTCGGGGCGGTCGATTCAATCATCGATATTGTTGGATCGGCAATTTGTCTGGAGTACTTGGGGGTAGAGCAGATATTCGTCGGCCAAATTGAGATGGGCTCGGGAACTGTGGCCTGCGCCCACGGATGTATGCCCGTTCCCGCCCCTGCCACATCGGTGCTCGCCCGGGGGTTTGACTGTTGCATGGGCGGTGTCGACGGGGAGGCTACAACGCCCACAGGCATGGCCTACTTGGCCGCGCTGGCGCGCACGGGCAAAGTTGACGGCAGGGTTGTTGCGCGCGGAATAGGTATCGGACAGCGCAACTGCAGGCAAAGGCCAAACGTGCTGCAGGTCTGCCTTCTTGAAAGCGGCGACTATTCGGAGTTGCAAACGGATAATAATGAAGGCGGCCAAAGGCTTTTCGAATTGGCCTCAAACATAGACGATATGACTTCCGAGACGCTTTCATATCTGTGCCAAAAACTCTTCGAGGCCGGGGCGCTCGACGCATGGCAAACGCCCATTGTGATGAAGCGGGGCAGGCTCGCCACGAAGGTTTCGGCGCTCGTTAAAGAGAAAGATGTCGAATCCGTGTACGGGGCGTTCTTTGATAATTCCTCCACGCTGGGGGTGCGCCAATACGAAGTCGGCCGCAGGGCGCTTGGCAGGAGGGTGTTTAAGTTTGAGTCTTCGCTGGGAAGCGTCGGAATAAAAGAGTCGGAATCGGGCAACTTCAAGATCGAGTTTTCGGACTTGCAGAGAATTGCCGCGGAACATAAAATACCAATAATGAAAGCGAGGCTGAAAATTGAAACGGAGTTTGAAAGTTCGAGGATTTGAGTCGTGGCTGAGGGACAAAAAGAGGGCTCTCGTCTGCCTTAGCGGCGGCGTTGACAGCTGCGCCTTGACAGTCTATTGCGCGGATATTCTCGGCGCAGACAACACTGTTGCCTTTATCGGCACGGCGCCATACATAATAGATTCCGAAATAAAATTCGCGGTCGATCTCTGTAAAAAATTGGGCGTAAAATTCATAAAAGAAGATGTAAGCGTAGATGAAATAATGCAGTCGAACCCTCCGTCGCGCTGTTTTCTGTGCAAGCGCAATATCTTTATGAAAGCCCGTGAAAAGGCCGACGAGGCGGGCGTGGAATCGGTATTCGACGGCACCAACTACGACGATCTCGGAGAATCGAGGCCCGGGTCTGCGGCAAAGACTGAGTTCGATATAGAAAGTCCGTTCGCAAAATTCTGCGTAGTCAAAAGCGAGGTTAGGAAGCTTCTAAGCTACTACGGTTTTGCCGAAATTGCGGGGAAGCCATCGGCCACGTGCTTTATGACGCGCCTGCCCACGGGCGCCAGGGCAAAACTTTCAGACTTTAAAATAATAAAAAAGGCGGAAGATTTTTTAAGACAGCTTGGGTTTGATTTTTCGCGCGCCCGGAAATATCCGGATAGGATAGAGATTCAGGTTCCCCGGGCGAGGGTGCCCGAGCTTCTCCAAGAGCAAAACGCAAAAAAACTCGGCGATTTCTTCGCAAAAAACAAAGTGAAAAATTTTGAAATAAGCAGGGAAGGCTACAGGCACGGGTGCATGTAGATCGACGAATGGACATAGACGCTATATTAAATTCTGTGGCACAAGGCCTGATGAGCCCCAAAGAGGCTCGCAAGTTGATCGGGGAATTGTCAATCGCGGATCTTGGCCACACAAAAATAGACCTCGAAAGAGGCGCGCGCACGGGCTTTGCGGAAGTCGTCTTTTGCCAGGGGAAGACTCCGCAGCAAATTGAGGATATCTTCTCCGAATTCCAGGCGCGCGGGCTCGACGCCCTGGGCACGCGCATATCCGAAGAGGCGGCTTCGCGCTTGCGCTTGAGATTTCCAAATGCAGTCTTTGATAAAATTTCGCGCACCGCGGTGCTGCGCTCAAAACAAAACAAGGAAAAACGCGGGCTTATTGCAATAGTGAGCGCCGGGACGTCGGATATGCCCGTAGCCGAGGAGGCGCGCATCTGCGCCGAGTTCTTCGGCTCAAACTGCCAATGCTTTTACGATTGCGGCGTGGCGGGCTTGCACAGGCTAACATCAAATATAGACAAAATAAGAAAGGCGCGCGTCGTAATAGCAGTCGCCGGAATGGAGGGCGCGCTGGCGTCGGTTGTGGCGGGGCTCGTTGGGGTTCCGGTTATAGCAGTGCCGACATCCGTCGGCTACGGGGCGAGCTTCGGGGGGCTGTGCGCGCTGCTGTCCATGGTGAACTCGTGCGCAAACGGGGTGTCGGTGGTCAACATAGACAACGGCTTCGGCGCCGCGTACATAGCATCTATGATAAACTTGTCGGATAGCAAAAAATAATAATTATTAGCTTTATATATTTTGATTGAAATAACAAGGCGTTTATGCTTCACTACTATAAGAATAAGGGTTGCCCATGAAAAAACTTATCGCAAACATACTCCTTTTGGTTTTTTCTATCGCATTGTTCCACGGGTGCACGAAAGAGCCGACTGAAAATTACGCCGATGTCCCCAAGGAGGTGGTGGACTCCATAAAGGCCAAGGCAAGCGCAAACTTTTCGTCGGACAAGACGGTTGAACAGGCGTACGTTCGCCGTCAAATTGCCGCGTACAGGCTTCTTACCAGATACATGCCTGCCATTCCAGCCGAGCGCTATTCAAAAATACTAAAATACGGCAAAGAAATGGCCGGAGACGACTACGTGATGGTTCTTTCGGAGGTTGAAGAAATGTCGGAAAACTATATGCGTCTGGCCGGCAAGTTAGAGTCTCTCTCCAAAGACGACGCCGATTTTATAAAGTCGTTTTTCGACGACAAAAGCGTGGTTGATTACAAGAACAATCTAAGCCTCGCCTTCGATTGGTGCGATACCATTTCCAGACTTGAGGAAATGAGGACAAAAATGCCAAAGGACGATTTCGAGCATTTGAAGAAAAGGTTTATGTCTGCGTACAAGCGTTCTCCCAACGATGTAGTCAGCGCGTTTGACGCCCAACGCAGAATGGCCGAAGCCGTAAGCGCGTTCAAGCGGGGGGGCGTTCCCGAAAGCGAAATGGCCAAGGTCAAACAAAAGATAGCAGGCGATTTCCCCTACGACTACGACAAGCAATACAAGCAGCTTAGAAACTACGATTTTTCCCAGATAATAGAAAAAGCAAAAGAGGGCGAACTCGGCACCACGGAAGAGGTGGCGTACAAGAAAAACCAGAAAAAACTGCGCAGCGAGGCGGAGGACATTTTTAGGGAATGCGTATTTACCCAGCACGGGCAGGGAGACAAGATCAATGTGGCTGTTCTCGTAAAATTAAACGGGCAGACTGCCGTGATTTGCACGAAAGATTTTGTGCCGCACAAAATGCCCGTCGTCTTCGGCAACAGCCGCGGCATGATTAAATGTTCCAAGGCCTATGTGTCGGAGGAATTCCCCTTGATAATGATGATTCCCGACAAAGAGCCGGAAATGTTTACGCCCATTGAGATAATATCGGCAAAGGAGGCTGTGGATCTCCCCGACAAGGAGCTGTATCTAATCGCCCCGCACGAGGGCGGCTTTACCGGCAGAAGCATAAAAGTTTTTTCCGAGGATATAAAGTTCTTAAACTTTGCCGAAAAGGATACGCCCAAGACGAAGCGAAGCATGGACTTTAAAAGGCTCGACCGCAAGGGCTCAAAGTTTCTAATAAACATAAGGGACCAGTTCGACATCGGGGAAAACGCCGTCGTCTTCGACGCAAAGTCGCGCAAATTGGTGTCGGTGGCGCTGCGCTATTACGATGCAGGCATGATAGATTTCGCCGGGAAAACGGGCAATATTATGGGTTACGAAAACGCTTCGGTGCCGGATTTTGTAAATTTCATAAGAATGTTTGACGGCAACGTCCAGCGCACTTCATACGCCCCGCCGAGCCAGATTCGCTTCGTGCGCCTGACGGCGCTGGACAAGTGGCGCAGGTTCGACGTCAAGGAATTCTGGGCGCAAAAAAATGCAATCAGAAAATACACCGACGCAAATAACGACTACATGAAATTCGTATTCTCCGAAAACGGGTATTTTGCAGTCGACACGGCGCTTAGGTCGACGCGCCTTTCAAGAATCGCCATGCGCTACCAGAAGGATTTTAAGTCGAGCATGTCGGATTCGAATTTTAGGCTTAGGTATGAGTCGTTCATAGTGGACATTTTGAACTCCATGAGAATGGATATGAACAAGGCCGGGAATTCGTCATATACGCCAATGAGCGTTTATTCGATATACAGGGAAGAGCTCGCATACCAAATGGCGCTGAGAAAGTCGCTGTACAATTACATGAAGGAGTTCTTGCGCGACGGAAACATCACAGCTTTCATAAAAGAGGGCATTCGCGGCTTCGGATCCGACGGCCCGTCGAAAATCGGCAATGTAAACCGCGGCCAGATAGGATCGGGCATCAACGTATTTTCCAAATAACGTTGACAAAGCGGCGTTTTTTTCAAGAAAATGTAGCCGATTTGTCATTTCAGTTATGAGGAAAATATTTGCATGTTGTATTTTATCGGCGTCGTTTGCGGCCTTTGCCCAGACGGCTTATAATGTTAAAGTTGAGACGTATTTGGCTGGAAAACTCGACGACAAGTTTGAATTTGTCGTAAAAGAAGGCTCTCCGCAGGAAAAAGGCTACGATGGAAGGTATTTGGCAAAACGCTATCTGGCAAAGGGCTTTCCAAATACTTCGCTTACGCTAAAAGAAGAAGCCCAGGCCGAAAAAGAAGCGGCCGAGGCGGAGGAAAAAAAGTCTTTCGAAGATAGGCTAAGCGGGCTTCTCATGGGCGCAAGAGCCGCTCTGTCTTCCGCAGAGGTCGCAGTAGGCAAAGCAAACGACCGCATTGACAACGAGCGCGAAAAAGTAAAAATGCTGGAGGAAATAGAGGCTCTTCTGGCCCGTTCCGAACCCCAGGCAAAGGCAAAGTTTAAGGAGTTTGAGCAAAAATACTCGCTTACGGCGCAGGATAGAAGCGACGCAAAAAAATTGGCGCGCCTTAGAAAACTCAAATATCAGGACTTTGAAGAATTCGATGTCGGCTCATATTGCAAAATGAGCGTAGTCAAGGTTCTAAACAAAAGACAGGTGCGCTTTAACATATCCTACGCGTATTCAAAGTTGATGTCTATGCAATACCACGACGGGAAAAATAGCGACAACTCCATAACAAAATATCCGATATTCGAAATTTACGAGCGCTTGAATACGCCGGCTAAGATAACTCTGGGCAAACCGTATTGCATACAGTTTACAAGGCCAAAAAGCATACTCGAGGCAAAAACTGTGCAGGAGGCCATGTCGAAATCGTCGTTGTTCTCGGGAGCGGCGGCCGTTGCGACCGACTCTTCCGCCGAGGCGCAGGAAATTGAAAAACCGCGCGGAGAGCTCGACGCAAAGGGCTCCTACGAAAAAATAAAGGCAAAATACCAAATTCGCACCGGCGAGACGCTGAGGGCTGTATTCACCGTCACAGCAGTCGAATAATTTTGGAAAATTGAAAACCTTCCGATAAATCGTAGGGTCTATTCAAAAGATTGTTGCCTTTTCTATCGCGCATTGGCAACATGTTCTCAAGAAAGTTAAAATCGAAAAAGAAGAAAGAAATCTTATGAAAAAGTACAAGTGCAAAGTGTGCGGTTATATATACGATCCGGAAGTCGGCGACCCAGACAGTGGCGTGGCTGCGGGCACGGCTTTTGAGGATATCCCCGAAGATTGGGTGTGTCCTCTGTGCGGCGTAGGCAAAGAGGATTTCGAGGAAATGCAAGATTAGCGCCACTGCGGCAGTCAACATGAAAGAAATATTTGACAACGTCTTTTACTGCGGCCGCCTGGACAAAAATAGGATGGTCTTCGACCAGCTTGTGCCCCTAAAACAAGGCACAAGCTACAACTCTTATCTTGTAAAAGGCGCGGATAAAACGGCCGTCATAGATACCATGTATGCGCCGTTTGCAGCCGAATATGTACAAGAGCTGTGCGACTGCTGCTCAAATATCGATTATATAATATCAAACCACGCCGAGCCCGACCACTCGGGCGCAATCGGCGCGCTGCTTGAAAAATTTCCAAAGGCGAGGGTTCTCTGTACCGCAAAATGCGCTGAGAACATCGTCAATATGCTGCATGTCGATCCGGCGAGCATTACTGTAGTCAAAGACGGAGAAAGCGTGGATCTGGGCGGAAAAACACTGCAGTTTATGGCAGCTCCGTGGGTTCACTGGCCCGATACAATGTTCACCTATTGCCCGGAGGACAAGGCTCTCTTTACGTGCGATTTCTTCGGCGCGCATTACACGAATTTTGATATCTTTGCGGATAAATCCGACGAGTTGCGCGAATCGGCCAAGCGTTACTATGCAGAGATAATGATGCCGTTTAGAAATTTCTGCGCAAAATATCTGGCAAAGGTCATTGAGATGAACCCCAATTATCTTTTGCCTTCGCACGGCCCGGTGTACAAGGGCGCGGATATATCTTTTATTACCGACTTGTATAAGCAGTGGACGTCGCCGGACGTTGCGCGCAAGGTTGTCATAGCGTACATTTCTATGTACGACAGCTCGAAGACAATGTCGGAGTATCTTTGCAAAAAACTTCAGGACAACGGAGTGAGCGTCGTTTTGGCCGATATTATGGAAAGCGACGAAGGCTGTATAGCGGAAGAATTAATAGACGCAGCAGGCCTCGTATTCGGGACGTCGATGGTGTTGTCGGGGCCCCATCCCAAGACGCCCTACGTGGCGACGCTTGCCAATATGCTTAGGGCAAAGATTAAATTTTATGCGGTTATCGGTTCGTTTGGCTGGGGCGGGAATTTGTCGGGCTCCATCGATGCGGCTTTCAATGTCATAAAGCCGAAGAAACTTCCCGATGTAATCGTAAAAGGGCGCCCGCGCGAGGAGGATTTCGCCCATATAGACGCCCTCGTCGAGGAAATACTGCCACTTTTGCCACAGTCTTAGAGTTTTGCATGGCCGGCCTGAAGAAGCCCGGCCTTTTTATTTTTAGGCGGCCTTATTTGTTGCGCGCGCCTGAAAGCGTATCGTTCTTCTTTTCGGAGGCATTATCGAAATATCGATACTCTTTGTGAGCGCAAAGCTTGCCGCCTGGCCGCTGCCATGAGCTGCCCGCATGGAGTTGGCTTTTTTTGAGGGTGGGAAAGAATTATTTTTTTTCTCTCTCCCCCTTCCAAAAAAAATTTTTAAAAGAGTTGAATACGGAAAGTTTTTGTTTGGCGGGTGAAGGCAAAAAAAAGAGCCGCGAATAAATCGGGCTCAGGAAAAAATTCAAAATATCTCGTTTACATGGCGCCAATTGCGGCCGCGCGCGAACCAAAAATTTCAAAGATAGAGGTAAAGCCTGAAATCTCAAATATCTGGCTGACATTTTCATTGAGTGAGCACAAGACTATCTTGCCGCCGTTTTTCTTTGACGTCTTTGCCGCAGTAAGCAGAGCGCGCAGCCCGGCGCTGCTTATGTATTCCAACTCGGAACAATCGACAAGTATCTTGTCTGCGTTTGCCTGGTATAGAGCGGCAAATGCAGCCTCGAGATCGGGAGTCGTCGTGACATCGAGCCTGCCCTTTATTGCCAAGATTTGCACATCGCCCTGTTTTTCTTGCGAGATTTCCATGTAAAATTCCTTTCTTGTAAAACACTTGGAAGTTTGTAGCGTTTTGGCTCTTTGTCAACTTTTAACGCATAAAGTAGCAGCCAGAATTCCAAAATTGGCAATTTAATATGGCTAGGGCCGGTTAAATTGCCGTGGGCGGTAGCAATTTTATGCTTTCCGCATTAAAAAAGAATAGAGAAATAAGCCTCGCATGAAGGCAAAGCCACGAAACACACTTAAGACCCATCAATAGATGAAAATTATTTTCCTCCAAATTGTTCTTCGGAGAAAGACAGCTTTTTCATCGCCAGTCGCCATTTACCGCGATGAATAAAAATGGTGCAGAAGCGCATTTTGGTATCTGTCCGTTCTTTTATGCATAGCTGCCGGTTAATAACTCTCAAACGAATGTTTGATTTCTGCAAGAAAACGTGTGCGCGCTCGGCGGTGCATCGTTTGAATGAATAGAACATTTGCGTCGGTGGAGGGCTTTGAGACTTTACAATATTTTTTCCCCCCCCCCTTGTTGTGGTTTTTCGCAGATGTTTTACCAGTTATATCTTCCATGTGGCGCAAACGCAGCGTTATTGTCGCGGATCTTGCTTGGAAAAACAATTGGCCTTCCTTTCGGGAAATGATGGCATTGCATATTGCGATATTGCGCCCCTGCGGCAAAGACTCATCCCATGATATACAACGCGCTCGTGCGCGATATCTTTGGCGTCGTTTTGAAGAATAGCGCCATTGAGGCACTCTGCATTCGCTTTGTCTTTAAAATATCATCTTTCCGGGCGCGGCTTGCCTTCGGCAGATTTCCTTGTTGCTCAAAAAGGCCGTTTGCAGTATCTGCTTTAGGAAAGAAATCGCTTAGCTTGAGTCTCTTTGAAAAAGATTGCCGGCGCCAAATTAAAAAAATGCGCAAGATTTTTGTTGATTTTATATGTGATAGGGATAAAGTAGTGCCCTTTAAATATAAAAGGTTTGCTCTCTGAATAAAAATTTCGGGGCTGCGAATCGCCTCGGAAGCTATTTAAGAACAAAATAAGGCAATGAAACAGATAAAGTTAAACACAACAAACAGAACAAAACTTGGCGGCAATAATGCCAAGCGCTACCGTAAGTGCGGCCAAATTCCCGCAGTAATATACGGCGAGAGCGGCGAGAAAAATCTTCTGATAAACCAGAAAGACTTGACTGTTGCGCTCAAGGCCATAGTCGGCAAGGCCGTTTTGATTGAAATGGAATTCTCCGACGGCACAGAATCGCGCTACGCAATGCTCAAGGACGTGGAACGCCATCCCCTTTCGGGCGATCCTTTGCATGTGGATTTTGTCGAGGTTGTCAGAGGCAAGCCCATGCAGGCGGTCGTACCTCTCCACTTTGAAGGCGAGGCTTATGGCGTGAAGAACGAAAACGGCGTCATTGAAGTGCACGAGCACGAAATTCGCGTCAAGTGCCGTCCGCGCGACTTGCCGGAAATGATTGTAGTCGACGTTTCCGCCATGAAGGTCGGCGATAGACTTACCGTTGCAGACCTCAAAGCTCCCGAAGGTGTAGAATTTGAAACGCCGGCCGATTCGGTCGTGGTTACTTGCAATCTCGTCGAAGTCGAAGAAGAGCCCGCTCCGGCGGCAGAAGGCGACGCAGCCGCTGCAGGCGACGCCGCAGCAGCTGCTGCCCCGGCAGGAGACGCTGCAGCCCAGCCGGCAGAGGCAAAACCCGCCAAGAAATAGTAATTTTTGCGCCGCTTCCGATGTGCGGATAGCCCGCGGCTCTTGCCGCGCGAAATCGGAAACGGCGCCTTTGTTCTTTCAAATAGATGTCAAAAGTAATATTCGGTTTGGGAAACTCGGGTGCGGAGTACGCAGGTACTCGGCATAACGTCGGCGCGATGCTGCTAGCCAAGCTTTCCGACGGTTTTGGCGGGCGCTTCGCCAAGAACAAGTTTGCGCGCGCGCTGGTCTCAAAAGTTCAGATATGTTCTCAGGAGGTTCATTTGGCCTTCTGCGAGGGTTTCATGAATAACAGCGGGGACGGCGTGGCGAGAACTTTGGCCTTCTTTCGCGCAGATCCCTCCCAGGCGGTCGTAATTTACGACGATATTACAATAGAACCCGGACGCATAAAGCTTTCTGTGGGCGGATCCAGCGGGGGACACAACGGTGTCGCCTCCGTCATGGATAGAATCGGCAACGATTTCGCGCGGATACGCGTGGGCATAGGCGCAAAACCTTTCAAGCAGATGCCTCTGGCCGATTACGTTCTGGCCAAGATCCCGCCGCAAGATGCGCTGTTGATAGACCAAATAGATATATGCGCGGTCGTCGAAGCCATCGTGGGGCAGGGAATGGCGAAGGCTCAAAACCGCTTCAACGCGGCGCCGAAGAAAAGGGCGGCTGCGCAAGAGCCCGTCTCGGCGCTCGAGGACAGCTTGGATAGGGCCGCCAGGGATTCCGAAGATTCGCAATTGCGGCATTAGCGGCGGCTCCAGTGGTCGGCGGCGTTTTTGCTTTCCCGCAAAAGTTCCGCTCCGCTCCCCTGGATTCTATGCGTTCCGCTAGAGTTTTTTTTCGGAGGCCTTGCCTGCGCGGCGCAAAGGCGCCCGAAAATGCTTGCCATGCGAAACTCTATTTGAGATAACAAAACACGCGAATTTATTTAAAGAATTTAAAACCTAAAAAAGTATGAACAAAAAATATCAAACAACATTCATTCTCGACACAAGAGGCTACAACGAACCCGTGGAGACACTCATTGCCAAGCTTCAGGGCGTGTTGGAGTCGGTTGGTTGCAAGGTTGAGTCGTCTGAAAATCTCGGGCAAAAGACGTTTGCGCGCACGCCAAACCGCAGCTTCCCCGCAGGTATATACGTACAGTTTTGCTATGAAGGTCCGGCAAACTCCACGGCTTTGATAAGGGAAAAACTCCGCCTGGACAAGACTGTCGACCGCTTTATAGCTCTGGCTAAGTAGCTTGGAGGATATGGTATGTCTTCGTTTAACAGAGTCATTTTGATGGGCAATCTCACGAGAGATCCCGAAATGCGCCAGACGCAAAACGGCACGAGCATCTGCCGTTTTTCCATCGCCGTAAATCGCTCGTTCAGCTCCCAGGACGGCTCTCAGCGCGACGAGACATGTTTTGTTGACATAGATTCCTTCGGAAGAACCGCGGAAAATATCGCCAAGTATTTCACCAAGGGCAAGCCGATACTTGTCGAGGGGCGTTTGCGCCAGGATTCATGGGAGGATAAACAGGGGCAAAAACGCACAAAACTCGTCGTGGTGTTGGAGCGCTTCGAGTTTATAGGCTCGTCTAGAGACAATGCCGCATCGGGCGGCTTTGACGGCGATTACGCGCCGTCGCCGGCGCGCACCCAAAGACCCCAGAGAACCCAGCAGCCCCCGCAGGACGATCTCGAAGACGACGTACCGTTTTAATGCTTAACAAACAATAATATCAATATTTAATAGAATAAAATTATGGCACACAGCAAAGTACTATTGGTAAAGCCCATGGCGAACTTGGGCGGAGAGGGCGAACAGGTTTCCGTGAAGGCGGGCTATGCGCGCAACTACTTGTTCCCCCAGAAAATAGCCATTCCGGTAAACAAGGCCAACAAGAAGCAGATTGAGGCGCTCTTGAAGGCTCGCCAGCTAAGGGAGGCCAAAGAGCTTGAAAACGCACAGGCGTTGGCAAAGACGCTTGGAGAAATGACGGTCGCCTTCGCGGTTAAGACGGGCGAGGGCGGCAAGATGTTCGGCTCTGTCACGGTCGCCGACTTGGTTGCAAAACTTTCCGAAAACGGCATTGAGATCCCCAAGAAGGCTATTCACTTGGAACAGCCTGTAAAGGAACTGGGCAAGCACACAGCGGAAATTAAGCTCCACAACGACGTAAAGGTTGCATTGGAATTCGAGGTTGTTTCGGAAAATCCGATCGAAGAGGCTAAGGAAACTAAGTAGCAAGTTTTTTTGCCGCTATGGCAGGAAGTAGAGGCAAAAAAGCGTCTGAGAAAGCCGCAGGGACTCCCGTGGGAGGCTCTGGGGCTTTCTTGTCTATGCGCTTTAATTGGAGCGACGACGCCCCGAGAAACGCAGACGCAGAAGCGGGCGTTCTCGCCAGCATACTCCTCGACGAATCAAACGAGTTCCTGAACATATGCGTGGCGGAAAAAGTCTCTGAGGACTACTTTTTCGAGCTCCCCAACAAAATGATATTTGCGGCGATGCTTTCGCTGCAGAAAGAATCCAAGCCGGTCGACGCCATCACGCTCGCCGAGCGCATGAAGTCTTTGGGCTTTTTCGATAGAGTCGATATCGACTACATCCCCGAAAAAATCCTCAGCAGAATCGAGTCGGCGGCGAATTTCCGCCAGTGGCTGGCGATATTGCGCGACAAATTTTACCTGCGCAAAATATCACAGGCCTGCGTGAAAACTCTCGACATGGTCCGCCTGAATAAGGGCGCCGTCTCCGAACTGCTCAACGACGTCGAGAGCACTTTCCTGGGAATAAACAACGACGCCGCCGGAGACAGAATGATGCCCGCCTCGGCTCAAATTGAGTCTGCTTTGGTCAAGATCAACGAGCTTATAGCAAGCAAGGGGGCCATTAACGGCGTTCCAACCGGATTTGTGGCCCTCGACACAAAGCTTAGGGGGCTGCACTCCAACGAGATGATTGTCATTGCGGGGCGTCCGGGCACGGGAAAGACGTCGATAGCCTTGAATATAGTCGAAAGCGCGATATTTAAAGAAGATCCGGCGCCGGCGCTGGTGTTTTCTTTGGAGATGTTGGCAGACCAGCTCTATATGCGCATGATTGCAAGTCGCGCCAGGGTCGATCAGTACAAGCTCGGAATGGGGCGTCTGGACAAGGGCAAAATGGAGGATATCCAGACCACGGCGCGCGAGATTGCAAATGCGCCGCTTTGGATTGACGATTCGGAAAGTTTGACAATTCTTGAAATGCGCGCGCGCGCGAGGCGCTTAAACCAGGATTTGGTGAGAAAGGGCAAGCATTTGGGGCTGATAGTGGTCGACTATCTGCAGCTGTTGAAGCCGACCGACGCTTCGACTCCGCGCGAACAGGCCATCGGCGAGATTTCGCGCGGAATGAAGGCCATGGCCAAAGAGCTAAAGGTGCCTGTTATCGTGCTTGCCCAGCTCAACAGAGAAAGCGAAAAAGACCAGCGCACACCGCGGGCAAGCGATTTGCGCGAGTCGGGTTCCATAGAGCAGGACGCCGACGTAATTATTTTGCTCAGCCGCCAGAAGACGACCGACGAGGCCGCAGAACGCGATTGCTGGCCAATTCGCGTGGACGTCGTAAAACAAAGAAACGGGCCGACGGGCGCATCTACGCTCTTGTTTAACAGGAGTTATACAAGGTACGAAAACTATGAGAAAGACGAGACCATTTAGCGGACTCTCTGCCGCATTGGCTGCCCTTGTGTTTGCGGCGCTGCTTATTTGCGCGCCGGCGCGGGCACAGGAGAGCGCGGAGGGCATGAAGATTGCCGACATAAAGGTTGTCATAGAGGGGCCGAAGTCGGTCGCCACAGACGCCGTGCTTTCGCATATGCGCCTGCGCAAGGGCGAGCCATTTAGGCAGCTTGCCCTCGATCAGTCGATACGTTCGCTTCACGATACCGGCCAGTATGATGCAATATCGGCAAAGAAGACGGTCAATTCCGAGGGGAAAATGGTCATAGAGCTCGACGTCAGGCCCAAGTACAGGATTTCCCAAATAGCCTTTAACGGCAATAAAGAGTACAGTTCGTCGAAACTGCAGCAGGAGATTGTCTGCTATGCGGGATCCCCTTTAAACGAGGTTCTAATCAAGAGGGACGCCGACAAAATTAGGGATTTTTATGTAAAAAAAGGCTACGCCTTGGCCAAGGTCTCATATTCGATTCAACGCAATGACGACATGGGCAGGGGAGCTGTTGTTTTCAATATCAACGAAGGCCCCGATGTTCAGATCCAAAACATATACTTCAAGGGCGATCCCGCAGCGGAGGAAAATTACGGGTTCTTTGGAAGAATAGGCAAAAAACTTTTCGGCAGGGACAAAAAAGACGTCATAAATTCAATGAAATTGAAGTCCGAAATGAAAACGGACACGTGGATTCCAATAGTATCGTACCTGACCGACAACGGCCGCTTTAAGGAGGACGAATTTAAGGCCGACCTTGAGACTCTGCGCAAATTCTACCGCAACCACGGCTATCTCGACGTTGAAATCGACGAGAAAAAGGTGAAGTTTGAATTTCCCGACCCGGACAATCCCGGGGATATGGATATTGTAATAGAGGTAAAACCCAACCAACAGTACAAGGTCGGCAATACGACTTTTAAAAACAACAAACTTTTTACCTCCGAAAAACTCATGGAGTTTATAGACTATTTCGACTTGACCGACGGCAACGTGTTTTCGCCCGAGCGCGTCGACAAAATGGTGGACGCCATGAAGACATATTACGGTGAATACGGCTATATAGACACAATCGTGCGCGCATTGCGCAGGCCAAACCTAAAGACCGGGAAAATCGACTTAATAATCGACATAATTGAAAGCGACAAATTTTACCTCGAATCAATCAACATACAGGGCAATTCCAAAACAAAGAGCGAGGTGATAATAAGGGAACTGGCGATGGCCCCGGGTGAAATTTTCGACCTCAAGCGCATGAAACAGTCGGAAAACCGCCTTAGGGAGACTCGTTTCTTCGATGAAGTCAGCCTCTCTCCCGAGGCCTCGAGTATTCCAAACCGCCGCAATTTGAAGATTGTGGTCAAGGAAGGGCGCACAGGCAATGTTACCTTCGGCGCGGGCTTTAGCACGGTTGAAAGCCTCGTGGGTACGGTGGAATTGACGCAAGGCAATTTTGACTACGCCAACCCCGACAGCTACTTTCAGGGCGCGGGCCAGAAATTTAGGCTGCGCGGCAGCTTGGGCCTGAAAAGCAGCCAGATAGTTTTAAACTTTGAGGAGCCCTGGGTCTTTAACAGAATGTTATCGTACGGCTTTGAGCTTTACAGGACGGAATCCGACTACTATTCCGACTACTATTCAGAGTGCCGGTTGGGAATGGAACACTACTTGAGAAAAAGACTCTTTGAATTGGTTGACGGCAAACTTTCGTATAAATTGGAGAGCGTCGATATTTACGACGTCGATAAAAACTTGATACTCGACGGCGTCATGCGCGAGGACAGGGGCGACATCGGCACAAGGACGCTGTCCCAAGTTAGCCTTTCCTTCCTGCGCGACACCCGCGACAGCCTTTTGACGCCCACCAGCGGCACGCGCTTTGAAGTAATCCAAGATTTGGCCGGCGGGCCGTTCATGGGGCAGACGGCCCTTTACAGAGCCGAAGTGCGCGCCGGCTGGTGGGTGCCGACTTTCGAATTCGGCAACCAAGTTTTTTCAATTGTCGGCAGAATAGGCGGCGTGATGGGGCTATGCGGGCAGGAGGTTCCCTATTTCGAAAAGTACTTTTTGGGAGGCGCCTACAATTTGAGGGGCTTTAAATACAGAAAAGTCGGAAGACTGGGCCAGCGCACGGAAGAGCCTTTCGGAGGAAACTCTTTCGGCTTCGCGTCGATAGAATATTCCATAGAGGTGTTTAATCCGGTTCGTTTTGCGGTGTTTTACGATATAGGCTTCCTAAACGAGGCGGATTGGGATTTCGACCCCAGCGACTACAATTCCGATGTAGGCGTCGGCTTGAGAATAATACTTATGGGCGCGCCAATGCGAATCGACATAGCCGCGCCCGTGAAGGCCGGAGAGCACAACGACGACGGCATACAATTCAACTTCTCTTTCGGTGTGGTCTACTAAATTTTTTGGGAACATTCTCCGATAAAAATTTTCTATATCAAATAACCAGTAACATATACCAAATATGAAAAAAATAATAGCAACATTAGCGGCTGTAGCGGCCTGTTCGTTTTTGAATGCATCGATATACTACGTCGATATGGCAAAGGTATACCAGAACTTTTACAAGGCAAAGGAGGCCGCCGCCCAGATAAACGCATCGGCCGAGACTACGAAATCGGAACTGCAGAAAATGGACGAGAAGCGCCAGGCTCTTATAAAGGAGCTTCAGCCGCTTGTTGAAAAGGCGAAGAATCCCGCGCTCACGGAAGCTGCAAAGAAGGATATCATTGAAAAAGAGGTGACTCCCAAGGCGCAGGCCATACAGCGCATGGAGACCGATATGCGCAATATATCCGAACAGGCCAAGGTGCGCCTTAGAGAAAGCGCCCAGAGAATTCAACAGGTCCATTTCGAGGAAATTTCAAAGGAAATAGAGAAAATAGCAAAAGAGAAAAAGGCCGACTATGTATTGGCTAAGTCCGTCTGCCTCTTTGCAAAGCCCGAGTTCGACCTCTCCGACGAAGTCATAAAGCGCATCAACGCTTCAGCTCCTGCGGCTCCCAAGAAATAAGGCGGCCTCGGTGTAATAAAAAACTCTTTGTTTTCGACGCGCGGCGGCCAAACTCCGGTTGGGGTTGGCCGCCGCGCCGGTTTTGAGCTGCACTAGGATATTGCCGGGGCAGTCCTTTGCCGCAAGGCAAGAGTTTTGCATCGGACGCGTGGGTTGTGTTTGACGCCGGCTGCGGAGATTTTGCGTGGTGCCTAATCGTGGGGGCTATGCATTTTTATCGCCTCAGCAGAGCTAAAGAATACAGGTATTGCGCCGTTTAAGCTGCGGATGTGGTTCTTCTAAAATCTATATTCGCATTGGTGTTGCGCAATGCAAGCTAAGGCCACGCGCAATGCATTTTAAACTACAGAAAAACTAATTGCAGACGTAAAGACCGAGAGGGAATTTTTCCCCCCAGTTTTTTGCGGAAGATTTCACAAAGGGAAGCTTCCACCAAAAGCGGTTCGGAGTTGTTATATTTATGCAGCAGTATTCAAAGATAGACGTCGCCATAGCGGCCTTTGCCTGCGCCTTGTTGCCCGGCGCGGGGCAGCTCTTTGCATTGCGCTTTGTCGCGGCGGCGTTTTTCTTTTTTGCGTCGCTATTCTTTTACGTGCGCTATCCTCCGGTGGGATTTTTTCTACATGGGCTCTCCGTGATCGACGCACTCGCGTACGGAATATGGAAATTATACAATCAAAAGTGTTGCAAGAAAGACCGCAATAGTTAAAAAAAAGACCATGGATTCTGATAATAGTTCGATGTCTATTCGCACGGAAAATCTCGTGAAAGAATATGGGAAACGCCGGGTTGTAAAGGGGGTAAACATAAGCGTTTGCGCGGGCGAGATTGTGGGGCTGTTGGGCCCCAACGGCGCGGGAAAGACAACGAGCTTTTACATGATTGTAGGCCTCGTTCCCGCCACTGACGGCAGAGTCTTTCTAAACGGCAAGGATGTAACGTCTATGCCCATGTACAAGCGCGCGCGCAACGGCATAGGCTATCTCCCCCAGGAAGCCTCGATATTTAGAAAACTTACGGTCTACGAAAATATTTTGGCGGTCGCCCAGACTCTCGACATACCCAGAAAGCAGTTGCGCGATTATTCCATGAATATGCTCAGCGAACTCAACCTTTCGCACCTGGCCGACCAAAAAGCCTTTACCCTTTCCGGCGGCGAGCGCAGAAGGCTGGAAATTACCCGCGCGCTGACAACAAGGCCGGATTTCCTGCTTATGGACGAGCCCTTCAGCGGAGTCGATCCCATAAGCGTGGCCGAGGTTCAGGATATAGTCCGCGGGCTCAAGACGCGCGGGATCGGCGTTTTGATTACCGACCATAACGTTCGGGAAACCTTGAGCATAGTCGACAGAGCCTACCTCATTTGCGAGGGCTCGGTCTTGCGCGAGGGGACCAGCGATTTCCTCGTCAATGACGAAAAAGCGCGCCAGCTATATCTGGGCGAAAACTTCTCTATGTAGGAGGCTAATATGGACGCAGAAAAGAAAAAGACCCACGAGGAAATTTCAGTGGGGAAATTTCTCGAGGTTTTTAAGGACTCGATGCAGCTCGAGCTGTTGGCGGGCGCGGAGGGCTTGGAAAACATAATAAAGGAGCCCAGCATAAACCGTCCCGCCCTCGCAATTACCGGGTATTTTAAAAATTTCGCGGCCCCGCGAATTCAGCTTTTCGGCGCCGGGGAAATGGCCTATATGTGCGACCTCCCCCAAGAGCGCCAGGTGTCAGTCCTAAGAAAAATGGCGGAGCTTAAAATACCCTGCATTGTGGTTTCGCGCAATCTCGATATTGTGCCGGCCATGGAGTCTGTGGCAAACGAATACAAGATTCCGCTGCTTAGGACAAAAATGAAGTCGAAAGAGTTTTCGTCGGAATTCATAGTCAGACTCGACAGAATGTTTGCGCCCACCACGTCGATACACGGCACGTTTATAGACATTCAGGGCATTGGCACGCTGATAAGGGGCGACAGCGGCATAGGAAAAAGCGAATGCGCGCTGGCACTTATCGACAAGGGCCATTCGCTCGTCGCCGACGACTATGTAAACTGCGTGAGGGTTAACGACCACAAGGTGCTCGGGAGGGCCAACGAACTCAGCAGAGGCTACATGGAGTGCCGCGGAATAGGCATTATAAACGTGGCGGAGCTTTTCGGCATAAAATGCGTGAGGCTTGAAAAATCGATAGATATAATAGTCTCTTTTATCGAATGGCAAAAGGGCGTAGTAGAGGACCGCACCGGGCTTGAGACGAAGTATTTCGACATCCTGGGCATTCCGATTCCCCACTTTATAATACCGGTGCGCCCGGGGCGCGATATGGCCCGCCTCGTTGAGGTCGCCGCGCGGGTTCACGCGCTGCGCACAATGGGCCACGACGGCGCAAAGACATTTAACGACAGACTTATCGCCCATATGGCGTCACTGAGCAAATAAAATGGCAGAATTACAACTTTCAAGGCGCGGGCTAAAACTCGAACGGCTTTTGCGCGACCGCATAGTCTTTCTCGACGGCGCCATGGGCACCCTCATTCAGCGCGAGGGCCTGTGCGAGGCCGACTTCCACAAGGGCGACAGTCGGCTGCAAAACTCCGGCGCAGCCCTCCTCGGAGACAACGATCTTCTAAACATTGCGCGCCCGGACATAATAGAGAAAATCCACCGCCAATATTTTCTGGCGGGCTCCGACATAGTCACTACAAACACATTCGCTTTAACGCGCATAGCCCAGGCCGACTACGGCATAGCAGACGACCTTATCGACCGCCTCAACCGCGAGGCCGTAAAGCTCGCCCGCAATGCGGCGCAAAGCGCGGCAAAGACGCTGGGAAAAGATCCCGAAGACCTCTTTGTGGCGGGCTCGATCGGGCCGATGAATAAGGCCGCAAGCATAGCCTGCGACGTGGAGGATCCCTCAAAGCGCGCCGTCGATTTCGACGAGCTCGAGAGCGCCTATTACGCGCAGATGCGCTCGCTTTACGAGGCGGGGGTTGATCTTTTCCTTCTGGAAACATCAATAGACACGCTCAATGTAAAGGCCGCCGTGCACGCGTGCCTGCGGCTCTCCGACGAGGTCGGGGTGAGGCTGCCAATATCGATAAGCGTTACGATTTCCGACGCATCGGGCAGAATTTTAAGCGGCCAGACGATAGAGGCTTTTTATGCGAGCATACGGCATGCAAATCCTTTGTTTGTGGGGCTAAATTGCTCGCTCGGGGCCGAGAAGATGAGGCCGTATCTGGAGGCCTTTGACAGAATAGCAGAGTGTTTCCTGCACTGTTATCCTAATGCGGGCATGCCAAACCCCCTTTCAGAATTTGGCTACGACCAAAAGCCTGAAGATACGGCCAGGTATCTTGGCGCCTACGCAAGAGACGGCCTTCTAAACGTAATCGGCGGCTGTTGCGGCACGACGCCTGCCCATATACAGGCAATAGTCAAGGAATGCCTTCATTGCGCCCCGCGCAAACCGAGGGCAAGGAAACATTCGATGATGCTCTCGGGCCTGGAATTGTTCGAGCTAAAGGAGGGAAAGGCGCCGTTTGTATTCGTCGGGGAACGGACAAACGTAATGGGCTCTCCGGCGTTTAGAAAAATGATAAAAGAGGGCAGGTTTGCCGACGCCCTTTCCGTCGCCAGAAGCCAAATCGAAAACGGGGCAAACCTCATAGATGTCAATTTTGACGAGGGCATGCTGGATTCTTCCGCATGCATGGCAAAGTTTCTAAACCTTGTGGGCGCCGACCCGGAAATAGCGCGCGTGCCCATAATGATAGACTCTTCCGACTGGGAGACAATCCTGTCCGGGTTGAAGCGCATACAGGGAAAAGGAGTCGTAAATTCGATAAGCCTTAAGGAGGGAAAGGAAAAATTTATAGAGCATGCCCGAGAGTTAAAAAAATTCGGCGCGGCTGTCATAGTTATGGCCTTCGACGAAGAGGGGCAGGCGTCGACCCTCGAAAGGCGGGTATCCATCTGCAAACGCGCCTACGATATCCTCGTCAATGAAGTCGATTTCCCACCGGAGGACATTATTTTCGACGCAAACGTCTTGACTGTGGCAACCGGAATGCGCGAGCACGACTCTTACGGAATCGACTTTATAAAGGCGGTGGAGGCAATCAAAAGCCAGTGCCCGCTGGCTCGGACCTCCGCGGGGGTTAGCAACATAAGCTTCTCTCTGCGCGGCAACAACGCAGTCAGAGAGGCCATGCATACGGTCTTCCTTTACCACGCGCGCAAGGCGGGACTCGACATGGGTATTGTCAACGCCGGCATGCTTGGCAGCTACGACCAGATAGAGCCCAAACTTCGCGGCGCCGTCGAGGCCGTAATTTTAAATTCGAGCCCGTCGGCCACCGAAAATCTGCTTGCCATGGCCGAGGAATTCAAAGGGCAGGGCCACGAACACAAAAACGCCGAGACCGCATGGAACGACCTTTCATGGGAGGAAAAGCTCTACACGGCCTTTATAAAAGGCCTCGACGACAAGGCCGAAGAAATTGCGCTGCACTACTACCGCGAGAGCGGTTCGGCAATCTCGGTGATTGAAAACCAGCTGATGTCGGCAATGAAAAAGGTCGGCGAGCTATTCGGCGACGGCAAAATGTTCTTGCCGCAAGTCGTCAAAAGCGCGCGCGTGATGAAAAAGGCGGTCGCTGTTCTCGAGCCCTTTATGGAGTCGACTTCCGACAAAAAGGGCGCAAAAATCGTAATAGCGACGGTAAAGGGCGATGTCCACGACATAGGAAAAAACATCGTCTCGGTGGTTCTTGCCTGCAACGGCTACAACGTCGTCGACTTGGGCGTAATGGTGGAGCCGGAGAGAATCTTCGAGGCGGCAAAACAGGCCGATTTGGTGGGCTTAAGCGGCCTGATAACGCCATCCCTCGAAGAAATGGCCAACGTCATAAAACTTTTTGAGCGCAACGGGCTGCGCATTCCCGTCTTGGTGGGCGGAGCTGCAACAAGCAAGGTTCACACGGCTGTAAAACTGGCCCCGCTCTACTCCGGCATAGTCGAGCGCGTAGGCGATGCGAGCCTCATATCCGGCGTCTGCGCAGGCCTTCTTGGGGCAGACAAAAAAGTTTATTCGCTTGAGATATTGGCCGGGCAGCAGAGGCTGCGCGACGATTTTAACGCCTCAAATTCAGACGCCACCCCGGGCGAGATTCTGCCGATAGAAGAGGCGAAAAAACACGCGTATAAGACTCTTTACCGTGAACCCCGGACGCCGGAATTTGTCGGCGTAAAGACCTTTGAAGTGCCGCTTGAAAGGCTCGAGAAGCTCATGCCATGGCACATGCTATTTAAGACATGGGGCCTGGACAGCCGCGCAGCCAGAAACACGCCCGAATTTGAGGAGTTTTTTAGGGACGCAAACGAGGCCTTTGACTTACTTAAAGGCATCGCGCGCCCAAAAATCAGGGGCGGAATATTCAAGGCCAGAAGCGAAGACGCCGATATTATAATTTACTCGGAGTCGGGCGAAGAACTTGAGCGCCTTTTCACCGCCAGGGACCAGCGCAGAAATTCGGCGGGCAACTGCCTTTCTATCGCGGATTTTGTGGCGGGGACCGACGCCGAATTTGACGACTATGTCGGCCTGTACATGGCCACGGCCGGGGTAGAGGCACAAAATTACGCGGAGTCGCTCAAAGACGCCGATTCCTACAAGGCGCTGCTTGTCAGAAGCTTGTGCGACTGTATCGCCGAGGCGCTCTCCGAATACGCGCGCACGGAAATTTTCAAAATGCGCCGCGGGCGGGGCTGCGCGTGCGGCGCGGCATCGGAAAATTCGGGCATATGCGTAGCCTGCGGATACCCGTCGTTTCCCGACCACCGGCAGAAAGCGAAGTTTGCCAGGCTTCTGGGGGCCGAAAAGATAGGAATAGAGCTGACATCTTCGTTTATGATGAACCCCGCAGCGAGCGTCGCGTGCGTGTGGATTGCAAACAAGTCGGCCCGCTACACTTCCCCGACAATAGCCGCAGACCAAATCGCCCAAGAGGCGGCAAGGCGCGCCGACACGGTTGAAAACGTGTCTAAATACATGGCGGTAAAGCCTATGAAAAATGGTATTTAGAGATTACAGCTTGTCGAAAATACTGAGGCAGCGCAATCACACAAGCGATTACGTCGTGCCGGCGTGCATGGCCGTGCTGCTTATGTTTAGCGTGGCGTTCATATTTTCGGCGCAGAGCTTTATAGCCGACGATATCCCGCTGATGAGGCAGTTTTGGGTCAAGCAGATAATGTATTATGCGCTGGGCATAGTGGTTTATTTGCTTCTGTCGTATTTCGACTACAACTGGCTGTTTAAGAACGCGCATTTGATATATATAGCGTTTTTGCTACCGCTGCTGCCGCTCGTATTGAAGGAGGTTTTTGGCGTGCCGGTGCCTTTTGTGCAGTCGCGCTACAACGCCACGCGTTGGATAGACTTCGGCTTCTTTTCTATTCAGCCGTCGGATTTTGCAAAAATCGGCACGTGCGTAATGGCCTCGTCGATGTTTGCCAGAAATAAGCTCGGCACGTTCAAGGAAAACTTTTTGTTTTGGATAAAGCTTGCTTTAGTGTATTTAATCCCTATATTTCTGATATTTTTACAGCCAGACTTAGGATCATCTTTGGTTTTTTATCCAATGATATTTTCGATGTTGTACATATCCGGACTTCCCAAACGCTTCTTCCTGACGATGTTCGCAGTATTTGCGATAATCGTCTCGCTGGTGGTTTTTGACATATACGGATATTACAATTATCTTAAGGAAAATAATTTAACCGCTCGGGATTCCGCCTCCCAGAACGCCTACGGTTCGTCGGGAAAGTGGAATCTGCCGATGAAAGACTATCAGCGCAATAGAATCCTAGCCTTTGTATGCCCGGATGTCGTCGACAAAAACGGGACGGAGGTCACATGGAACCAGCGCCAGAGCCTCATATCGGTGGGCTCGGGTGGAGTATTCGGAAAGGGCTTTACCGAGGGAACTCAGGCAAGGCTCGGGTATCTTCCCTCAAGCGTGGCCTACAACGACTTCATATTTTCGGTCGTCGCGGAAGAGAGCGGTTTTGCCGGAGGCTGTATTGTTATTGTCCTGCTGGGGACAATTGTCGTTTACGGCTGTGTGCGTGCCGCGCAACTTTCAAGAGACAGATTCGGGCAGTTCATGTGCATAGGAATAGCCTCGATATTGTTGACACACACTTTTATAAATGTCGGAATGACCATAGGCATAATGCCCATAACCGGTCTTCCGCTGCCAATGTTAAGTTATGGCGGAACTTTTGCTCTTACTTGCTGTATTTTATTGGGAATCGTCCAAAGCGTTTTCCGCTACAGGCGCAAGTTTGAAGAGTAATTCGTTTCGCCGCAAATAGTGCGAAAGAAATGAAAGAAGAAAAAAATACAAATAATATGACGGAGGTGGACGTCTCGCTTACAAAGCGTCCGCCCGAGGAGGTCGTAGATCCGATACCGACAGAGCTTTTGAATATGCAGGCGCGCCTGCGCGCAAAAAAGCGCCCGTTCCTCGAAAGAATAATGCGCCTGCTAAAGCACGACGACTCCCCCTACAGGGAGATCGTAATCAATGTGGAGCCTTTTGAAACTCGCGTGGCGCTGCTCGAAGACGGCGTAATGCAAAAATTCGAGATTGAGCGCGTCGGCGACGAAAGCATGGTAAGCGCCATTTTCAAGGGCAAAATTCAAAATCTCGAGCCTGGCCTCAAAGCCGCATTTGTCGACATAGGGCAGCAGAAGAACGCCTTTCTGCACTACTGGGACATCTTCCCCGGGTCGACGGCCGACAACTCTTATGAAATTGTCAGGGAGAATCGCAGCAAAGAGCAAAAGAAAAACGCCCAGCAGAAATTTTCCATAAAAGACATTCCCGAAAAATTTCCCATAGGCACCGAGATAATCGTCCAGATTACCAAGACCCAGATAGGCACAAAGGGGCCCAGAATTACCACAAACATAGCAATTCCCGGAAGGTACTTGGTTCTTATGCCGTATGCCGGCCAGTGCGGTATTTCGCGCAAAATTGAAGACAAGAAGGAGCGCGACCGCATAAAGAAAATCTTGCGTTCCATGAAAATTCCCGAAGGCATGGGGGTTATAGTTCGGACCGCCGGTCAGGGCAAGCGCTGGACGTATTTTGTGCGCGATTTGCACATGCTCTTAAACGTCTGGAAGAAGATACAGCAGCGCATAGAGTCGACACCCGCGCCCGCCATGATCTACAAGGAGCCCGACCTTATAGAGCGCACCGTGCGCGACTTCCTAACCGAGCAGACCGACAGGATTCTCATCGACAGCCGCGAGCATTATGAGCGCATAATGCATTCCGTATCCGAGATATCGCGGCGCGCGCGCAGCAAGATCCAGCTCTTCAAGGAAAATATACCGATTTTCGAGCGCTACAACATAGAGCGCCAGATAGCCCAGACCTTTGCCCGCCGCGTTCCGCTTCCCTCTGGCGGCGAGATAGTAATTGACGAGACCGAGGCTCTTGTTGCAATAGACGTCAATACGGGCTCGCACAAGGGCAAGAGCGAGGACGGCAAAGACTTTATTTTGCAGGCAAATCTCGAGGCCGTCACCGAGGCCGCGCGCCAGGTTCGCTTGCGCAATCTGGGCGGCTTGGTTATAATAGACACCATCGACATGAAGAGCCGCAAAGACAGGCAGGCCGTCTATAAGCGGCTCAAAGAGGAGATGGAAAAGGACAAGGCCAAGAGCCAGGTTTTGCCGATATCGCAGTTGGGCATAATGCAGATGACGCGCCAGCGCCACGCCCAAAGCAATGCCAGCGGAATTTACACGACGTGCCCGTATTGCGGGGGCAAGGGCATAGTGAAATCTCCGCGAACCATGAGCGCGGAAATTCAGCGCAAGATCGTCTTCGCCTGCCGCAACCTGCGCTCCAACGGCGACGACAAAACGCCGATTAATCTGCTTATTATGCTGCATCCTGAAAACCTGCAGCGCCTCCAGACCGAGGATTACGAGCATTTGACAAATCTGGAAAAGGCCTACAACTTGAAATTGACCTTCCGGGCGGATCCGTCTTACCACGTGGAAAATTTCAGAATCCAGGATATGGATTCAGGCAAGATACTAAAGTAGCAACAGCCTTTTTCAAAAAAAACAAAGCCGCATAAAAGTGCGGCTTTATTTTTTATTCATCTTTTTATTTGAACGCGAGAAATGGAGCGGGGGAGGCTGTCAAAAGCGTTTTTTTTTCGAAAAAAAATTTTTTTGGGGTCGGTTGCCGAGTTTAGAATAATTCAGGCTCGCTTTTGTCGGGGGCGCTCTTCTTAAATTTATGCAGGTGGACCGGCGCCTTGCCCACTTTGTTTTCGATGGCCTCTGAGTGGTCTTTGATTATGCGCTCGCAGATTTTCTTTACGTGCATTTTAAGCCAAGTGTGCGTGGCGGAGCCCTTGGTGTAGACATTCGGCCCGTAAGAGTCGATTCTGTCGCTTGATAGTAGAAAGTCGTTTTGTTCAAATTCGGCGTCGTTTGCGGGGCTGTAAACGGCAAAGGCCTTGCCGCCGTTTTTGCGCACGACGGAAAATACGGGGACGTCGCTGGGGCCGTCAGCGATGTAAATCATGTTGCGAATGGGAACGCGCCTGTCCTTTTCGAGAATCTGGTCGTTTACGCTTATGTTGGGATTTTTGTTCGTGCCCTTGTTTATCTCGAATATGAAGCGCGTTTTTATGGTGTTGTCGACAATCATGCCTATTTGATTTATCTGGTGGGAAAGGCTTTGGAAGTCGAACTCCTTTTGCAGGGAGAAATACGGGGGCATTGGCTCTTCGACAAATTCGCAGCCGAAAATTCCGTCGACATGGCTTGCGATTGCGCTGCCGCGAATCATCTCCGCTATTCCGGTGCTTACAATGTAGTGTTCAAGCTTTATATCGAGAGCCTGGTACTGGGGATTTTCGGCAACCAGATTTCTTAGTTCGTCGAAGAAATCGGGAAGGCCGGGGCAAAAGAAAAGTTCGGCGCCGAGCTCGCGCAACTTCGCATTGCTTAGCCCTTGCATTATTCCGCTTTTGACGAAGCTGAGAAGATGGTTTAAGTAGACGCTTTCAGGGGCCACGCGCACCCCTTTCTGGGCGTATATTTTCGGAAGCATGTTTACTTCCTTCCAAAACAGGATTTCGTCGACGCCGTATTCCCTGAAGATTGGCGATTGCATATATCCGTCTATAAGGGTTTTGTCAAAATCCCAAATGCACGCGATGACGTTGCTGGAATAAAGGTTTGTGTTTTCTTCCTGCATAGTGGCCACATACTCAAAAATAATTTCGACAAACGCAAGTTTCATGTTAGCCTATACCAAAAAATTTTATGCCTAAAAACGCGACAGATTCGGAAAACTTGCACCGCAAAAACCGCGCCAGAAAGAATAGCTACGTGTCGATTCTGCGCGAGGCAAGCCGCATAGTAAAAGAGACTAAAAGCGTTTCAATACTGCTAAAGAAAGTTCTCGACGTAATATCGGCGCGGGCGTATCTAAACCATGTTTCCGTGACGCTTTGCAGCGGAGATTTTCTGGTTATAAGGGCGTCCAACGGTCTCACTCAAGACGAGAGCCGCAGGGGAATTTACCGCCTTGGCGAGGGTGTCACCGGCAGGGTGGCCCAAACGGGCCAGGCGCGCTTGATTGAGGATATTTCCCTAAGCGACGAATTTCTAAATAAGACCGAGAGCCGCAAAGACTTTGACAAGACTGCTTTCATATGCGTGCCGATAATAAGCTCGCAAAAAGTAATAGGCACGCTTTCGGCCGACTGCGACAATTCCGACAAGTCCGTTCTGAAGAAGAATCTGCTTCTTTTGGAGACTGTTTCAAACATAGTAAGCGACGCTGTCTCAGTATTGTTTTTTGAAATGGAGGAGGGCGAAAAACTCCATGCGGAAAACCGCGTTCTACGCGACAGAGTCGACATAGCCTTGCGCCCGCAGAACGCTATAGGCTCAAGCGCGGCTATGCTGAAAGTCTACGAGCAGATAGCCAATGCCTGCGAGTCTGAAGCCCACGTGCTCATCCGCGGCGAGCCGGGTTCCGGCAAGGATTTTGCAATGCGCATCATAGCAAACAGCCCGCGCTGGCGTTCGCGCCCGATTGAAATTCTCGACTGCTCGACAATGCGCGACTCCCTGATAGACGAGTTGCTTTTCGGCTCGCCGTCCAAGCGCGGCCTCATCGAACAGGCCGACGACGGCATAGTGTATCTCGACGCGATGGGGCTGATAGGCCAGGCTCTTCAGCTTAAGCTTTTAAAGTATCTCGAGGGCAAAAAATATTGCCGCGTGGGCGATACGACTGAACGTTTTGGACGTGCGCGCATAATAGCCTCCACTTCCGGAGATTTGGAGAAGCGCATGAAAGAGGGAATAATCCGCCCCGATTTCTACTACCAGATTTCGCTTTCCACAATCATGATACCGCCCCTTCGCGAGCGCCGCCGCGACATTCCCGCTCTGGCAAAATTCTTCATGCAAAAGCATGCGCATTTGCACGAAAAGAAAATAGTTTCCATATCGCAGTCGGCGATGAACATGATGAAAGCCTATCACTGGCCGACAAACGTCAGGGAGCTTGAAAATTGCATGGAGCGCGCGGTGATAATAGCCGCCGGCCAGTCCATTTCAGTTTCCGACTTGCCGCCTTCCCTGCAGACGGCGCAGTCGACTAACACGTCTATTTTCGACGAGCACAAATCCACGGATTTTAAGAAGCTTGTCGGCGATTTCGAACGCGACATAATCGTGGAGGCTCTCGCTTCCAAAAACGGCAACGCCGCCGCTGTGGCGCGGAGGCTTTCGGTATCCCGGAGAATATTAAACTACAAGATAGAAAAGCTCGGCATTCCGGCAAAGTCCTTTAAGCAAAGCTCCGCGCGTCGCGCAAAGGGCGAGGACTCACCGGCAAGCGCCCGCGATTAGGCGTCCCCGAATCGCCTCAACATTTCAAAAACTCTCTTTCTTTCAAAAATGACAAAAGTTATTTTGTATGCTTGTATATTATTTTTTAATATAGCGGCATGGAAAAGAAAACAGACAGCCCCGTCTTTTGCAATGAGGAGGACGGGCACATAAATTGGATACGCCTGTACGCCGACTGCGCCGCGGTAGACTCTCCGCGCGACGAGCGGACCAAAAGCATGGTGGCTTTCAGGTCGGGCGACAGCGTCGGGTTTGAAATAACCCTTTTTAACGGCGGGGTCATTGCAGACTGCGCAGACATAGCGAAGGTTGACTTCGAGATTTTAGATATCGGGCAGATGGGAAGCCCGCTTCCGAGGCATGCCAAACTCAATGCAAAGAAAGTCGTCGAGGCTTCGTCCATCAACAAGGAGCTGGTCGAGGGCGATTTGACTTCCGGGGAGTGCCATTTTAAGATAGTGCTTTCCTCAAATGAAACTTCGATTGGTTCAGGGCATCGGTATTTGAGAGTTTGCGCCTACAATTCTAAAGGGGACAGGACAACTTTTGCCTCCGGTTGGATACTTATTCAGGAATTATTCGATTGCGATTTGGCCGACACCCCGGAGGCGTCGATTTCAAAGGCCGAAGAATTGGAGTCTCAGATAGCAATCCAACAGGCCAATATAGACGCCCTTGGTGAGAAAATAGACGGCATATCAGACGACTTGAGCACGTCGAAGGGGGAGATTGAAAGCCGATTGAGCGAGCTGGAAGAGCGCGGCGGCGACATCGATGCGCTTGAGTCGAGAATTGATAGCATCTCCGGCGAATTTTCATCCGCCAATGCGAACCTCAATGGGCGGCTGTCGGAAATCCAAGAGCAGAAGGCCGACAAAGGATCCACAATCTCTGAATATGGAATAACTGACGTCTATACAAAAGCCCAGACCGATGCTTTGTTCGCGCAGCTTTCAGGTGAATTTAGCACTTTGCAAGCATCAAAAGCCGATACGGGCATGCTCTACTTTACGGGCAGACCGTATGGCACTAACGATTTGATGAGCGTCGGAGAAGTTTTTAGCGTGGCTTATCGCACAGACTTTCAATTTGCAAGCGGTTCGGCTACAACAAACCAGTATAAGCCGTGGAGCATTGGCTCTAACACCGCATACATAGCACCTACCGCATTAAGCGATGACCTTTTTAGAATATTATACAATGGCAGTGGTTTTTATAGCTTCCAGGGCGCGAACATTAGAGCCGCCGTTCAAGATATTAACAGCATAGTTGCTATTGTTAATAATCCGACTGGCGGCAATATAACAATAACATTGTATGTAAACGGTGTGCAAATTCCGCAAAATAGCTACACGGCGCAAGTCGCTCAAACATTTACTGGCTATCGGGTAAACGCTCAAGGAGGGACTGCATCTCTAATCGACACTACGATGAAAGACTTTGCGGTATTTAACTTCGACATGAGCGCGGCAGACGCGCCGTATTCTGTAGCCGATTATTCTGCGGGGAAGCCCGTTCCGCCTTCGGCATTGTCGCAGACGGCAGTATTGCTTGAAAATTACACCTTTACGGTAGGGTCGACCCAATATATACCCGACGTATCGGGGAATAACAATGACGCTACAATAACTGGCAGTGGCACGGTTGCGGGGACATTCGACAAGGCAATAGCAAAGCTTGCTTCTTTAATAACATCTGCAAACGCTTAACAGGAATAAAACTATGGTAGAAATAACACTTAAAAACGGTTCAAAATTTCAGATACAAACGCTCGTATTTCACGGCAAAATAATCGACAGCAACGGCACAGAGCCTGGCGGGAACGCCACGTATCCGTTCACCGAAAGCGACGTAAACGCGCTTAACAACATAGTGCCTTTGCAGGCGGCTTACAACGCGGTATTTTTACCGGTGCCTGAAGAGGTCGAGTCTGCGGAGGAATAGCAATGTACGCTGAAAACGATATACAGAGGCTTTTGGAGGGCATAAAGGAATACGGTTTGAGCGCGCCGTCCGAAATGCTTGAGGCCCCGATAGAAAAACTTGTTGAAATATGCAACGGCATAGGCGACGGGCAAATGCCAACGGCATTGCGCAAGATATTAAACGGAGTGCTTAATTTTGCCGAATGTTCGGCGGCAATCCACGACTGGCGCTATGCAAACAGCGACGGCACGCAGTCAAGCAGGCTCGCCGCCGACAAGGAGTTTCGCGCAAACATGCTCGATGAAATTTCGCGCAAGGAGCGCTGGTTTAAATGGCTAAAAGAGTGGAGCGCCTTGCGCGCCTATTACGCGGTGCGCAGTTGCGGGTACGCAGACTGGTGCATAGCCTTTACCGAGGCCAACAGAAAGGAGAATGTGTAATGGAAAGCGTTGTATCTTCCCTTTGGGACAGCGGGGCATTGGGGGCAGTATTTACCGCCATAATAACGTTTTTTGGCCAGCTTAGCGCGCTTAATACGCAAAAGTACACCGCCGTATTGGAGGCCTTGCAGAAGCAGCAGACTGCCGACATAGCCGCCCACGACGCGGCCATAGCGCGCACGAAAGACGACGGCGGCACATGGACAAGGCGCGTGATGATGTTTGCGGCCTTTGCAATGCTTGGCGCATGCCCTATACTGTTTGCGTTTTTCCCGGACATACCCGTGGCGGTGGAGACAATCGAGCAGACGGGCGGTTGGCTGTGGGGCCTGATTCCCGAAAAGGAGAGCTTCGGCGTTTCCTACGTCAACGGCTTTTATCTCGCCGACGTATGGAAAGAGCTGATGGCAAACCTAGTATCCGCATACATCGGAGCGGGCATAACCAGAAAAGCTTTTAAACTGGGAAAATAATTTTCAAAAGGAGAGTCCACTCTCCTTTTTTTTGTGTTTACCGGAGAATGTTTTCTCCGATAAACACGAAGGGACTAGGTTGTTAATGGTTATGAAAGAGAAAAAAATCGGATTTGTCGGACTCTGCGATGAAAATTTGGCGTTTGTCAAAGAGGTAATTTTATCGGATGCGAACGTAAGCGTGCTGGTTGGCGATGATGAATTTGCCTCGGGAAGGGCCCGCGCCATGCTGGGCGGTAAAAGTCATCGCAATTACTTTTTAACTTCCAACATAAACGCATTTATTTCGTCGCTAGGGCAGGGGAAGAGCATATTTTTTTCGGGATGCGCCGCCGACTTGCGCGCAAAGGTACTTGATTTATTGACGCCGCTTGACATAGCAATAGACGCCTCCGATTGCCGCTATGATAAAACCAATGAGATTTTTGAAAAATCAAAGTGCGCTACTTGCTGCGCTTCATTGCTCAAAAGTGCCGACTATTCGCCCAAGACGCTCTGCATTAGCTGCGACGACATACTCTGGAGCCGCCTGCGCAGGCTCTTTTCCGAGGTTATGCGCGGTCAGTCAAAGACCCAAACCGTGCGCGGGCGCCTCGGCTCTGGAAACGCCGCCAAATTTGCCGCGAATATGCTTCGTGCGCTGGAGGCGGCAATGGCTGAACTTATCGCTGAATTATTTGATGTCTTAAGCCGCGCCAATGCTTTGGATCTAGATGAAATATCCGACATATTTTTGTCCATGTCGGTCTTGTATGAAAGCCCGATGTTGCGGCGGGCCGCGGAGTCTTTGTCGGCCTTCGGGGATTTGAGGGGAATTTTTGATAAATCCAACGATGCCGCGCTCAAAGATATAGTTTGTAAGTCAATTTTATTTGGAGAGCCATCGAACATATATTCGGCAACAGCCTATTCTTCAGCTATGGATAGTGTTTCAAACAGGGAGAATCTTTGCCGAAATTTGTATGGCCACGATTTTATAGACATGTTTCCGGGGCAGTCTCCCAGGTCGCTTTCCAAGGCTTTTACGGCCGCTCTTGCCCTGTTATACGCGCAGACATTCTCCATAGCCGGGCGAATATCTCTTGAAAGGGGGCTTTTTATAGATTTATACGAGTTTGCATCTCTAATATGGAACTCGTCGTTTTGTTCCACAGCCATATTGCCTTCCGCATTGGCCTCGCTTAAATGCGATCAGATTTCCAATGTGCTTTTTAGTC
Organism: uncultured Opitutales bacterium; assembly: GCA_944389175.1. GTDB lineage: Bacteria > Verrucomicrobiota > Verrucomicrobiia > Opitutales > Intestinicryptomonadaceae > Merdousia. Next base: position 190,353 of record CALXLK010000001.1, read on the forward strand.
GGAGCATGGCCGCCGTTGTCAATTCGGGAGAGCTTGATCTTAGGGGAATATCGGCAAATGCCATAGCCTGCGCATTCCCGATGCCAGCCTTTACGGCCGCAATGCTGTACCTTGACTCCCTAAAACGCAAGATTCCCCATATTGTAGGCTGTCAGCCCGCCCGAAAATCTTCGCGCGGGGCGCAAATGGCCTTATATGCAATTCCCCTGTTTTAGCGGATTGTTATCGTTGATAAACACGTTTTTTTACGCTGACTCGAATCCACCAGTCCATTAAGAAGGTGTGTTTTCGCCTTGCTCGGCAGGGGCTAAGCACCTTGCATATAAACCTAAAAACAGGCTGTATTTGACGAAAAAAAACGGAGCCTTAGAAAAAAGGCTCCATCTTTTAAAGAAGTACCTGAACAGGGACTCGAACCCTGAACCAATTGATTAAGAGTCAACTGCTCTACCAGTTGAGCTATTCAGGCAAAACAATTATTAGCGCACTATAGAATACATTAAGCAGGCCATTGCAAGAAAAAAATTATTTTTTTGTTTTTATAATGCGGCGTCGGCTAAGTTCGTATCCCAATATGCTGATGCTAAATTGTTAGCGCAACTTTGAAAAACGCTGCTTTGACTTGTTGTAGAGATCGCGTATTTGATCGTCCGTTAGCGCGCAGTCGTATACGCGTATCTCGGATATGCTTCCCTTGAAGAAATTACCCATGCCCTTTTTCAGGCGTACGGCCCCGACAGTGAAATCGGACCCGTTGTCGCCGATTCCGTCGGGGAAGTAGTAGGGGTTTTTCGAGTGGACAAGGCCGTTGGGATATTTGGTGCACTTTGTATAATTTATAAGCTCCGGTGGCCTCGCCTTGAACTCTCCGTTTACGTAAGAGCGAATGTATTTGCCGTCGTAGGTAAAGGCTATGAAGGTCCACCGGTCAAAGGGAACTTTTTGCGCGCTTGCCGAATAGTCTATTGAGTATTTAAACGGCGGAGTGGGGCCTCCGTTTTTTGATATGTGGCCGCAGACCTGGTCTGCGCCGTTATAGGCGGGCAGGGATACAAACAGGCCGTACTGCCTTTTGCCTCCGTCCTCGTATTCGTTCCACATCCCGGCAACAAATCCAATTTTAGACCCGCTGTCTTTCTTGACCCACGCAAGCACGCTCACCTTGTTGTTATAAACGTTTAGCGTGCCGGTGTCCTTGTATGGAATGTATAGATAGCTTTTGCCGTCTAAATACAAGCACCCGCTTTTTAACATATCCGCAGCGTTTTTGCCCGGACATGCGCTAAGTTCATGCCCGCCCTTAAGCGACTTTAGCACCGTGGGGGACACTCTTGTAAAATCCCAGTGCCCTACGAGCGCATCGCCAGCTGTTTCCCCGGTTATATTGCACGCTTGCAGTGCAACGCCCAGAATTACCGCCAAAGGAATGAGTACTTTATTTGCAATTCGTCTGTTCATATATAAATCTCAGGTGTAGGTTGGCGATTATGCCGTAGTTGCCAAGCCGGTCAATCATTAAAAAAGCCGCCCCCCAGATGAGGGGACGGCGAACTGTAATCCACTTAATGCAAATATGAAATTAGTAATCTTTTTTTGCCAACTTGAAATAAGCCTTCGGATGCGCGCATACCGGGCAGAGCTCCGGCGCTGCCTTCCCTACGAACTTATGCCCGCAGTTGGAGCACTCCCACGTCACAGCTTCGTCCTTTTCAAAAACCTTTCCATCCTGCAGATTCTTAAGCAGAGCCTGGTAGCGCTCCTCGTGCGTCTTTTCTATCTTTGCCACACCTTCAAAGAGGTCGGCTATTTTGTCGAAACCTTCCTCCCTGGCCTCTTTTGCAAAAGTTGCGTACATGTCAGTCCACTCGTAGTTTTCCCCCGCCGCGGCGTCTTTTAGGTTTTCTTCCGTGTTTGGCATGCCTCCGTGCAGAAGCTTAAACCAGATCTTTGCGTGCTCTTTCTCGTTCGCCGCCGTCTCTTCAAAAATGGAGGCTATTTGCACGTATCCTTCCGACTTCGCCTTCGATGCGTAGTATGTGTACTTGTTGCGCGCCTGCGATTCCCCCGCAAATGCGGCCATGAGGTTCTTTTCCGTTTTTGAGCCTTTTATGTTCATCTTTACCTTTCTTGTTCGCGGTGTTGTTTTTTTTTTAACTTTATGCAAATAATAACGATTATTATTTAGAGTCAAGCAATAAATATAAATTTCTTGCATTTTTTTTCTAAAAAGACAATATTGCGGCCATGAAATCAAACGGATGCATATTCGGTTCTTTCGAGAATTTTTGCGCCGAGCGCGGCCTAAAGCGCACGGTGCAGCGGCGCGCCGTCTACGAAGTCTTTAAGCCAGGCCATGTGCATCTTAGCGTCGACGACGTTTTGAAAAAGATTAAAAAACGTCTGCCTCTGCTCACCGAAGAGAGCCTTTACAGGATTCTATCAGACTTTGAGAGGGCCGGCTTTATACGCAGGGTTGATGTCCCCGGAATAATAAGATTCGAGCTTTCCGCGCGGCCTCATAGCCATTTCGTATGCCTAAAATGCGGGAAAATTGTAGATATTGAAAATTCTTCCGTAAGACTGCCAAGCCAACTTAAAGGTGCTCTCAGACTTTCCATCACGGCAAACGGCCTTTGCCCCAAATGCGCCGCCGCAATGCGCGCCGGATAAGTGAGCGCCCGTAATTTTCGGCCGCTCGCGTCTGCGCGAAAAAGCCGATGCCTTCTCGGCTTTTGATCTTTTTTCCTTTTTCCCCTTCACCACCGCCTTTTCACAGACAAAAGACGAATATAAAACAAATGCAAAAAACGCTGCCCACCGTCGGCGTGGCAGGCGCGTTCTGCCTTAAGCTGCCGCCTTGGGCGAGTTAAAATTTTTCCCCGTTTAATTCGGCGTAGAGGTCAAGATATTTTCCCCATGCGAACTTTTTGTCGAATTTTAGAACCGCAGTCTCTCTGCATATTTGGCCGATCCTTGCCTTGCCGGATTCGGCGAAATTTTTTATCTGCTCCACTGCCGCGTCGACGTTTCCTCTCTCTACTATTTTGCCGACCTCGCCGGAGGGAATTGTTTCGCAAACTCCGCCGCTGTTAAAGCAAACCACCGGCGTTCCGCAGGATATGGACTCCATATTTACCATTGAAAGCGCCTCTTGCATGGTGGGGTTTGCAAATACGTCGGCGCCCGAGTAGTACGCGGCAAGCTCGCTTGCGCTTTCGGTGCGCTTTATTGCGTTTATGCCGAGGCCGGACAATTCCTTAAGCTGTTTGTCGTTGGCGCCGACGAGCGTGCACTGGTAGCGGCTTCCCAGCTTTTTTGCTATCTCGGGGACGAAGTTGTATCCCTTTGTCCGCCCCCATACGCTCGCCACAAACAGCACGTTCTTTTTCCCGTTCTTCATGCAGGCGGGCTTGTCATGCGCGGGCTTAAAAGTGTCTACGTCTATCCCGTTGTTTATGACAATGCTTTTCTTCGATGCGAGGGGCGATTGCTCTACAAGGCCTTTTAGCCAGTTTGAGACGGGTACAAAGGTTAGATTTTCCATCGCCAGAATACAGTCCTGCTTGGCCTGGTAGTTCGAATACGAGTTGTCCCAGAACAGGCTTGCCGGATAGGCGCGCTTTTGCGGACAATTTCGGCAGTGGGTCTTCCATTTCTTGCAGCCTGCTATGTCGAAGTAGGCGCAGTGCCCGGTTAATACCCAGCAGTCGTGGAGGGTCCAGACCACGGGTTTGCCGTATTTTGCCAAAAAATCAAGCAGCGTCTTATTGTGCAGGTAATAGCCGTGCGTGTTGTGGAGGTGGACGATATCCGGCGAGATGCTCTCTATTTTTTTTATGAGGGCCTTTGTCGCAAATTTTGCGTATGGGCTGTCGGAATCGAAAATGCGCTGCCACAGTCCGTTAAAACAGACGCCGGGAAGCGATCCTATCTTTATTATTTGCGATGCGCTTTCCCTTATTTTTCTGGCGCAGGCGATGTAGCTAATATGCCCGCGCGATATAACTTCGCGTCCAATCTGTTCGGCTATTCTTCCTGTTGATCCGTAATTGCCGACCGTATTTATTTGCAATATTTTCATCTCACCAAGCCCCGGCAATGAAAGTAAAAGAGGGGTGGATTGTCAAGAGCATTAGGGCAAGCTTTACGGTACCGCGGCTATTTTTGCGCATAGTAACTTTGTTCGGGCGCTTTGAAAAATGGAAGGGCTACATTCTTCCTATTACAAGCGGCGGCTTTAATTAGGAAACTTTATTCGTGCGCGGAGGCGTCTTTTTGCGCAAAAAAAGCCGCAACTAAGTTGCGGCTAAAACAACCCTCTGGCGTCCCCACAGGGATTCGAACCCTGGTCGTAAGAATGAAAATCTTATGTCCTAACCGGGCTAGACGATGGGGACAACTCCAGAGAATTATGTTGCGTCAATGTACGGATCAGTTAACCCGATGCAAGCTTTTTTTCGCTTTCGCGGCAAAAAAAAATCGCACATTCTCTTTCTCATCGAAAATCCTTGCCCGGATAATTCTTTTGTCCGATACTTCGCCCATGCAAATTGACGATGCCGCAAAGAAAATCGAAGAGCTCCGCAAAGAGATAGCGTACCATGAGCATCTCTACAGAGTTGAAAACGCGCCCGTCATATCCGACGACGACTTTGATTTGTTGATGCGCCGCCTGCGCGAGCTCGAGGCCGAGTATCCGCAGTTGGCCGCGCAAAAATCACCGACGAACACTGTCGGAAACGATCTTTCCGAGGGGTTTGAAACCGTCAAGCACCTCTCTCCGATGCTGAGCCTCGACAACGTATTCGACACCCGCGAGCTCTCCGACTTCGACGCCAGGCTGCGCAAAATTCTTTCCGCCGACGGAGAATTGTCCTACTCGGTGGAGCCCAAAATCGACGGCGCCGGGGTTTCGGCAGTATACATAAACGGCAAGCTTGACCGCCTTCTTACGCGCGGAGACGGAGAATCCGGCGACGACATTACAAAAAACGCCTTTGTCATAAAGAACCTTCCTCTTGAGTTGCGCGGGAAAAACATTCCCGAGCTTTTGGAAATCCGCGGCGAGGCCTACATGAATGTTTCCGAGTTCCAACGGCTGAGTGCTCTCGCAGTTGAAGCCGCTCTGGCAAAGGCCCGCAAGAACCTCAAGCGCCCGCTCACCCAGGAGGAAATAAGCAATATAAAGGGCAAGCGCCCTTATGCAAATCCCCGCAATTTGGCCGCCGGAACCCTAAAACTGTTGGATGCCGACGTTCTAAATCAGCGAAACTTGCTCGTCGTTTTCTATTCGGTGGGGGCCTCGAAGGGCTTTGAACTCAAGCGCCAAAGCAGCCTTCCCGAAAGGCTCGAGGAGCTTGGCCTGCCCTCCGTGAACTGGCACGAGCTGGCCCGCGGCGTCAAGGAGGCCTTTGAGAAAATATGCGCCCTCGAGCAGGTTCGCAACGATTTCCCCTTCAATACCGACGGCGCCGTTTTAAAGCTCGACGACTGTTCCCTTCATGAGGCGGCCGGATATACAAACCACGCTCCGCGCTGGGCCATCGCGTGGAAGTACCGCGCGCAGCAGGCCGAGACAAAGCTTAAGTCTATCACCCTCCAGGTCGGGCGCACCGGGGCGGTGACGCCGGTGGCGGAGCTCGAAAGCGTCTTTATTTCTGGCTCCACGGTTTCGCGCGCCACGCTTCACAATGCAAGCTACATAGCCGAAAAGGACATTCGCCCGGGCGATACGGTCGTCATAGAGAAAGCCGGCGAGATTATTCCGGCTGTCATACGCGTTAATCTCGACAAGCGCCCTCCGGATTCCCTGCCGTTTGTTTTCCCGCAGACCTGCCCGGAGTGCGGTTCCCCGTTGAAAGTCTATGGGCAAAAAATGATGCACAGATGCCCGAATATGGCCTGTCCCCCGCAGGTCAAGGCGCGAATAGTGCATTTTGCCTCGCGCGACTGCATGGACATCAAGGGCCTGGGAGAGTCGATAGTGGCTATGCTCGTCGACAAGCTCGGCGTAAAAAGCCCCGCCGATCTTTACACGCTTACAAAAGAAACTTTGATGGGGCTCGATAAGTTTAAGGATAAGTCTGCGCAAAACCTTATCGATTCGATCGAGAGGTCGAAGTCGCGCGATCTCGGCCGGCTCATTTACGGGCTTGGAATTTTGGAGATAGGCGACAAATACGCAAAACTCTTGGCCGAAAAATTTCAGAGTCTCGACGCTCTCATGAAAGCATCTCTCGATGAAATAAAGTCGGTCGAGGGGATGGGCGCAGGCACTCAGGGAAACCAGCAGGCTGGCGTCCGAGCGCTGTCCGTGCGCGCCTTTTTCGACAATCCGCACAACCGCCAGCTCATCGAGCGCCTTCGCGGATTCGGCCTAAACTTCAATGCGGAAAAGAAGGCGGGCGACGAGCTCTTTGCCTCTAAAGTGTTCGTGCTCACGGGCACGTTGAAATCCATGGGCAGGGCGCAGGCAAAAGAGTTGATAGAGTCGTTTGGCGGCAAAGTAGGCTCCAGTGTAACTAAAGAGACCTCGTACTTAATTAGCGACGGGGAAATATCGGGTTCGAAAATTCAGAAGGCCGCTTCTCTTGGCACGAAAGTCATCTTGGAGGACGAATTTCTTTCGATGATTGCCGCAGCCAAGGCCCGATTGGAAAAGAACGCTGCAGAAAATTCCGAAAAGAAAGCCGCTGTCGGGGCTTCTTCCACAGTTGCGCCTCAAGGGTCGGACCAGAAAGTCAGGGCGGATGTTCCGCCAAAGCCGGACGACGGCGCCGCCGGGCGCCAGCAGACGTTTGATTTTTAATTTAATAATTTTTTAGTCCAACCTTACACTCCGCCGTCCAGAAGGCTTGTACATGTGTTTTTGCGCGGCATAGTATTTTCCCCGTCCGAGTGCAACGCGGGAATGTCATGCTCATTTTTTTTGCCAACTCTGGGAATTTTGAAAAAATTGCAAAAAAACTTGATAAAAAAACTCGCTTTCATACACCTAAGCGAAAATGAAAAAGGCATTTATATTTGATTTTGACGGGACATTGGCGGAGACGTTCCCCGTATTCGAGTTGGCAATTTCTGCGGCTTTTAAAAATCTCGGCGCAAAAATGCCCTCTATGGAGGAGATATTTGCAAGCTTTGGGCCGTGTGAAATAGGTATATTTAAAAAATTTTGCGGTTCGCGCGGCGATGAATTCTTTCGCGAGTACATAAGGTGCACTGCGGAAGTGTTAAAAACATATAATCTTCGGGCTTTTGACGGCTTGGAAGGCGTACTGGAGGATATTGTCAAGGCCGGCTATAAGACGGCGCTGATAACAGGCAAAAGCAAAGAGTCGCTCGAGCTTACCCTAAATGCGATAGGCTTTGGACGCTTTTTCCCAGTCAGGCGCTGGGGCGACGAAAGCGGTTCAATCAAGCCGAAGAATCTGCGCGATGTTTTTGCCGAGTTGGGCATAACGGCCTCCGAGGCTTATTACGTGGGCGACTCCGTCCAGGATGTCCGCGACTGCAAAGAGGTGGGGGTCGATATTCTTTCGGCAGGTTGGGCGGACTGCGCAAGAATTGCAGACCTTCAAAAAGAAGGGCCCACGGCAATTTTAAGGAGCGTCGGCGATCTTCGCCGCTATATATAGCATTTAAGCATACCATTAAAATTTGGCGCCCGCGCGCAATGGCGCCTATTTGCAGACAGGCTCTCAAGCGGGGCCGTTTTTTTTCTTTTTAGATTGGTCTTTGCCCTCGGCATTGCTTTTCTCGCGATTTAATCTTTTAGAAAGCGGTTTTGTTTTCGGTGTAACCACCCAAATCGGAATTACAAAGATTAAGATTCACTTTTACTGCGGTTTTTTCTGCGGAACTGGCCGAATTGAAATTGTGCGAGGGAGGGATTGAGCGTCTTTTGCATGCGGTATGAATTTTCTCTTTCCCCACCCCCCCCACACACACACTCTCTCTCTCTCTCATACACACCGCTAAAATTGCGCGAACCCAAAGGGGCATATTGCGTGTGTCTTGCAAGCGGCATGAAACTTTGGTTAGATTTTGGTTAAAAGCTTTTCTTGTTTTGACAAACTTCTTTCTCTTCTTTTATTTATGCGGCGTATTTAGGCAGATAAAATAGCCGCCGTTTTTTTCATTATGAAGATTACTTTTTTGGGAACAGGAACATCACAGGGGGTGCCCTTGATAGGCATGGTTTATCCGGGGCTCGATTTGAAGAATCCCAAGAATTGGCGAACGCGTTCGAGCGTCCACGTCGAGGCAGACGGCAAGCATATACAAGTCGATGCCGGACCGGAATTTAGACTGCAGTGTCTTAAAAATGGCATAGAATGGATAGATATCTTCATACTAACCCACGGCCATACCGACCACATTGCCGGAATGGACGATCTGCGCCGTTTCTGCGACCGCATGCCCTCAAATATCATGCCCGTTTATTCAAACGAGTACGGTATAGAAAGGATAAAGGCCATGTTTCCATACGCAGTCGGCGCGCGCCCAACACAGCCGGGGTATCCGTGCTTTAGAACGGCCCTTATGCCCGACGAATTGCAGGTTACCCCTGATTTTAAAATAAAATCGGTGTCTTTGCCGCACGGCCCCGTGCAGACACTCGGCCTGATTTTTGAACACTCGGGAAAAAAGATTGTCTATTATACGGACTGCCACGAAGTTGTCGGGAAGGCGGCCGATCTTGCGCGAAATGCCGATGTGCTCGTTCTCGATTTCCTGCGCCCGCGCCCGCACCCGAGTCATCTGAGCACGCAGAGCGCCCTGGAGATTGTCGACCGCCTGAAGCCCGCGCGCGCCTATTTTACGCACATGACCGGCGAAATAGACCAACAGACCTGGCAGGAAAAATTGCCCGAGAATTGCTATCTGGCTTACGACGGTCTGGTTGTAAAGGCATAGTGCAATCTTAGGCTGGACAAATGCCTCAATATCGAAGAGACTACCGCCAATGAATTTTGTCAGCAAGAGAATCCTCAAGGCCGCCTTTGCGCTGAATGCGGTCTTCTTTGCCTGCGTCTGCGCGGCCGAGATGACTATGATGCCCAGCTTTGTGGAAAAATTTGAGCTTCCGCAATTCGACGACAGCTATAACAAAGTCTGGGAGATTTTCGGAGACAGCGCAAAATTCGCAAACGCCGATGTGGCCGACGTGCTCAATATGCGCATGAATTTTTTTGACAAGTCCACCGGAGGGCGGCGCGCCACCATAACAAGTTCGCAGGCCAACGTAAACTTAAAGACGCGCATGGCCACCAGCCGTGAGCGCATATTTGCAAAGGGCCAGGAATTTGACCTTGTCGGCAAGACTTGGAGCTGGAACGGTCCCGAGAGCACTTTAAGCATATATTCAGATGTCGTCATAAATTTTATCAGGACGCCCAAGTCTGGCGAGCAGAAGTCGGATTTCGACCGCACGCGCGTAAGCGGCGACGCCTCGAGGCTCGTCCACGAGCCCGACAAGAACACGTTCTTCGTCGACGGCAGGGTGAAAGTGTCGGCGGAGGATCTCGCGGTTGACTGCGACAGTCTCAATGCGGTCTCCGAAAATTCTGACAGCCGCGGGCGCGATGTATCGGTAATTAACGCCATCGGCAATGTGACGGTCGTTAGGGAAAACCGCATAGCGCGGGCCAAGCGCGCCGCGATATATCCGCGCACGCAGGAATCGACTCTGGAGGGAGACGCCGAAATTGTTGACGTTCCCTCCAAGGCGAAGCTTTTCGGAGACAAGATAGCGCTTTTAAAGGAGAAAAAGTCGCTGCGCGCCTTTTCGTCGCCCGACCGTTCGGTGAGGGCGCGCGCCGAGTTCCTGCACGCCGAAGAATCTGGCGGCGCCCGCAAAATAAAGATAGAAAGCGACGAAATACTGCTTGTTTCCGAAGCGGAGCGCAGCAGGTTTGAATTTAGCGGCAATGTGCGCGTCTGGGGGCAGACCTTCACGGCGGAGTGCGGAAAGATAACGGTTTTTGCCTCTGCGAAAAAGGAGTCAAAGCCCGAAGTGCAGGTGATAATGTGCCGCGACCGCGTCAAGCTTAACAATGACGACGGCGAGGCTCGAGCAGAGGCCATGGATATTTTCCCGAAAGACTCCAAGATAGCGCTTTGGAATTCCGTGACTCTTGTCAACGCCTCGGACGGAACGGCGCTTTATTCCGACAGGCTCGAGCTTTTCCGCGACGAAAACGCCGGTTCGGCCACCGCTAAAAAAGGCGGGAAGGTGAGGCTTGAAATAGCCGAAAAGACCGTAAGCGGCGTCGCGGGGGCGGAGTTCGGTGCAAAGGAAAAGGGCAAAACCGGAAAGTCGGGAGGACGGGAAGGGTCGGCGCCGTCTGTAGTGGCGTCGCGCGCCTTGTTTTTTGCAAGGAATGCCGACGGGGCGAAGTTTTCCTTTGACAGGGATGTTTCGATACGCTCGCAGAGCATGAAGGGGACTTGCAATAAGATGAATGTCTATAGCAAGTCGCGCAAGGACAATTCTTCCAGAATTGTAAAGGTAGAGGCTTTCGGCGACGTGCGGATATCCCAGAATGAATATTCGGCCTTTGCGGAAGAGGCGGTAGTCTATCCGAAAGACCAAGATATACCGGCGGATAAGGCGCATAAATTTGTCGAGCTGCTTACTTCCAAAGACAAGCCGCAGAAGCGCCCGAGGATACTTTTGCCGCCCGTAAAAAATCTCGGGTTCGACGGGGAAAACGTGAGGGCGCCGAAGAATGTGAAGATGACTGTTGTTGAGAGCGACAGGCAGCGGCTCGTCTCGGAGGGGAAAACGGAAAAGTATTATTTCGACGGAAACGTTGAAATGTCGGCGACCCAGACCGAGGGGTCTTGCGGCAAGATGGAAGTGCTAATAGCGCCTCCCGACAGGGTGGGGCGCCGCCAGATTGCAGAGATCGGCCTTTCTGACAACGTAAAGATAATTCAGCAGAGCAAAGAAATTACGTGCGGGAGGGCGCAGATTTTTGTCAGGGACGAACTTGCCGTTTTAACGCAAGATCCGATAATAGTGAACAAGGAGGATAACTCGCGCGTTGCCGGTTCCAGGATTATCTACAACAAAGGCTCGCGGCGCATAACCGTCGACGACGATGCTCCCGCCGCGCAGGGGCAATACGAGGACGACGACTTTGAGGAAGTGGAAAAGAAGCGGCCCACCGTAATCCTTCCGGAGTTTAACAGTGAAAAGCCCGCCAAAAAAGAGAAATAAAAAAAGTTGCATTGAATATGCGTATATGTATATTCGTACCCCATAAATTTAAAACAAGGAGGATAATACCTTGAGAGACGATTACTTGAAAGAAGCGCAGAAGAAGATACAAGACCCCAACATTTTGATAAATGTTGTCTCAAAACGCGTGAAACAGCTTAAGAACGGATACAGGCCGACAGTGGCGTCGCTGGAAAAGTTGGAACTTGAAGACGTGGCGCTGCTCGAGATAATAAGGGGAAATTTGGATTTTGAGCTCTACGAGCCGAACAAGGACGTAGAGGCGTAACATTCTGGCGCTTTTAATGCCGTGCGCGCATGCACGGCTTTTTTTGTCATGAAAAAGACGCAGGCTCCACGCATTACGGAAATTCGCAATAGGAAGGTCTCTCGCGACTATTTTGTCGGCGAGACTTTCGAGGCCGGCGTTGTCCTCACGGGAACGGAAGTCAAAAGCTTTCGCGCAGGCCGGGCCCAGATAAACGACGCCTTTGTCCGCATCGAAAATCTGGAGGCGATAATGTATCAGGCGCACATCAACGAATACGACTTCGGCAATATCAACAACCATAATCCCACGCGCCCGCGCAAGCTTTTGCTGCACAAAAAGCAAATTTTGAAGTTGAAGTCGGCCACGGAGTCGGGCGGGACGTCGATAATTCCGCTGAAGATGTACATGAAAAACGGCCTCGTAAAAGTTCTCATAGGCGTTTGCACGGGCAAAAAGCTCTACGACAAGCGCCAAGACATAAAGAAGAACGAGGCCATGCGCGAGGCCCGCAGGGCTATGTCAAACTACAGGCGCTAATGCAAAATCCCGCCCTTCATATTATTTTGCACAATCCAAAAATGCCGCAAAATACCGGCAATATAGGGCGCACATGCGCCATATTGGGGGCGAGGCTGCACCTGATTCATCCGCTTGGATTTATAATAACCGATGCGCGTTTGCGCCGTGCGGGAATGGACTACTGGTATAGCTTGGATGTTGTGCACCACCGCGACTGGGAATCGTTTAAGCTCTCCGACAAGGCTCCGAAGCTGGATAGAATATGGCTTTTTACCACAAAGGCTTCAAGTTGCTACTGGGATGCCCAGTTCCAATACGGCGACGCCCTCATGTTTGGCGCCGAAGACTGCGGCGTTCCCGAATGCGTCCATAAGGACATTTGGGAGCACAGAGTCAAGATACCGCAGTTTGTTCCCGGGTTGCGCTCCCTCAATTTAGCCACATCCGCAGGCATAGGCGCTTACGAGGCCATGCGCCAGATAAAAGGAAAATTAGGCGGCATGGCGCTCGGCTCTCAGGTGCTTTGAGCCCGTTCCCGGGCAAGGGCGACGCTTTCGATGAAACTATCGATGTTTGGCGACAGAAACTCAAAACCGCCTTCAAGCAATTTTTTAGGTTCGGCCCGAACGTCGGAAAATATCAGCTCGGAGGCCATTTGCCCCATAAATAGCCTCATTAGTGGGCTTGGGATTTTTATCGGAATGGAAAAATTCTTCAGCCGCGCGCTTGCGCGCGCCAATTCCAAATAGGAGCACGGCCGCGCGGAAGTGAAATTGACCGGGCCTTCAAGCGACCGGTTCTCAATGGCAAATTCCACCGCGCGGCACAAATCGGCAAGGGCAATCCACGAAAATAAGATAGAGCCGTCGCCAAAAATCGGGCGAATGTGCCAATCGAGCGCTTTTGCAAACTTTGCAAAAAATCCGCCGGAGGGGTCCATAATAATTCCGAAACGAATGTTCACGATGCGGGTATGGGTCGGCAAGAGATTTGAGGCTCTTTCCCACTGCCTGCATACCTCGGCAAGAAAGCCTTCTCCGCCGGGCGAGTTCTCGTCTGTGTAATTGGGATTGAGTCCGTAGTAGCCCACCGCCGAGGCGCACAGAAAAACTTTCGGCGGATTTGGCGCAGCGGCAATGGCTTTGTTGATAGTCCGTGCGCTTTTGACGCGGCTGGATGTTATTTCAAGCATGTTTGCGCTCGTCCAACGGGTGAAAATATTTTGTCCGGCAAGCGAAATTACGGCGTCGAAACTTGAAAGGGCATTTGGGTCGAGATACTCGTTTTCTATATCCCAATAGATACCTTTGCCGTCGCGGGAACGGCTTAGGCGCTCCACTGTGTGTCCGCGCCTGCGCAGATATGACTCAAGCGCGCCCCCTACAAAGCCGCCCGCGCCTCCGATTAGAATTCTCTGTGGATTGTTCATGGCCTGACAAGTTTTATTATTGAAAAATAGCCTATATTTCCTTCATCCATAAACGGGCGCGGGAAATCGAGGCTCTGCTGAAATTGCAGCATATATTCTTTTATCGGCCGAGTTTTGGCTATTCGTAGAGCAGTTTTACTTTTCCGGCGAGCCCGCTTGGGTATAGCGGGTCGTCCATGCAGTATCCGCTAAAGATAGTTTGTTTGTCGCGCTTGCAGTTGCGTGTGCGCACGTTGCTCTTTGTTATTTTTTTGTCGGGCGGCATGTAGCAATCGCCGATGAGCCTGTTGCGCCACGTATTAACCACCTTTATCTCCAAAGTATTGCTGCCTTTCTTTAAATATTTTGCGATATCGCATTTGAAAGGATACGTCCACAAAGTGGCTGCCTTTTCCCCATTGACGTATATTTCCGCGAGGTTGTTGACCTCGTCGAATGTCAACTCCGCGCGGCGTGGGATAGCGTCAAGCTTGATGGTATTCGAGTACGAGGCTTCTCCCGAAAAATGTCTCACGCCGAAATCGCCGTGTTTTGTCAGATCCACTAAACTATCCATAAGAATTTTATCCGGAGCCCCGCGCCCCTTTTGAAACGACACGCTCCACGGGCCGCAAATTTCCATTGAATTTTTCGGAGCCGGGAGGGCGGGGGCCGCACGGCTTTTGTCGGCAAAAACAACGAAAATAGAGCCGTGCTTTGGCAGCGACAATTCAATCTCCGTCCTTCCGTCGTCGAGGCGCCTCCATTTATCGGGCGCGCACCGGGAGCCGTCGACGGCATTCCACAGTTCAGGGATTCCCTTTGCGTCGAAAATAACTTTTTTGCGCCCTTGGCCAACGAGGAAAAACACATCGTTTTCTCCGCGCCGCGCTATGTATTCAAAGTCCCCCTCGCATGAAGGGGCGAGCTTTTCCTTTGCGAATTTGCCGAAGTCGGCGCCGTCCCATAGGTTGTCTGCGATGTCCGCGATAGCCTCATTATTTTCTCCGAGCCCCGCGCATGAAGTAGGCTTATTGTTATTGCAAAACACGGGAAGGCCCGCCTTTTTAAATTCCAATATTTTTTTTAGTGCCGCTGGGGAGACTTTATCGGAAAGTAAGTCCACGTATAGCGCCTTGTAAGTCATACCGCTGTCTAATTTCAGAAGGCCGTTTTCGACTCTTGCGGCGCCTAGCAGGATTTCGTTGTTTATGGTGTCAAATTTCAGCGGATAAAATTTATCCGCACCCTTTTTCCCCATTCTATGTATTTTCCCGTTCCAATAATTTTGTCCGTACCAGTGATCGTACGGGACGTCCCCCTCGTATAGGCAGAAATCCGACCGCGGATTGCCGTAGCGGAGCATGTATTGGCAGCGCGCAATGTATCTGATAAATTCGGCGCTTTGTTTGTGCCAGGTAACGTTTCTGTTAAAGTGGGTTCCAGCGAAGTATTCAATGCCCGGCAGGCCGTATTTATCGGGCGAGGATGTAAAGGTGTGAAGAATTGAAAAATTTGCCCCCAATATGAACGACTTGTCTCCGAAAAACTTTAAGAGAGACGGATACATGCTCCAATGTCCCTGCATATGCGTAAACGCCTCCTGGGCTACGAGCTTTTTACCGTAAATTCTGGCGGCGGAGGCGATCGGGCGTATAAGGTAGCGTCCCTCTTTTTTGGGATCGTCGTAATCGAAATCCTCCCAGAATTCGCCTTGGGGCATGTCGTTTAGGCCGAGAAATGACAACTGGTCGGCTTCGCCAAAAACCTGAGGCTTGCGCACCCACGGGCCTCCGGATTCCGAGTGCCATTTTACGCCGTCGCCGTGGGCCAAATCTCCCAACGTTTTGTATAGATTTTCTCTGAAGCAATTATTTCTTGCCCGTCGGAAGTCTGTAATGAAACGGTCGTATTCTTCGTCTGAGGATATTTTGAAGCCGCAGAGCGCCGGGAGCCATTTGCGGATATCGTAGCCGCGGTCTTTTTTAAAGAAGGCGTCGAAGCCGTGCGACCAAGTTGGCACAGAGCCTTCCCAACTGACATTGTAGAAATGTGATATTGTCTTTCCCAAGGCTTGCGGAAAGCGCTTTTTAAATTCTTCTATAAACCTATTATAGTGGGCCGTTACGGCATTTTTATCGAGAATGTCGACATCGTAGTCCCTCCCTTTTAGGAGAGTGTATGATATTTGCAAAATGCACCAATTGCCGTCTTCTGGCGCTTTCCAGTTTATTTTGCCATCTCTTACCTTATCTCTGAGATCTACAACGCTCAAAGCCTTTCTAAATAGCGCGTTGCTTTCTCCGTTTATGCTTTTTCCGGAAGTTGCCGCCATGGAGTACGCGCCGTCGCCTGCCGAAATCCATTCCGATTCATGTATTCTTTCACCCTCGTACCTGATTGCAAAAGTGGCTACATTCCACGAGAAGTCTGGATTTGGCGACGGGAGGACACCGTTAAAAGAGTCAAGCGGCATGAGCTTATAGACGAGATGCTTCGGGGCGTCGCCGCCGAGTTTCCAGGGGCCCTTGAGGTTCCCCCCGCACGAGCTTAGATTAACGCTCAGCTTCAATCCGAGGCGCTCGCATTCCGATACGGCGTGCCGGAGATTCTCCAGCCATAAATTGCTCATGTGCTCGCACAGGGGTTTCGGATATATCAAGTGGCGATCGTCCTCCCAGTATCCGCGGTTGTCGAGAAATAGTATGCCAGATAAGCCTATTTCTTTCATTGCCTCCAAGTCCTGCGTGATTGATTGCTTGTCGACATTGCCGTTTAGCCATAGCCAATAGGCCCACGGCTTGCAGTCTTCCGGGGGATTGGCAAACTTTTTATAGTCTATCTTGGCGAACGCGGCGCACATAGACACCGCAAAGATGAGAAAAACCAACTTCTTCATGCAAGAGAGAATACAGAATATAGCGGCACATCGCAACACCAAACTTAAAGAGTTATTTTTTTCTCTTACTTGTAGCCGCTAATTTAAAAATTATTTAGGCATGTAGAGCATGCTAATTATGGATATTATTATTTTATATAAAATGATATACAACTGTCATGGGCGAAGTTTAATGCGGCAGGGGAAATACAATATGTAGTTTCTAATAAAAGATTTTTTGAAACGCGAAGTGGAACCCGAATAAGTCGTAGCATATGTCAAAAACGCTCCAGAATTGAGCGTTTGTTGCGTGTTGCGCTTTCATTGTTTCTACTTCTTTTTCAAGAATTCTATTGAGCCGGTCTTTGGATTAAATTTTGAAATTATGTTGATGTGGTCGGTATAGTAAGAGCCGTCGAATTCTCCAAAGCGCTTAAAGTCTTCAATGCCTTCGCCTAGGCTCAGGCGCTGGCCGTTTTCCAATATTGTGGGGTTGTTGCCCTTTATGTACCAAATTCTGCCTCCCTTTTTCTCCCAATTGATCAATGCCTCTGCGGTGCTTTGCGCAATTGGGCAATTCTTAGGCAAAATTAAATCTTTTATTCCTGATAAAAATCCGTCGGATATCATCAGTTCATCGGCCAATTCATAATCGCAATGCCGCCTTATGTCTGCCAGTTCCTCGTATAGGCGGGTAATATTCTTTATTTCCCCGCATATTTCGGCCTGGTACGGATAAAAAACGGCTATATCGCAATGAACAGGGAGGCATTTTACGAAATTCTTGTATTTGCCGTATTGCTGTATTTCAGAACAAATACTGGAAGGGTCGTTGTGGAACATTGAGGCGGAATTGGCAAGCGCCTCGTAAATGGCCGCCGGAACTTTTTCTTTAACTACCCCGGCTGCCGCTTCGACGCCGAATTTTGCGCCGTAAAATCGCGCCGCTGAAGATATGCGGCGAGTGCTTACGTTTGTTAAGGCAAAATCCCGTCTGTGGGCCAATCCGGTCCACCTGGCGGTCATGGAGTATTTGGCGGCTATTTTAGCAGCCATACTTTTACACTGTCCCTGTCCGCCGTTTATGCTTTCGAAGATGCAACCCAAAGGCATGGCCATGGGCGTGTTTGGAAAATATTTTCTTATTATCGAACATGCTTTGTCGGTGAAATCCATCAGAGAATCGGAATACCATTTGGCGTAATCAAGTCTCATTATAAGCGGATTTCCCCCAAAAGGCATCTTGGGCATAATGTCGTCTTCAAAAGACTTAAAATCGGTTCCCCAGGCCTTGTTAAGGGCGCTTATATCCCTGTACTTATGCGCCATTTTCTTTTTAAAATCGGCTTTGGCGAGATTGTCTGCGCTCCAGAAACCGGTGTGGTTGTGCGGAGGTGAAAAAATATAATGGTTGACGCCAAGCGGGTAGGTGACCTCGCCATAGTCTCCGTAAATCCCGACATACAAGAAACCGATTCTGTCCCGGTATTTATCGGCAAGATCTTTGGCAAGCCTTTCGTATTGCCTTAAAAATTTGGCATCCCAAAGGCTGGCAATGGTAGAGTCCTCCCCGTGCTCAAGGCAGCGCAAGCGCGTTATGTCCTTCTCCCATTTTGGCGGATGCTGGAACCAGTAAAATATTCCGATTTTAAATCCGTTTTTTTCTATCAGATTCATATCGCGCTCTAGCCTGCTGTAAGAGATTTTTCCCCGCTCGGGTTCCGACTCGTGCCACACGAGCCTAGTCTCTATCACGCTTACGCCGAATTCTCTCATGGCCTTGATTATCTCCGGATTTTCCAATACCTCGTAAAGCTTCTCCTTATCCAAGGCTTCTGACATGACAGTGCCAAACTTTATATGTTCCCTGGGTATATGCCTCGAATGATATACGACTTCATTGCCATCGCCGTAAGATGCACGAGCGGCAAATTGAAAAAAGCATAAAATAAAAATTGCGGAATATTTTTTCACAGCAGACATAAAGCAAGTTCCCTATTTTTTTTCTGTAAGTTATGCGTCGTTACTTTCGCGATTCTATCATACTGATCCAGATTCGTGAATGTTAAATTTTTATTATGTATTTAAAAAATTATTATTGAATCCTAAACGATAAAATATTCATTAGAGGCAGTGAAGAACTCAAAACAGCGCCCTATCAAAAAAAACTCATACGTGTTTTCCATTTTGAGCGACAAGCATATGGTTTTTTGGTCGAATGGATCGATTCAGCATTATTTGGGAGCGCCGACGAAATTAATAAACTCGGTCGGGATAGTAAGCTCGGGGGCGAGTGGGGTAATAACAAAGCCGGATGCTGACATCAAAAATATTTTCGGCAGATATGGGATTATAGCCTTGGCCTTTTCGCGGAGGACCTCTGATTTTTACCAGTATATAAACGCCGATACATTTACAGACGTGGCGCTTGTAGAAAGCGGAACGATATCCTTCAATTACGGATCCACTAAATTAAAAGTAAATTCAGGCGAGGCTCTTATTGTGCCTAAAGGACATTCCGGCTCTTTTAATGTAATTTCGAAAAATGCGTCCATGTGGTGGTTTGATCTTTCCGCAGGGTGCGAGATTGACAGGCGGTTAGGGAAATCGGTGTCGAAAAGAAGATTCTCGCATTTTGCCGAGATGTTGAGCATTTTAAGACTTTATAGGGGCGAAGCATACAAGGAATGCGACATTCAAATATTGGAGAGTTACGCCGCTGCATTTTATTGGCTAATCATGCGCGAAGTAAGGTCGAAAAACTTGTTGCCGGAAGCTGAAAGGTTGGAATCCATCGTAAACAGCATAAAAGTTCACCCTTCAAAAACAATCAACTCTTCAAAAGCCGCAAGATGCCTCGGCATGACACAATACCGCCTAAACAGGCTCTCTTCGGAAATTTACGGAAGGAATTTTGCGAAAGTTATATCGGATATTCGCCTGAGCAAGGCTATGGAACTTGTAAAAAAGGGGGCTTACAAATATTCGAAGATTGCCAAGATGGTGGGGTATTCCAGCCCGTTTTCTTTTTCGCATGCGTTTAAAATGCGCTATGGCAAACGGCCGTCTGCAATACTCTAAGTAATTCAATATTTAAGATTATGCCGACATATTAAATTTGGCCGGCCGGCATGCATTAATTGCTCCTATTAACTCCGAGGTGCAATATGGATTAAAAGCCATAAATAGAATGCTTGACAAGCATAAGAAAATTTTTTGTTCTGTTCGGGTTGAAATCTTCCAGAAAGGAGTCCCATAAAGATGAATGTTGTCGTTAAGAAAAAACGCGCGGTGATGATGGAATACGTCATTATAGCCGTATTGATAGCCGCTGCGGTTGTTGTCGCGGTTATGATGCTCGGCAAGAATGTCTCATCCGAGATGAACGTCGCAACCCGCTCCATGAGCGATGCTAAAGCCGCAGTAAGCGCGCAGAAGGACATCAAGACCCAGGCGGAAAAAGACGTTAAGAGCGCCGAAGAGCACCGTAAGGGCATGCACAATTACGACCAATAGGATCGGGTTGTCTGCCTATATTGCCCGTTTGGGGTGTGAAAGAGAATTTTAATCAACAGTATCGAAACGGGATAGCCGCATTGTGCGGGAATCCCGTTTTTTATTACGGATATGGAATTGTTGGTCCTTGTAAAATTTATTTTGGCCACTCCATGGCTGATATATCTTGGGGTGCGCGACTATCGTACCCGGCAGCTTCCGAATCTTTTTACTCTCGGAGGGGCTGCCGTTATGCTTGTGATTGCATTCGGGGCAGATTTCCAATACGGGTTGAATTCTCTGATAGCAGGCGGCCTTTGCGCGCTGTTTTTGCTGTTGCCTTTTTTCCTGCGCGCCGCGGGAGCGGGAGATGTAAAGATGTTATTTGCCTCCGGAATAATAGCCGGGCCAGGCAATGTCTTAAACCTTATACTTTTAATATCATTTGCGGGGCTTATATTGGCGCTTGTTATGCTTGTATTAAAAGCGGTTGATTCTGCCCGACTTAAGCATTACCTGCGCTGCATGTTCGATTTCCGCTACGACAGGAAAGCCGGAAGGGCGGCTCTTCCACCGCCCGAGGCGGAGGCGTGCAGAGTGCCTTTCGGCGTGGCGATATCTTGCGGATTATTTATAAACTTGTCTTTGCAGGTATTGGCCGTATACTTCGCGCAATAATGCATTTTGAGATATGAAGAGGTTGGCAAAATCAAACGACGGCGCAATATTGTTGGAGTTTGTCTTGTGCTTTCCAATACTTGTGGTGCTGTTTTTGTTCGCGGTGCAGTTTTCCTACATAATGATAGCCTGGCAGGTTGTGCATTATTCGGCCTATATGGGGGCTCGCTCCGCCATGACGGAGAATGTCATAAAAAGAAAGGGCAAGGCGGAAAAAGTTGTAAAGCGCATACTTGCGGTCGTGTCGGCGTCTCCTTCAGATTCAAAAGAGTCAAAAGACAGGGCTAAAGACGAATTTTGCAAGCTCGACGGTTGGGGTTGGCTTCCGAATACAAAATATCTCGACCAGCAGGTTGATGTGGACATTTCCATGACAAATCTCGATCCGCGCGGCGTAATATGCACTGTCAAGTTCAAGGCGTTTTTGACTGTTCCGGTTGCGGGGCGCCTAATAAGCTTCTTTGCAAAAGAGGATAAATCCGAGGAGGAGAAAAAATGGCAGGATTTGCTCGACAACCAGGCCTACGCGTTAAATCCGGCGCTTATAGAATATTCCAATGAAATTGAGCTGGACTCGGGCGAGAAGGAGAAGCTTAAAATACCGTATATAACTTTAACATCATCAAGCGCGGTGGCAATCCCGTATTCAACTTTAAAATATCCCATTGCTCTGGAATGAAGGCTCCGACGAATATTTTTGGCGTGTTTTTAGGGCGTTGCGGTTTGCTTTGCCGCGGTTCCGACGGGGCTGCCCTTGCCATAACCCTGGCTTTTATGCTTCCGGTGAGCATACTGTTCATAGGAATTTACGGGGTGGGGGAAGTTGTCAGGAACAAGATAGAACTTCAAAATGCCGCCGATGCCGCCGCTTATTCTGCGGCGGTTGTCCAGGCGGATTATCTCAGTCGCATGGCAACCGTCAACAAGGCCATGGCATGGACTTATGTCGACTTGCAGCGGCGCTCTTTGGACGCGGCTATGGATTTATTTTGTGCGTACGTCTTGGAGCAGTTTAACAAGGATATGAAAAACTGCCAGACGCGCAACAGGCCGTGCCACATGCATGCTCCGGGGGTAAACTACAATTGCGGAACCGATATTGCCGTTAGCGATATCGCCTTGGAGCTTCTCGGTTCCGGATTGGGCATTCCGGCGGTTGCGGAGAAATTTAACGGTCAGGATTTTTTAGGCAGGATGCTTCTCTCCCAGCTTGTGCATATTAGCATAGCCAACGTTAGGGGCAAAGGTTCCTTGGCAAATATGCCCAAAGTTTACAAGTACAGTTATTCCATCATAAAGATGACGAAGAAACTTAAAGACCTGCACTCCGAATATCCTAAGAAAATAAAGCAGACTGCAAGGGAGGTCGCCGTTGCCAACATGATGGAATGCAAGGACGATTACATCATAAATGTCACGACCGGAAACGAGAATTTAAGCTTCTTCTTTATGGTTGGCGGCGAGGATAGCGAGAAGGCTTTTATATCTTTTGCGGATCCCACCTTGAAAGATTTTTCTCCAAAGAGCGTCTTTGGGCCGGGCACCGACGATTGGATAGTCCGTAAGGGAAATATAGGCTTTTGGCGGGTGTACAAACAGACAGAAACCCATCTGCTTGCAAAGTGGGATTGGTTTTGGACAAGGTGGGTGCATGTTCAGTTATTTGACGTTCCTTTACATCTTCCCCCTATCGCTTCGGGTGGCGGATACGGCAGGGGGCATCCGGTGTACCATGGCTACGATAGCATCTTTAAAGTGATAAAGCAGAACCTGCCAATAGGTCTTGCCGTTATGCCGGCGGAGCCTATAACTCTGACGCCGGAATTTTTTGGCAAATCGGGCTCTATAACGGTTGCCATAGCGAGAAAAACGCCGAATCCGCTTTCGGCTTTTACGCCGTCGGGGCGGTCGATGACGGCGCCGGGGATTCTTTCGGCATTCAATGTCAGCGCCGCGGGGGGAAACAGGCCGGAGTATATGTGCGCAATAGCGTCGGCGCGGGCGGCGTATAAGCAGTACGATTCCGACAAGAAAAAGAAGCTCAATAGCTCCGACTACACCGTTGGATATGTCAAGGCCGACGGCGAAAAGACCTGGAATTTGGTGGAGACGGATTGGGATGCCGTCTTTCTTCCGGTAAAGCATGCTTGGGATTTGTGCGCCGGGGTATCCATAGCCCAGACCTTTGCCCCGGACCCTCTTTCCGGGGGAAATATTCTCAAGACGGTGATGCTCGACAAGAAAAACTGGACGGACAAGGACGGCAAAAAAGTGGAAGAGAAAAACCTGCCTGATTGGGAGAACTTGAAAGCTCCCGGAGGCCTTGTGAAAGACGAGAACTCCAAGGACGGCAAGCTTAATTGGGAGAAGCTAAGCGCGTATTTGGGGCACTGATGGATATGCAAAAATTATTGACCAGATTGTTCCGTTGCTCAGGGGGATCCGTCCTGATGGAGTTTGTCATGGTCTTGCCCGTATATCTGGCCACATTGGGAGGCATAATATGGATGGGGGAGAAATCGCTCGACGCAATAAGCTTGAGGTCGGCGAACCACTGGAGCGCATTTATGGCCGGCAACAGATTTTCCGTGCGCACTCCGGCAACCCTCGGGCTGACGAAACTTTTTCCGCGCGCCACCGCAGTGTACGACTCCACAAAGCGCTCTCTTGTCGACGAGCATTCCTATTTGCAGTTCATAGGCTCCAAGGTCGGCATACTTCAGTCTACCCCGGAAATCTTGGGCAATTGGATAAATGCGCCGTATACGGTCGTCGGAGAGAACGCATCCTCGTCCATCATACCGGATATAACAATGACTTCGTCCCGCTACGGCAATGATTATACAATGGCTATAATAATGCGTTCAAAGGGGTCTTCATCAGCCAAGAGGCACTGGCATTCGAGCCTTGTTGCAGACAAGGACCTCTGGGAATTTGATGGCAAGGAGGATTCATATCCAAAAAAATGGGAGCTTGAAATTCTCAAAGACGCAAAACATACCGACGACACCAAAACTTTTGAGGACGAGCCTAAAAAAATAGATTTCTACGAGCGGTACGAAGAATACAAAAAGTGGAGCGTATCAAAATGACGGGGGCTTTCGCCAAGGTTTTTTTCATTACATTTGCCCTCGGAATGGCCGCTGTTTTCTTGATGAACGGGTATGTTATGCATGGGGAAAGCTCAGACTCTGCGCGTGCTACCAACGGCGTTGTGAAAAGCCTTGGCAAGAATATAGCCCCCGACAATGCCTATGAGCTTCTCGGGCCTTTGAAGCTTCCCGTATCAGTTGTGTCTTCTCAGCAGGGAGTAAAAGGCGGGTGGGAATTTTCCGGATTCCTCAATGCAAACTTTGTATCCGCACGCGCCCAGCTCGACTCGTGGATGCAAAACCAGGGCTGGATTCCGGAGAATAAAATAAGCCTGGACGAAAGCATAGAGCCGAGAGTAATATTGACATTCAGCCGCGGCTCTCAAGAAATGACTATGTTTCTGTGGAAGATCTCCACAGACTCCACCGGTTTTGCGTACAAGCGCGAGTATATAAACAAAGAGGATGATTCAGATGAACTCAAATAGCGATTTTCTCGTTTTATTTCTGGCTCCGGTAAGGGAGTTTCTCGAGGACGATAGCGTCTCCGAGATTCTCATAAACGGCGCGTCTCAGATATACGTCGAACGCCGCGGTAAGCTTGAGCTTACATCGGCCAAATTTGCGGGCGAAGCCCAACTTATGGCCGCCGCCGCAAACATAGCAAAATCAGTCGACAGGATTCTCGACGAGCGCCACCCGGATCTGGACGCGAGGCTTCCCGACGGTTCGCGCGTGCATGCGACCATACCGCCCATAAGCCGCTGCGGAACTATTATATCCATACGCAAGTTCAAGAAGGATATTCTTACCTTGGATAAGCTCGAATCTTTCTCAAGCATTCCGCATGAGGGCGCGTTGCTGTTGAACGCAATAGTGAAACTGCGCAAGAATACGATAGTATCGGGGGGGACGTCGTCGGGAAAGACCTCCGTGCTGAACGCCATGAGCGGCCTCATTCCAGAAAAAGACCGCATACTTGTTCTTGAGGATGCCAGCGAATTGCAGCTCCAGCAAAAGCACTGCGTATATTTTGAAACGAGAAAGCCCGATAAGAACGGCGAGGGAGAATTTTCCATAAGAGACCTCGTCATAGCCTCGCTAAGGCTTCGCCCGGACAGGCTTGTCATTGGCGAGATACGCGGCAAGGAGGCTCTGGATTTGCTTCAGGCTATGAATACGGGGCATTCGGGGTCTATGTCCACAATACACGCAAACTCTCCGATAGACGCTCTCAGGCGCATGGAGACTTGCGCGCTCATGAGTGGAGTTGAGCTTCCGCTAAGCGCGGTTAGGATGCAGGTTGCCTCCGCTATAAATTGCCTCGTGCATACAATGCGCCTTCCGGACGGCTCGAGAAAAGTTGTAGACATATCGGAAGTCCTGCCGTTGGAAAACGGGGATTACAAGACCAGCAAGCTTATGGAGTGGAAGACAAAATCCATCTCGCCAGACGGTACCGTATGCGGGGCTTTCCGCCTTTGCAATAGGCCCTCGTTTGCGGGCGAGGCGCAGATCATGGGAATAGAGCTTCCTCAATATTCATAGAGCCTATGCCGTTTTTATTTTCGGGAGAGATTCTTGCAAAATATACTCTTGTAAGGCCGGTCAAATGCTCTAAAGACGCGGAAGTGTGGATAGCATATTGCCAAGACGGCAGATATTGCATACTGAAAGTCGCCCGCGGCGCCAGTGCGGCGGCAAAACGCCTCATCGCGGCTGCGAGGCTCGTCGGAAATTTAAACTGTGCCCATATCGCCCGCGTGTTCGATTGCGGAATGTCCGAATCTGGATTTGCCTATGCTGCGTTGGAATACGCGGGGGGCGGAAGCATTGAATCGAGGCTTTCTAAATTCGGCAGATTGACTCTCGGGCAGACCGTAGAGATGCTCTACGGTGTTCTCGAAGCCCTTTGCCTCCTGCACAAAGCCGGCGTTGTCCACCGCGATTTAAAGCCCGCAAACATATGGATATCCGATAATGGAAGCGCCATTGTCGGAGACTTCGGCATCGCAAAACTTCCAAATTTTCCCGATGAGGACAATTCCGTATTCGGGTCGGCGCCGTATATGTCTCCGGAGCAGGCCAAAAATTCCGCAAAAGTTGACGGCAGAAGCGATATTTTCAGTCTCGGGCTTGTGGCATATGAATCCCTTACGGGGCATAGCAGATATTCCGGGAAAAACTATGTGGAAATATTAAAACAGATTCTCTCCGATAGGAGATCTATATTTCCCGAGCTTGAGCCCATAGCGTCGGCTCCGCTTGCATCGCTTTTAGATTCCATGGCTTCTGCTTCTTTGGAGGGGCGCCCGGCGAGCGCGGGGGAAGTCATATCAAAGATGGATTCCATCGGGCTTCCGCGCGAACCCATCTTATGACGGAATTTCTCCTGACTGTCTTTTTGAGAATTTAGTTTTGTACATTTTCCATCTGTGGGAACTTTTTGACATGTCTTCTATCCACTGCTTTGGATCGCGCGATTTTGCCAGAAGGCACATCTCATTGTCGTCCATTCTAAACATGATGGGCAGGGGGTCGTATCCTGATTTGCATAGCTTGTCGCGCACTCTGCGGAGCCTCGCCCTAAGGGTTATTTCCCTAAATACGAGCGCCGCGGCCGGAGCGAGCGCAAGCATTCCAAGTAGCGGCATTCCCAAAATGAAAAGCACTGCGCATGCTTCAAATGAAACAATAGCCAAAGCCGGAATCTGCCACCTCCTGAAGAAATTTCCAAATATCCTTCTAAATCCAGAGCTTTCAACGCGTCTTGGAAACCACTCTTCGTACGCCGAATCGGGGTAGGGCATCTTTGCCGCGTGGCACATCTCGTGCGCAAGAATTGCAGCCGAGCGCAAAGTTCCTGCTTTCTTTAAAAATATGGCGGGGAGGAGTCCGTCTATCTCATATAAAATTCCCTCGCTAAAAATTCCTGTATGCTTTTTTGAAACCCAAGCGGGCATCCAGTCGGGGCGGAATTTGTAAAATTTCCATACTATGTCCGCCGCGGCGGAGCGCAGATTTTCTTCTATGGGATAGGCGCCTGCATATATGTCTTTAAAGCGCGAACTTCCTCTTCGTATTTGGCCTATCTCTCCTATGAGCTTTTCAATGCGCTGTCTAAAATGCACTAGAGATTCATTTGGGCCTATGAGAATTCCGCATGAATCCAGCCCGGCCAGAGCGTCTGCAATCTCTTGTTCATTGTCCGCGGCCAATCCTTGAATGTGGCAAGAGAGGCTCTTCATGGAATTGGCAGCGATATTACTGTTACAATGCGCTGGTAAAAATGCACTATTTGTTCCCCTATGGACCCGAAATCTCCCCCGAGCCAAGACGAGCTGTATATCAACGCCGAAGCGCCAAATACAAGCGGCAAGATTGAGCACAGCAAGAGCGCGTATTCCAAAAGCACGGCGCGCCTTTTCAATATTCTGAATCTCTTAAAAGTGCTTTTCATCTGCGGTTGTTTATTTTGCTTATGCGTGCTGCGCGGGTTGTTGCAATCTTAACAATGGCATGAAAGATACATATTCGAAACAGAATTTCCAGCTTTATGCTTCGGATGTTTTTTATAGAATATTTGGTATTACTTCCATACCTGGTTTACGATAGGGTCTCCGGGAATTCCATTTGAGAGTATGTCGGCGGCTATGTCCTTCATTCTCTCGGAGTCTATCGGATTGCTCTTCTCCCAGGTGGCATATTGCCTCTGCCTGAAAACGCGCCATTTCTTTGTAAAAGCGTCTATTTCGTCTTTTGATATGCTGCCGGGAGATGCAAAGTAAAAATAGGCCGCCTTAGACACGAAGAATTTTCGTCCGTCGGGATTCTCCTTAGATATGGAATCCAGAATCTTAAGGAGATTGTCGCGAGAGGAAAGAATGTCGCATACGTTCTTTTGCAAGTCTTTGATTTTTCCCTTTAGCATCCACTTGTTCTCCGGAATGCGGAACCACAGAAAGGCCTCTTCGGCAGCCTTGTAAGTTTCGCAAAGAAGTATGCATTTTGGGTGGTATTCCTCGGGAAGGAGTATTTCTGTGGAAAACAGATTCGTCGACAGCGACTGCACCTGCGAGATTATGTCGTAGAAGTATTTAAATCCGAGAAGCTCGTCGTACTCGTCTGCAAAGGTGTCTTTTGCGCGTGGTGCGACAGGCTTGTTCAGGCTCTTAAATTCAAGGAGACTTTCCCACGTCTTTCTTGAATTGAACCTCTCTATAACTTTTGGAACTCCGCCATTTATGCCATACTGCCCGAGATCTGAAATTATGTATTTTAGCGCCCCTACATTCTTTAATATGAGCCCGTTTCTCTTGGCAATCTCCGACCTTAAGTTGGATATTGCCACATAGTTCAAACATTCGTCCGCCGATATGAAATTTATGTCAGCAGAGATCTTGTCAAACTCGAGATTGTAGAAGTGTTCCTGGTTTGCCTTTACGGCGTTTATATTTGATTCTATCTTGGCAAGCAGCTCCTGGGCGTTTTGGGCTTTTGCCCTTACTGCGCCCATAGAGTCGTGCTTTATGGCGTCTATTTGCAGAATTAGCTTTTGAATGTCGGCGCTTTCCCAATTTATGGCGTTTAATGTGGCATCCAGTTTTTTTAGGTTTCCAACGTTTTTGCGCAGATCTGAAAGCTTCCGGGATATGTCGCCGCACAGCGGCTTAAGATAGTCGGGCTCAGACTTACCAAAGTCGGGCGCGGCAAAAGGTGTCTTTTCTATCTTTGATAGCTCCTGTATCATTCGCTCCGCGGGGAGATCCGTGTCGGAGAGTATGTTGGACAAATTGTACATTTGAATAAGGCATGCTTTTGCATGGGCGGCCTCTTTCATGTACTCGGCCGCTTTCGATTCATCCCAGTTCCAGTCTACCTGGTTGTCGAGATTGAGCAGACCTATGCAAGAGGTTGCCTTTGCCCAGTTGGAGCTTGCAAGATATTCCTTGAACTTGTTGTAGACTTCAAAGACCGTCTCATACCGCGACAGCTCGCTTCGGTATTCGGGATATTCCGACGCAAATTTTCCAAACTCCCTCGAATACGGAAGCTGCGCCAAGAGAACTTTTGCCCCGTCGAAATTGTTGTTCTTAAGCTGCTTATCATATAGGCTAAGTATGTCTTCCGAACGCGGCGTAAACGCATAGAAAAGTCCAAATCCAACAACCGTAATCAGCGCCGTAACCAGCACCGCAAAGAACTTTTTTGAGGCGTTTGTGCGGGTGTGTATTACGTTTCTGTCAAGGAAGCGGAGATCGTAAAAGGCTATGGAGATTATATCCGAATCCATCAGCATTCTTTCCGACCTGCCCATTCTTGCCCCGTTTACATACGTCCCGTTCTGGCTGCCCAAATCTTTCAGCCATGTTTCGGCGTCTTCGGATATCTTTAGCTCGGCATGGTGACCCGAGACTACGTCGTCGTTTATTACAATGTCGTTGTCGTCCAGGGATCCTATTCTTATCTCAGGCTTTTCCAGGCGCATCATTTCCCCGGCGCGGGGGCCGTTTAGAAATTCCAGCCTATGGACATCGCAGGGAAGATCCGACGAATGCTCCGTGCTGCTTACAAAAAGCTCGCAATCGCCTATTGAGATTCTGTCGTTGGGGCGCAACTTTCTCGAAGTCGCAACCTTTCCCTTATATCTGAAATTCTTTCCCTTGCACGCTAAAAGAGTTATCTCTTTCCTTCCCAAATTCAGGCGCGCGTGGAAGTCAGCTGCAGATTTATCTTCATCCGGTATTACCCAATCATTCTCGGGCGCATGTCCTATCTTGACACAGTCCCCGAGAAGATCTGTCTTTTCCGAAAAAATCAGCCTGCCGCGGCACCTGAATTCCAAAAGGTAGGAGTATCCTCTATTTTGTCTCTTAGAATCTCCTTTCGATCGCCCGATAAGGTCTGCTATGCGCTTGAAAATTCCGCGCAGTCCGCGGGAGGTCTTCCCGTTTGCAGGTTTGTCGCCCTCGTATTTCATTCCACGCTCCAATCGTTTTTCATGATGCGTATGTAGCGGTAGTCGTTGAGAGGCTCAAATCTCTCGAGACATTCGTTCAATATGCGTGTCATCTCCGCGTTGTTTGCCCTGTTGCGTGCGTCTGAGTATTCCAGGCATTTCCTAGAATACCATATCTTCTGCTTCGCGCGAAATTTCTCAAGAAGCGATGTCGCCGTCTCTATGAGCGGCTTTTCGTCTTTTACATACGCCTCCCTAAACAGATTTCTCAAAAGCAGATCTATGTCTTCCCACGATGCAACCTCAAGATTCTTGTTAAGCTCTCTGTTTAACATCTTAAGCATTTTTGTTGCGTTTTCATTTATCGGCTTTTCCGGAATTTCCCAGTGCCTGAGCACGGTTGAATTTGCCACCGATATGCAGTCGTAATCTCTAACCAAGCCTTCCGAACGCCAGTATTGCGCTGTGGGCACCTCTCTTAACAGGACGATTTCCTTGTCCAAAAACCTCATGTAGCAGGCAACACCCCGCCAAGACATATTTCCAAGCTTTCGGCTGTAATCTATCTTGATATACGGATACCCATTGTCGCCTTTATTGAAGAAGTCTTCTTGCGAGGGCGAGGAAAACCTCATCATGCCCGACTTTTCCATCCTCTCCGTCCATTCATTGAAGCTTTTGCGCGTCGTCTTGCCGTAGCCGTTTTTCACAGCCTCAGACTTAAAGACTATGTGGAATGGAACGTCCAGGTTTTCTCCCGCCGCAGTCAGCACCTCAAAACTTCCATCGCCGCTTTCCTTTACCATTGAGGGGGAATTTGGGTAATATATAAGAAATTTTCCGTTGTTTCCTAAGTCTATCCTGTATTCCCCGTCGTCGTAATTGCCCGATTTCTCCCCCGGCCATGTCACGGGATTTTCAATTCGGCTTTCGGAAATGTAAAACGCAAGGGCTAAAATTGCGGCGGATATAAGCACTCCAAAAAATAGCGATAGCTTTCTTTGGCGAGCCATAGATTTATTTGCGTTGCGCAAGTCAGACAGCTCCTCAGCCGATGCGTATCTCGTATTCGAGACATTCTCCGGCTGAACTTCGCTTTGGCCCGCGTAGTCTTGCGGCAGTATCGTAGCCGCTCCGGTATCTGGCGGCACATTGGGCATATCGCCTTTAGGCGGTGTCTGGTAATGCCTTTCAACTATGAAGGACAAATTCTTCCCAAGCCGAACATCGTCTCCGGGTTCGAGCATTTTATCCTCCCCATTGCCCAGGGCCATGTTTCTAACCCAGACATCCCCGTCTCCGGAGTTGTGCAGCAATATGCCAGAACCCGTCTGCGGCAGAAGAGTTGCATGCTCTGCGGCTATCCCGGAATCCGAGCTGCGTATGTCGGAATCCATTGAAGAGCCTATGACGAGTCCGGAGTCTTTCACCGCGAAAGATCTCCCTTTCAAGTCTCCGTTTATAAATCTAATTCTGTATCGCGACTGCTGCATGTTTTTTAAAATAGAGACACTCCCGCCTCTTTCATCCTTATATATATGGGAGTTAATATTATTATGAATACCGCCGGCATTATGAATATTGCCATCGGCAGCAGCATCAGCGACGGCGCGCGCTGCGCTTTGCACTCGGCCAAGGCAAAACGCGCCTTGCGCATTTCCTCACCCTGAATTTCCATTGTGTCCGTCAGCGGAGAACCGAGTTCCGTTCCAAGCTCTATTGCCGATACAAAAGAGGTGAACTCTTTTATTTGTATCCTATCAGCGACATTTCTCAATGCCTTAAGCCTTCCCACACCGAGCTCCATCTCGTGGAGCATCCTTAGAAATTCGTCTCTGAGCGGGTTTTGCTTCGTCAGATTTGCATAGAAGCGCACTGCCGCCATAAAGTCCAGGCCGCCCCTCATTGCCGAAGCTATCAAGTCTATGGAGTAGGGCAGGCTTCTTATTATGTTTGTGCGTTTTTCCTCTATTATATTATCTATTCCTGTCTTTGGCATAAACCAGCCCACAAAGCATCCCAAAAATGCGGCAACGACCGTGTAGGCGCCTTCGTCAGACAGCGCAAACGCCGCTCCGGAAAATAAAATGGTTAGCGCCGCAGCAAGAAACAACTGGGAGCAGTATATCTTCTTCGCCGAGGTCTTCAGGCCGGAAAACTCTATTTTTTTCTCGTAATCAGCCGCCTTTGCCGGAGATATTCTGCAAAGAAGCTCCCCAATGCCAATTTTATCCATGACGTCTGCAAATGGCTCGGCAACCTGCAGCATAAAAGGCAAGTCCGACTCCGACGTTAAGGACTTTGACACCCTTATGGATTTGTCCGACATACAATAAAGTATTGTCGGTATTACAACCGCCATGAACGTGAGTATATATACTATGTATTCTTCCATGGCTTTTACACTTTTATGTCCACTATTTTTCTTATTACAAGGTATCCTATTATCTCTAAGGTAAGCATTGCCGATATCGCACACCAGCCAATCATGCTTGTAAGAAGCGGCAGCATCAGCTCGCTATTTACCAGCAGCAGCAGCACAAACGCCGCAAGCGGCGCCAGCGACATTGCAAGAGCCTCAAATCTTCCCTGAGCGGTAAGGGCGGCAAGCTTTTGGTGAAACTCTGTCCGCGCACGTATGGTCTGGGATATCTTTTGTATGACATCCGCGAGGCTGCCTCCGGATTGGGTCGTCAGCTTTATTGATACTATCAGCAGCTGAAGGTCCTCGCAAGGAATTCTGTCGTACATGCGTTGCAGCGATTCCGACAATTCCAAACCGAGGCGGTATTCCCTTATTACAATCATGAGTTCCTCTTTCATCGGTCCGTCGCATCTTCTTGCAAACGCCTCTATGGCCTGCGGGAGAGCCTGGCCGGAACGCAGCGCGTTTGTAAGCCCCAAAGACAGATCCAATATTCCCGCCTCAAACTCTTTTGCGCGCGCCTTTACTTTGCGTAAAAAATATATTTTAGGGGCTTGAAACGCCGCCGCAAAAGCGACTGCCGCGCACAGCAAAAGCGCGAGCGGATTATAAACCTGGCAGAACAACAGCGCTCCCGTAAGAATTCCCGCAGCGAGAATTCCCGCCGATATCTGCAACTGGCGCAGTCTGATGTTGTCTATAAAACGGCCTATTCCGTTTTCCGACGAGAACCTCTCCCTGGTTCTCTGTCCCTTTTCCATGCGCTCCGTGCTGAAGGATTGTATAAACCGTATGGATATATATATGAATAGCGACACCGCAAGCATCACCAGCAGATATATTCCAATTCGTTGCATTACGGGCGTGTAATCCATATATTTCCTTAAGTCTCCGGAACGAATACCGCCATGTCGAGTTTCAGGTCTCCCGACTGCCTTAATTCCTCAATAAAGCGCGGAATGTTTCCCGTGGCCGTGTGGTGTCCGACAACCTTGAAGTTCTCGTCGTACCCTTCGTGTTCGTAGGTGAATATGTCCTGAAGGAGTATGGTGTTGTTCTCCCTTCCGCACACCTCGGTTATCTTGACTATTTTTCTTGAGCCGTCAGGCATGCGCGTTTGCTGCACTATTATGTCTATTGCCGAGGATATCTGTTCGCGTATCGCCGACGACGGAAGCTCAAAGCCAGCCATCATCACCATATTTTCCAGTCTCGAGAGCGCGTCTCTGGGATTGTTCGCATGGCAGGTTGTCATTGAGCCGTCGTGCCCGGTATTCATCGCCTGAAGCATGTCCAGCGCCTCCGCGCCGCGGCATTCGCCCACTATGATTCTATCCGGCCGCATGCGCAGGGTATTTATTACGAGGTCTCTTATGGTTATGCGGCCCTGGCCCTCTATGTTTGCCGGCCTCGCCTCAAGCCTGCAGAGGTTCTCGTGCGAGAGCTTCAATTCGGCCGAATCCTCCACCGTAATTATTCTTTCCCTTTCCGGAATAAACTGGGACAATATATTAAGCAGTGTTGTCTTTCCCGATCCCGTTCCGCCCGATACCAATATATTCTGCCTCGATCTCACCGCCTCCTTCAGAAATTGGGCCATTTGCCTATTTAGGCTGCCAAATTTTATCAGGTCGTCATCGGTAAGTTTTTTGGATGCAAATTTTCTTATAGTCAGAAGAGATCCGTCAAGCGACAATGGCGGAATTACCGCGTTTACTCTCGAGCCGTCGTCGAGCCTTGCGTCAACCATGGGAGACGCCGCATCTATGTGCCTGCCCAAAGGCTCAACTATGCGCTGTATTATCGATTGCAAATGGCTTTCCCCATTGAACCTTACCGCAGTTCTATACTGTATGCCCTTGCTCTCGACAAATACATTGTCGGGCCCGTTTATCATGATTTCGGATATATCGCCTGCTCTTAGCAAGGGCGACAAAGGCCCAAGCCCTATCAGATCGTCCATCAGAACCGCCCTAAACTTGTCCAGAGATATGCCCGCCGGAATTTGGTGGCGTATCTCTCTGAGAGCCTGGTCGAGGGCGTCTTCCACCTTTGGCCTCATTGCTTCTGTGGAAATCTTGTTCGGAGAGTCTCCCACTATGTTGAGAATTTCCAGCACCCTCGACTGCACCGTTGTCGCAAGCTCCAACATATTGTCGGAATACATCTCCGTGGAGGTTTGAACATCGTACATGGGCATTTTGCCTTCCGTGTTTACGGGAACGCTCTTTGCGGGGGCGGGTTTTTCGCCCTCCAGATTCGGCTCCGACACCGACAACGAAATCTCAAAACTGCCAATGTTTACTATGTCCGACGGCAATAACCTTCTCCTGATGTTTATCTTTTCTCCATTTACCCATGTACCGGCAGTGCTGCCTGCGTCGTTTATAAAACATTCTCCGCCCGACTCGCTTATTTCGGCGTGGCGCCTGGATACGGTCATGTCGCTTAGGACTATATCCGACGTCTCCGCCCGTCCGATGACAAGTACCCCGTTTGCAGGCAGCTCAACGCGGCGCAGCTTTCCGTCTTTTGATCTAATGTTTAGGCGCATTACCATGTAAACATCTTTTCGCCGGTTGACTTATTTGCGTTTGTTCTCAGTTCTTCAGATTTGCCGTTCGTACTCTTGGAAACTTCGTCTTCCACTCCGGCCGTCTCTGCCGACGGTTTAGAAGTCATCTTTACTCCGTTCTTTGCAATCTGCGGCGATACGAGGATCAACAGCTGAAGCTCCTCCACGCTTTCCTCCTCGTATCCAAATATGGATCCCAAAAGAGGCACATGCCTTAAAAAGGCATAGCCGGAATCGCTCTTTGTGTGGGTTAATTCCCTTTGCCCGGATATAATCGCCGTCTGGTCTAAATTGCAGATAATTTCGCTCTTTGTTCGGGTTTTTCTCTGGAGGTAGTCGTCGTCCTGCTTTATCGGGGCAAGGCTCTTTTCTACCTCAAGAATCAGGCGCACGCGGTTTGAATTTATCAGCCCCCCGCTGACTTTTATCGTAAGCCCAAAGTTTATCTCTTTTAGGTCGGCAACATCGCGCCCGTGAATTTCAACATTCAATGTTCCGCCGTTTTCGTATGTCGCTTCCGGCACCCCCTTTGAATTGCTCGTAAGAGTCAGGTGCCCACCGTCTCTAAAGTCGGAAACTCCATTCGAGCCAAAGAACTGTATTGCCCCGTCTATTCCGGTATTCATATACGCAAGGCCTCCGACTCCGGATGCCTTAGGCGCATCTCCGCCGAGGCTTGGGGGAAGCTCTCCGGCAAGCGCCTTAAACCAGCCTTGTAGATCCAAAGATATAACGGTTCCGTTTGCGTCGGAATTTCCCATCCTCTCAAGCTGGGAACGCGTCACCCCGACTATTACAACATTTACGTCAAGCTGGGTGTCGTCGACTTCCAGATTGTAGACAACCTCCGTCGGATTTGGCCCCGCCGACAGCCATTTCTGTGATGAAACAATCTTTCTTATATCGGAAATGTCGTTGTCGCATAGCATTCTTCCGTAGAATGTGAGAATTCCCGATGATATTTTCATTCCAAGAATTCCCGCCTCTTTAGGAATTCCGTTTTCGACCTTATATCCCGCGTCTTCGAGCTGCTTTTTCAGCGAGTCGAACATCTCCGGGCCCGGTTTGTAAACAACGTAGTTTCTATAAGAGTTACTGTATTTATCCAGTACGTTTTTAAAAGCCAAATATCTTGAATACTTTGATATTTCCCCCCTGAGGGTTATCGCATTTTGAGACATTTCCGCGGTTACTTCGGAGAAGTCGGATATATCTTTGCACAAATCCCTGTATAGCGACGCCATGGAGTTTGTAACCCTAACCTTAAATACTTTGGAGACCACGCTCGACGTCAAAGTTATATCCGCATAACCCGGTTCCACTCCCTGTATTTCCAAAAAGCGCCCCTTGCTGCCAAGAATCTTTACATTTTTTGCAGAAGAGCGGTAGCTTTCTATTTCAAAAGGAACTTCCAACCTCTTTGTTTCGTCTTGGGCAATCGTTACGCTTTCCGTTGGAAGAGAAGAGATTATAGACAAAGAGGTCGTTGTTCCAGAGGCATTTTGGGCCTGGGCGGCAAGGCACAGAGCCGATACCGCTATCAGACATAAGCACAGGTTTAAGGATCGCTTCATGGGAAACATTTATCTTGCGTTTTCTGTTGGTGTGGGCGATAGCTCTGCAGATTGCAGGCCTTTGCGAATTTCCTCAAAAGTTTTCTGGTTTACCACTCCAATCTCTTTTCTGTTTAGGGCGGAGGAGTCGTTTCTTTTGCGGAGCACCGGATACAGTTCCGCCTCTCTTTGCGCCGCAATTACTATCATGGCCTGTTGGGGCGGCAAAGACACAAATATCGTTCCACTAGAGCTTCCGGGTTCCCTGAAAGAACCGTTGCTGTTTGCTATTCCGAGCACTCTAACGCAAGGCAGAAGGACAGAGGTTTCCCTCCTCTCCGATTCCTGCAAGGCCTGGGGCATTACGGCATCGCCCGGGTTCCCCGAGGCGCCGCTTGACGGCGGCTCTGATTTTCTTGTGACGTAGGTTGATATAATTCCTATTTCATCATTTGGTTTAAGCATTTTAATCAGAGCCGGATCCGAGAATGTAATGGGGATAGTCCACTCACCTTCTTTGGAGCAGTCTCCAAGAGAGATCTTAAGCTGAATATCGTTAATTAAGATGTAATCGTTTCTTGCTATGGGATGCTGCACGCGTTGGCCGTAAATCATTGACACGTTTTCCCAGAGCAATGCGCCGTGTGGCAGGACAGATTTTGGAACGTCGCGGTATGTGAGAGCGCCTTCGGTTAGCTCCTCGTCGGCGTCGAGGTCTCTGGCGGCGGTTATTATTGATACGGTTTGTTCATCCTTAGTTTCTTTTCTATCGAATAGTGTTTTACTTACGACAAAAACTGCCGCCAGTCCAAGTATGACAGACACAACCAAAGGTATTACATTTTTCATCGCCGATTTTCTCTTTAAATCCACTGAATTTGTCAAATCTTTTAATCCGCATAATGAGTGCAATATACAATGTTTTTTAGGCGTGCTTGATTAAGATTTATATCAGCATAAATAAATGCGGATTTTTGCCTAAAGACAATAGATACTAAAGGCCATAATTAGCAGAAGTCCCGTGTTGATTATGTAGATAAGTAGGGCCCCAAAAGTTTAAAATACGCGCGAGGCAGAATATATATTGTAACTTAACATCTTATAAATGCAGTATTGAAACTCTGCGGTTTAGTTTTTAAGAGAAGCAACTGCTAAAGATTGAAGGATATCAAAGATATTTTTTTATTAAAAAATATTATGGTTAAGGAATTAGCACACATAAAAAAGATAAAGAATCCTAGGAAAGTTTGGGTAAATTAGGCCATATAGCCAAAGACGACGTTAAAGCAAATTGTCGACGAGTACAAAAAAACGGACAACGCAAAGAAATCTTCCGTTTCGTCGCGGCGTGCTGCTGAAGTATACGAAAACTCAAAGCAAGGGAACGAACTAAACGAAAACTATTCTTGCAAAATCGCAAACTTTCTTGAACGTTTTTGTGAAGCGTTTGGCGACAATACGATAGGCTAAAGCATTTCAAGCGAGAAAATTGAAACATGGATAAACTCAGCGAAGAGGCGGTTTTATGCCGATTCCCCAGACGATACGCCCAACGCAATAGCAATGAAAGTTTATGTCGATACAGACATTCCAGTACTAGCCATCACAAAGAAAGGCTTTAGGAGTATGCTGTTTGCGTTTTTCAAATTTTGTAGAATGCGCGGCTGTATAAACGAAAATCCTGTCGAGGGAATCCCAGTCATTCGCGAAAAACTAAAAACGCCGAAATTCTACAAGGTTGCGGAAGAATCAATATGCTTTCAAAGGGCGAGCCTCTAAGCGATTTGAGGGCATACCTTGCAATAGCAGGGATTAAGGCGCAGGGAAATCGAACGCCTTACATGGGATAATATAAAGTCTCACAATCGCGAGATTGCGATGGACAACGAGGTGGCGAAAACCGGCGCTAGGCGCATCGTAAAGATTCCCGAAAATCTGGCAATGTGGCTTGCGCCATATTCTGATAAACTAAATACGAAAGAAGATATCGTAAAACAAAACTTCGTAAAGCGGCTTAATCTGCATTTCTAAAATAGAGAATTGACTAATCAACCTCAATCTGCACCATGCTTGCGCATAGTTAAATTTTCTCCGCCCCTGTAGTTCAACGGATAGAACGAGCGTTTCCTAAACGCCAAATCGAGGTTCGATTCCTCGTGGGGGCGCGGGCGGGTTTCCAATGATTGCGTGTAGGCTATAATTATTGTCTGTCGGACTGCGCGCGTTGCGGTAATTTTTACAGTTTGTGCGTGAAGTTTATGTTCGTTGTAGGAAGCGCACAAAAAAAACATGCCGGCTTTTCCCAAAATATTTTCCTGCTGCACCATTATTGCGCCACGGCCGCACGTATATGAAACAAACCAAATAGTACTATTTAAGCCGACTATTTTTTCGGAAATTCCCTTATCATAGGCAAGAAAACTTTTTTGAACTCAGCTGTCTCAGATACACTCTATTCTTCCCATAGGTGTTGGTGGGTTTTTAAGTTTAGATTCCCATCCTCCATTCTTGCTCTTCTCCTATTCCCCGAACTCACACACTCATACATGCACGCTCGCTTTCCGCGGCACGCCACAAACCTTCTCGCCGCCAATGTAAGTGTGTGGTTGTTAAATTGTTGACTTTTTGAATGTCTGGTGTAGGACTGGGAACTCAGTTCTTGTCTAAACCCTAACTTCTTATTTATATGAGCATGAAAATTAGATGTGCGTTATTTTTGTTCATAGCTTTGTCGGCTCTTGCCCGAGCCAATAGCGATATTCAAATATCCGCCGATTACCCGGGGGGAAACATAATCGTTGAAAGTATTGATCAAGCATCGTCTACAGTGAACTTGAGGCAGGATCTGCGCGATACCAAGCCGTGGTGGTTCTATTGGAATTTCAAGGCAAAAAATATAGGCGGCAAAAAGGTTACCTTTAAATTTCCAAACAAGCCCAAAGACGAAA
Source organism: uncultured Opitutales bacterium (assembly GCA_944389175.1). Taxonomy (GTDB): domain Bacteria; phylum Verrucomicrobiota; class Verrucomicrobiia; order Opitutales; family Intestinicryptomonadaceae; genus Merdousia. The sequence continues at coordinate 229,378 of CALXLK010000001.1, forward strand.
ATATTATGGAAGTATTCGGCCCCGCGGTGAGCACCGACGGCGGTAAAACATGGAGATGGCTAAATCCGCCGGATCCGAGAAAAAAGAATGAATTCGTCTACGAGGCGCCAGATGGCGTAAACGAAGCCCAGTTTTCATTTTGCATACCCTATACCATGGAAAACTTCAATGCCTTTGCCAAGGAAATGCGCAACGATGCTTTTGAAATAAAACCCCTATGCAAGACAAAACGCGGACGGGAAAACATATGCGTTGTAATAAACGAGAATCCCACAAAGAGAAAGGCGAGGGTTTTTCTGACATCGCGCCACCATGCCTGTGAAGCCACGGGATCGTATGTGCTAGAAGGGGTTATGCGCGAGATCCTTTCCGATTCGCCGACAGGAAAGGCTCTTCGCCAAAAGGCCGAGTTCTTTATAATTCCAATTGTAGATTTGGACGGCGTGGAAGACGGCGACCAGGGGAAATTGCGCGTACCGCACGACCACAACAGAGACTACTCCGACACCCCCATATACCCGACCGTAGCCGCCGCGCGCGCAAAACTTTTAGAGTGGAATAATACCGGCGGCATAGATTTTTTGATGGACTTTCACGCCCCATACATCGGCGCAAAATCAAAAGACGGGAAAACCTTTTCCATAAACAGCGTAATATACCCCGTAGGCCAGGCAGTCCCACGCATATTTGAAGCCCAAAAGCGCTTTGCCAAAATTCTTGAAAAAGTCAACGATTCTCCGCTGCCGTTTTTGGCCTCCGACCTGCTGCCTTATGGCAAACTTTGGAATGTGCGCAAAACGAACACCCATATAACCGGATATAGCGCTCTCCTAAATGGAACTAAATTTTCGTCGTCTCTTGAAATACCGTATTCAAGCTGCAGGGGCGTTCAAACCTCTCCAGAAAGTTTAAAAGCTTTCGGATCGTGCGTGGCTAAGGCAATGTTGGAATATTTAAATACCCAATCCGAACATTGAGGCCTCTTTGCGCGCGCAGTTAGTTGTGCGCTTTTGCAAATACCGCTTTTGACGTAACGCGCCCGTTCTGCTTATGCGTTCCTCTCGCGCAAAGAGGAGCGTTGTTTGCCTTTTTGCATTTTTTATCTTTCATATCCAGTCTGGGATATTCCCAACCTGTTTTGCATATTCTTCTCGGTTCCATCGGAGGCAATGCATTCTCAGCAAAAAGCCCATTCCCAAATCTTAGAAGGCTATTTCCATACAATTTATACTTGCCTATTTTGTTTTTACTGCGCCAAAATCGTATTAGACGGGCTAAACGTTGCAAAAAAAGCGTGGCACATTTCCCATTCAAGAGCGTTCATTCCCGCGTTATTGCAGGCATTTAACACGTTCTATATTTATTGTGGAAGTGTATGTTATCTGGCATCGTCTGACAAGACGTGATAAATGCTTATGTTTGTAAGGTGCGGGGGAGGGAAGAAATACCGAGTAAGCATCTGTGTTCGGATTTCCAGTGCGTGTTGGCTGCATTTTTTGCTCGTGCGAGCCGTCGGAGTGGTCTGATGGCTCTTGGCCTGCGCTTCCTAAATAAAGCGAGAACGAATGGCAAATAATGGCGGCTTAATACGGTAAATTATCGCCGCCATTAATAAGTGTAAAAAAAAATAGCAAAAGAAAGTTAAGTAGCGTCCATAAAATCAGGTGGCATTTATTCCTTTTTATATCTTTTACAAAAAAACTTTTACTCAAAGTTATTGCAGGTTTATAGCGATGTCTGAGGGAGCCTCGGCATGTGCTGCCAGTGCGCCGTCGACAAAGACGAAAAATCCTTTGCCGCGGTTGTAGCGGGTGCCGTCGCTATCCCAAATTACGCTTATGCTTTTCCCCTGAATTCTTACGTCTTCGACTGCGTAGTATTTCCATCCGTCGGGGGCAAGCGGGCTTATCTTAAGCTGTCGCGAACACTGGGGCATTATTCCTGCAATATCCCTTAGGATAAGTTCTGCAAAAAACGAATGGTTGTAGTCTTTCCCACGTTCGACAATCCCGCTCCGCCACGTTCCATTTTCCCAATTCTTAAGGCGCGTGCGCGCTATCCAATCGCCTGTGAAGGGATTTAGGTTCTCGTCTATCCAATAGACTCTTTTGCCGTCTTCCCCGGTTAGTTTGTGCGATCTCGCGTATGTCAACAGCGCGTCAAAAAAATCTTTTTTTGTAAGCGTTTTTTGATTTGGATAGGCGCGCAGGAAATTGGCCATCCCCGAGAGCGTAATTGATGTGGAAAACGGCCACGAGGGCCCGTTCCACTGACATTCGTGTCCGATGTAGTTTATCTGAAAAAGACTGCTGCGGCGCTCGAGTGTGGTCAGCCCGTATGGCGCCTTGAAGCCGCCTTCGTCGACGACTTGCGCCCATGCCTGCGAGTATTCCTCGGGGGCGAGATTAAAATACCAGGGCGTATATCCGTGAAGTTCGCGGTGGGGCGAGAATCCCGGGGCGTCGCCGTTTCTGGGGCGCACCATGTAAAAGTTTTTTTCAGCGTTCCAGAGCTTGTCGTTTAGGGCCTTTTTTATGCTTTCTGCCTTGCCGCTGTAGAATTTTGATTGGTCGTCAAGGCCCAGAATTTTTGCGATATGCGCAAGCGCGTAAGAATTTCCGGCCATGTAGCTATTTATAGTGGCCCGGTATCCAGCCCACTGCATGTTAAGCTGTCCCGACGCCGATATCTCCATGCCGTCCTGGCCGTCTGTTTGCCAATATAGGCCGATGTTGGCGTCGTAGCGCATGTTATCCCACGTGTCTTGCATGCGCTTTAACATGGGATACCATTTTTTTAACGTCTTAATATCTCCCCGCACGGCGTATATGTCGAGCGCGGCGGCGGCAAACCAAGTCGAATATTTAAAGGCGTTTTCGGCGTCGAAACACCAGTGGCTGAGGTAGTCGTCGGCGTAGATGGAATCCTTTAGCCAGCGGGCTTCGCGCAGTTGCAGGGCGGCCGGGCACGATATCGCATTGTACTTGCCGCCCCAGCTTACTTTGGGCATGAATTCGGTTATTATCCAGCCTTTCCCGGGAATCAGTTTTAGGTGTTTCCTGAATGTCCACCAACGAAAATAATAAACGCTTTTAAGGTCGTCGTCGGGACAGTCGAATAGGGGGACATTTTTTAATATAAACGATTCTGCCTTGTCGTTGGGAAAATTCTCTTTATACAGTTCGGTGTCGTCGGCGTTAAAGCGCGCAATCATCGCCTTTGCGTAGTCTTTGCCGATTGAATCGGGAATATATTGCGCGCAGGCATAAGCGGCAGTCAACGCCGATGCTGTCAAAATTGTTATAAGATCCCTATACATAAATTGCCATCATATATTTTTTTTAGCCCTCTGTGCGCTTTGTTCCTTATGAGGCCGCGCAACTGGGCAACAGGCTGGCAAGTTTTGATACTCTTGCAATTCTTTTTTATTCGGGCAATTTTGCGTTTTCACCCGACGTTTTTTCTCTATCTCTTTTCCCCAAAAAAAACAACAACCGAGTAACGGTTTTTTCTTATAGAGACAAATTCGCGCCGATTATTGCGCCATTACCGGCTTTCGTTATGCGGTGTGTTTTCCCCTTTAAGCTCGAGCGCGCGGCCGACGGCGGATGTTATGTTCGAATATCACTGGCACCGGCAAAACTTAGCGGGAATTGGGCGGTGGCAAGCCCAGCCAAAAAAATTAAAAATTCCCCCGGTAATCCGCAGTTTCATTCGCCTCACGATTAGAACGACATAGATGCGTTTATGCATACAAAGGGCGCCGCGTCGGCGTCGATGTCGGAAAGCGAGGTTCTTCTAAACTCTATTTCCCTTCCGAACATTCCGCCCACTTGAACGCCTATATGGCAGCATTTGAAAGGGCTGTATGTTGCTCCGACTGAAAATTGGTACCACGAATCGGCGCAAGAAGAGCCGTTGTCGAGGCGGCTGTAGTTGTTCTTATACTCAAAAGTGGCGTCGATGACCAGGCGTTCGTCTCCCCGAACATCCCATAGAAGCGCGGCTCCGGAAAAGGTCTTGAGAGTCAATTTTTCGTTTATGCGCCACTGAATGAAGGCGATTGGAAATCCGATCCAGTCTCTATCCATGCGCGAATAGGCCATAGCGCCGGCCCCGATGCTAAGCGAGCGCGAGAAATTATAAATTGCACCGGCGCCTATAAACCCCTGCATGCCGTTTCCCCAGTCGCAGTAGCTTTGCGCGCTAAAGTTAAGAGCTCCGGTGGCAAAGGCCGACCAGCGCCTGTCTATCTGATATGCGTAGAAAGCCGACGCGGTGAGGCGGTTCGTCTGGTTGTACAAGTCAATAGCAGTGGAATCAAAATCCATGTCGGTGTGGGAGTACTGCAAGTAGGCGGTAAGGGCATGCTTTTGGGTGGGGCTTATGCTTTGAAGCTTCACGGTGGCCGTCGCCTGCTGGGTGGCAAGCTCCCCGCCGGATCCGCCTGAAATATCGCTCGGGGGAGCGTACATGTAGGAGGTTTCCACATCGACGCTGTTTGTCCAATCGAGGAGTATTTCTCCAAATAGCGATCCGCTTCCAATCGATTGGGCTTGCAATTCAGCAGCCTTAAACGCCAATGCTAAAAACAACACTACAAATTTTTTCATATGCTTTGTTCCGTATCCTTATCGTCGACAGTCAGCTCGGCAGTCTCATACTTTACGGCCTTCGCTAGGTCCCCGGGCGACATTTCCAACTGCAGGCCTATTCGACCTCCGCTAAAGATAATTGTCTGGCAATTTAGCGCGCTTGAATCGAGCCTCGTGGTAAAAAACTTTTTCATGCCTATGGGCGAACAACCGCCGTGCACGTATCCGGTAAGTTCAAGCAGAAACTTTTGCTTGAGCATTTCAACTGATTTCTCACAGACTGCCTTGGCGGCTTTTTTGAGGTCGAGCTCCTTCGCGACGGGAATCACAAAAACGTAGTGCTTGCCGCTCTTCCCCGTGGCAACGAGCGTCTTGAATACCTTGTTTACATCCTGCCCAAGCATGGCTGCAACCTCGACGCCGCTTGCCGCGCGCGAAGAATCGTACGTGTGTGTCTTGTGGTCCAGTTTAAGCCTCTCTATAATTCTGACGGCATTTGTCTTCTCGTGCATAAGTCATGCGATTGTATATTGTCGGTATAAATGTCAAGTTTTCAAATAGTCTCGGCCATGGCGCCGCGATAAAAAAGGAAAATACAAGCGGATAGTTTTCTTTATGCGTAGTGATATTTGTGTGGGGGGGGGCGATTTGGCAAGTTAGATAAGCCTAACTTTTTTTCTTGACATATTCTCTCCTCCATTGCAAAACAATCCCCGTAAAAAGTTCCGAAATCTTTGTTGCCGGTTTTTTTCCTATGATTGTTTCCCGGCGGCGGAGGTTTCCCGGAGTTCGAGGCGCGTGTGTCTTTGTTTGCGGCCTCGGCTCCGGGGCTTTTTATGTTCTCTGATATACGCAAAGGGTTGTTGGCGGCGGCGTTAAAGCCGCCGCCTTTTTTATTGCGGACGGTTACGGATACTTTCTTGCCCGCGTTCAATTGCGTATAATCAATATCTGTTTTTGTTTTTTGGGAAAAACCTCTTGCAAGCGCCGAATCGAATTGTTGTAATAGGCGAAAATAGCAGTGTTGAAATGTTGGAGTTTGTCAAAATTGCAAATCTGGCCCTCATGGATAGGGAGACCGTCGAATTCTCAGACGGGTTCACCGCCGTCACGGGCGAAACGGGCGCGGGCAAGAGCGTTCTTCTGGGCGCGCTTGCAATTTTGGCTGGCAACAGGGTAGGCAAGGAAGTAATAGGCAAATACGGCGACTCGTGCACGGTCGAGGGGCAGATTTCATTCCCGAGGGCGGATATCATAGAGGCGTTTCTGGAGGAAAACGCGCTGCCTCCCTGCGAGGATGGCGCAGTTGTAATATCGCGTTCAATCCACCGGCAAAAGACCGCGCGCATACTAATAAACGGAGCCTTAACGACGCTCTCGGTGCTTGCTAAAATGGGCCGCCTGTGGGTCGATTTCCACGGAGCAAACGAGCCCCAAAAGCTTTTTTCCGAAAAGAACCAGCTGTCGATGCTCGACGCCTACGCCCACAATTTCAACGAGCGCCAAAAGTACTTGGACGTCTACGACAAATACCGCCAGAGGCTTAAAAATATCGAGTTGCTGCGCAATTCAAAAAAGCTCTCAGCCGACGAAATTGAATTTCTGAAAAAACGCATATCCGAAATACAGCGGCTTAATCCGACGCAGGAATCAATCGCCGAACTCGAGGAAAAATCGAAAATTGCGGAGATGTCCAGCCAGATTGTTGAGGGGGCCTGGCAAATATCGTCGCTGCTGCTTTCCGACGAAGGCGCATCCAGCATGGTCGCGCAGGCCTTGCGCGCAGCCGACGCGCTTTCGGGCGCATCGCCCCAGGCCAAAGGGCTTGCCGAGCGCATCAGGGCAACTAGCATTGAGATGGCCGACATAGCCCAAGAGTACGAGGCGCTTGCGCGCAGCTGCAACATGACGCCCGCACAGATAGAGCAGGTCAGATCGGACATGTCGGCGTGGCTTTCGCTTGAGCGCAAGTACGGGGCGGGAGTTGAAAAAGTCCTGGAGGCTAAGCGGGAGATGGAGACTAAGGTGGCCTCTCAGTCAGACGTAAAGGCGGCCATAGACAAGTTTTCTTTCGAAGCCCAGAAGCTTTTAAAAGAACTCGCTCCTCTCTCGGAGGCCGTCCTTCAAAGCAGGAAAAACGCCGCGCAGAAACTTTCGCAAAGCGTGATAGAATCGCTGCTTAAGCTCGGCTTCAAAAAGCCCCGCTTTGAGATTCTCCTGGAGAGAGACGACGAGCCGACCGCCGACTGCCAGAGCAGCTGTTCCTTCCGCTTCTCGGCAAACGCCGGGCACGATGTTGCCGAACTTGCAAAGATAGCCTCGAGCGGGGAATTGGCGCGCGTTATGCTCGCGCTAAAAACGGCTCTCGCAAAACAGGACGACACACAGGTTCTCGTCTTCGACGAGGTCGATTCCAACGTCGGCGGGGAAGTGGGCTCGGAAGTCGGAGCGCAACTGCTGGCCTTGTCAAAAAATAGGCAGGTCTTTTGCGTGACCCATCTGCCGCAAGTCGCCGCGCGCGCCGATCATCATTTTGTAGTTACCAAGACGCAGACCGACACGTCGACGTCGGTGAAAATAACCTCCATAGATTCGTCGCATACTGCGCGAGTTTCCGAGCTTGCGCGAATGCTGGGGGATAGAAACAGCAAAACGGCCCTTATGATGGCCGAAAAACTTCTTCAAGGATAATTTTAAGCTATGGCCAAAAGAAAAAGAGTCGAAAAGATAGGCAACGTCATCGGGAGCACGCGCCCAATTTGGGGAATAGTGCTCTTGGTAATAGGCGTTTATCTTGCCATGTCTGTACTCGGCTACCATTCCGGGCAAGACGTCCTCTTTAAGGAGTATTTTGAGCCCCTTCTTCCGACGACCGAAGTCACGGGCGTAAACATCTGCGGCAAGCTAGGGGCGACGGTCGCCCTGTCGGCGATTCTGGTCGTCGGGGCGGCCGCGTACATGCTGCCAGTTTACGTGATTTGGTATGCAATTAACTGCTTCAGGAGAAGGGCTTCCCTAATATCGCGCACAGAGCTTACGGCAACCATAGTCGGCGTCCTTGCCCTGTCGGTTACGGCCGCGGTATTGCAGTCTCTTTTCGGCGCCAGCGCGCCCACCCAGAGCGCGGCTTTCCCCAGCAGTTGGGGCGGCAAGTTCGGTTTCGCAGTTTTCGACTTCCTAAGGCCGTTTTTGGACAGCGCCGGTTCTCTGATGATATTCGGGGCCATCTACTTCGTTTCCCTGGCAATCGTGTTTGTGGATAGCCCTGTGACGGCGATATCTGATATGGGAAAATTTTTAGTCTTCGCATTTACAATCGCAGGCAGGGTGTTAAAATTTGTATTCTATTCAGTCCCCAGGTTTATGATGGGAAAGAGAACATCCGATCAGAAAGAACCCAAGAAGGACGAGAATCAAAAGCCCCAACCTGCAGTCGCTGAAGCGTCCGCCGAGACGCCTTCGGCTCAGGATCAATCCGACGTGCAAATAACTCCGGATGAAACGGCTCGGGCCTCGGAATTGCGCGATTTGGCCGACTTTGCCCGCCAATTGTCTTCGGCGCGCAATTTCGACGACGAGAGTGCGTCGGTCTTGGTGCCCGTCGTCGAAGCCCAAAATCAAGAGTATGTGGATACCCGCCCCGAGGTGGCGGCGGTTAATTTTAACGGGGTGCAGACGCGGCTTGGAAATTCGGCGGATTCGGAACTTGACGAGAATCGGGGGGACAGCCTCGGCGGAGATTCCGTATCGGAAGAGGAATCTGCCCAAGCAGGCGCGCCGGAATTCGGTTATGAAAATGCGCCGGCAAAACTCGCCGCAGACGTCGTTTCCTCCGATGGCGATGGATTGCAAGAGGGCGCCCATGCCGCGGGGGGAGAGCGCGCTGGCGCAGAGCAGGCTGATGATGGGCTCGATTATTCGGAGGCCGCCGTGCATTCCGACGACTCGGGCACTCTCCAGGAAGGAGATGCCAGCCGCGTAGGCGGGGCGGAAAATCTAGCTGCTTCAGTGGCGGTTGCCTCAAGCGGCTCGTTGAAGGCGCCGCGTGAAAAAACTTCGGCGGAGGGTGGCGGAAAACTTGAATTTGAAGTGACGAAAATCGGCGGAGACGACGCCGACTATTCCGACATTCCCGACGCCAGGCAGGCCCAGGCGAAAAAAGAATACATATTTCCCTCCATTGATTTGCTGTCCGCGCCCCAGCGGCCCGTGAATGTGCCCCGGGAAGATTACGCGGCGCGCATGCAGGAGATAATAGACATACTAAACAATTACGACGTAAAGGTGATTCCCGACCACGCATACTCAGGCCCCGTAATTACGCGCTACGAGGTAAAGCCCGCCCGCGGCGTCAAGATAAGCAAAATAGAAGGTCTTGAAAAGGAGATAACGGCGGGAATGAAGGCCGACAAAGTTAGAATGATAGCCCCCGTTCCCGGGCATGGGACGGTAGGCATAGAAGTTCCCAACCGTTATCGGCAGAATGTGTCGATGGCTGAGGTGTTGCGCTCGAAACTCTGGCGCGAGACAAAGTACGAAATACCTATTGCCCTGGGCAAGGACGCCACCGGAGAGCCCATAGTTGCAAATTTAAAAAAGATGACGCACGCATTGATAGCAGGCTCCACAAATTCGGGCAAGAGCGTCTGCATAAACACCATAATTATATCGATGCTTTACAAAATGACGCCCGATGACTTGCGTCTTATAATGATAGACCCCAAGATGGTGGAATTGCAGGGGTACAACAGCATTCCGCATATGCTCATACCTGTCGTCGTCGACGTGAAGAAAGCCGCTTCCGCGCTGAAGTGGCTAACGAACGAGATGATGCGCCGCTACAAGATATTTAACCATACCGGAGTGCGCAATATAGACGGCTTTAACGCAAAAATTTTGCGCGACAAAGACGAGATGAGGCGCGCCGAGGAGGAATTTGCGCAGATGACGCCCGAGGAGCGCCAAGCGGCCATTGCCGCCAAGGACGAAAGCGACCCGGCCTCCGATATCGAAATCCCGACGGAAAAGCTACCCTACATAGTCTGCATAATCGACGAGTTGGCCGACTTGATGAGCGTAGTAGGCAAGGATGTCGAGATTTACATAGCGCGAATAACGCAGCTGGCGAGGGCTGCCGGCATACACATGATTATCGCCACGCAGCGCCCCGACGTAAAGGTTATTACCGGCAAAATAAAGAACAACCTGCCCACGCGAATAGCATTCAAGGTTACTTCCCAGATAGACAGCCGGACGATTCTCGACCGCAAAGGGGCCGAAACACTCATCGGCCAGGGCGACATGCTATTCCTCAACAATGGCGCCCCCGACATCATCCGCGCCCAGGGAGCCTACCTTCCCGACGATGAAATTGAAGCCGTCGTGGAGGCTCTGAAAGTAAATGGCCCGCCGCAGTACGCCGAAGACGTGCAGGCGGAGATAGACGCCGACAGCGCCGAAGAGGACGACGAAATTTCCGAGGGCGAGGGCGGCAAGTATTCGGATCCGATGACGGTCAAGGCCATAAATGCCATAAGGGTTTCGGGCAAGGCGAGCACGTCGCTGCTGCAGCGCAAGCTCGGCATCGGCTACGGCCGCGCGGCGAAGATAATCGACGAGCTTGAAGAGCGGGGCCTGATAGGCCCGGCCGACGCCACAGGCAAGAGGGAGCTTTTCCTCGACAACCTTTAGCCGCAAAAAAAATGCTTTACCGAAAGCGCCTTTTACTATTTAATCCGACGGTTTATTCAATAATATGAAGCAGAGAACGATAGCAAAAGAAGTAAGCGTCAACGGCAAAGCCCTTCATAGCGGCGCCGAAGTTTCATTGACTATGAAGCCCGCGCCGGTCGGAACGGGCGTAGTTTTCAAGCGCACAGACGTGTATGGAAAGCCCGAGGTTAAGCCGCATATTTCTTTGATTTCGTCGGATCTGGTTCGCAACACGGGGGTGACGTCGGGGCATGTGAAGCTGCACACGATAGAGCATGTTATGGCTGCGCTCTCCGGCATGAATATAGACAACTGCATCGTCGAGATGGATTCCGGGGAGCCTCCGATTCTCGACGGTTCGGCGAAGAAGTTTGTCTCGATGATAAACGAGGCGGGCGTTGTGGAGCAGGACGGCGAAGTGGAGGTTTTTGAGCTTCGCGAACCCGTTTCCATAACCGACGGGAATAGGTCTGTCATAGCCCTGCCATATCCCGACGGGCTAAAGATTACCTGCACGTCGACCGACGATAGGAAAACGCACACACAGCACCTTTCCATAGATATCGACCCCGAGACATTCCAGAAAGAGATAGCACCCGCGCGCACCTTTACCGTTTACGAAGACATAGAGCCCTTGCTTAAGCTTGGCAAAATCCAGGGGGGCAGCCTTGATTCGGCGATAGTTATAAAGGGGGACACCATTCTCTGCAAGGAGCCCCTGCGCTATAAAGACGAGTTTGTGCGCCACAAGATACTCGATATCATCGGCGATTTATCCCTCCTGGGATTCAAGCTGAAAGCGCACATAATAGCCGTGCGCACCGGCCATGCGCTAAACGCGCAGCTTACCGCCCAGATATACAACCAGATGCTAAAATACCGCGACGCCGCCAAAAATGCCAGGAGCGCCAAGGCTATAGAGAGGGAGGCCCAGGCCAAAGCCTCCGGCGACAAATCCGAACATGGCAAGAAGATAGTAGTATCTACCGAGACTACGCTTGATACGCGCAGGATATTAAACCTCATTCCTCACCGTTATCCGTTTGTGATGATAGACCGCATCGAGAGCATTCTAAACGACAACGAGGTTATAGCCATAAAGAATGTTACCATAAACGAGCCGTTTTTCCAGGGGCACTTTCCGGGAAATCCGGTCATGCCCGGCGTCCTCCAGTTGGAGGCCATGGCGCAGGCGGCCGGCGTGTTGATGTTCAAAAGGGTTGACGGCACGAACAAATTGGCCTTCTTTATGAGCGCGGACAAGGTTAAGTTTCGCAAGGCCGTAAAGCCGGGCGACCAGTTGCGGATTCACGGCATAATAACAAAAAACAGGGGCGACAAGATAATATGCGCCAAGGTCGAGTGTTTTGTAGCCGAAACGGCGGTAAGCTCGGCGGAGCTGATGTTCTCAATTCTCGACATAAACGAAGCCCCTTAGAGGAAACGCGCCATGGTAAAGATACACCCCACAGCAATAGTCGATAGCGCCGCAGAACTTGCAGACGGAGTTGAAATAGGTGCGTATGCCTACGTCGGCGGGCGCGTCAGGCTCGGTTCAGGCACGGTGGTCTCCCACCACGCCACGGTTGACGGCAATACGCAAATGGGAAAAAACAACCAGATATTCCCGTATGCCTTTATTGGCGGGAAAACCCACGACCTTAAGTATGTGGGCGGAGACCCCGGCCTGAAAATAGGCGACAACAACGTATTCCGCGAATACACGACGGTCCACGCGGCGACGATGGAGCAGCATTACACTCTCGTCGGAGACAATAACAATATTTTGGCGTATTCGCACATAGCCCACGATTGCGTTGTCGGCAATAACATTGTCATGAGTTCGCATGCGGCCTTGGCCGGGCACGTCGTAGTCGGGGATCACGCCGTGATAGCATGGAGCGCGGGCGCGCACCAGTTTACGAGAATCGGCGAATATTCCATGGTTAGCGCGATGACAAAACAGGTCAAGGACTTGCCGCCGTTTTTCATTTCCGACGGAAACCCGGCGGAGGTGTGCACCATAAACAAGATTAACATGCAGCGCAACGGTTTCACCACTGAGGAGATAGACATAGCCTACAGCGCATTTAAGCTCATTTACAAGCACCGCCTTTCAAGGCCCAACGCCATTGCGCTATTGCAGCAAAGGCCCGACGCTTCTTCGCGCGTCATTTCCTTGCTCGTCAAATTTATGACGGCACATTCGGAGAGGGGCTTGGCTTAAGAGGCGGAGGCTTGTCTGTAATTGTCCGGGGAAAACGGACAATTTTTTTTTGCGTTTTTGTTCAAAGCTTTGTTTGGAATATATGAATTTTACAGAGAAGTCGCACGAGGCCGTAGCTGGGATTAGGGGCAAAATATTCTATGCGGTGGACGCCACTGTGGGGGGCGGCCGCGACGCGCTCTTTGCCGCTTCGATTATGGAGCCTTCGGGCAAACTCTTTTGCTTCGACGTGCAGGCCGAGGCGATAGCGCGCTCGAAAAAACTCATAGAAGAAAATGCGCCCGAATGCGCCTGCGAATTTTTCCACGCTGGACACGAGCATATGAAGGAGTTATTGCCGCGGCAAACTCACGGGAGGATAAACTGCTTCTTCTTTAATCTCGGCTGGCTGCCCGGCTCCGACAAAAAGATAGCAACGCGCGCCGAAACTACTATTGAAGGGCTTTCTGCGGCGTTTGAGCTGGCCGACAGGAATGCGTGCGTAATAAGCGTATGCTGCTATAAAGCTCACGAGGGCGGCATGTCTGAGTTTAGGGCAGTGGAAAGGTTCATGGAGGCGAATTTCCCGGATTGCAAGCGCTATACGGACACTCTTAACGACCTTTCTCCCGAGTTGTTCATAGTTAAATTTGGCGGTTGAAAAAAATAAAAAAAAGTGTTTAAAAAGTGGCGTCGACAAACAATATAAAGACCATGCAAAAACTTTTGAAACTAATGTTGGACGGCGAGGCGCTTTCTACGGAACAAATGGGAAAAGTGCTTGGCCTTACCAAGGAAGAGCTCGACGCGCAGCTTAAGGAGCTTACCGACAAGGGCATATTGTTGGGCTGGCGTCCGGTAATCAACGCCGACGTGCAGCGTTCTAAGGTTCACGCGGCAATAGAATTGCGCATTGCGCCCGAGCGCGAGGACGGATACGACAAGCTGGCGCAGCGCGTCAGCAAGTTCGACGAGGTAGATTCGTGCTATTTGATGAGCGGGGCCTACGATCTTCTTCTGTTTGTCAAGGCCGATTCGCTCAGAGACGTTGCGAGTTTTGTTTATGAGAAGCTTGCAACTATAAAAGGGGTAAATTCCACGGCCACGCACTTCTTTCTCAAGACGTACAAGACGCAGGGATATCTCGTCAACCGCGAAGTGCCCAACGACGACCGCCTCCTTTATTCGCCATAGCCGCGGAAATTGACGTGCAGGAGCCATTATATTTTTACAATTAAGAATATCGTATGGAGAAGAATCTTAAGAGATTTGTAGCCAGCCATGTTCTCGACATGCCCAAATCAGGCATAAGAGAGTTTTTTGCAATAGCTGCGACGATGCCCGACGCCATATCTTTGGGGATCGGAGAGCCCGATTTTGTCACGCCTTGGCATATCAGGGAGGCGGCGATATTTGCGCTTGAAAACGGCAAGACATCCTACACCGAAAATCTCGGTTTGCGCGGGCTTAGAAACGACATTGCAGAGTATGTGGAAAAGAATTACTCGGTAAGTTACAATCCGGCCGACGAGGTGATGGTTGGAGTGGGGGTATCGGAGGTTATGGACTGCGTGTTGCGGGCGCTGGTAAATCCCGGCGACAAGGTTATGTACCACGAGCCGTGCTTTGTATCGTACGGGCCCAGCATAGAGCTCTGCCACGGGGTTGCCATTCCCGTAAAAACGCGCCCCGAGGACGGATTCGCCTTCAACATCGACGAGGTAAAGAAAGCATGGCAGCCCGGCTGCAAGGCTATACTGATAAACTTTCCAACGAATCCCACCGGCGGCATAGCCGAGCGTTCCCAGCTTCAGGAGCTTGCGAAATTCGTAAAAGAAAAGGATATGCTCGTCATAAGCGACGAGATATATTCCGAGCTCACCTACGACGGCCAGCATGTCAGCATCGCATCTATCGACGGCATGAAAGAGCGCTGCGTTTTTCTGCACGGCTTTTCGAAGGCCTTTGCCATGACGGGCTTTAGGATAGGGTATGCGTGCGCGCCCAGGGAGATAATCGACGCGGCGATGAAAGTGCACCAGTACGCCATCATGTGCGCGCCGATAGTATCCCAGGAGGCAGCGCGCGAGGCTTTGCGCAACGGAAAGAGGGCGATGCTTCACATGCGCGAGCAATACCAGAGCCGGCGCGATTTTATAGTGTCGCGCTTTAACGACATGGGGCTCGATTGCCACTTGCCCAAGGGTACTTTTTATGCGTTCCCTTCCGTTCGGCGTTTTGGGATGACTTCGATGGAGTTTGCAAAATACATACTAAACGAGGCGAAAGTCGCCGTCGTGCCCGGCTCTGCGTTTGGAGAGGACGGCGAGGGTTTCGTTAGGGCGAGTTTCTCGACCAGCTATAATAATCTGGTCGAGGCGGCCGACAGGATGGAAAAGGCCATAAAAAAGCTAAATGTCTGAGTTATCCAAGAGCATCGCGATAGTGGGCAGGCCCAATGTCGGCAAGAGCCGCCTGTTTAACAGGCTTGTCGGACGCAGGGTTTCCATAGTGCACGACAAGCCCGGCGTCACGCGCGACATAGTCGTCGAGCGGCTGTCGGACTCGCTGATTCTGATGGATACCGGCGGCATGGGCGCGACCGAACAGATGACCGAAAAGATCATAGCAGAGGCCACCGACGAGCAGGTCAATTTTGCGGTGGCGGCGGCCGATACAATAATATTTGTCGTCGACATGCAGGCGGGGCTGGCCCCGCAGGATTACGAGATTGCCTCGTTTTTGCGCTCGTCGGGCAAGGACGTCGTCTTGGCCGTGAACAAGGTCGATCTTCCCCAGCACAGCCCCAACGCCTCGGAGTTTTATTCTTTAGGATTTCGGCGGGTTTTTGAGCTGTCTGCCGAGCACGGTTACGGTATCGGCGATCTCGTCTGCTACATAGAGGGAAAATACGGCAAGATCGGAGAGTTTGCGCCCGAGGAAGAGCGCATAAAAATATGCGTAGCGGGGCGGCCAAATGTGGGGAAAAGCTCGATAATAAACAGGCTTTTGGGCGAGAAAAGGCTCATTGTAAGCGATGTGGCGGGCACCACGCGCGACAGCGTCAAGTGCGATATCGACGTGCCCGCGCGCGACGGCCAGGCGATGAAATTTAGAATGTACGACACTGCCGGGCTGAAGTTGAGGCGCAAAACGAACACTTCGCTTGACTATCTTTCGTCGCTGCGGACGCGGAAAGTAATCTCGGCGTGCGACGTTGTCTTTTTGGTGATAGACGCGATGGAGGGTGTTTCCGAACTCGACAAGCGTCTTGCAGGGGAAATAGCCGAGGCCGGCGCCTCCATAATAATAGTCGTAAACAAGTGGGATTACGCCACGGAAACTTTCGCCCGCGCGCCGATTCGCGGCTATAAAAATGTAACTGAATTTGGGAAGGCCTTTGAAGAGGCCGTGCGGGCGGCGTTGCCGATGATAGGCGACGGGCGTATATACTTTGTCTCGGCAAAGGAGGGGAAAGGCATAGACAAGCTGCCCCTGGCGGCGTTTAGGCTTTTTGAAAAGATGAATTCGAGCGTGTCGACGGGCAGGCTCAACTCCACCGTGCAGAAGCTCTGCCAGGCAAACCCGCCCCGCTATGTCGGCGGCAAGCGCTTCAAGGTCTATTACAGCGTGAAGATATCGTCGCGGCCTTACACCGTGCGCTTGTACTGCAATAGTGAGCAGTCGCTTACGAGGGAATACAGGCGCTATCTGGTCAACGGGCTGCGCTCGGCGCTCAAGCTGGGCGGTGTGGCGATAAATTTGGAAGTAGTGGGCAAACCCCAGCAAAGCGTGCAGCAGCGTCTGTCAAAAAAATGAAAGTTGCATTTTTCTCTTCGGATCCGATATCGCTGCCGTCGATACGATATTTGCAGGCGGAGCACGAATTGGTCTGCATTGTGAGCAATCCGGACAGGCCCAAGGGCAGGGGTAAAAAAGTCTCCCCGAACGAGGTTTCGCAGTGGGCAATTGACAATTCGGTGGACTTGTTGCGTCCGGAGGGTAAGCCCTCGGATGACGATGTGGCGCATTTGCGGGAAGTCGGCGCAGAGCTGTTGATTGTGATGGCTTACGGCTGTATCCTCAAAAAAAACATTTTGGAATACGGGAAGTATCCGTGCCTTAATCTGCACGCCTCTCTTCTGCCCGAGCTGCGCGGAGCATCACCCATAGAGACGGCTATAGCGCTGGGAAAGACTCGCACGGGCGTAAGTCTTATGAGGGTGGAGCCCGCGATGGACACTGGGGCAGTTGCCGACGCCGAAGAAGTGGATATAGATTTTTACGATACCGCAAAGACTCTTCGCCAAAAAATTGCCGTTTCCGCTGCGGATATTCTTAAAAAGAACATGCCGCTAATTGAAAGCGGAGAATTGAATTTTGTTCAACAGAATTCGGCCGAGGCCACGTATTCGAGAAAGCTCTCCAGGGAAGACATGTTCCTCGACTTTAGAAAAAGCGCACGCGAATTGCGCGATAGAGTTCGAGCTTTTGGCGCGGGAATTTTTCAATTCGGTTTAGATGCGATAAAAATTTTCGATATACAGCTGTGCGAAAATACCGGCGGGGCAGGCTGTGCGACTGTGATTTCATCGGGCGCCGACGGCTTAAAGATTGCATGCGCCGACGGGGCCATCTGCGCAAATAGGCTCCAGAAGCCATGTGCAAGAGCGATGCAAGCCCGGGAGTTTTTTTCCGGATACGAAATTCCGAAAGGAACAATTCTTTCCAACGCCGACAATAAACCGCTTCTGCACAGATAAAAATTTTTTTAACAAGATTAATTTTTGTATTGCAAAATAGAATATAAATATAGATAACTTGAAAAGTTAAACCCGATGGCGGTTTTTCTCCGTGAAAAAAAGATATGTTTTTTAAAAACATTTTTTGTATGAAGTCTGATAAAAACGGTTGTGGAACGACCGTTGCGGAGTTTTCGCCCTCCATCGATAATGAGCCGTGTTGTCCGGTATTTGTTTTCGGTGCGCCGATGTTTTGGGCGTTTCCGGGGTATGTTGGAATTTTTCTATTTTCTTCAATACGCATAAATATCCTTCGTCCATTCGGCAACGTTTGGGCGGGGAAAATGTTAACCAACAAAACGAAAAACAAATATGGCAACAAAGAAAGTAGTAAAGAAGGCTGTCGCTAAAGCGGCTCCGAAGAAAGAATGCGCAAAGAAAGCTTGCGCTAAAAAGGCGTGCGCCAAGGGCGCCTGCTCGAAGGCGGCATGCGCAAAGAAGGCTTGCGCTAAAAAGCCTTGTGCAAAGAAGGCCTGCGATAAGAAAGCGTGCGCCAAGAAAGCTCCGGCAAAGAAGGCTGTCGCCAAGAAGGCTCCGGCCAAGAAAGCCGTTGCAAAGAAGGCTGTCGCCAAGAAAGCTCCGGCCAAGAAAGCCGTTGCAAAGAAGGCTCCCGCAAAGAAAGCTCCGGCCAAGAAAGCCGTTGCAAAGAAGGCTCCCGCAAAGAAATAGAGATATTGTAAGTTTTGCGAATTCGAAAACTCCCGTATGTGCACAGCGGGAGTTTTTTGTGCGCCTCGAACATAGTCGAATTCGGAATTTATTTCCCGATACGCAAGAAAGGCTATCAGCAGCGGTCACGGGAAAACATTCTGGCAAATGTCGCCGGCCTTCGGTGTGCGCTTTCTGCAATACATATGAACTTTGCGCAAAGCCTTTGATCGATGTTGTATGTGCGCAGATTGACAGCTAAGGAATTTGTCTGCCGTACATCGTGTATGAAAAACACCTGCGCCCCCCACGAGGAATCGGACCTCGATTTGGCGTTTAGATAAACATATTCACTTCTTAAAATCGCAGATCTAAGCAAATGCGACACCAGTGTCGTTTTTTCAAAATCCCTTAACTTGGGAAACTGATTTCCCATCTTAAGAGTATAAGCAAAGACTTGTCCAAACAGTTGGACAACTTGAATTTTTTTACCTGCAAAACAAAATTGCCGACTTGTAACACTGATGTTACAACTAAGATAATGCATCTATATTCTTTTGCGCAATTAGTTTAAATGAAGCACTTATGGAAGTGTTTGCGATTGCCATTTGCCAGAATTCCTTAGCCATTGTGCGCGATTCTCGCGTCGGCGGAATGCTTGCAAGGGCTTCATTTTGCAATGTGCCGTCGCTCTTAGGCGCATAATACATCGGAAGCATATCATAGATAGGCGCAAGCTCAAAAGGCAAATTGCGCTTAACAAAGAAACTGATGTTTCCAAAGTGCATATCGGTATTGCCAATAGCCAAGCCGAAATTGTAAATGCGCTCGACAATATCAATATCTTTTGCGCTAAAATATCCCTTGGCTTTTCCCATCGCATTAGACCAAGAACCGCCACCCGCGCCTATAAATGCGGCGTCAATACCGCTTAATGAACTTGTGCCTCGCCTGCCGTATCTGCCGACTCTATCAATGCGATTGTATTCAAGAAATACTCTGTTTTGCGATTCGATAATCTGCGATTCAGATGCAACAAATCCATAATTGCTCAATACCTGCAAGGCGATATGTTCCGCTATAAGCAAGTCTCCCCAGCGGCGGTTTATCGGGTTATTCATATCGCCTGAAAACTTTACAATCACGTTTCTGTATGTGCCATTTTCACAATGAACCAAAGCGCAAAACTTTGGCTGTTCGCCGGCGGCAGATGAATGCGGCATTCCGTTTTCAATGGCAAACTTTGCAAATTCAGGGTACATCTCTGCACGTTTGCATTCATCAACATCCATTTCTTTACCTTGCAAAAATCTATCTTTTGCAAAGTCTCCTAAAATCAGCGAACCAGGCAAGTCATTGCCAAAACGCAAAAGGTATCCAAGAATATCGGCGTCGGACCAGCTGTTTAACTCTTTGGATATTCCAAAATTCTTATTCAAATTATAGACAATATTCCTGCCAACAAAGCCTTGAGGACGGTGCTCGTACAAAAACCATGGCAAAGTCGGGAAGAGCTTGTTCTTAAATTCGCCGCCATAAAAAGATGGATAATCGCCGTCAAAATAAAATCCCGCATTTGTGGAATACAAAACTCCAAGTTTAGCGATACTTGCCTGTTCGTCCACCTTATAGAGATTCCACTCAAAACCATTTTCCCCTATCGGCTGAGGCAATGCATATTCACGGTTTACAGAATTGCCAATGGCAATGGCATCAGATTCTTTCAAGAGCCCTATGGCAGTGGGTTTGGAAATTCCAAATTGGCGCATGACATCTGCGGACGAAACAGCCCCGTTCGCCTGTGTAAATCCCTTGATGTCAAATTCTTTTCTTATAACTTTTACGCTTTTTTGTCAATAAACATTATGTATATAAGGTAGTTAATACAGTTTTGTCAAGAGATTCTTTACGCTTTTCTTTATGTAATTTTTACGCTTTTTGCAGATTTGCCTAAAAACTTAATGTTCCCTTTTTCAAATTCTACGCGCTTTGCAGTTGCCTTTGAAATTTGTCACATGTGACAAATTTGAAGACTAAAAAGGGATTTTAAAGACGCATAGAAAAGCATTTGCCATAAGACGACATCACCCCTTAGAAAATTTTCCACTTTTACAAAATCCCGACCTATTTCGCCTATTTTTACGGGCTTTATCTGCATTTTACATTTTGAGAAATTTGACACGGAGATATTTTGCGTATGGGAAAAAGAAAATACGCAAATACGCAAACATTAACGCAGCCTTACTCAAGCGACAGGCTTTTAACCCGCTCAGAGGTAGCCGAGTATCTCAACATCGGCACAACCTTTATCGAGCAGCTCCGCAGACAGGGCAAACTTCCAAGCTACCGTCTTTCAGGCAAGTGCATTCGCTACAAGAAAAGCGATTGCGACGTCCTGCTCGACCACTGCTTTGTCGTCCGCCCCGTAAAAAGCGCAAATACACAAAAAAACTGTAATGCAGGTTAATACTTGAAATATAGTTGACTTTCAAGCGGCCATCTGGTCTTATGATTACTTTATCCCGCCCCTGTAGTTCAACGGATAGAACGAGCGTTTCCTAAACGCCAAATCGAGGTTCGATTCCTCGTGGGGGCGCGGGTATATTTTTTGTTGTCGCGAATGGAATCTCCCGAAGAAATAAACGTAAGTACAAATATAGAAGCAAATCTAAGAGAAGCTTTTGGGAGGGTCGCTTGGTCTCATAAAACACATGAAAAGCAAGCGGATATTTACCATAATAAGTATAAAATTTTACTTTGGGTTAAAATTATTTTAGCAGGATTTACATCGGCAGGTGGTATTTTTTCCGTATTTAGTGAATGTACATGGACTCGAGTTACAACCGCAGCGATTGCAACTATTCTTTTTATTATAGACCTCATATTTTCGAACTGTGATTATGCAAATTTGAGAGATTCGCACCAGAAGACGGCAACAAAGTTATGGGAAATTCGTGAATATTATATGGCATTATTATGTGAAATTCACACATCTTCTCCAGATTTGGGGATGATACGTAAATTGCACTTAGAATATATAGAATTATTGTCTGAAATTTACAAAAATGCGCCTAGAACATCGTCAGAAGCCTATAATATGGCAACAAAAGCGTTGCACAAAGAAGAACTCACTTTTACGAATGACGAGATTGATAAATTACTTCCTTATTCACTAAGATTAAAAAAATGAATGAAGGAAAAACTTTTGAAAGATTTTGCGATGAAATTCATTTGGTAACGACCAATGATTTTGATAAATCAATTGCGGAAATCGTCAAAAAACTGAACAAAACCTATTATGATTCAGATTCAGAGCAAGATCATCTTTATATTGTTGGATCTATTGGAAGAGGAACTGCTATCAAAGGCGTTAGCGATGTTGATATAATATTCGACTTGCCGAAAAAAGTTTATTATCGATTTTGCCAACGAGAAGGTAATGTGCAGTCTTCACTTTTACAGGAAGTCAGAAATATCTTAATTGAGAGATATCCTAATAGTTATATTTCTGGTGATGGACAAGTGGTTTCGATACAATTCACGAGCTATACAATTGAACTTGTTCCGGGATTCAAACAAGATGACAATACGTTCAAGTATCCCGACTCTAATTTTGGTGGCTCATGGAAAATAACAAATCCTATTCCCGAACAAAAAGCAAGTAGGGAAAAATCTACTGCAACTTTAAAGAATTACAGGCGTATGTGCAATATGTTACGCGCTTGGAAAAATAATATTGGATTTAAATTTGGAGGATTACTAATTGATACTCTTGTCTTCAACTATTTTGAAAAGGATAATACACATCAATTCAGTAGTTTTTCTAATTACGTTAAATTTTTAAAAGACGTATTTGCTTATTTAGGGAATCAAGACCCTGATCAAGCCTACTGGTTGGCACTTGGAAGTAATCAGCAAGTTTATAATACGGATAATGGAAGATTTGTTAAACTTGCAAAAAAATATCTGAAAAAACTAAATGATACGAAAACGGAAGATGAACTTGAAGATGTATTCATAGAAATTTTTGGTATAACATTCTCAAAATCAATTATAAATTCCTATGGAAATCCTTCACATATTCGTAAGGCACCGAATGAGGAGTTCATTGATGATATGTTTCCGGTAGACATTGTTGAATCACTAAAAATTGACTGTGAAGTTTCTCAAAAAGGATATAGAACCTTCAAATTAAGGGATTGGTTAGCGGGGAAAATACGTTGGTTAAGCAAAAATCGCAAACTTGTTTTTTCAATAATATCTACTTCTGTAAAAAAACCATACGATATATATTGGAAAGTCAGAAATATAGGACCAGTTGCTAAAGAACTTAATATGGAGAGAGGTCAAATAACCAAAGGCAATTCATCAAAAGAGGAACGTACTAATTTTAATGGTAGGCATTACGTCGAATGTTATATTGTAAAAAATGAAGTTTGTGTCGCGAGAAATAGAATTTTAGTCCCTATAGATATTAATTCTAAAGATGATTTAGATTTTTTAGATTAATTCAATGTGAATTATATTTTTAATGCATGTATATACTCAATAAACTGATAAATAAACTTGAATATACCATACTACTTGCTTTTTCATTTACCTATTTAGTCGACAGTGAACTTGCAGCCCGAACCACTGAAGAGAATAAGCAGAGAGAGAAACTTCCTAAATCTACTTTTTTAAGAAATCTTTTATCATTGGTGAAAAAACTTTTTTGAATCCTAGCAGCTTTGTATAAAACCATTGGAATTCTTCCTCGCGATGAAGAGCGTTATCGGACATAACTTCATCCATCTCTTTTATGAGCAAAATTCTTGATGCCACCTTTGCGTCAACCCATTTACACTTTCCAAATTTATCTTCTATTTCATCTTTTTTTGTTTTTAAAAATTCAAATAATTCCTTATTTTTTGGAATATACAAGCCACATGAAATAAAGACCTTTTGAGTATTTACTTCTGTGCTTATATGGGCGATTGAGGTTCCTATTCTAAAAGTATACCAATGTTGGCCCCTCGGTGTCTGACATGATATTGAAGCGTCTTTTTGTTTTAAATAACTCCTAAAATCAGTCCAAAACTGAAACTGACGTTGCTTTGTATCAGTGAGCTCATGTGATCCGCTATCGGCTTTTATCGCCTTTACCCATTCATTGGGCTTTACAATTACCTTAAATTGTGGCGCGGGCAGAGAATCATCTATTTTCAATACTTTTATTTCCAAAAGGAAAAATCCTATACTGTCATCTGTGTGGTCATTTAGCCATTCGACTGCTTTTGCGTGTTCTTCTTTGGCATCGCGGACAATCCATATCGCAAGGGCTGCATCGTGCCCCGCCGCATATGTTATGACTTTTCCAAGATGGTCGTGATTGGTTGGCTCAATTTGATTTTCAATTACGACTTTTCGTTAGGTATTTGATTCTTTTGCCAGAACATCTACGCTATATCGCCCGACATCGGCTTCTGTCTTTATAAGCTCTAAATCGACGCCTACAGCTTCCGATAGCAGATTTAGATTTTCCTCTTCAGCAAGCCATTTTGTAAAGTCGCTTGCTTCGTTTACCCAAATTTCGCGAAGATTTTTTATTTCACCAATTCGTCCCAATTTCTTTGCCATGATATTTTTTAAGTTAGGATAATTTCGAGATGCTTCAAGCTTTAACATTTTGCAAACCTGTAAGGAATTAGATTTGTCGCCAATGGCAAATTTCAAACAGTGGAATCGAATTTGCCATCAGTTGCAAGTCCTCATGGAAAAATCAAGGCTTTTGCCATGTTGTAACATAGTTTATAATGTCAAATTTACAAGCTTGGCGATATGGTTCAAGTTCCATACTTAAGCCCAGTCTGTAAATTTAAACTAAGTCTAGTTAGCAGGTAAGTCTTATGTGCTATGAATCCGTTAATTGTAAGGTCATATAAAAATGTTAACTATGTCCTTGCGAAGTGGTGAATTTAATCCAATTTCTATTTCACCAGTGAAATTAGGGCTGTGAAATTGAGGATATTTTCCTTTTCACCCATCGCACACGTCTGTGAAGCTGTGAAATTAGGGGGAGTATATATACCTATGGTATATACCCCCAAGTTCACAACTTCACAAGGTGCGACGGGCGCGATTGGGAGGCTTCTTTCATCTCTGTACAACCCCAAATTTATCAGACGGTACGCCATGAATTGGGCAAACGGAAAATTTACATGGTTTCGTTAAGTGTATAATTTGATATGGTGTAGATACAATTGTGAATATGTAATGAAACTTGATATATACATGAGCCATTTCGACAGTCCAATCTTGCTCATATGGAATTTTGCAAAAGACCACAAGGTACGCAAGCCCGGTAAAGCACCTTGCGATAATATGGACTGGATATATTGAAAAGTCTCCGTAGGGATAAAAAATATCCCTCAGGGGATAGGGGAAACGGACTTTTGCAATCCCTTTGGGTATCCCTTGGGGATTAGGGATTGGGGGATTTTTCTTCTTCTGTCCCCAATGGGGATTAGGTATCCCCTCCTACTAAAAGTAGGAGGAGGGATATACCTGAATCCCCCATTGAGACGGTACAGATTTTCGTGCGAACTTTTCCCCATGCGCACGCACGCGCGAGGAGGTGTCCTATGAGCCGCTATGAGGACGAGTACCGCAAATGGGTGGAGAGTCTGCCACCTAAGCAGAGGGCTAAACTGGCGGCTAAGGGCATCGATAAACCTCTCGCAGACGACCACAGAGTTTTCAAGACAGACCCAAGCGTGGCTTTCGACAAGGCTTCATACGACTTTAGCTACGATTTTCTCGATAGCCAAGAAAAGCCCTCAGAGACCTTAGAAGGCGTTGAAATCGCTTATGGGTGTCAGATGTTGCGTTGGGTGTTTGAACGCCTGCAAGGGGCAAAAAATGAGGGAATGCGTCGCCTTGAGATAGACACCTTGATGATGACGCTTGGCATGGAGCAAATGCTCGGCGTAAAGAGCCAGACAGAACTTGCCAAGAAGTATGGCGTAACAAGGGCGGCTATATCGGCTCGCGTTAAGTCTTGGCAGAAGTTTCTTGGGCTACGCACAACTTCAACGATGAAGTCACCGTCGGCATGTCAATCCTACCGCAACTCGAGATTGCGCAATTTGACAAGCGGGTGATTGGTATGGAAAACGAAAACACAATCTCCACTACCGAAACATCTTCAACTGAAGTCGACATAGCTTCGAGAATTAACGCCCTCCACGAGAAGGCCGAGGCACTCTCGAAGCTTGCCAAAGATAAGGCGCAGGAAGCAATCAAGGTTGCCATTGAATGTGGCAGGCTTTTGGTGGAACAGAAATCAAAAATGAATCACGGAGACTGGTTTCCGTGGGTAGAGAATAATTGCGATTTTTCACAGAGAACCTCTTATCGTTACATAAAGCTTTTTGAGTCTGTTGCAAAACTTTCAACCTAAGACTCAAATTTGCTACCAGTGGCAAATTTCGAGACGTCGGGAAACGAAGATTCGAGTACTTCAAATGAAGAACCGTCTAAAAATGACGCAGATAACTTTATTGAGAAGCTACCTGCCAAAACTCTCAAAGACGCCTATATCGCTACTGGAATTCTTCCTCCACGCAAAGAACCTGAACTCAAGGAGGAGAAAGCTCCCGAAAGCTACACCATAGAACACGTCAAGTACATAGACGGCTTCGTGAAATGGTATCAGGGCTTTAAGGAAAAGTTCCCGCTTGAAGATATGAGTGCAACTACCGTCGATATGCTGCTATTGGATTTGTCTGCGATAGTCAGAATCTATCAAGAACTTTCGCAACTCAAGAGGGATAAGTTCAGCGAGAACTGATTTTTATGCAGGGTGGTCTAACGGTAAGACACAAGGTTGACTCGCCTTTGCATACGCAAAGCGTCTCGCCCTTCGGGTCTTTTGCCTTTGGCAAAATCTCATTCGCGCTTTGCTTGAATTCATAACCTTGAGATTGGCGGTTCGATTCCAACCCCTGCTCGCAAGGTTTCAAGGATACTTCATACAGGTCGCTAATGTTGTCCGCAAAATCCATTTAGGTTGCCAATGCCGTCAACAATAACCATTCAGTTCGAGTGCCTAATTTTCGATAAGGGGTTATCAAAGGAATCTATTAACCAACAACACACGGCAGGGACGTTCGGCAGACCCGTTTCTTCTTGCGAATGGATTTTTTGAAATGTCCCACGCCGTCTAAACCCGCTTGGCGGAGTTTCGCGGAATGTGCGGCGGCAACCCGAGCGCATTTTGCGCAAGCAGAGGCGTCGCACATTCTGACGCATTGCTTAAAATTCTCAAAAACCGTTTTTTTATTCAAGCTTTTTTTATAAAAAAGCGTTCGTGGAAATAAATTCATTCGGCTACCTGCCCTTTTTATTTCGCCGTCCACAATTAAAGGCGGCGTCGAACCTCCGCGCAATCCGCAAAAAAATGTCTTCGCAATCCTCAAATAAATTAGCAAAGGCAAAATTTTTCCGCCCCTAAGCAATGTCGGAATCATTCAAAAAATTGCAAAACTCCGCAAAAGATTTTCGGAATACCGCCTTTGGGAAGTTGAAGGAATCTGCCGCAGAACATATTGTTTTGCGCGCAATGATTTTTTACCGCGCAGCATATTTTATTGGCGGCAAAGAAAAAAATCTAAAACTGCGTCATTCGATTTCTATTTTAAATTCGTTGTCCGAATCCCTGTTCCAAGACAAGTGCTGGGTCTTTTCGGAAGCCGCAAAAAGCGGCGAATATGTGCGCATTGAAATTGTTTTGCCGTCCGGCATAAATTCCATTATCCGCAAC
>CALXLK010000002.1 GCA_944389175.1 uncultured Opitutales bacterium
TAGGACTTCCGTCCTCTTTGCCTCCCTTTTTTTCTACTTCTTCTACCCTCATCCCACTACCTTTGACGAAGAGCGCATAAATGCATCGATTAAGCGTTATGGGGGATTATCGGTTAGCGGGAATGTTCTTATTTTATTTGAACAGAAAAGAGCTTATTTGCATTGGAAATTATTTGGCCTTTCGCGCTCGTTTTTTGCCTATCCGTATCCGTTGCTTTGTATGTGAACTTGAAAGTCAAGGGGTAATCTTTGCCATTTTTCCGTGTCGACAGACATAGTGCATCGCAAAAAAACAGACTTATCTTTTTTTTCCTTTTTCCCCTCTCTCTCTCTCGCACTCTCTCGAGGCATAGGGATACATAGCTTAAACTTATTCCTACTACATATTACGTGCGGAAAATTTTTTCAAAAAAAGCGCATCGAATATGTATGAGCCCGGTAGAAATCTTTAGCGGGAAATTTTTTCGGGCCGCATCTTGCTATCTTGGTTATCTAAGATATTTCGCGCGGTCTGTCGACTTGATAATGCGGCTTAACTTCGCAGATAAATGCCCGCTGCAATGGCTACTTTCCCTCGGAATATATTTTGAGGTTTTTACTGTAAAGGCGGCGCATTTTAAAATATTGGATCCGCGCAAAAAAATTGATGTGGCGTTTCCAATATCCAAAAAAACATTTCGCGGGATCAAATTTCTTAATGATTTGCTCCCTCTCAAAAGCCAACGGCGTATGGGAGAGATAATAAAAATATGCGGGCGTCCATGGATGCGCCGTGGGGCCGTACGGAATCTTCCAGGGCTTGTCGGGCCCGGTAAAGTGTATTATTTGCGGATCGTAAATAGCTTGGCTTACCTCTTCTTTGGTGTAAACGCTCCAACTGAGGGCTTTCCTGAATATGGGCGATATGGCGTTCCATTTCGGAGGCAGGCGCGCGGCCTTGGCGCTAAGTACGATATTGAGGGCGTCTTGGTCGAAGTACTTAAGCTTGTCGGCGAGCCTTATCGTCGTATCGTAGAGTTTCGCGGATATGCCGTCGGCGCGCATTTTCTCTATATTCATAAGCATTACGCCTGAATTAAAATACCGGCTAAGAGCTTCGCCTCCTATGCGTTTTATCCGCAACGTGTCTTCAACGGCCGCTATATAATTGTCGCCGAGAGGAAATTCAAAGAGATTGAGAAGATCGCCGCGGACAATGACGTCGCAGTCAAGGTAAATGCCCTTCTTGTATTTAAACGGCAGTTCCGGTATGAAGTAGCGGTAGCATGTGGCTATAGATATGTGTTCACACGTCGCGGGCAGGGCGGCAGCATCTTTTATGTGCCCTTCCACATTGACAAAACTTACCTGGTGATCGCCGCATACCTTAATTATGATAGATTTGTTTTTATCGCTGAGAGAATCCAC
This sequence comes from uncultured Opitutales bacterium, assembly GCA_944389175.1. Lineage (GTDB taxonomy): Bacteria > Verrucomicrobiota > Verrucomicrobiia > Opitutales > Intestinicryptomonadaceae > Merdousia. The sequence goes on from CALXLK010000002.1 coordinate 1,408, forward strand.
CAAGATAATAAAATGAAGCCTTGCCCGGGTATTTTCGACAATGGACTCTATGAGCGTGCACAGATGGACAACGTAATTGTCGTCGCTTGACACGTACACGGGTATGGGATCTTCAGGCATATTCAAACAGTCTGCGAGGCTATTGCCCGTACCCTTTATGTCAAATATATTCGCCTTCCTCCCATATATCCTTATCTATACCCCTCTCTTCCCCACAAACATATGCGCCCGCTATATACACGCGCCACCTCTTCTACTCAGACCCTATCATCGAGCCAAACAAGCTCCGTCACCTCCAACAAGCGGAATAGATCTTTTGTGCGCTTTTTGAGGAGAATCGGGAAAGATAAGTTCGTTTTTTGCTTGGTTAACGGTTCACCTAATAATATGATTTATGGTGTTGATAAAACAAGGCTTCTGGTTTTAAGTTGTCGAAAAAAGGTTGCGGGTGCGCCTTTGAATCAGGGCAATTAAAAAAAACTGCGTCCGAGAAAGGGGAAAGTATGGGAAAGACAGTGTTAGTAATGCTCGCGGTAATGGCCGCATGCGCGGTTCGCGCCGAAGTGAAAATTCCGCGCAGCGCGGCGGAGGATACGGACAAGGTGATGTCGGAAAAGTACTGGAGCTATTGGAACGACGAGGTCCAGAAGAAAATAGACGCCGACATAGAGGCAAACCGCAAGGCCGACGCCGACGTAATCCTCGACGGCGCACCTGAGGGCACGGAGGTGAATGTCGAGCAAATATCGCACGATTTCGTTTTTGGCGCCCACATATTCAACTTCGACCAGCTGGGCGACACCACCCTAAACAACATGTATAAAAACCAATTCGGCACGCTGTTTAATTCCGCGACGGTGGCCTTCTATTGGAATAAGTTTGAAATGAGCAGCGGCCGGCCGCGCTACGCCGGGGAATATTGGGACAGCCAACATTTTTGGAACAATTGCCCAAATCCCGAAGAGCAGCTGCATTGGCGCCGCCCGCCCACCGATCCGGTCATAGACTACTTAAAGGATAGGGGCGTGCGCGTGCACGGCCACGTGCTAATATGGGGATCGCGTTTTAACAGCATACCTGCCTGGTTGTTTGACAAGTGCCTCGAGGGTGCGGAACGGGAAAAATTTCTCAATGATATTATGCAGTCTCCGATAAAATTTGGGGCGAAATGTTTTCCCGAAAAATATAAGCCGCTTTTCGACGAGCTTGAAGTGTCGGACCTCGATAAAATGTTTCCAAAGTTTGCTGACAATCTCAAAAGGGAATTTGCCTTGCGCATAAAGGGCATTGCCGAATATTACAAAGACAGGGTTGATAGCTGGGATGTCGTCAACGAAAGCGCGCCCGATTCGGTAGGAAACAACATGAATGTGGGCGGCAAGCTTATGAAAAGCAGGCGCTACAAGCTTATGCCTGCCGACTACACATATGAGGGCTTTAAGGTGGCCCAGTCGGCTTTTCCCCGGAGTGTCAAGCTCAATATAAACGACTCGCCGTATTCGTGCATTCAGGCCTATGCAGACCAGATAAAGAACCTGCTAAAGCGCGGGTGCAAGATAGACATCGTGGGCATTCAGATGCACATATTTAGCCCGGCGAGCATATCGGCTATAGCCTCAGGGAAAGACCCTATGAACGACAGCGAGCTGGCGGCATTTAAACAGATAGATCCGCAGCACGTCTGGAAAATGTTTCAAATAGTCGATACCGGGCTGCCCGTACACATGAGCGAGATCACCATTACCGCCCCGGATGAAACTCCGCGCGGGGGAATGGTTCAGGCAATCATAGCCAGAAACGTTTACCGTCTGTGGTTTTCATTGAAGCCCGTAATGGGGATAACATGGTGGAACACTGTTGACGGCTGCGGCTACGTAGGCGAGCCGGTGCTGTCGGGGTTGTTCACGCGCTCCATGCAGCCCAAACCCGCGTATTATGCCTTGAACTCCCTAATAAACGGCGAGTGGAAAACCAATCTTAAGGTGAAGGTTGGCAAAGGCGGGAAAGTCAAATTTAGGGGATTTAAGGGAAAGTACGTCTTATCGTGGAAAGACTCAGGCGGAAATGTGCGGCGCAAATACGCATACGTAAAATAGCATCTCAGAATGTAAATTTTGATAGTTTTACGAACGTTCGGCTAAAAGCCTGCATTTAAGCCATAAAACGACAAACGGGACATTAGCGTAGGATTTATTACACCGTTAACTGAAAGAAGGAAGAAGATGAAAAAAACTATATCGATTATGATTGGAGGCTTGCTCTGTTGCGCCGCCGCTGCCCAAGTGCGCATTCCGCGCAGCGCGGCGGAGGATACGGACAAGGTGATGTCGGAAAAGTACTGGAGCTATTGGAACGACGACGTCCAGAAGAAAATAGACGCCGACATAGAGGCAAACCGCAAGGCCGACGCGTCTTTGAAGCTCGATGGCGCGGCAAAGGGCACTAAGGTTTCGGTGGAGCAGATATCGCACGATTTTATTTTCGGCGCCCACATTTTTAACTTTAACCAGCTTGGCGACAAATCAATAAACGCCAAATACCGCTCGCTATTCGGGTCTCTTTTTAATTCGGCGACGATTCCCTTTTATTGGGACAAATTCGAGCTCGAACCCGGACGGCCGCGCTTCTGCAGCGAATACTGGGATTTAGAGGAATATTGGAACGGCGTAAAAGACCCCAAAATGCAGATTCACTGGCGCCGCCCGCCCACCGACGATATCGTAAAATTTTGCAAGCAGCAGAACATAAGAATACACGGCCACCCGTTGGCATGGGGCAACCGCCAATGGCAGGTTCCCGCGTGGCTGTTTGAAGCCTGCACGACGCCCCAAGAGCGCCAAAAACTCGATACTCTCATAAAAAAATACCCGGAGCGTTCGGTCAAAAACAAGGCGGAAAAGTACACAAAGAAGTACGGCGAGATGACGCCCAAGCAAATTGCCGAATACATTCCGGAATTTACCGAGCGCCTCAACAAGGCCTATGTGGAGCGCATCCAGCAAATATGCCGACGCTACGCCGACCTTGTGGACAGCTGGGATGTGACAAACGAAAGCAGCACCGACTTCGGCAAGGGCGTTTTGATTCCCGGAGACAAAATATGCAAAAGCCATTACGGCATTATGCCCGGCGACTATCCGTGGCTGGCATTCCAAGCGGCTCAAAAAATACTCCCGCAAAAAGCGCGCCTAAATCTGAACGACTACAACAACAAATACACCGCAGCGGAAGCAAAGGATTTGATAAGCCGCGGATGCAAAGTCGATATAATCGGCTCTCAAATGCATCTTTTCAAGCCCAAGAGCACCCTCGACATAGCCGCCGGCGCAGAGCTTAGAACGCCCGACGAAGTGGAAGAGACGATGAAGGGTCTCGACATAGGCTTGCCCATACACCTGAGCGAAATCACAATAACTGCTCCCGATACGACGCAAAAGGGCAGAATGATGCAGGCTATTATTCTGCGCAATCTTTACCGCAAGTGGTTTAGCATAAAACCGATGATGGGGATAACTTGGTGGAATGTCGTAGACGATTGCGGCGCGCCGGGAGAACCGTCGATGTCGGGCCTCTTTACCCGCGGAATGAATCCCAAGCCGGCGTTCTTTGCGCTCGACGGCCTGATAAATAGAGAGTGGAAGACCATACTGGACACCGAGGCCGACGACCAGGGCAAAATCAATTTCAGGGGATTTAGGGGCAAGTACAGAATCTCCTGGATCGATAAGGACGGCAATGAAAGGTCGCTTGTATACCATCTGAAATAGCGCCGTAAATGCCCAACCAAACCAAAAGCAAAAACCGCGTAACGCTTGGAAAAATCGCCGAAATGGCGGGCGTTTCCAAGTGCGCGGTTTCGCTGGCGCTAAAGGGATCTCGCAAGATATCCGAGGCTGTGCGCAGGAAAATAAAGCGCATAGCCGACGCGAACGGATACCGCGGCAGCGCGTTGCTTTCGACGGTAATGTCGAACATAAAAACGGGCAGGTCGTGCGATTTTTTGGAGACGATTGTCCTCATAAATGCAAACCGCTCGAAAGACGCCCCCAAGAGGTTTCCGATTTTTGAAAAATACATAAACGGAATAATGGCGGAAGCCTCGCATTTGGGCTACAGCGTGTATTCGGTGTGGCTGCATGACGAAAAACTAACGCAGCAGCGCCTAAAAAAGATTCTCGTAAGCCGCGGAATTCGCGGAGGCGTAATTATCGGACACGCCGACGATACCATTTTGCCGGAGCGTTTCAGCCAAATCTGGCGCGACTTTAAGTTTGTCTCGGCCGGGCTTCGCACGTTCAATCCGACACTCGACTTTATCTCTCCCGACAAGTTTCTCATAGCCCAGTACGCCACCGCCCAGATAATTAAAAAGGGCTACCGCCGCCCGGCCATAGTTCTGGACGCCCATATAGACGAAATAGTCGAAGGGCGGTTTATCGGGGGCTTTTTGCGCGCGCAGCTGGCCTTGCCGGAAAAATCTCGGATATCGCCTTTTCTCGACGTCGCGCGGGCAAAGAAGAAAAACGAGATATTTATAGATTGGGTTAAGAAGAATAAGCCCGATGTGATATTCTCAGTTTCAAATGCGACTGCCGAATGGCTCGATGAAATATATACGAAGCTGCCAAATTCCGTGGAAATAGTGCGTCTGGAGCGCAACAGCATAGGAGAGGGGTGGGTCGGCATAGATATGAACTACGAGCTCGTCGGACGCCTTGCCGTGCGCAAGCTGTTCGACATACTAAATACGAGGGCTGACATGGGAGACATTGATGTCTCGACATGCACGATAGTAGAACCCCATTGGAATAAAAATCTAGTTCTTGAAAGAATTCCGCCGAGAGGAAAACTCCCGCGCGGGTCAAAAAGATAAAATATGAATCCAAAAAGCGATAATTATAAATGGTGGTTGTTATTTTTCTTGTGGGTTGCGTTTTTCCTGCACCAGGGGACGCGCCAGATATACAACGCAATACTGCCGCAAATTCAGGGCGACTTTAAGGTCGATTCCTTCAGCATGGGATTGGTCGGGACTGTATTTACAATGACGTACGGCCTTTGCGCCATGCCGTCGGGCCTGGCAAGCGATATGCTTAGGCGAAAATGGATGGTCATTTCGGGGCTCGCCATATTTTGTTCGGGCATTTTCCTTTCCGGCTGCGCCTGGAGCATCGGCCTAATGATAGTCTTTTACGGATTGCTCAACGGCGCGGGCCAGGCTTTTTATTATCCGGCGGCCTGCTCGCTGTTGGGGCAGCTTCACGACAACACGAGGGCGACGGCGCTTGCCATACACCAGACTGCGCTATATGCGGGTATTATAATATGCAGCTGCGTATCCGGATTTTTCGGCGACATACCGAGCTTTGGGCAGGTTAGCGGCTGGCGCGTACCGTTCCTGCTATTCGGCGGACTGGGGGTGCTTTGGGCGCTATTTCTAATTTTTGCAATGCGAGATACCCCGAATGTAAGTGCGGGCCAGCCCAAGGGGGGAGATTCTGCGTCTATAGTGGACGCGGCGCTCGTCGTGTTTAAAAAGCCGGCGGCAATATCTCTTGCGTTGGGCTTCGGATGCCATATATACGTCGATGTAGGTTTCCGCACATGGGCGCCGACATTTCTGCAGGGCCACTTTGGAATGGACGCCTCGGCGGCGGCTTTCAACGCAGTTATTTGGCATTTCTGCGGGGCGTTTTTCGGCGTGATGCTCGGCGGCCGCATTACCGACAGGCTCGCCGCCCGCAGGAAAACTGTCAGGTTTGAATCGAACATCGCGGGCCTTTTATTGGGGGCTCCATTCATATTTTTAATGGCAAATACGACATCCCAGCTGGTGTGCTTTGCCTCGATGTTTGCCTTCGGAATATTTCGCGGAGTTTACGATTCAAATATGTTCGCGTCGCTATTTGACGTTGTGGCAAAGCGCTACAGGGCGTCGGCTTCGGGCATAATGCTTAGCTTTGCCTTCATTATAGGCTCGTCGGCGCCGGCTGTGTTGGGACTAATCCGCGACAATTTCGGAATGGACAAGGGAATGGCCTCGCTTGCTATATTCTACGCTCTCGGGGCTTTCATTATCTTGTTGGGCAGAAACCTCTTCTTTTACAAAGACTGTGAAAACTAAAAATTAAGTTATTATGATAAAACCAGACGACAATATCAATCTAATGGGGCGCTTTAACCTGAAGGGGCGCCGGGCGCTAGTGACGGGCTCTGCCCGCGGCATAGGAAGGGCAATAGCCGTAGCCTTGGCCGAGTTCGGCGCAAGAGTGATAGTCCACGGCGTAAAGCCAAGCCAAAATCTTTCAGGGGCATTAGATGCAGTGCGCAAACATTCCCCGGAGAGTTTTGCAGTTTGCGCGGACCTGCGCGAGCCCGACGCGCCGAAGTCGATTCTTGATGCTATATCAAGGGAATGCGGTCTCCCTGACATCCTCGTGGCAAACGCCTCTTTGCAATACCGCACCAAGTGGACCGACATAACTCTCGAGGAGGCCCGCGAGCAGATGCAAGTTAATTTCCACTCGACAATGGCCCTTATCCAGGGCTGCTATCCGCTCATGAAGAAACAGCGCTGGGGCAGGGTCGTCACAATAGGGAGCGTCCAGGAATTTAGACCGCATCCGGATATGGCCGTGTATGCCGCCAGCAAGTCGGCGCAGGAAAATTTGGTGCGCAATCTCGCCAGGCAGGTGGCGGCCGAGGGCATATGCATAAACAACATTTCACCCGGCGTTTTTGCAACCGACAGAAACGAGGAGGTTCTTGCAAATCCGGAGTACGCAAAGAAGGTTACCGATTGTATCCCATCACACGAATACGCCACTCCCGCCGACGCCGCGGGGGCTGCTTTGCTGCTTTGTTCCGACGCCGGCAGATACATTACCGGCTCTACCATTGTCATAGACGGAGGGCTTAGGCTTCCGGGCTAATGTCTGCCTTATCAACCTTAACTTCAATTTGGAAATAAAAATATATGCAACAGGAAAACAATGAAAACATGCTTCAAAAAGAAGCAAAAATGATGAAGCTTGAAAATCTGATTCGCCAGCGCGAATGCGTTTCGAAGAAGGAGTTTCCCGTTTCGGAGAAGGAACTGCTTTCGCGCTACGAGAGTCTTTATACGGGCGCGATAAACGACGTCATGCGCGAGTTCTGCCTGCTCGACCAGGCCTTGCCCCACGATATAGTTCCGCTGAGGCCCGAAAAAACGGTCGCGGGAATCGCCTTTACTGTAAAGAGCTCTCCGAATGTTAAAATCACCGGAGAGATGACATTCCGCACGAAGATGCTCGACGAAATGCACGAAGACGCCTTCGTGGTATGGGATACCAGCAAGGACGAGGCCGCGACACTCTGGGGCGGCGTCATGACGGCGACGGCGGTCGGAAAGAAGGTCAGGGCCGCTTGCATCGACGGCGGCATTCGCGACACCCACCAGATAATGCAGCGCGACTTCCCCGTATTCTACCGCTACCGCACGTCCAACGGAAGCCTTGGCAGGTGCCTGATAACCCACTACCAGATTCCGATTAAAATAGGGGCCGTCACCATAAAGCCCGGAGACATTATAATGGGAGATATCGACGGCGTGCTGTGCGTCCCGCGCGACATCGCATGGGATGTCCTTTTGCGCGCGGAAGAAATAAGGGAAAACGAAAAGAAAATTTTCTCTTGGGTAAATTCTGGCGAGTCCATAGACTCCATAACCAAAAAAGGCGGATATTTCTAAAACGGGATTTTGCGCACAGAAAATATTGCCAACTTTAACAGGCTCAAAATGAACTCAAAAATTGATCCATCGACGCTTAAAATTATCGACATGCGCTTCGCCGACATCGACGGAGCGCCAAAGCGCTGCACCCTGATTAAAATCTACACGAACCAGGGCATAGTAGGCTACGGCGAAGTCCGCGACGCATCGAGCAGAACTTATGCGGCTATGCTAAAAAGCCGAATTATAGGCGAAAATCCGTGCAACGTGGAAAAAATCTTCAACCGCATAAAACAATTCGGCGGCGATTCGCGCCAGGCCGGCGGCGTATGCGGAATTGAAGTGGCGCTCTGGGACATAGCCGGAAAGGCTTGGGGAGTGCCCGTCTGGCAAATGCTCGGCGGCAAATACCGCGACAAAATAAGAATATATTGCGATACCGACAGCGAAGGCGGCGGCCGCGACATGGGAAAGGCCCTCAAGGACCGCATGGCGCAAGGCTATACGTTCCTGAAGATGGATTTGGGCATAGAGCTTCTAAGCGACGTCGAGGGCGCGCTTTCGGCGCCCTTGGGGTTCCTCGAGAAGATGCGCCAATACAAAAAGACAGTATTCACCACGCCCCACGGGTCAATCGATCCCCGTGCGATGAGGGGCGAGGCTTACGATCTCTTTAACACGGCCCATCCTTTTACGGGAATCCACATCACGGAAAAGGGGCTCGATTATCTCGAGAAATACATGGCGGACGTGCGTGCGGAGGTAGGCTATGAAATACCTATTGCAATAGACCACGTCGGGCATATTCCCGTCGAGGATTGCATAAAGCTTTGCAGAAGGCTTGAAAAGTACAACCTCTCGTGGGTGGAGGATCCCGTTCCGTGGCAGTACACGCAGCAGTACGTCCGTCTGGCAAACTCGACTACCACGCCGATAGCGACGGGCGAGGACATTTATTTAAGGGAGTCGTTTAAGCCGTTGTTGGAGTCGGGCGCGCTGGCTGTGATACATCCCGACATTCTCACTGCAGGCGGCATACTTGAGACAAAACGCATAGGAGATATGGCCGAGCAATACCATACGGCCATGGCAATACACATGGCCGAAAGCCCGATAGCGTGCATGGCGGCCGTGCATGTGGCGGCCGCAACAAGGAACTTTACGGCCTTGGAGGTTCATTCGGTCGATGTCCCGTGGTGGGAAGATCTCGTTTGCGGATTGCCCAAGCCGCTGATTAAAAACGGGTATATAGACGTGCCGAATGCGCCCGGGCTTGGAATTGAAAGTCTCAATGAAGAGCTTATAGCCCAGAAGCTCCATTCGGATTTTCCGGAAGCGTGGGCGGACACTTCGTCTTGGGACAAGGAATGGTCGAACGACCGCCGCTGGTCGTAAGGGGGAAACATATGCGTGCCACTTGGATTTCTCAAGGAGGGTTTATTTTTGAATGCGGCGCTTTCCGCCTCGTAGTAGACCCTTATTTAAGCGACGATTTGGCCCGTTTGGGACATGTGCGCATGAGCGAACCTGCCGTTTCATACGACCAGTTAAAGCCCGATGCTGTCCTGTTTACCCACGACCACCTCGACCATTACGATCCCGTAACCGTTGGTGAGATTCTGCGCTTGTACCCCGAATGCAGATTTGTGGGGCCCTCGAGCGCGTACGAGCACCACAAAAAACTCGGGCGCGACTGTTCCGGATTTGAAATCCTCAACGCCGGGGACGAGGCGAGTCTTGGCGGCTTTTGCATAAGGGCCGTCAAGTCTTTCCATTCCGATCCAATGGCCGTTGGGCTGATAATTACCGCAGACGGAAAAACTGTCTATTTTAGCGGGGATACTCTCTACGATGCCGCCCTACACAAGGAGATTCTGGGAGCATCTCCGCAAGGGATAGACGCCGCGTTTGTCTGCATTAACGGAAAGCTCGGGAACATGAATTGGTGCCAGGCGGCTTGTCTTGTGAGGGAAATCTCCGCCGCGCGCGCAATTCCGATGCACTACGGCCTATTCGCAGACAATACCGAGGATCCGGCGCCGTTTGCAAAAATGCTTACCGCAAACGGAGTTCGCGTCTTTATTCCCACAGAGGGTGAACCGTTCGAAGTGTGAACGCTTCATTTATGCGCTCCCTTTAACAGGCGCAATTATAGTACGTTTCCATAGATACGGCACATAAAATACATCGGCGCGCATGCGATTCTATCATGGCGCGCCGATTTTTTTATTTTTTCGCATCCTTTTGCTTTTTCTTTGTGGTATTTCTAACGCCGCGGCGGATATTCTATGCAGCGTTTCCCAGAAACCCCGGCCTCATTCCACTTCGGGGATAGTGCGCGCACGTTTATTATATATATATTTCGTTTTTTCGGCGCGCGCTTCTGTATTTGTCGAGCATGAGCTGTATTTGTTTTTGCATGGGTTCCGGCAATGCCCGCGCATGGTTCGGGCATGCGTGCACGCAGGCCATGCAAAGCATGCATTTTGAGAGGTCTGTTGTTAGTTTTCCCGCGCATATCGCGATTGCGTCGGTGGGGCAGGCTTGCGCGCACTTTCCGCACAGGCAACAGGAATCCGACGATACGGGGGTGGCCGGCGCTATGAAGTCGGCCTTGTAGGGATAATTTCCGGGGACTTTAATTTCGCCGTTTTGCCCGCAGGCCAACTTCCGCAATATGAGGGCCGCAAACGCGTTTAATTCTTCAATGTCCGCTTCGTCGGGGCGCCCCTCGCCGAGCTTTGGATACATTGAGTGCTGCGCCACAAATGCCCCGCATGCGATCACGTTAAAGGATTCTTTTGCCAAGTTGTTTAGCTCAAGCAGGGCGTCTTCGTAGGCCCTGTTGCCATAAACTACAATCGCCACTGCTTTTTTATTTTTTCCGTCGATTAGCTTGAGCTTTTGGGCTGCAAAAGCGGGGATTCTGCCGCCAAAGACCGGAAGGGCTATTATTGAGAGCTCGGCTGTAGGGGCTGCTGAATGCTTTTTATCCGCAAAATCGTGCAAGATTGCCGATTTAGCCAGGGCGTTTGCAAGGCATTGGCCGACTTTTTTCGTGCCGCCTGTGGGGCTAAAATAATAAAAATCTACCTCTTTTAACATAGTAAGTTGTGGTTGTGCCGCACTAGTATCACGTCTTGCCCGGATTTAAAAATAAAATCCTCAAATATGGCGATTTTTTTTAATACCCACTTTCGCTAGGCTATGTATTTGCACATGGTGGAACTCGTCAGATAAAAAAAGAGCCTCCCAAAATGGGAAGCTCCATAAAAGTATTTCTTATGTTAGCGCCTCTTGCGGCAAAGCGCAAATGCAAGCCCCAAGGCTGCCAATATAGCAGCGTAGGCGGCAGGTTCGGGGACGGCGGAGCCAATCTGGATATTTCCGCCCTGGTAGTCCGCATTCCATTCAGCACCTGCGGAATCAAGAACTGTGAGGCTGCTGCCGCTTTCCAAAGCCTTCTCGACCACGGAACTGTCTGAGAATATGTTGTCTAGACTAAACGCCAATTCGTCTCCGCTTTCAAATTTTTCGCTTTCGAATTTGATCGAGATGGAGTTGAAAGTGCTGTCTGCAACGAGGGATACCTTTGATGTCGCCCCGACTAGCAACTTGTCGACGCTAAAGGCGTTCGTGAATTCAACGTCGCTTGCGCCGCTAACTTCAACCGTGTCGATTCCCGAGAGCTTGCCGGCAAATGTTCCGGAAAATGCGTTGGCGGAATCGCCGAAGACAAGGTTTGACTTGCCTTCAACCGTTCCTCCGTTCTGGCCGCCGCCATAGACGGTTCCCGCAAAGGAAATATCTTGGGAATTGCCTACGAAGACAACGCTGGAGTCTCCTTTGACGCTCGTCTGCTTGCCGAAGCCTCCGGCGTAGATGTCGCCACCGATGGAGCCGCTGGAAATCTTTACCTGCGCGGATGTTTCAATCGTGCTGGAAGAACTATCGTCAAGAGCAAATCCGCCTGCATAGACGCTTCCCGCGACGTCTGCCCCCGCAATTTCGATGCTTGAAGAGCCTTTTACATCGGCTGTCGATCCGGACGCTGCAACACTGCCGCCGTAAACGTTTCCCTCTCCCTCGGAGGAGAGTCCGTAATAATTTACAACCTTACCTCCGACAAGCTTTGCCGAAACGTTTCCGTCTACTGTGCTTCTTGCCCCATTATAGGCGTAGTCGCCCGCAAAAACCATATTAACGGAAACATTGTTGAGCTCGGATACGGCATTGCCTTTCAACTCGGATGTGCCGCCATTTAGCGCGTAATTGCCACCTATGAAAGTGTAAACCTGCCCGGAAGAAACGTTGGCGCTTATGCTGCCGTTTACCACGGCATTGGAGTTCGTGTCGGCGCAGGAGCCTGCGTAAATGTATGCGGGGGAAGTTCCGTTGACGTTTACTACAATGTCGCCGTTTATGTTGGATGACGAATTTTCCCCGTAAACATAAGAACCGCCAGTAATCGAAGACGGGGTACCACCGTTATAGGAAAAGTCAGCGTTTGCAGATGTCGTGACTGTTATGCCGCCGTTGATCGTCTCTTTGGCTCCGCTGTGAACATATCCGCCGCCGTTTAACGAGTTGACGGAGGCATCGTTTATTGTCACATTTGTCCCGCCGGAAATTAGCGAATTGCCTTCGCCGCCTCCCATTACCCAATATGCTGAAGCGCCCCCGTCAAGGGTGACGTTGGTCGATCCGTTTACTTCGGCTCCGTCAAGCCCGCCGCCTGCAATCTGGTTTACGTATGTGGAGCTCACATTTACGGTAGTGTTGCCCTCCACGACGGTATTTGCGCCCCATCCGGCGCCGTATACATTTCCGGATAAGGTCCCTCCGGTAATTTCGACTTGCGTAGAACCCACGGAAGAGGCTCCTTGGCTGCCGCCGTAAATGTTTCCATTTACCGTGCCCCCGGAGACCGTCACTTTTGACAGACCCTCCACATTGGCGTAATACCCACCGCCTACGACGTATTTGGTTACCTCGCCGCCGGAAATTTCAACAGCCGACGTATCAACGGATACATTTTGCCCCGCTTGTTCCGCCCAGTTCGCAGCGCCGCCGTAAAGATATGCGGCAGACCCGGATTTCATCTGGACCGTTGCGCCGCCCGTTACCGTATTTAACGACCCGTCGGCAGATTCACCGCCGCCCAAGACGGATCCTCCGACCGTCGCACCGTCTATAACCACCAGAGAGCCCCCCTCGAGGGAGCCCTTAGCGCCGGAAGTCCAAGCGCCTCCAAATATGTTGCCGTCGACAACTCCGCCGGTAAATTCAAGCTTGGCTCCGCCCAGGGATTTCGTCTCGGAGTTTGACCCGAGAGCCCAACCGCCGCCGTAGGCGCTTACTATGTGCCCGCCGCTCATAGTAAGCAAAGATTGCCCGGCAACCTCATTGTAGGCGTAGGCCCCGTTGTCGCTTTGCGCGGCGCCGCCTGCAACGGCATATACTGAATATCCGCCGACTATGTTAACAGAAGATGTTCCGCCTATTTTGGAAATTGTTTGGGCGTTGTTTCCAGTAGAATGGGCAAATCCGCCTCCCAAGATTGTCGGATCGTACGGCGATAGGTCGCTCTTGTAATCTATCGATCCTTGGTTGAGGGTCGCGGATGAATTCCCTTCCACGGCGGCAGTGGCTCCGTCTTTTGCGTAGGAACCGCCTATGAGAATACCGTATATGGCCGACCCGTTGAAGGTCGCCGAAGACGTCGCAATAGTCGACGTGGCGCCATCGCCTTCCACCATGGCGCCGCCTCCTACGACGGCCGCTCCATCTTCAACGCCGCTTTCTCCGTATGCAGGCTCTATGGTTTCTCCATCAAGAACTAGATGGCCGTCGCCAAATTTATAATCTCCGTAGACTGAAACTGCGGAAAGAATAGACAACCCAGTTATTAGTATATTCTTAGTTTTCATACGATGATAAATTCTTAAATACCGCCGTAATATCCCCGCAATCTCTACACAGTCAACATTTTTTTACATGTTTTTTAGCCAATAACTATAAGATACATTTCCCGCTAAGAATGCAGGCACTTATCGGATACTTGCCTGCAATGCGCCTGTCAATCGCACTCGCGTCTGTTTTTTTTGCCGATTCTATAAATTAGAGCTTTTTGACGCGGAGATACTATTAATAAATCCAATTTTCCTCTGTGCAGATTGTTTTCTCTGCGCAGATTGAATAAATATCTGGCAATAAATTGTGCCCGTCTGAGGCAACTATGCCTGTCTAAAGGCCAAATTGATTTGCCTGAGAGATGCATTTTTTTATGCCGATAGGGCAAAATGGCGCGCGCGGCTAAAAATATCTACAATAAAAATACGACAAAACAGGGATACGCTTACCGCTTCGGCCAGTCGAACTTGCGAGTAAACTCAAATAGCGCGCAAAATAAAGACCTCAAATCAAGAGGCGTTTTTTGATGTGGATAGCGCCGTTTAAGATAACGCAGATTGCCGTTTGCCCGGCTCAGAAACTGCCAAGGGCGCACCCAAAGATTCCCCGCTGACAATTGCGCTTGCCGATTCGGGCAAAAAAAAAACGAACGCCTGCAATCGACGCGTCCGAATCTTTTTTGAAAATGGTGGGCGATGAGGGACTCGAACCCCCGACAACCTGCGTGTAAAGCAGATGCTCTAACCAACTGAGCTAATCGCCCCCGAATTATTCCTGCGATGTTGCCGATGGCGCTTTTTATTGCAAGCTTTTTTTTTATTTGGAGCTCTTTTTATTGGGGGCTTTCGTTATGGCCTGCAGAGTTCTCACGCGCGGCAAGAAGTATGCGACGCTGCCAAGCAGGGGCACGAACGACACCCACACGTATACCGTATCTATCCCCCAGGCGTCGGCTATGTGGCCAAATGCGGCCGACATCATTCCCGCGAACCCAAACGCCAGTCCAAAAAACATTCCCGATACCATTCCGACGCGCGTTGGAAAAAGTTCTTGGGCGTAGACTAATATCGCCGAAAACGCCGACGACATCACAAAGCCTATTATTACGCTTAAAACGAGCGTCCACTGCAAATTGGCATATGGCATAATAAGCGCAAACGGCGCCGCCCCAAATATGGACCACATAATGACGAGCCTTCTGCCTATTTTATCGCCTATTGGCCCTCCCAACAGCGTGCCCATTGCAGCCGAAAACAAAAACGCAAAAAGCATTATCTGCGACGTCTGTATGCTGACGCCAAATTTTTCAATCAAGTAAAATGTGTAGTAGTTCGATATACTGATGGTGTAGGCGTTTTTCGTGAAAACGAGAAATATAAGAAGCATCAGTATACCCACAAGCATCTTTTTTGGCAGGGGCTTTTTCCCTTCCGCCTTCCGCCTGTCTTCTGCATCGACCTTTTCTTTGCGGGCTTTTAAAATTCCCGCGTACCACTTGCACACGGGAATAAGCCCTACTATTGCGACAAATGCGCATACCGAGAAAACGGCCACGTTTTGTTGCCCGTAAGGCGATACCACGAAGGCCGCAAGCAGCGGCCCAAACGCCCAGCCGGTGCTGCCTCCCACTTGAAAGATGGACTGCGCAAGACCCCGGTGCGCGTTCGAGGCCATGGAGGTCAGCCGCGAAGCCTCGGGGTGCAAAACCGACGAGCCTATTCCCGCAAAAAACACGGCGACCATAAGCATTGCCAAAGAACCCGATACCGCAATCATCAATAGGCCCAACATCGTAAACCCAAGCCCCACAGGCAAAAACCATGAGTTTGGCTTTTTGTCGAATAGATATCCGCATATCGGCTGGAAAATGGAGGCCGAGATTTGGTATGTAAATGTCACGGCCCCGATTTCGGCAAAACTTAGCGCCAAATTCGTCTTGAGCAGGGGATAGACGGCCGTGATTACCGACTGCATCATATCGTTAAGGCCGTGGGCGAGGCTTAAGGCCATCAATATGCCAAACAGCGGCCTTGTTGTCTTTGCGTCTTCTTCCATATTTTTAGAACCATGGAATCGTTTTTCTTTTTCCTTTTTTTTCAACCTTTTTTATCGCTTTATTTGACTTGGCATCGGCGCAAAAACTATGCAGCAATATTCAATTTTGAATAAAACTACAGCAAAGCGCCTTCTCAAAGCCTCCGAGCGCGCGCAAGCTCCAAAACAAACGCCGAATGCGGCGCATTTATATTGCTTGAAGTTTTCGGAAAATGTACTTCAATACAGCTCGTATCGTTTGTCATGCTTTCTGGCAGAACATGCGGATTATTCGAGGATTTTTTATGGCAAATTTAATAAAAACAACATGGTTGACACAGGCGGGCTTTATTTTTGATACGCCGGATTGCAGAATAGTGGCAGATCCGTATATGTCGGATTCATGCGCAAGAAGCGGGTTGCCGCGAATGGTCGGCGTCCCGGTTTCGTTCGCCGAATTGAAGCCCGACTACGTGTTCTTTTCGCACGACCACCGCGACCATTTCGACGAAGACAGCGTCGGGCCGATTTACAAAATGTACCCGAATGCGGCTTTCGGAGGCCCCCTAAGCACGAGAGCCCACTTCAAAAAAATGGGGTGCGATTCCCTGAAATTTCAGACGTTTACAAAAGGCAACGAGTATTCATTCAGGGGCTTTACGCTGGTTTCGGCGCCGGCCTACCACCAGGACCCCTACTCCATGGGCATGATATACAAATTCGATAACAAGACGGTGTATTTGAGCGGGGATACGTTATTTGAGCCGACGCTCGCCCGAGATGTACTAGCCGCCGCCGGGAGGCCGATAGACGCGGTTCTCATCTGCATTAACGGCAGGCTCGGGAACATGAGTTGGCGCGACGCTGTCAATGTGGTGCGGGAGATTAAACCCAAAGTTGCCGTTCCAATGCATTGGGGGCTCTTTGCAAAAAATACGGAGGATCCAAAACCGTTTGCCGAAGAAGTTAAAAAGATGGGAATAGACTGCCAGATACCAAAACCGGGCGGGTTGCTGAACCTGTAGGCGGCCTTATTTTTTTTGAGTGCTTTTTTGCCGCAGATGTTCTTTGGTCAAATATAACGTACGACATAAAAAGCATGTTTAGAATAATATTAGTTTTGTCGAGAATGGCAGTTGCCTGCATTTGCGCTTTGGGCGTATATGCGCTCGCCACGTCGGAGCCGTCCCGATTGCCCGGCGATTTGGACAGCCTTCCCGACTTCGACTGGCGCTCGTTCGCCCGCCAGAAGTGGAACAGCGGCAACCAGGCCGCAGCATTGGCCGCGTTGGAGTACGTCATCGAAAACAGATTGCCGGACGCCCCGGCATGCTCTGCTTTGTATTCCCAGTATCTGGAGGATATAAGGGCGCGCAAAAGCCCATGCGGGCGGGCAATCGCGGCGGGCAAGGGGTTCCTTTTAGGCGACATCGACGGCTGGGATTCGCTCGCAGGGGCGGCAGTCGCCGATCTCTTCCTCTACGGAGATCTTCGCGATATGGCAAGGGAGTCCTTCGCGGGCGACAAACGCGATAATTTTGTCTTGGCGCTGGCTTCCGCGGGGGCGGCGACTTCCGCGTTAAGCTATATGCCGGCGACATCCGCGGGCGGCATCGGGGCGGACATATCGCTATCTCTGCTGAAGTCCCTCAAGAAGGCGGGGGCTTTGTCGGCGTCCATGGCAAGGCAGGTGGCCGATATTGCAAGGCGCGCGGCAGAAGGCATCAAAAAGTGCGCGGCGGCAAAAGACATTGCCGGGGCGAAGAGAATTTACGCCGAGATGCTCGAGGGTCTCTCTTCGGTTTACGAGCTTTCAAAACGCACCAAGACGTGGTCGGAATTTTCCACAATTATGGCGTCAGTCGGCGATCTCGGACAGCTAAAAAAGTTAAACGCGGTTCTAAAAGAGCCCAAAAAGGCGAGAACGCTCGAGAGGGCTTTGCTCGTAGACTCGGCCAATTCAAAAAAAATTTCGGCCTATGCGGCCGCCGGCGGAGATTTGGCAGTATTAAACGATTCGATGCGCAAAGGCTGGGTAGGCGTGGGCCATGTCCTCAACCAAACCAAAAAAGGCTCTCGCATATTAAAGAACGCGCGTAAGGCCTATGTTCAAGCAAAGGAGGATCTATCCGAGATACTGCTTAAAAACGGCTGGCAGTTGCGTTGGGCGCTATTGGGCGCGTTTGCCTTAATTGGAACCTTGTGCGTAGTTTCACCCGCTTCGGCGTACAGAATCGCAGGCGACGTTTCAAAAGGGGCGCCGAGGCGGCATAAAATTTGGAGAACGGTACAGTTTTTCATTCTAATATTCGCCGCCGAGGGCGTTCTTTTCTTCATATTTGCCAGGCCGCTGCGCCATCGAGAGCCCCTTAAGGCTTTCAATTCATCCGCAGTGTGGCGGATAGATTCCCAGATAAAGGAAGATCATTTTCTCAACGAGGAGCGCATTTGCCATTTCCTGACGCCCGCGGTTAAGATAGGCGAGAACATCTATTTGCCTGTATCTTTGCAGCGCCTGGGCTTTACCTGGTGCGAAATCTCAAAAGGCGGCGTTTATAAGCTTTGCATAGTGGCGTCGAAAAGCGGCGAAAACCCGGTGTCGTTTGTCGTCGAGAGTATCATTCTGCCGCGGCATCCCTTGGGAATGGCCCTTATAAAAGTTGGCGCCGATACGGGGTTTTTTGCCGCGGGGGGGCCACCCGAGATAAAAGACGCCCTCTGCTTTAGTTCCGAATTTGGCGCGACGAATAAAAACGCCGAACTTCACTTGGCCGATTCCGGCTTTGTATGTCCGGCGGGGAGCGCGCAGATAGGCGACTGCCTTATAGGAAACTCCAATAAATATTACGGCATGTTTCTGGACGCGGAAAACAGGAGCTTAAAATGTAGCAGACTCCCCTCCGCCGCGGAACTTGAGGGCGCCGAGCAAATTATTCTTACAAAGCCTGCAGACAGCACTTATTATACCGAGTTTTGCAGGCAAATATCCCGCTTGCAAAAGGAGGGGCAAATTCCGGAAGATTTAGGCGGAAAATAGCTTTGCGCGGCTTCCAGCCGCCCCCAAAACGGCGCTTGGCCGCGCATCAACTTCTTTTGCTTTTTTGCCGCGGCATAACCTAAGCGGCGGGGTGCCCAACGGCGCTTTTTTTTCGGCGGATTTTGCGCTAAAATATTCAAAAAAAACTTGTAAAAGGTTGGTCGTTTATATTGATTGTTAGGCAATGGAACGTTTAGCACTAATATCGGTCAGCGATAAGACTGGCATTGTTGAATTTGCGAAAGATTTGGTCTTTCATCAAAAGTACACAATTCTTTCCACTGGCGGCACCGCAAAACTGTTGACTCAGAACGGGATTCCCTGCACGGAAGTAAGCCAATACACGGGCTTCCCGGAAATGATGGACGGCCGCGTCAAGACGTTGCATCCTAAAATCCACGGCGGACTTCTCTGCCTGCGTTCCAATCCCGACCACATGAGGCAGGCTCAGGAAAACGGCATAAGCATGATAGACTTGGTTGTGGTCAATCTGTATCCTTTTGAGGCGACCGTCGCAAAGCCCGGTTGCACTCTCGAGCAGGCGATTGAAAATATCGACATCGGCGGCCCTTCCATGCTGCGCTCCGCAGCCAAGAACCATAAGGACGTGACGGTCGTATGCGACGCAAACGACTATCCCGCCGTTTTGGAGGCCATAAGGCTAGGCGGCGAAAAACTTTTGCAACTCCGCAAAAAGCTGGCTCTTAAAGTGTACCAGCGCACCAGCGCCTACGATGCGGCGATAGCCAACTATCTGAACGCAAAATATAACGACAATGCGCTTCCGGATACGATAAATATAGGCTTGCCCATGGTTCAGAAGATGCGCTACGGGGAGAATCCGCACCAGCCGGCGGCCCTTTACGGCGACTTCAACAAATATTTCCGCCAGCTCCACGGCAAGGAGCTATCTTACAACAATATCGTCGACATAAGTGCGGCGGCCGATTTGATCTCGGAGTTCGACAAGCCGACCCTGGCGATACTAAAGCACACCAATCCCTGCGGCGTGGCCAGCTGCGATGATCTCGTCGAGGCTTGGAACCAGGCCTTTGCCACCGATACGCAGGCGCCTTTTGGCGGCATAATTGTGATGAACAGGAGGCTCGAGGGGGATCTGGCGCAGATAATATCAAAAATCTTCTCCGAGGTTATTATAGCGCCGGACTTTTCCGACGAGGCCATCGAAATTTTGACAAAGAAAAAGAACCTGCGCCTTATGCTTTCCACGTACAAGGCCAAGCCGACTGTCCAGGTAAAGAGCGTCGTCGGCGGGGTAGTCGCCCAACTTTCCGATTCCATCGAGGAGCTTAAATCGAATATGAAGGTTGTCACCAAAAGGCAGCCCACCGAGCAGGAGTGGCAGGCCATGCTCTTTGGCTGGAAGGTCGTCAAACACGTAAAGAGCAACGCGATAGTATATGCCGGCTGCGAGAGAACGCTCGGTGTCGGCGCGGGTCAGATGTCGAGGGTTGACAGCTCGCAGATTGCGGTGTGGAAGGCACAGCAGGCAAACCTTTCGCTCAAGGGCAGCGTCATTGCAAGCGACGCCTTCTTCCCGTTTGCCGACGGCCTCATAGCGGCGGCCAAAGCAGGGGCTACGGCGGCCATCGAGCCGGGCGGCTCCATAAGGGACGAGGAAGTCATCAAGGCCGCCGACGAAAACAACATGGCGATGGTATTTACGTCGGTGCGCCACTTTAGACACTAATTTTTAATCCGCTAAAAAATATATGTCGTTTTACAACGGAAGCATGGAAAAGAAAAAAGCCATGGCCGCCTTGGCGGTGGCCGCGGCTGTCGTCTTGTACGTGCTTTCGGCCGGCGGCTGCGACATGGCGGGCGACGACAAGCTTGTAAAAGAGACTCAGGAGCCCAGTTATCAGCGGGCTATGGAGGAGTTGCGTAGGGGAAATCCCCAGGAGGCTCTCGCCGATTTCACGAAAGTCGTGGAAAAGCGCAGGGACGCGCCCGAGTCGCACTTGGAATTGGGGCGCATATATCTGGGGCAGATGAACGATCCCATATTTGCCATATACCACTTCAGAAAGTACCTTGAGCTGTGCCCGAATTCGCCCGCTTCCATGCATGTCAGGCAGATGATAGACACGGCGAAGAAGAAATACGCCGCATCGCTTCCGGAAAGCCCCTTTGAGAACAACATGAGGCGCTTGGAGCTCGAGCAAATGTGGCAGAAGGCCCAGGAGGAAAACCTCGCGCTAAAGCAGAAACTTGTGGAAACGGCCGAGCGCAACGACAAACTGCAAGTCGAGTTGGAGCGCGCGAGAAAATCTCTGTCGGACAAATCCGCGGAAATATCGCAGAAGCAGGCCTCGCTTGAGTCTCCGAGAAGGCAGCAGGTTGTCCAGCCCCGGCAGGCGCAGGCAAAGACTTCCGTTTCGGTTTCGCGCGACATTCCCGCCACGTATGTCGTTCAGCCGGGCGATACGCTATCGAGCATAAGCAAACGCTTCTACGGAACGAGCAACAGATGGCGGCAGATATTCAAGGCAAACCGCGATAGGCTCGCCTCTCCGGAATCGCTCTCCCAGGGCCAGACTATACGTTTGCCCCGGTAGGTCGTTATCCCTTAAGCAATGCAAAAAGACGCCCGTGTTGGGGGCGTCTTTTTTTTATATGATTTTTTGCGCGAAAATTTAGTAGGATTCAAACCCTATAAAGCCGTATCCCCAGTAAATTTCCTGAGGGGTGTATTTGTAGGATTCGGGTTCTATGACGCACATGGGAATTGACGAGCCCATAAAGCCGAAATCCAGGTCAAAGACTATATTGTCTTGGGCCTCTTCTTTCTTTACGAGCTTGAATCCGTTCCATGAGAAATCGACCGCGATTTTGTAGCCCATCTGCATTTGGGCAAAGTCGGTTCCCGGGGGATAATTCTCTTTGAAATAGGGGCCGTCGATTTGATAGTTGCCCATCTGGCTGGAGCATCTCAGATAGGGCTTGTCGCCGCGAAGAATCCTGTCTTTGGGCTTCATGGCGCATACGCAGGAATCGCTTACGCCTTTGTAGTCAAAGCTGACGTAGTCGCCTACGGGAAGGCCTATTTCGGTGCTGTCGAGGGCTATTTGCAGAAAGATGGTTATTCGCGCCTCTTTTATGCGCCAATAGTTGAATACGGCCAAGTCGGCGGGCCCCCATGTCATGAAGAAATTGTCTTCGCCTATTGGGCGCGTTTTTAGGTCTTCATAAGATAGGGGCAGGAGGCTTGAAAATTGAGTTTCGTTATTCATATTGGGGCTCCGTCATGAATATTTTTGCCTTGCATAGATAGCCGTTGTACAAGACGTACGATTCGTGCAATGAAAGAGTCTCGTCGGCCTCCAGCTCTTCCGGATTTAAGTCTATGCGCTTGTCGTTCTCCTTGCTCGATATGACCAATCTCGAAAACGAATTTTCATTTTCAACTTGAGTGTCGGAGACCGTTCCTATCGTTACGCTTGTGGAGGCGTTTATCTTGCCGGACGAGCTGTCGAGCCACAGCTCCGATACCTTGCGTGAACGGTTTATCCTAAAGAGTTCCACGATGTTGTCCGGATACAGGTTTTTGCTCGGGCCGAATTTTAGGCTGAGAAGATTGTTTGCTATGTCTTCCTCTCCGTAATAGACGGGGGTGGGCAGCGTTATGGCCTCCTCATGCCTGTATAAGGTTATGTTTTTGCCAAAGTAATTTTCAATTTTGCCGCCCACTATTTGGACTGAGCCGTCGTATTGGACAGGGGAGGCCGCCTCATAAATGGCTTTTGCAAGCCCCGATGGAATCTCTTCTACCGTCTGGGTAAGCACCCTTCTTGAATACGTGCCGCTTTGGGCAGTAGTGGTGACCATTCGTATGGATATGTCTTTTGTGACTACGCTTCCGTCGGAATCGGTGTAGGAAACTTTACCCTTTATGGTGTCCTTTTCATAGTCGCAGTTGAGAGTCTCGTTTATGCAGCCTTCAACCAGTTCGTAGGAAAGTTCGCCTGATCGCGAATAGGAGATTAGCTCGAAATCCTCGAGGTCTTGCAGGCACGCCACATGGTCGCGCCACCAGTCTTTCGATTCGGGGCGTATTGTTTGGGTTTTGATTGTAGTCGATTGCACATATGCTTTCGAGCCCGAGAGTTCTACTTCCATAACTATCGTCTTTTTGTCGGGAACAGAATCGGCCGGATACCTGTCTTCGTATATCTCCAAGTACGAGGCATCGTCCACGGTGTTTTCCCTCTCGTATTTTATGGACACCGAGCTTGCCGACAAGTCTTCGCGGCGTTTGGCGGAATAGTTGCGCACGAGTCCGCTGTGCGTCTGCAGGTCGGCGTTTTCCAGCGCGGATAGCTTTATTATGTGGAGCAGGGGAGCCCCCGGTGTATTGTAGTCGAAATACATGCGGCAGGAGGGCGACCATTTTAATACCCTGCAAAGAGCCTCCGCGCAGGAGATGTCGCGGCATTCGTCGAAAACCATTTTGCTGTCGAGATCTATGGTGCCTATCTGGAAGTCGGCGTTGAGAGAGAGGGCGTATTCGAGTATGTCGCGCGCCTGTTCGGCCACCGTCAACTTTAAACCGTTAAAAGCCCGCCCGAGCACGACCCTGCTAATGCTGTGGCCGGAGAGTATGCCGTTTGAGTAGGCGAGAGTCCTTTGTTGGTACACTATCTGCTCGAGCTCCTCGAAAGCGTTCTTTGCCACTACCCTTATTTTGGGATTTTTTTCGTCCTCAACCTTGTATATCTGCGATATTTTTCCGCGGAATTTTTTTAGCGAACCGTCGAAGAGTTCTATCGTTTGGCCGTATTTCCAATTTTGCGCGTCGGAAGAATCGTCAAACTCGGAATCGAGAGTGTCGCTTGATAGGTTCTGGCGCGTCAATATGCACTTTAGGCATTTTAGGTCGTTTAACGATGAGGATGAACCGCCTGCTTTTATCGTGGCCGTCGTCATAGGTCGTTCCTCGAATTTTTTATTTGCTCTGAAAGTTCGTCGAGTTTGCCCTGCAATCTTGCAAGCTCTCTTTCGATGTCGTCGACTGCCTTTGAAAGCGCGTCTATGCTTTCCGATATTTGGGAGTCTATTGTTTGAAGTTGATCGTCTTCCATTTTGCTATGCCTGGTTGAATTGATACTTTGTTGATGTGTACATTCCCTCCACCGCGGTTTTTGCGTTGGATAGCACCGCGGCGTCTATTTTTAGAATTTCCTCCCGGGTGTTCTCGTCGAAAAAAATCAATTCCCCGTCGGAGAGGGAATTAAGCGCCGCCGAATGTTCCAGCGCAAATTTTGCCGCGAGCGCCTCGCTTTCGTGCGCCCGCTCTATTTCAAAAACAACCAACATTCTGCTGTTGCCCCGCTGGTACACTATTGACGCCGGAGCGTCTATGGCGTAAACGCTGGAAACCTGGTTTTTTAGGTCTATCGAGAGCGATTTCGGCGGTTGCGCGCCCTCGTTTAATATTTTAGACGAAAACGAAATAATCATATTTTTATACTGTTTATATTAAAGTTTATCTTTATCTGGGAAGTTCCCGTCGGCCCTTTGAGGTATTCCAAAGGGGAGGTTTTTCGCAAGAGAAGTTTGCCGCGCGCCGAGTTTACGCCGAGGCGCAGATTGTGCAGGCGCCGGCACAGAATCTCCGCGATTTCCAGGGGGCTTGCGGTATCGTCTTCCGGAATGTCGGCCACGCTTACTATCAAGCTCAAAAGCACGTCGTTTAGCACGACGCTTTGCGCGTTGCATGCCGCCGATTGCGGCTGAGGGCGCCCCACAACTATGGTTGCCGACGAGGCCATTTGGTGGCAGTCTTTCGATAGGCCTTCGGCCTCGAGGCATAGCTTTGAGAGAACCGGATCTCTTGCAATTTCGCACAGGAGCGCCTTTTGAATGTTTTCTAGCACAGACATTAGAATCCCTCCGTGGAGCTGCGGCTTAGCCTGCGTTTTTGGCCTCCGAAAGAAATCGAGTATTTGCGCGCGGTTCTAACGGCATTGCGCGGGCGCGTGACAGGCACGAGCCCGTCGGATACCCTCTTGAGCAGGTCGAGGCAATTCTCGAGGGCCTTTTTTTGCGAGGCCGTAAATTCCATCGTGGGTATTCTCGTCTGCAAAATTGCGGCGGCCAGGCGCATCGCGCATTCCCTTAGCTCTGGCGGAATTTTTGAATAATTTTCGTCGAGCATATTCAGGCCGCTTGCGGCTATCTCGGCGCGCACGCGCGATACGGCCAAGTCTATGGCTTTTTCCGGCATCGAAGCGTCGCCGTTTCTCAGCGATTCCGCCTTGAGCAGATCGAGCTGGTTTTTGTTTAGTATTTGCGATAAATCGCACGGGGAAATGGTTGTCCAGTTCATGGCGGTAAAATTAGGGGCCGCCGCGCACGCGGAAGCCCCATATCGATTATTCTCCTTCCTTGACGGTAATTTTTCTCACACCGAGGTTGCTTGTCGCCACGATGCTTGAATAGTGTTCAACTGTTATGTCTGTGTACTTGGCTGTTTCGTCGCAGTATACCCTGAAAGGCGTACCCTCCTCCATCGGCGTATAAAAGCGCTTCAAGTTTGAGGGCTCGTCTTTGGATATGGAATTTTGTGCGAAAAATGCGTATACGTTTCTGCCTGCAATTTGCGCTTTTGCTTCGGGCGATGACTGGTAGCGGGCCGACATCACCTTGCAGCCGTCCAGCAGGAACTTTTGGGCGAGCTCGTCCTGCGCTATGGCGCTGGCTTTGAAGGCCACGGCCGAATTCTGCTTTTCCAGGCACGACATTCTCATATCCCAGGCTATTTCGCCGATGAGGAGCCTGTTGGGGCGCACGCCGCTTTCATTGCCAGCCTCGAGAAGCATTTGGCGTATGTCGGCATCGGGATTTTCGTTGTCGAGCCACTGGGGCTCGGCGCTGAGTGTGGCAATTGTCTCAAGCGCGGCTACGGCGCGGCGCAGTTCGTTTCTAAGAAGGCGCTGAAGCAGCATCTGAACGTAGCGTTCCTGCCAGTCGTCGTCGGCGATTTCGTCGTGGTCAACCCGGATTGTAAGCCCCTTGTTGAGAGTCTTTTCGTTTATAGAGGCTCCGTCGTAGCGCACCCTTTTAAATTCGGCTCCTATGCTGCGGACGTCGTCGCTTTCGGAATAAAACGCCTGCGCGTTGTCGCTTGTCTTAAATTCGAAGCGGCGACCCACAGGGACGGGCGGGGCTATAAAATCGAGAATATCGTTTAGGTTGTCGGGCGACTTCCAGCCCACCGTGAACGCGGTGAGCGCTTCGCTGTAATTGCCCGCCGTGAATCTGTTTTCGTTTGCTGCGGTTGTTTTAATTTTCGTCATATCTTTTACCTTTTAATGATTACCCATGCTATTTTTGTAGATCCCGCCGTTCCGGAGGCGTTGAGTTTGAACTTTATGGAATCTTCCGATACCGAAGCCACTACTGCGGTTTCAGTTCCCCCGGCTGCGGCTATCGATGCTATCGCCAAGTCGCCTTCGGCGGCGCCGGCAAGAGTCATCGTCTCTTCGGCTCCGCTGCCCTGCCATACGTACATGCCGCTTTCGGCTATTTGGTTGGGGCGCGTTCCGAAACCCTGCGGATCAACTTCCACCAGGGCGCCCGCCTGCGCCGCATTAATTGCGACTCCGACTTTGTAGCACGAGCCCGTCGCCGTGTTTGCGACCTTGCCGTCTGCGGCAGTGAACACCTCGTCGCCCGCGTCGACATCGGAGGCGGCCCTGCACATGAACGTGCTTTCGGCGCACCCGGGAAGAGCCACCGCGACGCCCTCTCCCATATCGCATTCGTCGAGCGCCAGCCCGACCGGCAGGTCGGCCGCGGTGCATATTTCAACCGCGTTGCCCGTGTCGTCGATTTTTACGAGCAGGTACGGGCTGTCGATGTCCTCAGCCGCCGTAAGCGTAAGGCTTCCGGCATGCGTGCCTTCTGCTATGTTTGAAAATGCGGGCGATTTTATTCCCGCAAACAATTTGAGTAGTTTTGATATTATTTTGTGTTTCATATTATTATTTATTTGTATTTATTTCTCGTCTTAGCCGCGCAAACGACTTTGTGTACGGTTGCCCGGTTTTGAGTGAAAAATCCAACGCGGCTTTTGAGAGTTCCTTCATTGAGATTTTTGAGAGGTTTTTCTCTTTTGAGCTTTCGGTCTGGCCCATGTTTTTAAGCCGCTTGTTTAGGCGGTTTGATTCTTCGCAAGTTATCATGTCGGCAAGGGCGCGCGCAGAGTCGGAAAGCCTTCTGCCTATTTCCGAGCATCTCTTTTCCACCGCCGAAATTTTTTCGGATTTTGATCTCAAACTTTTTGGCAAGGGTGGCGTTAAAGCGCGTATTATTTTCCCGCTTTCTGGAATGTTCGGATTGCTCGTAAGGCCTACCGATATGAGTCTAACCGGCCTATATTTGCCGTCTTCCATGCGTTCCATTTCCCAGCGCGGCGACATGTTCGGCAGCTCTCCGCCGATTATTTTTGCGTAGGTCTGTTCGTCGTACACGGCGCTTACAAATATGCCGTCGTTGCCCTCCATGATGCCTTCGATTCTTCCGACGCGCATGTCTCGGCAGTCTTTAGATTTTTCGTCGGGATGTCCTACGTATATTGGAATCTCAGCGGAAAATAGGCTCCGTGCACGCTTCCCCATTTTTTTTGCGCTTTCGCCGTCGACAATTTGATCCCCCTTCGGGTGGGGCCATGTGCCGTAGGGGGCGAGAAGCTGGAGGAGCCTTTTAGTCTTGCTGCTCATTGTCGTCCTCTTTTTTTACGGGGAAGGCAAACTTGCGGGCAAGTTCCACCATGTCGGGCTTGAGTCCGAGCTTTACGAGGCGCTCTATCGTGGTGAGCTCGTAATTTTTTTCCTCGTAGTCCGGCGGCATAAGCCTGAATTTTGCAAGAGGTTGATCGTCTCCAAAGAGTATTTTAACGACGGTCGAATCGACGCATCTGTTTAGCGTCTGGCTTATGTTGACGGCGTCGTCCTCCTCTATTAAAGTAGTCTCAAAACTTTGCACGGAGGCGCCAACATGGTCTGCACCGCTCATTGTGCTTAGGTCGGAGCCCCTCCAGAGTGCGCAGAGCATTCTGTCCATGCGCTCGACGATTTCCCTGTAGGGCAGCTGGCTCTTGCTGGATATGTCTATAGCCTCTATGTCTGTGCCTTCGGAGAGGACGGCGTAAAATTCCGAGCCGAATTGGCTGACCGCCTCTTTTGCGCTCTCCCATTGGGGCGAATCTGGGAAGGCGTTTGTCTTTGCCTTTATCCCCGGCATTCCGTTGCGTTCGCAGTAGGCGAGCCAATCGCGGAGCGGAAGGTGCTTGAATACGTAGGCTATCGACGAGGCGAACATGAGTCCGTCGCCGCAAGTGATCATCCATTTATTCGGATCCAGTGCCGAGCCTTCGGTGAGCTGGCTTTGGCGCTCGAGCTTCCTCAGCGAACCCGTCGTGTTTTCAAAAAGCCAAATGGGATACTGTTGAAAATCGCCCCTGATAAATTCCCCGTCGCGCTTGTAGGATATTTTATGTATTGCGTATTTCATCCCCGCGCAATCCATCATCTGCGAAATTAAAAGCCGCAGGCCGCCTTTTATGTTGGCGTCGGTGTAGGAGCTTGCGCTTATGTTTTCATAAAACCTGACGAGAGCGCGCTGATGCGCTTTTGCCCTCCGCGAATTCTCCACCGGCACAATCTCGTAGTCGAGGCGCGACACCGATTTTTTTCTCTTTAGATTCAGGCAGCATATCGTGTCGTCCCTCTGGATTATGGCCTCGAAAAGCCGGCCGGCCTCCGCAAGACGGCCTTCGTTGAATGCGTCAAGAGCCCTCGTGACATGCTCAGGCCGCAGGTTTTTTATTGGGTTGAAGCCTCCGCCATAGATGTGCGGGGCGTAGCTCGGGTTGAGTTGTTTTTGGTTCATGCACCCGAGTATATATGATAATATAAAATATTACAAAATAGTATTTGGTATATTGGGATAAACGCCACCGTTTGATATTTTTGCGGAGTTTGAATGATTTTCTTGACAGCTCCGCTTTTTAGTATCCAGCGGCTTTACATCTATTTATTATCCTTTTTCTTTTTGCTTTTTTTCTGCACTACATTCGCTACGCAAACAAAGATATACCTTTTCTTTCCTATTCCGACTATCCACCACACACGCCACCACTGCGCCGATTTTTCCCTATGCAATTGCGCCGCGCCGCTTTTACGCCTGTTTATTTTTTTCCTTCCCCCTCCCACCCACCACCACACACGCGTACATACACACGCTATTTTCTACTGACACAGCGCAAAAAAAAAGCGCCGTGCTAGGCGCTTTTGTAAAAGTTTAGATTCTCTTAGGCTATATAAAGGCCGTTGCGTATTTCCGGCTTTTGCCCGAGGGCATTCCATGAGGCCACGAAGTCGGCCTGGTTGCTTGCAAACAGGGGGGATATTTCTATGTCGATTCCCGGAACTCCGTCCTTGTCCGTATCAATATTTACTCCCGCGGCGGCCAGCCAGCGAGCCCATTGAGCCTTTTGGTGCGCCTTGCACGTCGCCGGAGAGTCGAGCCCTTCGGCGTTTTTTACCGGCGAGAATTCGTCCCCGCGGAACCCCTCTATAATGACGGGGTTTGCCGCCATCGGAAGCGCGTCGAATACGAACATTTCAAACTTTATCCCGTTTGGCTTTTCGGGTTTCTGAAGCACGCCGCTGTCGTCGATAAAAGGAATCTTTTTGTTCGCGCGGTGGAAAGGCAGTCTGTCTTCAGGTTTGGTTGACGAGCCCAGCCTTTCAATAAAGCCTACGTCGAGAATATGAATTGCGACGCTGCCTGCTATGAATTTGAGCTTTCCGTTTTCGTCGACTTGCTCTTGGTATTGGGCCGGGAGATCCGAGTATTCGACCACCGTGAGTTTCCCGTCCAGCATGCAGAAATGCCCGACTTTTTCCAACGCATAGGCCTTGGGAATCATCTTTGAAGACATGTCTGACTTCCCCAGAATGTGGAACCCCACAAAATACGGGTCTATGATGTTTACCAGCGGGTTATCAACCTGAAAATAGCTCACGCACTCTATGCCGCGCCTCTTAAGCTCTGCCAAGGCTCCGCTTCTTACCATGCCGCGCAGGCACCCGCCGTGCCCGTCGGGCGTCATGGCAATCTTTCCCTTGCCCTCGAGTATTATCTTGCCGCCGAGGTCGACCGCCGGCATTAGGCCCTGCTTGAAGAAGATCACATCGCCCTTATCGAGCCCGAAATAGGCGTTTTCCTCGAAAAACTCGACCGTCGCGGCATTGTTTATGTGGCTTGTCATTACAATCCACGGAATCCTTACCCCATACTTGCGCGAGGCCGACAAAATCTTTTCGGCGAATACCTGGAAGAGGCTCTTTTGTTTCACGGGAGTTACCTTGTAGAGCCCCTTGGGGGCGTTGAATCCAAGCCTCGTTCCCTGTCCGCCTGCAACCACAAATGCGGCGAGTTTTCCGCTCCTAATTGCCTCTTCGCCCACTTCCTTGGCTTTTGCCCATTGGGCGTCGGCGTCCTTTTCGGGGGGCAGGGGTATGTACGGGGCCGGCGTCAATTTGCTAAAATCTATGCCCGCGTCGGTATTCTTTGCAAAAACCAGAGTTTTGTTCAACCTCTCCAATTCGTCGAGATCAACCATTTTTAGCTGGTTTAGCAGAGCCTCTTGTTCGCCCTTGTCCAGAGCGTCGAAGTACTTAAAGACGTGCCCCTGGCCGGCTTTCTCAAATCGTTCTCTTAAATCTTGCATGTCAGATACAATTGCGAATTTGATTTACGGTTGGTTTACTTGCGGTCTCCAAAGCCGTCGGGGTGCTTTGAATGCCACGCCCACGCCGTCGCTATTATGTCTTCGACGTTGGTGTACTTTATCTTCCAGTTGAGCTCCCTCTTGGCCTTCTCGGAATTTGCGTAGAGGGCGTCGGGGTCGCCCGGGCGGCGCGGGGCAAACTCGTGCGGAACTTTCAGACCGCTTACTTTCTCCACTCCCCTTATAATTTCAAGGACCGAATTCGGCGTCCCGGTGCCGAGGTTGTAATGGAGGAATTTTCCGTCGCCTTCAAGAAGATCGAATGCTGCTATGTGCGCGCGGCTGAGGTCGTCGACGTGCACGTAGTCGCGCAGGCAAGTCCCGTCGGGCGTGTTGTAGTCGTTGCCGAATATTTTTAGGGCGGGCCTCTTTCCCATGGCCGCGAATATCGCAAGCGGAATAAGGTGTGTCTCCGGCGTGTGGTCCTCGCCGATAGAGCCGTCTTCGGCGGCGCCCGAGGCGTTGAAATATCTGAATGCAACCGAGTTTAAACCGTAGGCGCGCGCGCAATTCTTGAGCATGTTTTCGACGTCGAGCTTCGTCTGGCCGTACGGGTTTATGGGATGCTGCGGCATGTCCTCGACAAGCGGCAATTTTTCGGGGATTCCGAATGTGGCGCACGTCGACGAAAACACGAATTTTTTGACTCCGTGCTCGATCATCGTCTCGAGCAGGTTGACCACGCCCGATACATTGTTCTTATAGTATTTCAGAGGGTTCATGACGGACTCTCCGACGTTTATGAACGCCGCAAAGTGCATAACCAAGTCTATTTTCTCCGATTCGAGAATCGCGCCGACCGTTTTTTTGTCCTCGAGGTTTCCTTTGTAGAATTTCACTTCCGGCAGAAGCGCCCCGGTGTGTCCGTAGACGAGGTTGTCCAATACCACGGGTCTGTGACCTGCCTTTATTAATTGCCTTACGCAGTGGCTGCCTATGTAGCCCGCACCGCCTATTACCAATACGTTCATGATTTTTATCCTATTTTCAGGTTAAATGTTTTTTGCGCCGTCGCCAGCGGAGCATGCAAAGACGGCAGGCTTGAGGCCGAATTTATTTTGGTAGGCCTCGGCTATTTTTTGCGCGTCGGTTTCGCAAAAATCCTTGTCGGTCAGGGCGAGAACCGCGCCGCCGAAGCCGCCGCCGCTGAGCCTTGCGCCATAGACGTGCGGGTTCTTAACCGCCTCCGCCACGAGGAAGTCGAGTTCGGGGCACGAGTTTTCAAAGAGATCCCTCGAGCTTTCGTGGGAGGCCACCATTAGCTTGCCTACTGTTTTTATATCGTCTGCCTCGAGGGCTTTCTTCGCCTCGAGCACGCGCCGGTTTTCCTCTATTATATGCTTTGCCCTCTTATAGGCGTTTGCCGACATTTTGTCCTTTTTGGCCTCGAGATCCGCAATGCTAAATTCGCGCAGAAGCCTGTCTTCCCCGCCCTCGGAGAGAATTTTTGCAGCCTCCATGCACTCGTTGTGCCGCGCCTCGTACATGCCGTCGACGAGCGCGTGCTTTTTCGTAGAGTTAAACAGCCAGAATTTGCATTCCTGCGGCAAGGGGGCGTTTGAAAATTCCTCGCTTTTGCAGTCGATGAAGACGAGCGCGTCTTTCTTTCCGAATCCAGATACGCCCTGGTCGAGTATTCCGCAGGGCATGCCCACGAATAAATTTTCGCATTTTCTGCCTATGCGCACTTTTGTTTTTAGGTCGCATTCAAAGCCGTAGAGTTTGCAGAGGGCAAAGGCGGTGGAAAGTTCTATGGCCGCGGAGGAGCTAAGACCGGAGCCTGCGGGGAGATTGCTCATGTCAAGCATGTTAAACCCCGTGTCGGCTTTCATTCCGGCCTCGAGCAGGAACTTGAAGACGCCCAGAGGATAGTTTACCCAGTTGTACTCGCGCGGCTGTTTCTTTATGTCTTTAAGGTCGATTTTTACTATTTCGCCCGACTTTGCGCTTGCGAAGCACAGTAGCGTATCGGTGCGTTTTGCAAGCGCCACCATGACGACCCTGTCGATGGCCGCGCCCATGGTATACCCGCCATTGTAATCGGTATGGTTGCCTATAAATTCGATTCTGCCGGGGGCCTGGGCAAAGACCTCGGGCTTTTGCGAATATATTTTTTCAAAGTTTGAAGCTAAGGTTTCTTTCATTGTTTTTAAGTGTGTCCGCCGTCGGCGACTCCATTACTGTGCGCTTTCGACCATTTTAACTCTTTTGACGCCGCAGTTAATCCTCATTTTTATTTTATTATTGTCAAGAAACAAAAAAGAGTCCGTCGCCCGTGTTAAAAAAAAATCCGCGGAAGAAAAAACCGCGGATTTTTTTGAGTTAAACAGCTTAGAACCAGAGCCCCGAGAATGTGAAGTAGAGGGCAAATACCACGATGAGCACCCCAACTCCGGCAATTTCGGCGCTTCTTGAGGAGCGCAGGTCCATTTTTTCGTTGACCGGCAGCACGACGTCCTGCTTAAGCGGCTTGACAAGCGTAAGCAGCAGCATCACCGCAAGCGAGCAAGCGAATGTTATGGCCATTCTGTTTAGGAACGCTATGTCGCCGAAGAACGCCTGCAATATTCCGTAGACAATCGGGCTTGTTAAAATGCCCAGCGCGCCGGCAAATCGCGGAGCCTTCTTTGAGAACATGCCGAAGATAAACACCGCCAATATGCCCGGCGACAAGTATCCCTGGAATTCCTGAATAAACGTGAATACGCCGCCGAGCTTCGGGTTTGCAAGCATTGGCGCGACAATGCAGCCTATTGCCGCAAATACCAGCACAGCCACGCGGCCGACGATGACTTGGTTCTTATCGGAGGCGTGCTTGTTGATAAACTTCTTGTATATGTCGATTGTAAAAATTGTCGATGCGGCATTCAACATGGCCGCCAAGGAACTCACAACTGCGCCGAGCAGAGCCGCGAATATGAAGCCGCGCAGGCCAAAGCCCTGCGGCAGGGCTTTGCTGATAAGCAGACCAAAAGCCGAGTCGTATTTGTAGCCGTAAAGCTTTTTCGTTACATGTTCGCCGCCTTCCGAGGCAGAGGCCTTATTCCACTGGTCAACCAATTCTTTTGCCCCTTTTAGGCCGCCTCCGTTGGTTGCCCAGCCCTTGTCGTATTCAAACCTGAGTTTCTTTATAGCTCCGGTCTTTTTTAGCTTTTCGTACTCGGAGTGCAATGTGTCTAATTCCGACTTTGTAAATATCTGGGTCTTTACCGGGTTGCCGGCCTTGTCCTTTTTGCCCATGTCGGCGCTGAAGAATTTTGACGCAGCCTCCGGTGTATAATTTAACTTCGTGGCGTCCATGTGGTTAAAATATAGCGGGGCTATGGTTTTGGCATTTGTTGCCATGATGTGGCTGTCTTTTATAGCCGCTTCGTGTTGGTCTTGGGCGTATATGTTGAAGGCGACGATTCCAGGGAATACTATGATGAATGGAATTATAAGTTTTAGTCCGGCGGCAAATATCACGCCCTTTTGGCCTTCGGCCAGGCTCGATGCGCCGAGCGTGCGCTGAATAATATACTGGTTGAAGCCCCAGTAGTAAAAATTGGGAATCCACAGTCCGATAATTAGAGCCGTCCACGGAATTTCCGGATGGTCGGCCGGCATGAACATAGTCAGCTTGTCGGAGTTGAGGGTGAAGAACTTTTTCATCACGCCTGCGTCGCTTAGGTTTGCGATATCCTGGGGTGAAAGTGTGGCCGTCGTTGAAATTTCCTCCACGGGTGTTCCGGCGAAGGCGCTAAAGGCAAAGTATGTAATCAACATGCCGCCGATAATCAGAGCCGATCCTTGGAGCAGGTCGGCCCACGCGCAGGCCTTGAGGCCGCCGGCGCACACGTAAATGGCGGCTATTATGCCTATTGCCCAGCAGCATACGGTGAGATCGAGGTCAAAAGGCAGGTCGGCCGAAGAGCCGAATACCGTATTTGCCACCGTTGCGCCAGAATATATGACAGCCGTGGTATTTACGGAGACGAGCACGACAACCATCATCACAGACATTACCGTGCGCGACGTGGCGTCGAACCTGTATTCCAAAAACTGCGGCACGGTGTACATGCCGCTTTTTAAGAATATGGGGAGGAAGAAAAAAGCCACAACTACAAGGACAACGGCTGCCATCCATTCATAGCTGGCTATCGCCAGGCCGGACAGACCCGAAGCGCTTCCGCTCATTCCGACGAATTGTTCTGTCGAGATGTTGGCTGCTATAAGCGATATTCCAATCAGCCACCAAGAAAGCCCTCTTCCGGCCAAAAAGTAGTCTTCAGAGCCTCCTTTATTTTTTCCTTTGTACAAACCGACAAAGACGACGGCCGCTACAAACGCGACAAAAACCGATATGTCTAAGATAATATTGAACTCCATAATGCGTGACGAGTTTGCAAAGAGATAATTTTCAGTCAACCTTTTTTGATTTTGTGTTTTGTGTTGACATGTGCTTTTTTTGGGGGTGTACAATTGGGGCTGCTATGAAAAAACCCGAGCCGTTGCCAGTTCCCGGATCTTTTTTTTGCAGGGCTTTTTCCGTCTGGTTGGCCTCTCTTGCATTTTTTACGTTTTTCCTTTACTTAGTTCGGCTTTTTTACCTGCCGATTAACGAAAGCTGTATGTTTGGCGCTCCGCTTGAGGGGTGGGGCTCTTTTTTTGCGCGCACCGTCTTGTCGTTTGTGGCAAGGACGCTTGATATAGCAGTTTCCATCGGCGGACAATTGGCGTTAACGTGGTTAGTTTTGTATTTTGTATCGCTATTCATAATGTACAAAATCGGCAAGAAGACCATGTTTGTCATAACGGTTGCAAGCCTTGCAATCCAGCTGTTATTGCCGGCGGCGATTTCCCTTTTTACCGGCGGATCTGTAAATGTTCCCGGGCCCGCGACATTCGTTTTTTGCGCGTATTTGTCAAAGCGCGTATTTTTAGACGACGTATCCGACGGACAATGCTCTTGCCGCGACTATCTAAAGGCGGTCTTATTCCACCCGTTCCTGCGTTGGTACATCGCGGCGCTTTTCTGCGTTTTCGCCGCGGCGTCGTACCTTTATTGCCAAAAGGTAATCTTGCCCTAAGACAGTTTCTCTTATTTGCGGCGATCCCCGTCTATTCTTTCGGCATCGCAGTCACTCATAAACTATGCGAAGATGCCGCAGCGTGGGGCAGAGCTATAGTTTTTTTAGTTAGGCCGCTCAATCCCTTTGCTTTCAAGCAGTTGTATTTTTTTTTATGGGCTCTTTTGGTACATTTTAAATTTTATGCAAATTAAGAAAAATACTCGGTATGGTTGAGTCTAAGCATTAACATTAATACGTAACATAGCGAAAGCAAAAAGCCGCCAACGCGGGACGATTGGCGGCTTTTTTATGTGTTGCAAATCTATGTATGTGCTTTTTATCTGGCGCGCTGGCTTTTCTCTTGTTTTGCATCCGTAGTTTGGCCGTCGTCTTTTTTTTCGTCGGAGCCGCCGAAGAGCTTGTTAAGTAGCGTCTTTCCCGTATCTTTGCTGATTTTTACCGTTCCGTGCCAGCCGTCTTTTAAGAGCTTGCCGGTGGCTTGGGCGACAATTTTGGGAAGCACTTCCGCCGTTATTGCGCCGACGGTTTTGCCGTTTTCCTCCACGCCTATGTTTTCAATTACAAAGTCGGGGATTGGAGTCTCTACCGAGTTTCCGAGAAAGGCCGTGTAGGCCGAGCCGTTTTTGAAAGACATTTTTCTTATGACAAACTTGTAGGGCTGAGCCTGTTCGTCGGCCGTCTGTTGAACTTGTTCTTGGGGCTGTTCAGACTGGTCGAGGCCGTATTTGCCGGCGATAATGTTTGTAATTTCCGTAATATTTGTATCTGTGAGCCCGCCCTCGGAGGCGCCTTCTATGTCTATGTTTAGTCCTTCTATGGTAATCTCGTCTATGACGATGAGCTTCTTAACCATTACGTCGGAAATCGAGAGGTCGAGGTCGACATAGGCCTTTGAAAAAGATATTGCATTTTCTTTTGCGTACTTGCCTGCTGGGTTTGTCAGCACGAAGTCGCGCACGTCGAGGATTTGGTCGATGGGCTTTACCTTGAGCGAGCCTATGCCGCCGGTTACGGGCGTTCCGGCGGTTACGGTCTTTATGGCGTAGTCTCCAATATAGCCCAGGCAAAAGTAGACTACCGCGACCAGAATCACGATTGCCAAAATTGCCAATTTTACGAGAGTGAACAGGCATCCGCCTTTTCTATGTTTTAAATCAACAGTTTGCATGGTGGTTTGCTATTTGATGTCGGGAAAAAAATCAAGTTTTTTGAATCAAAACGTTGCAAAATCTAAAAATATTTGAGAATCTGCGCGGAGTATGAAAATAAGAGCATTTAGGGGATTGCGCCCGGCGAAAGGCAAGGCGGCTGAAATAGCCAGCTTGCCCTACGACGTGGTCAACTTTGAACAGGCCTGCAAGCAGGCGCAGGGAAAGCCACTTAGCTTTATGAGGGTGGTGCGCAGCGAGATAGAGCTGGATCCGTCGATCGACCCGTATTCGCCGGCGGTGTACGAGCACGCCAAGGAGAATTTTCAGAAGCTCGTCGACAGCGGGAATCTGGTGCGCGAGGATGAGCCGTGCATGTATTTGTACAGGCAGCAGATGGGCTCTCATTCGCAGACTGGGCTCGTTGCGACGTTTAGCGCCGAAGACTACGATGCCGACGTGATTAAAAAGCACGAAAAGACGCGCAAGGCCAAAGAGGACGACCGCTATAATCTCACGCGCACTCTGCGCGTAAATACCGGGCCCGTATTTTTGACCGTCAAGGACGGCACTTTGCTTGATAAAATAGTGGAGGACAAGAAAGACGAGGATGCTCTTTTTGATTTTGTCGCCGACGACGGCATCAGGCATACCGTATGGAAAATAACCGACAAAGACAAGCTCGATGCCATAGTTAAGACCTTTGCGCAAATACCGTGCGCCTACGTGGCCGACGGGCACCACCGCAGCGCCTCGAACGCCCGTTGCGCGCGCGATCTCAAGGCCGAAAATCCGAACCACACCGGCGACGAGGATTACAACTGGTTTCTTTCTGTGTGCTTCCCCGCTTCGCAGTTGAAGATACTGCCCTACAACCGCGTCGTCAAGGACTTGTGCGGCATGAGCTGCGAAGAGTTTTTGGCCGCGCTTGCCAAGGTGTGCAAGGTATCGCAGACCGGGCGCAAGGAGCCGTCGAAGTCGAAGGAGGTTTCGATGTATCTGGGCGGGAAGTGGTATACGTTGGAATTTGAAAATACGGAAGGGTTGGACGCTGTGAGCTCTTTGGACGTCGCGCTGTTGCAGGACAGGGTGTTGGCCCCTATTCTAAAGATTGGCGACCCCCGCACCGACGAGCGCATAGATTTTGTCGGCGGCATAAAAGGGACGGCCGAATTGGAAAGGCTTGTCGACGGCGGCGGATTTGCAGTTGCATTTTCGATGTATCCGACGACAGTCAGCCAGTTGATGGCCATTGCCGACGCCGGCGCGATAATGCCGCCCAAAAGCACGTGGTTTGAGCCGAAGCTTCGCTCAGGGCTGTTTATCCACACCTTCTAAACATGCCGTCTTTTCACGCAAAGGCTAAGCTATTGCCCGTTCCCAAACACGTTAAGTGGGGGGACGGGTTTTTGCCGTGGGAGCGCGGCGCTTTCGACATTTCTCCCGACGGGCTTCCCGTGGGGAAGTTCGTACGGGTCGATTGCAACTGCCCAGATGTTGGTGGCCGGCAGCAGTATATCCTTAGGATAGACGAGTCCGGCATAGACATAAAAGCGCGCACCGTTTCGGGGGCGAAGCTCGCCCTTCAGACGCTGCGCCAGATAGCCATGCAGTCGTCGCAGGACGGGCTCAGGCATGTCGAGATTATGGACTTCCCCGATTTGCAGACGCGCGGATTTATGCTGGATATAAGCCGCTGCAAGGTTCCCACCGTAAGCGAATTGGCTTTGCTTGTGGACAGGCTTGCCATAATGAAGTACAACAGGCTGGAGCTTTATACCGAGCACACGTACGCCTTTGTCGGGCACGAATTGGTATGGGCCGACGCCTCGCCGATGACTGCCGATCAATACAAGAGGCTGGACAGCATGTGCAGGTTTGCCGGCATAGAGCTTGTTGCAAACATAAACAGCCTCGGCCATATGGAGCGCTGGCTAAGATACCCGCAGTACCAGTATTTGGCCGAGAGCAAAGCTCCGTTTATAGATCCTTTGGGAAATTTGCGCAAGTTTCCGACGACGCTGTTTCCCGACGAGGCGGCGGCGGACTTTATGGACGGCTTGTACGCGCAATTTTTTGAAAATTTTACGTCGGGCAAGGTCAACATAGGCGGAGACGAGCCGTGGGAATTGGGCATGGGGCGCAGCAAGAGTCTGTGCAAGTGCGCATCGGACAAATATCTTCTTTACATAGAGCATCTAAAGCGCCTAAATAACCGTGTAAACGCGCGCGGTTTTCAGGCGTATTTTTGGGCCGACGTGCTTATGCAGAAGCCGGAATACGCGAAGCTGATACCCGAGAACATGACGCCCGTAGTGTGGGGCTATTACCTAGACCATCCCTACCGCGAGCAATGCGCCTACATGAACAGTGTTGGCAGGGAGTTTTTCGTGGCTCCAGGCACGAGCACGTGGAATAGTTTTGGCTCTCGCTGGGATTGCGCGCGTGAGAACATCAATACAGCCTGTGGTTGCGCGCGCGAGTTTGGCGCGCTTGGTTCGATATTGACGCAATGGGGCGACGGCGGCAACCACCAGCCGTACTCGGCCATGTTCCCGGCCATCGCCCACCATGCCGGTTGCGCTTGGTCGGAGGAACCCTCCGAGGAGCTCGTCTGCGATTTCCTTTCAAGGTGCGTCTTTTGCGACGACACCGGCGAGTTTGCGCGCTCGTTGGTTGCAATCGGCCGATGCGACGTCGTCGACAAGCTTTTCTGTCTGCACCACAAGATGTTTTTCGCCGATGCCGACCAGGCTCGGAAGCTCTCCGAAGAGTACGCGGGCAAGGCCGATTTCAACGCTTTGATATCGTCGGCCGATTTTGCCGCTTCGCTTGCGGCCGCGTCTACGCCGAAGTGTCCTGACGCCGACGCCTGCATTGACGAGATAGCGCTGGCTGCGCGCATGATAATGTGGGCCTTCAACCGGGCCAAGGGCGACTTTGCGGTTGGGCGGACGCCTTCGCAGGTAGAGCTGAAATTTATAGCCGCCGAGTACGCGCGGGTTTGGCTGATGCGCGCGCGCCTGGGCGGCTTGGCGGAATCTGTTGGTCGGATTAAATCTGTAGCCGGCTCTATATTTGCGGTTTGAGTGTGGATTTTATATGAGCATATCCGTTCTCTGGGGGTATTTTCTTACGTGTGTGCTGATGGCGTGGCTGCCCGGCCCCGACATATACTATGTGCTCTCAACATCGCTTGTGCGCGGCTTTAGGGCGGGCTTTAGCGTCGCGCTGGGGCTTTGCGCGGGGTGTATTTTTCACACGGGGCTTTGCGCCAGCGGAATATCCATAATAATAGCAAGTTCGCCGGTTTTGTTGAATGTGGTAAGGGTTTTTGGGGCTATGTATTTGGGTTATTTGGCCTACGCGAGTTGGAAGAGCAGGCCGGAGGCCGGCAGGACTTCGGGCATGGGCGGCGGAATGTCCGCTTACGGGCTTTTCTGCAAGGGGCTAATTATGAATGTTTCAAACCCGAAGGTTATAATATTTTTTCTGTCGTTTTTTCCGCAGTTTTTGGTTGATGGAGGTGTCGCGGTGTGGCTTCAGATACTCATCTTGGGGGTTATATTTATGTGCAGCGCCCTGGCGGTGTTTTCCTTTGTGGCCTTTTTTGCGGGAAAGATGTCGAACGTTTTGATGTCTGTGAGGTTTGTCTCGATTATGCGCTGGGTTAGCATATGCGTTTTTGGGGGACTGGCGTTGCTGTTGTTTGTGGAGATGTTTGCAGGCTAACAATTCTGCAAAATGGCCTCAAAAAAACTTTACTTTTTTTATCAAGGTAGCAGTATCTACGCAAATATAGGTAATCGGGCGAATTGCCGAAAGGGGGTTCGCCTGCGACAATCAAGCCGAAGGCTTCGACAAAAAGGCAAAAATAATGAACGAAGAATTATTGAAGATAAGGCATAGCGCCGCCCACATACTGGGAGCCGCCGTATTGAGGCTGTTCCCCGAGGCGAAGTTGGACATTGGTCCGGCGACGGAAACCGGTTTTTACTACGATTTTGACTTGGACCACAAGTTTACGGCGGAGGACTTGGCCAAGATTGAGGAGCAGATGAAAAAGATCATCTCCGAGAATCAGAAGTTTGAAAGGTTCACACTTTCGCGCGAGGAAGCCGTCAAGAAGATAGAGGAGCTCGGCCAGCAGGAGTTCAAGCTCGGCCGCCTTGCCGACATTCCCGATGGGGAGGAGATATCCTTCTACCGCAACGGCGAATTTTGCGATTTGTGCGCCGGGCCGCACGTCGACTACACCAAGCGCATAAAGGCCTTTAAGCTTTTGAACGTGGCCGGCGCCTACCACCGCGGTGACGAGCACAACAAGCAGTTGCAGCGCATCTACGGTACGGCTTTTGCCAGCAAGGAAGAGTTGCAGAAGTATCTCGAGCAGATGGAGCAGGCCAAGTTGCGCGACCACCGCAAGCTGGGCAAGGAGATGAATTTGTTTGTCATATCCGACAGGGTCGGGCAGGGGTTGATTTTGTGGAAACCCAAGGGCGCTATAGTCCGCCAGAGCCTTCAGGACTTCATCTTGGAATTGCTTTACAAGCAGGGCTACCAGCAGGTTTTCACGCCGCACATAGGCAAGCTTGGCCTGTTCCGCACGAGCGGGCACTTCCCCTACTACAAGGAATCGCAGTTTGTTCCGATTGTCGAGCGCGAGGACATGGCGCGCATGGCGGCCGAGCACCTGGATGTGGCCGAATTTGAAAAGAAGGTGGAAGACGGCGACGTCCAGGGTTTTCTGCTCAAGCCCATGAATTGCCCGTTCCACGTCGAGATTTACAAGAGCGACCAGCACTCGTACAGGGAATTGCCCATTCGTTTGGCCGAGTTTGGCAGCGTGTACCGCTGGGAGCAGTCCGGCGAGTTAAACGGCATGACGCGCGTGCGCGGCTTTACGCAGGACGACGCCCATATCTTCTGCACGCCTGAGCAGCTTGACGACGAGATCCAGGGTTGCCTCGATTTGGTAAAGGCAGTCTTTGCGACAATCGGCATGCGCGAGTACCGGGTGAGGCTTTCGCTGAGGGATCCGGCCAGCGACAAGTACGTCGGTGACGCCTCCAACTGGGAGAAGAGCGAGTCTGCCATACGCAAGGCTGCCAAGACTCTCGGCGTTCCGTACACCGAAGAGATAGGCGAGGCTGCTTTTTACGGGCCTAAAATCGACTTTGTCGTAAAAGACGTAATCGGGCGCGAGTGGCAGCTTGGCACCGTGCAGGTCGACTACAATTTGCCCGAGCGTTTTGATCTTTCGTACATAGGGCAGGACAATAAGCCGCACAGGCCGATTATGATCCACCGCGCGCCGTTTGGTTCGCTTGAGAGGTTTACCGGCGTTCTCATAGAGCACTTCGGAGGGAATTTCCCGACGTGGCTTGCGCCCGAGCAGGTTCGCATACTCACGCTAAACGACGAGGTCGTGCCCTATGCCGACGAAGTCTACAAGAGGCTTCGCTCTTCGGGTGTGCGCGCGTCGGTCGACGACACGCCTGAAAAGCTCGGCGCGAAGATACGCAAGGCCGAGACGGAGCGCGTTCCGCACATGTTTGTCATTGGCAAGAAAGAGGCCCAGACTGGCACGCTTTCCGTCCGTTCGAGGATTAGGAAAGAATTTGAGGGCTCGAGGTCTGTCGACGAGGCAATCAAGCTCATCGCAGACGATATCGCAGCGCGGCATTTGCCGGATAATTTCTAACATAGCGCATAAAACGCTTAAAAGGCCGGGGCTAAATTGCAGCTTCGGCCTTTTTTTCGCTCATTGGCGAGGTCTCGTTATATGGGGATTGGTTTTTTGCCGGAGTAAAGCAGTGCGAGGTGGAGAAATTTTAAGGCTATGTCGGGCTATTAAGATTATTGACAAAAGGGTAATTGTTTAGGATAATTTTCCCGAAAGTTATCAGTATATGAACAAAATATTATCGATTCTTGCGATTACGGGGGCGCTGTGTACGCTGTATGCAGGTGGATTTGAAAGTGTGGAAGTTACTACCATAAAGTTGGACGGCTCTAAGACGACGGCGGAGCGCAAGCTCGTCAAGCAGCCCGACGGCGGTTATCGTTTGTGCATTCCCACATACGAGCTGACGCGCGACATTCTCGACATAGAGATAGTCGGCGACTTTGCCAAAGCCAAGAAGGGCGAGGAGGGATACTTTATAATGCCGCCCAATTCGATTGGGTCGTTCAAGCTCGACAACGGCAGCATTGTCCAGCGCAGAATGGGTCTGCCTATATTTGGCATGAAGACGCCGCGCGGTGCCTATGTGGGCATAGTCAAGGGGCTTCGTTTTGAATTTTCCGGGGTTGTGGAGGCCAAGGACGGCAACTATGTCCAGTTCCCGAGGTTCCACATACAGGGCATAGAGTTTGCCCCGTATGAGGATTTGGTCGTAGATTTTTACAAATTGGAGGGCGACGATGCAAATTACAGCGGCATGGGCAGGGTCTACCGCAAATACCAGCTAGACAGGGGAGAGGTAAAACCCATACGCGAGAGGATAAAGACGAGCCCTTCGCTAAAATACACTGCGGAGTCCATATTTGTGCGCATAAAGCACGGCACAAAGCGCACGCCCCGCACATATCCGTTTCAGACAGCCGAGAACGAGCCGGATCTGCCCATAGCCATGGATTTCGACGGGTTCATGGAGAAGATGCGCCAGATACACGCCCGCGGCATGCGCAAGGTTGAAATGTGCTTTGTCGGTTGGAACATAGGAGGTTTCGACGGACGTTTCCCCGATCTTTTTCCGCCGGATCCGCGTTTTGGTGGTGAAGAGAAGATGAAAGAGGCCATTGCCCTTGGCAAGAAACTGGGCTTCCAGATGACCAACCACGTCTGCAATACCGACTTTTACCGGGTTGCCAAGCGCTTCGACGAGTACGCCGTTTCAAAAACCGTCGACGGCATTATGCGCAAGTATGCCTTTATGGCCGGAGGGCAGGCTTACAATCCGTGTTTTCAGGTTGTCTGCGACAGGTATGTCGACGAGGATTACCAGGGGCTAAACAAGCTTGGCTTTACTTGCGGAACGCAGCACATAGACGTCACGAGCGCCATACTGCCCTATACATGCCACGATCCGCGCCATCCCTGCACTCGCAAGCAGACGGCCGACTACCAGAATGAAATAGGTAGAAAATGTCAAAAATACTTTGGTGGTTTCTCGTCCGAGGCGGGCTACGACCATGTGGCAAAGACGCTCGACTACGTGCTCTACACCAATACGTTTTTCCGCAATAAGAATTTTAAGCGCAAGATGAATCCCATGTACGACGACCGCACTGTTCCGCTTTGGCAGATAATTTACCACGGCATAATATTGAGCAATTCCGACTGGGATACGGTCGATTTCTACAGGCCGTTGGAAAACATACCCGAGTGCACCGTGTGGCGGCGCTTGCAGTTCTGGGAATACGGCGGCCGCCCGTCGTTTTACTGGTACAACGCAAAATATATGGACGATATCCAGAAGATATACGAGCGCTACCAGCCCATGGTTTATCTGCAGTACGAATTCATGGATTTCCATGGCGAGATAGCCCCGAAAGTTTTTGTAAGCAGATATTCCGACGGCAGCGAAGTCATAACAAACTACAACAAAACGCCGTTTGCCTACAAGGGCAAGAGCGTTCCAGCCGAAGATTTCATGCTTTTTAAACCCGAAAAATAGCTTTGTTTTCGGCGGCCGCAATGCCGCAGATGCAAAAGGACGCCCGCGTGTGTTGGGCGTCTTTTTTTCGTTTCAGCGCGGCTTTTTCACAGCTTCATTCCTTAATTTTATCGTATAGTAAACGGCGGGGTGCGCGGGCGTGTCATTGCGCGCGGAAATTTTTTTTCTATTTTGTTTGGATTAGAGAGGGGCTTTGCCTTGGTGTGTGGAAAAAGTACAACAGGCGTTTCCGCTTTGCGCAAGACGCGCTGAAGCCGTATTGCGGCTAAGGTGTGGCGTGCTAGCGGGTATTTGT
This sequence comes from uncultured Opitutales bacterium, assembly GCA_944389175.1. Lineage (GTDB taxonomy): Bacteria > Verrucomicrobiota > Verrucomicrobiia > Opitutales > Intestinicryptomonadaceae > Merdousia. The sequence goes on from CALXLK010000002.1 coordinate 46,124, forward strand.
TTTTTATGCGCGCTTATTTTGCGCCTGCTAATTGCAATGTTTCTTTGCGGATTTTTTTGCCTTGTTTTGAAAATACTTTCTGCGGTTGCCCTTGCTTAGAATTTTGCGCAGCTTTGGGCGGTCTTGCACGGAAACGATGTAGCCGACGCATTCGGGAAAGCCGCAATGGCAGGGATGGTCGAGAAAATGCTCCAAGGCGTAGCCGTAGTTGTAGAGTATTTCCTCTCCTTTTTCTATGTCGCGCGTGGCGTAGAATTTTATGGAGCCGTCTTGGCAGACGGCCTCGGCATTCGTGCGGCAGGCGTGGTTTATGTACTTGGCGTCGTTGTAATCGTTGTTGCCGTCGATATCGAATTTATCATCGAGCTCGAAGATATAGACGCTGCCTTTGCCCGTTTTTTTTGCGGCCTCTTCGTAGGCTAAGCCGCGCCTGTTCGATTCGGCCTTGTCGATTTTTTCTCCCAAATATTCCGCGATAAATTCGCCCTTTTTTATTGGAACTGCCGCAAACACGCCGTTGCCGTGTATGGGGGATTTTTTTACCAGATATTTTTTCTGCATTTATTTTGATGGCGGAAAATTTGACAATTTGACATCTCCGATAAACTGGGCGTAGGCCTCGAGCGTCTGGGAACGCAAATCGGCGTATTTTTTGACAAATTTTGGCGGATTTTGGGTAAAACCGAGGACGTCGGCGCAGACGAGAACTTGGCCGTCGCACGACGGGCCCGAGCCTATGCCTATGGTGGGGATTGATATTTCCCTTGTAATTTCGGCGGCGAGATCGGGGTCGGTCATTTCCATGACAAGGGAAAACGCCCCCGCCTCTTCGAGTGCCTTGGCGTCGTCGAGCATCGTCTGCTTTTCTTCGTCGGTCTTGCCGAACTTTCTGTATCCGCCGAGTTTCATCACCTGCTGGGGTTCCAAGCCAATGTGCGCCATCACGGCTATTCCGGCTTCGGAGAGTTTTGAAATCTTCTTTGCCATTTTCTTTCCGCCCTCAATTTTTACGGCGTCCACACCGGCCTCTTGGACGAGGCGCGCCGAGGCGTCCAAGAGGACGTCGAATTTTTTATGCGCAATGGCAAAAGGTATGTCGGCTACGACAAAAGCCTTTTCCACTCCCCTGACGACGGCTGCGGAGTGGTGGAGCATGTCTTCCATGGTGACGGGAACCGTGCTTTTGTATCCGAGCACAGTGTTTCCCAGCGAATCCCCGACAAGGATTATATCCGCCCCGGCCTCGTCTGCAAGAGATGCAAACAGTGCATCATAGGCCGTAAGCATTGTAAGTTTCGTATTCCCTTTTGCCGATATTATGTTTTTTACCGTGTTTTTCATTGGAATAATTTTATTTTTTTCAAGAGTTTTGTAGGATCCTCGATCGAGGGCTGGCTGAAAAAAACCTCGAGCAGGTTTGATTTGGGCTTGCCTATCGTGCCTGTTATTTTGAATGTCTGGGTCTTCCTATAGCCGGTCATGTCCGAGACCGATTCAAACGCGTCCGTCTTTCCGAGCAGTTGCTCAAGTTCCCTGTTTCTTATGTAGGCGTTTAGATTTATTTCCATTTCCCAATCTTTTACAGGCGCATAGGCGTCAAAGTATATGAGGCTTTTTTGGGATTTTACCACAAGTTCGTTTCCTTCAAATTGGGCGTACGGGATTAGTATGTTGTAGTCGGGTGCGCTTCTGCTAAGCTCTATTTTTGCCGAGCTAAAATTGACGAGTTTTAGCTTGTCGGCCACGGCCGAATATCTGTCGACCGAGTCGCTTTTAACGAAAGCGTTTATGAGCTTTGCAGCCGACTGGGCTATGGATATGGTCTTACCCATATCGGAGTTGTCGGGGATAAGTTTAATCGAGCCTTCGCCGCATGTGAATACGGCCGACCCCGTTATGTATTCGGCGAGGTTTCGGGCGTTTAGGCCTTCGCCCGAAAGCGATATTTGGGCGTTGAAAATGCCCGTAAGTATTGATGAACTGCCGAGCTTTGCCGCGTCTATGTTTTCTATTTTTAGGCCCGATTCTGCGATTTTGTACGGTTTTGCCTTTGAGGGGTCGAAGTTTATTTTCAGTGCTCCGCAGAGGTTGCCGTCGGATAGTTTTGCGCTTACATTTTCAAGCGATAGCTCCCCGGGCTCAACTTCCACGAGAGCTTTCATGCCCCTAAGCGGAACTGCATTGCCGACTTTTAGCTCTCCAAGCTCGACAAAGCAGGCAATATCTTTGCCTGTGTCCCAAAAAGCGCGCGCGTCTTTTTGCTCCTTCATCTCCGGGCCGGATTCGGGCGCGGCACTATCTTGGGCGGGGGAAGAATTTTCCTTTGCCGCATTCGGATTGGAAAATGCCGACTTTAATGTTAAAAGGTCGTCGACAACCATAGACTTTGCCGAAATCTTGGCGGTTATTTTTTCCCCTGTTTGGACCTGCGCGCGCGCGTCCGTTGTTCCGCGCTTAGAATTCATCGCTACGGATGCCTCGACATTTGCGGGCGAGCCGATTTGGAGTTTGAGTTTTGTCTTTATATTTTGGATTTCGTCGCCGGTCGACAATACCGCGAGATTTGAGATATCGGCGTCTATGTCCGCAGTGTTCGTGTCGGCGTCAAAGCTCGCCCTAAGCGTCGCCGCGCACCTGGCGAGGTTGTCGAACTTCGATAGGCACGACTGCATCAATATTGTTTTTGGCTGAAGTTGCGCCTCCACAGAGGCTTCCTTTATTTTGGAATCGTCGTTGAGATTAAGCGCCGCCTTCGCCTTTGCGCTGCAAAAGAGCGCCTTGTCGGCCGAGAGCTCAATCGACGGGGCTTCCGCATCGATGGTCATGTCTGTGAGGTTCGCATCGGCTCTCAACGACGCTTTTGCATCTATGCCTTCTACCAGCCTGTCGCCGCCTTTTGTAAACGAGAAATCCGACAGCTCAAAATCGGCGGAGAGTCGCGCTTTCTGGTTTGAAATATTTGCGGCCGCGTCGAGGTTTATGGCCTTTGCGTCGGCTCCGGCGCAGAAGGGCCTAAGAGGGGCAAAAGGAAATTCTCTCGCCCTTATCCTTACGTTGAAGGGATTGTAAAACTTCCTTGTTTTCGCGTTCAATTTAAATGGGTCTTCGACGGTTATGTCAAGCGAGGCCTCAGTTCCTTCGCCGGATATTTTTGCGTTGAAACTTTCCACCCAAACATCGCTTCCGGAAAGTTTTGATTTTGCGGATGCGTCGACAAACAAGTATTTGTCGATGTTTGAAGATATCGAATTGATAGAATACAAAACGGGGTTTGCGCAGCCGGAGGCCTTTGCCTGAATATCGATACAGTCTCCCTTCTTTGCGGCATTGACCTCTACAGTCAGGCTTTTCCCGTCAACTATCGCCGATTCCGCCTTTATTTCGGCGTCTGCCTCCAGCGTCTTTATGTTTGCCTTTGCCCTGCACGAGGCAAAGAATGTGAGCGAGTCGACGAGTATGGTTTTGTCTTTTGATATGTTTATTCGCTCGAAATTTGCCCGCTTCGGCGTCGATACGGCTATGTCGCCGTCGATATTTGCGGATATATCGAATACTGCGGATATATTTTGGGCGCTAAACTCCGCGGGTTTGACAAACGCGCCTATGAGGCGCGGGGGAATGGATAGCGTGAGGGAGCCTATTTTTATAAGCTGCGATTTTTTTAGCGCCGATACGTCGATCGCCAAGCCGTCGTTGGCGAGATTTGCAACAGCTTCCCCGTCGGCCTCGACGCTGCAAAAAAGCCTTGGAATTTTTAGAGCGCTGGAGTCTTGGGAGAGCTGAACTTCGGCGGCGATGGCGCAGGAATCAACGGGCGATCCCATATCCTTTAACCCGCTTGCCTCGGCTTTAAGTTGCAGCTTTTCCGAGTGTCTTTTCTGATCCAGGTTAAATATAGACTCTGCAAAGAATTCAAGTTGCGCCTTTGGCAGTTTCACTTCGAGGGCTTTCGCCAGTTTTTGAACATCCCCGTTTGAAATTGTGATTTTTGCCCTGGCCGACCCGCTCAAATCTTTTTCGGTTTGGGAGGTCAAAACCATTATGTCCTTGCCGCTTTCGGTAAGCCTCGCATTGAGAACTTTTCCTATTTTTTTTGCCTCCAAAACAACATCGATGGGAACTTTGTTTGAAGTGGCGGCCTGGGCGCTGAGCTCAAATTCTATTTGGCCGGAGCTTATCAGCGCGTTTTTTACCGATAGTTTTGTGGCGATTTTGCGGTCTGGGCAAACCACCGCGATTTCCGAGGTAAACCTCGTTATTTCTATGTCTATCGGGAGCTCAAAGGGTGCTTTCCCCGCTTCCTGTACGCTTCCTTTGGCTTGTGAGCCCGTTTTTTCGGCTTTGTTTGGTTCTTTTGAGGCCGCCTGCAAATTCGCCTTTGGCATGCTGCGGATTTCAAACGTGGCGTTTTCAATTTTGCCGGAGGCTTTGAGCTTTTTTGAAAGGAGGCTGGCAAGCGAGTATTGAAGGCTTGCATCGCCCTCGAAAACCCCATAGCCAGCAGCCGCCCTTATGCCTCGAATCTCGGCGCCGGAAAAGCCAGCCGATACGCTCTCTATGCTCGCGCCGTATTTTTTTAACGCGGCGTTTGCGAGTCTCGTCTGAATATCGGGGTTTAAACCCGCCGCAAGAATTGCGGCTATCGCCACAACTACAAAAACCGCGCACAAGAGCAAAAACTTTTTCATGGTCTATTCTCCTATTATTTTATCGAAGATTTCTTTCCGTATAAAGACGTTTAATACGGTGTTTTTTCTGAGGCCGAAAATATCCTGGCTGTATTTGTCGGCGTCGATTTTTTTTAGGGCGTCTTTAGTCGTGAAGGCGTCGCATATTATTACGTCGAAAGTTTCGAGATTTTCCGGAGCGTGGCTCCAGAAGCCTGCATTTTGAAATTTTCTAAGCTGCCACGGCAGCGGCCACGGAGAAACTTTTGTAATTACGGCTATTGGAATGTCGTCGCCGTACTTTGAATATTTTGCGCACTCGAGCAGCCTGGCTTTGAGGTTTTCCTCGTCGGATACGGTGTGCGAGTATATAAACGGGTTGCGCGGATCGCTGTTAAAGCGCCCGAGCGCGTTTTCCGTCATCCTGTACTGCGGTATGAACGCGGCGGCGGCTAGCGCGCACAACGGCAGCGATATAGCCGGCCTTAGACTCAGTATTTTGTAAGCGGCAAACCCCGCCGCCGGGGACATTGTTGCAACCGGCGCCAGAATAAGCCAGGGCGTCTTGTAGGGAATTGCGCTTAATATGGCAATCTGCACAATTGCCGCCGCGGCGAAGAATATGGCGGCGTCGGCGCCGTATTCTTTGGGTTTGGCGACGGCCCAAACGAGTCCCGCCAGGGCGAGCGAAGTTGCGAAGTATCCCCCGAAATACACGCCTGAGCTTTTCTGCCAGAATAGAAGTTTTATATAAAAGAGCCCCTCTCCCACAATCTGCCCCGAGTCGGCCTTGTCGAAGAAGTGTATATAGTAGCTTCTGAATGCGTCTATCATTCCCCATGGATTTGCCCCGAAAGACGAATACAGCGGGACAAAAACCGCCGCGAACCCGGCCAGAGCCGCCAAAGCCGCCACTGCCGCTGCTCTGGCGTTGAGCTTGGGTTTGTAAAGAACCGCAAAAATGGCGCATGCGGCCGCAAGGCCCGCAAAGGCAATCACAGAGGTTTCCTTGCAGCATTGCATAGCTCCCGCGCAAAGCCCCACCGCAAACGCGGTTGGAATCCGCGGCTTTTTCAGGAATAAAAACAGGGCGCAAGCGCACAGCAGGCACGCCAACGCAAAAATAATCTCGTGGACGAAATAGGCGCCGTAAATCTGGGCTACAGGCGTCGAAGCAAACGCGGCTGCGGCCAATGCGCACATTGAAAACGGCGCCGCCTTTGATATTGCAAAAAATGCGGCAAAGACCGCCGCGGCGACGGGCAGCATAGTCTTGCGCAGGTCTGCTATCTCTATTTGCGCGCCGCTCGCCCCGAGCGTTTTTTGCGCGGCATAGGCCCAATAGTACAAAGCCGGGCCGTGCGGGCCGTGCGGATTGTACGCGTAGCCGCGCCCGTCGTAAAGGTTCAAAAATGTCGAGGCCTGTTCGGCCTCGTCGGCGTGCACCGCGCGCGCGTCTATGTTTGACAAGGCGTTCAGCCACGCCCAAATAGTGGCCGCCGTCGCCAATAAGACTGCCGCCAGAGCCCTCATTTTTCCATGGCCGCCCTCAGTGCGTTCATAAAGTTACTCGGCGGTTTTATGGGCGCGCCGTTGTTGTTTATGAAGACGTGTTCGGTGTATCCGGTCACAAGCAGGTTCCCGTTTGCGCTGATTTCGTAGTCCACCCTGATTTTTATCCTGGGCGGCTGGGCGATTGTGGCTTTTATGCTGACGGTGTCGCCGAAACGGGCGGGGTGCTTGTAATCAAAGTGAACTGATACCACGGGCAGGTGCATGCCGTCGCTAATCATGTCGGTGTACTTTACGCCGAAGCTTTCCAAAAGCTTAAGGCGCGCGCATTCGCACCAGGGCAGGTAGTTTGCGTGGTAGACTATGCCCATGGCATCGGTCTCCGAGAACCTGACATCTAAATCTATGGTCGAGGAGATCATATATCCGTTTCGTTTTGCACAATCTGTTCGAGTGTTTGCCGCCTGCGCATAAGCGCAGTAGAGCCGTCGGGCATAAGCATTACTTCAGGGGCGGCCGGATACGAGTTGTAGTTGACGGTGCTCATCGAGCTGCAATACGCCCCCGCGCCGCCGATTACGCACAGGTCTCCTATTGTAGCCTTTGCCATCGGTCTCGGCGAGAGCCCTTCCGGGTCGGAGGGCGCGGGCGTTAGGATATCGCCGCTTTCGCAGCAGTGCCCGGAAACAATATAGCTTTTGACTTCGTCGCAGGGTGTTTTTTGAATTATGGAAATCGGATGTTGGGCGCCGTATATTGACGGGCGCAGAATCTCCGTCATGCCCGTGTCCAGCTTTACAAATTCGTATCCGCCGTCGCCCGTGTCGCAGACGTCTTGGACTCTTGCAAGGACCGCCGCGCAGTTTGCCACAAGGAACGTTCCCGGCTCTATTTCAAAGGCTAGTTTCCTGCCCGTTTTTTTAGCAAAATCGGCTATCAGGTCGGCGACGGGCGCGCCGATTTTCTGCAGGTCGGTCGATTTTTCGTCGGACATTCTAGCGACTTTGTATCCGCCGCCCATATTCAGGATTCGCACGTCTTCAAATTGCGCCACGGTATCCAGGCTCATTTTTGCGACCTTCTGCCATACGAGTGGGTCCGAGCCCGAGCCTATATGCGTGTGTATTCTTATTATTTTAAGCCCGTACTTTTGGGCCGTCTGCTTGATTTGCGGAATATATTCAAACCAGATGCCAAAAGACGACGCCGGGCCGCCCACGTTTGTCCTGTTCGTTCCGCCCGAGCCAAGGCCTGGATTTATTCTTACGCCGACTTCCGAATTTGGGAAGAGCCTGCCGAAGGCCTCTAGTTGGCGCAGGGAGCATGCGTTGTATTTTACCCCGCTTTTAATTATTTCCTCGAGGTTGTCGGGCAGCTGCTGCGATGAGAGAGAAATATGTGTCGGGTCTATACCCGCCATGATTGCGCGTTTTACCTCGAATGCGCTCGAGGCGTCTATATGCAGGCCGAGCCTGTCAAAGAGAGCCAAAATATTCTTGTTTGAGGCGGCCTTCATTGCGTAGCGCACGGTAATTCCGAATGCGTTCGGGAATTCGAGGGCTTTTTTTGCCTGTTGAACCAGGGCTTCTTGGCTATATACGTAGCACGGCGTTCCGAATTTCTCGGCGATTTCAAACGCTTTTCCCTTTGTAAGGATGGGTGTTTTTTCTATGTTCATATAAAATCTGGCGGTTATTCTGGTACTATTGATTGAGTTTGTCAAACGCTTCCGCAATTTCCGAGGGGGTGAGAATCGACGAGAGCACGACGGGCTCCTTTTTCAAGTCGGGCGAAAAGACCAGGTACATGGGCACCCCTGCGAGCTTGTACTTTTTCAGTTCCTCCGCGATGGCGGAATTGCGGTTTGTCCAATCGGCCACGAGGTATTCGGCGTTGTATTTTTTCAGCGTTTCTTTGACTGTTTCGGAGGCAAGTACCGCCTTGTTTACCTGGCATGTTATGCACCACGAGGCCGTGAAGTTGACAAAAACATACCGGCCCTCCTTTCTCAGCTGTTCGACTTTTTGAACCGACCAGGCATTTTGGGAATTTTGTTCAGCGCTTGCAGAGCCCGCGCGCGTTCCGGCGTAAACGACTGCTATTGAAGCCGCCAGCGCGGCCGCGCAAAACGCAGAGGCCAAAGCCCTTGTCTTGGGCGTTTGCAGGGCGTTTGCGTATTTGCCCCAGACGAACGCGGCCGCCGTCAGTAAAGCAAGCGCCGCGGCGCCTGCTAAAATGCCGCCGTTTTGATTTATGAATACCCAGAACAGCCACGCCGCGGTTGCAAACATTGGTATTGAAAGTATTTTTCTAAGCGTCTCCAGCCAAGTTCCAGACTTTGGCAGCTTTTTTAGCAGTTGCGGGCGCGCGGCCAGTATTATGTACGGAATTGCCATGCCGAGGCCTACGGCCGTCACTATGCACGTACATTCAAAAGCCGACGCCTCCGCGGCGAGGGCAAATCCCACGGCGGAGGCCATAAACGGGGCCACGCAGGGGCTTGCTACCAGGACGGCGAGCACGCCGGATAGGAAAGCCTCCGTCATTTCCGATCTCGATTTTGATTTAATCGACGCGCTTTGTGCCGAGGCGCTAATCCAGCTGCCGAACTCCCAGAATCCGGCGAAATTGAGGCCGGTAAGCAGAAATACGGCGCACATTGCAAACGCGAATGCGGGGTTTTGCAGCTGGAATCCCCAGCCTACTTCCGCGCCGAAAGTTTTCAACGCCGCCAGAGCCGCGCCGAGGGCTCCGAAAGTCAGGATTATGCCGGCTGAAAAGACGACGCTGTTTTTGACTACCGCCGCCGAGCCCGCCGCCGCAGACTTCGAAAAGGATAGGATTTTTAGCCCGATAACCGGGAATACGCAGGGCATTGCATTTAGTATGAGGCCGCCCAACACCGCGCCCAGCATGGCCGACCAGAACCGGCTTCCCGCCGTTTTTGACGGGCCCGAAACGGTTAGCTGGATTTGTTTTTCGGCGTTCATTGGCACGCAATTTTTTCCGCATTCAAGCCAGGAGGCGCCGAATTTTATATCGGATTTATCGACGGCAAAGTTGGGGGCCTTTATCGTTATGGCCACGCTGAAATCCTCGGAATATCCGGAGGCCTTGACTCCCATAAATTCAAACGGTTTGGGTTCCGGGTATTGAATGTTTTCCAGCGTAAATCCTTCGGGCAATATAGGGGAGACTTTAGTCGGTATAAAGTCTTTTGAATCTGGCGAGTAGAGGTGGTATCCGCCCGCGACGCAAAACTTGGCAACCACCTTGAATGTCTTTCCCGCCTCCACGTTTTGCGGGGCTTTTTCTATCGTAAAAGTCGAGTTTTGTCCCGCGCATGTCAAAGCGCAGGACACGGTCAGAACGAATAGGGCCAGTAATTTTTTCATAGCATCTTTTTGATTTAAAATGTTGACAATATTGTACGAAAATAAGATTTTTGGGCGGAAACAGCTAAAGGTGGTCCAAAGGCTTTAAATATCAATTTGATAAAGCTTATCGACAATATTTAAAAATGCAGAACTTATGGCAAGCTTAAACCTCTTATCAAACAATATTGGCATAGACTTGGGGACGGCTAACACCCTCGTGTACTCGAAAGACGAAGTAATAATAAGCGAGCCCAGTGTCGTGGCCGTTTACAACAATTCCAAGAAGGTTGTAGCCGTGGGCGAGAAGGCCAAGAGAATGTTGGGTAAGACACCCGGCAACATAACGGCGATACGGCCGATGAAGAAGGGCGTCATTGCAGACTTTGAGATAACCGAGGTGATGTTGCGCTATTTTATCCAGAAAGCCTCGAACAAATTTAATTTGGTCGCCCCGCACGTGGTGATAGCTGTTCCGTCGGGGATAACCGGGGTGGAGCGCCGCGCGGTCCACGAATCCGCAATTAGGGCGGGGGCGCGGTCTGTGCTGCTTAAGGAGGAGCCGCTTATGGCGGCCATAGGCGCGGGGCTTCCAATCGAGGAGCCGGCCGCGAACATGATTGTCGACATTGGCGGCGGAACTACTGAAATAGCGGTCATATCGCTTGGCGACATTTGCTATTCGAAGAGCGTGCGCATAGGCGGGGACGCTTTCGACGCCTGCATAGCAGCCTACATGAAGCGCGTCTACAACCTCATCATAGGCGAGCGCACCGCCGAGGAAATAAAGATAAACATAGGCTCGGCCTTTCCGCTTGAGAAGGAGCTTACCTGGGAGGTTCGCGGGCGCGATTCCGTGGCGGGTCTGCCCAAGACGCTGTACGTGTCCTCGCAGGAGATACGCGACGCCCTTTCCGACGCGTTTAAGGAAATAACCGACGCCGTGCGCGAGACGCTTGAGAAATGCCCGCCCGAGCTCAGTGCCGACTTGGTCAACAGGGCGATAGTCTTGGCCGGCGGGGGCGCGCTCATACGCAACTTAAACCTTCGGATAACCGATGTGACCGGCCTGCCGTGCTTTGTAGCCGACGATCCGCTCAAGTGCGTGGTTAAGGGCACAGGTGAAGTTCTCAGAAACCTCGATTTTTGGGCGAAGGAAAATTCGTAGCCGGAGGCGGAGTTGGCCTTTAAGAACTTCAAAAGTGTACGCAACATAGCCATATTCGCACTGGCGTTGTTCGCGGCGGTCTTGCTGCCCGATTGGGTGGTGGATTTTTTTCGCGGGGCGTTTGCGGAATTTAGGGCGCCTTTGGAGGCGATCCCGTCGCAGCTTAACGACTTGCGCAAGTTTTGGAGTTTGAAGTCGAATACGAAGCTCGAGTTGATAGAGGCCGGGCGCGATCTCGCGCGTTTAAATTCGGCTTACGAGCTAAAAGTCATGGAAAACAGCTCGTTAAAGTTGCAGGTCGAGAGGCTTGAAGAGCTGTTAAGTTTGCCCTCGCAGGAGCGCTACAAGATGGAGATTGCCCGCGTGGCCTCGCGCGATATCAATGCGTGGTGGCAGCAGGTGACGTTGCGCAAGGGCAGCTTGCACGGCATAAAAGAGGGATATGCCGTAATTTATGGCGGCGGAGTATTGGGCAGGGTCTGCGAAGTGGGTTTGTACACATGCAAGGTGGAGCTTGTCAGCAGCCGCGATTTCCGCATTGCATGCCACATAAAAGGAGACGACAGGCCGATAATATACCAGGGGCTCGGCGGAGTGAGCCTGAGGAGTTTTGGTGGGGAGATACGCGATGTGCCGGCCGACGTGGAGGAGACCTCCGGGGCTGTGATTGTGACGTCGTCGCTTGCCGGTTCGTTTCCCGACGGCATACTTATCGGCGAAATATCCTCTCTGAAGCTCGACAGCGATGAAATTTTCAAGTCTGGCACGGTGCGGTTGAACCCGGAACTGTCGGCAGTGAAGGAGGCGGCGGTCTTGATACCGGTTGGCGATATTGGGAAATAGGCGGCTATGTTTAGGCGTTTTGATGTATGCATTTGGCTTTTTCTGGTGCTTAACGCCCTATACTGGGTGGCGGTTTCGGCGTTAAACACGTGCGCGCAGGGGTATTTTTACCTGGTTGTTCCGGCGTTGTTTATAGTGCCTGCGGCCCTTTACATGAACTATGTGTCCATGTCGATTGTCGTGGTTTTTTCGGCTATGGCCTCGTTTAGCAACGCAGATGTGAATCCGTTTTTGATTGCGGCTGTCTGGCTGATGGCGGCATGGCTTGTCAATGTGTGTAGATTCAGGCTTAGAACAGGCGACTACATGACGACAGTCTCCGTATCGCTTTTGGTCAACATGTTTCTCATCTTATGCTACGCGGTAATTTTGCCTTGCGGAGTGTATACGGCTGGCGAGTACGTAAAACGAATTCTGGTCGATGCGGCCACATCGGGTTTATTTATACTTGCGGTGGGCAATTTTTGCGCGAAACTACCGGTTTGCATAATGGACTATTTTGGCATAGACATAACGATGAACGAGGAGATCTAGACGATGGATTCCGGCAAAGACGTCTATACCAAAGACAATCCCAGGGTTATGCATTTGGGCCTCATATTTGCGGCGCTGTTTGTCTTTTTGGTCGGCGCCTTGGGCTATCGCCAACTGTACATGCACGACTACTACATGAAAAGGAGCGACCGCCAAAGCTTAAGGCGCGTAATCAAAGCCGCCGCGCGCGGCGATATTCTGGACCGCAATTCCACAATTTTGGTGACGAACAAGCCTCGATATTCGGCGGTAATTTATTTCAACGACATAAACGACGAGATACGCAAGAAGGCCTCGCAGATACGCGCCGAACGCCGCGCCGCCCTGGCGCGCGGCGAAAAATTGCCCGATCCTCTGCCGCCGTCGGCCGGGCTTGCCAGGGCGTACGTGCTTAAGAAATACACCGACATGGTAAACGGCATTTTGGGGACAAATTACCAGTATTCGGTGAAGGATTTTGAGAGGCATGCGTGGGCGCGCCGTTTGCTTCCGTATCCGCTTTTGAAGGATCTGACGGACAAGGAGCACGCTATTTTGGCCGAGAAGCTTCCGCCCGATTCGCCCGTCCAGATATACACGTCGTCGTCGCGCTACTACCCGTATGCCGAGACTGGCGCGCACGTTTTGGGGTATGTGACGAGCAATTTTGACAATGTCGATCCCGCGGGCATTCCCGGGGAGGATCTGCGCACGTACTCTTACGCGTCGGAGCGGGGCAAAAGCGGCGTGGAAGCCTCGTTCGACGAGCATCTGTCGGGCACGAACGGGGCGAAGATATGGCTTGTGGATCATATGGGCTACCAATATGAAAGCATAGTCGACATACCTTCGCGCAAGGGCAAAAACCTAACTCTTTCCCTGGACATAGTTTTGCAGGAGACGCTCGAATCGGCGTTTGGTGAGCGCAAGGGAGCAGGAGTGCTTTTAGACGTAAAGACCGGCGAGGTTCTTGCCATGGCTAGCCGTCCCGGATACGATTTAAATTCTCTTACGCCCTTCATAACGCACGCCGTAAGCGATGAGATTACAGCGCGCGGGGCGTGGCTAAACAGGGCCACCCAGGGGCTTTATCCGCCCGGTTCGACGTTCAAGATAGTCACAGCCATAGCGGCCATGCGCGAGGGCGCAATCATACCCGAGACTGTCATTACTTGCGACGGCGCGCTAAAGATAGGCTATAGAATGTATCCGTGCAACAACCGCTGGGGGCATGGGAATCTCGATTTGGTCGGGGCTCTTGCAAAGAGTTGCAACGTATATTTTTATCAGGCGGGGTTGGACACAAAGATAACAGCCATACACGATACGGCTCAGATGTTGGGGCTAAATTCCGATACGGGTATAGAGCTCGGGGAGAATTCGTGGAGGCGGACGATAGTCCCCGACCCCGAGTACAAGCGGGCCCGCAGGGCTTATGAAGGCGGGTGGAGCATGGGAGATACTGCGAACACGTCGATAGGGCAAGGGTACTTGCTTCAGACGCCGATTCAAATTGCGTGCATGACCGCAAGCGTCGCCGCGCGGCGCACGCGCACGCGCGCGTCGATTCTGCACGATCCCAAGCGGAAGACCGACATGGACTACCACGGCGCCAAGCCGCTGCCGATAAGCGACAAGAACTACGCAAAACTTGTCGAGGGCATGATAGCCGCCGTGGAGCGCGGCACGTGCAAGCGCGCCGCCATCGAGTACGCGCAGGTTGCGGCCAAGTCGGGGACGGCGCAGGTGAACGTCCGCGGAAAGAAGCTGGCGCTTGCGTGGATGGTGGCGTTTGCGCCGGCGGACAAGCCGGAAGTTGCCATTGCCGTTGTGGTGGAGGGCGAGGAGCCCGGGGACGCTGCCGGAGGCCGGACGGCCGGGCCGATAGTTCACGAGGCTTTGAAAAAGTACTTCGAGCGCCGTCCGGCGCAGTAGGCTTTTGCCAGAATGCGTGGATTGCCAAAGGGCAATTTCGGAGGGCCATTTTTTTTTGGGGACGCTTGATTCTGTATTTTTTTAAATGCTTTAATTTGCAAATAGTTATGTTGTTGGTTTTTTGTCGGGATATTGTGATGTGGCGAAAAATTTTTTTGGCTTGCCAAGATCGTTAAAGCTCAAATACTCTCAGGCATTAGTTTTTTTATATGAGCGATCCTATCAAACACGAATGCGGAATTGCACTTATTAGGCTGTTAAAGCCCCTGAAGTATTACCAGCAAAAATACGAGACGCCCTTGTACGGTTTTAACAAGTTGTTTTTGCTTATGGAAAAACAGCATAACCGCGGGCAGGACGGCGCCGGCATAGGCTCGGTAAAGATAGGCGTTCCGCCGGGGGCCAACTACATGTTTAGGGACCGCAGCGCAAAGTCCAACGGGCTGTCGGAGATTTTTAACGAACAGCTCGAGATTTTCAACGAGAAGGTAAAAAAAGGCATTATCCACCCGGAGTTTCCCGACACGGTAAAGGCGAACTTTGACTACGAGGCGGAAGTTTTGCTCGGCCATTTGCGCTACGGCACGAGCGGGTCCTACAATAAGAATTCGTGCCATCCGTTTGTGCGCAAGAGCACGTGGCCGGCGAGAAACTTGATGGTGGTTGGCAATTTCAACATAACCAACACCGGAGAGCTTACGAAGAAGCTCGTCGACATCGGCATACATCCCGTTTTTAGCACCGATACGCAGGCTATTCTGGAGGAGGTTTCGTACTATCTGGACATAGAGCACGCCGAGATATACAGCCAGCTGCGCAACGAGGGCGTATCCGGCCCGAAAATTTTGCAGATGATGAACGAGCGGTTGAATCCGCTGCGGATAGTCAGCAATGCGGCGCAGGATTGGGACGGCGGCTACACGATAGCCGGGGCCATCGGCAACGGCGACTGCTTTGTCATGAGGGACGCAAACGGCATTAGGCCCTGCTATTATTACCGCAACGACGAGCTCATAGCTTTTGCGTCGGAGCGTGTGCCGCTGATGACGGTCTTTGAAGCCCCGCAGGAGGACATAAAGGAAGTTGCGCCCGGCAACGTCTATCTTATAAAGTGCGACGGCTCGTTTGAGGAGCGCCCTTATAAGAAGGCTGGAGAGCGCAAGTCGTGCACGTTTGAGCGCATATACTTTTCCAGGGGCAACGATCCCGAGATATACAAGGAGCGCAAGGCTCTCGGTGCGGCTCTGTGCGACAAGCTTTACCGCAGCATAGGCGGCGACTTCAAGCACAGTGTTTTCAGTTATATACCGAACACGGCCGAAGTGGCCTACTACGGCATGATGAACCGCCTTCGCGAGATTAGGCGCGCGCAGGTCAAAGCCGACATAAAGCAGACTCTGGCGCAGAAGGGTGAGTTGACCGACGAATTGCTGGATTCGCTTATAATGGACAACTGGCCGCGCGGCGAAAAGATCGCCCATAAGGACATAAAGCTGCGAACGTTTATATCGCAGGAGAAAGACAGAATGCAGCTTGCCTCGCACGTTTACGACATCACGTACGGCGTCGTCACGCACGACGACACGCTCGTTTGCATCGACGATTCCATTGTCCGCGGAACTACGCTAAAGAGGCAGATATTGAGGATTCTGGGGCGGACGAATCCGAAGAAGATAGTCATTGCCTCGACGGCTCCGCAGATTCGCTATCCCGACTGCTACGGCATAGACATGAGCGAGATTGGCAAATTTATAGCCTTTCAGGCTGCGATAAAGCTCGCGCGCGAGACCGGCGCCGGAGAGCTTATAAGGGAGGTGTACCAGAAGTGCGTGGAGCAGCGCGGCAAGCCCGCCTCAGAGATAAAGAACTACGTCAAAGAGATATACGACAGATGCACTACCGAGCAGATTTCCAAAAAGATAGCCGAGCTCGTGTATCCCGCCAATGGAGATTGGCACGGAGAGCTTGAGATAGTTTACCAGAGCATAGAAGATTTGCACAAGTCTATCACCTCGTGTACCGGCGACTGGTATTTTACCGGCGACTATCCTACGCCCGGCGGCTACATGGTTCTCAACAACGCCTTTATAAATTACTACGAGAATAGAGAGGGGCGCAGCTACTAAAAGGGTTAAACTAAAGGCCGCGTTTTGAAAATCGCGGCTTTTAATTTTTAGGATTTCTTATGGATTTTTCTTGGATAAAGCGCAGGGGATCTGGCGTGTTTTTGCACGTAAGCTCTTTGCCGTCTGAATTCGGCATAGGCAACATTGGGCGCGCCGCCGACGCGTTTTTGGATTTTGCGCAGAAGGCGGGTTTTTCGTATTGGCAGATATGCCCGCTCGGGCCGACCGGCTATGGAGATTCGCCCTATCAGTCTTTTTCGGCGTTTGCGGGCAACACTTATTTTATAGACTACGAAGAGCTCGCCGAAATGGGGTTTATTGACGCGCGCGATTTGGATAGTCTGCGCGCCTTGCCCAGGGACAGGTGCGATTACGGGGCAATATACGGAATACTTCCGGATATTTTGCGCAAGGCGGCGGCCAAATTCCCGTCGGCGGCCGCAGAGCAAGACAAGTCCTCTTTTAAGAAATTTTGCGACGATAACGCCCAATGGCTTGACAGTTATGCGTTGTTTTGCGCGCTGAAGAGAAAGTTTGGCGGGCGCAGTTGGCTCGAGTGGGAGGACGAGGCTTACCGAAAGTATTCCCACGCCGTTTTGAATATACCCGCCGACTGCCGCGATGAAATTTTTTCAATAAAATTCGGGCAGTGGATATTTTTTAGGCAGTATGCCAAGTTTAGGGAAAAGGCGCATGCGCACGGGGTGGAGATATTCGGCGATATACCGATATTTTTGTCGCTTGACAGCGCCGACGTATGGGCCAATCCCGATTTGTTCGAGCTGGACAAGAAGACGCTAAAGCCCAGGAACGTCGCCGGTGTCGCGCCCGACTATTTTAGCGAGAGTGGCCAGCTTTGGGGAAATCCGCTTTACGACTGGAAGAATCGCAAGGGGGAGCTTTTTGATTTTTGGGCAAGGCGCATAAAGGCGGCGTCGGCCATGTACGATGTGATTCGCTTCGACCATTTCAGGGGGTTTGCCGATTACTGGTCGATACCTGCCAAATATGCCGACGCGCGCAAGGGTTCGCTGAAAAAGGGCCCGGGCATGGAATTTTTTAAGTTTATAAAGGCGAAATTTCCGCGGCAAAAATTTGTGGCCGAGGATTTGGGCTTGCTCTCAAAAGCCGCGCATGCGCTGCGCGGGGATTTGAATATTCCGTCGATGGCGGTGTTGCAATTTGCCTTCGGAGATACGCCGAAGAATCCGTACTTGCCGCACAATATACGCCGCAACTGCGTCTTTTACACCGGCACGCACGACAACGATACGTCGATAGGCTGGTACGAGGCTGCGAGCGAAGCTGCCAAAGACGAGGCCCGCAGGTATTTCAGGGCGTCCGGAGAGGCGATCAATTGGGACATGATACATGCGGTTATGTTGAGCGTGGCGGGCGTCGCCGTCTTTCCCATGCAGGATATCATAGGGCTTGGGTCTTGGGCGCGGACGAACACGCCCGGCAAGCCCGACGGCAACTGGCAGTGGCGCATGACCGTGGCCCAGCTGCAGAAGGCGCTGCGCGACAATGCGGCGTATTTGAGATCGCTGTGCGAATTGTCGGACAGGCTCAAAAATAGTATTGAAAAATGAGGTGTCGTGGTAAAAACTGTACGGATAATGAGCCAGGACGGGAAAGTTGAGAAGTTTGCGCAAGGCATAGGGGTGTCTAAAGGCATAGCCCTGGGCGACGCCTTTGTAATGCTCAACCGTGAGCTCAAGACGCCCGTATACGAGATTCGCGATTGCGACAGACAGTCGGAAATCGACAGGTTCCGCGAGGCGATTTTGAAGACTCGGCAGCAGATAAACGTCATAAAGGAGGAACTCGATTCATTTTTAGGCGATGCGGAGGGGTCGATTTTTGACGCCCACATAATGGTGCTCGACGATGTGGCCATAATGCAGGAGACGAAGGCGGTTTTTGACAGGGAGCACTACAACATAGAGTACTGCTACATGACCGTGGTCGAAAATTTCATAAAGGCCTTCGAAAAGATTGACGACCCGATCATAAAGGAGCGCATAAACGACCTGCGCGACGTCTCTTCGCGGGTGTTGCGCAATCTTTTGGGCATAGAATCTGTAAAGATAGGCGCCAACGCCCAGCCGCGGGTGCTCGTCAGTTCCGATTTTGCCCCGTCGGACTTCGCAATGGTCGACAAGAGCAAGATACTGGCCATAGTCTCGGAGAAGGGTTCGGCGACGTGCCACACGGCGATTCTGGCGCGCTCTCTGGGCATACCGTGCGTCGTGGGCGTGCAGAAGGTTGTGGATTTCGTATCCTCCGGAGAGCCGATGCTCGTCGACGGATACAGCGGAAAGGTGTATGTAAACCCGACGGAACAGACGCAGGGCTCCTACAACGACATAGAGTCTGTGCACCGCCGCAACCAGAAGATTTTCGATACCGCGCTTGGCAAGCCTGCGAGGACGCTCGACGGCATAGACGCTTACGTGGGGTTGAATATAGGCGGGGCTTCCGACATCTCCGGGGATATCATGTCAAATTGCGACGGAATCGGGCTGTTTAGGACGGAGAATTTTTTCCTCAACGTGGCGTCTTTCCCCGACGAAAATTCGCAGTTTGAGGCGTACAAGGCCGCCGTTGTGGCGGCGAAGGGAAAGCCGGTGATATTGCGCACCCTCGACCTCGGCGGCGACAAATATATTGCAAATTTCAAGGACGTCAACCGGGAGGAAAATCCGTTTATGGGGTGTCGGGCGATTCGTTTTTGTCTGGATCATCCCGAAATATTTTTGACGCAGCTTAGGGCCATTTTGAGGGCGAGCGCCTTTGGCACGGTGAGAATTCTCTTGCCCATGATATGTTCCATACGCGAAGTCGAGCGTGCGCGCGTTTTCATAGACGAGGCCAAGAGGCAGCTCAAGGAGCGAGGTCAGGCCTTTGACGGCGATATAAAAGTGGGCGTGATGATAGAAATTCCGAGCGCCGCGCTGACGGTCGACATAATTGCCGACTCCTGCGATTTTGTGAGCATAGGCACCAACGACCTCGTGCAGTATCTTTTGGCCGTCGACAGGGTCAATGAAAACGTGGCGCATTTATACGAGCCGTACCACCCCGCTGTGGTTAGGACTCTCGATATTATTGTTTCGCAGGCGCTGAGGAAAAATACGCCCGTTAGCATATGCGGAGAGCTTGCCGCAGACCCGATATTTACGCCGCTTTTGTTCGGCATGGGTGTAAGGTATTTTAGCATGGCGGCCAATTCGGTCAGCGAGATAAAATTTACGCTTTGCAAGCTGACCAAAGACAAGGCGGTGGCCTTGAAGGACGAGATTTTGAAAATGACGCGTTCGCGCCACATAATAAACCGCCTGCGGGAGTTTCACAAGGAGCTCTTGGCCGAATACATCAAGTAGCCCATGGCCTCAAACTCATCGGATCTGGCGATAGAGAGAATGCGCGCGGCCGGTTTGGACGTAAGGGTCGACGCCGATTCTTTGTTTTGGCATTCCCTGGACCAATCCCGCTTCAGCGTCAAGCCCGCCGCTGTGGTTGCGGCCGGATGCGCCGATGATGTCGGGGCTGTTTTAAAAATTGCCAACGAGTGCGAAGTCGGGCTTACCGTGAGGGGCAGGGGAACGGGGTGTTGCGGCGGGGCGGTGCCGATAGACGGCTCGATAGTGCTCGACGTATCGGGCATAAATTTTATAGAAATAGATCCTGTATCGAGGGTGGCGCACGTTGGAGCCGGCGCGGTAAATGCCGACATAGACGCGGCAGCCCGCAAGCACGGCCTTTTCTACGCCCCCGATCCGTCCTCCAACAAGTATTGCTCGATAGGCGGAAACATAGCCTGCAACGCGGGGGGATTGCACGCTTTAAAGTACGGTCTTACGCGCGAGAACGTGCTGGCTCTTTCGGCCTATACGGGGGCGGGCGACTTTTTGAAGTGCGCATTGCCGCTAAAAAAATATTCGGTCGGTTTGAACCTCCGCGATTTTTTCATCGGCTCGGAAGGCACGCTCGGCGTGATAACTGAGGCCTGGCTTAAGCTCTTGCCCGTGCCCCCCAGGCTCGGCACCATCGCGGCCTTTTTTGATACCGATTTCGACGCGTTCGACGGGGCGGCGGAGCTGATGAAAAGCGGGCTGAATCCGTGCGTGCTCGAGTTCATGGACGCGCTGACAGTATCGTGCGTGCGCAGGAAGGCGCCCGATTTGCCGATACCCGAGGGAAAGGCCTGCCTGCTGATGGAATTTGACGGCTGCCTTGAAGATGTTGAAAGTTCGCTTTCGAGGGCGCGGGCCATGTTTAAGGATGCGCGCGCCGCCTCCGAGGAGCGCCGGCGCGAAGTATTGTGGAATATCCGCCGCTGGGCTTCGTCGGCCATGTATTTGCTCGCGGACAGCAAGGTCAATCAGGATGTGGTTATTGCGCAGGGAGCCCTGAAGGAATTTATGGCCTTCTACAAAGACCTCGGCCGCAGGGTTGGCCTGCCTACACCTACGTTCGGGCATTGCGGCGACGACAACTACCACATACACTTTATGTACAACAGTTCCGATCCCGGGGCGAAGTCGCGCGCCAGAGGCGCGATGGCCGAGTCTATAGCAAAGGCCATAGAGCTGGGCGGCGCTGTATCCGGGGAGCACGGCATAGGTTTTCTCAAGACAAAATACATGAAGTTGCAGCATTCGCCCTATGAGCTCGAGTTGATGCGCCAAATAAAGCGCCTTTTCGACCCAAAAATGATTTTAAACAATGGGAAGGTGTTTTATGATAGCAACTGCGCCGACGGGCTTGAGCCGTTAAAGGGGGTGAAGCTGCCTTGGGATTGATTCCCGATGGTTGCGCATTTTTTGTTTTGTTTGTTTTGGGTTGAAAAATCTTTATAGTTTTGCAACCATGTCGGGCGCGGAAGTGGTTATATTGAAAGTAGGCGGATATGCCGTCGTATAAGCGCGGAAAATTTTTATGTTTTTAACAGTATAAGGAAAGGAAATAAATATGCTTACAGTGACATCGTACCCGATAGCGGTCGTAATGTGCGTGATAACTATGATATGCTGGGGCTCGTGGGGAAACACCCAGAAGTTGGCCAGCAAAGAATGGAAGTTTCAGCTTTTTTACTGGGATTATGCGCTGGGAATGTTGCTTTTCTCGTTGCTAATGGCCTTTACGGCGGGGTCTTTTGGCGATAGCGGCCGCCCCTTCATAGAGGATTTATTTCAGGGGAAAAAAGATCTGATTATGTCTGCGATTATCGGTGGCGTAGTCTTTAATATTTCGAACATACTGCTTGTAATAGCAATAGACATAGCCGGCCTTGCAGTCGCCTTCCCCATAGGCGTAGGTCTTTCCCTCGTAATAGGAGTCGTCCAGAACTACAAGCCGGGCTTGTACGATCCCGTACTGCTTGGCACCGGGGTTGCGCTGATAGTTTTGGCGATACTTCTCAATGCCGTGGCTTTTGCGCTCAAGGGCTCTTCCGAAAACGGCAAGTCGGTGCTTAAGGGAATAATAATATCGATATTGGCCGGCGCACTCATGGGATTGTTTTACAGCTTTGTGGCAAGCGCCATGGTCGGACCCGACGGCGAGGGAAAACTCGTTTTCGAGGCTGGAAAAATGACCTCTTATACGGTAATGGTGCTATTTGCCCTGGGCGTATTTGTGTCGAATTTTGTGTTTAACACCCTCAATCAACTCTTCCCGATAGAGGGCCCGAGAGTTCCCCTTGGCGACTACTTCAAAAAAGGGACGCCCAAGACGCACCTAATAGGCATTCTGGGCGGTTCGATATGGTGTCTGGGCACAAGCCTGAATTTCCTCTCCTCTACCCTTGCCGGCGTATCGCTTTCGTGGGGACTGGGGCAGGGCGCCACTATGGTTTCTGCATTCTGGGGCGTTTTCATATGGAAAGAGTTCAAGGGCGCGGGGGCGAAGGTGAACGCTTTGATAGCGCTGATGTTCATATTCTTTATAGCCGGTTTGGCCATACTGATCGTGTCGCGATAGACTGTCAAAAAAACCGCCCCAACTTAGGGGGCGGCTTTTTTTGCGTATGCGTATACTAAAGCGCCGCCGCGCGCTGCGGCAAAGCTTTATTCTCATTGATAGGCGTTCTTTTTCATCGGCAGCAAAAGCCCCGGACTCTCGCCCGGGGCTTGGCATAAATGGAAATTATTACATGTTGTTATTTATTGCTTGTTAAGACCGGAGAGAGCCAAAACTTCGTCAAAAGTGCCAAAGTTTTGCGCCCCGGGTTTGGAGACGGCAATCGAGGCGGCGGCCGTGGCAAATGTAATCGCCTTTTTTATGTCGCCGTTAAAGAGCGCCAGACCCGCCATGAAAGAGCCCGTGAAGCAGTCGCCCGCGCCAACGGTATCGACCCTAGGGGTATGGAAAGTTCCAAAATCGTATCTGCCGTCGGCGTTGAACAGCGCCGAGCCCTTTGAGCCGAGCGTGATTATTACATTCTTAACTCCTTTATCAAGCAGCGCTTTCGCCGCGGGTTCGGCGTCGTTGTATCCGTCTTGGATAAGTAAAATCTCGTGTTGGTTTGGCACTATAAAGTCTAGCAGAGGGAAAATCTCCTCCGGGAGTTTCTGTGCAGGCGCCGGTGTAAGTATCGTCTGGCACGAGGCCTCCTTGGCCCTTTTTAGACCTTCCATCACCGTGGGAATCTCGGTTTCAAGCTGAAAGGCCGCGTGCGAGAACTGGGAAAAGTCTATATTGTCCATGTCGCTTGGCGATAGAGCCAAATTTGCGCCCGCGGCGACTGTTATGATATTTTCCCCGCCGTCGTCGACCGTGATGAGAGCCACGCCCGAATGGAGGCTGTCGTGGCGCTTGACAAGCGAGGTGTCCATGCCTTTTGATTTCAGATAATTGAGGTAGTCTTCCCCTATGGAATCCTTGCCGCACATCGATGAAAAAAGCGTGTCGGCAAAGAGCGCCTTTGCGGCCATAGCCTGGTTTGCCCCCTTGCCGCCGAAGAATCGGCTGAAAACCCCGCCCAAAATAGTCTCGCCCGGACTTGGAATCCTCGGGGCTTTGACAACCATGTCAACGTTCATGCTTCCAACAACAAGTAGTTTTTTTTGCATCTTTATCCTTTAAGTTCGCTATTACTTTACTGCGTACCACTCTAATTTTGGCTCCTCCTTTGTCAAGATTTCAAGCGGCATTTGGGATATTTGACGATGCTGCAAAAAAACGAACGCCTGCTGGGCGTTCGCTGCAAATTAAATTTATTCGTAGTATAAAATTCTCGTGCCGTCTGGCTTTATTTCCTCTCTTACAACCTTCCTTGGCGGAGTTTGATCAGCGGCGGCGGCCTGCGTCTGGTCAGTCTGCTTAGCGGCGGTTTGCGGCGCCGTTTGCACTACTGTTGTTGCCGGCTGCTGCACGACGGTAGCCGGCTGTTGGACGACAACCGTCGTAGTTGCGGGTTCTTTTACTATGACAGTCTCCCTCTCCGACGCCGCCGACGCTATCGCCGAAGCGGTGACGGCGCCGGTAAAGACGGTTGCGGGAATCCACCAGCATCCACTCGGATGGCAATGGTAGTGGTAGGGCCTAAAGGGGCGCGGATGCCCCCACGGGCGGGCGGCGGCAATACCCGATACGGATATGCAAAGAGCCGATATAAGCGCAATTTTTATAAATCTCATAACCTTTAATTGTTTTCCTCAACTTAAACGCGATATTCGCGAAAAAGTTTAAAGTTTTTTACTATTGGAAGAAAGCCCCTCCCAATACGGTGGTCTGGTCGGGAGAATGCATTGCCACGACTTGCCCGGGGGCAATGGCGCGCTGTGGCTCGTCAAAGTCGATTCTCGCGCAGCCGTTTCCAAGAGGCGTAAACAGCGCCCGGGTAAGGTCGTCGCGGTAGCGCACCCTAACGAAAATCTTTTCGGGTCTTTCCAAGGATTTGTTAATCCAGTTTATCCCGTTTACGAGAGCGCTTTTTGAGTAGAGGTTTGGGGCGTTTGGAGAGTCGAAATCTATGACGAGGGCGTTGTTTTTAAAATCCTTTGCCACGACTACGTAGCGCTTATTGTCGGCATTTGATGGAACGCCGATGCCTTTGCGCTGTCCGATTGTGTAGTTGAAGAGGCCCTTGTGGCGCCCGAGCACCTTGCCCTGCGGATTAATTATATCGCCGCCGCTTTCGGGTATGTAGTGCCCCAGAAAATCCTGAATTTTGATTTTTCCCAGAAAACATATGCCCTGGCTGTCTTTTTTTTCCGAATTTGGCAGGCAGTGCATTCTGGCGACGTCTCTTACCTGCGTTTTTAGCAGCGATCCGATGGGAAAAGAGGCGCGCTGGATTTGTTGTTGGGTTATCATGCACAGGAAATACGACTGGTCTTTACTCGGGTCGGCGCCCATCTCCAAATCTCTGGAACCGTCGGAATTTTGGCGTATCTGGCAATAGTGTCCGGTTGCCACGCTGTCAAAGCCTCTCGAGAGCGCAAAATCGAGAAATTTGCCGAATTTCATGCGCCTGTTGCACATCACGTCGGGGTTGGGCGTTCTGCCGCGCCTGTATTCTTCGACGAGATATTCGACTATTTGCTTTCTGTATTCTTCTATAAAATCGACGACCTCGAATTCCACGCCGAGGTTTTCGCAGACATTGCGGCAGTCCCGTATGTCTTGATGCCACGGGCAGTCGCCGAATACGTCGATGCCCTCTTCGTTCATCCATGTTTTCATGTAGGCGGCGCAGACGCGGCACTGCTGGTCTTTGAGCAGCGCCAGCGCCACAGAGCTGTCCACCCCGCCGGAAAGAGCCACTAAGATATTCTCAGGCATATTATTTTGTGTTTTTGTACCACGACGGCACGATGGCGTAGCGCTTTATCTTGTAGTTTATAATCCGCTGCGTAAGTCCGAGCTTTCTGGCCGCGTCGGCGGCGTTCCCCCTGGAAAATTTGAGAGCCTCGGTTATGAGTTCCCTCTCGAATGATTCCACCATCGATTCAAAGTCTATGTCCTCGCCGTAGGGTAGGCTTCTCTGCGAGTAGGCGGCCGACCTGACGGCCGGGGGCAGGTTGTATCCCGATATGGCCGAGTCGTTTGAAGATATGACGGCGCGCTCCATGCAGTTTTCAAGTTCCCTGACGTTTCCCGGCCACGAATAGATGCTCATCATATTGATGGCGGGAGTGGAGATTCTTTTTATGTGCTTGCCGTGCGCGGCGTTAAATTTTTCCAGGAAGTGTTCGGCCAGGAGCATGATATCGCTCTTTCTGTCTTTTAGAGAGGGAATGTGGACGCAGTTTTTTGAAATCGTCCTGTAAAACGACTTGTCAAACGCGCCGGATTCTACGAGCTTTTCGACGTCGAGCGAACTTGCAAATATGGCTCTTGCCTTGACATTAGTCGGCGTGTTTTGCCCGAGTTTTACGAATTTTCCCGTCTCAATTGCCTTTGAGAGCTCGCGTTGAACTTCTGGTGAAAGCGCGGCGGCCTCGTCGAAAAAGATCGTCTGCGGTTTTTCCAGGCCTATGTGCCACAGCGCTGCCGATTTGCTTGGAAGGCCCGCGCAGTTTAGTATTTTTATTTCCCTGCAGTCTTGGGACGCCTCGGCAATGGCGCGGGCGGCCAATTCTTTGCCCGTTCCCGATTTTCCCCTGATGAAAACGCACTCCGATGTCTTTGATGCTTTCGATATAAAATCGTAGACGTTTTGCATGGCGCCGCAGTTCCCGACCATTGAGGCGGGGCGGTTGGTTTCAAAGATGGCGTCCCCGCGGCGGTATTCGGCTCTGAGCTTGTTGCTTTCCTCCTTGCGCATGTAAAGCAGGGCGACGGAATCGGCGATTATGTTGGAGATGGTTTCCAAGAGCTCTATGTCGGCGGCGAGGCGCTTTTTATCGGCGTTTTTTCGTTCCGCGCTTATAGTGCCGATTACCTGTTCCATATAGATAATCGGGGAACAGAGGAAGGAAATGTTTTCAAGAGGCTCGGTGTGCGAGCCCGTACGGTTGAGAAAGTCTTTGCATTTTGATATGTCGGGCTCGACAATCGAATGCCCCAGAGCCGCGGCTTTGCCGGTAAGCCCCTCTCCTATCTTATAAACGCCTTTTTTTATTTCTTCGCGGTCGAGGCCTTTTGCGTCCTCGATAAACAGATAGTCGCCGTTGCGCAGGGTCATTGTCGCCCTGATAAACATGGTTTGCCAGAGCAGCTCGAGCGTGGTCGAAATAATCTCGGATACTTTTTTGCGCTGGACGGTCATGGAGCTGATTTTTTCCAGAATCTCCATTTCCCTCTCTTCGTCAAATCCGCACGAGTGTTTATCTGAGGCCTTTCCCATTGTCGGCCGACTCTCGTACATTTTGGGCAAAGTTTCAATAAATTTCGGGTGGGAGGAAAAAAAACTTGTCTTGGCAAATAGCGGGTGCATTATCGGTAAAAAATGAGCACATACCAGGTCATAGCGCGCAGATACCGCCCGAGACAGTTTTCCGAACTGGTGGGGCAGGAGCACATTGTCAAGACGCTCACCAATGCCATAACGAGCGGGCGGATAGGGCATGCGTACCTGTTTGTGGGGCCGCGCGGCACCGGAAAGACGACGGTTGCCAGGCTGTTTGCAAAGGCGCTAAACGCCAAAGGCGGGCCGAATGTACACCCCGAAGACGACGAAATTTCCCAGGCGATTATGAACGGCTCGTGCATGGACGTCGTGGAAATCGACGGAGCATCGAACCGTTCCATAGACGAGATACGCAAGCTCAGGGAGGATTGCCGCTATGCTCCGGCGCAGTGCACCTATAAAATATACATTATAGACGAAGTGCATTCTCTTACCCAGGATGCCTTTAACGCGCTGCTTAAGACATTGGAGGAGCCGCCGGCGCACGTGAAGTTCATCTTTGCCACTACGGAGGCCCACAAAGTTTTGGGCACGATAACTTCCCGCTGCCAGCGCTTTGAATTTCACCCGATACCAGAGGAAAAGATAGCCGCCCATCTCAAATACATAGCCGACAAAGAGCAGATAGAAGCCTCCGACGAGGCGATAAGAGCCATAGCCCGCCTTGCCAACGGAGGCATGCGCGACGCCCAAAGCATACTCGACCAGATGATATCCTTCTGCGGCAAAAAAATCGGCATAGACGACGTTATCGGTGTTTACGGGCTTGCCAGCGAGGCCGAGATAAAGGGAATTTTGCAGAGCATGGCTCGCGGCGACTATTCGGCGATAGTTGAGGCTGTCAACGGCCTTGTCGAGCGCGGTTGCGATCTCAACAGGGCGCTTTCGGACATGCAGAATTTTCTTAGGGAGGCCATGATAGCCTCGTTTAAGGACGGCTACTACGCCTTTGGTGACAAGTCTTTGACGACGGAGCAGATTATGCATATGCTCGACGTTCTTCAAAGCGCCGGCAAGGGGGTCCGGGGCGGGCTTTCCGAAAAGGCGAATTTTGAGGTGGCGTTGCTCAAGGCCGTGGAGGAGAGCAGGGCCCGGGCGATAAACACACTCATAAAGGAACTCGACAAGCTTTCAGCAGCAGGCGCCGAAACTCAAAAAAAAAATAGCTGAACTGCTCAGGGCGGTGCTCGACGAGAACAAGGCCTTCGGTTCGGCTTTCGCCTCGGCCGTGGTTCAAAAGCAGAAACCGCGCCACATACTTGAAGAGTCCGCCCAGCAAGACGCGGCAAAGAAAGTTTTTGACAGCAATTCTCCGGCGTTTAAGGCCGCCGTCGGGCTTTTGCCCAAAGAGCTTTTGGCCCTCATATACGACCAGCTGAAAGTTTCCCCCAATAGGCTTGTGGAAGTGCTGGACGGCGGAGGGGAGGAGGCCGTGGCGGAAGACTCGTATGTCGACGACGCATCCGCGCCCGTCGATGCTCCCGCAGATTATTATCCAGATTCAGATTCCGACGACGAATAATCATGAGCGAAAATTTTTATCCACTGTTGGCAATTTCCATGCTTGCCCTTTACGGGGTCTGCGTTTCGGCGGCGTGTTTTTGGCTGGCCGGGCGCAGGAGGCGCGACGTGGCCGAGTTGGAGGGCAGGCTCAGCGATTCTGACGCGGCCCGCATCGAGGCTGAAAGGCGCCTGCACGAGGCCGGGGTTAGCGCGGCCGTCAGCCGCGCGCAAAGCGACGGCGCGCAGGTTCGCCTGCGCGAAGTCTCGGAAGAGTTGGCCAAGACCCAGCACGAGTTGGCCCGGGTCCAGCAGGATCTGGCCGCATGCCGTAGCCAGAGCGAGATTCTCGAGCGCACAAACGCCCAGACGCAGGAGCGCTATGCCGAACTTCGCACGCGCCTCGACGCCGATTTTCAAATTTTGGCAAACAAAGTTTTTGACGAGGCGCGCGCGAAATTTGTGGATCAGGGCTCGCAGAGGATTAATTCGATAGTGGAGCCCTTAAGCTTGAATCTCCAAAGGTTCCGCGAGAGGGTCGACGCCGTCCACGATGCCCAGACGCGCGCGTCCGAAGGCGTCAAAGTGCAGATTGAAAACCTGCTTAAAATGAACGAAAGGCTTTCCGAGGACGCCGAGAATCTGACCGCCGCGTTGCGCGGAAACAACAAGGTGGCCGGGAACTGGGGAGAGGCTGTTCTGGAGAAGATTTTTCAGTCGTGCGGTCTGATAAAGGGGGTGCATTACCGCGCGCAGGAGAGTTTTTCGGACCCGACGTCGGTCCAGAGCCGTCTCGTGCCCGATTTTATAGTCGATCTTCCGGACAGCCGCTCGATAATAGTCGACTCTAAAGTGTCGTTGTTGGACTATGTCGACTATTGTTCGGCGACCGACGCGGCGGCCAAGCGCGAGAGTCTGTCGAAATTCAAGAAATCGACGCGCGCGCATCTGAAGGAGTTTGCAAAGAAGTACGATTGCCTTTCCGGCATGGCGGGCTTCAAGTTAATGTTCATACCGATTGAGCCGGCGTATAATTTGATTGTCGAAAGCGACAAGACGCTGCTTTTCGACGCCTACGCCGACAACGTGATAATAGTATCGCCGACGTCGGTTATGGCCATTTTAAAATACGCGCAGATAGCCTACCGCAACGAGGCCGTATCGAAAAATCTCGGCGAGCTGTCGAAGTGCGGCAGGCTGCTGTGCGACCGTATAAATGGCTTTTTAGAGCGCTTTAGCGCCATACAGACCCGCATAGATGGTTTGCAAAACGCCTATAACGCGTCAAAGACGGCCTTGAGCGAAGGCACGCAAAGCGTGTCGAAGACGGCGCGCCGCTTTTACGAACTTTCGCAAAAATCCTTGGAGGGGCAGAACAAAGAAATTGAAAAGGAGCTTGAAAATGAATGACGAACACCGTCCGGAATGGATACCCGAAAATGCCGATCCGCACCTGTTTACAACGAGTGTGGTATCCGGAATTGACCTAAAGAAAAACGCCGACGATCCGACCGTATCGAAAGCGCCCAGGCCGAGGAAGCGCGCGCTTAGTCTCGAGGATTACCGCAAGGGCATACTTTCTGCCGACCGCACGGTTCTAGCGCGGGCAATAACGCTAATAGAGAGTTCCAATCCCGACCATTTTAAGCTCTCGCAGCAGTTGCTTACCTCGATTCTGCCGTATGCTGGGAAGTCGTACCGCATAGGCATAACTGGAGTTCCCGGCGCGGGGAAGTCGTCGTTTATAGAGACGTTTGGAATGATGCTGTGCGAGAAGTTCGGCAAGAAGGTGGCAGTTTTGGCTGTCGACCCGTCGAGCAGCATCACGGGCGGAAGCGTGCTTGGAGACAAGACCCGCATGGAGAATCTTTCGCGCTGCAAGAATGCCTTCATAAGGCCCTCGCCCTCGGGTGGAGTTCTCGGCGGCGTCGCCCGCAAGACGCGCGAGACCATGCTCCTGTGCGAGGCGGCCGGGTACGACGTCATTTTGATAGAGACTGTCGGCGTCGGCCAGAGCGAAGTTTCCGTGCGTTCCATGAGCGACTTTTTCATGCTCATACAGCTGGCCGTTCAGGGCGACGATTTGCAGGGGATAAAAAAAGGCGTCATAGAGCTTGCCGACGGCATATTGGTCAACAAGTGCGACGGCAATCTCGTCGAAAAATCGAAGCTAAAGCAGGCCGAGCTTCAAGGTGTTTTGCATTATCTTTCGGCGCCCGTCCCGGATTGGCGGCCGTTTTGCCAGACGTGCTCAGCCTTGACGGGCGAGGGCATTGAGGAGGCTTGGGAAAGCCTGGAGCGTTACCGCAAGATAACTGTTGAAAACGGTTATTTCCACAGGCGCAGGGCCGAGCAGAACGTCGAGTGGTTTACGTCTCTGCTTGAGAGCGAAGTCCTTCGCAGATTTTTTGCCACGGCCGGGATGGAGAGTTCCATAGAGCACTACAAGAAGCTCGTTGAGAATTCCGAGATAAACCCGACTTCGGCGGCCTACAATGTCATCGAAGAGTACCTGAAGTGAACAGGCCAAAAAAAACTGGTCTTAGCAGGGCCGAGCAGCTTGCCAGGCTCCCCCAAGGGTTCGTATGCGCCATTGACGATTTTTCCGCCTATTTAAAGATGGAGCTTGGGCGGGGGCCAAATACCGTTTCTTCGTATATCGGGGATGTTTTGCAGTTTTGCCAAAGCGCTGTGGCCGAGGGGAAGACTTCGTTTTTAGACGTCGACGCCGACACTATTTCCGATTGGATAAGCGATATTTCAAAACGCGTAAAGACGACGACCCAATCGCGGAAATTAAGCGCCCTGGCCACTCTTGCAAATTTTCTCATAGACGAGGGCATATGGGATAAGAATTTTAGCCGGCTCGTGGCGCGCCCCAAGGTTGTCAGAAGCCAGCCCGAAGTTCTCGAGGCCGGGCAAATAGACGATATTATAAACGCGCCCGACGGCGGTTCGGCGGAATCAGCGCGCGATAGGGCGATGCTTGAGCTCGCCTATTCGAGCGGGCTGCGCGTCTCGGAACTGTGCAATTTGAGGGAGAGCGATATCGACTATTCCGGGCGCATAATACGCGTAAAGGGCAAGGGGGAAAAGACGCGCCTTGTGCCCGTCGGGGTTCCCGCAATCGAGGCCATAAACGCTTACCGGGCGCGCAGGGCCGAGCTTCTAAAAGGCGGAACATGCCCCGAGCTTTTCGTGACGCGCCGCGGAAAGAAGATGTCGCGCAAGACGTTTTGGTTTAACATAAAAAAGTACGCGCAAAAGGCGGGGATAGATGCGCATGTCAAGCCGCACGCCATGCGGCATTCGTTTGCGACGCACATGCTAAGAAACGGCGCGAATTTGTTTTCCATAAAAGAGATGCTTGGCCACAGCGATCTTTCCACTACGCAGATATACACGCAGCTTGTCCGCGACGACATTGCAAACGAATATTCGGCCAAGCACCCACGCTCAAAAATGGACGTGGAGATGGATTAGCGATGTTTTCCCGGGGCGGCGGGCTCGAGGCAATTTTTGTCTCTCTTCTATTTTATATTCGTTTTTTTTGCTTGTGCGGCGATATTTTCCCACATTCTCCCCCCTCTCTTGTTTTTTTTCTCTTTTTTTCCCTCTCTCCCCCCCCCAGTGGCGCGCCATTGAAACTTAAGGTTATTTTTTCTTTTCCGCTTTGAGAAATTTTTTTTATTTCCCTCTTGCATCTCCTTTCTTTTGCCCCATTTTCCCCTCTTTCTTTTTTTCCCTTTTCCCCCTCCCTCTCCCACACACGCCACCACAAACATACCACCATCGACAACAACAATTATATATACTAGCATACTCAAGCCGTGCAAAGCGCTCCATAGGCATACAAGAAAAGAAAAACACACATACTCCACTCATCGCATACGCATTTCGGAGAGGCGGCGCGGAGATCTGTTCTATTTTTTTCCTGGAGATGTCAGTCGTTATTTTTTGAATGTGTGTCGCTAAAAGAACTTGTCGTTTTTTTGCATAGGTGTCTTTAAAGGGCAAGATGCTAAACAGTGTCAATGTGCACGTGTATTAGATCTTCGTTTAAATATAAACTTGCAAAAAGGGACTGCTTTTTCGAGTATCTTGGGGAGTGAACATTTTTGAATTGATATGGGTGGCGCTGGCGCTGTGCGTGGACTCTTTTGCCGTGTCGGCGGCTGGCGGGTGCTCGAATTGCAAAATTCCCGTCGGGAACAAACTGTTCGGGGCTGTCATATTTGCGGCATGCCAGGGAGGGTTGACATTTGCTGGGTGGTTTGCCGGAGACAGCGCGCTGAGCCTCTTTGAAAGCGTATTGCGCGTGGCGGCGTTTATCCTCCTATTCGGGATAGGCGCCAAAATGTGTTTTGATGCCTTTAAGGGCGAAAGTGTGAGGCGGCGCAATTTTTTAAATCCGCTAAATGTTAAGCTGGCATTCGTATTGGGGATAGCCACCAGCATAGACGCCCTCGCCTTGGGAGTGTCGTTTGCGTTTGTCGGGGCCAATATTTTTGCGGCGGCTTTCATAATATCGGCGGTGACATTCTTTGCGTGTTTATTGGGCATGGAGCTCGGCAGATCGGCCGCAAGGGTATCTAAGCGCCTGCCGGCGTTTGGCGGAGTGGTTTTGATAGTTATCGCGCTTCTTATGCTTGCAGATGTCGGGTAGTTGCGGATTTGCTTCTTTTTTATTTCATTGACAATAGCCTTTGTATTGGCCAAAATCACAGGCTCAATCAAACGGAGTTGTTAAAAAGATGAATAGAAAAGAATTCGTAAAATCTGTATCGTTGATGGGAGCGGCATCCATGGTTTTGCCAAAGTATTCTTTTGCGGCCGTAAAAGGCAGCGACAAGATAAAAGTGGCGATTGTGGGCATGGGCAACCGCGGCAGAGCCGCGTTGATGAACATGTTTGATGCCGATAACAATGTAGAGCTCGTTGCAGTGGGCGACGCTTATTCGTACCCGATCGAAAGCGGGAAGAAAGTGCTCGAGCACGAAATAAAGAAGCGCAAGGCCGACTTCAAAGACTATTGGAAAGTAGGCGACAATGCGTTTGTAGGCCTGGATGCCATAGACAAGGTCGTCAAGACCGACGCCGACATAGTGGTTTTAACCACGCCACCCATCTTTCGTCCGGAGCATATAAGGAAATGCCTCGAGAACAATAAGAACATATTTGCGGAGAAGCCAATTTGCATAGACGCCACGCAGCTTCGCCAAGTGTACAGCCAGCTAATTCCGCTTGCCGATCAGAAGAAATTAAACGTCGTTTGCGGCACGCAAATGCGCTACCAGGAGGCCATTGCCGAGGCGGTCAAGCGCGTGCAGGACGGCCAAATAGGCGATGTCATAAGCGGTCAATTTATACGCTACGAGACGAAATATCTCATGAACTCGGTTTGGAGAGGCCATGTCGAGGCGTCTTTGCAGCCCGACGATGTCGATTTTCAGCTGAAGAATTGGCTTGGCTTCGTATGGCCGAGCGGCGGCCAGTTTGTGGAGCAATACATACACAATCTCGATATGGCTCTTTGGGTATTCGGCGGGCTTCCCGACGAAGTTGTAGGTTCCGGAGGGCGCCAGAACGATTTGCCGTTCCCCCTCATGGGCAACCGCTATTCAAATATTCACGCCCAATACGATTACGCTGACGGAAAGACGCTTACGGCGGCCTGCCGCCAGGAGAATGGGGGCACTGGCTATGCTCCGTTCAAGGTGTATGGGACGAAAGGCATACTAAATATGTCGTTTGGGCGCCAGGTAATTACCGGAGACAAGCCGTGCGTAATTGACACGCCGAAAAAAGAGGCGCTTGTTTGCGAGCACAAGGCGCTTATCGACGCCCTGCGCAGCGGCAACCACATAAATACGATGAAGACCTGCGCAGATTCCTGCTACATAACAATAGCCGGCCGCGAGGCGGCCGCATCGGGCAAGCGCTTCAAGTGCCGCTGGATATTGGAGCGTTCCAAGCAGAATTTAATGCCACAAAAATTGGAATTGGGCGGAAAACTGCCGATAGCGCCCGTTCCGTCACCGTCAACTTATAAATTAGTATAGAATATGAAATTTAGATTGTTTTTATCAATAATTGTTTCTGCCTTTGCGTGTGTATTGTGCGCATGCAACGAAAAGAAAGACGTTAAATTGGCTGTTTTCGACGCCAGCCTGGGTGAAGGGTATAGAACCAGCGTTGCGGCTTTCGACAAGGCCAAGGAACTTGGCCTCGACGGCGTCCAAGTATCGAGGAATTATGCGGCGGGGAAACCGTATCTTACCAAGGAGCAGATAGTAGCGCTCAAGCAGAAGTCTGAGGAGACTGGTTTGAAAATTCCGTCGATAGTTGTTGGCGGATTGCCCGTTGTGGGCAATCCCGGAGCGCCTGAGTACATCAAGGCGGCCATAGATGCCGCGAAGGCCCTCGGCGCCAAAAATGTCTTGGTATCATTTTTCGGTCGGGACAAGCTTTCCGACGACAACTGTAAGCTTGTCGAGGCGAAATTTGCCCCGCTTGTGGCGCAGTTGAAGCTCGTAATGCCGTACGCCGAGAAGAACGGAGTACAGATATGTATGGAAAACACTCTTTCAAGCGACGAAAACAACCGCGTTA
Source organism: uncultured Opitutales bacterium (assembly GCA_944389175.1). Classification (GTDB taxonomy): domain Bacteria; phylum Verrucomicrobiota; class Verrucomicrobiia; order Opitutales; family Intestinicryptomonadaceae; genus Merdousia. Next base: position 80,737 of record CALXLK010000002.1, read on the forward strand.
TTGACGCCGTTGGCAGTCCGAACCTCAAGGTGTATTTTGACTCGTTCAACATAGTCTATTACGGGCACGAGGAGGTTTCATCCATAGAGAAGCTCAAAGGCAGGATTGGCGAGGTTCACTTGAAAGACAAGGGGCACAAGCTCGGCTCTTCTAAGGAAATGCCCAAGGATTTTTCGGCCTGCATGGCGGCGTTGAAGCGCATAGGCTACGACGGTTGGTATTGCTTTGAAACTCACCGTTTCAACTACAAGAAAGACGACATAGCCGACACATTAAAATACAATATTAAACTGACCAAAGAGCTGGCGAAATAACACATGAAAAAGCTCTTAATTTTATTTGTCGCGGCGCTCTCAATTGCCGCGGCCGCGTTTGCAAAAGACAGGAAGGTGGCGGTACAGTCGTATACGTGCTATTCCTACAATCTGGCCGACATGTGCGACTTATTCGAAGCCGCCGGCGTCGAAAATGTCGAGCTGTGCCTTGGGCAGCTTATCGGCGGCGATTATCCCAAGACGCGCTTTGACGAAAACATTATGGAAAGAGATCCCAAGGCCTTTGAATATGCGAAAAAAATGTTTAAGGATCACGGCTTAAACATAATATCCGTCGGGGTCAACTACCCGAAAAACGAGGCTCAGATAGAGAAATTGTGCCGCCTGGCGAAGGCTCTCGGCTGCCAGTATATATCTGCGGAAAGCAAGCCCGAGATTATAGAGTTGTGGTTGAAGCATTTGGGAGACCTAAAATTGACCATACACAACCATCACTCTTTGCCGTTTGCCGATTACAATTACGTCGCCAAAATCATTGCCCCGTATTCCAATGTTGGCGCCTGCGCCGACAACGGGGGGTGGACTCGCGCCGGTTTTGACAGCATAGAAGGCCTGAAGGTCTTGAAGGGTAAGATATTTACCGTTCATCTGAAGGACCAGGAAAAGCTGGGCAAAACTGACAGCAATGCCAAAATATACGGCACGGGTTGCATCGATTTGAAGGGAATGCTAGCCGAGCTCGATGCGCAGAATTTTGACGGCTACCTCATCATCGAGCACGGCAATTACGACGACAAATATCAAGTTATAAAACGCGATATAGAGTTTTTAAAAAACAACTAAAATATAATGCGCTAACTTGCTATAAGTGACGTGCCCTAAACACAGAAAGGCCCCCGCGTATCGCGGAGGCCTTTTTATTGGATTCCACTTATTGAATTGCTACTTTCTATCGAGTGTTTTCGAATAAAGCAGCCTTGCCGAGTTTCCTACTACCGTCACAGAGGAGACGTTGTGCAAGAGCGCGCCCCAGACCGGCGAAATCAGGCCCGCTGCGCCCAGAGCTATGCCTATGAGGCTTATGACTATAGAGAAAGTCATATTCGCGTATATCGTCTTCATTACCTGCCTTGAAAAATTTAACAAAGCCGGTATTTTTGTGAGGTCTGTATTAAGCAGCGCTATCTGAGCTGAATTCAGAGCGATGTCGTTTTTCAGGTCGGCTATGGCAATGGATACGTTTGCCGTGGCAAGCGACGGGGCGTCGTTGACGCCGTCTCCGCACATGCAGGCAAATTTCCCGCCTTCCTGGGCTTTGGATATTATGGTAAGTTTATCTTGAGGGAGAAGATTTGCATGGATGCTTTCTATGCCCACGGCTTTTGCAACTTCCTTTACGCTATTTATGTTGTCCCCGCTTAGAATGCAACATTGGCAGCCCATCGCCTTTAGCGATTCGACGGCCGCTTTTGATGTCGGGCGCACGGTGTCGCTAAAGTATATTCTGGCAACTTTTTCGCCGTTTTCGAATACGTCGGAGGCAGTCGATGAAGAATCTTGGGCTTTGAGTATTTCGTATTGTTTCCCGTCTACAATGGCCCTTATTTTGCCATTTGCCTCGGATGTCACGTTTTCTGCGACCCTGCCGATTTTTTGGTTCAGATTCTCGAGTGCGTATTTTATTACCGCATGCGCCAGCGGGTGGGCCGACGTCTTTTCGAGCGCTGCAGCGGCCTCCAGTATTTGTTTTTCATCGGCGCGGTTAAAGACTTCGAACTTTGAAACTGTTACTTTGCCTTCGGTAAGTGTGCCCGTCTTGTCGAAAAACATGTTTTCGACTTTCGATAAAGCCTCGAGGGCCTCTCCGCTTTTAACGAGTATGCCGCGTTTTGCCGAATTGCCGATTGCAGCCGAAATTGCAGTCGGGGTTGCCAGCACGAACGCGCAGGGGCAAAATATTACAAGTATTGTCGTGGCTCTTACGACGGCTTCCGCAAAGCCCGTAGAAAGTATAAAATAGGCGAAGAGAAATACCAATATCGACAGGCCGAGAGCGCATTTTACCAACACTTTTGCCCACTGTTGGGCTGCCCTTGCAATGGGCGCGCGCTTGCCTTCGGCCTCCTTTACGAGCTCTATTGTTTTTGCAAGAGCTGTCGCGTTGCCGGGCCTTGTAGCTTTTATTTTAAGAAGCCCATTCTCGTTAAACGTCCCGCAAAGGACGTGGCTGCCGGGCTTCTTTTCCACGGGGACGCTTTCGCCGGTCATATTCGCCTCGTTTACAGAGCTTTCTCCGTCTATTACGTCGCCGTCTGCGGATATCATCTCATGGGGATTGATTACAACGATATCTCCAGCCCTTATCTCGGCGGCGCTTATTTCTTCTATTTTGCCACCCCTTTCGACTTTTGCAACTTTTGGCATTAGGGATGATATTTGCTTAAGCCCGTCCCGAGTTTTTGATACCGTGCGGTCCTCAAGCCACTCCCCAAGACTCATTAAGAATGCGATTTCTCCGGCCGCAAATAAGAAGCTGTGGCTGTGTTCTCCGCCTACATTGTATCCCAAGGCCTGGGCTATAAATAGCACCAACGATGCGGTGATGGCGCTTGCAACGAGTATCGGAACGCTGATTTCCCTTCGCGCGATAGATTGTATGGCGCCTTTGAAAATCCATCCCGAACAAAGTATTAGCGCAATCCACGACGGGTCGGAATAGGGAAAGAACGGAAACTTTACGTCAAAAAACGAAATGCAAAATCCCGCTATTAGGGCGATGAGCGAAATTATGAGTTTCGAGCCCTCGCTTAGATAGGATTTCTCTCCCCTTCCGCAACAGCAGCACGAGTGTGCGTCTTCCATGTGGTCTTCGTGCTCTGAGTGGCAACAGCAGCCCGACTGTTCGTGTTTTTCACGACAGCAAGAGTCTGAGTGCCCCTGATGTTTGCCGTGCTCTGAGTGGCAACAACACGACCCTTCATGGCCTTTGTCGTAATTTTTTCCGTCGCCTTTTGGTTCATGGGGGCTGGTTGGGCAGCGAGAGTCGCCGCCGCAACATGCAACGCTTTGTTGATCTTTCCCGATTGTTTTCATTGTCGTTACCTTAGCTTTTTTAAATAGTCGGCCAGTTCGTCTACGAGGGAGACGTCGGAATGTTTGAGGGAGTCTGCAATGCAGTGCTTTAAGTGGCTCTCCAGTACGCAAACCCACACGCCCTTGACCGCCCCGGATACCGAATTTAATTGCCTGAGGATGTCGATGCATTCTCCGTCGTCGTTTATTGATTTTTCAAGGGCGCGAATTTGGCCCTCGATTCTGCGCAGGCGCGCCGTCAATTTTTGTTTTTCATTTTCCGATCTGCACTTCATTTTGTTCCTTTGTTATTATGGGGTATAGGGGTATACCCTATATTTTAAAAAATCAACTTTTTTTTTAAAAAAAATTATTCGTCTTTTGTTTTTCTTATTTTCCTTTAGTTGTCGCAGTTATGTTAATTTGGCTAAAATCGGCGAACAGCGGGGTAATTTTTTTATCGTCTTTATAATAAGGAAAGGCGCGGGAAAAATTCCCGCGCCCGTTTGTTAGGACATACAAGCATACGCGCGCCGTGAGGTGCGCATATAAATAATAACCTTAGAGGCTTAAGAGTCTTCTTTTAAAGCTCTGATAGCGGCTTGAAGATTGTGCCTGACGATGACACTGTGGCGCATGTATATGACGTCTTCGGCTATGTTCGTGCATAGGTCTGCAATTCGTTCGAGGCTTTTGCAGACAAGCAGATAATTTACGCACCCCATTCCCTCGCCTTTTTTCAGAAGCTCTTCGCTTTTTAAGAAACACTCGCGCATGACCGAATCCACTTCTTCGTCGGCAGTGCATACTTCCAGCGCCAAATACTCGTTTTCGCTCATGAACGAATCTATTGCGTGTTTGAGCATGGTGATTGTCTTTGATGTCATGTCGCCCAAGTCGAATGGAATTGTAGATATGGGCTCTTTCTTTAGGAAAGAAATCCTGCGGGCGATATTAGCGGCCATGTCGCCTATATGCTCGAGCTCGTTGTTGATTTTTAGCACCGTGATAACGAAACGCAGGTCGCTTGCAACGGGCTGGTGGAGGGCGAGCACCTTGAGGCATTCCTCCTCCATTTCGACTTCCATCTTGTCTATTTCCATATCGGTTGTGACCACGTCCGAGCCGAGTTCCGTCGACAGCGCGCCGAGAGCTTTGACACTCTTTAGCATATTTTCCTCTACGGCCGTGGCGACTTTCATTAGGCCGTCTTTTAATTTTTCCAAGTCGTGTTTTAGATGCGAGTTCATTTTAGCCGAACCTCCCGGTTATGTAATCGTTTGTTTCTTGTTTTTTTGGATTTGTAAATATTTTGGCTGTTTCGCCGAATTCAATAAGGTTTCCTTCGTAAAAAAATGCGGTGTTGTCCGAGACGCGCGAGGCCTGCTGCATGTTGTGGGTTACGATGGCTATGGTGTATTTTCCCGACAGTTCAGCGATCAAGTCTTCAATTCGCGCGGTCGACTTCGGGTCGAGGGCGCTGCACGGCTCGTCCATAAGTAGCACCTCAGGGCGTATCGCCAGCGCTCGCGCTATGCACAGGCGCTGTTGCTGTCCGCCGGAGAGGCCGAGCGCGCTCGATGAAAGCCTGTCTTTGACCTCTTCCCAGAGCGCGGCGCCCCGCAGTGATTTTTCCACTATTTCGTCGAGGTCGGAGCGCGCAATTCTGCCCTTGAGGCGCACGCCGAAGGCGACGTTGTCGTAAATGCTTTTGGGGAATGGGTTCGGCCGCTGAAACACCATTCCGACGCGCCTGCGCAGCTCCGTGACGTCGAGTCTCTTGTGGTATATGTCGACGCCGTTTAGCATGAGCTTCCCCGAAGTCGTGCATCCGTCAACCAAGTCGTTCATTCGGTTTATGCATCTAAGAAACGTGCTCTTTCCGCATCCGCTGGGGCCTATTATGGCCGTCACTTTGCCGCGCGCGAAATCCACGTTTATGTTTTTTACCGCCTTGTGCGTTCCGTAATAGACGCAGAAGTCTCGCGCCGATACTACTGCGTTTGACTGCGGCGTATTATCTTGAGTCTTGTTGTCCATAAATTATCTGCGTTAAGGTGTTATCTGCGTTGAAGTTTTGCCCTTATGATTATGGCCACGAGGTTTAGCGACAAAACGATGCCCATAAGGGTGAAAACCATGCCGTACTGGACGTGTTCCACCATTTCGGCGGCCTCGTGTTCTGAGCATATGTTGTAAATGTTCCAGGGCAGGGCGGGGGTGGGGTTTGTGAAGATCTGGCTAAGGCCGAGGGCAACTCCCGTGCTTGTGGCGGCCGTAAATATTATGGGGGCGGTCTCTCCCGCTGCTCTTCCCATTGATATTATTATGCCCGTAAGCATAGACGGAAGCGCCGCCGGCAGAATCACCGTGCAGATGGTGTACCATTTGCCGGCACCGAGGCCCAGCGAGGCCTCGCGGTATGTTTGCGGCACGCTCTTTAGCGACTCTGCGCAGCTTTGGACTATTGTAGGCAGAATCAACAATGCAAGCGTGGCAGAACCTGCTATTACGCTTTTGCCGTCCGATATTTTCAGCGTGTCGATGAGAAATGCCAGGCCGAATAGGCCAAAGACAATCGAAGGCACTCCGGCCAGCGTTCCCACGCACATTTTGAGAGCCGATGTTATTTTTGAAGGCTTTGCGTACTCGGAGAAATATATTGCCGCTATTATGCCAAGCGGAGCGGCTATAAGCATTGACCCTAGCGTCAGGTAAAACGTGCCCACAATCATCGGGAATATGCCTCCCAAGAGGTTGGAGTCTACCGGGTCGTTTGTGAAGAAGCCTCCATAGAAGACAAAATGCGGCTGCATTAGCGCATCGAAATTTTCTTCGATTTCGTCGAATATTTTTTCCACGGGCGTGCCCTTGAAATATTCTTTTGTCTGAACCGATTGGAAGGTGCTGTGGCCGTTTTTGTCGGTGGCGATAACGCGAATCTTACATACGGATTCTTCAAAAACCTTTCTGGCCATATCCATGCGCGATTGCCCGTATTTGTTTCTGGGCAGCTTTTCGGAGGCCTTTTGTTTTGCGTCGACGGGCCCGAGCAGTTTGTTGACGCCGGATTTAAACGTAAAATACGCCGCGTTAATTTCCGATAGCCTTTTTCTGCTCAGTTCCAGCTCGGAATTTGGAAGTTGGCATATCGAACGCCGCAGAGCCGCGCGCGCCACGGGTTTTATTTGGGCTTTGAGCGCTTTCGAGCCCGAGTATTGCTTTGCTCTTTCGGTTACATCTTCGGAGCATTTTTCGAGAAATTTTTCGAAGGAAACAGCCGCGCCGTTTTTTTCGGCCATTTGCGTCGCCTCTTTTACCCGGCTTGCAAAATCGCCCCATATAGATGTCGAGATGTCCGCAAAAGCCTTGCGCCGTTTTGAAGATGTAAGCTTTGCCGCAGACAATACTGAATCTGTCTGCTTTTGGAGCTTGGCGAAGGCGGCGTCTATTTCGTCTGTTATGATTTTTTGCGCCTCCAAAGATTTGCGGTTTTCCAGTTCGAGAATTTCGGAGAAGATTTTTTCCTTTTGGATTTCCCCTCTTTTTATCCTTTCTTTTTGACCATCGCTTAGGTCTGCGCCGAAATTTTCCTCCAATATTTTTTCATGTTCGCTTGTGGCTGTGAACAGAAATGCGCCGGCGCCCTTTATTATAATGGGCAGTGTAAAGGCGGCCACGGCCGCGCACATCAACGCCAGCGAAATTTTTGCCAATTTTGAAAACGAGGAATCGATGATTTTTCTGGATCTATCGTTCATGATACTACTTTCTTGATTTGTTTCCCCCTATGTATCTTCCGGCTGCGTTCATAAGCAGTGCCAGGAAGAGCAGGCACGTGCTCATTGCAAATAGCACGTGGTATCTGGCCGACCCCGTACTTTGATCGGCTTCGCCCATTTCTCCCGCTATTGTGGCAGTCATCGTACGCACGGGTTCAAGCACGTTGTAGAATGGTTCTGGAATCTTGAGGGAGTTACCGCTTGCCATCCAAACGACCATAGTCTCCCCGACGACCCTCATCAGACCCAATATCACCGCAACTGCAATGCCGCTTTTTGCGCACGGAATAACGACCTTAAATATTGTCTCCGTTTTCGTCGCCCCGAGAGCCAGGGAGCCCTCGCGCATGTCTCTCCCGACGGAAGAGAGGGCGTCCTGCGAGATGCTTACTATTGTGGGGAGTGCCATAATGGCCAGTATTATCGAGGCATTTAGCGCATTGGTGCCGCTTGAAATCTGCAGCGATAGCGCATCGCGGGCGAGCAGTAAAACGGGAATACAAAGTAACAGGAATACCGCGGCGGAAACCGACACCGACTTTATCGATGTCGCGTTGTCGCCCTTTAAAGATTCGCCCGCGCAAAGCGATGCCACAAGGCAAAGGGGTATTCCAAGCAGGGCGATTGTTCCGCCTATGAGCGCCCCGCCGCTGTTTTGCAGCAGTGGCGCAAATACGACGATTGCAAAGAATCCGTAAACGACCGACGGTATTGCCGCCAGAAGTTCGATAACCGGCTTAAATATTCTGGCCGCCCTCGCCGAGACGATTTCAGAAAGGCAAACCGAGACCAATATTCCCAGTGGAACAGCCACGGCGCAGGAGACAATTGTCACCATGGCAGTTCCGTAGAAAATGCTCAGCGCCCCGAAATGCGGATTGTCCGCGCTTGAGGGCGCCCAGTTTGTGCTGGTGAAGAATTCTTTGACGTTCTTGAGATTCTCAAAGAACGGGAGAGCCTCTCCGGCGATAAAAATTATCATGAAGACAATTGCCAGCGTCGGAATTGCGGTTATCGAGAAAAGAACCGCGCGCCCGAGCCATCCGGCAACGGCGCGGCCCATATTGCCCGCCTCGCCGAGAATTAGCGATTTTTCATGTTCGTTGTTCATCGTCGAAGATCCTCTGATTAATTATTTGCAAACAGGTATGAAGCCGAGGTCCGATATAATCTCCCGGCCTTCCGGAGTCAGGCAAAGAGTCACAAAATTAAAGACGTGTCCGCCCATTTTCGGAGATCCGTTTGTGAACATATAAAGCGGGCGGGCAATCGGGTATTTGCCTGTGGCGACGGTCGAGGGAGTCGGCAGTACGGAATCCACGGAAAGGGCCTTCACGGTGCTGTCGGCAAATCCGAGGCCCACGTACGCCACGGCGTATTTTGTGGAGTTGACCCTGGAACGAGCCTGTCCGTTAGAGCCAACGTATTCGGCTCCATGCACGACAGGCGCCTTCTTTAGCACCAGTTCGTTGAATGTTTCGTAGGTGCCGCTGTTTGTATCTCTGCTTATGACCACAATTTTTGCGTCGTCGCCGCCAACCTCTTTCCAGTTTGTTATTTTCCCCGTATAGATGTCGGCAATTTGTTTCGTAGAAAGAGCCGATACCTTGTTCTGCGGATTTACAATTACGGCGAGTCCGTCGTAGGCCACCGTGTGGGCTACGGGCAAAACGCCCTTTTCCACGCAGCTTTTAAATTCGTTTACCTTCATAAAGCGCGACAATGTCGCAATCTGGCATGACCCGTTCATGAGGCTCTTTACCCCGTTGCCGCTGCCGGATTCGCTAATTGTTATGTTTACGTCAGGATTCGATTCCTTGTAGTATTCCGCAAAAGCCTTTGCTATCGGACCCACGGTAGTGGAGCCGTCTATAGATATGTTCGCCATCAGGCTCGTCGCTGCAAGCGCCGCTGCGGTAATTGCAATCTTTTTAATAGTATTGTACGTTTTCATATCTTTTTATGTTTTTTGTTAACGTTAAAATAATATTTGTATTTGGGTTCTAAAGGCATTTGCGTCTGCGCTACTGAAAGCCGAATTGTGCCCGCCTTCAAATCTTGCGTATTCGTATCCGAGCTGGTATTTGATTGCGTTTCCGTTAATGTACCAGTTTAGGCCCACGTATATGCTCTTGCCTCTGTCGAAGGTGTTTGTGGCGTTAGAGTCGCGTACGCCGTCGGATATTTTAACGCCTCTGCCGTCAGTGTCGAGCCAGCTTAGCCTTACAGTGGGAGCTATTTGACCGAGGTCTCCGGCGTCGAACTTGTATTCAAATCCCAGATTGGCGCCCATTGGGGTTGCGTTGACTCCGTCGCTAATGCCGTTTTCGACGTGTGCCATCAGGAGTTCCCCCCATATGTCGAGCCCCATTATCGAGGCTTTTATATACGGGTTGAAACCGAACATATCCCCGTATCTGTATCCGTCTTTTCCCATGACGTTTGTACCGTTTGTGTAGGCGAGGTTTGCGCCCACTTCAATCTTTCCGCAATCAAACTTGGCCTTATAGGCTGCGTTTGCCGTATACATTAGATTGTTCGTGTATCCTTCAGGCACGCCTATGGGGCTGTTGTTGTATGCGGTGGAAACCGACGCGCCGTAGTAGAGACCTTTTAGCTGGTTTACCTTGCCGTTCCAAAAGACTCCCGTATGGCGCCCCGCAAGGCCCAACTTGCGTTTGTCGGCTCCCTCTGCAAAATAGCGGGTAGCCAGCGAGCGCTCTACCGTCCACAACTTTGAAGATGATTCGTATTCTTCAACAGCAAAGTTTATTTTCTTGTATCCGAAATCGGCGGTTCCGTTAAATATGTCTCCGTCGAATTCCTTGCTGATGTGGGCTTTTTCGATATAGCCGCCTTTTTCGTTTGCAAAGTCGGCCACTATGTTGGCCTTCCATCCGCCGCCGAGGTCCGCGCCCATTCCAAGAAATATTCTCCTGAGCAAAAATGTGCTTTTGGGGTCGGTGCCGGCGTCGTTGTTGTCGAGGTATTCGTATTGCACCTGCAAGCGTCCCTCCAATTTTAGGGATTTTATTCCTTTCTGGTTCGGTTTAATAACGGTGGCGCTTTTCTTTGCCACCGTATCGGCTTCGGCTCTGGATATGAGGCCTTTTGATACTAGCAGGTCTAGCGTTTGTTTATCCTGGGCCTGCAGACTCGCCGCCGCGCAAAATGCCGCGGCAAGAATTGTCAATGTAATGATGCTTTTGTTCATATGCATTTTTGATTCTCCGCGTATTTTTGCAGACTGGCGTTAGGTTATTATTAGCCTAAATGTAGCTTTTGGTTTATTTCGTGTTAGACTTTCTCATATTTGAATAAGGATTTTATTTGCCCAATGTTAGAAATTGGTTAAATGGATTATATGTGTTGACCGAGTGCATCTTGCGCGCCTATTTTCTGGGACCATCTATGAAAAATCTCACAAATTCGATTTTTAGCCGCATATTCATGGCGGTATTTCCCACGTGCCTGTTGGCAATATTGGTTTGTTCGGCGATAGCATACAGAGCGCTCGACAAATCTGTGGAGCGAAACACTATGAGGCTGCTCTCCGACTCGGTATTGCTGCTCTCGGCCAATATAGACGCCGGCGTTCCTGTAGGCAATCTCTCGAAGATTATCGGGAAGTTCGCCGGGGAGAGTGGAATTCGGACGACGATAATCGACCGCGCCGGCAAAGTGGTCCTCGATTCGGTCGCCGACGATTCGACCATGCTCAACCACCTCGACAGAGTAGAGGTAAAAGAGGCGCTCTCCGGCAAGACATACCAGTGCCTGAGATATTCGCAGACATTGAGGGCAAAATTCATATATGTTTCCGCGCCCGCGGGCAAGGGCGGCGATTCGGAGCCGCTTTACTGCGTGAGGCAGTCTATGAACTTAAAGTTGCTAGACGCCCAGCGCGGCATCTTCAGCAGGCAGATAGCAATTTTTGCGTTTGCGGCGACAGCGCTTGCATTGCTGATATCCCTTTACACTGCGCGCAAGATTTCTGCGCCTCTTATATCGCTTGCAAACGCTGCCACACATTATGCTAACGGAAATTTTGATGCCGTGATAACTGATTGCAGCATATCGGAGATTCACGAGCTTTCCCGAGCCCTGTACGGAATGGGGAAGGACCTTCAGAAGAGGATAAGCTCTCTGTACAAGAGAAACTGCGAACTCGACGAAGTATTTTCCCAGATGCGCGACTGCGTATTCATCTGTTCCGACGACGGCGAGGTACGCCGCTACAACAAGTCGTGTTCGGAGATATTTGACATTCCCGCAAACGTCCACAATCCGCGCGTGGTTGGGCTGTTCCGCAATTCCGCAATTATTTCCGCGGTGGAAAGGACGTTTAAGTCAAAAGACAGCGTGGTCGTGGAATTCGAGCACTTCGGCAAAATTTACCGTCTTACGGGCATACCGCTTGCCTATGCGTCAAAGCACGCAAGGGCGCTGTTTGTCATTAGGGATATATCGAAGGACAGGCAGACTGAAATGCTCCGCCGCGAATTTGTCGCCGGCGCCTCGCACGAGCTAAAAACGCCCATTACCGCAATTAAAATGGCGGCCGAGACGATATCAGAAAACTTCGACGCCGAAACGGTAAAGCGTTTCCTTTCGACCATTGAGGACGAGGCCGACAGAATGGCGGCTCTGGTCAACGACATGCTTTTGCTTTCCAAGGTTGAATTTTCCGATGCCGGGGAAAATTTTGTGAAGTTCAATATTGTTGACGTGCTAAAAATTGCCGTTTCCGACAATGAAAATTTGATACATTCAAACGGGGACAGCGTCGAGTTTGACTGCCCCGAAACAGTAGAAGTTATTGGAGAGCCCAAACTCGCGGAAATAGCCATTGGCAACCTCGTCTCAAACGCGTCGCGTTACGGCGGCAAGAATTGCAAGATAAAGCTTGCCGTCAAGGAAACCGAAAAAATGGTGGAGGTGTCTGTTTCCGACACGGGAATGGGCATTTCAAAGGAAAACCAGGCGCGGGTCTTTGAGCGCTTTTTCCGCGTCGACAAGGGGCGTTCGCGCGCACTTGGCGGTACGGGGCTGGGGCTGGCGCTGGTCAAGCACATAGCGATACTCCACGGGGGCACAGTATCGCTTGAGAGCCAGTTGGGGAAGGGCTCCACATTTACAATAACCTTTAAAAAGGCGTAAATATGCAAAAGAAGAAAATTCTGATTGTCGAAGACGAGGACGCCATAGCCGAACTCGTCGAATTTAACCTGCGCAAGAGCGGGTTTGAATGCGTGCGCGTCGATTCCGCCGAAAAGGCGCTGGAGCTTTTCGAGGGCGGAGAGCATTTTGACCTCATACTTTTGGATCTCATGCTCACTGGCATGGACGGGACTGACTTTTGCAAAATGTACCGGGCCAGGGGCGATTTTGAACAGATACCCATAATCATGCTCACCGCGCGCGGCGAGGATTCCGACATTGTCAGCGGGTTTGACTACGGGGCCGACGACTACATAACAAAGCCATTTAGCCCGCGCGTGCTTATAGCCAGGATTCGCGCTCGTCTGCGCTCCAATACCCAAGACTCAGAATCAAAAATATCGGTTCACGGCATAAGTCTGGACAGCGAGTTCCACGAGGCTAAAATCGGCAAGAAAAATCTCGATCTGACATCCAACGAATTTTCGATACTCGAGCTTTTTATGCGAAATACCGGCAAGGTTTATTCGCGCGATGCGATCATTAGAAATCTTCACGGCGAGGGGTATCCTGTAACCGACAGGGCAGTCGATGTCCTTATTGTCAACCTGCGCAAGAAGCTCGGGGCAAAGGCCGACTTGATTGAAACCATACGCGGCGTGGGCTACCGCATGGCGCGCTCCGACGCATAGAGCCAGCCTATCTCAGCCTTTCTTGCCGCAGACATTGTCTAAAACAAAGGCTCCGCTAGTCTATGCGGGGCTTTTTTTATTCTTATCTTTGTTTTCTTATCCTTGTTGCGGGGATTTAGACTATATTACTTTCGATACTTTGCCGTCGAGGTATCCTGCTATGTAGCAGGATACTTTTTCGGGATTTACCCCGAAAATTTTTGCCGAGCATTCGGCGTATATTTTTAGCTGTTGGGCGTGTTTGGCTGAATCGAATGTTGTGGGCTTGTAGTCTATTATTTTGATGCTTTCAAATTTGTCGCCGTCCCGTTTTGCGACTATTCTATCGATGAGGCCCCTTGCGATATTTTTATTTTCGAGGGCGCATTCAAAACTGAATTCGTTAGCGCAATAGGCGTTTTCGACGTCGAAAAACCTCCTAAAATCTGGATTTTCAAACAGCGGGGTTAAGGCTTCCCGCGCTTGGGAATCGCCGAGTTTAGGGAGTGACTTTAGCGAGCGCACGGTGGATAGAATTCTGTGTATGCGCGTTCCGAAATCGGCCAACTTCTCGTCGCTCAAAGCGCTCTTTGAGGCCTTTGACGGCCTTACGACGGATATTTTTTGCGGGATTTTTTCAAGCTTAAACGAGCGTGGCGCGCGCGTTTTTGCGGTGGCGGAATCTTTTGTGAATTGTTCAAACCACAATGGGTCTCCCATGCCTGCCTCTCCGCCCAGCTCAACAAATTTTTCGTAGGCTTTTTTTGCGTCTTTGTCTGTTTTTGCAGCGGCCATTTCCGGCACGAATGCGTTTAGCAGAATGTGTACAAAAGAGGTTTCTCCGGCCGCCTTTGGGGAAAAACTGGACGTCTGCGGCGCCAATATGTAAAGCGCGCGCTCGGCTCGCGTCATTGATACGTAGTACTTGCACAGGGCCTCGAATTTTTCGCCCTTTGCCGGAATTTCGTAGGCGTTTAGCAAATCGGCGTTTAGCTGCGCGAGTTTTTTATCGGGGCACGGCATAATTGATTGGCCTATTGGCATGAGCCCGTCTCTTGCTCTAATCTTGTTTTTTACCGGCACAATCGTCATCGAAAAGGCGAGCCCTTTCGACTTATGGATTGTCATAACTTCGATTACCGAGGCGTCTGCCGATGTCTTAACGCTGGAGTCTGCTATGGCAAGCACAGCCTCGTCGATAGAGCATACGCCCGAGGCGTCGAGCTTTCCGCAGGCCTCTTTCAGCCATCTAAATTCAGCCGCAGCGGTATTGCCGAATTTCTCCATGTACGCTATATACTCGTCGGCAAACGCCTCAAAGCCGCCGCTGTAAATTTTGCAGATTGCCTTCGCGCAGAATTCGGCGGAGAAATCGTCCGTAAAATCGAGGATATTTGCCATGTCGCAATAGGCTCGGCTGGCGGAGTTTTCCGGGTGGGCCACTCCCTTTAATACGGCCGTAAAAAGAGACACGAGCGGCCTGTCCTCGGCGATGTTTTCTGCCATTTCACCGACTGCGGGATATCCGTTGCCCTTTAGAAAATCTACAATCGCCTTTATGTGCGAGTTCTTGTAAACGAGGACCGCGCACGATATTCCGCGTTCAAGCGGCTTTGTCTGCCTTATTATCTGCAGGATTTTTTCGCACACTTGGGCCATGTCGTCTTCGTCGTTTTGCGAGGCTTTGTAGAGGCTTAGGCGCGCGTAGGAGGGGCGGGGCTTCTTGCCGGAGGACGGGTCAGTTTCGGCCGATATGTGGTCGGAAAAATCGCCGCTAAATATTTCCGCGGGTTCCTCCGTAAAGGCCCTTGCCAGCTGTGCCTTATCGCCAAATATTTTGTTCACCGCCCTTATCACATATTCGCCGGAGCGGTACGATTTTTTTAGCGGCTTTGCCTTTCGGATGAGGATTCTATTTTTATTGTAGCGGTTTGATATTTCGTTAAAGAGTTCCGGGGTGGCGCCGCGCCACGAATAGATAGACTGCTTTATGTCGCCGACGTAGTAGAAGCTCTTGAGAGGGTCGACTATCGCCTCTTCCACCAAGTTTTCAAGAGCCCTCCATTGTACGGCGGACGTGTCTTGAAATTCGTCGAAAAGCCAATGCTTAAATTTTGCGTCGAGCTTGTACTGTATTATCTGGATGTCGGTCTCCCTCGACGGGTCCGTAAGAATGTAAGGCATGTCGGAAAATGTTATTTTGCCCTTTGAGCGCATCTGCGATTCGTAGCTGCTCTCATACAGGGCGGCAACCGCGCCGAGCGCCCTGGCGGCTCGGCAGAGCTTTTGAAAGTGCGCGTAAGCGAGCATATCGAGCATTTCGTCTATCTGCTGGGCGCAGGGCAGCTGCAGAAGCGCCCTTCCGATTTCCAGGCTCGTTGTTTGAGCGAGCGTCCCGTCGCATTTGGCCTGGCAGACTTTCCTGAGGGCGGCGCTTTTATCGTCGTTTAGAATCGAGGCGTCGGAGTTCTGCAGAAATTTCAAAAGCCCGGCAAATTGCCTGACGCCGCCCAAATCCCCGGCGACGCTTTGCATGAGCTTTGCGTATCTTGCGGGGTCCCAGTCAACTTTTTTTATCCGCACTCCGGAGAGTTCGGGGTTGCCCCATAAGTTCAAATCCTTGCATTCCAAGTACTGTTTGTGCGACTTTTTTATTATCGATAGAAGCAGGTCGCGCGAATTTTTCGTTTCTTTGCCGAAGCTCGACTGTTTCAGAATCTCCGCAAGCTCCTCCACATTTTTCTGGCTTACGGCGAATTTCGACATCATGTCGGTTATCGTAAGCAGCGTGAATTCCCGCGCCAATACGGAGTTTTCGTCCACTATTTCCACGGGCTCGAAAATGCGCAGCGCGTTTGCATTTTGCATGATGATGGACGAAAAGAGCGAGTCTATCGTCCCGAGGTGCAGTTTATCCAGGTTCTTTGCGCACAGGCGCAGAACCTCGCAAAAGCGCGCGCGCGTGAAGTTTTCGCTCCTAAAACCCGGCTCCGGCACAGATTGCATTATTTCCTTTGCAAGCTTATCGGCGCCGGCTTGGCTGGAGGCTCCGTCGGCAAGGCGCTGGAGAATTTTGGCCATGAATTCTCCCGCCGCCTTTTTTGTGAATGTCAGGGCTATGATAGAGAATGGATCCGGGCCGTTCCCGTCAACGTCGGAGCATGCTATTGCTATAAAGCGCGTAGTCAGTGCGAACGTCTTGCCCGATCCGGCCGAGGCCGAGACTTTTTCATTGGAGAAAAATTTGTAGTCTTCGTCACTCATTTGAGAAGTTTTATTATTTGCTTGCCGGAGAGGTTGAACGTATCGGGGCACGGCGGATATTTCGGGGCGTCGGCAGTTGCGAATTCGCCGTTTCTTATTTTTGATATTATTTCGCGCATTTTTAGGACGGCGCTTTCAAGCTCTATATGGCTTATTTCCCATATGTCTATGTCGGTCGCCGTCACGTTCGTGGGGGCGACAAACAGCGCGGCGCGGCAAATGTCTTTTTTATTTGCAAGCTCCCTCGCAGCCATGACGTATATGGGCAATTGTAAATCGAGCCACTGCAGCGAACCGTCGGGGGCGTCTTTTACGTGTGTTTGGCGCGCGCCTTTTAAGGTGTCGTACGTCTTGTAGTCGATTACGGCGAAGTCGCCTGTTTTGGCGTTGAAGTCTATTCTGTCTATCGTGCCTACTATCTCCATTCCGTCGAGTTGCATGGATATCTTCCTTTCGGGGCTTCCCCATATCCGCCAACCCTCCATTGCCCATTGAGCTTGGCGCTTTGCAACCGCCCTGAGGCGCTGCCTCATAGAGACGAGCTGCAGCCGCGTTTGGGCGGACATCTCGTTCTTAAATTTTTCGGCCGCGGCGGCGGAGAGCGCGCCGTCGAGATATTTGGCTATTTCGTCGGCGTCTTCCGAGCCGGCGCACTCCGATGAGGCCCAGCGCCTGAGTGTTTCGTGGAAGAGCGTGCCAAACTGCATTGCATCCATCTGGCTCTTGTCGCTCTGGATTTCAGATGCTTTTAAGACGTTTAAAATATAGAAAGTTACGGGCGAGGACAGATAATTCTTGAAGGCGGTAGCCGACATTCTAAAGCCCTGTGGCAGGGGTTTATCGGCGCGAAGGGCGACGGGGGTCGAAGCAGTGGTCTCCGATGCGCTTTGGGGCGGCGTTTCAAGCAGAAAATTTATCCTTGAGGGGAGATCGCGGGCCTGCATTAATATTCTGGAGGGCATGCGCGGGTCTCCCGAGGCGTCCCTTACCGAATACATCACGCAGGCAAGCCCCCCCGGGCGGGAGTCGAGCATTGCCTTTAGCATATACGCGTCGCGCCTTCTTCTCCACTGCGAGTCTTTGAGCCCCATCCGCCTTTTTAACGACTGGCTCATAAATTGGTTTTGGTTCTCCGGCATGGGAACTACGCCTTCGTTCATATCGCAAAGCAATATTTGCGGGGCTCTACTCCAAAATATTTCAACCCAGTTTTGCAGCGCGATTGCATTTTCCATGTCCGGCTCGACCGTGCTTTTTGCGCCGAAGGCCCTCTGTATTAGAGCCATGGTCTGCGACTGGCTCGGCCGGTAATCTTTAAGCGATCCTACAGACTCGGCAACGGCCCTCAATGCTTGGCATGCGTCGTTTTCCATCCGGCTTTCCCCCGCAAAACTTTCATAGTTTTGCACGAGCTCTTCCAGCGTCGATACAACATCTTCAATGTCGGCAGACAAGAGTTTTTTTGCAATGCTTGCCGCCCTTTCAAATTCCTGAAAAAGCGGATTGTTCTCAAGCCTGAGTATCTTTAGTGCCGATTCCCCAGATACGGTTGCGTACTCCTCTCGCGTCCTGTCGGCGCACGCCAATATAGCGCGGGCTTTTTCGGGCGAATTCTCCGAGATGGTTGCCCATATCAGCGGGTTTTGCAGAAAGTCGAAGAAACTTGTAAACGCGCCGGTCTGTCCGAGCTGACCGACAATCCCGAAGAGCTTGGCCGATAGCGACACCGACAGGCTTTCGGCTTCCGGAATGCGCGCCGACAGCCCAATGCCGAGCTTTTTTGAGATGTTTTGAAAGGCCCGCTTAAATACGGGAGCGCTTTGTATCTGTTCGCATGCTATGCCGACGGCCATCGTCTCTTGTCCGTATTCGGCGGCCACTTTGGCCGCCGCCGCGGCCTCTTCGGCCACTGAATCAAACACGAACGTGTTTTCGCCGTTTAGGGGAATTTCGACGTTTTCGAAGGCATCCAACGGCCTGCCTATGGCGTCAAAATCATTTTCCGATGCGCCGTTTGCAAGAATGAGCACAATCACGCGCGCGTTTTTCGAGAGTCTTTTTGCCGTTTCCTCCATAAACGAAGGCGCGTCGGCTAGTGCGGCAAGGACTATCGTCTTGTAGTCTGTCCGCGCCGTTTTTGCCGCATTGGCGAGGGCGTCAAAGGGGCAGGTTAGCCCCGATTTTGCGAGAAATTCTCTGTAAAGGCGCTCTATCTCGGCGAGGCTTTGCCACATTTGAATTTCAAAGTCGGGCGAATCTCCGCCATTTTTCAGGAAGGCCAAGACATCGCCGAAATCCATGAGTTTGTCAGACAAGGCCGATTTGAGCGCGTCGAGCTCGGCCGCCGTCTCGATTGGAGGTTCGCCTTTCGGCCCGCCGTTTGGGAAAAGCTCCTGGGCGGCGGAGTTTTTTAGCGCGTACAGCCACGCCAAAAGTTTTTGTGGGGCGCTTGCTATGTTAGTACTCCCGCCTATAAGCTCGGCCAAAAACGTCTCCAGCGTTATCGAGCGGATGCCCGATACCCCCGGGCGGCCGTCATTTAGCGCCATTTCCAGAAGCTCCGCGCCGAGGGATCTGGCGCCCTCCTTTGTCGGGGTTAGAACCAAGACATCGTCAAAAAGCGGCCCGTTGCGGCCGCGGGAGAGGTTCTTGTATATCCAGCGCGCCGCAGATGCGGGTATAGATTGTTTGACTTCTGTTAGAACTTTCTCCATCGCGTTTTTTTTATGGCGGTTTTATTATCTTTCATTAGGCTTTAGCCTTCAATATTTTTTATAAAAAAAAGTTTAAAAACGCAATGAGCGTCTGTATAACTGTGCCTATGAAGAAAAAATTGTACGCGGTAGTCTTGGCATGCATTATGCTATCTGCCTGCGCGACCGATGAGCGCGCCGTCTCCTCTTCCAAGCTCGAGCCCAAAATAGGGCTTATTTTGCCGATAGAATCCTCGCAATGCGCGCGCGATATCTTGGACGCCTCCCGCATGGCGGCCGACGACTTCAACGCCCAAAATCCCGGCCTCAAGTTTGACATTGTGCCTTTCGATATTTCCAAAGTCTCCGTTCTCGAGGCGGTGGGAAGGCTGACTGACGAAGGTGTCAGGGTTTTCTGCGCAGGCTTTGACGCCCAGATTATTTCGCAGCATAACATGCTTTCGGGCATGAGGGGCGTATTCTTTAATTTCATGATGGCCTATCCGCCTGCGACGCTTCAGGGAAAAAATTCCACCAGAATATTTTTTAACGGGGCCCAAGAGGCCGACTTGTTGTCTGGAGAGCTTGAAAAAATCCACGCCCGCGGCGGGTTGGGCAATGTTGCCATACTTGCCGAAGACACTCCGCAGTACAAGTCGTTGAGCGACTACATAAGCTTTGCCGTATCGACGTCGCAAAGAAAGGTGTTTAGAGACTACTTTTCCCCCGGCGAGTCCCGCTTTGACATATTCGCCCGCTACATAATTCCGTTTGGGGCCGATGCCATCATATATGTCGGGGCGGGTCCTGAATTTGAGGCTTTGCGCAGGGATATGCTTTCTGCATCTTATAAAAATACTATTGCGCGCATGCGCGGCATGGAGGTTTATCCCAAGCCGGTCAAAGGCGTGGTATGCCCGTTTTCGGCCTTTGAGAGCGGAATTTTGACAGCCGAGGGCAGGGAGTTTGCCCAGGCCTTCAAAGGGCGCTATTTGCGACCGGCCAGCGCCTTTGCCGCATACGGATACGACAGCGCAATGTTGTTGATGAAAGCCATCAAGGCCTCTGGCTTCGATGTATCCAAAATTCGCCGACAGTTTACGGAAAAAAGCTACGACGGCGCCTGCGGGTCAATCCGTTTTGATTCGAGCGCCGACTCCACCACACCGCTTGTAATTAGATAATGCAGTACTTAAGGCGCAGTTTTATTGCCTATCCAATTTTTGGCATTTGCCTTTCGGCTTTTTTGGGGACGTGGTTTGCATCGTCGTTTGAATCGCTGCGCCCGTCCATGCGGCTTTTTATACTGTGCGCGCCCGCGGCGTTTGCAATAGACGCGTTTGCGCGCATGTTCTATTATTTCGGAATTCCGGGCGGATATGTGAGAGTATTGCGCAGGGGCGTGTATGCGTGTTCGTGCTTTCTTTTGTTTGCGGGCTTGTTTTGGCTGAGGGTCCCGGAAAATCCCATTGAAAATTTCGCCCCGGCTGCGATTAGCGCCAAATGCCAAGTGATGCAAGTTTCGCGTTCGGAACGAACTGCCTACGGGGTTGCGCGCGTGGTTGAATCCGACGTTTCGGAGCTTTCGGGAAGCTATATTTGGTTTACCGTGGCAAGGCCAAAGCGGGGGAGCCACCCGGACGTCCCCCTCTTTTCCCAATCGGATACAATTCTCCTAAAAGGCATACTGAGGCCCGTGCGCATACGCCCGCCGGCGGCCTGGGGATACGTAAAAGACGCCCATTCCGAGGCCTCGTTCAACAATTATTTGCTCAGCCGCTTTATATACTTCAAGCTCTTTGCCAATTCCTACAATGCAAGTGTCTTATCCCGGGCTCCCGAGAGCGCCGGCTCAAAAATTTCCGCATTCATATCGGGCAGGCTATCAGATGCCATCTTTAGCGGGGGAGATTTTTCGGTAAGCAACAATATTCTTAAGGCTATGATTCTCGGCGACAAGTCTCAACTCAGGGCCGAGGATAAGCAGATCTTTAAGGAAGTCGGCGCCATGCATATTTTTGCCGTAAGCGGCCTGCATGTGGGCATAGCGGCATTGGCGGCCTATTTCTTTTGTTCGCTCATATCCGTTCCTTTCAAGCTCAGGCCCTTTGTCGCGCTTCCGCTGCTTTTTCTTTATGTGTGGGCTTGCGGGTTTCCGCCGTCGGCGGTAAGGGCCTTTATAATGGTGGTATCGTTCTGGATAGCCCTCGTCTTTTCGCGCGGATCGAATTCGATGAATGCGCTGATGGTTTCGGCTTTGGCGGCCATTATTGTTGATCCCAAAGTCATATTTACGGCTGGATTTCAACTCTCGTATGCCGTTACGGCGACGCTGCTGCTTTTCTCAATATCGGCGGCGACCCAGATGGCAGTGGCTTTTTCCGCTATGGCGCCGCGCTCGGGTCTTTGGCGCACTTGTTTGAGAGCTTTCGAATTCGTAGCGGGGGGCTTTCTAATAGCCCTGGGAGGCGGTTGCGTGGCGGCGCCCATATCGGCGTACTGGTTCGGGGCTTTTTCCATCTCGGGCATTTTTGTATCTCCGTTTTTAGTGGGGCTTGCCACTTGCGCCGTATTCTTGGCCGCGGCCTCCATAATTTTGCCTTTTGGCTTGGGCGCGCCTTTTGCGTGCCTTGCAACATTTGCAACCTACTTGATGCTGGAAATATCGGCGATTACGGCGAAATTTATGCCGTGGCTTGTGGATGTGCGGCTGGATAGCCCGATTTTGTGCATTTTCTTTGTCGTCTGCGCCTTGGCTTTATTTTTGATTACCGGACAGTGCCGCTGGCATTGGCGCGCGGGTGCGGCGGCCGGATTCTTTACCTTAACAATGTTCTCTCTATGGATTTTTCAATAGGAAAATACTCTTTTAGCGCCAAGTTGCGCCAAGACGCCCTCGACGAGGCGCGGCGTTGCTTCGAGTCGGGAAAACGCGTCGGAATCGGCTGCTCCGGCGGGGCGGATTCCCTGTTGCTTCTGCTGATTTGCTCCGAAGTCTTTGCAGACCATATTGACAAGCTCTTAGTTTTACACTTTAACCACAAGGCGAGGCCGTCGGCCGACGCCGACGAAAAATATGTGCGGGGCGTCTGCTTGAAGCTCGGCGTCAGCGCAATTTTTGGCTCTGCAGACAATCCCCCGAAAAAAAAGACCGAGGCCGAGTTTAGAGCCATGCGCCTCAAGTTTTTCGAGGAGGCTTGCGCGCGCGAAAATATCGCCGTCATTCTCCAGGCCCACCATGCCGACGACGCGGCCGAGAGCGTTTTAATGCGCCTAAGCCGCGGGGCGGGTCTCGACGGACTGCGCGCCCCGTTCCCGATATCGCAGGCGGGCGCCCTGCGGTTTGCCAGGCCGCTTTTAGACATGCGCAAGTCTGAAATCATAAGCATATTAAAAAGTGCTGGATACTCTTGGTGCGAGGATGAGACCAATTTTGAGGACTGCCATTTTAGAAACAAGATGCGCCTGCGCGTCTTGCCCGTGTTGGAGAAAGTTGCCAAAGGTTTTGTCGGCGGGGTAAGGCGTTCGCAAATGCTTCTTTGCGAGGACGCGCAGGCGATAAATTCCGTTGCCGAGCCGTTGATTGGCGCGTGTTGCCAGACGCCGGGTTTTCCGCGCTCGATGCGCCTCTCGGGTGATATTCTTGCCCGGCGGGCGTTTATTCGGAGGGCGCTTATGCGTTTTTTGGCCTCGAACGGACTTTCCGAAAAAATGAGGGCTTCGGCTGTCGACAAATTTGTCGAATCAGTTTATGGGTCGTATTCCTCGAACGGGAAAAAGCCGTTGAAGGTCTCTGCGGGGGAAAATATCATAGTGTATTCACCGCAAGATTTCTCTCTTTATATTTCGCCGAGCTCCAACGCATGCTTTAGCCTCAAGACGGGCCTCGGGGAGGTTATCCTGCCCAGCGGGCTCGTATTCGCCGCGCGCCGGATAAATCTCGAGCCGGGGCAAAAACGGCTTTTGCTGGAGGGGAAAAATGACGATTCAACACGCGCGGTGTTGGATCTTTCGGCGGCCGCAGGCTGTCTTGATGGCGACTTTCTGGAGATTCGTACCAGGCGCGATGGCGACGCTTACGCGCCCATAGGCTCGTCTTCTCCCAAGCGCCTAAAAGCGCTTTTAAGTGGCAAAAAAGTGCCCGTTGTGCAACGAAAGTCGATTTTTGTTGTCTGTAACTGCAATGGGGAGATTTTGTGGGCGCCTCCTATCGGCCCCGCCTCAAAGTACAAAATCGCCGATTCCACCGAAGTATTAGAATTGACGTTGAAAAATAAGGATATTCAATAAACGGATAATGAACAAAAACAACACGAGAAATTTTCTTTCAAAACCGTACGTGGTGTGGCTGTTGATAGCCGCCATAGTTGTGGCTCTTGTATCGCTGCCCGAGAATGCCGCGGGGAAGATTCAACAGTTTGACATAAAGAAACTTTCTTCGGCCATTAAGAACGACGACATTGTCGAGATGACCATACGCGGCGACCAGAAGGCCGGCAAGGACTGGTACGTTATAAACGGAAAGATAAAAAATCCCGTATTTGCGGCCGAGGCGAACACTAAGAACGCCCCGCGAACTCTGGATTTTACGTTCAAGGGGCGCATTACCGACGAACTCTACCGTAAAATTTCCGATCCGTCTTCCCCGTGGACGATAAAGGAGGAGCCTGCGAGCACCTTCTGGGGCGACTTCATTCTCGGCGTGGCGCCCGTGCTGATAATTGGCGTTTTGTTTTTTATATTTTTTGCGCGCCAGTTCAAAGCCGGCGGCAAGAGCGCCTTCGACTTCGGCAAGAGCAGGGCGAGGCTGATTTCTCCCGACGAAAACAAGACCACGTTTGCCGATGTCGCCGGGTGCGACGAGTCTAAGGAGGAGGTCGCCGAGGTTGTCGAATTTTTGAAGAATCCCAAGCGCTTTAGCGACATGGGCGCCAGGATACCCAAGGGCATTTTGATGGTCGGCCCGCCCGGGACGGGCAAGACGCTTTTGGCGCGGGCTGTCGCCGGCGAGGCGAACGTGCCGTTTTTTTCCATAAGCGGTTCCGACTTCGTTGAGATGTTTGTGGGCGTGGGCGCGGCGCGCGTGCGCGACATGTTCGACCAGGCCAAGAGAAACGCCCCGTGCCTAATATTTATAGACGAGATAGACGCCGTTGGCCGCAAACGCGGCGTTGGATCCGGCAACGGAAACGACGAGAGGGAGCAGACCTTGAATTCGCTCCTCGTCGAGATGGACGGCTTTGACGCCCATGCCGGCATAATTGTCATAGCCGCCACGAACCGCCCCGACGTACTCGACAACGCGCTCTTGAGGCCCGGGCGTTTCGACAGGCGCGTAACTATAGATATTCCCGATGTGCGCGGGCGCGAAGAGATACTGAAAGTCCACGCCAAGAAGCTCAAATTGGCCCCAGATGTGGACCTGGCCTTGATTGCGCGCCTTACCCCCGGAAGTTCAGGCGCCGACTTGGCGAACATGCTCAACGAGGCCGCCATAATTTCGGCGCGCCGCCACGAAAAGACGGTATCCGTCGACGCCATAAACGAGGCCAGGGACAAGGTGTTTTTCGGCAAAGAGCACCGCAAGATAATGGACGACGACCAAAAGCGCCTAATCGCCTACCATGAGGGCGGGCACGCCCTGGTGCAGGCGCTAATTGACGACGGCAAGGACAAAATACACAAGGTCACAATAATCCCCCGCGGGCAAAGCCTCGGTTCTACGATGTTCTTCCCGGTGAAGGACGAGTACACATCGTCGAAGAAGTCGCTGCTTAACTACATATGCATGTGCCTGGGCGGTCGCGCCGCCGAAGAGGTCGCATTGGACGACATTACAAACGGCGCCTCGTGCGACATAAAGCAGGCCACGGCCACGGCGCGCAACATGGTGGTCAATTTCGGCATGAGCAAGCTCGGTCCGGTCGACTTAAGCTACGATCCCGAGAGCTCCTTTGTGAAATCCGTCAGCGAGAAGACTTCCGAGGAGATAGACGCCATTGTTTTGGACATTGTCGAGCGCCAGCTCGAACGCGCCAAGAAATTGCTCTCGGACAACCGCGACAAGCTCGATTTAATCGCGTCCGAGCTTCTGCTTAGGGAGACCATCGACGGCGACGATATATACGCCATAGTCAAAGGTTCGTTTACTCCCACAAACAGGGAGGAATGGCTTGCAAAACAGCAGGCAAAAGCCCGCGAACTCGAGCGCATGAAAAAGGAGGACGAAGAGCGCGAACGCGCCGAGGCTCTCGAGTCGGAGAATACCACCGAAATGAAAGGCCAACCGCAGGGCGCCTAAACCAAAATCTATCTTTATTTGCAGGCGGATTTTTATCCGCCTTTTTTTTGCTTGAGGAATCTCCGCAGTGAGATAGGTAGCCCGTACATCAATTGACTCTTAAGCAAGCCTCGTATGGCGAAACGGAATATATTCGGCGAGGTCTATACTTTGCTTATTTTTACCCGCGCTTAACGCGAGCTGAGGGGATATGGCAATTTATGCTATATCTGGATTGTTCCGTCGAAAAAACCGTCGGGGGCGTCGCATTGCCAGCCGTTTAATTCGAGAAATTTTTTGGCAAAGGGATATTCGCGCAACAATTCTATCCTCGTTTTTCCCTGGAGGCGAAACGCCGCATACAGAGCCTCGATAGAGGCGAGCCCGCCGTCGGGGTTTTGCGTCATTTTTGAAAGCCTCGGATACGCGGTTTTGACACTGTCGGGCAATCCGCGCGAAACAAAGTTTCCGCCGATTTTAGCGCGCAGGCCCGGGAGCAGAGCCCATGTTGAATCAAGCAGCAGGATAGGCCTGTGCGCGTCGGCGGGCGACATTTGACTGGCGCCCATTTCAAGCACTGTGTAGCCCGTCGCGTCGAAATAAAACCCGGGTCGGGCGTTGTGAAATTCGAAATCGGGGAATGCGACGAGATGCCGCAGGGAGCATTTTTTGCGGTTTTCGCGCGGATGCCTTATTACGACGGTTTTCAATTACTCCACGGTGACGGCCTTGGCCAGGTTGCGGGGCTTGTCGACATCGCAGCCGCGCTCGAGGGCTATGTAATAGGCGAGCAGCTGGGCGGGAACGGTGTCGATAATCGTGCGTATGCTATCGTGAACCTTGGGCACTGTTATTATATCGTCGGCAATATCTTTAAAGGCCTCCGGGAAGCAAGTTATCGCAATTACCGCGCCTTTTCGCGCCTTTATTTCCTGGGCGTTTGATACTATTTTTGCAAGCACGTCCTCGGCGCACGCAAAAACCACCGACGGGCATTCCGGGCAAATCAGCGCGATAGGGCCGTGTTTCATTTCTCCCGCCGGATACGCTTCGGCGTGTATATATGATATTTCCTTAAGCTTTAGCGCGCCTTCCAGGGCGATGGGAAATTCGTCGAGCCTGCCCAAAAACAGGAAATCGTTTTTACATGCGTATTTCTTGGCTATTTTCTTAATCTGCGGCGCGGTCTTTAGCGTTTTTTCAATTGTCTCCGGCAGGCTTTTTAAAGCGTTTATTATGTCCTTGCCGACCGAGTACGACATATCGCGCATTCTGCCAATATATAAGGCTATGAGCAGGCAAATTGCCACCTGCGACGTAAACGCCTTTGTCGAGGCCACCCCCACTTCCTTGCCCGCGTATTGGTAAAGGCCGCCGTCCGATTCTCTCGATATGGTCGAGGCTATGGCGTTTGTTATTGCGAGTGTTTTAAAGCCTTTGCGCTTAGACTCCCGCAAGGCTTCCAGCGTGTCGATTGTTTCGCCGCTTTGGCTTATCACAAAAACGAGGGTGTTTTTCTCGATTGGAATGTTTCTGTATCTAAACTCGCTGGCGTATTCGACTTCCACGGGAATCCGCGCGTAGCGCTCTATCAGCTGTTCGGCAACCAAGCACGCATGCCAGGCAGTGCCGCAGGCGCAAAATATAATGCGGTCTATCTGGCGCATGTCGTTTGGGGTCATGTTTAGCCCCTGGAGAATGGCGGTGGCCTGGTCCTCGGAAATTCTGCCCCTTATGGCGTTTTCTATCGCCTTTGGTTGTTCGAAAATTTCCTTTTGCATGAAGTGCTTTGCGCCGTTTAGATCGGCATTTTCAAGCTGCCAGTCGATTTCTTTTATCGTGTATTCTACGGGCGTGTTGCCTATGGAAATTATGTCGCAGTTGTCTTTTGTTATGCTGGCGACCTGACCGTCTTCAAGGTAAATGACGTTGTTTGCCCTCCCCGCGAATCCGAGGACGTCGCTTGAGACGAGCCGTTCGTCCTTGCCGATTCCAATCAGCAGCGGCGAGCCTTTTCGCGCGGCGACGAGCTCGTCGGGCTTGTCCTTGCACAAGACCGCTATTCCGTATGTGCCCTCGACGTGGATTAAGGCCTTGCGCACGGCTTCCAGAAACCTGTTTTCGTCTTTGTCGGAAGTGCGGTATTGGTAATGGTAGGCTATGAGGTTTACGAGGGCTTCGGAATCGGTCTGGCTTGAAAACGTGTAGCCTTTCTTTACGAGGAAACGCTTCATGTTTTCGTAGTTTTCAATAATGCCGTTGTGCACGAGCGCAAACATGCCGTCGCTCGATACGTGCGGGTGTGCGTTTTCGTCGGTTACGCCCCCGTGGGTCGCCCAGCGCGTGTGGCTTATGCCCAGATTGGCTTTGAACGGATTTTTGCGCATGAGGCCGGCGAGCACGTCGACTCTGCCCTTCTTTTTACAGACTGTCATCTTGCCCTTTTTTAGGAGGGCTATTCCCGCCGAATCGTATCCGCGGTACTCGAGCTTTTTTAGACCCTCAATCAATATTGGAGTCGCGTCTCTTTTGCCGATGTATCCCGTTATTCCGCACATATGTTTTAAAAATTAAACAAGCCCCAGAGAATCGCCGATACGGGCCCGTATTGCAAGCTTATTTATTTTTGCAGACTTCCTAAAAATGCTTGTAATGCAAAAAAATCAAAATATAAAAAACGGCCAGAATTAACATAGCCAACCCGATATATGAAAAAAGTTTTTCTTTGCTTTTTTGCGGCAGGTTTTTCCGCGTGTGCATTCGGCCAGAATACGGTGCTTTTGGACATGCGCCAAGACGTCAATCTTCTCCGCAGAGAGGTCGGCCAGCTCCGCCTCGAGGTGGAGCAGCTGCGCTCGGAGAACCAGGCGCTCAAGGAGAGCCTCGATGCTCTTAAGAATTCGAGCGTGGGCGGCGAGAGCGTCCGCGCGCAGGTAGCCTCGGCAAAGGCCGCGATGGCGGCGCAAAATTCCGCGCTAAAAAACGAGATAATCCAGTCTGTGAAGAAGGATATCGACAGCCTTGCCATGCAGACCGACGCTGCCATTCAAAAGCTTACGCGGGCCATAAACGCCCAGCCCGCGGCGGCGCAACCCGCCAGGACATTCGGGACAGACTATCCGAAATCGGGCATTAAGTACGTTGTCCGCAGCGGCGATTCCATTTCCAAAATAGCAAGAGAACACAATTCGCGCCAGAGTTGGATTCTCGACGCCAACGAAATATCCGATCCGCGCATGCTTCGCGTGGGCGCAGAAATTTTCATTCCGCAGCAATAGGAGGACAGGCATGGCACTAAAAAAAGCTTTGGGTAGGGGGCTGGGTTCGATAATAAATTCCGGCATAGTAAAGGCTGCCGCGCAGCCTGCCAAGGGCGCGCCGCAGGCGAAAGCCCAGATATCCGTCGGCGTATCCTCGTACGGCGTCTTCAGGGAGGTTCCCATTGAGCTTGTAGTGCCGTCCAAATACCAGGCCAGGCGCGAATTTTCCGAGTCCGAGATTCAAAGCTTGGCCGATTCCATAGCCTCGGAGGGGCTTATCCAGCCGCTGATTGTCAGAAAATCCGGGGATAATTACGAGCTTATAGCCGGCGAGCGCCGTTTGCGCGCCTGCCGCAAGCTCGGGCTTAAGAAAGTGGCCGTTTGCGTGCAGAGTGCAAGCGACGCCTCTTCTGCGGCCAAGGGCTTGATTGAAAATCTCCAGCGCACGGATTTGAACCCGATAGACGCGGCATTGGGCATAGCAAGCCTAATGCAGAACTTCCACCTCACGCAGGACGCCGTGGCCCAGAGGCTGGGCAAACCGCGTTCAAGCATTGCAAATTCCCTAAGGCTGCTGTCCTTGCCCGATGAGGTTCGCGGGTTTGTGGCTTCGGGGTTGATAAGCGCCGGCCATGCAAAGATTCTCACCGGCATTGAAGACCCCGCAAAGGTTTTGATTCTCGCCAGGGCCATAATAGAAAAGGGTCTGAGTGTTCGAGCCACGGAGGAGGCTGCGCGGAAGGTAAAGGAGGGCGCGCCGAGGCGCTCTATCGAGGCCTTGCAGGCCGGAAAGGCCTCCGCGGCGAAGGAGGCCGTAATGCGCGACATTCAAAATAAGGTCGCCTCAAAGCTGCACGCCAGCGTGACGCTAAAGCAGAGCGGCAAGCGCGGCAAGATTGTCATTGAGTATATAGACAACGACGATCTCAGCCGGATTCTTGAGATTTTGGGCGTCAGGGTTTGAAAAAGGGTTTTTTAGTTTATTTTGCGGTTGCGCTGGCGCTTTTTGCGCCGGCTGTTTTGTCTGTCGCCCAGGTAAAGCAGCACGACTATACCCAGCAGAACAAATCAATCGGCAACAAGGAGATTCAGAAGAAGAGCTCAGACCTTACGGAAAAATCTTCCTCCATGCAGGATAGGCAGTTTAAGACAAAGCAGTACAACAATACAAAAGACGCTTCCGCGCTGATTGAGAAATCGTTCTACATTTCCCGCGACACAAAAAGCCCGTTTTCTGCAGACGACGAATTTTCCGATTCCCGGAAAGAATTTGAGGGCAAGCAATTCAATCCAAAGACGCGCGATTGGGCGGGTTCGGGAAAGATGCAGAAACTCTTCGACACCGAAAAAAATCTTTCCAGAGACTACAAGGGCTCCATAGACTTTGACAAAAAGACGAAGTTTTCCACTGAAAGGGTCAGAGACGCCTACGAGGGCTTGCGCCAGATGTCCATGCAGGATATCAACAAGTACCAGTTCCGCAGGTCCCATCCGTTGACTCCCGGCTTGAAACACACGCGCGCCGGCGGGTCTATGACGGATATTTCCCAAGAGTCGAACAGCTTTTGGGGCGATATGCTTTCCCGCAAGCGCGTCGATATAGACGTGCCGAATGCGTCGTTTATGGGAAAGAAAAAAAACGTCGTTGATTCGCATCGGAGCGAAAAAGCGTCAAAGAAGCAACCCGGCATTCCGCAGAATAAAAAGTTGCAGTCTATAGAGTATCTCGACGAATCAAAGTCGAGCCAGTACGAGTTTTTGAGGGTTCCCAAGGGGATGAAGGCAAAGGGCAGGGCTGTAATCAAGGTTGAGACAGACGAGTAGGCGGCGCGCCTTGAACGAATGTTTGCGCGTTGCAAGTCGAATTTTTTTATTTTTCATGATTTTAATTCCTCCGGCGAGCGCCGTGTTATGCCGCCGTCTTCGAAAAGCCTCTTTAATGTTTTTGTTCCTTATCGGAATAGACTTTTCAGCGGTATGGCGGCTGGATTCTGCCGTGCAATTTAAACAAAGGCGCGTTTTCATTGATGGGAATGCGCAATTTTTTTTGGGGGCAGACATGGCCGCTTTTGTGGCGCAGAGGCTCTCTCTTAAGTCTTTTCCCCGATGGAATGGGGGCGGTGAAAAATGTTGACAGGGAGGGGGCGATGGGAAAGTATGTGGGTAAGTAAGAAGTTGTAAAATGAGTCAGATATCCAAAGTGTACAATCCTT
Organism: uncultured Opitutales bacterium; assembly: GCA_944389175.1. Lineage (GTDB taxonomy): Bacteria > Verrucomicrobiota > Verrucomicrobiia > Opitutales > Intestinicryptomonadaceae > Merdousia. The sequence continues at coordinate 111,407 of CALXLK010000002.1, forward strand.
CGGAAGTGGAGGACAAATGGTATAAAACGTGGGTTGAGTCGGGCTGTTTTAAGGGGAAGGTCGACTCGAAAAAGGAGCCTTATAGCATAGTTATTCCGCCTCCGAATGTGACGGGAGTGCTCACGATGGGGCACGTGCTCAATAACACGATTCAAGACATACTAATCAGGCGCGCCCGCCAGATGGGCAAGTCTGCCGTTTGGATTCCCGGAACCGACCATGCAGGAGTTGCCACCCAGACCAAGGTGGAGGCGTATCTGCGCAAAGAGGGGCTTTCGGCAAAAAAGCTCGGCAGGGAGAAGTTTTTGGAAGTTGCCAAGCAGTGGCGCGACAAGCACGGCGGGATAATCATCGAGCAGCTCAAAAAGCTCGGGGCCTCCTGCGATTGGGACAGGCTCGTGCATACTCTCGACGCCGACTACTCAAAGGCAGTTTTAACCGCATTTGTGAAACTGTTTGAGCAGGGATACATTTACCGAGGCAAACGCATGGTAAACTGGTGCCCGGTCAATCTGACGGCGCTTTCCGACGAGGAGGTTATAATGACGCCGCAAAAGAGCAAGCTCTACAGAATGAAGTACGAGCTCGTCGACGAGCCCGGCAAATTCCTCGAGATAGCGACAACCCGCCCCGAGACGATAATGGGCGACACCGCGGTTGCCGTCAATCCCAAGGACGAGCGCTACAGCCGCTACATAGGCAAGAAAATTTGGAGGCCCTTTCCGAAGGCTCAAATAATAATAATAGGCGACGAGTACGTCGACATGAGCTTTGGAACCGGCGTTCTGAAAGTTACGCCCGCCCACGACCCGGCCGACTTTGAGCTTTCCAAGAAGCACAACTTGCCCGTAATAGAGGTGATGAATGCCGATGCCACGATGAACGGGCTTGCCGGTCCGGAATTTGAGGGGTTGGACCGCTACGCGGCGCGCGAAAAGGCCGTTGAGATGCTGCGTGAAATGGGACAGCTTGTAGCCGTTGAGGACTACGAAAACAACATAGGCTTTTCCGAGCGCGGCAATGTGCCGATTGAGCCCAGGCTTTCCGACCAGTGGTTTTTGCGCTATCCGAAGGTTGCCGAGGCAAAGGAGGCGGTTGAATCGGGGGCGATAAAATTCTGGCCCAAGCGCTGGGAAAAGACATACGAGCACTGGCTTGACAACATAAGGGATTGGTGCATAAGCCGCCAGATATGGTGGGGGCACAGAATTCCCGTATGGTACCGCAAGGGGGTGGCAAACCCCGACATGCATAATCCCGACGAGGTGTACGTCGGTGTCGAGCCGCCCGCCGATCCGCAAAACTGGGTTCAGGACGAAGATTCGCTTGATACGTGGGCGAGTTCGTGGCTGTGGCCCTTTGCAACAATGGGCTGGCCCGATCCCAAGGCGCAGAAGGAGCGCGGTATGGACTATTTCTATCCGACCAGCGATTTGGTTACCGGGCCCGACATCATCTTCTTCTGGGTCGCCAGAATGATAATGGCGGGCATGGAATTTTTGCCCGGGGAAATGAAGGATAAAATTCCCTTTAAGAACGTGTACTTTACCGGCATCATCCGCGATATGCAGGGGCGCAAGATGTCAAAAAGCCTGGGGAATTCTCCCGATCCGCTGGCAATCATAGAGAAGTACGGGGCAGACGGCCTGCGTTTTGGGGTGATGAATTGCGCCCCACAGGGGCAGGATATCCTCTTTAGCGAGGAGCGCGTGGAGCTGGGCAGAAATTTCTGTAACAAGCTTTGGAATGCGTGCCGCTTCCGCCAGATGAGCCAGCCGCAGGACAACAGCAGCCTGGACAAGATTGTCAGGAGGCTCGACCGCTCCAAGATGGACGCCGACGACCGCGCGATTATTTCAAGCCTCATTAAATGTTCGGAGGAAATATCCAAAGACTATCTGCTCTACCAGTTTAACAGCATAACCCAGAGGCTTTACTCGTTTTTCTGGAACGATTTTTGCGGCTGGTACTTGGAGGTTTCGAAATCGAGGCTAAACGACCCTGAGGCCATGCAAACGGTGCTGGCCGTCGAGGATTTGTGCATTAGGCAAATGCTGCTTTTGTTGCACCCGTTCATGCCTTTTATAACGGAGGAGCTGTGGCACAACATGGGCTACGGCGCAGATGGATCCTTCATACAGGACCAGTCGCCGTCGTTTGCCGGCGAGCTTGAAAAAGCCGGAATCGTCGTCGACGCCGAAGCGCTTGAGCAGACCGAAAAGCTTAAAGATTTTGCGACGGTTGCAAGGGCCTTGAAGGCAAAATGCAATCTCGGGTCGAAGCGCGACGTTCGATTGCTCGTCATGCCCGTCGACGACGGGAACTTGCTGAAGTCGAATACGGAGAAGCTGAAAAAGCTTATCGGCGCGGCATCCATAGAGCTCGTCGGCCAGCAGTCTGAAATGCCGGCCTCGCTTTGCGATCTGGGCACGGTCTATATTGACGTGCGCGGCAATGTCGATGCGGGGGCGGAGCTTGCAAGATTGGGCAAGGAGAGGGAAAAACTCGAAAACGCGATAAAGGCAGCCCGCGCGCGGCTTGCAAACCAGGCCTTTGTCTCAAAGGCTCCTGCGAATGTCATAGAGGGTGCGAAAAAACAGCTTTCCGAAAACGAGGCGAAATTGGCCGAAATATTGAAAATTATCGACGGCTTAAAGGCCTAACCTCCTTAATTTCGTCTAAGGCGGCCCGCTAAAACAGCGCGCCGCTTTTTTTTTGTGGAATGGTGCTTGGCGTGCCTAAAGGGTGCCATAATCATGATTATAGCAATAAATAAGAAAAAATATTAAAATATCATAATTATTTTATTGAAATATTAGTATCTTTGTGAGAGCATTCTAACCATCGAGTAGAATGAGTACGCCAGTTAACAAGAAACAGATATCTCTTTCCAATGAAATATTGCGGGAAGCGCAGAGGAATGCCGACGTGTATTTCAACGGCAATCTGAGTGCGTATTTATCGCATCTGGTCATATCTGCGCGGGAGTGTTCGCGCTGCAGAAATGCGGACGAAGACATGATAAGGCGCCGCCAACTTGCGCAGGATATGTCGTGCAATAACCTTGCAAACCAGAAATAGAGTTGCTGATTCAAAAGAAAGGGAGGGCGGGGGACGCGTTCCGTCCCCGCTCTCCCGATAGTTTATGTTAGCGCAATAATCTTATATAGTCTCCGCTCTTTTCGCGATAGCGAGAATTCTGGAGTTATTGTAAAATACGCTTTTCTAAAATTAATTTAGGCCACTGCAACGCAGGCGCAGAGCGCGATATTTTGGGGTACTTGGCCATAAGACGGTTTTGTCATATTGACTTGTCTCCGACAAACGAGGCCAATTTTATCGATGCGCCGACGCCGTCGTAGTTCTGCGCGAATGATCCGCCTATGCGTTTTGCGCTGTCCTCGGCGTCGGAAATTTTTTTCATGCCTGTGATGGCCTTGAGCTTTGCTATTGCCTGAAGAGCCTCGCCGACATAGCTTGGGCGCTCCTCGTCGGATAAAACTTTAACTCGGATAAATCCGGCGGATGGGGATCGGGAGGAATTGATGCTCCATAGCCCGTTTTGGCGGTAGTCGGCGTCGAGCTTAGATATTAGGCTTAGCGCGGCTTCCACGGCGGCTTTGTCTTTGTTTGCCCGCGCGTAGTCGCAGAGCGCGTTTGCCATTAGAGCCATATCGTAGGCGTCCGCCAGAGAATTGCTGCCCTGGTAGGGCTGGAGATTGGCAGTGACCGGGTATCTGGAGAGCGCGCATTTGATGATTTTTGTGCGGATATCTCTTGCCTTCTGCCCGTATTTGGGATTGCCAAAAATTTGGTCGGCCTTGACCAGGACGGAAAGGGCCAGGGCGCAGTTGCTTGCGCTTGAGGGTTGGAAATTGCCAAGGAGTTCGTCGGCCTGTTCTTTCAGGGGCGTTAAAGCTTCCGTAGGTACGGCGAAAGAAGCGTCGGCAAGTGCTCTTGCTATCAACATCTTGCCCTCCGGAGACTTTTCGCTTTGATAGCGCCGCATGAGAGCTTCAAACGCGCTCGAGGCCAACGCTTTCAGGCGGACGTCGTTTAACTTTTTGTAACGCGCAAAGGCGAGTCGGGCGTTTTCGGTTAGGAAGGCGATGGGCATGTCGCTTGCAATGGCGCCTTGAAACGGCCTCTGTTGCACCGAAAAACCGCATACGAGAATTTTGTTAAAAATGCCCGATGAACTTATGGTTACTCTAGTTGAAGCCTCCTCGGCACGGTCGCGCAACTTCTGCCGCTGACTTGAATACGCCTTGGCGACCGCGGGCAAGAGCCTTTTGAGCTTGTCCTCGTCGAGCTTTGTCGAAATGTACACGGGTTTTAGCTTCGGGGTGAGTATGGCGCAGACAAAATCGTTTTCCGACTTTGACGCCCTTCTGAAAAAGCGGTTGTATATTTCAAAGTCTGCGGGATTTGCCGATTTGTCGATGTTTGCCCAAAGGTAATTGCCTGCTATTATCTTGCGCAGCGCCTTCGAGCACGGCACATCGTCGACGGTGAGGAATATGAGTTTATCCTGCTCCCGCGCGGCCGACTCGACGCCGGAATCGAAATTGAGCGCGGCGGCCTCTGCGCAATCCTTGCCGGCCTTTTCGGCAAAGAACTGGTTGTGGATAGCTACCACGGCAAAGAATATGGATAGCAGACCGAATACAACCGCGCATGTTTTTCTAACGCCTTTCACGTTCATCAAAGACAAGTTTCGGCGTATTTTGTTCTAATTTTTTAGGCTAAGATATAAAATCGAGGGCCGCTATTACTTGCGAGAGGGTAGATACCGCGGCGGTATTGCTTTTTAGGACGTTTTTGCCCAGAGTCACGGGGGCAAATCCGCAGTTGCGGGCAAGGCCGTACTCGTCTGCGCTCATGTCGCCTTCCGGGCCAATTAAAACGGCGACTTTTTTCGGGGGGCATTTCAGCTCTTTGAAGACGGAAGAAATGTTTTTTGCGTCGGGCTCGAGGCTTGCGGCTATTTTTAAATCGAAGTCGCTCGTTTCCGCTATGGCCTGCTCGAATGTTTGGGCTCCGGGCAATTCAAAGCCGTCAAAATTCGACGACTGCTTCACTGCCTCTATCACCTGGGCGAGCCATTTTTGGCGTTTTTTTTCGACTTCCTGCGGGGGTATTTTTACCTGGCTAAAGCGCGAAAGTATCGGGATTACACCCGCGGCGCCCAGCTCGACGCATTGCCTTATGATTTCGTCGAATGTTTTCCCCTTGGGCAAGCATTGAAGCAGCCATATTTGTGTCTGCCTTTTGGCGGGGCACACGCGCTGAATTATTTTTAGCAGCGCCGATTTTGTGTCGGGGTGCTCAATCGTGCAGGAATAAATGTTGCCGCTTAGGTCGAAGGCATCGACAGCGTCGCCCTTCCTCGCCCTCAGAGAGCCGCACAGGTGGCGGCTTTCATCGGCCGACAAGCTGATTAGCCCGTCGGCATTGTCCTTTGTAAAATCGAAATACGCCCTGAAACCCGACATGCAAAACAGCTTGCACTTTTTTGAAAAAATGTAAAAAATATTTTCATGAAAAAGTGGGAAAAAGTTAGCGGTAAGAATGTCATATTGGGAGTGTGCAGTTCCATAGCCGTGTACAAGGCGTGCCAGCTGGCCTCCACGCTGACAAAAAACGGCGCCGACGTGCACGTAGTTATGACCGAGTCGGCCCGAAAGCTGATATCGGAGAGGATATTTCAGACGCTCACGCGCAACCCCGTATGCACCGACATGTGGGAGAGCATCCCCGATTGGAAGCCCGAGCACATATCTCTAGCCCAACGCGCCGATATCATGGTGGTGGCGCCCGCCACGGCCAATGCCATAGGCCATTTTGCAAACGGCATAGCCGACGATTTTCTTTCGACTGTCTACCTGGCCTGCGCGGCCCCGGTGCTCATTGCCCCTGCGATGAACTGCAACATGTACCGACATCCCGCCGTGGCGCGAAACATAGGCGTGCTTTCCTGCGACGGAGTCGAATTTGTGGGCCCCGATGATGGTTCTCTTGCCTGTGGCGATTCCGGGAAGGGCAGAATGGCCGAGGTAGAGGAAATAATGCAGGCCATTTGCAATATTTTGGAGTAGCCGCCCATGAAGGAGATATTTGAAACTCTCGCCGAAGAGATGCGCCGCCGCGCGGCAAACGGGGAAGAGAGCGTGGAAATAACGGAAGAATCCATAGCCGCGCTCAACAGGCTCGCGGCGAAGTGGAATATCCCTTCTGAGTCGCTCGACGAGATTGACGAGATAAAATTTGCAACGGAAGAAGACGTAAAAAATGCCCGTATTCAAATGAAGAAAGCAGAGAAGAAACAAATTGTGGTAAAGTCTAAAACCCTCGAACAACTCGGAATAAAGCCGATACCCGAGCCCGAGCCGTTTGAGATGATACAGGGCACGAAGCTGGAGCGCTGGGAATATTTGCGGGACAAGGTGCTGGGAGATCCGGTCTGCAACGAACATTTGCATCCGGGCAAAAAAATAGTCTTTGGCGTCGGCAATCTCGACGCAAAAATATTCTTCTGCGGGGAGGCGCCGGGCGCCGACGAAGAGACGCAAGGCGTGCCTTTTGTCGGGCGGGCGGGCCAGCTGCTGACTAAGATTATCGCGGCGATGGGGATCTCTCGCGACGACGTGTACATAGGCAATATAATGAATTGGCGACCGGAAGTTCCCAAGGGAAACAGAAAGCCCGAGCCCGAGGAGATGAACTACTGTTTGCCCTATCTAAAAGCGCAGGTTGAGATCGTGAAGCCCGATGTGATAGTTGCCTTGGGGGCGACCGCCGTGACAGGTCTCTTGGGGGCGGTTCCCAGCGGCGCCATGAGCCGCGCGCGCGGCAACTGGTACAAGTATAACGATACCGACCTTATGATTACCTACCACCCGTCGTTTCTTCTTCAATACGCTTCAAAGCAAATAAAGAGGTATGTTTGGGAGGATATGATGGCCGTTATGGAGAGGGTGGGCATACCCATATCACAGAAGCAGCGCGGATATTTTATGCCCAAAGAGGAAGTTTAGCTTAAGCTATTCAACACTGAAGGATATTTTTGAATTTTCTATTTGCCTCCCGAGAGGGAGGCTTTTTTTTTGCGAAAAATATTTTAAAAATGGTTGACTTTTGAATTATTGTTTTAAATATTAAATAAAAAAGCGCAGCAAACGCTTAAATTTGTCGACCCTTAACAAAAGATTTCGCTAGATGAAGATGAAAAAATTTATAAACGGGCCCGAAAACATAGTATCGGAAGTGCTTGAGGGCATGGCTGCAGCCTACGCGGATAAAATAAGGCTGGATGGCAATGTCGTTGTAAGGGCCAGGCCCAAGGACAAATCAAAAGTGGCCGTGATTACGCTTGGGGGAGCCGGGCACGAGCCGGCGTTGAGCGGTTTTGTCGGGTACGGAATGCTCGATGCGAGCGTCGTAGGCGATGTGTTTGCCGCGCCTAATGCAATGGCGGTGATAGGGTGCCTGCGCAAGTTTAAGGACTATGCAGGAATTTTGCTTGTGGTGCTCAACCACGCAGGCGACGTAATGAGCGCGAACATGGCCATGAAGATGGCCCAACGCGAAAACATAAACGTAAAAAGCGTTCTCGTTGCCGAAGACATAAGCGCGGGCAAAGGCGCGCCCAGGCAAGACCGCCGCGGTTTGGCCGGCTGTATTCCGCTTATAAAGGTTGCAGGAGCTGCGGCCGAAGAGGGCAAGAGTCTCGACGAAGTATTAAAAATAGCCGAAGATTTCAATTCCGAAATAGCTACGCTTGCAGTGGCGCTTACCGGGTGCACGCATCCGCAGACGGGAGAGCCCATAGCCGAATTGGGTTCAGATGAAATGGAGATTGGAATGGGCCAGCACGGGGAGGGAGGCGGAGGCAAAAGCGCCGTTTTAAGCGCCGACGAGACCGCCGAAATAATGTTTGGAAAACTGGCTGATAGCCTTTCCGTTAAGGCGGGAGACAAGTTGTATATAATAATAAACGGCACGGGCGCCTGCACCCCGATGGAAATGTCGATAGTTTTTAGGGCCTGCATTGGGCTCTGCAAAAACATCGGGGCAAATCTTGTGGGCGGGATAATAGACGAACTGCTTACCGTGCAGGAGATGGCGGGTTTTCAAATGATTATGTGCAGGGTGGACGATTCCCAGTTGGCGCGTTTGCGCGCCAAAAGCGCCGCACCATATTGGACGAGCCTCGGAGAATAAGTATGGATCTGACACTCGAAAAGCTAAAGGTCATGTTTGCAGCGGCGGCCTCGAGGATAGCCGGCGAGCGTGATTATCTATGTCGTCTCGACGCCGCCTGCGGCGACGGCGACCACGGCGTGGCCATCAACGGCGCCATAAGCGCTGCCAGCGCCGCGGTGCAGGACGCCGCCGACCTCAAAGAGGCGTTTCTCGATGCGGGCATGGCGGCGATGTCAAATTCCAATGGCTCCACGAGTTCCATATACGGCTCGTTTTTTATGGGAGTATCGGATTCGGTGGCCGCCGGGGCGCAGTCCATAAATGCCGGAGAAATGGCCGCCGCTTTCAAGGCCGGGTTAAAGTCTATGCGCGACGTCGTCAAAGGCGACGTCGGAGACAAGACTTGTTTTGATTCTTTAATTCCCGCAGTGGAGGCCATGCAAAATTGCGGCGACGTCGCTCAGGCTCTGTCTGCGGCCGCCGAGGCCGCCGAGCGCGGGGCATCGGGCACTGTCAATCTTCGGGCAAAATTTGGGCGGGCTAGAAATTCGGCCGAGGCCTCTGTTGGGACGTTGGACCCCGGGGCGGTATCAAACGCAATGATTTTTGCCGAATTTGCAAAATCATTTAAAGGAAAGTAAACGAACATAAATCATACGTAATATGGCAGACGCGGAAGGAAATATAGAGGCGAAAAATTACGCCGTCGATGTGGCGGCGAAAAACGGAGGTCCTAATGTAAAGGGAGCGGAAAATTTGGATTGGGGCGTGAAGGCGCGCTTATGGCGCATATTCGACACCGCGAGCGGGAACACGCTCATGCTTGCCTTCGACCACGGCTACATAATGGGCCCTACAAGCGGGTTGGAGCGCATAGACTTAAGCATAGTCCCGCTGATAAAGTACGCCGACTGTATAATGTGCACTCGGGGTGTTTTAAGGTCGGTTATTCCGCCGTCGTGCAAAACGCCCGTGGCTTTGCGCTTTAGCGCGGGCTCTACGATACTTACCGAGCTCAACGACGAAACGCTCGTCGGGATAGAGGACGCAATTAAGCTCGACGCCGCCGCGATAGCGCCGATGGTTGCAATCGGGTCTGAATTTGAGGCCAAAACGATTGCAAACTTGGCCCGCTGCGCCGATTTCACCGCCAAATACGGAATTCCGACGCTCGGGGTGACGGCCGTAGGCAAAAATCTGGCGCGTGATGCCCGTTATCTTGGGCTTGCCACGAGAGTGTGCGCCGAAAACGGAGCCACGTTTGTAAAGACATATTATTGCGACGAGGGTTTTGAGCGCGTCGTGGCGGGGTGTCCCGTTCCGATAGTTGTTGCGGGAGGGAAAAAACTTCCCGAGAATGAGGCTTTAGAGCTCGCGTACAAGGCTATTTCAAGCGGCGCGCGCGGTGTGGATATGGGCAGAAACATTTTTCAGTCGGAGAATCCCGAGGCTATGATTCAGGCGGTGGGGGCGGTCGTTCATCGGGGCATGAAGCCCGCCGAAGCCTTTGAGCTTTACAGGGATTTGTCCGCAAGATAGAAAGTTTATTGGAAGATTGCCCTATTGGGCGGAGGAGATGTTATGAGAAAGAGTTTTTATATATGGGCTATCGCATTTTTTGCCCTTGTGGCGAGTTCTATCGCCCGGGAACAGGTATATCAAAAGGGTGAAACTTTCGCCGACACTATTATTAAAACACGTCAGAACAACCTGAATTTTTTTAAGAGGGATTCTGCGGGCAATAACGGCATAACATTTGGGAAATGGTACGTTTCCCAGTATATGTCGCCGTGGCGCAAAAAGGCCATTAATTTTGCAAATCCCATAAACCACCCCGTAAGTCCCGACTATATTTACGGGCGCAAAAATCTTTGGATGAACTTTGACATAGTCGACGGACAGCCTTTCCCGTTGCGGAAGGCAAATACTACAAAGCGCGGATCTTCGGCCTTTTTCATGTCGCGCGATATTTTTTCCGACAAAGATCGCGAATTCGTCTTTACCGTAGGTTCGACTTGCAAATTTACCCCGTTTCTAAATGGGAAAAAACTGGAGGCTCTCCCAGATATAAAGGCCGCCAAAGAGCTGCCCGTGCGCGTGTACAAATGCGCACTCAAGAAAGGGGAAAACAAGCTTACATTTGAAATGTTTTCCGTGGGCAGACTTGCGGAAGAGCCGTTTTATTTTGTCCCGCATCGCGACCCGGCAATAGAGGCCTTCAGCCGGCTGTTGAAAGACTATCCGATTAGGATGGCCACCCTATTGCGTAGTACCCGCTACTATTTTTCGGATTCGCCCGTTTTTGGCATTTACAGCGCCCTTACGTCTTCGGATTTCAACGAATCCGACGACATGATGCGTGCGCTCATTGAAAGCGCGCTTTTTTCGGCGGGGCGTTTCGAGGCCGAGTATAAAAGGATAAAAAATATTCCCGGAGAGGACGGCGCGCGCGCGCGGATAAAATTTGTCGGAGATATTATCGCTGCCACCAGAGCCGAGAGCGCTCTCGGCTACGACATAAAGAATGTGCGCGCGGCCATGGAGGATATGAAAAAGACATTCCCCGAATACGACAAGGACGGCAAGCTTTTTGCGGAATTGTCCAAGTGGGAGTCGGAATGGAACGGGCTATACAAGGCGGTCTTTGACGCTGAGCAAAGGGAGCCGGCCATAATTCCCGAAAAGGCGCTTGAATTTAAGGAGTTTGCAAGGCATGCGCTGTTAAAAAATCCCCTTTTGCAAAAGAGCCGCAAATGGGTATGCATAAAGAGGCACAAAAATTCAAGCCGCATGGGGCTGCCGCAAAACTGGCAGGGGAACTCTACTTTAGCATGCAGGCCCGGCGCGGCAAACCACCTGCGCGACCGCCAAGTCTGCGACAGCTATAAGGACCAGCTTTTTGTTTTTGACCCGGTTTCGCCAAATTCGGGAAAACTTCTTTTCAAGCCGTCAAAAGACAATATCATATGCGATCTCGACATTTCTTTTGACGGGTCAAAAATACTTTTTTCCACGCTCGACGACAAAATGTATTTTCGCCTCGACGAGCTCGACGTAAAGTCGGGCAAGACGCGCACGTTGACGCCGTCGTTTAACAAAGAGATAGACTATTACGACGGCATATATCTGCCGGACGGGCGCCTGATGTTTTGTTCGACGGCCTGCTGGGTGGGCGTGCCGTGCGTAGGCGGAATCGACAGCGTGGCAAATATCTATGTTATGGATCCCGACGCGGGGGACGAAAAGGCGGTAGATTCGACAATCAGGCAGCTGACTTTTGAGCAAGACGCCGATTGGATGCCCACTTTAATGGAAAACGGGCGCATAATGTACACGCGCTGGGAATACGTCGACAATTCCCACTACTTTTCGAGAATTCTCATGCACATGAATCCCGACGGCACGGCGCAGTCGTCCCTGTATGGCTCCACCAGCTATTGGCCGAATTCGCTCTTTTACGCGCGCCAGATTCCCGGAGATCCTAACAAATTTGTCGGCATAGTAAGCGGGCACCATGGCGTATCGCGCATCGGAGAGTTGCATTTGTTCGACATATCAAAGGGCACAAAAGAGGATCAGGGCAGAGTCCACCAGTATCCCAGCTTCGGCAGAAAGTACGTGGCCGAAACAAAGGACGAGCTTGTCAGGGGGCGCTGGCCGCAGATAATACACCCGTATCCGCTCTCGCAAAACTACATAATAGCAAGCCTGCGCAGCGGCTCGCTTAATCAGTGGGATTTCGGGATATACCTAATCGATAAATTTGACAACATGACTTTGTTGCAAAGCTTTGCAGACTCGCACGCTTTCGAGCCCATGCCGCTTGCCGGGCGCCAAAAGCCCGCAGAGATAGCCGACAAGACAAATCCCGACCTCGATTACGGATACGTTTTCCTCAACGATATATACCAAGGGGAAGGGCTAAAGGGCGTGCCCCGCGGCACGGTGAAGGCCTTGAGAATACTCGAATACCATTACGCATACAGGTCTATGGGGGCCCACAACGTCATAGCAAACGAAGGCTCGTGGGACGTCAAGCGCATACACGGCACCGTGCCTGTGGCCGAAGACGGCTCAGCTCTTTTTAAGGTGCCTGCGAACCGCCCGATGGCGCTTCAGCCTTTGGACAAGGACGGCAAGGCGCTGGCGTTAATGCGCAGTTGGTTTACGGTAATGCCTGGTGAAGTTCAAAGCTGCGTGGGATGCCACGAAGGGCAGGGCATGTCGCCCACCTCGAAGCCTGCGTTGGCCTCGCGCTCCAGACCGTCCCAAATAAAGCCGTTCATAGCGGGTGTCAGGGGCTATTCTTTCATTAGGGACGTTCAGCCCGTTTTGGACAAGTATTGTGCCGGCTGCCACGACGGTTCAAATCAGAGGCTGCCAAACTTCAAACGCGGCGTTGGCGGAGATTCCGGTTTCCCGAGATCGTATTTGGATCTGGCCAGATACGTTCGGCGTTCGGGGCCGGAATGCAACCAAAATATGCTTTCTCCATTGGAATTTAACGCCGACACGAGCGAGTTGATGCAGATTCTCAAGAAGGGGCACAAGGGGGTAAAGCTCGACGACGAGTCGATGAAAATTCTCATCACGTGGATTGACCTCAATGTCCCCTGCTACGGGACTTGGAGCGAGGTAAAAGGCGGCATAAAATACGGCGGCGATAAAATGCGCATGAAATACCTCGCCAAATACGCCAACCGCCACGAAGACCAGAACGCCATTACATACGACGGCGGCGTCCAGAAATTTGTGCGTCCGGCCCAGCCGAAGATGCATGCGGGCAAGAATCTAAAAGTTGACGGGTTCCCGTTCGATTCGCTGGCCGCCGCCAAGATGATAGATGCGGCTTCAAAAGGCAATGCCGGTTTTTTGTCGCGGCTGTTTGGCGGGAAGCCGCTTCCCAAGGAGCTTGAAGCTGACATAGATGGGGAGAAAATTCGTTTTGTTCTCGTGCCTGCGGGCAGCTATGTGATGGGCAGCAATACGGGCTATTACGACGAGGGGCCGGCGGCTATCGTGAAAGTTGCCTCGCCTTTTTATATGAGCCGCTGCGAAGTTTCCAACGCCCAGTATGCAAAGTTTGACTCCCGCCATAACTCGGGCTACCAGGACAGGCAGTGGAAAGACCATGTCGACCGCGGCTATCCGGCAAATCTTCCAAATCAGCCGGTCGTGCGCGTCAGCTGGAACGAGGCCGTAGATTATTGCGCATGGCTTTCAAAGAAGCTCGGCGTAGGGGTGGGGCTGCCCAGCCAAAAGCAGTGGGAGTGGGCAGCCCGCGCAGGCACGGCCTCCGATTTCTGGTTCGGAAAATCCAACTTTAATTACGGTAACTGCGAGAACTTGGCCGACTTTACAATAAGGGATCTCTCCGTCGACGGCGTCGACCCGCAGCCGAGGGTGGACGATAGCCCGCTTAACGACTACACTCCGCACGACGATTTTGCCTACGACGGTTCTCTTACGGCCGCCGAAGTAGGTTCTTACAAACCCAACGCATTCGGATTGTGCGACATGCTCGGCAACGTCAGCGAGTGGACTTCCGACGATTATACTCAGACGCTTTTCGGCAAAAAGGTTGAGGATAAAAAGACCGTCCGCGGCGGTTCGTGGCGCGACCGCGCCAAACGAGCGCGCGTGACTTTCAGGCGCGACTACCACCCCTGGCAAAAGGTTTACAACGTGGGCGTAAGGCTCGTCATAAACGACGCCGCCGCGGCCGCCAAACGCCTAAAAGCGGTTCCCCCGTCCGAGCCCGCGCCCCTGCGGAACACCAAGATTCCATTGGACAACATTCCTCATAATTAATATAAAACAATAAAAAAGGAAATAAATGAGAAAAATACTTGCAATATTAGCCGCCGTGTCCCTGCTTTTTTGCGGTTGCGCGACATGTCAGAAAGACCCGGCACCATCTTCTAATCAACAAAAATTGACAAAAAATATGTTCTACAAAAACGGAAAGTTTGATAGGGAGGCTGCAAAGAAAGCCTACTTTGAAATGATGGAAAATCTCGGGTACCCCATAAGCGAGAATCTTCGCCAAAACATGTGGGTTACCGATTTTGAGCTGGGCGATTTCCCGAACGTGGGAATGGGGGGGATTTTTTGGGCCCATGAAAACGTTAACGGTGTATTCGGCCACGAGATATTTCTGCTGCCAAACCAGATATTGATTGAGCACCGCCATGTCGCGGGCAACGGTCTTCCCGCGAAAAACGAATGCTGGCAGGCGCGCGCAGGCAGCGCATATTGCTTCGGAGAGAAGGGTGAGGACGCCTCAAAGTATCCGCAAGTCAAGGTTCCCGAAAGCCAGAAAAATTTCGTAACCGTGCACAAGGTTACACCGATAGATGCAAAGAGGGGCAACATAGCCTGGCTTAGCCGCCTCGAGTCTAGCCACTACATGATAGGCGGCCCCGACGGCGCGTGCGTAACGGAATACGGGGCGTTTCATTCAAACGACAACAACCGCTACACCAACCCCAAAGTCGGCTTCTAAGATTTATGCGCTGATTTGTACGGCCGCGAAAGCGGCCTTTTTTGTTTTTTTGCGCCGTTGTGTTATCTTTTTTTTCGGCGCGTTTTTTTTCATGTCTTGGCCACTTCGATTCCGCATGCGCGGATAAAAAAAGTTACGTTTTTTTCGGCGTGCAGACTTGGATTGCGCATTGCCCGAGTTGCGTTTATAATTAAATTCGATATATGCTTTTAAATGGTTGAAGGCCGCCGCGGTTGCGGCGGGCAATTATCGACATTAAATGGTTTGACATGCGTTTCATATTTGAAATGATTTGGCGCAATGGTCAAAGTTGGAGAAAAAAAGACGAATTACGAGCGCTACCACGTTCCGAACCTAAAAAGGGGATTGGAAGTTTTTGAGATGTTGGCGAAGAATCCCGACGGAATGACTCTTCCGGAAATTTCCAAGACCTCGGGGTATTCAAGGAGCAGCATTTTTAGGATATTGTGCACGCTTGAAGACTGCGGGTACGTAGTCAAGAAAGAGGACGAGCGCACGTTTAGAATGTCGCGCAAACTTGCGGCGCTTGGCTATGCGGCCTTTGGGGAGTCGAACATAGTGGAAAAGGGCATGGACATATTGCGGCAGATGCGCGACCGCCTCGGAGAGACCTCCATGCTTGGCACCATGCTCGACGAGGGATGTGTAATGATAGAGCAGGCTCCGGGAACGTATCCCTTTAAATTTTTGGGCGAAATAGGCATGCGCATTCCATTTCACGCGTCGGCTCCGGGCAAGGCCATGCTCGCATTTTTGCCCGATTCCGAGGCGGAAAGAAAAATTTCAAAAATAAAATTTCATAAGTACAATTCGAATACCATAGTCGATAAGAAAACCTTTATTAAGGAAATAGGCGAAGTCAGAAAGAAGGGCTACGCCTTCGACAAGGGCGAGGAAATAGACGGCGTCAACTGCGTCGGCGCGCCCGTTTTTGACGCCCACGGCTACCCCGTTGCCGCAATATGGATAACCGGCCCGCGGGAGCGCATAAAAAACGAGAACCTCGACGATATTGGGAAAATAGTCAAAGAATTTGCCGACGCAATTTCGGGCAGGCTCGGCTACGGGCTTCTCTGAAATTGCGGCACTGCGCCGCTTTTTGCATTGCCGCGCGACGTAGAAACGGCCGCTTGTTTGCAAGATGCGCATACACGGCGGTATCGGCTATTCAAGTACCGGAGGTTTAAAACAGATTCGTCGGGCGATTTTCCCGGCGTGGCATTCTCTCACGGGACTATTGTTGCTTGGTTGTCTGCTTATGGCGCGGTGCGCGCAGGCAGCGCCCGAATGCGCCAATACGCAATGCTTTCCGCGGATAATAATCAATGCGCTGATTGCAAATTGCCGAGTACGCGCCTTTATTTGGCCGCCGCCACAGGCCGTCGGGCGCGCGTGTTTACGCTATTTTTATGACGGCTGCGTGGTTGTTGCCCGATGACGAGCTGGATAGGGCCAAAATATATTTGGGGGCATTTGGCATTGGCGTAGAGTCGAAATAGTCTATGCCGAAGTGCTGTGGCCAAACGGGTTTCTTTTGGGATAGTGTTGCAAGCAGGCACGCGAGAGAGTGCAGGGCCGATGTGGCGAACATGTATCCGGTGTTAAATACCGTCGTTGCCATGGGGACGCGCCCGAAGCGCCTGTCGCGAAGGTTGACTATTTTTGAGTCCTGCGCCGTCGCGCGAGGCGACCACGATATAATGTCAACGAGGCTTTCATCTATACCTGCATCCTTCAATGCGGCATCGACTGCGCGTTCGAGCCCGTCTCCAATGATGTTTGGATCGTATATGTCGCCGCCGTCCATCGAGGATGCGCACGATAGAATTTCCCCGTAAATTTTTGCGCCGCGTTTGGTCGCCGTGTCGATGTCTTCAACCACTGCCGCGCACGCGCCCTCGGCCAATACTGTTTTCCAGTATGAGAAATACTTCATCTTAAAGAGGGTTTCGCTTTCTCCGGTGCGCAGCATTCCAAATTTTTCCTCCCTCTCGAGAAGGCTTTTGCTAATCTCGTCGGCGGCGAGGGCCACTATCTGTTTGCCGGGGGAGTCCTTTACGAGCATGGCCGCGTATTCAAGGGCTTGGAGGGAACAGTTGTATCCGCTCGTAAAAGTTATGCTTGGGCCCTTTATCTCAAGTGCCTGCGATACCCGGCCTGCGGTTGAATTTGCTGTAACGTTGGAAAAACACGAGATATCGCCGCGCATTTCGGCGTCGAGAAACACCGCGCGCATATGCGCGTCGTAGTCTGCGCCGCCGCATATGGCCGCGGCTATTCCTATATTTTCAGAGTTTGCGCGCCCCGTCTTTATTCCCGCTTCTTCGAGTGCGCCAAAAGTTGCTATTGTCGCAAACTGGCTGATTAGGTTCATCCCCGAGAAATCTACCCTGCGGGTTATGGTCTTTGGGTTGGGCAGGTTGACCGTGCCGGCGAGGCGGTTTGTGGGAAAACGGGTGACGGGGCCTATGGCGATTTTATCGCGCTGGAGGGCCTCTATGTTTTCGGCGGCGTTAAGGCCGAGGGGCGATACCGCCGAAAAGCCGCTGATGACGGGCCTTGCAGCCATGTTCGGCATTTTCGGCGCGCATTTTGAAAAATTTTCCTTTGCCACGACTATGGCGGCATTGTTGCCTGCAAACGCGTAGTTTGCCGACAAGAAACAGTCGTATTGCTTTTGTTCCAGCTTGTAAGCGGGGGCTATCAGGCAGCCCGGGCGCAAGGTTGTAAAGTGCAGTGTGGGCTCGACAAATCCCGCATGCATTGCCGCCAGTTGGCATGTGGCCTCTATTATGCCCGTGGCGCCCATGCAGTGGCCGTGGTACGACTTGGTCGATACAAACGGCGCGCGGCTGTCCCCTATAATTTTTGCCATCGCCTTTGATTCCGCTCTGTCGTTGGCCGACGTACCGGAACCGTGGGCGTTTATGCAGCCTATGTCCTCCACCGGCACGCCGGCGCTCTCGAGGGCTCCGCGCATTGTTCTAAATGCTCCGTCGCCGCGGGGGTCGGGCTGCGTGGGGTGGTGGGCGTCGTTGGTGGTGGCGTGCCCTATTATCTTTGCAAGCACCTTGGCCTTCCTCGTTTTTGCCTGAAGAGCCGATTCTACGACCCAGAATGCGGCGCCCTCTCCTATGTTCATGCCCTCAGGCAATGAAAATGGCGCCGTCTTCTGCTCTCCGACAACTTTTAGGGCGCTAAAACCCGCGAAATTTGCCACAGATATCGCGTCTGCGCCGCCGCATAGAACGGTCGAATATTTGCCCTGGTTTATAAGCATTTGTGCCAGAGCCGCAGCCGCGGTAGAGCCGGCGCAGGCTATGTTTATCAGAAAGCATCCTCCTCCTATGCCAAGCGACGAGGCCATGGCGCGGGCAAGGGCGTGGTTTTGCCCCTGGACGAAGTCTCTTATGGTGTACGGCACCGACGCGTCGGCTTCGTGTTTATATTCCAGTTCCTGCGAATTCATTCCGGCGTTGCAGGTTGCAACGACGATTGCCGCGTCACTTAACTCCCGCCCGGACAGGCCGGAATTTTTGACGGCGTCTTTTGCGGCGCAAATGGCAAGCCTTATGTACGGATCGGTGTAGTCTGCAAGCTCTTCGCCGCCGAGGCGCTCCGCAAAGTCCACATTCTTTACTTCAGCGGCCAGGTGCGATTTGAATGCGCAAGTGTCTATCTTTTGCGCTTGAGCTATTCCGTCGGTTCCCGATTCCAGGGATTTTCTAATTTCTTCGAGGCTATTGCCTATTGGCGAAAGCACTCCGACCGACGTAATTACAGCCGTTTTATCTTCAACGTTCATTTTTCTTGTAAAATTCGACTAGTCTTAAGTTCATCTTGAAGCCGCCGCCCTCGGCTTTGACAGTTTCGGGCAGGGTTATGCCGGCAAATTTTTTGTAGCCGCAGACAGATACGTCAAATTCCGGGTCTACGAGGGCTATCCTAAGCGGCAGGTTGTCTTTCGACAGACAGCAGTGGAGAATTTCGGGTTCGAAAAACTGCCTGAATCCGGCCGCAAGCATCGTGTATCTTAGCAGAAAATTTCCCAACGCTTCCGAAATTTTGCACTCCAAGAGAGGCTTCGACTTCCCGTCGAATCTTATTCTGGCTATCTTTGCGTATTCCGAACACACCAGAACGTTTATAGCAGACCCGGACGAGACTATGAATTCTATAGGGATTTCCCTCCCGCCGAAGCTTAAAATTCCGCGCTGGCGGTAGGAAGCCTGGCCAAGGGTAAAATTTCCCGCATTCGCGCAGCATATCTGGCAGAAAATAACCGTCGCGGCAAATAGCGCTAGAAACTTCATGGCCTCCGGCCTTTCAAATTTGCCTCGGGCGATTCGGTGTCGAAAATCTTTGGCTCTTCGGACAGGAGCTTGCACGAGTCGATGCTCATTGTCGTGGAGTCGCCGTCGGCGTCTATGACGGTGATTTTTTTTGCCAGCGTCTTTGCGCCGTCGCGCCCGGTCTCTATTATTATTTTCTCTATAAAGTTTTTTACCGCGGCGTTTTTTGGCGTCAGTGTCAGGCTTGAGCCCTTCTCTTCGACATCGTATTCGCCAGAGTCTATCTTTCCCGTGTATACGCCCGACATTTGGCCAAATATGCGCTTTGCAAGTTCGGGGTTCGCTTCGGTTAATTTTTTCCACGAGCCGTTTTGAAATTCGTAGCGGGCCAATTTTTCGCCGTCGAAAATAGACAAAGACCTAAACGGCTCGAGATTTTCTATCCGCATTTTCCCCGACATGCATACCCATATGCGCAGACGGCTTCTAATCGGCTCGTCGAAAAGGGCGATGTTTTTTTGCTGGTCGATGTCCATCTCTATCGCGCCGACCCCTTTTAGCGAGCCGGCCATATCGGTGAGCAGCGAGGCCTGCGCCGCCGTTGCCGCGCATAAAAGCGCAAATGTAAAAAACTTTTTCATAAGATTTTAAATAGGCAAAACGCCCTCATGCCGGCGCTTGACAGCGAGTATGACAGCGCGTATTTTGCCCCGTCCATAACTGCGGCCTTGAGCGCTCCTGCCGACGCCGAATAGCTGCGGCCGCATATTCGCTGCATGTCTTTTGCCCCGGCGATTCCCGTTTTGGCAAAAATATCGGATAGAAATTTTTCCGTGAATTTATTTTTCGGGAAGCTTGTATATGCCGAGATTTCCCGCGGATTTACGCCGTGTTTTTTTAGCGTCTTTTCCAAGATGGCGGCCTCTTCTTCGGCGCTTTTTCTCCTCGATATTTCGACGCACAGAATTTCGGCGAGCGGATTCTCGGCCGAGCGGGGCTTTCCTATTGTGTACGCGCAAGCGTATTCCGCCAGAGGCGCCTCAGATTTTGCAAATCGTTCGTTTACGTTTAGGTATTTTTGCGCGTATTCGTTAAATTCGTCGACGGCCCCGACCACGGCTGCTGCCGCGCTGCCTGAATTTATTTCCCTAACGGCTTCCTTAAGCGCAGACTCAAATGAGATTTCCTTGGCCGTGAGTGTTCCGTTTAACCCGGTGAATGCGTATTTTTGCGATATCGCCGATGCCGCAGCATTGTGTACGGAGTTTGTAAAAGCGCTCGGTATGGGTTCGGCCTCCTTTTTTGTTATTGTCGCTTCCACAAAGCGCGCCGTTTCATTCATCATCGCGCAGCCCGTTCCCCAGCATACGGCAACTTCGTCTCCGGATGCCTTAAGCGCGTTTTCCCTGAGGGCTCGCCCGACACATTCAAGGCCCATTTGCTGGAGTTTTGCAAGCCTGCGTTTGCGCAGCGCAGGAACGTCCTCCAACAACCGGGACGCCTCTGCCATGCAGCTGCCCGACTCGCACGGGTTTACTTCGCCGAATGCGTACACGTAGATATTTTCGGCTGAAAATTTTTGGGCGACCGCCGGCTCCTTCGTAAACACGGCAGCCGAATTATTTCCGCCAAAGCCAAGCGATACGCTTACTATATTTTTTATATTTGCCTCTCTTGCGGCAGTGCAGCATGCCGGGTCAAATTGGCCGCCGGCGTCTTCAAACCCCAAGTTTGGAATAGTCTGGTTTTTGCGCAGCGCTTCTATGGCCAGAACGGCGTTTAATATGCCGCTTGCCCCGAGTGTGTGCCCAAATGCGTGCTTTATAGACGAGTAAGGCGGAATATTCGCGCCGAATACTTTTTTTAGCGCCTCGAATTCGGCCGCGTCGTTGCCTTTTGTCGCCGTGCCGTGGCCGAGGTAGAAGCCGACGTCCCCCGGGGCGATTTTTGCCATGGAGAGGGCCCGCGATATGGCCCGCGCGGCCTGCGCGCCGTCGGGGCGGGGCGCAGTTGCGTGGTATGCGTCGGCGGTGCAGGCCCAGCCGCTTGCATAGGCAAGTATTTCCGGTGCCGACTTTTTTGCCGCCTCTTCGTTTGCCAAAATTAGCGCGGCGGCGGCCTCGCCGAGGTTTATGCCGTCGCGGTTGGCGTCGAACGGTTTGGCGCGGCCGCGGGAAAGGAGAAGCAGGCAGCCAAAGCCGTTTACGGTTATGCGCGAGAGCGCGTCGGCCCCGCAGACAACGGCGACGTCGCAATCGCCGCAGGATAGCGCATTGCACGCGTCGGATAGGGCCAGCGACGAGCTCGAGCAGGCCGTCGAATAAGTGGCGGTCTCCCCGCCGAAGCCAAAATGCTTTGCGGCCTCTTCGGCTATTGTCGAGCATTCGTAGTCTCTTAGGCGGCTCCAGTCGGCCATGTCCGGGCTTGCCAAATTTTTTTCAAGCATGTTTTCCGCCTCGAATATGCCGCCTATGCTCGTCCCGAAAAATATGGATATTCTGGATTTTTCGATTTTTGATAAGTCGATCTTTGCGAGGGCTTCGCCGATTGCGTCAAATAGCATTTGCCTGCAGCGCGGTTTGTTGTCGGAGCGCTTGTATTGTTGGGCAATTCCAAAGAGCCTGTCCGCGTAGCGGGGGCTTTCAAATAGAGTGTTCTTTGAGAAGGCGTCGCCGAGCGCGCCCGTGGCGCACGCAAAAGCCCTCTCAAGCCCGACTCCGCTGCAGGCGCTCACTCCGCTTGAAATCGCACAAACCACGCCCGCCATGATTACTTTTGCTTCTCGGTAATAAAGTCTGCAAGCGCCCCCACCGACGAGAAGATCGTCTTTGCCTCGTCTTTGTCGTCAACGGTTATTCCAAAGTCTTTTTCAATCATGACGACCAGCTCAAGTGCATCGACAGAGTCCAATCCGAGCCCGTCGGGCTCGAACAGCGCCGCGTCGTCGGCTATGTCCTCGGGCGCTATGTCGGGGAGGTTGAGAGTCGATATTATTTTTGTCTTTAACTGTCTTATTAGTTGGCTTCTATCCATTTTGCCAAACATCGTATTTTCGCGGCGGCGGATAGCAAGTAAAATCACTGCAGCCAGAACGGGTAAAAATTGTACCACTGGTAGGGGTGGTATTTGAGTGTTTTTGCAATATCGTCTGCGTATGCCTGCGCGTACGCGCTTGATCTTTCCTGAAACGACGCACCCGGGAGTGACGATGGCTCTATCGTTCTTGAGACACTTATTGTATAGGAGCCCGATTTTTCGCGCGTGCAAAACACTATTGCAATACTAGCGCCCGATTTTTCCGCCAGCGCGTATGCCGATACCGGAAATCGCGCCTTCTTTCCCAAAAAATCGACACTGGCGAATTTGCCTGCTATATACCTGTCGCCGTGCACCGATACGACGCCGTTTTTTCGCAATATTCCAAGGCCTGCAAGCATTGCAAAGGGATCGTCTGCCGTGGCTATCATTTTTGGGAGATTTCTGCGGCGGTGGGCTTCTTCCATTTTCGATATGTATTCGTGTTCCGCCGATACTCCTATCACGCCGGTCGGGCAGGGGTATTGCGCCAGTTCGCCCCCCGCGATAGCCCATCCGCCGATGTGCGAAGACACCGCCACGCACCCTTTGCCTTTTTCAAGTATCTTTTCTATCTCGGCGCGGGCCTTGTCGTCAATTTCAACGTTCGCGCCTGAGAAATAGGCTTGTTTGTCTATTATGGAGCGGCCGAAGGAAAAAAGGTGCGCGTAAGATTGCTTTGAAACGGGCGGGATATTTTTGCCGAATATAACCGATAGATATTTCGAACTTTCCGCGCACTGCTTGCGCCTAAAGAGCATGAAGAATGCCGCGACAAAAACCAGAAGCGCATACGCCGGGACGCGGCCTATGCGCAAGAGGAACGCGAAGCAGGCGTTGCCAAACCTGCCCCCGTAAGACTTGCCGCTCCAGCGTATGTTCTTATTTTCCATTTTTAGATAGCATCCAGTCGGAGAGCCTCGGCGCGAATACGAGGCTTGAAATTAAAATGCATGTTATCGATATCGCCGCGGCGCTTCCGAGCTTGTTGAGCGCCGGATGTTGCGCGCACGCGAGAATTCCGAATGCCGCAAGCGTCGTGGTGCAGGCTATCGACATGGGCTTGTATGCCGAGGATTTGTCCAGCGAGTTTTTTGAGCAATTGAAAATAAACACCGCATAGTCTTGCGCCATGCAGACTGCAAACACTACAAAAATAGAGTTAATCGGGTTTATTGATATTGATAGCGCTCTCATGGCGGCCAGGCTCCACAGCAGCCCCGCCATTACCGGGACCATTACGGCCACGGCGCCTGCAAAACCGATTGTAGCAAGCAGGTAAACAGTCGCTGCCGCTATCGAGATTACCGCGAATTTTACGAGCCACTCAAGCGATATCTCCGATATCCGCATACCCATGTAGTCGGCGTCTATGAGATGGGCGCCGTCGATTTTTTCGCGGAGCTGCCGCGCAAAAACTTCCGGGCGATAGTTTTTGCGCGGGGAGAAGGTGGCGCAAAGATAGTATTTGTTTGGGTCTCTTCTGAGCGTCTTTTCAAACAGTTTTCCAAGCTCGCCCTCGAAAAGCTCGCGCGGTGCGTCGTCTGGCGGGTTCATCAGCGCCAGGGCCGATTTCAATACGCCTTCCTCCCTCAAACCGAGCTGCGCGCATGCTTCTGATATCGACTTTCGCACGCCGTAGCTTTCCATTTTCTTTCGCCACAATTGGGAATTTTTGCGGGCTTTTTCAGGCGTTACCAGCTGGGTAGAGGCGCCGAATAAATCCGCGTCGCCTCTTTTCTCCATGAACGATTTCAGCTCCTCGTTGCGGGCGAGCAGCTCGCTAAGCGAATCGGCCGTTATGAAAACCGATTTTACGTTTAGTAGTTTACCCCACGTCTTGCGCATGGCCGAGTTGTCGAGGCTCGTCTCTTTGTCGACTGCGTTGAATGACGAAAGGTTGCCGTCGAATTTCAGCCGGGGCGCAACGGCCGCGGCTGCAACTGTGGCCGCGATGGCAAGGGGAACCGACAGCCGCGAAGACGCGAGCGCGCGCGCAAATTTTGAGAAGAGCTCCGGCAACAGCTTTTTTCCGCTGCCTTTCGGGGCGTATCCGACGAGAAACGCAGGCAGCGCGTAAACGCTTATAAGAGCAGCCGCTGCTATTCCTATAGCGCCGAAAGTTCCCGCCTGGGCGAAGCCGCGCGGGCCGAATATTCCAAGTATAGCAAAAGCCGCCGCCGTCGTTCCCGCAGCTACAAATATAGGCAATTTTAGCTCGGCTGACACTCTTATTACCCCGTTTAAATCGCACCGCCTCAAGCCCCCCGCGCGCCAGAGTATGTGCACTGCATAGTCGACACTTGCCCCTATTGCCAGGCTTGCAAAAGCTATCGAGATAGACGATATATCCCCAAAAAACATTCCCGCGGCCGCGAAAGAAATGAGTGTTGCCGCGGCCGATGGAATCAGCGCAAGCGGGGCGAAAATTACGTTTCTAAACGACAGCAAGCATATGGCAAAAACTGCCGCCATTGTGGCAAACAAGGCTTTTTGAGCGTCGCTTGAGGCGATTGCCGCGTTTGCCGCGCTAAGCCTGTATCCGCCCGTCCAGCGCACGTTTAATTCGGGGTACTTTTCTTTTGCCCTTTCGATAGCCTCCCGTACCTCCTTTACCAGTTTTGCGCTCTTCGCCGAGTCGGAGCAGGGAAAGCTTCCGTAGGCTCTTAAAAGTATTTGCGAGCCGTCGGGCGAATATATTTTGAAGTCTTTTATATTCGCTCCGCCAAAGGCCGCGGTTTTGGCCAGATTCTTTGCCAGTATGCCCGCAAGCCCCACGGGATCGGCCTTTAGCGCGGCCGCAGAGGCAAAGTCTCCCTTCTTTAGGCTTGACGAGAGTCTCTCGAGGCGCTCCTTTATCGCCTCTTTGTCCAACGAGGCGTAGTCGCCCTCCGGAATTTTATCGGCAATGCAAAGGGGGGCGTATTTTATTAACTTTGGAGCCTCTTGGGCCAGGGCTGAAAGGTCGCATTCCACCCTTTGAATTTCGGCAATGCCCGAGAGGTTTTTTGCGAGCGCTTCGGCCGCCGCTGCGGCATTTCCTACGTCATCAGAGACGGAAAAAAAGAGGCTGTCGGAATTTTTGAATACCGAGGAAGCTTTTATGTGCGCCTGCACTTCCGGGTCTTTGTCGGGGAGAATATCGAAAATATTTTCCAAATAGTTCGCGCGCCAAGCCATAAACGCGGCCATAGCGCAAAGGAGGATTGCCGCCGCCAAAGAAAGGCGCCTGTGAGCATAAATAAAGGCTATAGGGCTTTTCTTCATTTCTTTAGGGCGATTTTTTTTAGCCTGTCTTTCCCCGAGATTAGCCTTGTGAAGAAAAAGCGCGCGTTCATAAGCGAGAATTTCGCGGTGTCGGCGACGGGTCTGTAATGCGATTTTTCAAGCGATCTGGCCGAATATATCGTAGGTATTTCCACCTGCTCGAAGCCTACGCCCGCCCACGCCGCCTTGACAAGTATCTCTACCTCGAAGGCAAAGCTCGAAAGCCTTAAGTCGAGCATTTCATAGACGCCGAGCGGATAGCACCGGTAGCCGCACTGCGTGTCGGCAACCCGCACGCCCGTTTCGGCCCGGAACCAAAAATTTGAAAATTTGTTTAGAAACCTCCGGCCCCTTGGGACGCACGGAAGGTCGAAGTTTCTGACGGCTAAAATGATTTTGTCTGGATTTTCGCGGGCCTTCCGGGCCAATTTTGCCGCGTATTCCGGGGGATGCTGGCCGTCGCTGTCTATTGTAAGGGCATGGGTTGCCCCCATTTTGCCGGCCAGGGCAAATCCGGCCTTGAGCGCCGCGGCCTTGCCTCTATTTTTTTCAAAGCGCAACACAGTGGCATTAGCTTCGCCGCATTCGACCGCGGGGTTGCTGCCGTCGTCCACGACAATGCACGGCATTTGCGGCGCCAATTTTTGCAGTATTGGCGGCAGCGTCTGAACGTGGTCGTGACAGGGAATTATCGCGGCTATCTTCACTGGGGAAATATGCTTGAAAAGCCTTTGTAAATGTGGTTTGATGTCGCACTTTTGCATAAAATTTTCAACACTATTTTTATATGGCGGGAAATTTCGACATAATAAAAAGGCGCGCGGAGATATCTCAAAGGCTCAAGGAAAATCTCATAGAGAGTTTGGACATGGATATCGAACCCTGCGATATAGACGAGAATGTCTCCCTGGTGGGGTCGGGGCTGGGCCTCGATTCGCTCGACATTCTCGAGATTGTATCGTGCGTCGAGACCGTTTTCGGCGTCAAGATTCCCGAGGGAGACATGCTTCCCCTGCGTTCGTTTAATACGCTCGTAGACTACATTATCGCAAACGACGGAGGTATCGCATGAGTTTGTTCTTGAAGGATTCATGGCTCCAATGCGGCGGTAAGCTTTCCGAATGTGGGAATCAATGCGTCTCTTCCGTAAAAGGCATAGCCGAGGAGATGCAAGCGCTGCGCAATAGCGCCGTGGTTTGGGACTATTCTTGGGCCTTTAAATTCTCCCTGGAGGCGCCCGACGGCGCCGACGCCCTCGACGGGCTGCTTGCAGGCGACGTTCTCAAGCTTCGCTACGGGCGCGCCACGGATACTTTCCTGGCCGCGGAATCGGGCAAAATTGCCGCCGCGGTCACGGTAGTCGATGTGGATGACAAGCTTTTTGTCTTTGCCGAAGCCCCCTCGGCGGAAGCGGTTGCTCCGATTGCCGATTTGCCCGGCGCGCAAAATCTCGACGCTACGCATACCGTTCTTTCCGTGGACGGCCCCGAAGCGTGGCGGGTTCTCAAGGCCGTTTTTGGCGCCGACATTTACAACCTTACTTACATGTCGGCCGAAAAGTACGATTTCAACGGCTTTCCCGCCATCGTGGTTCGCGCCGGCAAGACCGGCGAATTCGGATATAGCGTGCTGGTTCCAAACGGGGCGGCAAATGCGCTTTTTGACGAATTTAAGAGGCTTTCGGAAAGTTTTGGCGGCGGCCTCGCCGGAAGGGATTGCCTCCTTACGGCAAGGGCGAAGGGAAACTTTTTCAATATTTTTGCTTGCGGCACTGAGGCGAATAATCCCATAGAACTCGGTCTGCAATGGCAGATAGATTTTTCTAAAGAGCGCTTTGTCGGGCGCGACGCCGTATTGGCGGTCAGGCGAAATCCCTCGAGAAAGCTCGTGGGCGTTGTTTGCAGCTGCGCTGCCAAGCTTGGCGGGTCGCTCTTGGACGGCGGCGTGCAAATGGGGCGCATAGTAAATGTCGACGCGTGCGATCCAAATTTTGCGCTTGCATTTGTCGAGGCAAAGAGCGCCTATCCCGGGGTTGTTTTCTCGACTGAAGGCGGCAGCGCCACCTTGGTATCCAGGCCGGCAGTCGTTACAGAGAGCCTGCTGCGCGGCATGGAATAGCCCTTTGGCTCAATCAAAAGCCTTTTGAATTGCCGCGCGCGGTTTTGCGCATGCGCTTGAAGATGGGCGCACTGCGGGGGCTTAAGGCGGTCAAGCAAAGTCGGCCATGGCTTGCGACTGGGGCTTTTGGGGAGAGTCCTCGAACTTTTCCAGCGTGGCCGCATGCGGCGCGCCCCCGTCGAAATCGACAATGCAGGCTCCCCACGACAGGCCCACTCCGAACGAGCAAACGAGCGCTTTCATTCCCTTTTTTAGGCGGCCGCTTATGATGGCGTCGGCCATGGCTATTGGAATGCTGCTTCCGCCGCAGTTCCCAACGTCGTGCATTTTGAAATAAACTTTTTTCATATCCAGGCCCAGCCGCTGTGCCGCCGATACGACTATCTTCTCTCCGGCCTGGTGGAAAATGTAAAGATCTATGTCGTCCTTTGTAAGGCCGCTTTTTTTTAAAAGCGCCTCGACGGCCTGCGGAATTATTTTGAAGGCGAAGGCAAAGATTTTAAATCCGTTTATGTAGAGATCGGCATTTGAGCGGATATTGTTGTTTTCGTCGGCTTTTTCTATGTAATCCTCGGTGGTTGGGCGGCGCCTCATGCCGGATGTCGGACAAATCAAGTCGGCGTAGTTTTTGCCGTCCGAGCCAAAGACGAATTCTCCCACCCCCGCATTTTTGCTGTGCTCGACTATGCAGGCGCTCGCCGCGTCGGAGAATAGGGCCGCGGCGCTCTTGTCTTTGGGGTTTATCAAGCGGGTTGGGGTATCGCCGCAGAGCAGCAGCACGCGCCGGGCCATGCCCGAGTCTATATATGCTTTTGCCGCTGAGAGCCCGTATACGAACTGGGTGCAGCCCAGATTTATGTCAAAGGCTATGACGCCCTTGCCGAGCCCGAGCCTGTCCTGGATAATGCATGCGGTTGTCGGAAGCATGTAGTCGGGGGTTTGGGTCGCGAAAATTAACATGTCTATTCCCGATTTTATTTCGGGATTTAGTATCAATTTCGCGGCCTGGCATGCCAAGTCGGAGGCGCATTGGTTTTGACTTGCCACCCTGCGCACGAATATGCCCGAGGCTCTCGCTATTTTATCCATCACGGCGCGGCCGAAACGTTCGCACATTTGCCCGTGCGTTATTTTCCCCTCCGGCAGAGCGTACGAAATTGAGGTTATTTTGCAGGGCATCGTCAGTTAGCTCTGAAGAGGATTGTCACCGCGTGCGCCTCGTTGTCGGGCGGGGGCGGGATTGTTATGGAGTTAAACACCGCCGCGACCGACTTGTCAAAAGCCTCGTCGCCGCTTGATTCTATGATTTTTACGCCGCTTATTTTGCCGCTTGCGCTCACTGTAAAGGATATTTTTGCCTCGAGCCCGTCGACGGATATTGTGGGTATTTTCCAGTTGCGCTTTGCCAGAATATATATTTGCCTTTGGTAGGCGCTGAGCGCGTCGGCCATGGCCTTCATCGCCTCTTTCGAGGCGTTGACATCGGCCCTCGAGGGCGTAATAGTGGCTATGTTGTCCAGGTTGGACGTCTGTGGCTTAAGCGACGTTATCTTCACAGGGGTGCGCGGTCTTCTTCTCCTCGAATTTGTGGGCTTCTTGGGGTTTGTCTTGCGAAATTGCTCGAACGTGATTTTTTCGGGCTTTGGGCGCGGCTTTGGTTCAACCTTCTTTGGCGCCGATTCGACCTTGTTGGGCGCGGGCTTTGGTTGCGGGATTTCAGGCGCGGGTTCGGGGAGCGGATCGGGCTCCGGAATTGGTTCGGGCTCGGGAATTTCGACGGGCTTTATATCCTGAATTTTTTCCGTCTTTATATCGGGCTGCGGCGTCTCCGACGGTGGCGGCGGCGTGAGCGCGGGCGCGGGGTCGACCATTTCAAAGACAACCCTGTTCTCGGCGGTTTTCTTTGGAAATAGAAAATTGAAAAACGCATACGCGCACAATCCGAGCGCCACAACCAAGTGCAGCGCAATCGAATAGAAATAGCCGAGTTTTGTGTTGTCGGTAGCCATTATTTGACTTCCGTATCAAGGTGCAATTTTGTCAGATTGTTGCGCTTGATGGCGTCCAACACGTCGATTACCTCCTGGTAGCGCAGAGACCGGTCGGCCCTGAGGCTTATCGCAGGCGGGTCCTTCTCGTTTGCGAGTATGCCCAGCAGCCTGTTGAGCTCTTCCAACGTCACGGGCTGCCTTCCCCAGAATATTTGGGAGTCCTTGTTGATTGATATCACCTGAAACTTTATGTCGGGCCGTTCGCTGGCCGAGTTTTTGTCCTGGGTGGGCAGCGATATCGGAATAGTCTGCTCCAACAGCGGAGTGCTTATCATAAAAATAATAAGCAGAGAAAAAGCCAAGTCCATCAGCGGCGATATGTTGACCTCTGTGTTGGGATTTAGCCAGGCCTTGTGCTTGATTCTCATTCTTCGTCAAAGTTTGATATTTCCTCCGAGTCGTCGTCCAGGCTAAAATCTAAAATTTTATCGCCGGAGTCGCTTGCATTTTCGGCGGCCGGAGCGCCGGCATTGAAGGCGTTGGCCAAGCCTGCCTGTTTGCCGATAGAGTCGTTGGAGGACCAGAATTGCCTGTTGTCGACAGCCGCCTTCTCGGGCTTGACCTCGCGCCTTCTTTCTGTTTCCGCCTGGTAGTTGGCTGCAAACTCGATTTCTATCCTGTCAGAAAGCGCCGTCGCAAAATTTTCTATTTCGACGCCCATCTTTCGGATTTGCGTGGTAAGGAAATTGAAGCCAAAAACCGAGGGAATAGCCACGAGCAATCCCGCCACTGTCGTCAGCAGCGAGCCTGCCACGCCGGGGGCTAGCTGCTGCAGTGTGACCGACGTTTGCTGGCTCATGGAACCGAAACAGTCCATAACGCCCCAGACCGTACCCAGCAGGCCCATAAAAGGGGCGCCGCTTATGATTGTCCCAAGCAGCGTCATTTTTTGCTCGTATTTTGCAGTCTCTCTCGACATCGCCCGCAACAGGGCGTTTTCAACCATCGCCGTTCGCATGGCCGAATTCGCGCGCGAGGCCACGTCCATGTGTCCGATAGTAGTCATTGCCTCTTTAAGCAGTTTTGCAAATGGGCTCTGCGAAGATTTCGTCTCGGAGAGCGCTTCCGCCAAAGAGGCGCATTGCGATATTTTCCTGCGGGCTTTAGTGTTTAGGTCTTCAATGGTGGTGAGGTCTATGTATTTGCAAAACATAACTCCCCATGCCACTACGCTAAAAAGCATTAAAATAACAACTATTACCTGTCCGGCAAAGTTGGATTGCAGAAAATAATCGGTAATTGACGAGGCCACGAAATTACCGCCTAGGGCGACATCTATAAAAAGGGAATCCATGGCCTAAATATATATTCAAACGACGCTTCAAAAAGCGAGTTTTTTTTAGATTATTTTAATTCTTTTTTTTCGTGATTGTTGCGCGCAACAAACTTTTACGCTTTTGATCGAAAGATTTTAACTTTTTGATCGAAAGAATCTTTTTTTGTGGAAAGCAAGCGTTGGTTCCGCGCGCATCAAATCCTTACAGCAGCCACGCTCCCGCGACGAGCCCCATGCCCGCAAAGACGCCTATTATTGTGGCGTGTTGGGTATCGTGTTCGCGCGCCATGGGCAGAAGTTCGTCGAGGGCTATATACACCATCAAGCCTCCAGTCGCCGCCATGCACGCGCCCGTAATTGCAGGCGTAAAGAGCCACCCCAGGGCAAAGAATGCTATGAGCGCCCCGGCGGGTTCTGCCAGCCCCGAAAATGACGCCCACAAAAAGGCCTTTTTCTTGCTGCCAGTGGAATTATACACGGGAAGCGCCACTGCTATTCCTTCGGGGATGTTGTGCAAGAGTATTGCCAGGGCGAAGGCAATTCCCGAACGGGTATCTTCAAGAGTCGTAAAAAACACCGATATGCCTTCGGGAAAGTTGTGTATGGAGAGCGCTATAGCGGCCATGAGGGCGGTTTTCATAGCCTTGCCTCCGGTTGCCTTGGCTTTCTTTTCGGGGCAGTCTGCGCACTTTTCGATGGTCTGGGCATCTATGTGCTCGGGTACGAGGGCATCTATCGCCCACGCTATTGCCGCACCGGCAAAGAACGAGGCGTACACGGCCAGCTCGGCCCTTTCCGGAAGCTCTTTTGAAATTATTTGCATCGAGGATGGCAAAATGCCCATAAAAGAGACAAATATCATCACGCCCGCCGAAAAGCTCATGGCAAGCGCCATTTTTGCCATGTCCTTTTTGCCGACAAAAAACGCCGCGGCTGCGCCGATCGACGTCGAAATTCCGGCGATAAAGGTTACGGTAAATGCGAGTGTAGGGTCTGCTTGGATATCCATAGTTGTTGCTAGCGCATCCTTTCTTTTCGCGGAAAGTTCTCAAAAGCGCACCAAATTTTGGGCGATTCGCCTTGCCTTATGCGTGATTTTTATGTGTGCGGGGCAAATCTTGACTGTTTGTTTGCCGCGGGCAAGTTTTTTGTTAGGGGAAAGTCAATAAAAGGCAATAGAGCAAAAAATGCTTTACAGCCTGAAAGCGGGTATATCTAATGGCGCAATGGAAAAGACAAACCGTTATTGGTTTAAAGACCTTTTTATAATTTTTGTCTCGGGCGCGCTACTTTTTTTGGGGTTTGCCTTTGCCCGTCCGCTCGCGAATCCCGACGAGGGCAGATATGTAGAAATTCCCCGGGAGATGATAGCCTCGGGCGACTATGTAACCCCCAAGCTAAACGGCTTGCCCTACTTTTACAAGCCGCCGCTTTTTTACTGGATGCAATGCGCCTCCATAAAAATGTTCGGCTATAACAGGACGTCTTTGAGACTGGCCTCGTCGCTTATGGCGGTGGTCGGGCTGTGCCTGACATATGCGGCCGCGCGTTCCCTGTACGGGAGGCGGGCCGGATGGTTTTCGGCCTGCGTGTTGGCAACGTCGGTTTTATACTATGTAATGGGGCTTATTGTTACGCTCGACATGGCCGTGGCGGTCTTTATATCGGGAGCGTTGTTTTCGTTCATTGTAGCCGTAAAAAAAAGCGGCATTTTCCGAAGCGTCCTGTTTGCGATGTTTTTTGTGTTTATGGGGCTTGCCGTCATGACGAAGGGCGTCATAGGCGTTTTAATTCCCTGCGCAGTAGTCTTCCTCTATGTGGCAAGCGGCGGCGTTTCCGGCGTGGCCGATTTTTTCAGAA
This sequence comes from uncultured Opitutales bacterium, assembly GCA_944389175.1. Taxonomy (GTDB): domain Bacteria; phylum Verrucomicrobiota; class Verrucomicrobiia; order Opitutales; family Intestinicryptomonadaceae; genus Merdousia. Next base: position 144,077 of record CALXLK010000002.1, read on the forward strand.
AAATCGGCCGGCGCGACTGGCTTTTCATATTGCTTGGAATTCTCGCATTCTTTGCAATAACAGTGCCGTGGCACGTTTTGGTGTCGATTGCAAACCCGTCGATGCCCGGTTCGGAAGGCCTCTTTTCAAAAAATCCCCAAGGACAGGGCTTTTTTTGGTACTACTTTATACACGAGCACATATTGCGCTATATAGACCCCTCTACGAGCATGCGCCAGGAGCCGTTCTGGTACTTTCTGGTTTTAGCGCCCGTAGGGGCCTTGCCGTGGATTTTGCTTTTGCCCAGGGTCGTTAAAAATACGCTTTCTGGCGGGCAGGTCGATACGCGCCAGTGCCGCAACGACTTCTGGTTCATGGCCCTTTGGATTGGATTTGTCGTGATCTTTTTCTCGCTTTCAAGTTCAAAACTCGTCCCCTACATAACCCCGATTTACCCGGCGTTTGCTTTTATGTTGGGCGTTTGGGGGGCAAAGGCCTGGGACGAGCGCGAGCGCCTAAATATAAAGGTAGAAAATTATATACTTTCGGTGGCCGGCATTATCGGCGCAATCGCCCTGGTGGTGGCTTTCTTCGTGCTTAAAAGAAAGCCCATAGACGACGACGTCATAGCATTTGCCTGGTATTCGGTTTTCATAACGGCGATAATTCTTGCCGCCATATCCGTAATTGCCCTTAGATACGCCTCCAACGACAATTCGAAATTTTGGAAAATCGCCGTTTGCGGTGTGGCGTTTTTGATGCTTACAATCAACATAAACGCCCCAATGGGACAGCGCATGTGCAGCGAATCGGCGGCCGATTTCGTCAAGGCCAACGGTGCGGAGGCTCCGCTTGCGATTGCCTTCGATTACGGCCACTTCCAGGATTTCCCGGTTTACATGAACGGGCTTGTCATGCTAATAGGCGAGCCTCCGATAGAACAGCAGTTCGGCTGGATGATTGAGGGAGACCGCCATAAGAACAGAATTTTCCCGGACTACAAGTCGCTTGAGGCGGCTCTAAAAAAGCACGGAAAAATATGGGCGCTTATTATGGACAGGGACGTTCCGAGACTTCAAAAGATGGGGCCGCTAAATACAAAGACAATTTACAAAAACAAGCGCGTCATGCTTGTTGAAATATCGCTTAAAGATGCAAGATAAGGCTGAGAATTTCTGGCTAAACATAGGCTTTAACATTGTAGCGCCGAGTTTGTTGCTCATAAAAGGCAAGGCGCTGTTGGCGCATATCATGCCGGATTTTGCCTCCGGCGCCGATGCCGACTTTTGGATTTTTGTGGCGGCGATACTGTTTCCGCTTGCATACGGAGTGTACGATTTTGCCTCGAGGCGGAAGTGGAATATATTTTCCGTAATCGGCTTTATAAGCGTGCTTCTGACGGGCGGGGTCGGCTTGCTGAGCCTGTCTAGGGAATGGATGATAGTAAAGGAGGGGTCCGTTCCCCTGGTTCTCGGCCTTGCGGTGCTGCTTACGGCGTACACGCGTAGGCCGCTTGCAAAGATGCTAATTCTCAACGATTCCGTATTCGACGTAAAGCGCCTCGAGGCGGCCATAGAAAGCCGCGGGACGCAGGGGCTATTCGAATCGAAGATGAGAAAGACAACCTACATCATAGCGGCCTCCTTTCTCTTGAGTTCCGCGCTCAACTTCGCCCTTGCCTCGTACATATTCAGAAGTCCCGCCGGAACGGCCGAATTTAACGAGGAATTGGGCACCATGACGGCCTTGTCCTTCCCGGTGATAGCCCTCCCGACAATGGTAGTTTTCATAGCGGCCATGATGTATTTCTTCAAGGCTCTCGACGCCATTTCGGGGCTTAAATTCGAGGAGATAGTAAGGCAGAAATGAGGCGCATTGCCGCAGTCGTGTTTCTGCTTTGCCTCTCGTTGATTTCGGCGGGCGCCCAGGTGGAAATAATCGACGGCAAGGGCAGAAAAGTGCAAATACCCAAAAACCCGACCGCCGTTACGATTACGCCCGTTGCCACTGACTTCGTTTTCAGTGTGGGCGCGGGGGATAACTTATTGGCGGTTTCGTCTTTTAGCCCGACGCATGGCAGGAATTTGCCCCAGGTGGGTTCCGTATTCGGGCTCGACTTTGAAAAAGTTGTAGCCTTAAATCCCGATGTCGTCATTTCCGGGCTTGTTTCCGACGACTTCATACGCGCGCGCCTCGAGCGCTGCGGCGTCAAGTTTGTTTATCTGCACGGGGAGGGTCTTGATAATATCGAAAAGAACATAAGGCTCGTGGGGAAAATATTCGGCCGCGACGCCGAGGCCGGCAAAATTGCCGACGATTTTGTTCTCCGCACAAAGCCCGTCGAAACGAAGAAGCCCAAAAGGGCCCTGTTTATATTTTCGAGCGTTGCGGCGGGCAGGGGCTCGTATGTTTCAGACCTGATGAGCCGCTGCGGATTTGAAAATTGCGCCGAAGAAGCAAACACGCAGTGGCCGGTGCTCCAGAGGGAATTTGTGGTCAAGGCAAATCCGGAAGTCTTGTTTGTGGCGTTTATGAATCCCGAAGATAAGGCCGGGGCGCTGGAGCGCTTGAGGTCGGACATCGCATGGAGGGCCACCGACGCGGTGATAAAAAATAATATTTACTTTGTCGATGCCGCCGACATAATTCTCCCTTCGGCGAGGGTTGTCAATGCAGTCGATACATTCATGAGAGCCTTTAGAGCCAAGTAGAAGTTTTATATCTGGGCGCGCAATGAAAATTTTTAAGAATTTGCATATATTTTTGTTGTTGCTTGCCTGCGTGGCGGCGCATGGCGGCGTTAGGCCGTCGGCCGTATACGTGGCAGCCAACGCAAACGATGAAAAGTCTTTGGAGTTGGCCTCCTACTATTGCAGCGCGCGCGGCGTTCCGGCCGCCAATATTATCAAGTTGGATCTGCCCAAACACAACGGCATAGTTTCCAGAAATGTCTATCTTGAAAAAATAGAAGGGCCCCTCTTTTCGGAATTAATTCGGCTGGGCGCCATACAGGCCTCCGACTTTGGAATCAAGGATTCCCTCGGCAGACCCGACCTTTTCCTCACTAAATTCGACGTTGATTTTCTCGTGATATGCAAAGGAGTTCCATGGGGGGTGCGATCTTCCAAAAAAGAGAAGGCAAATTCGTCCAAGACAGAGTCTTCGAGCCTCGATAGCGAGATCTCCGCGCGCTTCCTTCGCCAGAAAAGTTTTGGCGGATTTGTAAAAAACCCCGCGTTTTCTTCGACCGGAGATTCGTGGAAGGCGTACGGGCTCGTCCGCACCGCGCGGATAGACGGCCCTTCCTACGAAGCGGCAAGGCGCGTAATATCGAGCGCGTTGAGCGCCGAGAGGCGGGGGCTGCGCGGCAGGGTGTATGTGGATAAATCGCGTTTTTCGCCGCTTGGGGACAAGTGGTTTGACGCGCTTGCCGGCACTTTGAAATTGCAGGGGTTCGACGTTTCCGTCGAGTCGAGCAAGCGCCTGCTTGGCTTTGCCGACAGGATGGACGCCTGCGCCGTATATTTTGGGTGGTATTCCAGAAAGCCGTGCGGGTGGTTTAGCATGCCCGCTTTCATGTGCGCCGACGGCATGATGGGCTGGCATATATATTCCTTTAGCGCATTAAATTTGGCCGATCCCAACTCTTGGTCCGCCGCCTTGATTGAAAAAAACGCGGCGTCCACCGACGGCAATGTTTTCGAGCCGTTTTTGGCGTTGACGCGCAACGCTCAAATGTTTGTAAAGCTCGTCTTCGAGGACAAAATGCTCCCTGCCGAAGCCGCGTTTGCATCCCTGCCGGCGCTGAGTTGGCAAAACATCTACATAGGCGATCCCCTATACAACCCGCTGGCCGTTGGGCTTGATGCCCAGATTGCCGAAATCGACGCCGGGCAAATAGACGGGCTTTCCCAATATTCGCTGATTAGAAAGGCAAATCTGATTGCGGCCTCCGCCGGGAACGAGGCTGCGGCGCAATTCTTGTCAAAATACGAAGGCAGAGTTTCCGACAATGCCCTGGTGTGGCGCAAGGCGGAGCTTTTGCAGGATCCTAATTTTCGCGTTTCGGCGGCCCGACAACTATTGTCGAGGCGTATCTATACCGATATAGGCTATCTCGGCTTGGCGTTTGAATTGGCGGATTTTCTCGAAAAATACGGCGACGGCAAATCGACCATTGAGCTCTGCCTTTATTGCGTCAAAAACTATGGCGATAACGGGGAATTTTTGTCGTTCGTCGTCGACAGGGCGAAGAAAACATCCCAAAAGTTTAATTTGCAGCTTCCCGAAGAAATTGGCGAACTCGCCGATGAGATGGCTCGGAAAAGAGCAGGGGGATCGGCAAACAGGGCGCTGAGGAATTGACGTTGCCGTCTCGCAAATATTTCTAGATGCCAATCGGCGCAAAACTATCGTCGTGCGGCATCGTTGCGGCGGTGTGGCGTTGGGAATATGGGAGAGTGTCGTTTTGCGCGTTTTAGGCGGCGGTTCGAATTGACAAATAGGGCTTCTTTGAAGATTTGTCCGCTTTTTGGCATGTCAAAAAAAAAATTTTTTTTGTGGAAATTTTTTTTATTTGATAGTTGAATTACAAAGCTTTCCTTCAGCGCGCGCATGCGGCTCGGGGATTTTCTTTTATACTATGATGAGGATGTTTGAAAAGTTTATTGCGTATTCTACGGCCGCACTTTTGTCTGGTTGCATGGTTGGGCCCGACTATGTCTCTCCTGAGTCGGAGGCTTCGGCCGAGGCTTTGGCGGAAGCGCATTACTATAGGGATGAAAATTTGTGGAAAGAGGCAACGCCCGCCGACAAACTCCCCAAAGGCGACTGGTGGAGCGTCTTTGGAGACGATGTTTTAAGCGATCTTCTAAAGCTTTGCCGGGACAACAGCCCGACTCTGGCCTCGGCTTACTACAAGATAGAGAAAGCCCGCGAGGCTGTTAGAATAGACGCCGCAGACCTGTATCCGCACGCCGACGGAACCGGCAGCTTCTCAAAGGCTGAGCGGTCGCTAAACTTGTCGGGGTCGTCCTCTTACGAGCAGTGGCTCGTCGGAATGGGCTTTACTTGGGATTTGGATTTGTTCGGGCGCGTTCGCAGCATGATAGAGGCCGATACCGCCGACGCCCAGGCGCAGCTTTACGCCTATAATTCGCTTTTGCTCTCCCTGCAGATGATGGTCGCCACCGAGTATTTTACGCTTCGGCAGTACTCCTCTGAAGTGGACCTGCTCATCAGGACGCTGCAGGTCAGAAAAGAGCAAACGTTGCTTGTGGAGCGCCGCGTAAAACTTGATTACGCCAGCGAACTCGACCTTCAGCGCGCTCTTCAGCAGGAGTACGAGGCCGCCGCCCAGTTGGCGACGCTCGAGCGCCAGATTGCCATTTCCAAAAACAGGCTTGCAATACTTGTCGGGCTGTCTCCGTCGCGCCTGATGATGAACGACGCCCCGCTTTCGGAAAAACTGCCCAAACTTCCCGAAGCGGTGCCATCGCAGTTGCTCGAGCGCAGGCCCGACATAGCCGAAGCCGAGCGCCGCGTGTATGCGGCCAACGCTAGAATTGGTGTTGCCCAGGCCGGATTTTTCCCGACGATTTCCATTTCCGCCAATACCGATTTGACTGCAAACAGAGTTGAAAAACTAATAGAGGCAAGTTCCTTTGCCTGGGGTGTAAGCCCGCAGATTTACATACCGATATTCCAGGCGGGTAAAATATACGCCCAAAAACAGGTGGCTATAGCCGAGCATAAAGTTACGGTTGAGGATTACAAGGCGACGGTGCTCGAGGCCATAGGCGAGGTCGAAAACGCTCTCTCTGAAATCAATTATCTGGAGCGCGAATACAGCAAGAGAACGCTTGTGACGAAAGCCTCGCTACGCATTCAGGAATTGACGTTAAGGCAGTATGAGCAGGGATACGTCGACTACTTTTCCGTAAGCGACGCCCAGAGGCTTGCCCTCGAAAACGAAAGAACCCAAATTAGCCTTTTGGGCGACAGGTTTCGCGCGTGCGTGTCCCTCATAGGCGCACTCGGCGGCGGATGGCAGATGCCAAAGGAGGACGGCGACGAGACTTCGGAGAACGCCAAAAACTCCGATTCTTCCGAGGGCTAGGGCTTTTTGTCCGGCCGTGCGCTTGCCTCGCCCATCCGCAGATTGTTTTGACCTGTCCGCAAAGCTCTTTCCTTTCCATTTGTCGACCTCGCTTCGCAGATGTCGCTTCTGTGCGATCGCTTTTCCCCACCACTCAAACGCCGCCGTGCCGTTTGATCTTTGCTGAAAATTCAGGTGTTTTGCGTATAGGCAAAATCTACTTTGCCTTCAGCGTGGAAAGCTTCATTGTCCGTAAAACCAAGAAGTTTTCTTTTTTTTGCAGCCGCACCGATTGCGCGCGTTTTAGGCCGCATATTTTTTTCTCGCGCGTTGAGCCGGCGCGGACGGGCTGGGAGCGCCGTCGCGGGCGCATGCGCGGTTTGGAGCTCCCGCGGTGCTTTGCGCTATAGTGTTTTAGAGTAGCGCTTGCCTGCGAGTTTATTGTCGAAGAGCATGGCTATGTTGCGCAGAAAGAGCCGCCCCAGCGGCGTGACTTCAAAGCCGTTATCAAGGACGTTTACAAGCCCGTCGTCCCGCAACGAGTCAAGCTTTTCGATAGCGTCGGCAAAGACGGTTTTAAAATCGACGCCGTAGTTGTTGTAGTCGACTTTCAGAGAGCACATTATATCCATTATTATTCCGCGCCTTACAATGTCGTCGGCGGTGAGAATCAAGCCCTTTGAAATGGGCAGGCGGCCGCTTTGTATGCTCTCTTTGTACAGGCGCATGTCTTTGTGGTTTTGCCTGTAGGAAGTCTTTGTGTCGGATATTGAGGTTAGGCCTATCGCGAAAGTGTCAAGCCCCGCCATGGTGCTGTATCCCTGGAAATTTCTGTGCAGGGTGCCGTTTTTTCTGGCCTCAATCAGGGAGTCTTGCGGCTTGGCAAAATGGTCGAGACCTATGTATTCGTAGCCGCAACCCTCAAAGTGCTTCATCGCAGTTATAAACAATTCGACTTTTTCGTCGGAAGTAGGCAGCGGGTTTTTCTCCAGAATCTTTTGCGAGGGCTTCACCCAGGGCACGTGCGCGTATCCAAAAAGCGCTATGCGGTCGGGCTGCAGGCTCATCAAATCGTCGAGGGTCTTGCTAAAAGTTTTCAATGTTTGCAGGGGCAGGCCGTATATTATGTCGCAGTTGATGCTCTTTATGCCCTTGGAGCGCAGGCAGTTGACGGCCTCCACATTCATCTGCTGCGGCTGAATTCTGTTTATGGCCTTTTGCACGTCGGCGTTGGTGTCTTGGATGCCTATGGAGGCGCGGTTTAAGCCGAGCGCCATGAACGCCTGCACTTTTTCATCGGTGAGGGTGCGCGGGTCGAATTCGCAGGATATTTCGGCCTCCGGGTCGATTTCAAAGCGCCTTTTTATGATGTCGTTTATCCTCAGAGTTTGGTCTTTTGTCATCAAGTTTGGCGTGCCGCCGCCGAAATGTATTTGTCGAACCCTGGGTTTGTTTAATCCGGATTCGCGCCAAAGGTCGAGCTCGGCTTCGAGCAGATCTATGTATTCGTCTATCTTTGCCAAATCGGCGCACACGCTCGACGAGCATCCGCAAAACCAGCACAGGCTCTTGCAAAATGGTATGTGTATGTAAAGAGATAGCTGTTGCTGCGAGTCGAGAGCCAGCTCTTTGAGGCGCTGCATATTTTCGTCCTCCGTAAAATACAATGCCGTCGGGTACGACGTGTACCTTGGGCCGGGCGTCGAATATTTTGAAATGAGTCTTTTGAGGTCTTGCATCTTTATAGCTCCTTTATAGCAGCGCACACGGCTTCGACGTTTTCTATGCGCGCGTCGGGCCGTATGCCGTGGGACAGGTTAAAAATATGGCGTCCTTTGCCGAGCATGTCGAGGGCTATGCGTCGGGCCTCGTCGGCGGCTTCCTGCGCCGTCGATTGGCTTAAAAAGGCGGGATCTAAATTCCCCTGCAGGCCCACGTCAAAATCTCTTCGCACCAGCGAGAGCCTTTTCGAGGCGTCCAGAGAATAAAACATCGCCCCCGTCCTGACAGCCTCCGCCATTCGCCCTGATAGGCCGTTTGCAAAAAGCACGCTGGCAACGCCGCTTCCGAGAGAGTCGAATATCGGCGGAATCCATTTGCCCGAGAGATCCCAATAGCGCCCTGCGGGGGTGAGGTCCGCATGCGAGTCAAACACCTGAAAGGCGTCTATGCCCGCCTTTGCCTGCATCCTAGCATAGTTGGCCGACGCCCGCGACAGGGTCGACATCAAGCGCAAAAACAATTCCGGGTTTTCTTCCGAGAGTTTTGCAAGCCTCGGGAATCCGGGCCTGCTTTTCCCCTCGACCATGTAGCAGGCAAGTGTCCACGGCGAGGCGCAGAAGCCGTATATGGCCTTGTCGGGAAGTTCGCGCCTGAGCATTCTCAGCGCCGTTTCGACGTATCCGAGCCTTTCGCAGACGCTTTCGGCCATATCCTCGGCGAGCTTTACGTCGGAGGCATGCTCTATTCTTTTATTTAGCCTTATTCCGCTGCCGTCGCCGAATCCGTAGCTAAAGCCGAGGGCTTCGGCTACTACGAGTATGTCCGAAAATATGATGGCGCAGTCGAAATTGAACCTGCGGATAGGCTGCAGCGTCGCCTCGAGGGCGAGTTCGGGCGTCTGCGTTATCTCCACAAAAGTGTGCTTTTGCTTAAGCGCCCTGTATTCCGGCAGAAATCTGCCGGCCTGGCGCATAATCCAAATCGGCGGCCTCGGCGTCTCCGCGCCCGATACTGCGGCTTTAAAGAGTTCCCTTGAGTTTTGCTTTAGCGGTTTAGACATATGCGTTTTAATTGTTTTAGCCCCTCAAATTTTAATATTCTTAGCATGCCAATGTAAACGAGAACCCCCATGGGAACTATCGCGCAGACGCACGCCAAGTCAAGGGCTTTCCCGCCTATGTACATTCTTGCCAAATATTTCATGCCCATGCACGCCGCCGCCATTGTCAGGCTTGCCAAGGTGATTAGCCCCACATTTTTTATTATCGGCTCGGTTTTAAGTTTGTTTCGCAGCTTTGCATGCAGCGCCACCGAAGAGAAAACCGCCGCCGCCACATTTGCCGCGGCCAGCCCCGAGGCTTCGAATTTAAACATAAGCGCAACGGAGAGCGCCAAGTTTACGGCTATCGACGCGTACGATATTCTCACCGGCGTCTTGGTGTCTTTGTTTGAATGGAAACCCCGCGTTGCGTATGCTGTAAACGCGAAAAACGGCAGTCCCGCCACCGACACGCACATGACTGGCAAGCATATGTCGACGTCTTTTAGCCCGAAGAGCCCCCATTTAAAAAGCAGGCTTAAAATCTCGCGCGAGAGAGCTAGAATGCCAAACATTGCAGGAATTGCAATAGCCAATGTCGCCGTCAGGCCGTCCGAGTATTCCCTGTTAAATGAGTTCCGGTCCCCGGAGGCGGCGAGCTTTGCAAGCCGTGGAAAATACACCGTGGCAATGGATACTGTAAACACGCCCAGCGGAAATTCCAGTATTCGGCTCGATATGTAGAGCGCCGGCGTGGCCGAGTCGTTTAAATTGAAGGCCAGCAGCTTCGATATGAAGATATTTAGCTGTACTACCGCAGCGCCCGTAAGCGCGGGGACAAACAGCGCGTAGAGTTCCGACATTTCCCTCGACGGGCCCATGTCGAACTTAAAGCGCCAACCCTTTTTTGCAAGCCAGTACGCGGGCAAAAGCATCTGAAATAGGCCTCCGACAAGCCACCCGAAACACATGAATAAGGCTATGTTTTCTATATCGGCCTTCCCGAAGATTGCAACCGCCGCAAAAAGCGAAGCTATTATGCAGGCGTTTAATATCATGGGCGTGACGGACGGGGCCGCAAAAGAGTCGAGGACATTTAAGACGGCGGTAAATATAGCGGCCATGCACACCAGCAGCAGATACGGAAACAACACGGCCGTGTATTTTGCCCCGAGAAAATAGCGCGTCTGTTCGGCGTCGATAAAAAGCATTGATGCAAGCGACAGGGCTACCCCAAGAAGCGATATTGCAGCCATCCACACAATCGCCCTCGATAGCGCTTTGTTGAGAAAATCAAAGGCCGTATCCACCCCGCTGTTTTTCGCCGAGTGGCTAAAAATGGGAACGATGGCGCTGGAGAGCGCCCCTTCGCCGAGGAGCCTGCGCATGAGGTTGGGAAGGCTGAAAGCGAAGGTGTATGCGCTGCTGACGGCCCCGATGCTCATGTAGGCCATCGACACAGAATCGCGAACCAATCCCATAATTCGCGATCCCACTGTGGCCAGCGCCACCATCAAAATATTTTTTAATTTTCCCACCTTCAGAGCGGATTTTGGTTGATGTCGTGAATTTTCCTGTGGAGAGTGCGGCGGCTTATGCCCAGCATCTGGGCGGCCTTGGTCTTGTTACCGCCGGCGGAGGCGAGCGCCTCCTCTATGAGCTTTAGCTCGTTCTCCTTCTTGGAGTAGGTCTTTTGCCCGCCGCCTTCCGCAGGCTCTTCGGGACGGATAAATTTTTCGTCGAGATCGCCCTCCGATATTTCCTGTCCGGCGTGCATTACGGCCAAATTCTCGCAGAAATTGCGCAGCTGCCTTATGTTTCCCGGCCACGGATAGCGTTGCAAAAGGACGAGGGCCGCAGGGGTGATTTTCGCGCGCTCAAGGCCGTTTTCGACAGCGTAAAAGTTTGTGTAGGCCTCCAGCAGCGCAGGGATGTCCTGCGGGTGTTCGCGCAGGGGCGGAACTTTTATTTCAACGACGTTGAGCCTGTAATACAAGTCCTCCCTAAACTCTCCGCTCTCGACCATGCGGCGCAGGTCGCGGTTCGTTGCGCAGACGATGCGCGCATCGACAGATATCGGCTCGTTGCTGCCTATTCGCTGGAATGTCTTCGTCTCCAGAAATCGGAGCAGCTTGACTTGAGTCGGGGCGTCTATTTCGCCGATTTCGTCGAGAAAAATAGTGCCGCCGTCGGCCGCTTCAAAGCGGCCGATGCGCCGCGATATTGCGCCGGTAAAGGCGCCTTTTTCGTATCCGAAAAGCTCGCTTTCAAGCAGATTGTCGGGTATGGCGGCGCAGTGCACCGGAAGAAAGACGCCGTTGCGGCGCGGCGAGGCGGCGTGTATGAGGCGCGCTATCAATTCCTTGCCCGTGCCCGTTTCTCCGGTGATTAAAACAGTGGCCTTGCTTTTGGCCGCTATTGTTGCAGTCTCTATTACTTTTTTCATGGCGGGACTGTCTGCTATTATCCCGCCAAAGTCGTTTTTCGACGTGCAGAGTTGCGCGTTGGCAGTTTCTATGTTTTTAGACCTAAGCGTCTGTATGTGCCTTTCGTTTTTCTCGGAGCGCTCCAGCTTTTGAGCTTCGCGCTTTTTCAACAGCGCAGTCAATGTGCCCTCGAGCTTGTCTATGTCGACGGGCTTGCAGATGAAGTCGTCGGCGCCCCTCTTCATTGCCTCAACGGCCATTTCCACATTCCCGTAGGCCGTTAGCATTATGCAGACGGGCTTGTGGTCGAGGGATATTGCCTTGTCTATTACCGACATTCCGGTCTTCCCGGACATGCGCAGGTCCGTTATGACGGCGTCGAAGTTTTCGGCGTCGAGCATTCTGATGGCCTCGTCGGCGTTCGAGGCGGCAAATACGTCGAAATCGTCGCAGAGAGCCTTGCTGAGGCCGTCGCGCGTGTTCTTTTCGTCGTCTACTATCAGTACGCTTTGCATTGTTTTAGTCTTCCGATATTAGAACAAGGTCGCCGTCGTTTACAACATCAAAAAGTTCGGCGACGTCGGCGTTGCTTAACAGAATACAGCCGTGGCTGTTGGGACTGCCGATTTTATCCTCCTGGTTTGTGCCATGTATGTAAACGTAGCGGTTGTACGTGTCGATACCATCACCGCTGTTGATTCCCTCTTCGAGCCCCCTCAGCCGCATTATTCGCGTTGTGATTAAGTTCTTTTGCCTTTCCTGAGGGGGTTGTCGGGAGAACGCACCGCAGGGCTTGCGCGCCCTAAAAACCGTCCAAAGGGGCTCGCCGGCGCCTATCTTCCCGTCGATTTTGTGCAGGCCTGTCGGGGTGCCGTTGGAATTTTCGACGCAGCTGGGGCTTTTGCGCGACGTGGAGATGGAATACGTTTTCCAGAGCGTTCCGTCCGAGGCGTAAACGCGCATCTTTTGTTCCGGTATCGAGACAAAAAGAAGATGTTGACTTGGCTTGACATTTAATCCATTACATTTCGAAACAAATTTTTCAAAAATCGCATCCATATAAAAATGAGCAAAAAATACAGAGTAGGCATAGTCGGCGCAACCGGCGCCGTCGGTCAGGAATTGTTGGATCTCTTGGTTTCGAGGAATTTCCCGATGGAATCCTTGAGACTTTTGGCATCTTCGCGTTCTGCTGGCAAGAAAATTCAGCATGCCGGCAAGACGTACGTCGTCGAGGAGACAACGCCCGAATGCTTCGACACTTTGGATATAGCGATATTTTCGGCCGGCGGCACGCCCTCGAAGGTGTTTGCCCCCGAGGCGGCAAAGCGCGGGTGCGTAGTCATAGACAATAGCTCCGCCTTCAGAATGGAGCCCGACGTTCCCTTGATTGTCCCCGAAGTCAATCCCCATGCGATAAAAAACCACAAGAACATAATAGCAAATCCCAACTGCACGACGGCGATTTCCCTTATGGCTCTTTGCCCGTTGCATAGGGAGTTCGGCCTCAAGAGGTTTTTTGCGGCGACATACCAGGCGGTATCCGGGACGGGAGTGGCGGCCATGCGCGAGCTTGAAAACCAGGTGCGCCAGTATGCCAACGGCGAGCCTATTACGCACGAGGTCTATCCCTATCAGATTGCCTTCAACGTAATTCCGCATGTCGACGTGTTTTTGGAGAACGGCTATACGAAAGAGGAGCTTAAAATGCTTAACGAGAGCCGCAAGATTCTCGAGGCTCCGCACATTATGAATTCCACCACCTGCGTGCGCGTGCCCGTTATGAGGGCCCACAGCGTGGCGATCAATGCCGAGTTTGAAAAGCCGGTGTCGGTCGAGCGTGCGCGCGAAGTTATAGCCGCTTTCCCCGGCGCCGAGCTTTGCGACGACGTCGAGAACAAAAAATACCCGATGCCCCTGTTTTACCAGCGCAAACAAAAGTGCGGCGTAGGCAGAATCAGGAAAGATTTGGTCTTCGACAACGGACTCTCCTTCTGGGTAGCAGGCGACCAGCTTTGGAAGGGCGCGGCCTTGAATGCCGTTCAGATAGCCGAGTTGTTGGCCTCACAGGACAAATAAGGGTCTTTCCCGTTTGAATCTAAAAAAGCGCCGTTTTTTCGGCGTTTTTTTTTTGCGCCCGCTCTCCGTTTATTTTCAAACGATTGCCTATTTCCCCGCGCCGCCTTCCTTTATTTTTTTCGCGCGTACTTTACAATTATTTCTGTCTATCGAAGGATTTTGCTCTGGGATATTTCGTTTCTGCGGCTTGCATTGCATATTGGCGCGTCTCCTTTGCGCTTTGGCAAACGCGGCTTGTTTTGGTGTGCCGAGGTTTTTGCGCCGTTGCTTGTTCAAGATTTAAAAGCACGTTATAATGCGTGTTTTCAGAGCGCTTAATTTTGTAGCCGCTTTGAATCGAGTTCGCCAAAATACAGTGCCGTCATGAAAATTCTTATTTAAGTGCCATAGTTTCGTCAAGGGTTGCAGGCGTTTTTTCGTTTTTGCGGTTCGAAAAAAAAGCGGGATGCAATCCCGCTTTTTTGCTTTATTAGAAAAACATTGTTTTTTAGGCCTGATTTTCCTGCGGTCTTGGAAAGAGTATTTCCTGCTGGGCCATCGTCTTGCCCTCCAGGCAGTTCGACCATTTCGTGCGGCCCTCGAAATTTTCCACGGCGCCCGCGCCTATTAGATTGAGAACCTTTCCCGATACCGTAGGCATTATCGGCAACAGCAAAACGGCCGCTATCCTGACGGCTTCGGCCATGTTTGCAAGAGTCGTATTTAGCAGTATCTTATCGGCCTCCTGCTGGCTCTTTGCCAATTTCCACGGCGCGCGCTGTTCGGCGTAGCGGTTTATGGCCCTTATGAAATTAAATGTTTTTTCAAGGCCGATATGGAACTGCATGCCCTCGTAAAGGTTCAATACCTCGTCGGCGGTGGAGGCTGCCAGAGCCTTGAGCTGGACTTCGAAATCCTCGTCCGGGCCGGCGGCGGGGACGATGCTTTGGCAGTAGCGCTTGCCCATGTTAAGCAGGCGGCTGATGAGGTTGCCCAGGTCGTTGCCCAGATCCGATGTATACCGGGTTTCAAAGAGGTCGAGCGAAAAGTCGGAGTCTTGCCCGACGTTCATTTCCCGCATTAGAAAATACCTGAAAGCGTCGGCCCCAAATTTGCCTATGAGGTCGAGCGGGTTGACTATGTTGCCCAGGCTCTTTGACATCTTTTGTCCCGACGACAGCCACCAGCCGTGCACCAGAAGCGACTTCGGCAGCTCTATGCCCGCCGCATGCAGCATTATCGGCCAATACACCGAGTGCGGCGGAACGAGTATATCCTTGCCTATTACGTGGAAGTCGGCCGGCCAATTTTGCCCGAAAGTCTCGGAGCCGTAGCCCACGGCCGATATGTAGTTTACGAGCGCGTCGAACCAGACGTACGTTACGTAGTCTTTGTCGAAGGGCAATTCTATACCCCAGGAAAGCCTCTCTTTGGGGCGCGATATGCACAGGTCGTTTAGGGGTTCTTTTAGGAACTCTATGACCTGTTTTGCCCTAAAGCGCGGAAATATGAAATTTTCGTTTTCGGATATGTATTTTACGAGCCAGTCTTGGTACTGGCGCAACTTGAAGAAATAGTTGCTCTCGGTTATCTCGACGACGTCGCCGAATATTTCGGGCCACTTGCCGTCGACTTTGTCCTTTTCCTGCAGAAACTGCTCCTGCCTGGTCGAGTAAAAGCCCTTGTATTGGGCCTTGTAGATCTCCCCCTTGTCGTAGAGCATTTGCAGAATCTCGGATACCACCTTTACGTGCCTGGGCTGCGATGTTCTTATGTAGTCGTCGTTTGAAATGTTTAACATTGCGCACAGCGCCTGAAACTTTTCCGCCTGGATGTCGCAGAATTGCAGGGGGGCGATGCCGGCTTTTTTTGCGCTTTGCTGGACTTTTTGCCCGTGTTCGTCCAAGCCGGTCAGAAAGTGCACGCGTTCGCCTTTTAGCCTGTGGTAGCGGGCTATTACGTCGGTGAGCACCTTTTCATATGCGTGGCCGAGGTGCGGCGAGCCGTTTGCGTAGTCTATTGCCGTGGTAATGTAAAAATTTTTCATACAAATAATCCGAATATTGGCCGTAGACATTAGCCTAATTGCAAGTTTTGAAAAGCTTTTTTTGAGGCCTTGGGCCTTTTTGAATTTTTTTGAGCCCGTTTTCGGGCGCAAAAAGAGTAAAAATTTTGTGGTAATCGTGCAAAAACGTGTTTGAATGGATGCTTTAAATAATTGGTCAAAAGTTTCGGACAAATTTATGGCAACATTAAAGTTTACAGTTTTGGCGGGCGACGGCATAGGACCTGAGGTCATGCAGTCGGCCCTCGAGGTTCTCCGCAAAGCTTGCGCTCCCGAGGGAGACGAGCTCTCTTACACGGAATGCGCCGTCGGCGGAGCCGCTATCGACAAATTCGGCGAAGCACTCCCCGAGTCTACGCTGCAGGAGTGCAGGAAAGCCGACGCTATTTTATTCGGTTCCGTCGGAGGCCCAAAATGGGAGAGCCTTCCGCCGAACAAGCAGCCCGAAAGGGCGGCGCTGCTGCCGCTTAGAAAGGCGTTCAAGCTCTTTGCAAACATTCGCCCGGGGCTGTTGTACCCGGAGCTTACAGACGCCTCTCCGCTGAAGACGGAGCGCATACCAAACGGCATAGACATCGTCTGCATTAGGGAGCTTACCGGCGGCATATATTTCGGGGAAAAGAAGACGTACCAGAAGCCCGACGGCGAGACTGCAGCCTGCGACACGATGGAATACAAGGTCTCCGAGATAGAGCGCATAGCCGAGGTCGCCGGCCAGACGGCCATGGCGCGCGGCAAGAGAGTCTGCTCGATAGACAAGGCAAACGTTCTCGAGACATCGGTGCTCTGGCGCAAGACCGTCACAGAGTACTTCAAGAAGCATTTCCCCGAAGTCGAGCTTTCGTACCTGTACGTCGACAATGCCGCCATGCAGCTTGCCAGGGATCCCAACCAGTTTGACGTATTCTTTACCGAAAACATGTTTGGCGATATTTTAAGCGACGAGATGGCCGTCATATGCGGTTCGCTGGGAATGCTTTGCAGCGCGTCTCTTGGCGACATAAAGAACTCGCTGGGCAACAAGTTCGGGCTGTACGAGCCGGCCGGCGGGACGGCTCCTGACATTGCCGGCAAGGGCATTGCCAATCCGTGCGCGCAGATACTTTCGGCTGCGATGATGCTGCGCTACTCCTTCGGTAGGGCCCAGACGGCCTCCAGGATCGAGAAGGCGGTTCGCCGCGCCGTATGTTCTGGTGTCCGCACGGCCGATATAGCCTTTGGCAAAAAGCCAGTTTCCACGAAGGAGATGACCCAGGCAATTATCGAAAACCTTTAATAAAAATAATTGGCGGGTTGCGGCGGCTCCGCAAATACAAGTCCGCCGCGCGAAAGTGTTTTATTATGACGAGCTCGGAAATAAGAAAAAGCTTCATGGACTTCTTCAAGTCGAAAGGGCACACCATAGTGCCCTCGGCTTCGCTGATGCCATCATCGCCGAATCTTCTGTTTACAAACGCAGGCATGAACCAGTTTGTGCCGTACTTTTTGGGAGAGGAAAAAAATCCGTTTTTGAGGGCGGCGGACACGCAGAAATGCATAAGGGCCGGCGGTAAGCACAACGACTTGGAGGACGTCGGGTTGGACACCTACCACCATACGTTTTTCGAGATGTTGGGCAACTGGTCGTTTGGCGACTACTTCAAGAAGGAGGCCATAGAATGGGCTTGGGAACTTTTGACCGACGTGTGGAAGTTCCCCAAAGAGCGCCTTTACGCCACTGTTTACGAGCCTAAAGAGGGCGAGCCCTCCGAGTTTGACGCCGAGGCTTACGGCTATTGGGAGGCCATCTTCAAAAAGAGTTCTCTCGACCCGAAAGTCCACATAAAAAAGTGCGGCAAGAAGGACAACTTTTGGATGATGGGCGAGACTGGCCCCTGCGGCCCGTGCTCTGAAATTCACATGGATTTGACGCCCAAGGGCGACACGAACGGATCGCTTGTCAACGCTGGGTCGCCGCTGTGCATAGAGATATGGAATCTGGTGTTCATGCAGTTTAACGCCGAGGCCGACGGGAGTTTCGTTCCGCTTAAGAGCAGAAATATCGACACGGGCATGGGGCTTGAGCGCGTAGCCGGCATTTTTGCCACGACGAAGAATTTTACCGATTTTTCGCAGATTTCGTCAAACTACAACAGCGATCTTTTTACCGACATATTCAAGCACATTTCGTATCTTTCCGGCAAGAAGTACGCCGGGACGCTTCCGCGCGACCCCAGGGAGATGAGTACGCAAGAGCTTACCGACTGCGTTTTCAGGGTGCTTGCCGACCATATCAGGACTCTTACATTCTCGATAGCCGACGGCATACTTCCCGGCAACGAGGGGCGCAATTATGTGTTGCGGCGCATACTCCGCCGCGCCGTAATGTACGGCAAGCGCATCGGTCTTGAAAGCGGGTTTTTCACGCGGCTTGCCGAGCCCGTGATAGCCAAGATGTCGCCGGTTTTCCCCGAGCTTGAAGAGCAGCGCCAGATGATATTAAAGACAATCGAAAGCGAGGAGACGAGCTTTGCCAAGACTATAGACCGCGGGTTGCAGCTGCTCGACAACATCACGATGACCACCGGCAGAATATCGGGCGAGCAGGCGTTCATACTCTACGACACCTACGGCTTTCCGCTCGACCTCACCCAGCTCATAGCCCGCGAGCGCAATATGCCCGTCGACGAGGCCGGCTTTGAGGCGGCCATGGAGCGCCAGCGCAAGCTTTCGCGCGAGGCGCAAAAGCGCGAGGTGATTTCCGTCTTGGATTCCAGCGAGGTTGAAAACGCGACGCAATTTGTAGGCTACGAGGCCGAAAACCTCACAGATTTCAAAACAAAGCTCACCGCCATTGTGGAGGGGGAGGACTTCGACTACGCGATATTCCCCCAGACGCCGTTTTATGCGGAAAAGGGCGGCCAAGTAGGGGATACCGGCTTCATAGAGATAAACGGCCACGCGCACGAAATCTTCGACACTCAGCTCGACAAGGCCGGGCACGTGCTGCACAAGGTCCGCAAGGGAGTGTTGTCGAAGGGCATGGTCGGCCGCGATGTCGTCGTAAGTGTCGACGCCTACCGCAGGCGCGCCATACAGCGCCACCACTCGGCAACCCACATTCTCCACTGGGCCCTCAGGCAGGTGCTTGGCAACCACGTCAGGCAGAAGGGCTCGTACGTCGATCCGCAGCGCCTTCGCTTCGACTTTCACCACTTTGAGGCCCCCACTCCGGAGCAGCTGGCCGAGGTTGAGATGTTGGCCAATAAAAAAATACTGGAGAACTCGAAGATTACATGGCGCGAGCTTCCGTTTAGGGAAGTTCCCAAGGGGTGCATGGCGCTCTTTGAAGACAAGTACGGGGCGATTGTAAGGCTTGTTGAAATGGGCAGTTTTAGCCAGGAGCTTTGCAGCGGAACCCACGCCTCGGCAACCGGCGATTTGGGGCTGATAAAGATTTTAAGCGAGGGGGCCATTTCGGCTGGCACGCGGCGAATAGAGGCCGTTGCCGGCATGGCGGCGCTCGAGGCGGTGGAAAATATGCAGTCGATGCTTTCCGATATCTCAAAACAGCTTTCGTGCAAATTTGAGGAGGTCAACGAGCGCCTCGAAAAGCTTTCCGATGCAAAGGCGGCGCTCGAGCGCGAAATAAAAGTTTACCGCAGGGAAGGCGCCCTCAAAAAGGCCGCCAACATAGCGGAATCGGCGATAGAAAAAGACGGGGTAGGATACATGGTGTCGATAGTCGACTCCGTCGAGAATCCTTCCGAATTGCGCGACATGGCCGTGAATGTAATGAAGATCAGGCCCGGCGTCGTCGTGCTTGCCTGCGCGGTTGGACCGAAGGCTTCCGTGCTGGCCTCGTGCTCAAAGGAGGCCGTTGACGCGGGAGTCAAAGCAGGCGACATAATTCGGGCTTTGACGGCGCAATTGGGCGGAAAGGGCGGCGGGCGCCCCGACTTTGCCCAGGGCGGCGGTTCGGCCGAGAATCTCGTTTCGGTCATAGACAAATTCAAGGCCGGGTTAAAGTAGGCGCAGAATGTATTTACGGCAGGTCACCATCAACGGATTTAAAAGCTTTGCAGACAAGACGCAACTGTCTCTGACAAAGGGCATCACTTGCATAGTCGGGCCAAACGGCTGCGGCAAGAGCAATATAGTCGATGCAATCCGCTGGGTGCTTGGCGAGCAGAGCGCGAAGGCGCTCCGCGGCGGGAAAATGCAGGACGTCATATTTCAGGGCACCGAGACGCGCAAGCCGCTTCAATTCTGCGAAGTTTCGCTTCTTTTTTCGGAATGCGAGGACCAGCTGGGGACGTCTTTCCACGAGGTTGAAATAACCCGCCGCGCCTCGCGCGACGGCGGCAGCGATTATTTTATCAACGGCAAGCTTTCGCGCCTGAAAAATATCCAGGAGCTTTTCATGGATACCGGCATCGGCCGCGTGTCGTACTCGTTTATGGTGCAGGGGCAGATAGACCAGATATTGTCGTCAAACCCCGGCGAAAGGCGCTCGATTTTTGAGGAGGCGGCAGGCATAACGAAGTACAAGGCCCAGCGCAGGGAGGCGCTCAACAAGCTCGCCCTTGTCGAGCAAAACTTGGCGCGCGCAACCGACAGGCTCGAAGAGCTCTCGCGCCAGATAGAGTCGCTTAAGCGCCAAGCCGGCAAAGCGCTGCGCTATAAGCGGCTCTCGTTTCGCCTCAAGCATTTGGATTTGGCGATAAACGCCAAGGCCTACGCGGACAAGTCTGCCGAGTATGCAAGGCATGCCGCCGACTTGCGCGGGGCGTCTGACGAATTGGTCAGGATATCCCAAAAGATAGCCGATGGAGAGGAAAGGCTGGCCCGGGAGCGCGCGGTTAGGTTCGACCTTCAAGTGGAGCTTGAGAGGATGAGGCAGGCGGCTGCCGAGATACGTTCCCAGAAGGAACAGGCCCAGCACAACAGCGAATTTGCCGCCGTGCGCAAGAAGGATTTGCTTGAGCGCGCCCGCCAGATTTCAGAGGAAATACAATCTTTGCGCCAACAGGCGCAGATACTCGAGGGCAAGGCCAAGGGAGATGCGGAAGTTAAGCAGCTTCAGCTTGACATGGTCAGCCAGGACGACGAGGAGTTCAGAAGCCGCAGCGCCGAATTGGCCGAGACTGAGAATGAGCTTAAGGCCGCAGAGGGGTTGCTGTCGCAGGCCAGGGGAGACGTTTTAATGCTTGAAAGCGCGGTTGCGCGGCTGAGGGCCAACTGTACGACTCTCGAGGTCGATTTGAAATCCTACCAGGTGCGCCACGGGGCTTTAAGCGATGCAGTTTTTCAGTTAAAGGAAGAGAGCGCGGCGCTTGAGCGGAGAACTGCCGAGCTCGAAGAGGCCTACGAGAACGCCAATGAGCGCCTTGCCAATGCCGACGCCGACATGGTGCAGGCCAAGGAGCGCTCCCAGCAGCTGAGAACCCAATACAGAGACAGGCAGATTGACATACAGAATCTGGATAGGCAACTTGCCTCGAAGAGCGCAAGCCTTAGCATATTAAACGACCTGCAGGCGCGAATGGAGGGCTTTTCCGAGGGCGTTAAGGCCATAATGCGGGGGGCTGCCGCAGATTTGGTATCGCCCCAGTCGGTGATGGTTATCAGTCAGAATGTTGAAATACAACCTGAATGGACGCGCGCGTTTGAGGCCATGCTTGGTTCAGCGGTCGACGCGGTGGCCGTTGAAGACTCGTCAAAGCTCTTCCAAATACTCGATCTTTTGCGCGCCCGCAATCTCGGGAATGCCTGTCTTGTTTCGGGGCGGGTTTCGGCAGGTGCCGAGCGCGTTGATTTGCCCGACGGAGTATTCGAGGCTCGCGACATTGTAAAGCCCTCTAACGAAAAGGTAGCGCCTTTCGTCGAAAACATAACGCGCGGTTGTTATTTTTGCCGCGATATTTCCGCTTTTGCGCGTTTTGCCGCCGAGCGCGAAAGTTTCAAATATTGGCTTGCCGTTGACGAGGGCGGCACGATGCTTGACTGGCGCGGCATGATGTACGTATCGGCTTCGGAGTCCGACAGAGACACCGAAAGCAGTTTTATACTTCGCTCGCGCGAGATAAAGAGGCTGCAGGATGAAATTCCGTGCGATAACGAGGCGCTGACGGAGCTCAATGAAGACGCCATGAGAATCCAATCGCAGCTCGACGCGGCCGAGGCCGATATAGAAAGCTGCCGAGGCGTTTCCGTTGAGATAAAGCGCGAAATATCTTCCATGCGCGCCCAGATAGACGCCGCGCGTTCGGCGTACGAGCAGAAAGCCCGCGACATAGAAAGTAAAAATCTGGCCTTGCAGGAGATGGAAAAATCGCGTTTTGAGGCGCAGGATAGGCTCGAGTCGGCCTCCCGCGAGCTTGCGCAGGCCCAGGAGAAGATAGACCAGGCCAAGCGGCTTTCCGAGGAGAAGGAAGGCCAGATTGCGCGTTTGCGCAGCGAGAAAGACCAAAAGTACGCGGCTGTTTCGGAGACGCGCCTGCAGCTTGCCGAAAAGAGATCGAGGCTTGAAAGTCTCGAGCGTGGCCTGGGGGCAATTAAGAGCCAACTTGAGGAAATATCCGGATCTATTTTGAAGAAGGAGGCCGAATTGGAGGGAGTCGGCCGGCAGTCTGCCAATCTCGATTCCGAGACGGAGTCTGAAAAGCGCCGAGCCGAAGAGCTTTCGCTGACGCTCCAGGCCGCCATATCGGCCATAGCCGGGCAAAACGAGAAGGTTGCCGGCATGGAGAGCCAGATTTCGGAATTTGAGGGAGAGCTATCAGCCGACCGTCAGCGGCAAATGGTTTGCAATTCGCGCAAGAACGAGATTGAGGTATCGATGACGAAGTTAAAGGCAGGCATCGACTACATTGCCGACCGCATGCTTGCCGACTACGACACCCCGATTGCGGAAGTCGACTGGAAACTTCAGATATGGAAATCCGACGAGGAATTTCAGACGAAGGTCAAGCTAGACGAACTTGAAGACTCCGATTTTTCCGCCGTGCCCAAGCGCCAGCGCGGCGACCCCACCGAGGCGGACTTGGCGGCTATGGACAGCCTCGATTTTGCCGAGATAGGCGAGGAGGTTCGCCAGCTGCGCGAGCGCATAAGCGCGATGGGCGCGGTGAATCTCGTCGCCATAGAGGAGTACGCCGAACTCAAGCAGCGCTACGATTTTCTCAAGGGGCAAACCGACGACTTATGGCAGTCGAAGAACGCCTTGATAGCCGATATCGACGAAATTAACGCGACCTCGCAAAAACTTTTCTCCGATACTTTCGAGCAGATAAAAAAGAATTTTGAGTTTACCTTCCACAAGATATTTGGCGGTGGTACGGCCGACTTGAAGCTTGTCGAGAGCCAGGACGTTTTGGATAGCGGTATAGAAATCATAGCGAGGCCCCCCGGCACGGTATTAAAGAGCCTATCGCTTCTTTCCGGCGGGCAGCGCACGATGACGGCCGTATCGTTGCTGTTTGCCATATACATGGTAAAGCCCTCGCCGTTTTGCGTGCTCGACGAGCTCGACGCGCCACTGGACGATGCAAACATAGGCCGCTATACCGATATACTCAAAGACTTTATCAAGTATTCTCAGTTTCTAGTTATCACCCACAACAAGCGCACAATGTCTGCTGCGGGCACCATATACGGGGTAACAATGCAGGAGCGCGGCGTTACCACGCTTATTTCAATGCGCTTTAACGGGGAAGAGAAGGCCCCGGAATCGGAGGCAGGCAAGTAACACGCCGCCGGCCGGGAAAAAGTTTCGGAATTACGTACGGGGGCGGCGCCGCAGCCCATATTTTTTATTGCCGAAGTCTATCGGCATTGCTTTCGAAGGCCAAATGCAATTTTTTAATGCAACAAAAACCCGCATCTTAGCGATGCGGGTTTTTGTGTGGCGAGTGAAATAGATGTTACTTTAACTGCAGAATTGCGTAGCCGAAAGGCTCGAGCTTTGCAAATGTTTTGCCGTCTTTCGACTCTATCGCCGCGCCGCTTGATAGCATTGTCTTTGCCCCCTGCGTATCGAGGCTCGTTTCAAAGCTTACCTTGGCGTTTTTGGCATTTACAAATATGGCGATGTTTTGCTTGCCGCATGTGCGCATAAACGCAATCACCGATTCCGGAGCGGAGGTTTCCAGCCATTTGGTCTGGCCGTTCCAAAGCGCCTCATTTTCCATTCTCAGGCTCGAAAGCTTCTTAAGCAGAGCCATTCTCCTCTTGCCCTGTTCTGTATTCAAGTTCTCCCAGCCTATTTCCAGCCTGCCGTGTTTGGGCGAGGAAAACATGGAGAGATACGAATCGTCGGCAAATTCGTTTCCGCAAAAGATCATGGGAATGCCGTCCATTGTGTAGTTTATTACCATGACGGCGTCCATGCCCTTGTGGGTAAAGATGGTTTCATAGCGCTTGCCATGCTTGTAACAGCCGTCGCTTGCGGTATCGTGGTTGTCCAAGTCGCGCAACAGCCTGGCGCCAGTCGGGTATTTGCTTGAATCATTTTCCCATGCTTGGCGCGCGTCGGTCGCGGAAGCCTTTCCTGAAAAAACGCGCATGAGAGCCTGGTGCCATTTGAATCCGTATTGGGCGTCGTAGGTCGATATTTGCGCTGTATCGCGGTCGCTTTCGGCAAGCATCATAATTCCCGGCTTTATTTTGCGAACCCGCTTCGCGGCTTCATCCAGAAAATCTGTGGGAACATACGCTTCGGCATCGATTCGGTAGCCGTCGACATCAAATCTTTTCACAAAATATTCCATGTTCTCATACAGATACTCGCGCAGCTTCGGGTTTTTGAAGTTTAGTTCGGGGAAAGACCACGCGCCCTTCTTCACGTTGCCGTCCTTGTCGAGGACTACCATGTTCTTGTCCTTCTTTATAAGCGTAGCGTTCGGGCCGCAGTGGTAGTAGACTAGGTCGAGAATCACGCGCATGCCAAGCTTGTGCGCATCGTCGACAAAGTTCTTGAGATCGGCGTCAGTCCCGTAGTCGGGCTCTATCTTGAAATAGTCCTTCAGCCTGTACGGGTTCTTCGGGTTGTTAAGATTGGAGGCTTTCTGCCTTTTGCTCCAAAAGGCTTTGTCGGTGCCGTCGTCTATCTCGACAATCGGGCACAGATAGACAATGTTTACCCCGGTGCTCTTGATGTGCGGCAGCATTTGCCTGGCCCTGTCGAGAGTGCCCTCGTGCGTAAATACGGGCAGCAATATCTGGTAAATAATGGCCTTCTTGTTCTCGTCGGTCGTCGCCTTTGCAACGGGCTTGCTTGCAACGGGCTTGCCCGTCTGTTGCGCCGTTTGGCTAGCCTGCGCCTTAGGCGCGCCGGCCTGGGCGCCGGTGCACGAGGCGCCAAAAAAAGCCGCGGATAAAATCGCCGCTAAAAATATCGATGTACGTTTATGCATTTTTCCTCCTGTTTTAAGTTCGTCAGTCATAGCTGGTGGTGGCGTTTACTGGTGGGAATATTCTTTTGTTTGCTTATATATAAGTCAAGGGTATTGAAAAGTCATATTAAGGCATATTTTGTTAACAGTTAACCTAACTGTTAAGATCTCCCCGGATATCGAATTATCATTTTGTTGCAGTATCATGTTCGGTCTAAGCCAAATTTTAAAACTAACCCTATGACAAACCAATTCCGAATATGTATTGTTCTATAATAACGCTTTAATTGCGCTTAATATCCCGATGCTCGCAAAATCCAGACGATTTTTTTGCTGAAATTTTTGCGGCATGCTTCACATGTTTTGGGCAGACACGAAATAAACAAAGGGCTTTTTGACATTCCAAGTTACATTGTAAATATTCCTATTCTTGCGAGCCCAAATGTGGCAATTCTATAAGAATGGGCATATGGAATTTTTCTATTAGAATATTGATTCTCTCTTTGAAGAAATCAGGCGCAGTGAAAATTTTTCGCCTAAGAAGTTGCGCGTAAAAAATTCATAGTAAAAATTCTTTGCCGTTTCCAAAAGGGCAAAGTCTCGAGATTTTTTACGTATTGCTACAATACAATATCCGTATTTTCCAACGTCCAGCGGGTCAGCATATCGAGGAGGCGGCGGGCTTCTTCAAGCAGCCCGCCGAGCTCGGCAGACGGAGTTTTTAGCATATGGCAAAAGCCGTTTCTGTCGGAAGGGGATAGCCTGCGAAAAAAGTCCTCCCTAACGGGATATCCCTGGGCCTTTGCCAAAAGATAGATGAATTTTAGCCTTACGGCGTCCAGGTTTCGGCTTGAAGCTATGCTGTCGAGCGCTTTTGATACAAAGTCGAACATAGCGGCCGTTTCGCCCATGTCGGTGCCGTTTGACTTTACTATGCCGGCTATCTGGCTTGCTGTCTTGAGCTTTTCGTACGAAGTCGATATGTCGCGCCTGGATTTTACGCTGTCAAATTCGGAAATAAAAAATACGGGGGCGGTTTCCTCGGCCATCGTAGGCATTTGCGCCAAAGCAGATATCTCTTCAAACAAGTCGGGGGCAATCGACGTCTTCTTTGCCGACATCTTTTTAAACAAGAACACCAACCCGCGCTCGCGCGAGAGCGCGCTAAGCATGAGCGCATTGTTTGCGCGCGGCTCCCTGTCGAGAATGAGGGCGGATATTTCGCATTGCCGGGGCAATCTATTTCTTCTCCGTAAGTTCCGGGTTTACCGCGCCGCCGGAAATTATGAATTTCATGGCTTCCCCGACGCTCATCTTAAGAATTCTTATTTCCGATTCCGGCAGTATCAACAGAAATCCCCCCGTGGGATTGGGCGTAGTGGGCACAAACACATTGTACATCTTTTCGTCCTTAAGCGGCGCAACTTCGCCCGTTGCTTCGCTCGTCAAAAAGCCAACCGAATAGCAGCCTTTGCGCGGATACTCCACCAGCACGGCCTTTTGAAATACTGCCTTGTTCTGCTTCGAAAAGGTGTCGACAATCTGCTTGACGGTCTTGTAGACCTTGCCCATGAACGGAATCTTGTTTATGAGCTGCTCTGAAATGCTGATCATCATTTTTGCCACGAAAAAGTGCGACAATAACCCGAGCACCGCCACGAGTAAAATAACTATAACCGTCGAAAACGTATCTACGGCGATTCCGCCGAATCCGGAAGCGGGCAATGTCTTGTCGAAATACTCCATTATCGGAACAAGCACGAACTTCGACATCGGCGCGCCTATGTTCTGAATTAGGAAAAGCATCACAAACACCGTGACGGCTATCGGAAGCGTTATGAACAGTCCGGTAAAAAAATAGTTGCCCAGTTTCTTAATCATCGAATTTAAATATCGGTGTTTTAAAATGTTTGTCAAGAATTGCAAGCGCCATTGATTCGGCGTGCCGCATTATTAGGGCGTCGGATTCAAGAATGTCGTCGACGCCGGCAAGGTGCAGGTAGCCGTGGGCAAAGTAAAGGCTCAGCTCCCTGGAGGCGGTGTTTGAAAAACGGGGCGCGTTCAACTTGGCCGTGTCGGCGGAGGCGCATACTTCGCCGGCATCGTCAGGGTCTTGCGGATCCCCCTCAAAGGTTATTACGTCGGTCGCTCCGGGCTTGCCCATGAAGTCCTCATGAATCTTGGCAATTTGGGCATCGTCCATTACCACGAGGGAAAGCGTGCCCTCGGGCGCCCTGTATTCGGGCGGCATTTCTGCATCCAGATACTTTATAAACCTGCGCAGTTTCTCCCTGTCGACTTTTACGCCCATGTGCAGATTGGTTATGTCAACGCCTCTCATGAAAGCAAATCCTCGAAAAATTTGAGCGAATCGGCGGCCTTTGCGCCGGTTACTTTTCCGCTTAATTCCAGCGTGAATATGTGCTTTTGGGGATCGAAATATTTTCTTAGCGCGCGAAAATCTATGCAGCCGTCGCCTAGGCCGATGTGGTCGTGGGCGTCGGCGTCGCAGTCGTGAATGTGCCAGCCGCCTATGTATTCGAGCGTGTCTTCTATAAGCCTTTGCTGCTGGTAAAGATGCTCAAGCTCCTTAATCTTGGAATGCCCCACGTCGTGCCAGGCCTTTACGCACGCTATGGCGCCTATTTCATTAAAGAGTTCTTTGAAAGTCCAGTCAAGCGGCAGCTCCGTTCTCCCTTCGCGGTTTTCTATCCCTATGTAAAGGCCGCGCTCGACGCAGAAATCCGATATTTCTTCGAGATTTTTCGCCAGAAATTTATAGTCTTTTGCCATGGCCCGCTCCGCGGTTTTTGCGCGGAATTTTTCGACATCTTTTTGAAATTGCGGAGTGGGTTGAAACTGCGATATCGGTGCCCCGTCGAGATATTTTCCCAACTTGCGCCCGGGATTAAAAAACAATTGCGACAGCGCGCCGCTATGGGCGACCACGGCGCGCGCGCCAAGCTGGCCGGCAAGCTCGACGGTATTGCGCGTATAGCGCTGCCACTGGCTCGATTCCCCCGCATTTTTCGTCGATGGAGAAAACAAGTTTGGCGTAGGCCCCAAGGCATATACGGGCACCGGGCAGAAATTGTGCAGGGAGCATATCTTAACCACGCCATCGCCAACCGCCTTTACTATCCCGTCTATTAGCGTCACAGGAAGCGAATGCCCGAGTTCGACGTATTTATAGCCCAATTCTCTCGCCTTTGCCATCATGGCGTAGCCGTCGTCGGGGCAACGGCGCTGCAGAAAACTTGTAGATATGGAAATTATTGGCGTTATCTGGTCCATATTCTAAGAGACGAAATCATAAAATATTCCAGGGCGAAAGAGTCGTTCATGTTTAGCTCCATCAGCCCGGAGGCCTTTTCGAGCGCCGCAACCACTCGGGCCGTCTTTACCGCGGGAACGCCGTTGCCGCCGAGCGCGCACCAGACGCATGCCTTTTCCAAATCCGAAAGCATTCTTTTGCATATGGCGCGCCTGTGCCCCTCCCTGAGCGAGGCCAGCATGTCTTCGTCGAGTTCTTCGGATTCGTCGATGTCTCCCGCGTTTTCCTCCAGAATCTGGGCCTCTATGGCCTCAAAGCGGGCAAGCAATCCGTAACAGCGCATCATGGCCTCCGAAAGCTTTACGGCTTTGCCGATGCCGGCCATTACGTCTTTCTGCCACGCCTTGTAGTCTTCCAGCCAAGCTTCCCATTCGGGCGAGTCCAGTTTGGCCTGGGCCGTATCCACGCGCAGGCTTATGCAGCGGCTTCTTATCGTATCGAGAATATCCCCCGGACGTGTTGAAAGCATGAATATGGTTGTCCGCGGCGGCGGTTCTTCAAGCGTTTTTAAGAACGCGTTTGCCGTTACGAAATTCATGCGGTCGGCCTCGTAGACTATGGCTACTTTTTGATCTCCAAAAACGGAAGTCTCCCTGATGTTTTTCAGCAGCTCCCTCATCGTATTGCGCTCCGGTTCGCCGTCGGTTTTGCCTATTTTTATCTGGCGCATCTTCCCCGACGGGCGCAGCTCAAACAAGTCGGGATTCTTTACGTACGAACGCCCGAAAAGCCTGCTTGCCATTTCGCGCGCAACGTATTCCAGCGGTTCCAGCGCCTTCCCGTAAAGCAAAATGGCATGGTGGAGCCTTCCCGCCTTCCGCGCCCTGTCCAATATCTCTATGGCCTTTTCTTCAGACATTTTTCAACAGCCTTTGTTCGACGGCCTTGACTATCTTTTCAAAAGTTTGCTCTTTCGGTCCCTCCGATGATACAATTTCAAACCGTTCGGGATTTTCCCTTGCCATGTCCAGAAACGCTTTGCGGACGTCGCGGTAAAAATTGAGCTCTTGAGAGCCCATTCTGTCTGTCTTGCCGCAATCCCTCGTAGCCGCCCTCCTTAGGCCCTCTTCCTCGGGGATATCAAGCAGTATCGTAAGGTCGGCCTCCAGGCCGCCCGTGGCAAACTTGTTAAGCATTTTTACTTCGCCCATGGCAATGGAGCGCGCCGCGCCCTGGTAGGCCGCGGTAGAGTCTGCATAGCGGTCGCTTATTACTATTTTGCCGCTCTCCAGGGCGGGAATTATAGTTTGGCTTACATGCTGGCTCCTGGCCGCCTCGAACAATAGTATCTCCGTGCGGGGAGTCATTTGGAGTCCCTCTTTTGCAAACAGCAGCAACTCTCTTATCTTTTCCGAGAGCGCCGGGCCTCCGGGCTCGCGCGTCCTTAAAACATCGTATCCGCGCTTATGCAAATATTCGCAGAGCATCCCTATGTGGGTGCTCTTTCCGCAGCCCTCGCCGCCTTCAAACGTTATGAAAAAACCACGTCTCATATCTTCTATTTTGAAAGCGACGGTATGAGCTTCTGTAAAATAGTCTGGGCGTAGGCCCTAATCAGAAAATCGTTGGGGTGGTTGACGTTGTTGCCCGTCATGTCTATGAAACGCTTAGATTTCAACAGGCGCCCATGCACGCCGCCTACGTCGGCATAGGCTATTTTCGCAGTTTCCATTGCCTCGAGAGCCTTAGCGTATTCCTTGTGCATGGGGAAGTCGTGCCATAGCGGATTTGCCTGCATAGATCCCACAAGTATGAACTCCGCATCGGGATTTGCTTTTCTGACACTCTCTATTATCGCCGAAATATTGCCTGCAAACTCCTCCTTTTTCATGCGGTCGTTCATGCCGAAGGCTATTATTACAAGATCGGGCTTGTCGGGGCAGACGAGGCTTTCGGCGTTGTCTTTGCCCCACTGCGAAGTCATTCCGCCGAGCGCCCTGTTGTAGAAGGTTACGGGCGCGTTGTAATATTTCCTTAATTCCTGCGCCACAAAATCGCCCCATGTGGGCGCGAAAGGCACGCTGAGCGAAAGTCCGCTTGCGTTGGCCCCGTACGAGATGCTGTCGCCGTAGAGGACGACATTTAGGGGCTTTTTCGCCTTTAGGGTCGCTATCGTCTTGGGCAATACTTTTTCATCGAAATTTTCCCCGACTTTTTCGTGCGTGGCAGTGTGCTTGTAGGAAATGTAGACCATGTGTTTGTGGAACCAATCGCCCTCGGCAAAGAAGGCGTATTTCTTTATGACGTCGAAATAGAACGGCTTGGCATTGCCCTTTTTTGCGTCTGCTTCCGTGTCGAAGTACATCTCTTTCCAAGGCACTATCTTTACGTTCGTGCCGGGCAGGAATGTTATGGTATCGCCGTCTATTTTATAGTCTTTGTCCTGAACCAAGTCCACCTTCTTGCCCGAGCTTAACGTGTAGGCTTCCAGCACCTTGGTAGGTTTGAAAAGCAACTTTGCGCTGGCCGGCTTCGACAGATCCTCGCTAGCCAACGGAAACACTGATTCCGCCGTCATTTCGTCTCCGGAAAATAGCGGTCTCATGTAACTGGAGTTCCTGAAGTACTTTTCGTCGCATAGGCAATAGAGTGTCACCGACCTTACCTTGTAGGCGGTCTGGTCCTTGCCGCGCATGGAAAGCTTCACGCCGATGCTTGTCTTCCCCTCTTTTAAAGCCTGGCGGACGGCGCCAGTTACTATGAACGGCGCGTTGCGCGGGCCCTGGTCGTTGCCGACTGTCCTTGCGGCGACATCCTTGTCGTCTATCGAGAGCGTAATAGAGGCGTTTGTCTTGCCACGGGGCTTTTCGACTTCGCCTACGACTGCTATATGCGCGTATGTTACGTTCTTTGATTTAGGCAGTTGCAAAGTCGTCTCAAGGGTGTTGTCGTCCCCGCTTTTGAGTATAGTGGGTTCTGCCTTTGCCACGTCTGAAAAAAACTCGGCATTAGCCGATGCGACAGGCAGCGCCAAGGCAAATACTAAAAGCAGCATCCGTATTGTATTCATGGTCTCTTTATAGCTTTTGTGAAATTTATTGTAAACAAATTTTTGGCGAAATATTCCGGAGCCGTCTCCGCGGCGAAATCGGCGGCCGTCTTCATTTCTTCGCGGGCGAACTTGCGCGGATAAAGTCTCAAAGGATAGTCTGTCCCGTATATGGTTTTGGCCTTTGCTTGGGGAATTGTCGATGCTATGCCGAAGGCGTCCTTGGGCGCGGTAAACTGCGTCGCGGCCGTGTCGAAGAATGCATTTGGCATATCTTGGAATATCTGCGGATTTTCAAAGGCCAGATTGCCGCACCAATGCGCGAATATAAAAACCGTGCCCGCATTGTCTTTGGCCGCCTGTAAAGCTCCTGCGGTATCCGTGTCGGTTTTGCCGCAGTACTGGCGGGGCGTGTTTTCGGTTATGTGCAGGCAAATCGCAAGCTCTTGCCTTTGGGCTTCTAAGGCGAGTTTTTCAAATGCTTTTGAGCTGTATTTGAACTTTTGCACGCCGTCGTGGATTTCACCGAGCCCGCAGAAGCCCATACTGCGCGCCGACTTTGCTATTTCGAGCGCTCCGTCGCATGCGGGGTTGACGGCCGCAAAGGCCGAGAGCCTGTCGGGGTGCGCCTTTACAAGCTTTGAAATGCGCGCGTTTTCCTCCAGGCAGGTTTGTTGGTTTTGCCAATACCAGCCCTGTATTACGGCGCGTTCCACCCCGGCTTCGTCCATGTCAGAGAGAAACTTTTTTTCATCGGGGAATCCTTGAAGCGTCGGTTTGCCGTCGGGCCTGGGACCCACCAGCTTGGCCCAATAAGCCTCGCCGCGTGCGAGCGCCCAGGCCGAGGAGTCTTTTGCGGCCTCGGGGCAAAAAAAATGCGTGTGGGCGTCTATTATTCTTATTTGCCGCATTAGAACATGCCAGAATACAGTGCCAAAGCCAATACTCCCGCGAGAATAACGCGGTAGATTGCAAACGGTACCAACCCGTGCCTCGTCAGAAAACTTATCAGCCACTTAACCGCGGCCGCCGAGCTTACAAAGGCGACTAAAAGGCCTACCACGAGCGGCGGAATGGAAAGGGCCTCCGCCATGGCGCTTCCGTCCTTGTATATCTTGTACAACGAGGCCGCGCTAAGAGTCACAAGTCCCAGCAGAAAGCTGAATTTAGCAGAATTTTTTTCGTCGAGCCCCGCGAAGTATCCTCCGAGAATTGTCATCATAGAGCGGCTGGTGCCGGGCAGGAGGGCGAAGCACTGCAACAGGCCTATCATTACAGATTTTGGCAGCGTCAGATCCTCCATCTTTAGCTTGCCCGAATTTCCTTTTTTGTCGTAGCGGCGCTGGGCTATCCACATGACTATGGCACCGGCAAACAAGGCAATTATTACGGGAAGAACGCCAAATAGGTACCTTTCGATTGCATCGTGAAAGGCCAATCCAACGACAGCCGCCGGCACGAACGCCGCAATCAAATTTACAAAAAGTTTAAGCCCCGTCGGATTTCTGCCCAGCAGGCCAATTGCCATCATCAGAATATATCTCCAGTATAGCAGGGCCACCGACGCTATCGCCCCCAGCTGAATTACTATGCAGTAGCTGTCAACCAGCGATTTTAGCGTGTACGGTTCGTCGGGCGTCTTCATTATGTTTACCCCGCCTTCGTTTAGCACGGGCGTGTCCGCGTCGAGCTTAAGCGCGGCGTTTGTCAGAATCAAATGTCCGGTCGACGATACGGGGAGATATTCCGTAATTCCCTCCACAAGGCCAAGTATCACGGCGTCGGTATAGCCGATATCGTCTTTTTCCGCCTGCCATGCCGGCTTGCCCTCTTGGGCAGGGGCCGTGAATGCGGCCGCAATGGCGGCAAAAATAAAAAATATTATTTTTTTTAGCTCCATAGTATTAAAAATTTCTCCTGGCCTTCATGGCGCTTTTTATTGTCCCGGAGTCGGCGTAGGAAAGCTGGCTTCCGCTTGGGAGGCCGAATCCTATTCGCGTGAGAGTAACGCCCGGATATGGAGCCACTTTCTCCTGAATGTAATGGCATGTGGCCTCGCCTTCTATGTCGTTGGATAGAGCCAGCATTATTTCCGTTACACCGCCCCTTTGAATCTTTTCAACCAGCCCGTTTATGTTGAGCTTTTCCGGCGTTATTTTCTTCAGCGGCGAGAGTTTTCCCCCTATGACGTGGTATCGCCCGCGCCACGAGCCCGATTTTTCTATGGCGTTTATGTCGGAGGCCTTTTCCACCACGCAAATAGCCGACGACATGCGCGCGGCATCGGAGCATATTGCGCACGGCTTGCCGTTTTCCGAAAGCCCCCCGCACTCCGGGCACGGCGTAACGTTTTCGAGCGCGTCGGCCAGCGCCCGCGCAAGTTCGCGCGCGGCGTCCTTATTTTCAAGGGCCAGGTATAATGCGGCGGTTTCCGCGCTCTTAAGCCCAAAGCCGGGCAGCTTTTTTAGCGTCTTTTTAAGGTTTTCGAAAGTATCGTTCATTGTCCGCGAATATCTTGGCCTTCCGCCGGCAAAAATCAACCTTATATGCGGCGTTTTTTATCCGCATTGGGAGACTTGTTGCCGTTTCTTTTTTTATCTTATGCCACGCCCTTAAGTAAAAAGGCAAAAAAAGGCGCTTGAGTTTTGCCCAAGCGCGCCTAAAGCCGATTGTTCGCTTAGAATAACCCGGGGACGCTAAAGCCGCCGGTGACGTTGCTCATGCGCGTCTGTCCCTCGGCTTTTGCCTTTGCCACGGCGTCTTCTATTGCGGCCAATATCGACGCCTCGACGCTTTCAACGTCCTCTTTCAAAAATTCTGGGTCGATTTTTATCCCCTTAATGGTGCCCTGTCCGTTTACGGTCGCCTTGACCGCTCCGCCTGCCGCCGACCCTTCTATTGTCAGCGTTTCCAATTCGGCTTGAACGGCCTCCATGGCCTTTTGCATTTTTTGCGCTTGTTTGAGAAGTTTTCCCACGCCTGGCATGTTTTATCCTTGTGTTGTATTGTTTTATTATTTGTTAGATCTTTTTGATTGAAAGGAGGGTGAGGTCGTCCCCATATGACGTCTCCCCGGTAAAGTCTTCAAGGGCCCTGATAATTTTGTCGTTAAAGGAGTTTACGTCGTTGTTGGCCAGCTGTTTTATTGTCTTTAGCAGCGATTCCGACGTGTATTCCTGGCCCTCGGCATTCGAGGCCTCGGTCAGCCCGTCCGTGTACAGGACAAGTATGTCGTTTGCGTCGAAATCCACGGTAACTTCTTCTATGGATTCGTCGAAAATTTCGGGCTCTACCATTCCCACAGCCATGCCCATGCTGCGAATCTCAACGCATTTTCTCTCTTTTGCCTTGTAGATTATGGGCAGTTCATGTCCGGCTCTTGCTATGGTTATCTTTGAGGCGTCGGCTTCAATTTCGGCGAGCGTTATCGTTACAAACATGTCGGCCCGCATCGAATGGATTATCTCGGCGTTGAGCTTTTTTAGCGTTTGCGCCGGGCCCAGTCCCATCTTTGCTATGTATCTTAAATTCGACTGCGCCACGGCCATAATGATTGCCGCCGACACGCCCTTGCCGGATACGTCGGCTATGACTAGGCCCGTCTTGCCGTTGGGCAGCTGCACGACGTCGTAAAAGTCTCCTCCTATGAGCAGGTGCGGAAAGTATTTTACCGCTATTGAGAACTTGTCGTTTCTTGGAAGGTTTGCGGGCAATAGGTAGTGCTGTACGCTGCTTGCAAGGCGCAGGTCGTTTTCCATCTTCGATTTTGCTATGCGCGCTGAGAGCCCGTCGAGGTTGAACAGCACGAGCCCGCCGTGCTCTCCCAGCGATTTTGCCAGCGCAAACATCGTCGGCCTAAACGACTTTCCCTCTATCGAGTTCACCACGACAAGCACCCCGTATTTGACGTCCTGAAAGACGACGGGCACGGCTATGAGGCTGAGAATTTTTAGCGAGTCGTCTTCGTGGTTTACTATGCGCGTGTCGCCCTCGGCATAGCGAATGAAAAGCGCCTTGCCGCTCCTGTAGACCTGCGACACTATCCCGGCGTTGTCGGGAAGGGTCTCGGCCTGCATGGCTTTCTCTATAAACAGGCTTCGCGTCGAATAGTCGGCGCTTTTGTCCGTCTTGTGCATAAGCGGCGGAAACAGGCCTTCGGTCGCTGCAGTGACAAATCCGTGCTTGGTGTGCTCGAACATTCTCGCGCTCATGGCGCCGCAGCTGAAGGCGGCGGCCCTGACCAGGCGCTTGTAGACGGCTTCTTTATTGGCTCCCTTTGCTATGTCCTCGGCCATCGTCTGCAAAAAATCGATGAGAAGCTGCTTGTCCTCGTTCGATATTTCCAGATCCTCCTGCAATTTCCTGTACTTGTAGTGGTTGCGGACCAGCGCGTACGCGCTTCCGGCAGACACAAACGCCAAGGCAGTTGTCAACAAATGTAGAACCGGCATATATTATTTGTCCCGCTCTTTTTTTAAGAATGAGATTACGTCCTCGAATTTTTTGAGATTCTGGCCGTCGGCTTTTACGAGGTTCTCATGCGCCTGCAGTATCGTATCCTGCCGGGCGTTCGAGACACCGAGCCCCGTCCCGCCGACGTTGTTATCCTCGGCCGTGCGGGCTATCTTTACCAGCTTGTAGATGCCCAGATTCTCCACCAGCTGCCTGTTTCTCTCGTTGAGGTTAAGCAGCTTTACATCGGCGTTTTCTTTGCCAAGGCGCAAGGCAACCCCGGCAATCATGCCCAAAAAAGTACTGTCCATCGACAGGCACTTCCCGAGGTCTATGACGAGATGCTTGCAGTGGCTCTCGGCGACTTTTGCAAAATAATCGCCGACGTTTCTGCAATTCATGTAGCTGGCCTTGCCCGACACCGCAAGGTACGCGGTGTCGCCATCGATTTTAACAAGGTATTCTATGTCGTTTGACATGCTTAACTTATCGATTCGTATCTCTACTTTTTAAGTATTTTCTTGAGCACAAAGGGCAGTATTCCGCGGGCTTTGTAATACTCGACCTCTATCGGCGTGTCTATCCTGAGCTTCAGGGGCGCCGTCGATATCGACCCGTCAGGCTGCCTGATTTCCAGCTCGGCTTTCATTCCCGGCGTTATGCCCTTTTCCAGACCTTTTATAGAGAACGTTTGCCTTCCGTCAAGCCCCAAAGATTGGGCGTCGGCGCCGCCTTCAAATTCAAACGGCAGAACTCCCATCCCGACAAGGTTGCTGCGGTGGATTCTTTCGTACGATTTTGCCACTACCGCCCGGACTCCCAGCAGCGCGGTGCCCTTTGCCGCCCAGTCGCGCGAGGAGCCCATGCCGTAGTCGCTCCCGGCTATGACAATCAACCCCTCTCCGTTTTGGCGGTAGTGTACGCTGGCCTCGTATATAGGCACGTTTTGGCCGACGCCGTTTATTTTCGTGTAGCCGCCTTCGACTCCCCCGGCCATCAGGTTTTTTATGCGCACGTTTGCAAATGTTCCGCGCGTCATTACCTTGTCGTTGCCGCGCCGAGATCCGTACGAATTGAAGTCCTTGGGCTCGACTCCCATCGAACGCAGGAATTTGCCGGCCGGGCCGTCGGGCAGTATGGAGCCCGCCGGGGAAATATGGTCAGTCGTCACGGAGTCTCCGAGAATTGCAAGCGGGCGCAGACCTTGCAGGGAGGGCAGGGCCGGCGAATCCATGCAGAAGTCGTCGAAGAATGGCGGATTTTGAATGTAGGTGCTGCGGTCGTTCCACTTGTAGACGTCGCCCTCGGCGCTCTTTATCTGCTGCCAGCGCTCCGGGCCGTCGAGGCGGCTGTAGCGGTTTTTAAACATTTGGCTTTTGAGGCTGCTTGCAACCGTCTTGGCGACCTCGTCGGCCGACGGCCAGATGTCTTTGAGATAGACTTTCCTGCCGCCGTCTCCTATCCCTACGGGCTCGGTTTGAAAATCTATGTCTAT
The DNA here is from genome assembly GCA_944389175.1 of uncultured Opitutales bacterium. Lineage (GTDB taxonomy): Bacteria > Verrucomicrobiota > Verrucomicrobiia > Opitutales > Intestinicryptomonadaceae > Merdousia. Next base: position 181,107 of record CALXLK010000002.1, read on the forward strand.
TCTTCCGGCCAGCGCAAAGGCCACTACGAGCGGCGGGCTCATGAGGAAGTTCGACTTTATCAGCGCGTGTATGCGCGCCTCAAAATTTCTGTTGCCAGAGAGCACGCTCGCGCAGAAGAGGTCGTTTTCCTTCACCGCCTTCGTTATTTCGGCGTCTATTGGCCCAGAGTTTCCTATGCATGTGGCGCAGCCGTATCCGGCGATATTAAAGCCCAATTTGTCCAAGTACTGCTGCAGGCCGGCCTCTTCGAGATAGTCGCTTACCACCCTCGAGCCGGGCGCAGTCGAAGTCTTTACATACGCGGGGGGCCTCAGGCCGAATTCGGCGGCCTTTTTTGCGACGAGGCCGGCGGCAATCATTACCGACGGGTTGCTCGTGTTCGTGCAGCTTGTTATGGCCGCTATTAGTATGCTGCCGTTTTTGAGCTCTCCCTTGCTTGTCGATACGCTCACACCGGCGTCCTTCCCGGCCGCGCCGAGTATCTCGGCAAATTTTTGCTTTATTGCAGGCAGCTGTATTTTGTCTTGCGGGCGCTTGGGGCCAGCGACGCAGGGCCTGACAAGGCCGAGGTCGAGCTCGACGACTTTCGTGTAGTCGCATTCTCCCTCCAGCGGTATTCCGAAAATTCCCTGTTGGCTGTAATAGTCTTTGACGAGCGCAACGAGCTTTTCGTCCCTGCCGGTGAGCCTCAGGTAGTCGAGAGTGGTGTCGTCGACGGGGAAGTATCCCATTGTGGCGCCGTATTCGGGCGCCATATTTGCAATCGTCGTCCTGTCGGCCAGCGAAAGCTTCCTCGCCGATTCACCGAAGAATTCAACAAATTTGCCTACGACGTTCTCTTTTCTGAGCATGTTTGTCACATGAAGGGCTATGTCGGTCGCCGTAACGCCGTCGCGAACCGACCCGCTTACGCGCACGCCCACAACTTCCGGAACCTTGAAATATACCGGCTGCCCGAGCATTCCCGCCTCGGCTTCGATGCCGCCGACTCCCCAGCCGACAACTCCAAGGCCGTTTATCATGGTCGTGTGCGAGTCTGTGCCCACGAGAGTGTCGGGATAGAACAGCTTACTGCCGTCTTCGGTTTCGCCCTCGAATACGACGCGCGCAAGATACTCCATATTTACCTGGTGTATTATGCCCGTCGATGGCGGAATTACAGAGAATGTTTTGAAGGCCTGCTGGCCCCATTTTAGGAATTCGTAGCGCTCTTTATTGCGGTCGAATTCCATGTCGAGGTTTTTGCGGTAGGCATCCGGCGTTCCCGCGTAGTCCATTTGCACGGAGTGGTCCACGACGAGGTCTACCGGCACGAGCGGCTCGACGCTTTTTGGGTCTTTGCCCTGTTTTAGCGCGGCATCCCTCATCGCCGCGAGGTCGACCAGCAGCGGCACGCCCGTAAAATCTTGCAGGACAATTCTGGATACGACAAAAGGCACCTCGAAGTCTCCGGGGTTTGCCGCGTTCCATTTTGCCAGGCGACAAACGTCGTCGAAAGTCGCAAGTGAGCCGTCGGCGTTGCGCAGCAGGCTCTCCAGGACTATCTTTATGCTCACCGGCAGCCGCGAAACGTCCAACCCGAATTCCTTCAGCGCCTTCAGGCTGTATATATAGCCGCTCTTGCCTGCGGCGGCCGATTCAAATTTTTTTAGCAGTTGTTTTCTGTCCATATACTAGCTTTGTTGTTCTTCGTTGTCTTCAATTATCACGGTGCATTCCGCCACCGAGCGCTCGTCGACCTTGTCGACGATTACTCGGGCGTGCTGATCCCTAAAATATAGCTGTTCGCCCACTTCCGGGAAGCGCCCGAGGGTGTGGGTTATCAGCCCGCCGAAAGTGGAGGTCTGGTCTGTTTTAAAGTCTATGTCGAGGAAGTCTTCCACCTTGTACAGAGAGGCCAGCCCCGCTATCTTGTACTTGTTTTTGCCTATGCGCTTTACTGAGTCGCGCTCCGACACGGCAAATTCGTTTATGCCCCCGACGAGCTCGGCCAGCGCCGAATCGAGCGTCAGCACGCCGATTACCCCGCCAAATTCGTCCTCGACGACGGCCATTTGTATCTTGTACTTGAGCATCTTTGTAAGCGCGCTTTCAAGCTTTTCGTTCTCCTTGACGCGTATCGTTTCGCGGCGCAGCGAGGCCAGGTCTATGTTTTTTTCGTCGCCCCCGCTGTTGAACACGTCTTGGATATTGAGTATCCCTATGCACTCGTCGAGGTTGCCCCGGCAGAGCGGATAGCGGGTGTGGTGCGTCTGCCTGACAAAGTCGAAAATCTCTTCGTTGGTGTTGTCCAAATCGAGGTACTGCACCTGCGAACGGGGCAGCATGACATCGCTGACGTCGAATTCCTGAAGCTTGAGCGCATTCCTTACAATGCGGCCGGTGTAGGGGGTTATTTTGCTCGAGTCGCTGTTCTTGGCCGACAGCATGAGCTCTACGTCTATGCTTTCAAAATCCACGGCCGGCTTTATTTTGAGTTTCTTGACTATCTTTGCGTTGATCCACGCCGACAGGTAGTAGACGGGCAGCATCAGTATGTACACCACGTAGAAAAGCTTTGAGTAATAGGCCATTATCTTTTCCGGCTTCGACTTGCCGTACTTGATGGCGGTCATGTCAAGCCCCGCATATTGAACCCACAGCAGCAGCCCCGCCAACACAAGCAGCAACACCGACTCGCCAAAGCCGGACAATCCGGCAAAAAAGCGCGCGCACATGTTGTCTATGAGTATCCACAGCGCCGTAAGCGCCAGCGCAAGTAGCGCCCGCCGCGCCAGGTACACGACCGCCGAAATCTTGCCCGATGCGTACAGCAGGCGCTTTGCTATGGGATCGAGCGCATCGCTTTTATTTGTCTTTGTAACCGACACGAATTTGTACGAGGCCACCGCGAACGAAAACATCAGCAAAAACGTCCCCGCCGCCGCGGAAAATAGCATTACAAGCAGGCAGATTGCGCTTTTTATGTAGAATTCGTGCATATGCTATAGGGTGTTTTTTAACTCCTGGATGCACCTTTGGTTTTGCTCGGGCGTGCCGATTGTGATTCTGAGCCAGTCGGGCAGGCCGTAGCCCACGTTCGGGCGCACTATCACGCCGCGCTTTTGCATCTCGACGAATTTTCCGGGGGCATCCTCCACCTTGACCATTACAAAATTGCCGCCTTCGGAGAAATATTGAAGACCCATCTCTTGGAATGCCTTTTCGAATTGCCTTCTGCCCTCCTTGTTTATCCTGCGGCTGCGGCTTACAAACTCGTCGTCGTCGAGGGCGGCTACTGCGGCCACCTGGGCGAGCGAGTTTACATTGAAGGGTTCGCGCGCTCGGTTGAGGTAGCCGGCGATTGTCTCGTTAGAGTACGAATAGCCTATGCGCAGCCCCGCCAGCCCGTATATCTTTGAGAATGTCCTCAGGCATATCACGTTGCGCCCCTCGGCTATGAGCGGGCGCAAATCCACCTGCGAATCCTCAAATTCGGTGTAAGCCTCGTCGAGGCAGAATAAGACGTGTTCGGGCAGCGCCTTTACAAAATTTACGATCTCGTCCTGCTTGAGGACGCACCCCGTCGGGTTATTGGGGTTTGTAATGAAGACAATCTTTGTCTTTTCGGTGACGGCGTCCAACATTCGGTCGAGGTCGTACCTCAGGCCGGGCATTTCGACGCCGACGCACGTTCCGCCGGCAAATATGGTCGCCAACTTGTACACTATGAACGATTGGTTGCCGAATACCGTTTCGTCGCCCTTGTCAACGTAGCACTGCGCTATGAATTCGAGAATTTCGTTTGAGCCGTTGCCAAATACGAATTGGGCCGGCTTCAAATTCCACAACTTTGCCAATTTCTGGCGGAGGTTGTAGCAGGTGCCGTCGGGATAATAGTTTAGCCCCGATACGTGGTCGAGGACGGCCTTTACCGCCTTGGGCGACGCCCCCAACGGATTCTCGTTGGAGGCCATCTTCAATATGTTGTCGGGATCCAGTCCGAATTCGCGGGCCACGTACTCTATGGGTTTGCCCGTTTCGTACACGGGCAGGTTCTTTATCTGGGGCTTAACGGTGTCTTTCATATAGACTTTGATATTTATTCGGGGGGCACTCTATCATTTTGGCGGCGCTTTGCAAGCATGTTATTTTAGATTGTGGTTTTGTGTTTGACTTTTTGTGGTTTTGTTGCAAAGATGAGCGTCTATGAAGACGTGTTTTACGGCTCTTATATCGTTTGCATTGCTGGGTTTTTTGAGCTCGTGTGTCGGGGGGAAGAATACTGCTTCGCTTGCGCCGTACGATCTGAGAATCGGGCCCAATTTTAAGGATCCGCTAGGGTATTCTTTGGAGGATATGTCGGTTTCCTGGAAGATACCGTTTCGGCCGGGGGCCAAGCAAAGCGCATATCGGATTCAGGTTTTTGACCGCAGCGGCGCAATTGCAGAAGATACGGGCAAGGTTGTTTCGCCGCAGTCAAGCAGGGTGAAAAATCCCCTCGACAAGGTCGACTCGCGGGGTCGCTACACTTGGAGGGTTAAAGTTTGGGACGAAAACGGCGCGGAAGGGCCGTGGTCTGAACCGGCGTCTTTTGAGGCAGGTCTTCTCCGGAATTCCGATTGGCTCGGGAAATGGATTTCCACCGACAAACAGAGCAAGTCTTTGTACAGTTTTAAGTACAAGGGAAAGAATCTTGAGCGCAAAGGCTTTGCCCCAGCGTGCCTTCGCAAAAACTTCTCTGCAAAAAAGCCCGTTTCCGCCCGCTTGTACGTGGCCTCTAAAGGCATATTCCAGATATACATAAACGGCAAAAAAGTGGGCCGCGATTTCTGGGGGACGGGCTGGACCAATCCCGAAATTAGAATTCAGACGAATACATACGATGTCGCATCCATGATAAACGACGGCGAAAACGCCATCGCCGCGGTTGTGGCCGACGGGTGGTATTCCGGCAGAATCGCGGAGCGCGAAGGCAGGGATACAGGCAAGAAACCGGCCTTGCTGGCCCAACTGGAAATATTTTATCAGGACGGCTCAAAGCAGACGGTGCTCACCGACGGCACGTGGAAGACCTCAACAAACGGATTCGTTTACGCCGATATTTACGACGGGGAATCGTTCGACGCGCGCGGGTACGACAAAAACTGGAAGGATATTTCGTTTGACGATTCTAAATGGGGGAGCGTCGCGGTGTCGCCGCTGATGGACAAGCCGCTGCTTCAGCCGCGCAGAAACCAGCCCATTGTCGTCAAGCAGGTTCTCAACCCCGTGTCGGTTACGAAGCGCGGCGACGGGGTTTTCCGGTTTGATTTCGGCCAAAACATGACGGGCGTCCCAAAGATAACATTCAAGGGCAGAAGGGGCGATACCGCCAAAATCAGGTACGCGGAAATGCTGCAAAAAGACGGATCGCTTTACACCGACAACTACCGTTCGGCCGTGAGCACCGACTACTATAAATTCGCCTCCGAAAATTTTGAAACATTCGCGCCCATATACACGTTCCACGGCTACAGGTACGTTGAGATTTCGGGGTTGCCTTCCGACGCCAAAGCCGAAGATATTTCGATAAAGTCGCTGGTGATGTACAACGACATGCCCGAATCCGGCAAATTCAGCTGCGACAACGCGCTGGTAAACAAGCTTCAAAGCAACATTGTCTGGGGGCAGCGCTCGAATTATTTCTCCGTTCCCACAGACTGCCCCCAGCGCGACGAACGCATGGGCTGGCTTGGGGATGCCCAAGTGTTTGTGCCCACTGCGGCTTTCAATATGGACGTCAACGCCTTTTTCGACAAGTGGATGTTCGACGTCTTTGACTGCCAGCGCGCCGACGGAAATTTGCCCCATGTGGCGCCCGGTCAATGGGGCTTCGGCTCGCCGGCCTGGAGCGACGCCGGCGTGATATGCACATACCAGATGTACCTAAGCTACGGCGATATGGATATCTTGCGCTGTCATTACGAGTCGATGGCAAAGTGGATTGGCTACCTTTACCTCGAGACAAAGAACCGCAATTTTATACGCGAAGACACAGGGTTTGGCGATTGGCTCCAGCCCTCGACCACCCATTCGAGCTCGTCAAAGCACTGGAGGGGGGCTACGCCGCGCCCGTTGATAGGCACGGCCTACTTCTACAAGTGCGCGAAGATAATGGAGAGGGTAGCTGGAGTGCTCGGGCGCAGTGCCGATGCGAAAAAATACGCCAAACTTGCAGACGATATTTCGAAGGCGTTTGTCGACAAATTTGTCAAGCCCGACGGAACTGTCGCCACGAATACCCAGACGGGGTATCTGCTTGCGCTCGATTTCGACATTCTCCCCCAGAGCCTCAGGGAGAAGGCATTTAAAAAATTCCTCGAAAAGTTCGCCGCCGACGGCTACACGCTGGACACCGGCTTTGTCGGGACGCCGCTTATAGCTCCCGTTCTGACGCGCTTTGGCAGGCACGATTTGGCAGTCGGCTTGCTTCTAAGCCAAAAATATCCTTCGTGGCTGTACACTGTCAGGCAAGGGGCAACCACCATGTGGGAGCGCTGGAACAGCTATTCGCACGACAAGGGTTTTGGAGAGGCGAGCATGAATTCGTTCAACCATTACGCCTACGGAGCCGTGGGCGACTGGATGTACGGCACCATAGGCGGCATAGCCTTGGACGGTGAAAACCCGGGTTACAAAAATATCGTCTATCGCGCCATTCCGACAAAAAAAATCAAGTCGGCCTCGGCCAGCTACGACACGCCCTACGGCACTGCGGAGTCTAAGTGGAGCATCTCCGACGACGGAACGATGAAATGGCGCCTCAGAATTCCCGCAAATGCCCAGGGCAGAATAATTTTGCCTGCCAATTCCACAGATATTGAGGTCAACGGCAAGCCTACGAAAAAACTTGTGCTTGAAAAAATGCCCTGCGGCGATTATGACATCGCGGCAAAGGTAATAAAATTTTAGCATGAGAGTTTTGTGTACAGGGGCCACCGGCCTCGTCGGGTATAATTTTGTGCAGTCGGCCTCCAAGGCCGGCTGCGAGGTTGTCGCCGTTTGCGGCAAGAACGAGCTTGCGGGTATGGGGAATGTCAGTGTGGTTCACGCCGACCTCACCGATACCGACAAGCTTCAACGGCTCGTCTTAGACGTCTTCCCCGACGCCATCGTTAACTGCGCCGCGATAGCCAGCCCCGCCGACGTCGACGCCAATCCGGATCTGGCTCACCGCCTCAACACCGAGATGCCCGAGCAGCTGGCCCTTCTTGCCAACCATATCGGCGCGCGCCTCGTGCACATGTCCACCGATATGGTTTTCGACGGCACCGCCGCCCCGTACGTCAATACCGACATACCCATGCCGTGCACTCTATACGGCACGACAAAACTTTTGGCGGAGAAAAAAATCCTGAAGATAGCCGCGCCGACTACGGTCGTCTTGCGCCTTAGCCACGTAAGCGGCAACAGCCTTACCGGCAGGCGTTCTCTACACGAAAAGCTCCTGCGCGCGTGGGCCGGCGGCAAAAAGACGCCGTGCAGGACGGACGAAATAAAATGTCCGCTTTCGGCGTCGGTTCTGGCGGACTTGATTGTCGAGATATTGCAGCGTCCCAAGCTTAGCGGCATATACCACTATTGCGGCGCCGACGCCCTCAGCCGCTACGACATGGCCGCGCGCATAGCCGTTCATTTCGGGTTGTCGCCCGAGGAGTTTATCGAGCCCGTGAAGGGCGAGCGGCCGTGCGATTTGACAATGGACGCCCACGCTCTTCTTTCGCGCGTGAAGACTCCCGCGCCGACCTACGCCCAGCTTTTGGACGAGATGCAACTGCCCGCAGATTTGCGCCCGTGGTTGATTTCCAAGGGAGGAAAGGCGCCCGTTAAACGCTTTAAGCTGTAAAAGACATGGCGCGGGCAAGATACATATGCGCTCTCGCCGCCTTTTTTTGCGTTTGCGCTGCGGCGGAACCCAACGTTAGGGTATTCGAGTCCGACGGGGCCAACACGAGCATCCTCGGCGTAAAGGCCGGCAGAGACAAACCGGGCTCGCGCGCGGCGCTTGAGTGCCCGCTTCCCAAAGACGGCGTAACCGCAGATGTCCGCGCAGCGTTGGAGGGCGCGCAAAAATCTTTCGGCGGCCTTTGCCTCGGTGCAGGCGCTGTTCGGGCCGGCTTTTTTGCCGCGCAAAACGGCGAACCCGTCACTGCGCGAGTTTTCGATTTCAAGGGAACGCCCATGGACGCCATAGGCGGGGAGACTTTCGCTCTTGGGCGGGCCTCGATTGCGCTCGTTTCGCTTGCGGCGCTATCGGCGGAGGAAAATTTTTCCTTAAATCTCGACGCCCCGGTGGGGGGATATTTTTCGGCCTTGCGTTCGTCGGGCGACATCTCGAAAGTGAGCATCGAGAGCCTCCTCGGAGGGACGGTTTGCGTCGGGGCCCTTGCCGGCAAGATTCCCCAGTATATTTCGCCCTCAGAATACTTCGATGCTCTCGCCCAGATCGGCTTTGTCGATTCCGCGGATTCTTCTGGTACATCGGGGGCGGCGATCGCCGCATACGCTTTGGCCTACGTTTTCGACACGTCGTCAAAAGATTTGAAAAAATCGTTTGTCAGATCTTTTAGAAAGCTGCTTTGGGATCCGCTGCAGATAAAAACCGTAAAATACCGCAGGGCGGACAAAGTCGATTTTCCAGCGCTGGCCTTTGCGCTGTCGCCCGACGGCATCTTGAAATGGCTCTGCTGCGAGACGTCGCCGAATCCGCCGTTTTCAACGGCGCTAAAGATTGCCAGGCGGCGCGTTCCACTGCCCCCGTCCAAAAGATATTCGCACGGGTGGTTTACGGTGGGCGGAACGCGAAATAGAGCCTGCTGCACGGGGGGAGCGCTGGCCGCCACGACAAGCCTTACGGCGGTTTTTTCGGCCGGGTCCGGCTCTATCGGGGTGTCGATGTTTATCGAGGGCGTAGAGGCCGGTGTGGCGGAAAAAATTTTTAAGAGTTTAGTTTCAGAAATAGACGGAAAAATAAAATGAAATCGACTGTTGCTATAGTTGTGTTTGCTATTGGTCTTGCATTTGACTGCTTCGCCCAGAAGATAGCCTTTATTGGCGACAGGGCCCTTTGGCAGGCAAATTCCGCAATTTTTAACGGGGCAAAAAATACGGCCGCCGAACTTTCAAAGGCGGGAGGCAAAGGCATAGAGGTGGTATATTTGCCGACTCCGGCAAACGAAGCCGAGCAGATAAGGGAACTCGGCCGGGCATATCTGGACGGATTTTCCGCCGCGATAATTGTGGCGGTTGAAAAATCCGAGCTTTTGGACGCAAAAATATCGGAACTGGCCCGCAGCGGCTTCCTTTCGGCAACCGTAGGCGGCGGATCCAGGGCGGGTCTTGTGTGCGTCGGCACCGATTCAAAAAAATTGGCGGCCGCGCTTAAAGAATTCGTGGCCAAGGCATCCCAGAAGGCGGAAATATTCTGTTATTTTAGCGGGGAAAAGGAGCGGAAATTCGACATAACCGACTCTTCCGAACTCTCCGGCAAGCTCGGCTGGCGCATTGGCCCCGAGGCGTTCAAAGATGCTTTTTCAGGCAGAAGGCTTTCGGCTTTTGAATGCCGGTTTTACAGCGAGTTTGCGGCGAAAAATTCGGTGGAAATATTGCGCAGAGACAACTATTGCGAGGTGTTTTTCAACCCGTCGCTGCTTTCGGACCTCAGGCCGATAAAGCCCGACGGCGACCGCGAATTTATAATATGCGTCGGGGCTCTTCCCATAATGGAGTACTACTTGCAGACTTCCCAGATAGACTGCTGCATATCCGACGATTTTTACGGGTGGGGAGTGTATAGTCTTAGAGCCTTGGTCGAGGAGCTCTCTAAGCCCGCCTCAAAGCGCGCAAAATTTTACAAGAGCCTTCCGCCGATAATCACGACGAAGGAAAACAGCGCCGGCTTTTCAAGGGATTGGAAAAATTGGCTAAAATAACGTTGGTGGCGCCATGTCTTGCGCATTGAAATTCCGCATTTTTGCGGCTTTGCAGCTCAAAAAAAATTGAATGAATGTTGCCTGTCTTGCTCAATTTTATTTGGTTGACAAAGGCAAAAGGCAGTCAATATTGGTCTGCTAGCTAAGTTTCTCGTACTTACAGCAACATAATTGTAATAGAAAATAAAAATGAAAATAGATAGAAGGAAATTCATAAAGACAGCCTCGACTGCCGCTGCGGCAAGCTTTGTTCTGCCGCGCTTTAGCATAGCCGAGACGAAATCGCCGAACGAAAAGCTCAATGTAGCCTTTGTCGGCGTTGGCGGCATTGGGTCTATGGCCCTCAACGGCATGAGCAGCGAAAATATCGTGGCTTTGTGCGATGTCGACTGGAAATACTCGGCGCGTGCGGCTTCGAAATATCCAAAGGCCAAGCGCTTTACCGATTATCGCCAGATGCTTGACAAGATGGGCAAAGATATCGACGCGGTTTGCGTGTCCACGCCCGACCATTCCCACTTTAAAATAACGCTCGACAGTATGTCTGCGGGCAAGCACGTGTGCGTGCAGAAGCCGCTTGTGCACAATGTTTGGCAGTGCAGGGAGCTTCAGAAGGCCAAGGCCTATTATCCCAAGCTCAAGACGCAGATGATGAACCAGGGGCACGCGACGACGCAGATAAGAATGTTGAAGGCCTGGTACGATTTGGGAGTTGCCGGTCCGATAAGCGAGGTTTACGTCGGTTGCGGCGGTCCCTCGTGGTGGAAGGGGAAGGGAACGCCCTATTTCGTAAAGCCGAAGGTATGGCCTTTGACAAAAGACACCCCGCCGGAAGGCTTTGACTTTAACTTGTGGCTCAATCAGGCTCAAGAGACTTACTTCAACAAGACCTATCACCCGCTCGCCTGGCGCGGATTCTGGAACTTCGGCACCGGCATGCTTGGCGACTGGTTCTGCCACACCGGCGACGCTCCCGTGTGGATTCTCGATTTGAAGGCTCCGTCGAAGGTCGAGCTTATAGACCGCAAGGGCGATTACGACCCGAAGGCTTTCATACCCGATACGTCGGTGGTAAAGTGGACTTTCCCCAAGACAGACAAGCGCGGCGAGGTCGTCATGTACTGGTGCGACGGCAACCGCGAAATGCCAAAGCCCAAGGATTGGGACAGGCCCAATCCGCCGCGCGGAGGCTGCATGATGATGTTCGGCAAAGACCACACCATTGCAACCGGCGCCCGCCCCAATATCGATACGCGCATTTGCGGCAGAGAATTCTTCCAGAATTTCCGCAGGGAGAAGAAGGACGAGATTGCCGCAAAGATGCCTCCGAAGGTTCGCAAAGACAGCATATATTGCGAATGGATAGACGCCATAAAAGGCGACGGCCCGGAGTGCCTGGGCAGCTTTGACTACGCCGCGCAGCTGACCGAAGTTGCCCTGTTGGGCGTTTTGGCGCAGCGTTTTGGCGGCGTCATAGAGTGGGACCACGAAAAGATGGCCTCACCGAACCGCCCCGAATTGAACGCCTTCATAAAGGAACCCGAGCGCGCCGGATGGGAAAGCGATTCTGTAAGGCCTTGGGCTAAGAAGTCGTTTTGGAATCGCTTGTTTTCGTAAAATAATTTAATAAATGCAAGCAGATCCGGGCAATTTTGCCCGGATCTTTTTTTTAGACGTTCCGGTGGCGTATGAAGTCTCCCGGATATGAAGTAAAACCGCCTTCAAAACCCGAAAAATTCGATTTTGAGAATTGGGTTTGTGTCGGGGAAAATCTTTAAGGATATTCGATTCTTTCGGGCGCGCAATGCAACAGCCCGAGGCCTCGCGCATCATCGGCGGCAAATTCTTGCAATATCAAGGCTGATGAGGGATCAGGAGTTTTTTTGATTTTTTTTGTATTCTTGGCTGAATGCCTTTGTTTTTGTTGATTTTTTGAAAAAAAAGATTGACACCCTCATCATCGGGCTTAACAATAACTTGCGTAGATGGGAGGCATTTGTGGTTTTGAGTAGTGGCAGAAGGCATTTTTTGAAATCTTTGGGGATTATTTTTGCGGGGTCTGCGCTGGGCTGCGCGGGCGCATCGCAGAGGGATTTGTCGTTTTTAAAATACGGTGCAAAACGGCAATTTAAGATGAAATTTACCCCGAGGCTTGGAATGGGGTTTAAGAGCACAATAGGCTCCGACATGTTAAAGCGCCTGGAGTTTTTTCGCGACGCCGGTTTTAGAGCCGTAGAAGGGGTGGCGAATGTTTCGCACCCCGGCCAGTATTCGGAGAGCCAAAAGGACTATCAGCGACTGCTTGGCAAGCGCGCCAAAGAGCTCGGCCTTGAGGTTGGCAACGTAAGTTCCATGAACGAAAAACACGCGGCCTTAATGTGCGAGTTTGAAATTCCGGGCAAGGGCGGAAAGGTTTTTTCAAAACAGGGCGCCTACGAGGTGTTAGACGAGCGCCTCGAAAAGACGTTTGGTGTGCTTGAGCGCATAGGCTCAAAGACGTTCATAATAGGCGCCGGCGTGCGCGGGGAGAGGCTGCCGTTTTCGAGGCAGTTTGACAACGTCGTCGAATGCATGGCCTACTGCGCGGAGCGCTGCCGTAAGAAGGGGTATGTAATGGAGATTGAGCCGCTGTGCGCCAAGGCTCATCCGGGCATATTTATCGACAATGCGACTTTTGCGGGCAGAATATGCGCCCTCGTCGACAATCCTTCTTGCAGGATGCTGTTTGATACGTTCCACGAGCATGTCCAGACGGGTTCACTCGATTCTCTCGATGACGAACAGGTCTGGACGCACATAGAGTCTTTTCACATAGCCGACTCTCCCGACCGTTTTGAGCCCACCACCGGCCTTATAGATTTTCCAACAGTGCTTAAAAAGATATGGGATAGGGGCTTTCGCGGCTTTTTGGGGCTTGAGCATCTGCAGAGCGCCCGCACGCGGGAGCGCGATATGCAAATACTCCAAATATACAGGGAATTGGACAGCCTTGTATAACTGGCGGGAATGTTGTCCTAAAAAATCAAAAGTGTGTTTTAGTTATGAATAGAAGAGAAGCAGTAAAAAGTATGTCGATAATGGCCGCCGCCGCGGCGGCGCCGAAGATTGCATTTTCAGATGCGCCGGAAAAATTTGCTGAAGTCGGCGCCAAGTCTCGCTTGAAAGTCGGCCTGATAGGCTGTTCAGGGCGCGGAATGGGCGCTGTGGACAACATGATGGAGGCCGCCGGCGGAGCCGTCAAAATAGTGGCCATTGCCGACTTGTTTGCCGACAGGCTCGAAGTAGCGCGCAAGTTTTTTGAGAAGCGCACCAGGCAATATCCGGAGCGCTATAAAGATGCCATCGACATTCCGCCGGAAAGGGCCTTTTTCGGGTGGGACGCCTACAAAAAACTCATCGCCGAAGATGTCGACATAGTAATACACGCCACTCCGCCCGTATTTCGGCCGCTTCACATTCGCGCCGCTGTAGAGGCGGGCAAGCATATGTTTGTGGAAAAGCCCGCGTGCGTCGATCCTGTCCAGGCGCGCCAGCTAATGGAAATTGCCGACATGGCGGATAAAAAGTCTCTGACGATTATCCCGGGCATACAGAGGCGCTTTAGCCCCGCTTACCAGGAGTCGATAAAGCGCATGCAGGACGGCCAGATAGGCGAAATTGTGGGGGCGCAGGCATACTGGCTGAACCCGCGCTTTTTCATCCAAAACAAAGGGGAGCTTTACGTTCCGGAAATGGATCCCGAGGAAATGGAGTATCAGATTAGGAACTGGTTTGTTTTTGCATGGACGTCGGGCGACTGCTATGTGGAGCAGCATGTGCACAATCTTGACGTAATCCGCTGGGGCTTGGGCAGGGATCCTGTCGAGGTCAACGGAATAGGCGGGCGCCGCTGGGACATAGAATTCCCCAAAATGGGCGATCGTTTCAGCCACTTTGGCGTCGACTACGATTTTGGCGGCGGCGTGCGCTGCGCCAGCTATTCGCGCCGGGAGCAGAAGTCAAAAGACTACGTTATGGAGCGCTTTATCGGCACAAAAGGCGTGCTCGAGCTTGATTTGGGGTCTGCAACCAACCGGATTATCGGGCAAAAGCCGTGGGAATACAAGGGGCCGCGCCCCGAGCCGATAGTGCAGGAACACCGTTTTCTGCTTGATTGCCTACTCAACAACAAGCCCGTAAACATGCTCAGGGACATGATAGATTCAACCTTGATAGCCATTGCCGGCAGGGAGAGCTGCTATTGCGGCAGGAACTTCAAATATGCGTGGCTGAAGAACCGATCAAAGCTTTCTTTAGAGCCGAAAGAATGGAAATTTGGCAAGAAGCCCATAGAGGGCGTGAGACTGCCGGGCATCTACAAGTTGGTTTAATTTGCCTTGTTTTATTGGGGGCGCTCCAAAAAATGCGGAGCGCCCCGTTTTGTTTAGGCATTTTTCTTCGGCAGGCGGTCGATTTTGCGGTAGGAGGCTCACGCGGGTTTTTTAGTTGCATATGCATGCAATTTTATATTACATGGGGCGGAAAATTTTAAATGGCAATGCCTATATCACAACAAAATGCCGCCTCTTTAGGAGAAGCCACTCTTGATTTTTCAGGCGGGGACGCTTTACTTAGGATTTCCGGAGACTGGATTCTTGGGGGCAGCCATACTCTTTCAAAAGAAATAATAGAAAAGCTGCCCGATGGAGTAAAGCGGCTCTCTTTTGAGGTGTCGGCGCTGGGGTCTTACGACTCTACGCTTATAAGTATGCTGCTTAGAATCATAAAGCAGGTTCAGTCGGGCGGGGCAGATATAGATTTCCGTTCGCTCCCCGATTCGGTCGTCTCAATGCTTGGCCTGGCAGTCGCCGTTCCGGAGGCCGACGCCAAGAAAACGAGCAAGCGGATAGATTTTGTCAACCGCGTCGGCGTGCGGGCGATCAATATCATTTCCAACACCAAGGACTACATATCGTTTTTTGGAGATGTTACAATAGCCTTTTGCAAGCTCTTATGCGGGCGCGCGCGCATGCGCGGGAGCGACCTCATGATGATAATTCAGCGCAGCGGCCCGGAGGCCCTTCCGATTGTGGCGCTTATAAGCTTTCTGGTGGGGCTTATTTTGGCGTTCGTCGGGTCGATACAGCTTGCAAAGTACGGATCCGAGATATTTGTGGCGGATCTCGTAGGCATTGCGATGGTGCGCGAGATGGGCGCCATGATGGTAGGTGTCGTAATGAGCGGAAGAACGGGGGCCGCGTTTGCGGCGGAATTGGGCTCGATGAAGGTAAACGAAGAAATATCGGCTTTTAAAACGTTTGGAATTTCCCCGATTGAATTTCTCGTTCTACCAAGAATCATAGCGCTGGTGCTGATGTTTCCGCTGCTTACGATATTTGCGGACGTCATAGGGGCCCTTGGCGGGCTTGTCATAGGCGTTGGAATGTTTGATGTCAGCTATGAACAATACTCCAGCAGGACGGTGGCCGCGCTAAACTTGGTGCAGATATCTACGGGCGTGGGCAAAAGCATAATATTTGGTTTAATTGTCGCCTGTATCGGGTGCAGAATGGGCATGGCCTGCCAAAACAGCTCCAGCGGAGTGGGCAGGGCGACGACTTCGAGCGTGGTGCAGAGCATAACGTGGATTATCGTAGCCGACGCTATTTTCGCGGTGATATTTACGATTTTTGACATATGAGGGAGCGCGGCGGCATGCAAGAAGACGTATTTAAAATCGAGAATCTGACCATGGCTTACGACGATTACACAGTCATGCAAGACCTCAATTTTACAGTCAAACGCGGCGAGATATTTTTTATAATGGGCGGCAGCGGCTGCGGAAAGAGCACTCTCCTGCGCCACATGATAGGCCTAATCCATCCGGCAAAAGGGGCCATATACTACAACGGCAAAAATTTTTCCGATGCCACCGCAGAGCAAAAACAAGACATGCTGCGCGAATTTGGCGTCCTTTATCAGGGGGGGGCTCTTTGGAGTTCCATGAGCCTGAGCGAAAATATTATGCTGCCGCTCAAGGAGTTTTCAAACATAGGCGACGCCGAGGCCGAAGATTTGGTAAACTTGAAGCTTTCTCTGGTGGGGCTTGGCGGTTTTGGGGGCTTTTATCCATCGGAGATAAGCGGCGGAATGGCAAAGAGGGCGGGGCTGGCGCGCGCCATAGCCCTCGATCCCAAAGTGCTGTTTTTCGACGAACCGAGCGCCGGGCTGGATCCGGTTTCTTCGCACCGCCTCGACGAGCTTATACTGCAGATGCGCGACTGTCTCGGCGCCACGGTAGTCATAGTCTCGCACGAACTTTCCAGCATTTTTGACATTGCCGACAGGGCGGTGTTTTTGGACGCAAAAACAAAACGGCAGACGGCCGTAGGAGATCCGCGGCTGATGAGGGAAACCGGGCCCGACGAAGTGCGCTTCTTCCTCAACAGGGGCGCTCTCCCGGCCGGACAAAAGGAAAAGTCTCTAATATGAAAAACAATGCAAATTCTTTGGCAATAGGCATGTTTGTCTTGGGCGCGGCCTTGATAGCCGTGGCCGGGGTAATCATTTTTGGCGCCGCGAAATTCTTTGAGGACGACAAGCTTTTTGCCTCGAGATTTTCGGAGACGGTCAACGGTCTCGACGTAGGCGCGCCGGTGAAGTTCAGGGGCGTGAAGATAGGCAAGGTTGAGCGCATTGCAATCACTTCTCCGAAAGCGGCCTGGGACAAAAAAACAGACAGGGAGGATATGGTGCTTGTGATATATTCCATAGACCTCAATCTGCTAAAAAGAAGGATGCGCGATACCGACAACGTCTCCGGCGAGGAATGGATACGCATGCGCGTCAAGGACGGCCTTAGGGCCAAGCTTAACTATCAGAGCATAGTCACGGGCATGCTGTATGTGGAGTTGGACTATCTTGAAAAACAAAATCCCGATTTGGAACTGCGCGAATCGCACGGGGTTTTGGTGATACCAAGCGAGCCTTCGGGGTTGTCGGAGCTGATGAAGAGCATGCAGGATTCCATCGCGTCGATTTCGCGCATAGATTTTGTGTCGCTTTTCAACAACGCAAACGCGCTGATTGTGAATTTGAATAAAAAGGTGACGGAGATAGACGCCAAGAATCTTACAGACACTGCGGTTTTGACCATGCGCTCGGCCGACGCATTTCTCAGGAATGCCGATTCATTGGCCTCGAGCGCCAAGGTGACGTTGGGGAATGTCGACGCCACGCTCGACAACGTCGATTCGGCATTGGCCAGCGCCGACAAGAATCTTACGTTTTTGTCGCGCGATCTTTCCAAGACGCTTGCCGGCATAGACAGGTTTGTCGCCAATATCGGTTCGATGACTGACGAAAATTCCCAGCTTCGCTTCGAGCTTGTTTCGCTATTGAACACGCTCAGAAATTCCGTGAAAACGCTCGGCAATCTGGCCGACTACATACAGCGCAATCCCAACGCTATTTTGACGGGAAAATCTCTACAACGATGAAAGGAAAAATATGGTAAGGCTACGCATTAAAAGGTTTGTCCCGGTATTTTTTGCAGGCATATGTTCGGTGCTGACGGGCTGCCTTTCGGACTTCTTTGCGCCAAAGGCCGATATGGCCAAGTTTTATATTCTGGATTCCGTCGCGCAAAAGCAAAAGTATGACATCAAGGACAAGGTGGTTCTTTCTCCGGTTATTTTGTCGGGCTATCTCGACCGCCCGCAGATTACGACGCTCGACGGCTCGAACATGGCAACTATGTCCGAGTTTAACAGGTGGATTGAGCTGCCCGACGGCATGTTTACCCGCAACTTTGCCAAGTGCCTTGGCCAAAATCTCGGTTATGAGAACGTCTATATCTATCCGGAATATCCCGAAAGTTCCCAGACATGCAATGTCAGGATAAATGTTGTCAAGTGCATAGGCGCCCTTGGCGGCGAACTTGAGTTTATGACACGTTGGACTCTCGATTATGGCGGCGGCGACATTCAGGTTTACTCCTTTGAAAAGAAGATTTCCGCCGGCGACGGGTATGACGGATACGTAAACGCCATATCCGAATGTGTCTCAGAGGCTTCGGCGGCGATCGCAAAATCAATTTCCCAAAATAGCAAAAAGGAATAAAAATGAAAACGGCATTATTGTTTTCCGGCCAGGGCGCCCAGAGCGTCGGCATGGCGAAAACTCTATATGAAAACTTCGATTCTGTCAGGGAGCTCTTTGACAGAGCCGATGAAACGCTTGGCTTCAAGCTCTCAAAAATATGCTTTGAAGGCCCTGCTGAGGCGTTGACCAATACCGACGTCTGTCAGCCGGCCCTTTATCTGCACGGTTTTGCTGTGGTGGAAGTCTTGCGCCAAAAGCAGATGCTAGGCGATGTGGTTTCGGCCATAGGCCTTTCTTTGGGCGAACTCACTGCGCACGCATTCGCGGGCACGTATTCGTTCGAAGACGGTCTCAGGATTGTCCGCGAGCGCGGCAGGCTCATGCAGGTTGCCTGCGAGGCCTCAAAGGGGGCCATGGCGAGCTTCATCGGCGGCACTCCGGAGGCTGTTGAGGCCTACTGCAAGGAGTTCGACGTCGACATGTCAAATCTTAACTGCCCCGGCCAGATTGTCATTTCCGGCGAGGCCGAAAAAGTTGCAGCCGCCGTTGCGGCGGCCAAAGAGCGCAAGGAGTTCAAGCTAGTAATCCCGCTTAAGGTGGCCGGCGCATATCACAGCCGCCTGATGAAGCCCGCCAGGGACGAGTTCGAAAAATTCTTGGAGCCCATAAAATTCAACACCCCGAAGGTGAAGGTATTTACCAATGTAACAGGGGAAGAAGTTTCGGATCCCGAGCAGATAAAGAAGATGCTCGTCCGCCAGGTGACAAGCACCGTGCGCTGGGCCGACTGCATGAGGGGCGCGGCCGCCTTGGGCGTCGAGCAGTTCTACGAATGCGGTCCCGGCGGAGTTCTCGCTGGCATGGCAAAGCGCATTGACAAAGCTTACAATGTCAAAAGCTTGGCCGAAATATCCGACTTCCAATAATAAATTATCGGTTTGAAAAATGCGCGCGGCCTTGTTTGCAATGCTTTTTCTCTTTGCGGCGTCGGCGCGCGCGTTTTCTCCGGATATTTTTGTCGGGAGCCTCGACGAGACTTTTTATTCCCAGAAGGGTCCCGCTCTTAGAATTTCTTATTCGTCGTTTGACGTATTGGCGTATTCTAAAATTATGGGCGCAAAAGTTCCGTCCTCGTTGCGCCTAAACAATCTAAGGATTTTCGTCGAGGCTTCAAACATTACAGACGCCGAGCTTTCCTACGCAAAGATGAAAGCGCCATTTAACATATCGGCAAAAAATTTTAGCCTTTGCATTAACGGGCGCAAACGCAGGCTGACTATCGCATCCGACGGCGCGTCCTTGACGCCCATAAACACAGTGGTCTTGCGGGGAAACGTCAGGGTGTTTTCGGCGACGGGCGAGGTCAATTTTGGACAAAAAGCCTCGTTATCCCTCGAGGCAAGAACGCTCTTTCTCGATGTCGGAGACTCAAAAATAGCGTTCAAGTTTTAAGAACGCATACGACATCTGCAGTTTTTTTTCTTCCGTTTCCTATTTTTGCCTGCGCGCCATACGCATTTGTTGGCTTTTTTCGCGCCCCTCCCGTCAAGTTGGCTCGATGTTTTAAAAAGCAAGTGTTGCGGTAAAATTGTCGGAGTATTATTTGTCGGGGCGTTTTGCATCTCGCGCCGAATATGCATTAAAACATATGCGGCATATCCTGCTATAATCCGGGGCGCCTTTGGCGCCGAATGCAATAGCTTATTGCCTGTGTTCTCCTCTCTATTTATATGTGCGCCTCATAGAGACCCATTGCACTGCTTGTGTATAGGCTGTATTTGGCGCATGTTTTTTTAGCATTTTTTGAAAATGCAGGAGGCTTGCGACGCTCCCTTATTGCAAAACTTTCGGCTTGCGCGCTTAAATAGACTATAGTTTCCCCTCTATCGTAGCGACAGACCTACTCTTGTTTTACGGGGAAAACGCAATCTTGAGCGGCTAAAAGGCGCATTTTTGCGGGGCGGGCAATGAAATTTTCGCGCGGTAGTCTAATGAAAAAAAAGTCCCCGCATTGAGGCCTTGGGGCGGCGGAAGTTACCGCGTGTTACCAGATGCGGGGGGGGTGCAATAAAATGCTTTGTGCTAAATTACTGGAGATTTGATATGGCAGCCAGAGTCCTATCTGTAGCGCCTTCGTTTTGGGCATGCCAAAGGCGCCCGGCCTTCGACATTTTTTTTCTCTCCCCGGCGTCGAGTGCCAAGCGGCATAAGGCTTCTATTGCCTCGCGCGGGGTGTCGACTTTTACGGCGGCTCCGGCTTCCTCCAGTTTTTTGCAGACCTGCTTGAAATTTGTCATCTTGTTGCCGTAGACCATTGGTACCCCCGCAGCGGCGGCGTCTATAGGAGACTGGCCGCCGTCATGGCCAAACAGGCTTTTGCCGATATAGGCCAGATCGGCAAGCGCAGTAAATGTGCGCAACTCTCCAGTCGTGTCGGCAAGATAAATGAGATTGCCCTTTGGCGCCTGTTTTGACTGCGTCCTCACGCAATGCGGGAAAGCCTCTATTTCGAGCTTTATTTCGTTCCTGCGCTCGGCGTGGCGGGGTACAAGCAACAGGCGGCAGTCAAGCCCGTCGGCTCTCAACTTTTGCATCGCCTCAACGAGCATGCCTTCCTCTCCCTTCCATGTGGAGGAGCCAAGCAGGATAAACGACGTCTCTTCAAAGCCCATTTCGGCTATCAGCGCCTTTTTGCGCGCGCTGTCCATATCTACGCCGGGAGTGTCAAACTTAATGTTGCCGGTAAGAGTCAACTTATCGCAGTCTATTCCCAACTGTTTAAATCTGCCCAAGTCTGCCTCGTTGGAGACGCATATTTTTTTGAAGTGTCCAAACATTCTGCGCGCCAGCGCGGGAAACTTTTTGTAGCGCGAAAAGCTCTTGTCGGAAAGCCTCGCATTGATGAGAACTGCCGGAATGCCGCGCGTCTTCGCCTGGTGCAGGTGTTCCGGCCAGATTTCCCCCTCCATCATTATGCAAACATCGGGGTTTATGGCCCTCCACGCCGCCGCGCTGAAAGGGGCAAAGTCTATCGGAAACACGGCGCTGGCAAGGCAATCGCGGGCGTATTTGCCCTTGAGAAGCGCGTACGCGGTGCTCGTGGTCGTGGTGACAACCACCTCCCAGCCCGCCGCGGAGAGCTTTTTTACAAGCGGCATAACCGCATCGACCTCGCCGACGCTTACAGCCTGAACCCACGCGCGCCTGGCCCTTTTGGGACCCATATCGGGGATAAATCCGAGCCTGTGCGAGAAGTCTTTGGCGTAGCCGCCGCGCTTGAGCATTCTCAGCGCGTAGTACGGGAATGCCAGAATGAAAGCAGGCACAAAAAGAATTCTATAAAGCCAGATCATACCTAGCGCTGAAATACTATCGCAGTATTTGCGCCGCCGAAGCCGCTGCTAAGCGACAGCGCAACGCCCGGGCCGTACGGGAGAGTCTTTGTAATGATGTTTAGACCCTTGGCGGCCTCGTCCAATTCGCTTATGTGCGCCGATCCGGGCGTAAAGTTTTCCTTCATGGCCATGGCGCAGAAAGCGGCTTCCATTACGCCCGCCAGAGAGAGACCGTGGCCCGTTATGGCCTTCGTGCTGCTTATGGCGGTTTTCGACCCCTCTCCAAATACGCGCTTTATAGCCTTGAGTTCGGCGGCGTCTCCTATGGGCGTGGAAGTCGCGTGGGCGTTTATGTAGTCGACGTCCGCGGCCGTTATGCCGGCGTCTTTTAAGGCGTTTTGAGTGGCGTTAAAGACTCCGTCGCCGTCGGGCTGCGGTATGGCTACGTTGTATCCGTCGCTGGCCTGTCCCCAGCCGAGAATCTTTCCGTAGATTTTGGCGTTTCGGGCTTTCGCCGTCTCCTCTTCCTCAATGACCATTACAACACCCCCGCCGCAGCCGACAAAGCCGTTTCTGTGCTTGTCGAATGGCCGCGAGGCCGTTTCGGGATCGGCGCTGGTGCTCAGCGCCCTCATTCCGGCAAAAGGCAGCAGAGTGCGGTAGTCGCCGTCTTCCCCGCCGACTACGAACATCCTCTTTTGGCGCCCGTGCCTTATTTCGTCGACGGCAAAGCCAAGCGCGTGCGAACTGCTGGCGCAAGCCGATACAAAACCGCATCCGGCACCCTTTATCTTGAAGGCCGATACCAAGTTAAACGAAAGCGTTCCGGCTATCGAGCAGATTATTCCAAACGGATTTGCCCGCGCTATCGGACTCGAGTCGAGTTTGCGCATGTGGTGGTACATCATCGTCGTGGATCCGGCCGAGGCCGTGTACATGCCGGTATCGAGATTTGAAACTTCCTCCTCGGTTAGGTTTGCATCGGCAATGGCCTGCTTCATGGCGCAGAAAGCGTAGAGGCAGTGGGGGGCCAATCCGCGCAGCACGTCGCGGCGGATCCTGTATTGCGGAGGGTATATCCAGTCTTCCTGGTCGGTGCTGGAAACATCGAAGTCTTTAATTGTGCCCACGCACTTTACCGGTATCGAGTCGGGCTCAAACGGCGGATAAAGTTCGATTCCGTTCTTTAGCTCTATTAGGGACTCTTTTACGCTCGCGTAGTCGTTGCCTATGCTTGTTACAAATCCCAATCCTGTTATTACGACGTTTTTCATATTATTTAACATAGTCGAAAGTTAAAGTTATCATTTCAGCCGAGGCCGCTTTTTGCCCGGCTATGCGCATCTCTCCGGAAAATCTCGCTATGGGGTAGCGCATCTTTTCCACTTTGGCGGTGCATTCCATGACTTCGCCGGGGCGGCATATCCGCTGGCAACGGCAACCGTCGGCCGATATAAAGAATATCTTTTTCGAGTCGACGTCTGCGCCTATGTTGCTGTCCCCGCTTTTAAGCAGGTACAGTACTCCAAGCTGCCCCAGCGTTTCAAGCATTAATGTCCCCGGAAATACGGGGTTTCCCTTGAAGTGCCCCTTGAAGAACACTTCGTCCTCCCTTATTTTGTAGACTGCGCTTATTTTGCCCTCTTCCACGACGGCTTCGTCTATAAACAGGAAAGGGGGCTGCTGCGGCATTACCGCAAGGATTTGCTCTTTTGTCAATTTTGTACCCATAGCTGTCTTTTTATGTTTCTAAAGTAGCCCGTTGCGCTTTGCGGCAAATATCGCCTGCTGGGCGAACCCCGCGTAGTCGGGGAATTTTCGCGCGGCGAAATCCCTAATTTTTTGCGGGTTGTCCGGCGTGCCGTAGAGCTCTTTCATCGCCTTGCGCACCCATGTGTCCACGGGAAAAGCCTCCATGCGCGCGCAGCCGAAAAGCAAAATGCAGTCGGCGACTTTGTCTCCGACGCCCGATAGCCCGAGCAGGTATTTTTTCGCCTCCGCGTACGGCATTTGCCGCAAATTTTCCGCCTCGAACTTTTCGGCGGTTATCTTTTTTGAAGTAGAGCTCAGATACGCCGCGCGAAATCCGAGCCCGCATTTTAGAATCTCTGATACGTCGGCGCGCGCAAGCCTTTCAAACGTCGGCAGCGCGCGGTATCCGGGGCAGATTTCTTCGCCGAAGCGCCCGGCCAAGGCCCTGACGCACCTCTTTATTTGAATTATGCGCTTGCTCGACGAGCATATAAACCCGATTATCGCCTCCGCCGGGTCTTGGCGCAGAATCCTAAGCGTGGGGTATATCTCCAGCGCTTTTATAACCGCGGCGTCTCCGGTTTGCGCGAGGCTTTCGCGCATTTTGCCGTAGTCGGTGTCGCAATCGAGATATTTGCGCACTTTGGGGATGCAGGCGCGCGCGTCAAGGCACTCCGGGAAAGAGGCCTCCGGCACGCCTTCGGCATTTAGGCGAAGCCGCGCGGCAACTCCGCCAAAAAAGCCTTCGAACTCATTTTCATTCCCGGTGGAATTCCATGAAAAGGCCTGGCCGCCGTCCATAGTTTCGCGCCAGTCTAGCGCGGTGAATCGCACGTCGGCAACCGGCTCGAATTTAGTCCACGAAATCTGGCGGGAATCTTCCATTTATCTTTTGTATTCGGGAACCGACTTCATGTCCCAAAGCCACGACTGGTGGGTGGTGATGGGCTTCCCCTTGGGGTCGAATACCTCTATCTTCCACGCCAAAATTTGTTGGCTTACCTTCGCTGCGTCCTTCCCGGTCACGCCGAGGACGAGCTCGCGCAGAAGGCTTGAATCCTCGGGCACCTTAAAGTCGAATTCCTGCGCGCAGGCATTGCCTTTTACATGCAGCCACAACTTCACAAGAGAGCCCTTTTGTATGTTCATTTCGTACGTCTTGAACATGATATAGTAATACCAGCCCGTGCGGTTTTGCGCGTCCGTAAACAGAAAAAGCCTTCCGTGCCCGAAGAATTTGCCCGTGAGAACCTCCCATATGGAGCGCGTCTGGTCTTCGTCCAGGTGCTTTATGTGGAAGTCGGATATCTGGTGCTCGTTTGCCGGATTTGAAATCGAATCCTTGTACGAACGCCTGTCTTGCTGCCCTTTCGTTTCGACTCCGGAACAGCTCGACAGCGCTACAATGGCCGCCAGCGCCGCAAAAATTCTTACCATATTCATATCGCCGATATTCTGAACTTCGCGCGCAAATCGTCAAGCCTTAGTTGATGTGTCCGCCTCCAATTGCCTCGGCGCGGCTTTTTTATATCGGGCGCTTGATAGGCAGATTGAAATCCCCGGCGCGCTAAAACGGCCTTCGAGCAAAAAAAGATTGAATAAAAAGAGGTATTATATTTTGATATAACCATGAAAAATACACGTATTTTGTCGGCGATATGCGCGGCTATTCTGGCCGTATGCGGGCTTTCCTCCTGCTCGAAACAGCAGTCGAATGTAGTTAGAATCGGGCATTTCCCGAACATATCGCATGCTCAGGCGCTTGTCGCCCACAACCTTTCAAGGCAGGGCAAGGGCTGGTTTGAGCAGCGCGTTGGCAAAGACGTGGAAATACAATGGGCGCTCTTTAACGCCGGGCCCAGCGCAATGGAGTCGCTGCTTTCGGGCGCCGTCGATGTCACGTACGTAGGTCCCAGCCCGGCAATCAACGCCTTCGCCAGGACGGGCGGGGAAGACGTGCGCATAATAGCGGGCTCGGCCGACGGCGGTGCGTCGCTCGTGGTTGATCCGAAAAAAAACATAACCAAGCCTTCGGACTTTAAAGGCAAACGCATAGGCACGCCCCAACTGGGCAATACCCAGGATGTCGCATGCCGGGCGTGGCTTGCGGAAAACGGCATGAATGTGACACTTACCGGGGGCGATGCCTTTGTTATTGCAACTCCGAATCCCGAGCAGCTGCAGCTTTTTAGAAGCGGTTCTCTCGACGCAGTTTGGACGGTCGAGCCGTGGGTGACGCGCCTCGTCGACGAGGCGGGCGGAAAAATCTACCTGCAGCAAAACGATACCGTCACGACCGTTCTCGTCGCGGGCCAAAAGATACTAAAGGAGCGCCCCGAATTCATCAAGAAGCTCGTGGCCGCCCACGAAGAGCTCACCCGCTGGATAAACGAAAATCCGCAGGAGGCCCAGAAACTGGTTCACGCCGAACTTCAGGCGCTCACGGGCGGCAAGATTTCCCTCGATCTGGTGAAAAAAGCGTGGCCGCGCCTGATATTTACTTCGCAAATGAACCCGAAGGGGCTTCAGGACTTTGTCGATAGCGCGTACAAATCGAAGCTGCTTAAAAACAGGGTGGATGTTAAAAATTTATTCCATAAAGTAGATGAGTCTAAATAAGGAACTTGAGAATGTAACGGCGAAGCTTTGGATAAAAAACGTATCCAAGAGCTTTAATTCCGCGCAGGGGCACGTGCAGGCTCTAAGCGATATTAATTTGCGCGTCGACGAGGGCGAGTTTGTGTGTCTTGTCGGGCCCAGCGGCTGTGGAAAGTCGACGTTGCTAAATCTTATTGCAGGGCTCGACCGCCCCGACTCGGGCGAGATACTCGTCGACAACGATGTAGTAAAGGGGCCCGGCCGCGACCGCATGGTCATGTTTCAGGAACACGCGCTTTTCCCGTGGCTCAACGTAATCGACAACGTCATGTTCGGTTTGAAGCTCAAGCCGAATCTAAACGACCACGAGCGCAGGGAGGTAGCCAAGTTTTACCTGCATCTCGTGGGCCTCGACAATTTCGCGAAATCGGCCATTCACGAACTTTCCGGAGGCATGAGGCAGAGGGTTGCCCTTGCCCGATCGCTTGCGCCAAACCCGAGAATCTTGCTTATGGACGAGACTTTCGGCGCCCTCGACGCGCTCACCAGGGAGCAGCTCTACGGCGAAATTCAGCAAATATGGCAAAAGCGCAAAAAGACTATCGTTTTCGTCACGCACAATATCCGCGAGGCGGTTTGCCTGGGCGACAGGGTCATCTTGTTTACGCCGCATCCGGGGCATATAGCCCAGATATTCGATATTGGCCTGCCGCGCCTGCGCGACATTAACGATCCTGCGCTTACGTCTTACGCCCAACAGATAACGTCGGCTTTGAAGCACCATATAGGGGAGGTTGCCGAATGAAAAAAGATAAGGTTTTAAGAGTATTGTTTTCGGTATCGGTCTTTGCGGTCCTGCTTTTGCTGTGGGAGTTTTGCGTGGGCTATTTGGGACTGTTAAAACACAGCCTGCCTGCGCCCTCGAGCGTGGCGGCTTACTTGTGGAACTCGACTCTGGACTTGACGTTGCCGGGGGCGATACTTGTGACTATGAAGCGCCTGATAGTCGGGTACTTCATCGGTATTTTTGCGGGAATCCCACTCGGAATGTTTTGCGCCCGGTTTAATATCTTCAACGACACTCTCGGAGTTCTGGCTCTCGGATTGCAGGCCCTGCCGAGCGTCTGTTGGGTGCCGCTTGCAATAATATGGTTTGGACAGAGCGAGTCGGCGATGCTTTTTGTCGTCGTAATGGGCACGATATGGTCGATGATTTTGGCCACTATCCACGGCGTTAAGACCATTCCGCCGATATACCTTAGAGCCGCCAGCACAATGGGCTCAAAAGGTCTTCATACATGGATACACGTTATTCTGCCTGCTTCCTTCCCGAGCGTCTTGAGCGGCATGAAGCAGGGGTGGGCTTTCGCGTGGCGTTCGCTGATGGCCGCGGAAATATACGTGACGATATTGACCGGTTTCGGCTTGGGGCAGCTGCTGCACTACGGAAGAGAGCTGCTTGATATGAACCAAGTCATAGGCGTGATGTTTACGGTGATTTTGATAGGCCTGCTCGTCGACAAGGCTCTCTTCTCTCCGCTGGAGGCCCGCCTGAGGAAAAAGTGGGGCATAGAGGGCGACTAGCCTGATTTTTTTCCCGATTTTTTAGATTGCCCCGCGCATATGCGGGGCATTTTTATAGGTGTGCCTATTGCGCCATAATGCGCGAACATGTTAACGCGCGGGTATTTCGCGGCAGAGAATTGCGTCTGTCCCGTAAAAATCGGCGGGGCATGTTCGGATAGAGACCTCTTTTTTGCAGACTAGGCGGCATGGCGCTCGCCCTTGCGGAGATCGGAATTGCCGGCGTTTGCCCGTTTGCCGCATGTTTGCAGGCGGCCTTTTGGGGAGGCTTGGGCGCCGTAAGACCCGCCACTTTTGCAAATTTATCGTTTTTTTGAAAACCTGATTTTCCTGCGGTATGCGCGCGCAAATATTCCACTCTGAGAGGCAAATTAACGGGGCAGGCGACCGTTTTTGAGAAACGCGGCAACGCTTTGCGTCGGACGAAGGGGCGTCTAGTCTATAAATTCTATTGACGCGTTCTTTTCGGCCCGCAGGGCTGCGGAGATATTGTATTTTGAACACACGTTAGCTATCTCCTCCTTCGAGAGTATCATAAACGCAGTCGACATTGCATCCGATATGGCCCCGCTTCCCGAAAACGCCCACGCCTGGTATGCGCGGTGTTGGGGTATTTTGCCCGTGCGGCAGTCTATAATGTGCTCGCCGAGCACCTCGAGCCCCGAGGCTCCCACAAACGCACCGCTCGAGGGCACAGATACGCCGTCTGATAAGTTGACTCTCCACGGGTCGCCGTTTTCGTCGGCGCCTATCGAGTATATGGAACTTGCGCCGAAGGAGACGAAGGCGTCTTTTATTTCCCAGTTGTCTTCTATTACTTCGGCGGCCTTGTCGAGGGCAAATCCCTTGCCTATGGCGCCGAGGTCGATCTTGCCTTCTTCGAGCTTTTCAACGATGTAGTTTTCGTCGTCAAAGGCGAACTTTCCCCTGCGGGGCTCGGCGATTTTCCCGTAGCGGTCGACATTCTTGTTTTTGAGGAAAAATTCGCCCATGGTTACGTCTATTGCGCCTTTTGAAATTTCGTAGGCCTGCATGGCGGCCTTGAGGCAGTCGTAAGTGGTGCTTGTTATTTTTACGGGCACGCCCACGGGCGATTCGTTTATCATGGATATGTCCGTGCCGTAGCCGTAGAGGCTTATAAGCTCCTCTATTGACTTGATGAGGTTGTAGCATTCGTAGGCGACTGTTTTTGCCGTCTGCTCGTCGATATTGGGGAAGAGGAACACGATGTCGGTGTTCATCAGCTCGTAATCGTACCTGTGGGTCTTTTTCTGCATAAACTTCTCGGCGCATTCAAGTTTATTTTGGTTGCAAAATCAAGTCTTTTGGTTGTTATATGCGCTTATGCTGAGGGAATTTCAGAGTGTTTTTATATTTGCCGTGTGCCTGCTTACCTTCACAGGCGGCGTATTTTTCGTTAAATACGAGAACGAGCGCGCGCAGACAAAGGCCCTGGAGGCAAAGACAAGGGAGAGCGCAGACAAAGTGGCCGAAATACAAAAACAGGCTCGCTTGGCCTACGAGCGCAGCGTCCAGGCAAATAAGCGCGCGGCCGAGAGCGCCAGAAAGGCAAAAGAGGCCCGCCAGATGTTCGAGCAGGCCGCACTCAAAAAACAGATGAGCCAAGAGCAAATCGTCTCTACCCTGAACGCCCAGCTTGAGAGAGAAGCCGACGCGCGCATAGCCGCGGAAAATTCGGCCAAAGAATTGGCGAAAGAGCGCGACAACCTCGCCAAATCGGTCGAGGAAACGCGAATGGCGCTCGAGCAGTTAAATAAGTCCGCAAAGCCAAACAGTGCGGCGGTGGGGGAACTTTCGAGAATTAAGGCCCTTTTGAGCCAGCGCGAGGCCGAAATCGAGCGACTCAAGGTTCGCCAGAGCCAGCTGGAACGGCTCGAGCGAGAGGCGCGGCAGGCGCAGCTTAGAACCGAAATGCAAATGCGCCAGAACAACTACCGCATTACAATCCCCAAATCAAAGAGGCTGATTTTCCCAATTACCAAATTTCGTTCCAATTAGAAATGGGTGGTTTGGGAGGCGTCGCCGTTTTTTGCGCAGCTAAAATATTTGCAGAAAAGCCTTGCAAAAATCCAAAATATCGAGAGACTTCGCAGGCACAAGTCCAATAATTTTTATACAAGAGTTAAAAATATGAAAAAGTTTTTGCTGATTGCCTCATTGATAGCATCTTTATTTGTAATGTCGGCGTGCGACTCTATGGACGGCCCGTCGCCCTTGGATACGGCGGCCTCGTCTGGATCGCAGCTCGGCGGTGAAGACCTTTCCGATTCCCTCGGCGGGGCGAACGCCATGTCCGACGGTCTGCAGGAGCGCGGCTTCAATGACGCGGCCACCGGGTTTGATCCGGAAAACATAAATCCCGAGGACATAGTAGGCACTATATATTTCGGCTTCAACCAGTATGCCATATCGTCGGCCGAGCGCGGCAATGTGAAGAAGGCGGCGGCTTTCTTTAAGGCCAATCCTAACATGAAAGTTTATCTGGTGGGCCATACGGACTGGTACGGAACAGAGGAGTACAACATGCTCCTTTCCGACAAGCGCTGCAAATCGGTTCAAGACTATATGCTCGGATTGGGCATGAATGGTTCCAAGATAGAGACGGTCGCCAGGGGAGAGCAGGGCGCGGTTGTTGACGTGGCCAAAGATTCGCCCGAGGCAAAGCACGACCGCCGCGTGGACATCGTCAAGATGAGGTAATGGCGCGTTGATTTTTAGGCGGCTCTACCGAGCCGCTTTTTTTTAGCTTAATAGGGCGTTTAAGCGCAATCGGGCAATTTGACTTTTGAGTGCTGCGTGGCAGTTTACGACGATGGATTAAAATATAGAGCCTCGCCAAGCCAATAACAAGAAACCGATAAATGGAAGAAGAAAAGACAATAATATCCATAAGAGGCCTGAGGCATTCCTACCAGGAGGGCGACGAGATGAAAGAGGTCTTGCACTCGGTTGACATGGATTTTTATAAGGGCGAGATTGTCATTATCATGGGGCCTTCGGGCTCCGGGAAATCGACTCTTCTGAAGGTGATGGGCGCGCAGCTTACAATTCAAGACGGCGACGTGCGCATAGGAGATTTTTCGCTAAAGGGGGCTTCCCCGAGGCAATTGATGGAAATACGCAGGCATTTGGGCTTTATATTTCAGTCGCACCACCTCATAAATTCGATAAGCGTCTTGCAAAACGTTCAGTTGCCGCTGGCCTTTGATCCGACGGCGACGGCAAAAACGTCGAAAGAGAGGGCGCTGAAGGCGTTGGCGACTGTCGGCATAGAATCGCAGGCGTTTAAAAAGCCCTCGCGGCTTTCCGGCGGACAGCGCCAAAGAGTGGCGATAGCGCGCGCTCTCATAAGAAAGCCGGCGATAGTCTTGGCCGACGAGCCCACGGCTTCGCTCGACGAAAAAAGCGGCAGGGAGGTCGTAGAGATAATAAGAGAAATGGCCAAGACTCTAGGGGTGACCGTCGTGCTCGTCACCCACGACAACAGAATTTTGGACATAGCCGATCGCATAGTAAAGCTCGTCGACGGCAGAATTAGGGAATAGCCGGCAATG
Source organism: uncultured Opitutales bacterium (assembly GCA_944389175.1). Taxonomy (GTDB): domain Bacteria; phylum Verrucomicrobiota; class Verrucomicrobiia; order Opitutales; family Intestinicryptomonadaceae; genus Merdousia. The sequence goes on from CALXLK010000002.1 coordinate 211,987, forward strand.
AAAAAAGAATTCTGGAATTCTAAGATCGGCATAATATTTGCGGTGGCAGGCAGCGCGGTGGGGCTGGGAAATTTTCTGAAGTTTCCGGGGCTAGTGGCAATGTACGGCGGGGCGTCGTTTATGATTGCCTACGTTGTTTCGTTCTTCCTCGTGGGAGTTCCCATTTCCATCCTGGAATGGACTATGGGCAGGCGGGGCGGCCAAATTGGCTACCACTCGTCGGCGGGGATACTTGGGTACATATGCGGCTCAAAGAAGGCGGCGTATTTCGGCATTCTCGGCCCGTGCATGACGCTGATTGTTTTCTGCTACTACGTGTATATCGAGGCGTGGTGCCTGGGGTACGCATACCATTTCATGTGCGGCAACATTAGTTTCGATTCACTCGAGCAATCTGGCGGCTTCTTCGCCAATTTTGTCGGCGCATTGAGCGACGGCTCGGCGGTTTCGTTTTCGACGGAAAAGGTCTTTGTATTCTTTCTGGTCTCGTTTCTGCTAAATTTCTACATTATATACAGGGGCGTAACCGGTGGAATAGAAAAATTTTGCAAGTACGCAATGCCGACATTGATTTTAGTCGGGGTGATTATCGTGGTAAAGATGATGACGCTCGGGTGCGTGACCCCCGAGCATCCCGAGCGTTCGATAAATCAAGGACTGGGTTTCATGTGGAACCCGGTCAAGGTGGAGCTTAAAGAAGACGTCGGGGGGCGATGGAAAACCATCCAGCCGCTTGTGGGAGACGCCGAAATAGCAAAGGTAAAAAGGCAAATCGACGCCGAGAACGCGGCGGCGGCAGCTGCGGGAAAGCCCGCGATAAAGAAAATAGAGTATATATCCGTCGCCAAACAGCTCTCCAACCCTTCGATATGGATTGCCGCAGCCGGCCAGGTATTTTTCTCTTTGACCGTCGGATTTTCTGCCATAATGACCTACGCGAGCTTCCTTCGACCCAAGGGCGATATAGTCTTAAGCGCCGTATCTTCGTGCGCAACCAACGAATTTTTCGAGGTGTGCCTCGGCGGAATGATAACGGTGCCTGCGGCTGTGGCTTTCTTCGGCGTCGCCGGCGCAATAGGGGCGGGTTTGAGCCTGTTTGATTTGGGGTTCAAGGTGTTGCCGCTGGTCTTCTTTAGAATGCCAATGGGCGAACTTTTTGGCTTCTTATTCTTCTTTTTGCTCTATATTTCTGCAGTGACGAGCTCCATTTCAATGTTGATGCCAAGCGTTGCCTTCATCGAGGAGGCCACTGGCTTTAGGCGCAGGGCCTCCTTGCCGCTTCTTGGAATTATCACATTTTTTGTGTCGAGTTTTGTAATGTTTTTCTCCAAAGACCTGAAGGCTATGGACACCATGGATTTTTGGATAGGCCAGGTTACGCTCTTTATTTTTGCCATGGTTCAAACCGTCATGTTCTCATGGGTTTTCGGCGCAAAGAGAGGCAGGCTTGAGGCAAATGAAGGCTCTGAAATAAAACTGCCGAAGGCGTACGAGTTTGTGGTAAAGTACATTTCTCCGACTATACTATTTGCGGTGTTTTCCTGCTGGATGGCGCGGGATATTTTGGGGATTTTTGGCTCTCAAAACCTATCGCCTTACATACTCGACATCTTTGGCGACAACCACAGCAACGCTGCGAGATTCTCTTGCGTGATAATAGCAGGCATATACGTTTTCTACGCCTTAATGCTGTTTTCGTCGCGGCGCTACAATAAGCTAAAGGAGACAAAATAATGACTATCGGCGGCTGGATAACTATGTGCGTGTCAATGGGCTCTTTCGCTCTCCTATTTATATGGTGCATGCGAAAAGCCCTCTTAAGCGACAAATCTGCAAGGCAAAAAAAACGCCAGGATACTCAAAAAAGCAAGGCTTAAGGCTTCGGCGCGCCGTCGGCGCGGTGGCCTGTTTTTGCAGGTTTGTGCGCGAAATTGCCTGCAGATTTTTTCCATCTTTTGCCATGTTTTGCTTTTTTATATGGCGCATAGTGCCTTCAGTTGCAAAAATGCGGGTATGTATATTGTAATGTGCAGGGACAATAGGCAGCGCTAACAAAAGGCAATCAATCTTGCAAATGCCTCAGCATTCCTTTCGCGTGCCAGCGTTTTTCTTTCTTTCGGGGTGGCGGTGGAGATGAAATCAATGCTCCGTAAACTGCGCTAAAAATACCCCGACAATCCTAACGCCCTCCGGGCGCGCATAAGCTCGGTATCCGCCAAGAATTTGCTTTGCGCGCACTAGGCGCGGCACATAGATATTTCGCCGTTTTTTCCCTTCTTTTTCGACAGAGCTCGCTGCAGCCAAAATTGCGGCATAGATTTTGAATATGGAGAAATCGGGAGTCGGGAATGCTTTTTATCTAAGATGTCTTAAGTGTGTTTATGGTGTCGGCAACATCATATTTTATAAAAAATAGTACATAATGTCAAATATTGGCATTGTGCGGGTGCGGAATATTCTGGCCGGTGTTTAAAACTGTCCAAAATTGTATGTTTTTTGAGGTGGAGGGTCGAAAAATATACTAAAATGTAATTATCGCAAAATATGCGTCTGCGGCATGGTTATTGGCTTGACAAAACGGTCGATAATCCGAGAATAAAAGAAAGCCTTAGATGATTTTCTTTGCTGAGGAATATTGGAAATTCGGCGCCTAAGCGGCGACGGATATCGAAACACAAAAACGGAAATAAATGAAATCACCAAAAACGATGAAAAAATCCGCAACAAACAAGAAAAAGCCGGCTTCTTTGAAGTCGAAGAAATACACATACTGGTTTGGGGCGAGGACGGACGGCGATGCCACAATGAGAAACCTGTTGGGCGGCAAAGGGGCCAATCTCGCCGAAATGGCGCGCATAGGGTTGCCCGTTCCTCCGGGATTTACAATAACAACGGAAGTCTGCACGTACTTTTACAACAACGGCAGAAAATATCCAGCCTCACTTGGGGTCGAGGTAAAGGCGGGCCTCGAGGCGGTTGAAAAGCAGATGGGGAAGAAGTTTGGCGACGCGCGGGATCCGCTTTTGTTCTCGGTGCGCAGCGGCGCCCGGGAGTCGATGCCTGGCATGATGGACACCATTTTAAACCTCGGCCTCAACGACGACACCGTCGAGGGCTTGAGCGCAAAGACGGGGAATCCGCGTTTTGCGTGGGACTGCTACCGCAGGTTCATTCAGATGTACGGCGACGTGGTCATGGGCGTGCACGCCCTCAGCGAGACGGAGCTCGAGCCTTTCCACGAAGCTATGGAAGGCCTCAAGAAAGAGGTCGGCAAGAAATTGGATACCGAGCTTTCCGTCGAGGATTTGCAGGAGCTTGTAAAGCGCTATAAAAAGCTCATAAAAGAGCGCGTCAAGAAAGAGTTCCCCCAGGATGTAAACGAACAGCTCTGGGGCGCAATTAGCGCCGTGTTCAATTCGTGGATGAACGAGCGGGCCATCATATACCGCCAGAAGTACAATATTCCCGCCGACTGGGGCACGGCCGTGAACGTGCAGACGATGGTATTCGGCAACAAGGGCCAGACTTCCGCCACGGGCGTGGCTTTCACGAGAGACCCCGCAAACGGCGCGAACGAATTTTACGGAGAGTACCTGATAAACGCCCAGGGCGAGGACGTCGTTGCGGGTGTCAGGACTCCGAATAAAATTTCGGATTTGGCGAAGGAAATGCCGAAGGCCTACAAGCAGCTTTTGGAAATCCGTAAGAAGCTTGAAAAGCACTTCCGCGACATGCAGGACTTCGAGTTCACAATCGAGGAAAACAAGCTGTTCATGCTTCAGACGCGCAACGGCAAGCGCACGGGGCTCTCGGCGGTGCGAATCGCCGTGGAGATGAACAAAGAGCGCTTTATGAACGAAAAGGCGGCGCTGTTGAAGATACCGGCAGACTCGGTCTCGAGCCTGCTTGTCCCCGTGTTCGACTCGTCTGCGGTAAAGAAGGCTAAGGTTTTGACAAAGGGTCTGCCTGCAGGTCCCGGAGCCGCCAGCGGAATGGTGGTGTTTGCGGCTTCCCAGGCTGAGCTGCTAAACTCCCAGGGAAAGAAAGTCATTTTGTGCAGGGAGGAGACGTCGCCGGAGGATCTGCGCGGCATGATTGCAGCAGAGGGCATTCTGACCTCGCGCGGCGGCGTGAGCTCGCACGCGGCTCTCGTGGCGCGCCAGATGGGCAAGGTTTGCATTTGCGCGGCCTCCGAGATAGAGATGGACTACAACAAGCACGCGATGAAAATCGGGAACGTGCTCGTCAGGGAGGGCGATAGCATTTCCATCGACGGCACGACCGGCGAGGTGTTCCTCGGGGAAATAGAGACAGCTCCGAGCGAAGTCATAAGAGTGCTTTCGGGCAAGATGAAGCCGGGCAAGAGCTATACCTACCAGCTTTTCGACACAATAATGAAGTGGGCCGACAAGTACAGAAAGCTTGGAATCCGCACAAACGCCGATACGCCCGAACAGGCCAAGATGGCCGTCAGCCTCGGCGCGGAGGGCATCGGCCTGTGCAGAACCGAGCACATGTTCTTCGAGGGCGACAGAATAGACGCCGTGCGCGAAATGATACTCGCCTCCGATACCGAGGCGCGCGAAGCCGCCCTCAAGAAGCTGCTGCCCTACCAGCGCAAGGACTTTGAGGGAATATTCAAGGCAATGCAGGGGCGCCCCGTCACGGTACGACTGCTCGATCCGCCGCTTCACGAATTTTTGCCGCACGACAGCAACGCCAGGAACGCGCTTGCCGAAAAGATGAACGTCAGCCCCGAGGTTTTGGCCGCCAGGTGCAAGGCTTTGGAGGAGCAAAACCCGATGCTCGGGCACCGCGGTTGCCGCTTGGGCAACAGCTATCCGGAAATTACCCGCATGCAGGCGCGCGCCATATTTGAGGCCGCGGCCAATGTAATGAAGGGCAAAAAAGGCACGAAGGTAAAGGTTGAGATTATGGTTCCGCTGGTGGGCTTTGTCCAGGAGCTTAAATTCCAGGCCTCGGTAATAAGGGAGACGGCCGAAAAGGTGATGAAGGAAAAGAAAGTCAAGATCGACTACATGCTCGGCACCATGATTGAGGTTCCGCGCGGGGCTTTGACTGCCGACGAAATCGCCCAGGAGGCCGAATTCTTCAGCTTCGGCACAAACGACCTCACCCAGACGGGTCTTGGCATGAGCCGCGACGACAGCGGATCGTTCCTCGGCCGCTATAAGGAGCTCGATATTCTGCCGAAAAACCCCTTCGCTTCCATCGATGTCGACGGCATAGGCCAGTTGGTGAGAATGGGCACGCAGAAGGGCAGAAGCGCGAGGAAGAACTTAAAGTTGGGAGTCTGCGGCGAACACGGCGGCGATCCCGATTCGATAATGTTCTTCAACGACGTCGGATTGGATTACGTATCGTGCTCTCCGCCGCGCGTTCCCGTAGCCAGGCTAGCTGCGGCTCAGGCGGCTTTAAAGCAAGGCAAATAACATTCTTGGTTCAGGGCGGAAGCTGTTTTTCCGCCCTGTTTTTTTTGTGTATTTTTGACATTAATGCCGTCAATTTTTAAGTAGGGCCGATTCGGTCGATATAAAATAGTTGACAGATTTTTATGCGGCGGTTAACTGACCCTAATTTTACGACCGCATACAAAAACATCGAACGATCTCCTTGTAAGAAGGGAACTTTTATGCTAAAATACATAGCCATATCGGCGCTTGCGCTATTGTGCGCATGCACGCAAAAAGACCAGAAAAAACACATGTCGATTCCGCCTACACCGGCTCAACTGGTGCAGGCCCAGGCCGGAGACGTTCGCGAGTATATCTCTACAATGGGCACTACGGCTTCGCTGAACAGCGTAAACATAGTACCGGAAGTTTCAGGCAAAATAGTATCCATAAATTTCGAGCAGGGCGCGAGGGTGAAGAAAGGCGACGTTTTGGCCGTCATAGACCAGCGTCCTTACAAAGCGGCGTTAATGCAGGCTCAGGGAACGCTCTTGCAGGCCCAAGCGCAGCTTAAAATCGACGAATTGTCCGTCGAGCGCAACAGGAAACTAGCCAAGGACGGCTACGTCGACAAGCAGACTTTCGACGCGTTGATTGCAAAAGTGGAAGTTGACAAAGGCGTTGTCGAGGCCGCAAAAGCGGCGTTGGAGACTGCCCAGATAAACCTCGACTGGTGTTCGGTCAAGGCGCCCGTCGACGGAAAGGCCGGCTTTTACAACACTAATTTGGGAAATTTCGTGGCCGCAGGCTCGACTGTGCTGACGACAATCGAAAACGTCGACGAGCTCTACGTCGATTTCGTCGTTCCCTCCCAGAGGCTTTTTGACGTCATGCAGGTTATGAACAAAAACGGCGGAAAGATAGAAGTCGACGTATCCTACATCGAGGACGACTACTCCGCCAAGCGCACGCGCAAGGCTTCGGTTGAGACGGTTCTAAATAAAATAAGGTACGAATCTGGCACTGCGGTTCTAAGGGGCAGGCTCGGCAATTCCGACGGCATGTTCTGGCCGAACCAGCCGGTTATGGTAAAGGTAAACCTTGAAAAAATAGACGGTTCGGTATTGGTGCCGGATATTTGCGTGCAGCTGAATGCTCTCGGGCCGTACGTGTACGTCGCCTCTCCAGTAAAAGACGGCGTGTATAAAATTTCAATGAGGCAAGTCCAAAAGGGCCAGCTCTTCGGGGATATGCGCGCAATAAGGGGCGTCGAGCCCGGCGCACAGGTCGTCTTGCGGGTAAGCCAGTTGCGCCTCCAGGCGGGACCTTTTGTCTATGCAACGACGCAAAACGGCGAAATTATCGGCGCCGACGGCAAGCTTGTGACTACGCGCGAGGGCATGGCGGCTTTTATGGCAAAGGCCGCATCGGTCGCCGACGAACTCAGAGCCCAGGCGATGCGGCAGAGCCAAAAGCCGTCTTCGCCAACTGCCGATAAAAACGCCGGCAGCGGCGCCGCGCAAAAATAAATTTAGCGATCGGATTTTATATGTCTGAAGAAAATAAAGACAAAGGCCAAGTTCGCGGATACGGTTCGCTCTCCGACATTTTCATAAACCGCCCGGTCATGACTGTGTTGCTCTCGCTCGCGGCGGCCTTCTTTGGCATATTTGCGTACTTGCAAATGCCGGTAAACGACCTTCCCGGAGTCAACTACCCGGTAATTCAAGTCAGCGTCAGCTACCCAGGAGCCGACCCGACTGTCATGGCCTCAAATGTGGCCTCGCCGCTCGAGCAGCAGTTTATGCAGATCTCCGGCATAGAAATGATAACCAGCCGCAATTCATTCGGCGCGACCTCCCTTATCTTGCAGTTTTCCCTAAACAAAGATATAGACGCCGCCGCCACCGACGTTCAAAGCGCAATCCAGAGGGCAATGGGCAACTTGCCTTCCGACTTGCCATCTCCTCCGTCGTTTACAAAAAACAATCCAAACGACGAGCCCATATACATAGCCATGGTTGTCTCAAACGGCATTTCTCAGGGCAACCTCTACGATTACGCTTTTTCCGAAGTCGGCCAGCAGCTGAACATGGTCGAGGGCGTTTCCAACGTCGACATATACGCCTCTCCGCGTTCCGTCCGCATCGAGGTGGACCCAAAAAAGCTTTACAACCTCGGCTACACTATGACCCAGTTAAAGGGGGCTCTGGCTTCGTCCACGAACATGATTGGCACCGGCAACTTGCAGGGCCCGACTTCCCAGTTCGTCCTATTCCCCGACACCCAGCTTTCAAGGGCCGAGGATTATGACAATCTGGTCGTAGGTTTTAAAAACGGCGCTCCGATCTTTCTGCGCGATATCGCAAAGGCCGTTAATTCCGTTCAGTATGACACACTTAATTTTTCGTTTTTTGTAAAGAGCAAAAAATACGATAAGACATACTCGGCCATAGCAATGGGCCTGCGCAAGCGCGCCGACGCGAACGCGGTGACGACCGTGGCAAAAATAAAGCAGAAGATGCAAAAATTCAGGGAGGAGCTGCCTGAATCGATAGAGATTATAGAGTTCTACGACGGTTCAAAGCTAATCATATCAAACATAGACGACGTCAAGGAAACCATAGTAATAGCCTTCGTGCTCGTAGTAGTAGTGATATTCGGCTTTCTCGGGCGCTTTAGGGACACGCTCATACCGACTCTCGCGCTGCCGTTTTCGGTGCTGCTGACGTTTATATTCATGTATTTCTTCGGCTTTTCAATTAACAATCTATCGTTGATGGGGCTGACGATGGCCATAGGCTTTCTCGTCGACGACGCGATTGTCTTTCTCGAAAATACCGTCAGGCGCATGGAGGATTTTGGCGAGTCGCCCAGAATAGCCACATACAAGTCGGCGAAGGAAATATCGTTTACGATATTGAGCATGACTCTCTCTCTGGCCGCGGTGTTTATACCGCTGGTTTTTATGAGCGGAATAATGGGGCGCGTATTCAAAGAGTTTTCGGTGACGATAATAGTGGCGACGGTGATGTCGGGCGTTGTAAGCCTTACGCTTACGCCCATGATGTGTTCGCGCGTATTGCAAAAGCGCTCCAAAGATCCCGCGGAAAAGACGCGCATTGAGCGCATGGCAAACGCCGTCGAGGGGCTTTTTCTAAAATTCTACTCGCCGACGCTGAAATGGATGCTGCGCCAGAATTTGCTCGCGCTTGTAATAGTTGGCCTGTGCTTGTACGGATTGTACTTCTTCGGCAAGAGGCTTCCGCAGATATTTTTCCCAATAGGCGATAGCGGCTTTATGCAGGGCGTCTTCATAACAAACACAAAGTCTTCGCCCCTCGAGGTGGGCGAGGCCCAGGACAGGGTGGCCGACATAATAAAGACGACGCCCGGAGTGAACAATTTCATACTCGTATCCGGCGTATCGCAATTTATCAACCAGAATATGGGCTTTGGCTTCGTGATTCTCGAGGACAAGAGCAAGAGGCCGCCGATAGCCGAGGTTGCAAACATGATAAACCAGCGGGTTGCGCTTCTGCCGGGCGTAATATCGGCGTTCCAGCCCCAGCCCACCCTAGAGATATCCACGGGAGCGACAAGCACCCAGCAGGGCAAATACGCCTATGCTATGATGTCCATGAACCAGGACGAGCTCTACGGCGCCGCGCAAAAACTCATGGACAAGTTCTCTTCAAGGCGCGATTATTTTTCAAATGTTCAGACCGACTTGTATTTGGACAATCCGCAGGTAACGCTGGCCCCTTACAGGCAGAAGGCCGTTATGATAGGATTGTCGGCGGGAAATTATTCCAACGTCTTTAAGGACGCGTACGCCAAGCTGTATTACTACCTGGTGAAATCTCCCTTCCAGCAGTATTGGTCTATAATGGAGGCAAACTTTAAAAACCGCTCCTATGAGGAGAATTTGAACAATTTGAGCTTTTCCCAGGATTCGACGCTCACGTCGGGGCTGCCCGTTACAACGCTCTCGGGCGGCGGGGCGGAGCCCAATCCGGCGTTTTCGCTTTCGGATCTGATACCATTTGCAAGCATATCCACCACGCGGGAGGAGCTCGCCCCCATAGCAATCAACCACATAGACAACTTTCCGTCTGTGACGCTCTTTTTCGACCTTCAGGACGGCGTTGCAATAGGCGATGTCGTCAATTGGGTAAACAAAGAGGCCCCGCAAATATTGCCAAGCAGCGTCTCCGGCAGGTTTGTAGGAGAGGCGGTAACCTTCCGCCAGACGATGGACAGCTTGATGCTTCTAATAGGCGTTGCCGTGTTTGTGATGTATGTAATATTGGGCATATTGTACGAGAGCTACATACACCCGCTTACTGTTCTTTCGGCCTTGCCTATTGCCGTGGTAGGCGGTTTGGGCAGCCTGTGGCTGTGCGGAATGGAGCTTTCCATATATTCGGCGATAGGCATTTTCATGCTCATGGGCATAGTTAAGAAAAACGGAATTATGATGATAGACTTTGCAATTATGCGCGAGGCGGGCGGCCTCAAGCCGGCCGAGGCCGTGCACGAGGCCTGCATGGAGCGCTTTCGCCCGATTATCATGACGACGTTCGCCGCGTTTATGGGCATGCTGCCCATTGCGTTGGGTTGGGGAAAGGCCGACGCCGAAAGCAGAATCCCCCTGGGCGTCGTGGTGGTCGGCGGACTTATATTCTCGCAGGTGGTAACGCTGTACGTTACGCCCGTTATATACCTGTGGTTTGACTGGCTGCAGCGCAATGTCCTTGATAAAATACCGTTCTTTGCCCGCGGCGAAGTCTCCAACGAATCTGTCCAATAGGAGGATTGAAACGATGAAAAAAATCTTGATTATTTGCACCGGCGCCGTTTCGGCCCTCTTGGGCGCTTGCGTGAACGTCGACAAGGAGACTGCCGAAAAGCCTTTCGTTTATTGGAAGGCCCCGGAAGAGGCAATCCCGCAAAAGACCGTAGCCCCCGAGGATATTACAGACGATAAAATTTTGCGCGACGGCCAAAAGGCAAAACCCGAAAAACTTTTTGTCAGGGCAAACGACAAGGTTGCAGCCGGCGAGCGGCTCGACATTGCCGACATCATCGACGTAGCCCTTGAAAACAACCAGACTACGCGCATATATTGGTTCCAGGCCAAGTCTTACGCCGCGGCGGTCGGCAAAGCGCAGTCCTCGTATTATCCGCAGGTGTCGGTTTCGGGAGAGGTGTATAGGTCAACGACGAGGTCCAGCCTCGGTTACGGCGGTCCATTTCTTAGCGTTGGACGCTATTACGAGACGGGGTTTGGCCCGTCGGCCCAGATAAACTGGCTCTTGTGCGATTTCGGCGCAAGGTCCTCCAAAGTGGAGTCGGCAAGGCAGGCTTTGTATGCGGCAAATTTTGAGTACAACCGCGCCATTCAGGAGGTCGTGCTAAACGTCAATATAGCCTACTATTCGCTCTTTGAGGCCTTTGGGAGCGTCAAGGCGGCCAAACTGAGCGTCGACGACGCCCGCACGGCTTACGAGGCGGCAAATGAGCGCTATAAATCGGGCGTAGGCAACAAGCCCGACATGCTAAATGCCCTCGCAAACTTAAAGACGGCCGAATTTTCCCTCGAGAGCGCGCGCTCGTCGGTGGAGACGGCAAGGGCGAATTTGGCGCTTGCAATGGGAATTAGGGTAAATCAAAAGCTCAATATAGACGAGAATCTGAGCCCGTGCCCTTGCCAAGAGGCCGAACAGACCATAGAAACGCTGGTGGCCTCGGCATTTAGAGCCCGGCAGGATTTATTGGCCTCGTACGCTCTGCTAAAAAAGACCCAGTACGATGAAGAGGCCGCCCGCCGCAGCTTTTTGCCGCAAATTTCCGCCGCCGCGCAGGGCTCTCTTACCGACTATACCCAGCATGGGCGTTCTACGCAGGACAATCTGCAGGTAGGCATTGGCATATCTTGGAGCATATTTGAGGGATTTGCCCGCAAGTACGATCTCATTTCCGCGCAGGCTGCGCGCAGAGCCCAGGCCCAGACGCTCAAACAGACTCAAATTCAGATTGTCGCCGATATCTGGAGCGCATACTATCTCTACAAGAGCTCGCTCAAGCAGCTTGCAAGCGCCCGCGCCGCGGTGGAGGCAAATAACGAGGCCTACTTGGCTGTTAAAACGGGCTATGAGAACGGGGTAAATTCCATAACGGATTTCCTAAACGCACAGAACAGGCTCGCCAGCGCCAGGCAGCAGGAAGTGACGGCTCTATCGACGGTCTCCACTTCGGTCGCAAAATTGGCGTACGCCACAGGAGCGCTTTCAGCCGATTCCGAAAAAATGGGGATTATTCCGACGATTCCCGGAGAAAAGTCGCAGAACTAGCCGAGTATGGCGCGAAGACTTTAAACGGCCGTATGGCCGTTTTTTTTTCGGTAGCCCGCCTTGCAAGTAGCGGCATTTTTTTGCGCTTTCGTTCGGGAGAGCCTCTGGGGCGGGCAGGGGCGCAGTCGCATAAAGTCGCGCAAGGCTCCCGCGCGCGCATAGTTGAATTGCCCAATCAGGCGGCGCAACTTTTATTTTCGGGGAGAAAAGGAAAAAAAACGATTATTTGCGCCTCTTAAAGCGCCGCCTTTTTTCGGATATCCGGTTTTTATATATTCTTACTATGTGCTTTACCGTTTCGGATATCTCGGGGTCGGTCGCGATTGCAACCCCGCTTTTCATGTAGTAGGGATGGCGCTCTTTCAAGAGCGTCTTTATGCGTTCAAGCGGGTTTGGAGTATTAAGCAGCGGGCGCTTGTCGTTTTTTGAAACGCGCTCTAAAATCACTTCGGGCGGGGTAAACAATACTATGGATACTCCCTTCGATTTCACCAGTTCCGGCATTCCCTGGCGGCATGCAAGCCCCCCGCCGCACGATATGACACAGCCTTCGTCGGGATGTCCGCTTTCTATAAATTCGCGCTCCATCTCCCTGAATTTTTCCTCGCCGAATCTTTCGAAGATGTCTTTTATAGACATAGAGTACTTTTTTTCTATTTCTTCGTCGGAATCAAGAAACTTAAAATTTAGAGCTTGAGCGAGCTTCTTGCCCACAGACGTCTTCCCCGTCCCCATAAATCCAAGGAGATAAATGTTGGGCTTTTTTGGTCTGGGATTTTGCGTCTGTTGCGGCATGACCTTTATTCATCTAACTTGGGTGTGCCTTTGCAAGCATTTTTTTCCTTGCGGGCAATATGCGGTTTTGATAGACATCAGCTATGATGAAATATTTTGGAATATGTTTATTTTTGTCTGTTTCTCTATTGGGCTTTGGGGAGACTGTGTTTGATTTTGACAAGTATAGTACCCCCGGGAGCGATCCGTTTGAGACTATGTCCAAGCTTGTGGAGCTTGTCAGGGCCGAAGGGGGCAAGGATTGCAAGATAGTAATGTCGCCAAAGACATATGTGTTTAAAAAGTCGAAAGATTACGGGGCATTCTTAGACCTGAAAGACATAAAAAACCTTACGATTGACGGGCGCGGGGCAAAGGTTAGAATAGATCCCTACAACGGCTTTTGCAAGATACAATCCTGCGAGAATGTCGTCGTCAGGAACTTTGATTTTGCGCTGAGGAGGCCCGCATTTACGCAGGGCGACATAGTTGACGTGCACGCCGACGGCTTTACGTTCAGGGTTGACAAGGGGTATCCGAAACCGCCGTCCAATGAATTTACATTGAAGGAGTATCCGACCGAAAAATGGCGGTGGGGTTCGGTCATGGAAAGAAAGACCAAGCAGCTTAAGAAGAATTTTTGCGACCACCTGTTCATAGAGTCGGTTGAGAAGGCCGGCAAGGATCTGTACAGGGTGCGCGTCCGCAACGACTATGTAAAAAGGCTTACCTGCGATTCTCCCCTCAGCGACGGCGACGTTTGGGTTATGCCCGTCTATGGGGAGCGCAATTCCAAAATTGGAGGATTCTTGTACACTGTTTCCGTCGTATTTTCAAAGGACATACTCGTTGAAAACGTGCGGGTGTCCTCGACGAGCCATGCCGGCTTTTCCGGATCCTCCAACTACGGGAAGCTTACGCTAAAGAATTGCGTGTTGACTTGGCGCGAAGGGTCGAAGGACATGATATCCTCATGGCGCGACGGATCGCACTTTAAGAACAACAAAGTTGGGCCAACGCTCGACGGGTGCCGTTTTGAGGGCATGCTCGACGACGCCATAAACATAAGCGCCGCGCCCGCCTTTGTAGTAAAGGAGTTTTCGCCCACGAGCTTTCAGATGCGCCGTTTCGGATTTTCAGAAGGCGATAGGATAGGGCTGCTATACGGCAATACCGGAGAGTGGAAAGAAGGGCTTAGGGCAGCCAAGGGCTCGAAGGGGCTGCGCCTGAATATCGACAAGCCCGTGAAGTTTACGGTGTGGAAGCCGATTTCCGAGTACGACATTGTAAGCGGCAACAGCAAGGCCAACGCCCTGGCGACGCAATTTTTTAACATGGAATACATAAACGACGGCTTTGCCGTCAGGAACTGCCGCTTTGGGATTCAGCGCCGCTTTTCTATTATTGTGCGCGCGTATAACGGGGTTATTGAAAACAACCTCATAGAGGGAGGCGCGGGCATGCGAATAACCAATGAATTGGGCAGTTGGTTCGAGGGGCCGATGCCAAAAAACATAGTGGTAAGAAACAACTCTGTGAAGGTGGACAGAGAGTGCGTTCCAGTGGCCGTAGGCAATCAATTCGCCGCAAAAGTCAAGTCCGTTGATTTTGTCAACAATATCCAGTTCGACTCCAATAAAATCTACGGCTATTCAAACCGCGCCGCATGTCTGATGTTAGTACATAATTGCAACGGTTTAAAGGGTGAAAACAACAAATTCTTTACATGCGAGGCCTCTCCCATACCCGTGCAAACGGCCGTGAAAATCATAAATTCAAAAAGCATCTCGCTTAAGTAGCCAGAATAACCAGGGGCAATCCGCCGACAATGGACGTATCTTGGCGGAACGTCAGCGGTTATAAACTCCCTTGTTTTTCAGCGAATGGCATTTTGCCGGTTTCTTCGTAGAAACAGCCAAATCCGGGGGCGTGGAAGTCTTTTGCCGGTGGGGGAATCTCCAGTGCGCATAGAATTGTCAATACCTTTTGAGTTTGTTCCCGTGCAGTTGCGCCAATTAAGGCGCATTGTTGTCGAACTCTGAGTTGTTTTGCCATGGAACACTGCCAAAGGTTTCCCATTGACACTCTTCAATTTTTTTGTAATATTATTGGAATATGTTGAAAATATTTGTAATTCATGTGTTCTTGTTTGTGAATTCGGTAGTATTAGCGGCCGCGGTTTTTGATTTTGATGCGTATCATACGCCTGGGGCCGATCCGTTCGAGACAATGTCCAAGCTTGTGGAGCTTGTCAAGGCCGAGGAGGGCAAGGATTGCAAGATAGTAATGTCGCCCAAGACGTATGTGTTTAAAAAGTCGAAAGATTACGGGGCATTCTTAAATTTGCGCGACATAAAAAACCTGACGATTGACGGGCGCGGTGCAAGGGTTAGAATATCTCCCTACAACGAATTTTGCAAAATACAATCCTGCGAGAATGTCGTCGTTAGGAACTTTGATTTTGCGCTAAAGAGACCCGCATTTACGCAGGGCGACATAGTTGACGTGCACGCCGACGGCTTTACGTTCAGGGTTGACAAGGGGTATCCGAA
>CALXLK010000003.1 GCA_944389175.1 uncultured Opitutales bacterium
GACTTTTAAAGCGGTAGTTTTCATGTTTTTTTCCCTTTTTCGCTTTTTAACTTTTAAGATTTTCGTCTTATTTCTTTCTAAAGACGCCCGATGCTTTACAGCGGAAAAGTTCTAACTGTTGCGGGGGCGCCGGTCCCAGCGTCGGCGAGCCTGAGGCTTACAATGGCATTTCCCTTGTCTGAGAGGCGGATTTGCCATTTGGCAACATTTGCTGTTATTTTACGTCAATATTAAGCGATGCCGATTTTAAGTTGCAGCTTATTGTATCGATTTTGATTTTCCCCGCCTTTCCGTTCGGGCGGATAACCGCAAGAAGCTTGCCGCTGAATGCCTTCATATAGTTCGACGAAAACGCGGTTTGGTCGGTTGCGTCGCCGTTGCAGAGGGCTTCCAGCCTGCCGTTGCCCTCCACTTTCACGAAAATAATCGGCGTTGCAGTCGGGCAGAAGTTGCCGTCTTTGTCCACTACCGACAACTCCACAAACACGAGTTCGTCGGGATTTGCCGAAAGTTTTGAGTACTTCGCTTCCGCTTTGACGGCGTGGGGGTTGCCCGCAGTCTTTACTATTTTCTCGGCGGCTTTTTTGCCCGATGCGTCGTAGGCTACGGCTTTGAGTTCGCCCGCCTCGTAGGGAACCTCGTCCCAAATGAATCGGTAGCGCTTCATCAGCTCTTTTGATTTCGGGTCGAGTCTGCGCTTGCCGAACGACTTTCCGTTTACGAATATTTCGACTTCGGGGAAGTTGGAGTAGCAGATTACGGGAATCGGTTTGCCTTCGCGCCCCTCCCAATTCCAGTGCGGCAGAACGTGCAGCACTTTTGCGTTTTCGCTCCAGCGCGACTGGTAGAAATAGAAACGGTCTTTCGGGAAACCCGCCAAATCGACTATTCCGAAATACGAGCTGCGCGCGGGCGTTCCCTCGTTGAACGGCGTGGGCTCGCCGAGATAGTCGAAGCCCGTCCAGACGAATTCGCCGAGGAGCTTTTTGTTGACGTCCATCACGAGGAATTGCTCGTCGGGAATTTGCGCCCACGGCGGGGCTTCGGTGTCGAAGCTCGACATTTGGTAGTCTGGGCTGAACGCCATTTTTCTTTTTATTATGATGTCTGCGGGATATTTTTTAAGCGGCAGGTGGTATATGCCGCGCGAGCTTACCGTGGAGGCGGTCTCGCTGCCGTGAACAATCATATCCGAAAAAAGCTTCGGAATTGTGTCGCGGCACGACCACGGATTGTAGTTGACACCCACAACGTCGAAAATTCTTGCAAATTTTCCGTTGGATTTGCGGCTGAAAACCTGACTACCGTAGTTGATGCCGACCGTGACGGGGCGCGTGGCGTCGAGTTTGTGGAAGGTGTCCACAAGCATTTTTGCCGTGTCTATTCCGTCGGGTTTTACAATGTCGGGCATTTCGTTGCCAGCGCTCCAGATGATTATGCTGGGGTGGTTGCGGTCGCGCTTTACAAAATCTGTAATGTCGCGTTTTGCCCACTTGTCGAAATGACGCCAATAGCCGTTCCAGTTTTTGCCGTGCTTCCATTCGTCGAATGCTTCGGCTTCTACAAGGAAGCCCATTTCGTCGCAGAGGTCGAGAAATTCTGGCGAAGGCGGGTTGTGCGTCGTGCGGATTGCGTTGCAGCCCATTTCCTTGAGAATTTCGAACTGCCTGCGGATTGCCGAAACGTTTGTCGCCGCGCCGATTGGTCCGAGGTCGTGGTGCAGGCAGACGCCTTTAAGCTGCGTGTATTTGCCGTTGAGCTTGAAGCCTTCGGTTGCCGAGAAGCTTATGGTGCGCACGCCTATGCGCGTTGATACTTCGTCCACGGTTTTGCCGCTCTTTTTGACGGAGGTTTTCAGCGTGTAGAGATTGGGAGTTTCGGGCGCCCAGAGTTTTGGCTTTTTAATTTCGAGAACGGCGTCTTTGCCCGCGGGTGTTTTCGACTCGGCTACAAGTTTGCCGTCTGCGTCGAAAATCCTGTTTTCGACGGTCGCCCCGTCGGCGTTTTCGATTTCCGCGGATACTTTTACCGTTGCGGCGTCGTTTGTAATTTTCGGGGTCGTTGCGTAAACGCCGTTGTACTTGATGTGCGTTGCGTCTTTTATTACGAGGCGCACGAATCTGTAAAGCCCCGCGCCCGAATACCAGCGCGAAGACTGCTCCTTGTTGTCGAGGCGCACTGCTACTTGGTTCTTGCCCGCCTTTACAAATTTTGTGGCGTCTATTGAAAACGACGAATATCCGTAGGGGCGTTCTCCCGCCAGCTGCGAATTTATGTAGACTGTTGCGTTGCTCATTGCGCCGTCGAATTCCAAAAATACGCGCTTGCCGTCGAGGTTTTCGGGCAGGTCGAATTGCGTTTTGTACCAGCCGATACCGAAGCAGGGCAGCGCGCCTGTGCGCCCCGTGCGCAGCTTGTAGGTTTTGTCTCCGTCGGCTTCGACTTTCACGTACTGAATGTCTATGTTCATATCGAAGGGCTTGCCTATTGCCCAGTCGTGCGGAACGCGGACGGACTCCCAACGGGAGCAGTCGAAGTCCTGCGCCTGCGCGTCGGGGGTGTCGCCCATGTTGAACTTCCAGTCGCGCAGGTTTTGCGTCTGCCTTTGGGCAAAGGCGGAAAGCGCGGCGAGCATCGCCAGAAGTGCCGTAGTCGTGTATTTTTTCATATATTTGTTTATTATTTTCTACTTTATTTGTATAGGGAAATTTTTATTTGAACCAACCACTCGGCGCGGTCGGGACGTTTTAGAGAGTTCCGAAAATTCTGTCGCCTGCGTCGCCTACCCCTGGGAGAATGTAGCCGTTTTCGTTGAGGCAGCGGTCGAGCGCGCCGAGGTATATTTCAACGTCGGGGTGCGCTTTTGAAAGAGCCTCAAGCCCCGCGGGCGCGCCGAAAATGTTTACGGATTTTATGCGTTTTGCGCCGCGCTTTTTCACGGCGTCTACCGCCCAAATTGCGCTGCCGCCGGTTGCAAGCATCGGGTCGATTATGTAGACGGTTGTCTTTGAAAGGTTTTCGGGCAGGTTGCAGTAGTATTCAACGGGTTTGAGCGTTTCGTGGTCGCGGTACATTCCCAAGTGTCCGACGCGTGCCTCGGGGAAAATGGCAAGCATGGCGTCGAGCATTCCCATTCCGGCGCGCAGAATCGGCACAATGCAGACGTCTTCGCCGATGCGCTTTACGTCGGTTCGCTCGAGGGGCGTTTGGGTTTGGGCGTCTTTGAGGGCGGTGTTCCGCGAGGCTTCGTAGCCGAGGAAGAGGGAGACTTCGTGCGCCAGACGTTTGAACTCGGGGCGCGGCGTATCGGCGTCGCGCATGCGGGCGAGCTTGTCGGATATTATCGGGTGGTTTATTATGTGGATGTTGGCTCGCATATGGCTCATTCTCAATGGCTAAAAATCTATTTTCGACTTTGGAGTTGTCAATTATAATCGTGGCACAAAGGCTTGAAACCGCGCTCTTGTTGCGGACAATGAACCATTTTATGAAGAGGGCTGATTTTGTTTTATTTGTCATTATTTCCGCCGACAAGTATTCGGGGCTGGACCTTGCGCGTTTTTTTGCGATTATTGCGGGAGCATTTTTTATTTGTGCGGATTTCGGCATTTGCGCGGTTGAGTCCACTCTGTTTGCAATAATGTTTTTCTTCGGCCTTGCCGCGCCCGCCGCTGCGGCAATAGTCTTAGACAGCCAGCACAAAAACGCGGGAACGGCCGCGGCACTATTGGGCGCGCTGCCGTTTGCGGCGGGTTCTCTTGCCGCCCCGTGCATAGGAATGGGCGATGTGGCGGTGGACTTTTCCATAGTCATAATATCTGGCGGAGCCCTTTCGGCGGTCCTTGCCCTTATAGCCAGAAACTACCAGAAAAAGTACGGCCCATCGACGATGTAGCGCGCGCGTGCCACACTCTTTTTCCCTTTCCCGTTTTTTCCCCATACACACATATACACCGCCCGAAAAAAACGCTCGGCGTTTAACGCGGCCGCGCCTTTCTGCTTTTTTGGCTTAAAGGCGCATTGAAAATACCGACTAAGACTGAGAAAGGTTTTTATATGAGATTAGTATTGGCATTGTTATTTTTAATGGGGCTTTGCTCGTGCAATACGCAAGTTCCCAGCGCCCAGCAGGTGGCAGTCGAGGGCGCGTATGTGTACAATTCCGGAGTTTTGGCAAATTCCGGGTCACCCTCCTCGGTTGTGGCAAAGCTTTCTTCGGCCGACCTTACCGGCTGCCCTGAGGATTTCACCAAGGCCTTTAAGGCGTATGTGGAAGCTTGGGAAAGCTTCTCTCCGATAGCCAAGGAAATGTACGCAAAGAACATGAAAAAAGCGACGGCCGATTTGAACGCATTTATCAGTGGCTTTGCGCAGAACCCTACTGCCGCGGCCGTTGAGCTTAAGCGCCAATGGCCCGAATACTCCGCACAGATAGACAAAGCCAATTCATCTTTGCTGTCGGCTTTCAGCGCCATGAAGAGCGTGGGCGTAAAGTACAACGCAGTCTACAATACCACTTTCTGGTAAAATATTTAAAATATTTCGACGCATACTTAGCCTCGAAAGGGCGGTAGGTGGTATCTCCGCTTTTACTAAAAGTTGGCTTGACTGTGAGCGGTTTGAAAACAGAATTGTCGGATAATTAGACGCGATTCTGTTTTTTTTCATGTCGGCATTAAGGTATTTGATATCGTTTATGACGGCGGCTTTTGGATTGGCCGTCATCTTTTTGGCTGCCTGCATACCTGCGTATTTTACATCGGTGGACAGACACGTTGTCGCGCGCGCGGGCGCGGGCTCGAAAAGCCTTGAGGCCGCGGCGGAATTGGCCCTCGACTCGGCGTGCGTGTCGACGGCTCTCATTTTGGCCGACTGCGCACCCAATGCTCAGCATTTGAAAAAACGGGCAAACTCTCTGCTTCAAACGCATAAAACTTGGGCGCAATTCGGCGGAGACGCCCCGTTCTTCGAGGCCTTCATGCCGAAGGATTTTAAGGGCTTGTTTATACCGGTTTACAAATGCATGGCCGGGCGCAAAGACAGAGCCTCGCTCATAGATTCGCTATCCGAGAGCAAGAGCGCAATGGTGGGGCGCATATTGTCGTTGCGCAAACTCAACACGGTGTTGCTGCCCCCGTCGTATTCGTCGGCGGGGGCGCCCTACGAGGCCTCGCTTGCGACTTTGGCTCTGTTGGCGCAGTCGGGCGATTTAAGCGACTCTTTCCTCTACTACCTCTCGGTTAAAATTTCCAATATATCCGACGCAAGAGAACAGGAGTCGTTTGAAAAATGCATGGTGGGCATTTTGGCGCTCTCATCGCATTTGGATTATTCCGCGCTTTCGAGCATATTTAAACTGTTTAAGTCGCCGGACGACGTCTTTGAATTTTCGCAGGCCTATCTGGCTCCGGAAAGCGATTATTTTAGAAAATGCGTCATTTCGGCGGCCATTCTTTCCGGCGATATCAAGTCGGTCTCGAATTATTTAAAAGGTGCCGATATAAAAACCTGGGGCGACTTGGCCTTCACGCTCGATTACGGGCAGGCCGCGGTGGAATTTTTGCTCTCAAACAACAAGCCCGTCTACGAAAATTCCCCGGCGGCGGAATTCATAGACAAGTATTGCTCGCCGATGAAAAACCTTTTTGCGCCGTTGTGCGTCAACCACCTAAATATTGCGCTCGCCGTGAAAATTCTGCTCTCGATTATAGGAGGCGCGGTTTTCGCAGAGGGGATTTTGGGCTTCTTTAGAATGAACAGGGGCGCTTATCTGCCTGCGCGCTGCGCGGCCTCGGGCATAATAATTTCCGCCCTCTTTTTTGCCGCGGTGGAGCCGTCGGCTTTCGACGTGAAAATAGAAAACGCCGCCGCCACCCAGCTTTCGATAGTTTTCGATAGAGTAAAATCAAATATCATAGGAGAAAAAGACATGTTTTCAATCGATACAGATTCTGCCACACTGGCGGCGATTGCACTGTTCTTTGTGTTGCAGTCGTTAGTGTATGTAGTTTGTTTGGTGCGCCTGAATGCAATCAAGAGGCAGCGCGTATCCGCCACGCTAAAGCTGAAGCTTCTGGAAAACGAGGACAACCTCTTCGATCTCGGTCTTTACATAGGGTTGGCGGGAACCGTGGCAAGCCTTATACTTCTTACCTTCGGCGTCATAAACGCAAGCCTCATGGCAGGCTACACTTCGACGCTCTTTGGCATTCTGTTTACGGCTTTGGTAAAGATTGTCCATCTGAGAAAATACAGGCGCAAGCTTTTAGTGGAATCGGCAAATGAACAACATTCATAGCACCGCGATAATCTCGCCCGGGGCCGTCTTGGGCGACAACGTAACTGTCGGGGCCTTCGCATCTGTCGAGGGTGCGGCCAAAATAGGCGACGGCTCAATAATTGAACCGTACGCGAGGGTTCTTTCGGGCGCGCGCATCGGTAAAAATTGCCGGATATGCTCGTTCGCCATTGTCGCCGGCGCTCCACAGGATTTGCATTTCGACCAAAATATACAAACGTACGCGCAAATAGGCGACGGCACTGTGATCCGCGAACACGCCACCGTGCACCGGGCGACCTTCGAGGGCAAGTCCACGCTAATAGGCTCAAATTGCCTCATTATGTGTTCCGGCCACGTAGGCCACGATTGCATTATCGGCAACAATGTCATAATAGCCTCGTTTGCCGCCGCGGCCGGCCACTGCCAGATAGCAGACAACACCTTTGTAAGCGGGGGCGTTATGATCCACCAGCGCGTGCGCATCGGCGAGGGCGTGATGCTTAGCGGAAATTCCGCCACGAGTCTGGATATTCCCCCGTACACCACAACGTACGGCAGAAACATGATGGGGGCGCTCAACCTCATAGGCATGAACCGCAGGGGCATTCCGCGAGAGTCTATCGCCGAGGTCAAACATTTGTTCAGCAAGGTCTATGAAACGCTCTCTGTCCGCAAAAACGCGCTCGAACTTTTGGAACAAGGGGCCGCAAAAACGCCCGAGGGCAAAAAGTTTCTCGAATTTTTCACGGTGCCCAACCGCCATTATATGACGCGCCGGCAAGAGTCTTAAGAGATGAAGCGCATCGCAATTACAGTGGGCGACCCTTCGGGCGTAGGCCCGGAGGTAATAAGGGGATGGGCCTTTGCAAATAGGCAAAAGCTCTCTCAAGCTGTGTTTGTGGGACATGAAAACTTTCTAGGGACTTTGCCCGCAGGCGCGGAAACAGTGCGCGTGGGGCCTCCTGAATACGAAGCCGTCTTAGGAAAGCCCGATCCCGACGGCGCGCGCGTGGCCTTTGCCGCGTTGGAGGAGGCAGCTGCGGGATGCCTGCGCGGCGATTATGGCGCCGTGGCCACGGGCCCGATTTCAAAAGAGTGCATGCGACGGGTCGGATTCAATTTCCAGGGCCAGACCGAGTTTTTTGCCGACCGCTGGAGGGGCGTTCCGGTAATGAGTTTTGCGGGGGAGAAGTTTATTGTGAGCCTTGTGACGTGGCATTGCCCGCTTAAGGAGGTATCTTCGCTTATAAGCTACGAAAAAATCGAGAGGGCCGTCGATGCTTCGGCTAAGTTGGCGCGCAGGCTGCGCGGCATAAGCGAGCCCAGAATCGCCGTATGCGGCTTAAACCCGCATGCCGGAGAGGGCGGAATAATCGGCAGGGATGAGGTCGATTTTATAAATCCGGCTCTTTCGAAGATACGCATAAGGCATCCGAATTTAAGCCAATGCCTTCCTCCTGATACGGTATTCGAGCGCGTATTAAAGGGCGAGTTCGACTGCATAGTCTCCATGTATCACGACCAAGCTCTCGCGCCGCTTAAGGCCATTGAATTCGACAAGGCCGTAAACGTTTCGATGAACTTGCCGTTCCTGCGCGTCAGCCCGGACCACGGTACGGCCTTTTCAATCGCAGGCAAAAATTTGGCCTCATTTGAGAGCTTCGCGTGCGCGTTTGACCTGGCCGAAAAATTCATATCATGCGATAGCATGAAATAATAATTATTCATAGTATTAACGGGCGCAGTATAGAGATGTCGGCGGGGGTAAAAGAATTAAAAACATTGGCGTGGCTGGGGCCGTTGTATTTTACGGAGGGGCTGCCCAATGCGATAGTGGGGTCGCTGTCGGTGGGCTACTACAAGTCCATGGGAATGGACAACGCAACTGTAGCCGCGCTGACAAGCTCGCTGTATTTGCCCTGGGTCTTGAAGGGAATATGGGGCCCGGTCGTCGATTCGTATTCGACAAAACGCTCGTGGATATTCTTTTGCTGCGGAGTTTTCTTCGCATGCCTTGCGGCTTTGTCGCTGGCGCAGTTTGCGGCCTCCTGGGTAATTGTAACCGCGGCGTTGTTTTGGGTATTTGGCTTTGCCTCGGCGACGTTCGATATTGCAGCGGACGGCTTTTATATGCTCGCATTGCCGCCGCGCAGCCAGTCGTTTTTCATCGGCTTTAGAAACGCCTTCTACAGGATAGCCGTGCTCTTTGGACAGGGGGCAATGATGGTTTTCGCAGGGTTTGCCGAGCGGATGTTCGGTTCTATAGAGCGCGGCTGGGCCGTTTCTTTTGGCATATGCGCCGCGACAGTCGGTTTGTGCATTCCGGCAATAAAGTTTTTCATGCCCGCCGCCGAATGCGACATGCCGGCAAATAACGCCAACGGGCGGGGGACTCTCTCTAACATTGCCGATGCCTTCAGGGAATTTTTTACAAAAAAAGACATTGTGTGCATTCTGGCCTTTGTCCTGCTATACAGGTTTGCGGAGGCCCAGCTTGTAAGGGTGGTGCAGCCGTTCATGCTCGATGCCGTATCCGAGGGGGGGCTGGGCATGACTAAAGAGCAAATGGGGCTTATATACGGGACAATCGCCCCAATAGCGCTATTGCTTGGCGGCTTTTTGGGCGGTGTGATAATTTCCAAATACGGCCTGGCCCGCTGCATAATGCCTTATGCGGCCGCAATAAATATTCCGAATGTCATATATGTGTATATGGCCGCCGCCCAGCCGCAAAACGCAGTTTTAAACGCGCTGTTAATATCTGCGGAGCAGTTTGGCTACGGGCTCGGTTTTTCAAGCTACATGGTCTTTTTGATGTGGGCCTCAAGGGGCAAAAACAGGGCCTCGTCCTACGCGCTGTGCACATCGCTTATGGCGCTGGGAATGATGTTCCCGGGCGCTTTCAGCGGGGCGATCCAGGTCGAAATGGGATATGAAAACTTCTTTTACTGGATCTTGCTTTCCACTATCGTGTCTTTCGCGGTGGCGCATTCGGCGGCAAGGCTTATAAAAAAATCAGACGCTTACTAGAATTTTTGGTTGAAAATACAATAAATAATTATTTTACTTGCAACAATGAAGAACTTAGGTGCAAAACTCAAAGCAGCCAGAGAGGCTATGCAGCTCTCGCTTCGCGATGTCGCCGATGCGACAAGACTTAGAATTAATGTCCTCGAAAAAATGGAGGACGGTTCGTTCGATTACGATCTTCAGGAAGTTTACAAGAGGGGGTTCTTGAGAATCTACGCGGCGTTTTTAAAGCTGAACGTTGACGATATAATGCGCGAATACAATACGGCCGTGGCTATGAGGTCGGAATCTGGGCGCCGCAGGCTAGTGGTTGAATCGGAGCCAGAGCAGGAAACTAAGTTTGAGGACGCATCGGAGGCCCAGAGCGAGCAGGATAATCCCGACATGACGGCAAGGTACATAAAGCTTGGAGGGGCGCTCGTCTTGGTGATATTGGTAATTGTGGTGGTGGTGCTGGTAGTCTCGTCGCTGACTTCGGGAGCGCAGCAGGCGCCTGTTGCCGAAGCCCCAGTATCGGATGTTTCGGCGGCCCAGATGAATGCCGACGCCTCCGAGCAGACGCTGTTAATACACGCCTACGACGACGTGTACGTTTCGGTGGCAAAAAATGCAAATGTTTCGAATGTGCTCTTTGCCGGAACGATGAAGGCCGGAACTACGAAGTCTTTCGAGTTGACGGAGCCCCTTCAGATAAGGGTTACCGATGCGGGCAAAGTGAAATTTGTCAGAAACGGAAAAACTATTTACGATAAGTCCCGCACCGGGGTGGTGCCTCCGTTCTTGGTGCGCCCCAAATAAAGACTCGCATCTTTCGACAAGGCGCGCGCGGAAAGCGCGCCATTTTTTTAACTCAATAGGAAAGTTTTTAATTTTAACAAAGGCCGAACATGTTAGTTCATACAGTGATTTTTAGAACAAGAAGCAAGGAAAAGCTTGAACATTTCAACGAGGGGCTTCAAACGCTGCGCAATATAGGCGGCGTCGAGTTCATGCATATAGGCAAGCCCGTGCCTTCGGCGCGGCCGGTTGTCGACGATTTTTTTGATTTTGCCCTGTGCGTGGCTTTTAAGGACGACGAAGCCGGCTTGAGCCGCTACTCGAACCACCCGATACATTTGGCCTTTGTCGAAAATTACATAAAGCCCGACGGCGTAAAGCTTCAGGTCTTTGACATAAAGTAGAATCTGATGCGGCAAATTCGCACAAAAGAAAGTCTCGATAAAAATCTGCGCTACATTGCCGAGGCCGTTGCGGCCGAGGGTGGAAGGGCGTATTTCGTGGGCGGTTGCGTGCGCGACAAATTTTTGGGCCGGGAAAACAAAGACATCGACATTGAAATATACGGCATAGAGGCCGACAAGATAGACGCGATTTTGAGGCGGCGCTTCAGGGTGGAGGTTGTCGGCAAGAGCTTTGGAGTGTGGATACTCAAGGGCTGCGATATAGACGTAAGCATGCCCCGCCGGGAGCGCAAGACTGGCGAGGGGCACAAGGCCTTTGAAATAGACGGAGATCCGTTTATGAGCCCCGTAGAGGCGTGCCGGCGGCGCGACTTTACAATAAATTCGATGCTTGAGGATATTTTAAGCGGGGAGATCGTCGATCCGTTCGGCGGGCTTGAGGATATGCGCAAAAAGATTCTCAGGCACACCTCCGAACGCTTTTCGGAAGACCCACTGCGCGTGCTTAGGGCAATGCAGTTTGCAGCGAGGTTTGACTTTGACGTGGCGGGGGAAACGGTTGACCTGTGCGCCAAGATACCCTTTGAAAACCTTCCCATGGAGCGCGTTTTCGAGGAATGGAAGAAAATGATTTTAAAGGGAGTTGCAATATCCAAGGGGCTTAACTTTTTAAGGGATTGCGGCTGGGTTAAATATTTTCCGGAACTTTGCGCGTGCGTCGGTTGTCAACAGGACAAACAGTGGCATCCGGAGGGCGATGTATACGCGCACACGGGCTACTGCATGGACTGCTTTGCACGTGAAAGGGTCGGCGACGAGCGCGAGGATCTCGTCGTCGGCCTGGCCGTGCTTTGCCACGACATGGGCAAGCCCCTGTGCACTACGCACGACCCCGACGGGCACATACGCTCGCACGGCCACGACATACTCGGCGTAAAGCCGGCAGAGCGCTTTCTCGGGCGCATTACGCGCGAAAAGGCGCTCATTGCCGAAGTCTTGCCCCTCGTCAAGCGCCACATGGCCATACTCGACCTTTGGCGCAACAAAAGCGGCGATTCGGCGATAAGGCGTCTGGCGCGCGAGGTCGTGCGCATAGACAGGCTTGTGCGCGTCGATTCCGCCGACAGGGGCGGACGCCCGCCGATAGTGCCCGAACCGTCGCCCCAGGGGCTCTGGATTCTCGAGAGGGCGAAGATTCTTGCCGTGCAGGATTCCGCGCCAAAGCCTATTCTGCAGGGAAGGCACTTGATAGAGATGGGCCTCAAGCCCTCGCCGCGCTTTTCCGGCATATTGTCGGCGGCCTACGAGGCCCAGCTCGACGGTGAAATTTTCGATATTGACAGCGCCCGCGACTTTGCCAGAAAGTTGCTTGAAAACGATGAAACTTTAAATTAGCACTCATTACTTAAAATCACAAAATTTACGATTATAACGGTAGCTTATGAACGAAGAATGCAACCATGGAAAAAATCCGCACACCCACGGTGAATGTGCGGCGGCCGACGAACAGCGACAGGCCAGCGATATGGCCTCGAACGAACAGCAGGTCGACATAGCCCTTGAAGAGGGGGCGCAGCAGGCCGACGACGCCAGGCAGTGCCAGGAAATATCGAAACTGCTCGACGAGGCGAACGCGCTTGCCGAAAAAAACAAGGATTTGTACATGAGAGCCGTAGCCGACTTGGACACGTACCGGCGAAAGGTTCAGAGGGAGAAGGCCGAGTTGGCGAAGTTTGCCCAGCAGCCCATAATAGAGGAGCTATTGCCGTCGTTGGACCACTTGGAAATGGCGATATCAGCCGCTGATGGCGTCCCCGGGGGCAAAGATATTGCAATGGGAGTTCAGATGGTCAGTTCCCAGATAAAAAAAGTTCTCTCAAACTTTGGCGTCGCAGAGATTTCGCCCCTGGGCAAGGATTTTGATCCGAACACTGCCGAGGCCGTCGATCGCCAACCGAGCGACGACGTGGCAGAAAACAAGGTTTTAAAGGTTGTAAGGACTGGCTACACTCTCAACGGGCGTCTGTTGCGCCCGGCCAGCGTCGTTGTTTCCAGCGGAAAGGCAAAGTAATTTTTTATGGCAGAGGAAGATTTTTACAAAGTGCTCGGCGTCGAAAAGACTGCCAGCGCCCAAGATATAAAGAAGGCCTACAGGAAGCTTGCCCTCAAATACCACCCCGACCGCAATCCAAACAATAAGGAGGCCGAGGAAAAGTTTAGGCAGGTTTCGGAGGCCTACGAGGTGCTATCCGATCCGGATAAGCGCGCAAAATACGATCAATTCGGCCACGACGCTTTCCGCCAAAGCATGGAAGGAGGCACCTATCGAACCAATTTTGATCCCTTCGACGT
Organism: uncultured Opitutales bacterium; assembly: GCA_944389175.1. GTDB lineage: Bacteria > Verrucomicrobiota > Verrucomicrobiia > Opitutales > Intestinicryptomonadaceae > Merdousia. The sequence continues at coordinate 12,844 of CALXLK010000003.1, forward strand.
CTTTCGCGAAGTATTCGGCGGCGGTGGCGGCGGCGTATTTTCCGACTTTTTCGGCGGAATGGGCGGCGCTGCGCGTCAGCGCGATTTTAACGAGCCTGAAAACGGCTCCGATATTCGCGCAGAGATAGAGGTATCGCTTGAAGACGCAGCAAAGGGAGTCAGCAAGACCATCCGCTACAATAGAATGGTCGAGTGTCCCGATTGCCACGGTTCGGGTTCTAAAAGCGGCAAGGGCAAGAAGGCGTGCCCGAAGTGCGGGGGCACGGGCCAAGTGCATATGAGGCAGGGGCCAATAAGCTTTTCCCAGCCGTGTCCCGATTGCCACGGTACGGGCGCCGTAGTGGAAGATCCGTGCCCGAAATGTTCCGGGACGGGCAGAATTGCTGAGCGCACGGAATTGAGGGTGGATATCCCCGCAGGCGTCTATACGGGCGCGCGCTTGAGAAAATCGGGCATGGGCAACGCGGGCATCAACGGCGGCGAGTATGGCGACTTGTACATAGTCATCTATGTGAAGCCAAACGACACTTTCGAGCGCGAAGACGACGATCTCTATTGCGAGGTGGAAGTCAAATTCACGCTGGCGGCTCTCGGCGGACAAATTGAAATAAATACGATAACTGGCAAGAAAACGGCTCTTAAAGTTCCCGCGGGCACGCAAGCCGGTACGCTGCTTAGATTGAAAGGCCAGGGAATGCCAAACCTGCGCGGCGGAGCTGCGGGCGACTTGTACGTAAAGATTAACGTGGAGGTTCCGAAGAAGTTGACCGATCCACAGCGCAAGGCGCTGGAGGAGTTTGCAAAACTCTGCGGCGACGACGACAATTCGGGCAAACAGCCCTTCTACAAAAAATTCTTTTAGCACGAGGCTTTTCAAAAAGCGCGCCACAAGGGCGCGCTTTTTGAGGATAAAAAGGCATAGCGCTCACTTGCAAAAAACAACGCACAAAAGCCGAAGGGGAAAATTCCCCATCGGCTTTTTTGGGATTCGCCTCCGAGCCTAAACTTTCAGATATATTTTGCGCCTGAACATAAACAACAGTATGGCAAAAATTATCGCATATTGGCAAAAATCTATCAAAAACGGATAATAATTCACACCGCCGAAAACAAGCCGCCCCTCGAACCCGTAAAGCAGCGATTCGGGAATGGAACGGAAATTCACCACCGACGAAACCATATACGCAAATATCGAGTTCATTCCGTAGATTTTCAGCCACCCAAGCCACCCAAGCCTGCCGCAACAGTCAATCAAGTAATAGAACACCGCCATCGCCGCAACGCAAATTCCGCCGCTGTAAAGCGTCATCGAGCTCGACCAGATTTTCTTGATAATAGGCGTCTGCAAACTCAGCAACAAGCCGCCGACAACCAGCGCTGTGGCAAAAACAGCGAGCCTCTTGGCGTTGGCAATCTTGTCCGCCCCCTGCATTATGCAGCCGGAAAACGCCCCCAGCATGACGGTTATGCCGAAGTTGAGAGAACTGACAATCCAAGTGTAGTGATAGTTCGGCGAGGCAACCCATTCGCCGCCTTTAAGATACACGCCGTCGCGAAAATGCCCCATCAACAGCTTGTCGATCTTTTCGGCAAAATTGCCATCTGGAGTAAAGTCGCCGCCGAATGACATCAACGCCCAAGCCGCGACAAATATCAGCACAGTCCAAACTACGCGCCCCTTCGCCTTGAAATTCAGAAAAACAAGCGTCGTTATCAGGTAGCCGACGGCTATCGACTGAAGCGTGTTTGAATAGAATTTGAACCTGTCGGGGTTGAACGTGAGCAACCCGCCCTGAATGACCATTCCGAAAACAAAAAGCAAAAACACTCGCCTGAAAATGCGGACATACGAGGCAAGCGACGTATTGTACTTGCGCAGCGAAAACGGAATCGACGCGCCCGACATAAACAGGAACAGCGGCATAATCAAATCCCAGAAGTGAAATCCCTCCCATTCGCAGTGGGTTAGCTGTGTTTTGAAAAACTCCGCAACTTCGCCCGTCCCGAAACACGAGCGACACAACAGCCAAAACAACAGAGGCCTGAAACACACCAAAATGAAAATGTCCAACCCGCGCAACACATCGAGCGAATCCAACCGCTTGTTCACACTTTCCGCCATGCGCAAAAATTCCTCCCTTAACAATTCAAGTAAATCTTACAAGCCCTCTAACATACCACAATAAAAAATCCATTGCAATGAATATTTAGGACATTGCCACGCCATTCCCGACATTTTTTCTTTTGGCGCGGCGAATTTTTTGCTGTAGCAAAAAATTCCCGCCGTTTTACCAGTGGGAAAAGTTGGGTTTTTACATGTTGGGAAAGCTTTGGCGAGTGGGCGAGAACCACTGGGCGAGCGAGTTCAATTTCACTCCAATGAAATTTTCGCCGCTTTTTCAGTGATAAAAGTTGAGCTTTTTTGAAAGACACAAATTGTACGGATTTTCATTCACTCAAATACGAAAAAACGCCGATTCAACTCGGCGTTTTTTTTGTGCCCACATCGCCTGTTTTTACGAAAAAATTGCGGGCGAAAAAACGGATATCGGCAATATTCCGCCGCATTTCGGCAAGGTTGCGGCTGGGAAAATTTTCATGTTGACATAAATGCGGGCAAACCGCAATTTGTTTTACATATGCACATGACATCTATATATAAAACAAAATTTTCATTGCTCGCATTCGCTTTAACCGCCGCTTTTTGTTCGGTTTCATGCAAAGAAAACAAAGTTTCGTATGTGCAAAACGACGTGCTCGAAGTGCCCCGTCTTGCCGATGTAAAAATAGAAGGTCCAATCGGCGGCAAAATGGACACTTTTTTCGGCGAACGCGTGTTTTCCGACTATGCAAAAAAGGAAATTTTCGGGGAAGCCGAAAGCGCCTTCAAAAACCCGCAGGACGATGCGCAAAAAGTCGTAGGGCTTTGGCAGGGCGAATTTTGGGGGAAGCTGGCAATCAGCGGTTCGCGCGTCGCCGAATACAGTAAATCAGAAGATTTGACAAAATTTCTCGAAGAATCGGCAGATAGATTGATTGAATGTCAGGACTCCGACGGCTATTTGGGAACATACAAAAACAAAATGTTCCTCAAGGCAACCGATACCGCAGCCGCAAAAAAATTGATGGGCTGGCCGTGCGACTGGTGCTGGAATATCTGGTGCAGAAAATACACGCTGTGGGGGCTTCTCGAGGTATACGGGCTTTCGCAAAATCCGAAATACCTCGAAGCGGCAACACGTTCCGCCACGCAACTCATCGAAATGCTTAAGGAAAATAATGTCCGCATTTGCGATACCGGAACATTCGAGGGAATGCCGAGCATGTCCATTTTAAAGCCCATGCTCATTCTCTACCGCAATACTGGAGACAAAAAATTCCTCGATTTCTCGCGCGAAATAATTTCATACCTCGACCGCGACGACAATACCGCGCCAAATCTTATCCGCAATTCATTCTCGGACAAGCCGATACACAAATGGTATCCGAATCCTGAAAAATGGGCAAAAGCCTATGAAATGATGTCGCTCATGGAAGGCGTGTTGGAATTTTACAGAATTACGGGAGAAAAACGCGCGTTGGAATCTGTGGAACGTTTTGCCGATAAAGTCTGGAAATTCGAGCGCAACCCCTGCGCAAGCGTCGGCTACAATGATATGTTCGCCAATGCCTCGGCCCTTATAAACGGCGTGACAGAACCGTGCGACGCCATTCACTGGATGCGCCTGACCCGCGACCTCTATACGCTCACGGGCAAACAAAAATACGTCGACATTTTCGAGGAAACTTTTTGCAACGCCTTTCTTGCCGGCGTTTTTCGCGACGGCAAATGGGGCGCAAGGGCGGTGCGCTCGCATGCGCGCACAATGTACGTAACAACGCAGGCGGGATTCACAAAAAACCACTGCTGCGTAGACAACGTTCCGCGCGGATTTCTCGACATGGCGCAAACAATCGCGCAGAAATCGTCCGACGGCACAATCCGCGTAAGCCTGTATTTCCCCTGCAAGGTTAAGATAGGCGGTGCAAATATTGAAATTTCCGACGGCTATTTGCAGACGGGAAAAGTCGGCGTGAAAATCCGCTCAAACGTTCCCCAAACCGTCGCGTTCAGAATCCCGAAATGGAGCAAAAAAACTCTGATGGACGGCTCGGAAATAAGCGGCGAATTCGCAACGGTTTCCGTAAACGGATCGCGCGAAGTCGTGTTCCAGTTCGATAATTCCGCACGCGTTGTAGATTCAAGCCTCCCGCCCGCCCCCCTGTCGAAAAAGTCGTTTATATACCGCCGTTGGCATGAAAGCGATTTGCGAAACCGAGGCAATCTAATGCGGGAAACGCCAGCGGCCACTATAATGGTTGGCCCTCTCATTTTGGCGAAAAGCAGGCTGCTAAACGACAGCGAAGCAGAAATTTTCGACTTCAAAACCATCAATAAAAGCGGCGCAACATGCACGCTAAAACCGATAAAAGCGGAAAATACAATGTGCGCGTGGGAAGCCGAAATAAAATCGAAAGATTCTACGATAAAAACAAAAGTTTGCGACCTCTCAAGCGCGGGAGATTTCAAAAGCGAAGAAGTAAAACTCTACTCCATCTTCTTCTAACATTTTTGTCTTTTGGCGCAGGGCATTTGCTCCGCAAATATCAGCCCTGCTTTGTCCCGCTCGGCGGGTTTTTTATCTTTGGTCGCGGCGATACGCACAGTACAAAGCGCCGCTTTGTCGGTGAATATCATTAGCTTTTTATGAGGATAGGTATATTTTGCGAATGCAAAATGCCGCAAGGGGCAAAGAGCCCCCCCTTAGTGGAAACTCCGTCTGCTGTGTGCCCGAAAAGTAGGACAGACTTGCAATGAATAGATTGATTTGCAAAATAGGAAGGCAAATCAAATGGGCAACAGACGCAAAAAATATCCACAACAACAATGCACTTGTTCCCAACGCAGCATCAAAACTGCGCCTATCTACGTATCTACATAACAATCGAGATTGACTAAATTTATTCATTAGAGTAAATAGTAACCGAAGTGTTTTATTCGGATAAATTGTCCAACGTATCAAAAAAAACCTCATATATGAGAATAAAATCTAAAATAAAGTGCATATCAATTTTTGCACTCTGTACCATGCAGGCGTTCGCATCGGATATAAAAAACCAAAAAAACAGTGTTGTTGTACCCGAAGCGGAAACTCCCGCACGGTATCGCAATATGTTGATTGTCTACGAGGACAATGACAGATTCTTCGTAAACGTAAAGGAAACGACGGTAGAAGCCTTGCGGGCGAATGTTTCGCGTCTTGCAGGTGGTAAGATCACACATCTGTTTCTGTGCCCAAACGGCCAACGCACGAGTTACAACTCGATGGCACACGAGCCCATTTGGACGCCTGTCTTCGGGAAAGAACCGCAAGAAAGTTGGGCGCAAAACTGTAAAGCATTTGCCGAGAAAGGGATAGATCCATATGCCGTATGGATTGACGAATGCCGTAAAATTGGTATCTCGCCGTGGATTTCCATAAGAATGAACGATGTGCACTATGCCACAAAGCCCGACTGTTTCCGCAATCTCAACTTCTGGCGAGAGCACCGCAAGCTTTGGCGCGTTCCGCAAAAGGAGCTTCCCACAAGCGGAAATTGGAGCGACTACGCCTTCAACTACAAGCACAAAGCAGTTCGCGACTATTTCCTGTTGCTCGTGCGCGAGCTTTTCGAGCGTTACGATTTTGACGGGTTCGAGCTCGATTGGCTGCGCTTCGGTTCACACCTTACTCCCCAAAACGAGCAAAACGAAACCGTATACCTCACCGAATTTATGCGCGAAGTCCGCAAGATAGCAGACGATAGCCAAATAAAACGCGGGCATAAAATTGGCATTTCGGCTCGCGTTCATGCCACAGCGCAAATTGCGCTTTCTCACGGTATAGATGCTTCCGAGTGGGCGAGAGAGGGACTTGTTGACATTCTTGTCCCCTCGTGTATTTATAGTTCCGGGGATTTCGCCATTTCTGTTTCCCAATGGCGCGAATATCTTGGCAAAGCTGCAGCGCGCGTTGCGGTTGTCCCATCGGTGGATAATGGCTTTCGCCCGTCCGACAAGGTAGTCCGCAAGAGAATTGATGAAGAGTTACTGAACGGCTGGGCGAACACTATGTATTTTTCGGGAGCCGATTCACTTTACTTGTTCAACGCGTTTTATCAACCGAAATTGCTTGAAGAAGTCGCAAAAAAAGGACTTGCCAAAGAAAAAATTCTTTCGGCACACCGCCGTCACCCACTGACGTTCCGCGATATGGGCAAAACCGCCGACGCACGCGAAGTTTTCCTACCGGCGGCTTCTAACGCCCCACGTGAATTTAAAATCGAATTTGGTAAAAAGCCACCCATTAACGAATCTGCAAAAATCCTCGTAAATGTTGGTTTCAAGCAAAATCCTAAATTGGGAGGAATCAAAGTTTCAAAATTGTGCGCGAAATTGAACGGGTTCGACGCAAAAAAGTTCAAGGAATCTTCTACACCACAAAAATACGGCAATGCCGAACGTGCGTTGAGTTTTTATTTCGACTATTCCGCTCTCAAAAATGGCGCAAACATTGTCCGAATTGAACCGCATGAGGGAAATCCAGTCGACCTAATCTGGGTTGAAATCGAATTTTTTAATGACAGGAGCTGACACGGTATTTGCATTCGCAAATATACCTGCTTTTACAAGCACATTCCTTCAATGTGTGCCCTAAATGTATCGCGCCAGAAGGTTTGACGTAAACGTGCCAAACGTTTGACCATTTTGACGATTTTCGCCGCGCGAAAAGCCCCCGTTGCAGTTTGGTTGCAAGGGGGCTGCATTTTGTTTGCGTGGGTGTTGCAATGTTCGGATTGTGGGGGTTGATTTCAAAAATCGCCCAGCATTTTCAAAGTTGGAGGTCGTTTCTTGGAAAATGCCCTCTTGTTTTTCTAAGTTTATCCGAGTATCTCGTCGTCAAAAATCTCGCCGTTTTGTAGGGCGGGTGTGGGTTAGTTTCCTGTGCCGTCCGAATCCTTCTGTCCCGTCGCCGCCGGTGTCTGTTGCGAACTTGTCGCCAGAGAGGTATTGGTTGTAGATGTTCTCAATCTGGCTGTCGAACCATTCGCCGAAAATTGCGGTTGTCGCCGTGTCGGCAAAATCCGCCAAGCCATCTCTGGCAACGTTTACCTGTTGACTTGCGCGCTTTTTTATGAAACTGTTATTACACGAAAAGTCGTTATTTGCGGGGCGGATTTTTGTTTTCAGAATCCCGCCGCAGTGAATGCCGAAAACAGGTCAAAAAAGATTACAATATATGATAAAGAAAATATTCGGGGCAATTTTGGGGACTGCGCTTTTGGCGACGGCACTTCCCCTGTGGGCGATAAATTCCGTGACGGCGTCGTTCGACGGGGTGGAGAAAGAATACAAGCTTGAAAAGCGTCCCGACGGCGCGAAGCGGTTGCGCATACCCGTTTGCGACATCGCCCGCGGAACGAAGCGCATTTTCATTTCCGCCGCCGAGTTTACCGCAAACAAAGGCGACAAGGGCTACTTCATAATTCCGACGCTCGAATACGGCAATCAGGCGTTTTTCAAGCACGACAACGGCGAAAAAATGTATGTTTTGCAGATGCCGTTCTGGGGCGTGAAGTCGGCAAAGGGAACGTATGTTGCAATCGCCAAGGGAATGCCGCTTGAAATGTGCGTTGTAATGCAGGTAAAAAACGGCGTTCACAAGCTGATGGCGCGCTACAACATTTCTTCGATAAATTTCGACCCCTACGAAGACATCGTAATTGACTACTATGAGCTAAAGGGTAAAGACGCCGACTACGTTGGAATGGCTAAAAAATACCGCCAATACCAGCTCGACCGCGGCGAGGTTGTTCCGCTGAAAGAGCGCGTAAAGGGCAACCCCACGCTGAAGTATACTGTTGACGCGCCGTTTATCAGAATCAAAATGGCGCACAACAAGCACCCCAAAGGCGGGATTTCATACAACGACCCCAAGTGGGACACAATGAAGCACGAGCTCAACATAGTCCACACGTTCGACGGCTTTATGGACGTTATGACGAAAATCCACGAAGCGGGCGTGAAAGAGGCGGATATGTGCTTTGTGGGCTGGCAGGTCAACGGCTTCGACGGATATTTCCCCGACTTGTTCCCAGTGGAAGAACGTCTGGGCGGCGAAGCCAAAATGCGCGAGGCAATCAAGCTCGGCAAATCTTTCGGGTATCATATGACAACCCACATCAACAACCACAATATGTATAAGCGCGCCAAGGGCTGGAGCGACGAATACGTCAGCAAAAACCGCAAGGGCGAGCCGCGCACATATGTTGTGTGGCCGGGCGGACAGGCGTATCATACCTGCTTCCAGACCATTTGCGACCGCTATATGGACGCCGACATTGCGCACCTTAAAGACATGGGGCAGAACGCTCCGCAGCACGTCGATGTTACAAGCGCAATTATGCCCACTCCCTGCTGCGATCCCCTCCACCCGAACAACCGCAAGCAGATGGCGCAACACCAAATCCGCTTGGGCGAAAAATACCACGCGGCGTTCGGCGGCTTCACTTCGGAGGCGGGCTTCGACCACGTCGCCAAGGTGCTCGACTACGCGCTTTATACAAGCAGAATCGAATTCACAAAACGCGTAAGTCCCAAAGCCTACGAGAAATCGCTCACCGAAGAGGAGCTGTTGCCGATATGGCAAATTGTCTACCACGGAATCATTCTCAGCAACGTGGATTGGTATACTATCGACTGCTACCTTAAACCCAAAGGCGATGAAAAACGCCTGAAGTTTATAGAATGCGGCGGCAGACCCACATTCTACTGGACGACTTATAAAAAACAGTCGGATATCGACGGAATCGCCGAGGCATACCGCGAATACGTCCCGATGCGCTACCTGCAATACGAGTTCATTGACCGCCACGAAAAGCTCGCCGATAAAGTCGTGCTTGTGGGCTACTCCGACGGCAGCGAAGTCGTGGTCAACTACTCCGATAAACCCTTCGAGTATTCGGGTAAATCCGTCCCTGCGCGCGACTACCTGCTGTATAAAAATCAAAAACAGGAAAATTAGTTCCCAATATCGCGCGTGCGCTTGGTCCGTCCCCGCGCGCGACTACCTGCTGTATAAAAATCAAAAACAGGAAAATTAGTTCCCAATATCGCGCGTGCGCTTGGCTTGGAGGAATGAGATTGCCTCTCCTCCAACTCAAGCCGCGCGGGGAAATGTCCCCCATATAGCGAAGATATTTTGCGGGGCTTCTTCGGGTAAGACATAAGCGTTCTACGCGCGCGGAATACTAAACATATTCTTACAAACGTCAGCCGTTCCCATTCCCAATGGGAACGGCTTTTCTTTTGCGTCATCTCTTCTACGCCCCTTTCGTGCCCGTAGTATTCGTAATACTATATATATGCTTTGTGATTTTATAGCTTAATTATCAATTATATGCAAAACCATGAGTTGTGAGATAAATCTAACACAGACACAGTAAAGATTTTTTAAAATTACATATCTTGCAATAAAACAGAATGATATATTACAATTTTAAAAATTTTATTGACCATAGTATTACGAATACTATAGTCAACTAACATAATGAACTATAGCCAATTTGTGAATGCAGTTAAAAAGATGGGCATTGGTTTCCCTATACCTACATTGGGGAAGGAAAGCCATTTCTATGTGCAGATAAAAGATTCGTGTATAGTGTATCGCGCCAGAAGGTTTGACGTAAACGTGCCAAACGTTTGACCGTTTTGACGATTTTCGCCGCGCGAAAAGCCCCCGTTGCAGTTTGGTTGCAAGGGGGCTGCGTGGTCTTTGCAGGGTAGTTGCAAGGTTCATTGGGGGCTGATTTCAAAAATCGCCCAGCATTTTCAAAGTTGGAGGTCGTTTCTTGGAAAATGCCCTCTTGTTTTTGCTTCGGGTTGTTGGGTCGTTGGGCGCTATGTGTGCGTGTCGGGTTTGTCTTTACATTATGCAATGCGGGTGGACATGCAAAATATTCCCTTGAAAATTTTATAATGGATTTGGCGCATTTTTTCGATAATGCGCCAGCGGAAAAATCTTTGTGGCGGCCTTCGCTGGATTGTGGAGACTTAAGCGGGATTGCTCTTGAGGCAAAAAAAACGCCCCGCAGCGTGGGGCGCTTTTTCGCCTATTTGAAAAAATATCTAAAGAGCATTATATCGAGGGGGGTCTTGACCCCGAATTTTTCAAGTTTGCCGGAGGATCCGTCTTTGGAATCCAGCGTTATGTAGGCGAGGTCGATTTGGTCTTTCTCGCCTTTTTTTTGGCGTTTAAATATTACGATAAATTCGGACGGAGAAAGCTGCATGACCTTCAGGTATTTTTTATTCCACGAAAAGTATTCGGAGAGGACGGCCTTTTTTTGCTGGTCGCTCATGCCGGAGTACTGGGCGTTAAAGAGCGCTTTGCTTTTTGGCGACATGTACCCGGAGTATTCATCCAGTTTCCAGTCGAAGAAGAGTTTTTGGATCTTTTTGTAAAATATCGCCGCCGGCTGGGCCGCCACAGTCGGAACCGGGTCTACCGATACCAAAGCGGCATTCTCAAATATTAGCAGCGGCTCTCCGCGCTTTGCCAGATCGTTAATTTTGGCTTTGTCGGAGGCCGATAAAACCTTTACTTTCGAAACGTCTATCTTCTGCGGGTTTGATATGTCGCACTGGGCAATTAAGGCAAGATAGGCATCGTTGACGGATACGTCCCAAAGCATCTGTTCGCCTATCGGGTCAAAGGCTATGTAGTTTAACCCCTTGCGCATTCTGCTGCCGTTTGGTATCTCAAAGGCCGCAACGCGATACTTGCCGAACTTGAAGGCGAATATTTTAGCGTCCTTGTTAAGGCGGGCCATTTTGAGAAATTTTCTGGCTTTTTGAGCCTGAGACGGGTTTGTGAGCAGGTTGGGCAGCTCTTTGTCGTCGGCTTTCAAGAGCGTCGCTATGGCCTTGGCGACCGCGGCGTTGTCGACGGTATCGACGGCCACTGAGGCGTTGTAAAACTTCTCGGGCTTGCCCGTCTCGCTATCCTTGGGCAGGGCGACGCTAAAGTATTCGGCATTTAGCTGTGCCAAAGATAGAAAGCAAACAAATATGGCGATTATTTTCTTCATATGTGGTGGTATCCCGTATTCGCTATTATTGTCTTGGCCCGATACAGCTGTTCGGCTAGAATAGCCCGCGCAAATTCGTGCGTGAACGTCATGGGCGAAAGAGCCACTATCTCGTCGGCGCGCGCCTTTACCTCAGGAGCCAGTCCGTAGGCGCTGCCTATGACAAACGCCGAACCGCCGCGCGCTTCGTCGTCGGATATCTTCTTTGAGAACTTTACCGACGTGTACATATTGCCCTCTTCACCAAGGGCGTACACTTTGCCTCGAAACCCAGCCAGAGCCTCGAGCATCTTCGAAGACTCCGCCTGCAGGGTGGAATCCTTCAGTTCCGTCATCTCAAATCGGCAGAAATGGGAAAGCCTCGAAAAGTAGTCGGAGCACAAAGACTGGAGGTCTTTGTTCTTCATTTTGCCCACTGCTATGACTTTTATCATTATCCCTGTTATATTCCTCCCCCGAATGGTGCCTGCGCACCGACATTCGGGCAGTATTGGCAATGAAATCGTTTCATTCCGACAATGTCAAGTTTTTTGGACTTTGGCATTATTTTAGACTGCGTTTGGCGGCAAAAGATTAAAAAAAAATCTTGTCTTATTGGCCGTTAAAGGCAGTATATGGACAATCGCCTTGCGTGTGGGCCGGGGGGTTTTGCACGGGCAAAACGTGGACCACCGCGCAGGGGAATTTTAGAGCTTATGGACGCTTTCTACGAAAACATAGTCAGGCCGATACTTTTCAAACAAAATCCGGAGGCCGCCCACGATATGGCGCTGCAGGCCATGAAAATCGTAGGCGCAATTCCGCCGTTGAGAATGCTCATGGAGTACTTGTGCCTAATAAAGACAGCCAGGCCCGTCAAGGTCTTCGGCGTCGAATTTCCCAACCGCGTCGGGTTGGCGGCGGGTTTTGACAAGGACGCGCAAGTCTTCCGAGCCGCCGCCGCTCTCGGGTTTGGCCATGTTGAAATAGGGACGGTTTCCATGCATAAGCAGGCGGGGAACCCGAAGCCTAGAATGTTCAGGTATCCCGACATTGAAGCCGTGGTCAACAGTTGCGGATTCCCCAACGACGGCTGCGAAGAAATATCAAAGCGCCTCGCGGCTACCGCCACTAAAAAATGCAGGAGAGTATGTCCGTTGGGCGTGAATATTGGAAAGTCGAAGGTGACGCCTCTGGAGGAGGCCGCCGCCGACTATCTGGCCAGCTTCAACGCCCTTGCCGATTACGCGGATTTTCTCGTCATAAACGTAAGCAGCCCGAATACGCCGGAGCTTAGGCGCCTGCAGGGCAAGGATTACCTTCCCAACCTGCTCGGGGCGATTTCGAAGGCGAACGAAGACAGGGCAAAGAAGCTGAGCGTAAACCGCATACCGATAGTCCTTAAAATAGCTCCGGATCTAACGTACCGGGAGATAGACTCCATTCTTGAAGTTTTGCTCGGCATGAACCTCGACGGCATATGCGCAACGAATACGACTGTTGAGAGGGTCGGGGAGGATATGGTGACAAAGGGCGGCATGAGCGGCGCGCCGCTGTTTGAGAAAAGCCTTCAGATAGTCAGTTACATTTCAAAGGCCACCGAGGGGAAGTTGCCCATAATAGCAGTCGGCGGTATTACAAACACTGAGCGCGCCGGAAAAATGATGAATGCCGGGGCGAGCCTCGTTCAGATATACACGGGCATGATATACCGGGGGCCGTTTTTTGCAAGGAGCATAGCCAAGTCTATCTCTTGGAAAGACAGCGACTGGATTTAAATTTCAATTATAAAAACAACAAAATCTTACTACAATGGGTAATCCTACAGACATAAGAAAAGGCAGAGTCATAATCTACAACGGCGTTCCGCACGCCGTTATGAGCATGTTGCACCGCACGCAGGGCAGGCAGGCCGGATTCGTTCAGACGGTGTTGCGCAACCTCGAAACAAACGCCTCGACTGCGGTGAAATTTCGCTCGACCGACTCCGTCGAATTTTGCCATACGACCAACAAGCCGTTGGAGTTTTCCTACGTCGACGGCGACGAGTACCACTTTATCGACCCCGACACTTTCGAAGACACCGTGATTATGAAAAACACCATCGGCGACGACATCAAGTGGCTTCAAGAGGGCGTCGTGTATAATGTGCTGCTCGTCGATGGCAATCCCGTATCGGTGGAGCTTCCCAATACGGTGGAGATGGAGGTGGCCGTAGCCGCCGAAGGGCTGCGCGGCGACACGTCGTCGGCCCCCACTAAGGCTGTCACGTTGGCAAACGGGGTCGTTTTGCAGGTGCCACTGTTCATAAAGCAGGGCGACAAGATCCGCGTAAGAACCGAGGATAACGCCTATATTAGCAGGGCGTAAACGTATGGACAAGCTGATACCGGAACCAAGAAAGGTAACGCTAAAGGCTTCAGATTTGCGCGGCATTCTGGAGTACGTTCCGCTGTATCAAAACCAGACGTTTATAATATCCATAGACGGCAGCGTCATAGCCTGCGACAATTTTTCCGACATAATTACCGACATTGCGGTTTTGCGGAGCCTCGGAATAAATGTCGTGCTAGTTTACGGCATAGGCTACCAAATTCAGAGGGAGGCCGCCGTGCGCGGGGTAAAAATTAGCGATGTGCACGGAACGAACCCCGTGGACGATTCCACGTTGGAACTTGCAAAGGAGGTGTCGGCCTGGCTTGCTCAGACCATAATAGACGCCTTTGCCACGCGCAACGTAAACAGCGTCTGCACCAACGCCGTTAGGGCGACCGAGGTGGGAATTATATCGGGGGTGGACTATCTGAACGCGGGGCGCGTTGAGAAGGTCGAATTCTCGGTGTTGGGCAATCTGCTTAACATGGGGATAATTCCCGTAATTTCGCCGGTTGCCGTCAATTCGCAGGGCAGGCTATACAGGATAAACTCAGACAGCCTTGCCGCAGACATGGCTACCGGGCTGGGAGCGTCCAAGCTCATATACATGACAGAGACGCGCGGCTTAATGCTAGGCGACGAGCGCGCAGTGGCTTTTCCGCTCGACGATGTCAAACGCATACTAAAGGAGCGCGAACCCCTGGTTGACCCGCGCGTGCTTTCAAAAGTAAAGTGCGCGATAACCGCCCTCGAGGCGGGGCGCACGCCGCGCGCGCACATACTCGACGGGCGCGATTTTGCGTGCCTGCTTACCGAGCTTTTCGACAAGGTCGGCTGCGCGACGATGATATACGCCGACGAGTACCAGAAAATAAGGCGGGCCGTTTCCGGCGACGTTCCGCAGATTTTCAACATGACGTCGCTGTCGGTAAAGATGCAAAACTTGGTGTACCGCTCGCGCGAGGAAATAGCAAAGAACATATCTTCTTACTTCGTGTACGAAATGGACGCAAGCCTCATAGCGGTGGTGAGCCTTCAGGACATCGGCGACGGCTGCGCGGAGCTGGCGAGCCTGTTTGTGTTGCCGTTCTACCACGGCAACGGAGTGGGCAAAAAAATGGTCGAGTACGTGAAGATGAAGGCAAGGTCGCGCGGCTTTAAAAAACTGTATTCGCTCTCGACAAAAAGCGCGCCGTTTTTTACGAACGCATGCGGCTTTACCGAAGTCCTCCCCGAGGAGTTGCCGAAGAAGCGGTACGAAAAGTACGTCAAGTCGCGCAGGCACTCAAAAGTTTTCGTCTTCAATTTATAGCATACAAGCCTTCATTACCGAAGGCCGTTTTTGCGCCGCTTTTTCCTGTTTTTTTTGTGGCGCTTTTCCTGTTTTTGCGCGGGCTAGCGTATGGGGCGCAGTTTTTGCGGTGCCTTTCCCCCAGTATTTTATGTGGGGCTACCTTATGAGGCCGCCGTTTTTAAGCAGTGCCTCCAGCACGTTCGGCTTCGATGTGTTAGTCATGGCGGTTTCCATCGAGATTAGGTCGCGCTCGACTAGCCAGTACAGGTATTGCTCCATAGTGCACATTCCCAATTTTCCGCCCGTTTGCAGTTCGTTGTAAATGTGCGTTAGGCGCTCTTCGCGGATTAGGTTTCGTATGGCGTCGGTGGGCTTTAGAAATTCAAAAGAGGCGATTAGCCCGCCTGCCTTTAGAGGCAGTAGGCTTTGCGAGAGAATTCCAACAAGCTGCGTCGAAAGCATGGCGCGTATGTTTGTGGCCTCGGCCGAGCTTGTTATACTCAAGATTCTGTCTATTGACGATATCGTGTTTCTGGTGTGCAGCGTGGATATGACCAAGTGTCCGGTCTCGGCGAGCTCTATGGCGGCCTTTACCGTGGAAAAGTCGCGCATTTCGCCTATCAAAATTATATCGGCGTTTTCGCGCACCGCCGAGCGCAATGCGCGGTCGTATCCGCTCGAGTGTGTAAGGATTTCCCTCTGCGAAAAGACGCAGTTGCGGTTTTCAAAGACGTATTCTATCGGGTCTTCAATTGTGAGGATATGCTTATTCTTCGTGTTGTTGATGGTGTCGAGAATCGCGGCAATCGTGGTTGTCTTGCCTGAGCCGCTTATGCCGGTTGTCAGGAAAAGTCCGCTTTGGACGTTCACGGCGTCGAGCGCGGCGGTGGGAATGCCTATCTGTTCGGCCGTGAGCCTGTTCTTGGGAATTAGGCGTATGGCAAATTCGAGTCCCTTTACGGTAGTGTATATGTTGGCGCGGACTCGGCTGGTAAAATTCGAATTGAAGCCGCAGTCGACGTCGTTGACATCGGCTAAGTCCTGGCGGTAGCGCTCTACGGTGCCCTTGGGGAAATTTGAAAAAATTTCTTCGAGAATGCCCTGTTGCGATGTAACCACCATGTCGGTAACGGGCACGATGTCGCGGTCTATTCTAAAGTGTATTTGGCCGTCGCCGGATATTAGTATGTCTGTTGCTCCGAGCGTTTCCGCCCTGTATATTATTGAGTCGAGCTCTTTCATTTTGGGGTAATTTTCTACTTTTGTTGGCGCGCGCCGCTATTGCTTTGAGGCCGCGCGAAAAATTATTTGCGATGGTTTGCCTTTCGATTTCTTGCCGAGCCTCTTTAAAACTTGAAAGAGGCTTGCGTATTCGGCCGGTATATCGTATTCGGCCGGAGCCTCGAGCATTATGACGGGGGCTCCGGAGAGCCTTTGAAACAATGAGTAGAGCCCCTGCGAAAACTTTTCGTTTTGAAGCAGCGCGTAGGGCGGGTCGGCAAAGACAAAATCGAATTCTTCCGCCTCAAGCGGCATTTTTAGACAGTCGGCAAAAACCGCCCTCATGCGCGCATTTACCAATTTCTGAATTTCGGATATGTTCGATTTCAGAACGGCGAAGGCACGGCGGGAATTTTCGACAAATACGGCCTCGGCGGCTCCGCGGCTGGCTGCTTCAAGACCGTAGGCGCCTGTTCCCGCAAACAAGTCTAGAACCTTTGCGCCCTCTATTTCTGAACCCAGAGAGGAAAATATGGCCTGGCGCGCCGCATCGGTGGCCGGGCGCGTCGCCGAAGATGTCGGCGAATTGAGCAAAATTCCTCTTGCATATCCAGCAGTAATGCGCATATTTGGACACTCTATGAGACTTTTTGCCGTTTTGTCAACCTTTCTGCTTTTGTCCGGGGTTGCTCTTTCCAAGGATTTCAATCGGGCCCTTTCGATATTTGCCGAAAACGACATCGGCTTTTCGGACCGCTACTACACAAACGGCATAAAAATCCAGTACACGCAGAAAGGCCGCGATTTTTGGGTGAATGCGCCCCAGTTTTGGATTCTCGATCTTATTTCGGATTCCGAAGATGCCCTCTCCTTCGAGACTATTTCGCTGGGACAGGCCATGTATGTGCCCCAGGATATCGACGCGCCAATTCCTCCCTCTAACGACAGGCCCTATGCGGGTTGGCTCTATCTAAATGCCGCCTCCCACGTGGCGACAAAAAATTCCCTCGATTCTTTTGCCATAACCCTGGGCGTCGTCGGCCGCCATTCCTACGCCGAAGACATACAGAGAAAATGGCACGATATTTTCGGCTTCGACATGCCCGCCGGCTGGGACAACCAGCTTGAGGACGAGTTCGGGTTTGTAATCTCCTATAAACATTCCCAGAGAGTTTGGAGGGCGGACGCCTCAAACGGCATATCCGCCGACGCCGTGGTTTCCGCCGGGGCCGATTTGGGCAATGTCATAACGCAGGGGTATCTGAGCGTGCTCTTTAGGGTAGGTTATTCGCTGCCGTTTTCCTTCGATGCGGGGAAAATCGGCTATTGCTCTTCGACGGATGTCCGCGCGGGCGCACCTTACGATGAAGATTGCCATCTATACTTTCTGGCCGGAGCCAGCGCCAGATTCATCGGCTACGATATCACGCTCGACGGCAATGCCTTTGCCTCCAGCGACTGGGGGGTGGACAGCCAATGGTTTGTCTTTGAGCCCGTGGCGGGGGTGTCGGCGCGCTGGCGCGGCGTCGAGTTGGACTTGCTCCTGACATACCGCACCCGCGAATTCAAGGGGCAGGGGATAGGCCATCACACGTTTTGGACGATCTCGCTAAAATACTTTTTCTAAAATTGCAAAATGGACTTTAAAAAACTTTTCATAGACAATGCCTACCGCCGCAAAGTGTACGTAAAAGGCGGCAATGTAGAGGTGGGCATGACCGAAGTAAAACTCACCCCGACCAGAAATTCGGAGACCGGAGACTATGTGGAAAATAGCCCCGTTAGAATATACGATACGAGCGGCAAATGGTCGGATCCGTCGTTTCATTTCGATCCGAAAAAGGGGTTGCCGCAGATACGCCGGGAATGGATTGAATCCCGCGGCGACAGCGTCGAGGTGGGGCTTGCGAGGCCGACGAATAAGGCGCCGTTTGCCGAGCGCAAAATTTTGAGGCTCTGCCACGGTCAGACCCAGATGTATTATGCGCGCAAGGGCATAATAACCCCCGAGATGGAGTATGTCGCGCTGAGGGAGAATATGGCCAAGGCAAACGGCATCGAAGGAAAGATGTCTGCAAAGGCCCCGCGCAACAGCCTATTCATCCAGCATCCGGGTTCCGGCTCCAAGCTGAGGGAGGAAATTACGCCCGAGTTCGTAATGAAAGAGGTCGCCCGCGGACGGGCTATAATTCCGGCTAATATCAACCACGCCGAGCTCGAGCCTGCAATAATAGGCAGAAACTTTTTGGTCAAGATAAATACGAATATCGGCAATAGTTCGATGGCCTCCTCAATTCCGGAGGAGATCGAAAAAATGCTCTGGGCCCTAAAATGGGGGTCGGATACCATCATGGACTTGTCGACAGGCCCCGACATCCACGACACCCGAGAATGCATAATAAGAAACTCTCCGGCGCCCGTTGGCACCGTGCCTCTATACCAGGCTCTTGAAAGGGTTGGCGGCATAGCCGAGGATTTGACGTGGGAGGTATTCAGAGACGTCCTCATAGAGCAGGCCCAGCAAGGCGTAGACTACTTTACCATACATGCGGGGCTGCTGCGCGAATTCATTCCGGCTGCGGCGAGGCGCATGGCCGGCATAGCCTCGCGCGGCGGCTCTATAATGGCAAAGTGGATTCTCGCCCACAATCGGGAAAATTTCCTTTACGAGCATTGGGACGAAATATGCCAGATAATGGCCGAATACGACGTGTCTTTTTCAATCGGCGACGGGCTGCGTCCGGGTGCAATAGCCGACGCCAACGACGAGGCTCAGCTCGGGGAGCTCAAAGTTCAGGGAGAGCTCGCCCGCAGGGCCTGGCAATACAATGTGCAAGTCATGTGCGAGGGGCCGGGGCACGTGCCAATGCAGATGATTGAAAAGAATATGGACTGCCAGCTCGACTGGTGCGACGAGGCGCCCTTTTACACTCTCGGGCCTCTCGTTACGGACATCGCCGCAGGCTACGACCATATCACCGCGGCTATAGGCGCCTCTATTATAGGCTGGTACGGCACGGCGATGCTTTGTTATGTCACGCCGAAGGAGCATTTGGGCCTTCCCGAAAAAAACGACGTCCGCGAGGGCGTTGTGGCTTTTAAGCTCGCCGCCCACGCGGTTGACTTGGCCAAGGGGCATCCAGCCGCGCAGTATAGAGACAACGCCATGAGCAAAGCCAGAATCGAGTTTCGATGGACAGACCAGATAAACCTATCCCTCGACCCCGAACGCGCGGAGGCGTTCAGAAAAATGAACGACAAAAACTTCAAAATCGGCCAGGCCCAGGAGGAGCATTTTTGCTCTATGTGCGGGCCGAAATTTTGTTCCATGCGGGTGTCGATGGACATAATGAAAGAATTTAGGGACTCGGAGAAATCTAATGGACAAATGTAGCGGCGAACTTTCGGGGGCTCAGAGGTTGTTTCTGGAGGGGTATAACTGCGCCCAATCCGTCTTTGCAGCCAACGCCCCGCGCTTTGGGATCGATAAGAATTTGGCCCTGCGCATATCCATGGGCATGGGGGCGGGTGTCGGCAGAATGAGAAACGTCTGCGGGGCCTTTAGCGCGTGCGCCATGCTTGCCGGCCTTGCCCAGACCTCGGCAACCTCCGATAAAACGCAAAAGGAGGCCGTGTACGAATTTGTTCAAAAAATAGCCAAAGATTTTGCCGAACAGAACGGCTCTATAATCTGCAGGGAAATCTTGAACATTGCGCAGGGTCAAAAAACATCCCCGAGGCCCGACGATAGGACGGCTCAATATTACGCCCAAAGGCCGTGTTTGGCGGTCGTGGGAAACGCCGATAAAATCGCATCAAAGATTTCTTTTTGCTCGGGTGCCGGGAAGTAGTGTCGAGTTGCGCTTTGGCTTGACGCCTCGGCGTTTTATGGCGCAAAAAAAAACGCCGCTAAAAAAGGCGGCGTTTTTTTTGAAAATCAAGTCGTCGGGGTTTAATAAAGTTCGTCAAAAACATTTCAGCAGGGCGGCCAGCCTAGCTGTTTTCCGCCCAAAATATGCAGGTGCATATGCGGGATAGTTTCGCCGGCGTCTTTGCCGTTGTTTATAACAACCCTAAAGCCGTTTTCCAGGCCGCAGGCCTTTGCGACTTTCGGAGCGGCCAAAAGCAGGGCCGAGAGAATCTGCGCGTCGTCTTCGGTGGCAGCCGAAAGGCGCTGAATGGGCTTTATCGGAAACAGGAGAACATGGACCGGCGCCTGGGGGTTTATGTCGTTAATGGCGGCGCAGAAATCGTCTTTGTAGACGATTTTTGACGGAATTTCGCCGTCGAGAATTTTCTCAAATAACGTTTTCATGCGCGCCATTTTCCCGAAATATCCCGCCTTTTCAAATAAAAAATACTTCGAGGCTCGGGAAAACTTTTTTGTATTTTTTTATCTGGCCGTCGACGAACTCAAAGTCGGCCGATTTTTCCAAGTTTACCCTGCGAGTGCGCCTGCGCCCGGCGGGAAGGTCGGAGAGTCCGTTTACAATGAGTATGGCTGCCGAATGCCCGGATAGCCGGCGCATGGCAGCCGAAATCGGCGCAAGGGCAAATAGGGGGTCGAAATACCCGCCGGAAAAGTCGAGGAACTCCATTTTTGCGCCGGGATTATACAGCGAGAGCGCCCGCCGCGCAAAGTCTTCAAGCGAGGCCGCATGGGCGTCTTTGAGCGCGTTTTTTACCCCGATAGTGGCGGCGGCGTACATGTCGGTGTCAAGGGGCGCCGTCGAGGCAAGCAGGCTGTTTAGCAGCTGCACTTTTTCGGCGAATGTTATCATAATAGACTTCCCTGTGTCTGCGCCCGCGCGTTCGAGTACTTTAGAAGCCAGTTGCAATCCACTTCCTCGAATCCTTCAAAAGAGCATATTTTTATAAGTATCAAGGCGCAGGCTATCGCGTCGAATAGGGCGCAGTGCCATTTTCGCCTGTCTTCGGGGCAGAACTCGGCGGCCTTTTGGGAAAGTTGGCTTTGCAGGTTCAGGGCGGCCGTTACATCGGCGAGTTTTGCGCTGTTTAGGTTGAAGAGCTTTTTTGCAAGCGAACACGTGTCTATGTAGGGCCCCCAAGCGGCGCCCGTTTTGCCCGTAAGCGGATTTTCGCTCAGGGGCGCCACCGGAAGGCAATCGCGCAAAAGAGTATCCTCGGCGGTTGCGTTGTGCGAGGCAAACAAGCCGCTTTTGCGCATATTGCAAAAAAGTTTCAGATCCGACTCAAACGGCGGATTCGCAGATGCCCGAGCGTTGCTTATGTCGAAAAACTTCGCGTCGCGGGCGCCGATTCTCGATTTTGGGGCGCAGATTCTCGTTTTGCACGCGGATATTTGCCCGCCTGTTATTTCGGCTATCCCGTACTCTACTATCCCGATATTTTTGGAGCCCTCAAAGTCGATGGCGTATATCGGAATTTTTATATTTTTCATCTTGCCCATTTTTTACCGAGTGCAATTATTAGGCACATGGATACGGAAAGTTTCAAGGTTTTTATTAACGAACTGGCCGACGCAAGCGGCAAATACATTGCAGACTCGTTCGGCAAAAACGTAGACGTAGATTTTAAAAAGGACAATTCGCCCGTCACGCAAATAGACAAGAATACCGAATTGATGTTGCGCGATATGATTTCCAAAAAATATCCCGACCACGGCATAATAGGCGAAGAGTTTGGCAACGTAAACGAGGGCGCCGAGTTTGTGTGGGTGCTAGATCCCATCGACGGTACAAAATCCTTTATCACAAAAGTTCCGCTTTTTGGCACTCTCATAGGCCTTCAGTACCAGGGCAGGCCGATTGTCGGGGCCATAGACCAGCCGATTTTAAAAGAGCGAATTGTAGGCGACTGCAAGACGTGCCTGTTTAACGGCAAGCCCGTGCGCACAAGCGCGCGAACCGATCCCGAGGGCATGACGCTCCTGACTTCCGACAGCCGTTATTGCGCCCGATACCACAACGCCCAGGGGTGGCGCGCGCTCGAAGACAAGGCTGCAATTTCGCGCACGTGGGGCGACTGCTATGGCTATATGCTGCTTTGCCGGGGACTGGCCCACGTCATGTGCGACGCGCTCCTTGAAATATGGGATTTTACCGCCCTTCTACCCGCATTGGCGGGCGCGGGCGCGGCTTATTCGGATTGGAACGGGGGCTCGAATATAGGCCACGACGGCGGATTGGTCGCCTCGTGTTCTGCTGACTTGCATAAAAAAGTCTTGGAATTATTAAAGGGCAAATAGCCGTTTCGGGCGCATCCGGCAACTGGCCATCGCCCAATTAACAACTTCCCGATGCGACTGAGAGCTCCGTAAAACCAAGGGCTTGTTTTTCGCGGAATCAATTTTGCGCAGCTTGTGCATGTTGCCCCGCGCGACGATATGCGCACAAGCCGCCATTGCGTCAATTTGGCGGCGCTTAAACAAAAGGGTGGGGGCACCGTAGTTTTAGCGGTGGCTAATGCGCTTGGGCTTTTTTGGCTTCTCGGTGTTCACATCTTCTTTTTCGGCTTTCTTTTCGGCCTTTTTTTCGGCCTCCAAGTCTTCCACCTTTACCACCTTGTAATAGCGCACAATCACATCGTCGCCGAGATTTGCCTGTCCGCGGATAAGTGAAAACAAGAAGCAGTCCTTGTAGCCGGTATGCATGCTTTCAAGTTCCGCGACGGGCCGCCCGAGTACGTCGCAGGCAAAAAATGACGGCTGTATATCGGAGGAGTAAATCCTGGATATGATTCTAACCGTGGCAATATTGTCTTCAATGCGAACTATACTGCCGAAGCGCAAGTCGAAATCGTGCGCGATTTCGTCTTTGTAGATTTTTTCGCGTTCCGGAGACTTTTCGGAAAAATCGCGGCGCACGGGCTGAGCCTGCAAAGGAAGGGCAAGTGCAAAAAATGCCAAAACAATGCAATAGCTCGCCAGCGCGCTCTTAGCCATCTTATAGCGAATCCGCCGATATTAGGATTCGTCCTTCGTCTTTTTAAAGTGGTCGAACCCGAGGCTTGAGTCGTTGTTTTCACTCTCGAAGAAGCCGTTTAACTGGCGCAGGCGCGTGGGGTGGCGCATCTTTCTGAGCGCCTTCGCCTCAATCTGCCTTATTCTTTCGCGAGTGACATTAAACTGTTTGCCCACCTCTTCGAGCGTCCTCGAATAGCCGTCCTGCAACCCGAAGCGCAGCGTCAAAACCTTGCGCTCGCGCGGCGTAAGCGACGAGAGCACGTCTAAGAGCTTTTCCCTGAGGAGGGAATAACTCGTCATATCGTACGGGTTCTCAGCCCCCTTGTCCTCGATGAAATCGCCGAAGTTCGTATCGTCGGAATCCCCCACAGGGCTTTGCAACGATATGGGCTGCTGGGCCATCTTCATTATTGATTGCACCTTTTCCACGGGCAGATCCATCGCCGAGGCAACCTCTTCGGGCGTCGGGTCGTGCCCGAGCTCCTGAATGAGCTGCTTTTGCACTTGCATGACCTTGTTCAAGGTTTCTATCATGTGCACGGGAATTCTTATTGTGCGCGCCTGGTCGGCTATCGAGCGGGTTATGGCCTGGCGAATCCACCAGGTGGCGTACGTGGAAAACTTGTAGCCCCTTATGTATTCAAACTTTTCCACGGCCTTCATAAGCCCCATGTTCCCCTCCTGAATCAGGTCGAGAAAGTTCAAGCCCCTGTTTGTGTATTTCTTTGCTATGGATATTACCAGGCGCAAGTTCGCCCTCACCATTTCAGTCTTCGCCCGGTGCGCCTCCTGCATGGAGCGCCTCACAGACTTTACCAGGGCGACGAGTTCCTGCGGCTCGAGCCTGTAGGTGTTGTGTATATCCTCCAAACGCTTGCGCAGATCGGCTTCATTGCCCAATTTTACTTTCGGCCCGACGCGCTGAATCGCCTTTAGCCTGTAGTATATGTCGTCTATTTCCCTCAAGACAGGGTTCAGCGAGTCCAAAAATTCCTCGAATACCTTGAGCTTGAACTTAAAGCCCTTTTCGTATATCGGGCGCAACTTGGATTCCTGCGTCTTGTATATCGTCATGTAGCGCTTGGCCATCGACTGGTTTTGCGTGCTCCTGGCCGCATCCCAGTTCTTTTGCAGTACCTCTTCGGCCTTTTCGGCTTGCTCGACGTATTTGGGCAACTCCTCAAAGTAGCGCTCGCGCCCCTCGACTATTTTTTTGTCGAGGACAATCTTGTCGAAGCGCTCTTCGCGGTCGATCAGCTTTTTTGCCAGGTCGATCTGGAACTTATTCGTAAGCGATACCGCAAAAAGCTCCTTGACGGCTTCAGCCTCGGCCTGTTCGATGCGCTTGGAAATCGCCACTTCCTGCTCGCGCGAGAGCAGGGGAACTTGGCCCATCTGCTTTAGGTACATTCTGACGGGGTCGTCGAGAGTGTCCGACTGCAAGGCCTTCGATTGGCGCTCTTCAGTCTCCTCTTTCCTGCGCTTGAAGTTCTCGATGTCCTCCTCGTTGTCGAAAATATCTATGTTGAGATCCTCGAGGATTTTTATTACGTTGTCGTAAATTTGGGGATCTTTAATCGTGTCTATGAGGTGCTTTTGTATGTCCTGGCTGGTCAGATACCCCTTTTCGTTTGCAAGCGACCTCAGCTGCCTTATTTTTATGTCTATGCTCTTGGAGCTCAGCGGCGAGGCCTTCTTCTTAGCCTGTTGGCCGGCTTCCGTCTTTTGAATTTCGCGCCTCTTGTCTAAATCCTTCTTTGCGGATTGTTGGGAAATTGCCTTTTTCGGCGCAGATTTTACCTGCGAGGGCTCCTTCGCCTGCATCGGCGCTTTTGCCTTCTTCTCAGCCGGGGCTGCGGCAGGCTGTTTTGCCTGCTTGGGCTTGGGCGCCGATTTCTTGGCATTGGGCGATGCCTTTGGCGCCGGTTTCTTCGCCGGAACGCGCTCCCGCTTCTTTGTATCGGTTGCTTTCTTCGCGGCTTTTGCCGCCACTTTCGCAGCCGAAGTCTTCTTTGGTTTTGCGACGCTCTTGGCCGCCTTTGCCGCCGTTTTTGTTTTCGGTGTTTTAGATGACATACCCAGTATTATTTTTCCTCAATCTGATTCGGAACTTTTAAAGACATTTTTTTCAAATCGACCACCTTTTTGAGCAATACAACCTTATCCTGCGCGTCGACGCTTGCGTCGGCGAGCTTGGCGGTAGTATCCTTTATTTCGCGATCGATGTAATTCTTATAAATTGTCTTTATACAATCATTCGCATATTTTGTCGGATTTTCAATTAAAAATTTCGGATTTGCCAATATTTTGTATATGGCGTTTTGCTCTCTCGGGGAATCGAAAAATTCGTCCACCCTCGACGCGTCAAATTCCACACCCTCTGAATACATGCCAATTAGTTTTTTCAGTATTTGGCACGAGAGCTTTTTCTCATTGAGCCAGTCGGGGTCTATGGCCTGCGAGATGGGGAAGGCCGTCTGGGGATAGTGCAATACAAGGTACAGAGTGTCGGCGGTGGCGCTTGATATCAAGTGGTCGGTGTCCCCGCCGCCGTCTTCTTCGCTTTTTTTGATTTCGCGCTTCTGCGGGGCTGTTTTGCCTTCGGAAAACGCAGTCCAGTCCTGCAATACCGATGTCAGGCTAACCCGCAGGCTGGAGGCCAGCTGGCGCAGGTATTCGTTCAATATTACCGCAGATGTGCAGCTTTGAAGCATCTGAAATATATTCGACTCTATTTCGCCCTTCTTTTGCGGCGTCAGCTCCCGCTGGGCCTCGGCCAGCTTTTCCACCGCAAAACTCACCGCAGTTTTTTTGCCGTTTTCGACAAGTTCGCGCATCTTTTCGGCGCCGTAGGCCTTTATGAAAGAATCGGGGTCGTCCCCGTCCGGCAGCGGGACAACCATGGGTTCTATGTCGTGCTTTATGCACATGGATATCGCCTTTATGTTTGCCTTTATGCCGGCTGCGTCGCCGTCGTACAAAAGTACGGCCTTGTCGCAAAAGCGCTTTATCTGGGACAAGTGGTTGTCGGTAAGCGCCGTTCCCTGCGTGGCAACAGTGTTTTTTATCCCGGCGGAGTACATCTTTATGGCGTCTATCTGCCCCTCGACCATTACGCAGTAGCCCTTTTGCTTTATGTGCGGCTTGGCTTTGCTTATGTTAAAGACGATATTGCTCTTCTTGAAAATCTCGGTCTCTCGCGAATTTACGTATTTGCCGCTCTCCGCGGGCGTCTCCGGGGTAAATTGCGTCTTTCTGCCGGTGAACCCGACGACCTGCCCCTGGATATCGCATATGGGTATCATAAGCCTGCCGCGAAATTTCGGGTAGAAATTCGCCGGATTGCGCTCCCCCTCTCTGGCCATGAATATGCTCGAATCGGCTATGACGTTTAGGGCAAACCCCTTGCCAAATATCAGCCTCTTCAATTCCGACGAATTTTCAGGGGCGTATCCTATGCGCAGTTCCCGAGCGTCGTCGAGGCTCATTTGGCGCTCTTCAACCCAGTATTTGCGCACGGCCTGCGCTTGGGGAGTGTCGGCAAAAAATTGCCCCGCAAACCATTCGGCTGCTATTTCGTGCATCTGAAGCAACTGCCTCTTGGCGCTTTGAACGGCGGCGTCGCGCCCGTTGTTGTCGTACTCTATGGCTATGCCGTACTTCTTGCCCAGAAATTCTATGGCTTCGGCAAAATTCAGATTCTCAATAGTCTGTATGAATTTAAATACGTCGCCGCCCTGGCTCGTGCTGAAACAGTAATAGAACTGCTTCTCGGGGTTTACCGTAAAAGAGGGCGTCTTTTCGTTTGAAAACGGGCTCAGTCCCTTGTAGATCGAACCGCTCTTTTTAAGCGAAACATAATCGCCTATGACCTGCTCAATCGGGATCTTCGCCCTAATTTCGTCTATGCAAGACTGCTTTATTTTGGGCATTACTTATTCAAATATTCTTCGGCTTGGCGCTTGTGCTCTTTGTCCGCGGGGTTCGACTTTGCGTATTTTTCAAAATGTTTGCGCGCGTTGGCTTCGTCTGAATTGTCGCGGTAGGCGCACGCCAGCCAATAGTCGAATTCGGCATTCGCGCTGTGCTTGTCGTATAGGGACAGCGCGCGGGTTAAAAAGTTTTGCGCGTTTTTATTTTTTTGCAGGAGTCCGAGCAAAGAGATGGCGTTTTCATCCGAGGGGCTTATCAGGTAGGCCTCGTTGGCCGCAAGGCACGCGTTGTCGATACTTCCGTTTAGCTCGTAGGCGCGCGCCATAAGCTGCCAGGCCTTTGCCGAGTCTATGCGCTCCGATATGGCCTTGTTTGCGTACACGAGCGCGTTTTGCCCGTCGGAGGCCTTTATGGCCTTTTCGGCTTCGAGCGCGTAAACATCAAAGTCTGCAGGTTGTTTCTTCTGTTCTTGTAGGGGTTCTTGGGGGGGTAGGGGATGATTCTCTATCGCGGCAGGTTCGTCTGTCTTGGCTTTTTGCCCTTCGGGAATTGTCTTTGCTACATCTTTGTCTTTGGAACCGCCTTCTTTCCCTTGTGCTGGGACCGCGCCGCCGTCTGCTTTTTCGCTTGGCGCTGTGGTCTTGGATTCCTTTGGGGTGGAACCATCATTCACCTTCTTTTCCGCCGGTTTTGCGTCGTTTTTTGCATCTTCGGGAGTTAGGTCTATAATTTCTTCCCCCGATTTGCCTTCTTGGGCGCTTTGCTTGGTTGCCGCACTTTCGGCAAGGGCTTTTTTCTCGTCTTCGACTTGCTTTTTTGCCGCGGCGTTTTGCATCTCGACTTCTTTTTGTGCCGCTTCGGCCTCTTCGCGGGCTTTTCGAGCCTCGGCTTTTATCTTTTCTTCGGATTGTATGTGTTTGTATTCGGCTATGTTGGCCTTGAGCGTGGGATACCTGTCATTGACGAGTTTTCTGTCTATGGCATCGAGCATCGCGACAATCTCTTCAAGCTTGTTAGCGTCTTTTTCGGCGCGGTAAACTCTTATCAGGCTCAAGCCGATTTCCTTTCGCGTTTGCGTGTTCTCCGGAAGTGTAACTTTCAGCGCCGTTTCCAACCAAAGTTTTGCGTTCTTTATATCTTTTAGGCCTATATACAGGCGCCCGATGACTGCGGCCTCGGAGGTGTCGGGCGGGCGCTTTGAAAGCTTTAAAAAGGCGTTGAGGGAATCCAGAGCTTCGCGGTACTTACCCTGCTTTTCGTACGCGGCGGAAAGCTTCTTCCTTATGTCGGCATCTTCGGGCTTCTTTTCGACGTATTTTTCGTACGCGTTTACGGCGGCGTCTATGCTGTCGGTCGCCTCGTAGGCGTTGGCGGCAAATACCAGCATTTCAGGTCTTGAATTGTCGCTGTCGTAGGCCAGCTCGTAAAACATTCCCGCCGACGCGGTCTGCCCCTTTTGGGCAAACACGTTTGCAAGCGTTTCGCACACGAGGGTGTTGGCCCCGCATTCGCTATAGGCGTTTTCAAGCATTGCAATGGCGTCGTCGAGCTTGTTTTCGGCAATCATTACTTGCGCCCGTCTGACGGCCAATTCAGACTTCTTTTGGTTGGCCCTTTCCAACTCCTCCGGAGACTTTTCCCCGCACGCGCACATAAGCAGGGCCGCAACCGCCGCGTACGCTAAAATTTTAATCAACTTGAATGCTTGCATAATGAATAAAAATTTTGTTTATTCTACTCGTTTGACAACTACAGTTTTTTTTCGCCAATGGCAACATCATTTATAAACGATTTTTCCCTTTTAGGCCGCGGAATGCTTGCGGCTGTCTCCGTATTTTTTGCGGCTATCATGCCCGAATCTTCATTTGCGGTTACGGCCGATGGATCTGCCGGCAAGGTTTCGGCGGAAACTTCCCAGGGCCCGTCCGCCGCGGCGAAGTCCGACGACGACGTATTATTTCAGACAAAGCTGGTCGATTTCTCCGCCCCGACTTACAATGCGGCCGTCTCCGCCCTCTTTAGGGCTTACGAGAAGTATTGCGGTAAGAAAATAAAACGGGGCCCGAAGGGGAAGGTCGGGTTAAAGATTTATACGAACTCCGGTCCGGGGCTGTCTACTCCGAAGAACTTAATCGACGCCGTAATAGCCCAACTTGAGCGTCGCGGCTATAAAAAGGGCGACATTACGATAGTCGACATGTCGGCGCGCAAGATGCGTTCCTGCGGATTCCTTCCAAAACTCTCCCAAGTGCAGGCCGGAGCTTCCGATACCTACGGCGGCGTAAACGTCGCCGACATAGAAAGCGGAAAGTTCTTCGACAAGCGCTGGTACTACGACAACGCGCTCACTCCCAAAAACATCAAGACTTCCGTCTCTTTTCGCGAAATTTACGACCCGGAGATACGAAAGAGCTATCTGCCCGTCCCCCTTTTCCTAACCGTCGATTTTTGGATAAATTTGCCGGTGATTACAGATATGGAAGGGCTCGGAGTATGCGCGGCCATAGGAAATGCGAGCATATGGAATATGTCCAATAACGAGCGTTTTCTAAAGGAGCCGGCCAACGCGTCCATGGCGGCGGCGGAGGTTTGCGCCATTCCGGAACTAAAAGAGTCTAATTTGTTCACGATAATTTCCTACGAGAACGGACAGTTTGTGGGCGGTTCGGTGTATAATGCCAGATTTTCATTTTCCGAAAACGGCCTCTATTTAAGCGCGAATCCTGTCGTAATAGACTATATGGCGTGGCTGACGATAAACAAGTACCGCAGGGCAAACCGCTTCAAGGGCATAGACGCAGAGCCTCCGGTACTGGGCTATTGCAGGCAGTTGGGAATCGGGGCGTGCGACTACCGCAAGATAAAAAGAATAAATGTCCCGTACAAACTTCAACGCTGATGGTAAAGGATATTTTCGATATTGTAGACGATAATGACCGCGTCGTATCGAGCGCCCCGCGCGACGAGGTGCACCGCCGCGCTCTCATGCACAGGGCTTCGCACGTAATAATTTTCTCGCGCCAGCTGCCGCGGAAGATTTTGCTGCAGAAGCGCTCGGCCTTAAAGGACAAGTATCCAAATTTATATACGACTTCGTGTTCAGGGCACGTCGATGCCGGAGAGACCTACGAGATAGCGGCAGTGAGGGAGATGAAAGAGGAGACCGGATTGGAAGTCGGGGCTTCGGACTTGAAATACATAGGTAAAATTTCGGCCTGCCGAGAGACCGGGCAGGAGTTTACATGCGTTTACGAGCTCGAGGTGGGTCTCGATACGCTATTTAATCCTCCGCCCGACGAAGTTGCGAGCCTCGACTGGGTCGGCGTCGAATGCTTCGAAAATATGCTCGCGTGCACTCCGGAGCTCTTTACGCCATCGTTCAAAAAAGTTTACAGTTTTTATTTGTCTAAAATTCGAGGCGATGTTTAATATCGCCGAATATATTTTTAAGAAAATGAGCAAGGTAAGAGTTAGATTTGCACCAAGCCCCACGGGCTTTTTTCACATAGGCAGCGCCAGAACAGCGCTGTTTAACTGGCTTTACGCCCGCCACACGGGCGGCATGTTCGTCTTGAGAATAGAGGATACCGACGACGAGCGCAACCGCCAGGAGTACCTCGACGTCCTTGAGGACGGCATGCGTTGGCTGGGGCTGGATTGGGACGAAGGCCCCGAAGTCGGCGGCGGCTACGGGCCGTATTTCCAAAGCCAGAGGGCCGACATTTACAGGAAATACCTGGATATTCTGCGCTCCAAGGGGCGCGCCTACGACAAGGACGGGGCCGTGTTTTTCAAGGTGTCCGGCAAAAAGCAAGTTTTGCACGATGCAGTTTACGGCGACGTGGAGCGCACCGAGGAGAAGGATTTTCCGATTTTCCGTTCAAACGGCACTCCTGTATTTCATTTTGTCAACGTCGTCGACGATATTTGCATGGAGATTAGCCATGTAATCAGGGGGCAGGATCACCTCACAAACACAAATAAACACATAGAGCTTTTCGAGGCCTTTGACGCGCCCGTCCCCCAGTACGCCCACATACCGCTCATATTAAAGAGCCAGGGGCAGGGAAAGATGAGCAAACGCGACCGCGGCGCACTAATCGAAGAATACCAGCAGAAGCTCTTTTTGCCCGAAGCCGTGCGCAACTACCTTTGTCTGCTTGGCTGGAACCCGAAAAACGACGCCGAGATAATGCCCATTGAAGAAATCATAAGGCTCTTTGATTTTCGCGGCATAATAAAAAGCAACGCCCGTTTTGACGAGCGGAAGATGGCGCATTTCAACACCGAGTACCTGCGCGCTCTCGCGCCCGGGAAGTTCGACGCCCTCGCCAGGCGCCGCGCCCAAGAGGCCGGCATTGCGCTCCCGTCCGACGCAAAATATGTCGATTCCGTATTTGAACTGTGCCAGCCCAAGACATCCAACATGGAGACATTCCCCGCTCTGGTGGGTTATTTTTTCAGCGACGATTACGCTTTTGACGACGTCGCGCTATCGAAGGTTCAAAAGAAGGGCGATCCCGCCGAACGCTTGAAGCTCGTGCGCCCGATTATTGAAAAGGTTCCGTTCGACCACGACAGCCTGTACGCGGCTCTTTCGGAGCTCGCCGAGGGCAGGGGCGAAAAGCCCACAGATTATTTCCCGGCCATTCGCTTCGCCGTATCGGGGCAGTCGGGCGGGGCAGACTTATTTCCGATGCTCGAAATTCTCGGCAGGGAAAAAGTCCTCGGGAGAATCGACAGGGCCATTGAGCGCCTTCAATAATTTTTTATTTTTGAAGTTCGGCGGCTTTTTTAACCGCCGTTTTTTTTGGCGCGGCAACTTGGCGACAAGGCGCGCTAATAATCGTTCTTCGAATTTAACGCTGTTTTTTTCGGAGGCGGATATTAAAGCCCGCTATCTGGCGGATTTTTTTGCGCGGTGGGGAGGCGTCCGGGCGCAGGGTAGAAATAGCTTGATTTTTGGAGCGCTCTAAGTTTGTATCGGGTCTGGTTTATTTGACGGAAGGGCAAAAATTGAATCTAGATTGGAACGCAGTAATATTGGGATTGTTGGCGACGTGCCTGTTTGCCGAGTGCATAGTGCTTTTTGTGCGCGTCAACAGCCTCAAAAGCAAAATGGAGTCGAATGCGGAATCGATCAGAAACGCCGAGCGTCTCGAGTATGAGAAAAAGAGCAACAAGCTGGAGATGATGCTCAAGGAGCGCGAGCTTGAAATAAAGGCCGAGTATGAGGAAATGCTCCTTTTGGCAAAAAACGCCAAGCACGAGCAGGACGAGAGGCTCGCGGAAATTAAAATAGAACTCGAAAATGCGAAATTTTCCAAGGAGCGCGCCGACGGCGAATACCGCACATACAAGAAGCTCGGGTCGGAACTTCAGCTTATAAAAGAAAACTACCTGGACAAGCTCGCCCGCTTTGCGAAGGTAAAAGAGTCCGATATAGACGAGATTCGGCGCGAGGCGAAGGTTGAAATACAAAAAAAATGCGCCGAGGAGCTTGCCCCGTATAAGCGCGAGCTGCTGGAAAAGTCGAAGCGCGACGTCGACGAAACGGCCCGCCGTGTTTTAATGGACGCCATGCAGCGCCTTTCGCCGCAAATGCCGCAGTCGGCCACGGCGACGATAGTAAAGATTCCCGACGAGGCCATGAAGGGGCGCCTAATAGGCAAGGAGGGGCGCAACATACGCTCTTTCGAGTTTGAGACTTCGACTACCGTCGTCATCGACGACTCACCCGATACGGTGATGGTCTCGTCTTTCAATCCCACGCGCAGAGCCATAGCAAAATTGGCTCTGGAAACTTTGGTGGCCGACGGCAGGATATCTCCGTCGACAATAGAGCAGGCGGTTGCGTCGGCAAGGGAAAAGGTCGGCCAGAATCTGCGCGATTTGGGCGAGCAAACAATATCGTCGCTGGGGTTGGTCTGTTCCAGCGACGATATCAAGACTGCCATAGGGCGCCTTTCCCTGCATTTATCCCTCAACCAAGACACGCTTGCCCACTCGATAGAAGTTGCAAAGCTCGCCTCGTACATTGCCTCCGAGCTGGGTTGCGACGCCGACATCGCCCGCCGTGCGGGCCTGTTTCACGACATAGGCAAAGGAATTTCAAATTCAGACTCGTCCCACGCGCGCGCGGGCGCCGAGCTGCTGCGCAAGGAGGGCGAGTCTATGGTCGTGGTAAACGCGGTGGAATCGCACCACGGAGAGGTGCCCGCCGAGAGCATATACTCGACGGTAGTCCAGATAGCCGACACCATTTCTGCCACGCGCGTGGGCGCGCGCATGGAGGCCGTCGACGGCTACATAAGCAGGGTCAAGACGCTCGAAAAAATAGCCATGGATTTTGCGGGGGTCTCCAACGCATATGTGTTGCAGGCCGGCAGGGAGCTGCGCGTGATAGTGTCTCCCGAGGCTATCGACGATGTCCAGGCTGGAGATTTGATCGAGAAAATTAGAGAAACTATAGAAAAGAAGACGTCGAATTCGATTCCTGTGAGGATAACACTCATCAGGCAGCGGCGTTGGACGGACGTGGCGAGAGCCTAAGGAGAGCATATGCAATACAAGAGTATTTGGATAAAAAACGGCAGGCTTGAAATGGAGGTCGGAAACGTGGGCGCGGCCATAATGCGCCTGCTCGTGCCCGATGCAAACGGAAAATTAGGCGATGTCGTTTTGGGATACGAGAAGCCTGAGGATTATCTCGAATCCAAGTATTACTTCGGCGCCGCAGTGGGCAGGGTATGCAATAGAATCGGCGGGGCAAAAATTCCCATAGACGGGCGCACATATAAGCTCGACTGCAATGAAACAGCCCGAAAAAACACTCTTCACGGCGGCTCGAATTCTTTCGAAAAAATGATTTGGGATTTAACCGAGTGTTGCGGCGCCAACTGGAAGGGCGTGCAGGCTCACGCGCTCATTCCCGACATGTACAACGGCTTTCCCGGCAACCTCGATGTTTCCATAACATACAAGCTCACCGACGCCGGAGAACTTGAAATTAACTACTGCGCCACGACCGACCGGCCCACGGTATGCGCGCTTACAAACCATTCGTATTTTGATTTATCCTGCGGCGAGGCCGACAATATTTTGGACCACAGAATAAAGATATTTGCCGATTATTTTACGCCGGTGTCTTCGAACATGGTCACTACCGGAGAGGTGCTCTCTGTCAGGAACACGGCTCTTGATTTGCGCCGCTTGCGCAGGATAGGCGACGGCATATCAATGGGCGGCTACCATATCGAGACTGTCGGCGGCGGCTACGACCATAACTTCGTTCTCCAGGGCGCCGACGGTGATTTTATCCAGGCTGCTGCCGTTTACGACGAGCTTACCGGCAGGGCCATGGAAGTCTTTACCACAGAGCCTGGCGTGCAGTTTTACTCGGGCACGTTTATAAACGCCCACAAGGGTAAGTATTCGCGCTCATACGGGCCCTTTTCGGGCTTTGCCCTCGAGACGCAGCACTGGCCGGACGCCCAAAACAAGCGGCATTTCCCGTCAATCGACCTCTATCCCGACGAGACGTATTCTTCGACGACGGTGTACCGCTTCGGCACTTTCCGCGCTTAACGCGCGCCAATTGCGCGGGTGCTTCTATCATCTGAGGCTTGAGGTTACGGGCAGGCGGATTTTTTCGCCGTTGCCATAAGCGCGAAAATTTTATGGGGGTGCGCGGTTAGTTTTTTGCGCTTAGGGCTTAAAGAGTTTGTAATCTAAGGAGGCTACGGTCTGGTTTTCGTATGAAAATGGCTTGTCGGAGTAGTTGGTTACTATTTTGCTGCCGTCGCCAAATACCGTGAGGAAAACGCCGGGGGCGATTTCGTCGTGGAAATCCATGTACTCGAGCTGGAGGTAGCGGAGTTTTTTGTATTCTTGGTACGCCTCTTTTACGTCCTCGAGCGTCTCGTCGTGAATAAGGTTCCAGTAGTAGGTGAGCCTCCCGCCAAATTCCACAAATTTTAACCTGCGCGTTTGGGGCGTGAACGAGTTTGTCGGCCCCCAGCCCACGGCAGGGCGCTTGCGCGCGTTGTAGTCGATTGTCGAGGCGAAGGGGTTGCTCATGATAATGCCGTGGTAGGCGAGCTGCCAAATCGGGACCATTCGGCTCACGAGCGGGTTAGCCGCGCCCAAATAAGACGGATAGGCGCTCACATACAAGGCGTAGTCGAGCGTGTTTGCTACTTGGTCGCACGAGGATTCGCTCGTCCAGCCCCCGAAAAAAGCGTCGGAGAGCAGTCCTACCTGGTTCATGTAAAATGCGGTGTCGTTTCTGGTGCAAAAGTGGCTGAGATCAAAACACGGGTAGGGGGTAATTGCGCTGGTTACATCTATGTGTATTGGGCCGTTGAACCCCAACAGCTGCATATTTGTGTAGTTTTGCAAAACCTGCTTGTAATAGACTTGCCTCCAGCAGGGATTATACGCCTCACCCCCCATTCCGTCATAATGGTAGTATTTGCCGTTTATGTCTTGGGCGAGGTCGTTTTTGTCGAAGGCCGGAGACACCGTGTAATTTTCGGTGTGGAGAATGTGGGGCGATACCTGAAAGCCCAGTTCCTTTGCAAGGGCCGTGAGTTTTCTGCATTTGGCGTTTCCCCCGAGTTCGGGTTCGGCAACGCCGTATATTGGTGAGCGCCCGTTCGAGCGCCAGTTCCAGTTGGTTATTATTATGTCGGCTTTGTCTATGCCCAGTTTTTTGAGCTTTTTGAGCACGCCCATCATATTGTCGTAATTGCGGAAGACCTGAATGTTCGGGGCGTCGACATCCTTCCAGTGGAAGCCGCGGTTAAGCCCGGTTTCCCCCTGGCGCATGAAAGAGGCCATCATGAATTTTAAAAATACGGCCTCCGACGAGTATTTCAGCCTTTCATTGCCTTTGATTCTCTCTCTCAACGGGCGCACGGCGCCGCGCGAAAGCTGGTAGTCGCGGTAGGCTCTCCCCATAGAGGAATAGTTTGCGGCGTCACCCTTGAAGTACGTAAAATCTATAATGATGTCCTCATATATGGGCATGCCTATTGCCTCTATGTGAAAGCGCGGGTATATACTGTAGCGGCCGTCTTCCACATTGACAACCATGCTGTATTCATACTTAAGGCCCTTTATTATTGCAACAAACGCCTCGTCGCCCTTTTTTACGCCGTACATTTGCATGGGATTGCGCCGCTCGTCGATTTTGCCGCTCTGGCAATTAAATTCGCCCATGCGCCCGTCGGATAGAACCCAATAGCCTTTGTCTCCCTTATTAGCCTGCGCGTCGGCGCTTAATATGCTTATATGTTTTATTTTTCCCCACTGCCACCTATTATATTTTTTAAACGGCACGCGGGCCCGATATGTGTTTTCTGATATTTTTTCGAGCTTTATATTTTCACTCGAAGTTTTGCCGTTTTTATATTCCACAAACATGCTCACGTCTTCCACGAGCGCAAAAACAGACGTGGACAAAAGCGCAGCGGAAAAAACGGCTGCCATTTTTAAAATTTTCATAACAAGCTCCGTCTATAGTTAATACTGGCGGCGTTTAGAGCCCGTCTTTCATGAACTCCCACACCGGCAACCATGCTACGACAACTGTCAAATATGTCAAGACTTAACTATCCGCCGCGCATTATTTTACAATTTGAGCCGCTCGGGTGCGGAGAGTTGTGGACAAAAAAAAAGCGTTTCCGCAAATGGGAAACGCATTGTTATAGGTTAAACTTGTTATTTTACATCGACGAGCTCGACGTCGAATATGAGCGTCGAATTCGGCGGAATGTTGGGAGTAGATTGTTCGCCGTAGCCGAGCTTTGCGGGGATGTAGAGAGTGGCCTTGCCGCCCTTTGCAATCTTTTGCAACCCTTCGCGGAAACCGGGAATGACGTTGGCGAGGTTGAATTCGGCGGATTTGCCGTGCTTGTCGGTGCTGTCAAACACCGTGCCGTCGATGAGCTTGCCGGTGTAGTTTATGACCACGTCGGAATTTTCCTTCGGGGTTGCGCCGTCGCCTTTTTTGGTTATCTTGTAGGCAAGCCCCGTCGAGGTTTTTACGACTTCCTTGTCGGTGTCGAGAGTCTTCCAGAAGGCGTCGTTTTGAGCCTGCGATTTCTTGATCTGCTCTGCGACGTAGGCGTCGGCTCTCGATTTCAAGTACTCCATCATCTTTTGCCCATATTCGGCCACGTTCTTGGGCATGGGTTTGCCTTCGTAGGCGTCCTTTATGCCCTCGATGAACAGGTTGAACTCAGCGGGGTTAAGCTGCAATTCTTTCAAGCCGCCGTTCTGGTAGACAAACATGCCGAAAGTCTTGATGTAGTCCTCGTTTGTTTCGGCAAAAGCCGAAGTGAATGCCGCGCACGAGGCGGCCGCTATTGCGATAGTTTTTCTTATATCCATAAATGTTCCTTTTATAAAAACGGCGCATAGCGCGCCGCACATACATTGACAACGATTAAATGCCTTTGTTTCCTTTTTTCAACATCTAATTTTGCCCGCGCATTTTTTTCGGAATAATTGCGCTATTTCTTAGCAGCACTTAGCTTTTTTGAAAATTTTGTTGAATAGAGTTTTTTTTTTAACGATGATTTCAGCCATGTTCAAACAAGTCGACATACAAGCTGCCATGTCAAATCCCATCGGACAGATTGGTTCGGATTGGATGCTCGTGACCTCGGGCAGTGTTTCAAAATTTAACATGATGACCGCAAGCTGGGGCGCCGCAGGATTTATGTGGAATAAGCCGGTCGTCTTTGTTTTCATACGCACGAACCGCTACACGTTCGAATTTATGGAAAACAATCCCTCATTTACGGTTTCGTTTTTCAATGCGGACAAAAAAAAGATACTTTCCTTCTGCGGATCGCATTCGGGCAGGGACGTCGACAAGGCAAGCGCGTGCGGGCTGACGGCCTTTCAGACTCCCTGCGGGTCGGTCGCCTTTGAGGAGTCAAAGCTGTATTTTGAATGCAGAAAAATGTACGCCCAGCAAATGCAGGCCTCGTCCTTCATCGACAAAGAGGCGCTCGATAAGTGGTATTCAAAGGATCCCATGCACAAGATGTATGTCGCCGAAATTCTCGGCGCATATTCGGCGCATTGATAGATGGAGCTCTTCGGCGATATCGTCCGCATACCGGATTTTTGGCAAAGCAGCGCGGTATCGTACCTGCGCCAGGGTTGCGACGTAATCATCGACGCGCCCACGGGGGCGGGCAAGACGTACGTTTTCGAAATGTACATCGAAAAGGGCTTTTCCGGCAAGGCCGTCTATACGGTGCCGACCCGGGCGCTGGCAAACGACAAATACAGCCAGTGGAAATCGCGCGGCTGGCGCGTCGGGATATGCACCGGAGACTACAATATAGACACTGACGCCCCCGTCGTAGTGGCGACTTTGGAAACGCAGAAGAACCGCTTATTTAGCGGGGATTGCCCCGACTTGCTGGTTATAGACGAATACCAGCTCATATCGGACCCGATTAGGGGCTTCAATTACGAGCTTGCCGTCGCTCTTGCGCCGAAGTCGACCCAGCTTTTGCTAATGAGCGGCAGCGTCGCAAATACCGGCGACGTGCGTGGCTGGCTTGAGCGCATAGGCCGCTCCTGCCGCCTCGTCAGCCATTCCGAGCGCGCCGTGCCACTGGAGGAGGTCCTGTCGACCTCCATAACGGCGGATACGCGCGGAATTGCCGGCGCGTGGCCGAAGCTCGTGAAAAAAATAATTGATGCTGGAATGTCGCCTGTGCTTATTTTCGCGCCGCACAGAGCCGAGGCCGAGTCCATCGCGCGAAAGCTCTCCGAAGAGCTTCCGTGCCCCGATTTCTTGAATCTGCCCAAAGAACTGGCCTCGTCGGCCGGCCGGCAGCTTGCCAACATGATGCGCCGCCGAATAGCCTACCACCACAGCGGCCTTTCGGCTTTTCAGCGCGCGGCCGTCGTCGAAAAGTACGCCAGGGAGGGAAAGCTCAACGCCGTGGTTGCAACTACGGGATTGGGCGCAGGCGTGAATTTCTCAATGCGCAGCGTCGTAGTAGCCTCGCGCGAATACGAGACCGTTTCGGGCCCGAAAATACTGCGCCCCGACGAATTGTTGCAAATGTACGGGCGCGCGGGCAGGCGCGGCAAGGACACGCTTGGCTTTGCCGTCTGCCTGCCGGACAAGCCGCGCCTTTCCGAGGCCAAGCAGGGTATCCTGAAGCGCTTTGACGCCGTAGATTCCGCGGCGTCTATCCGCATAATGGCAAAGGCCGTTGACGAGTCTCGGGACCACATAGGCGCGCTCGCCGATTTCTACGGCCGCCTCTTTACGGACGAAAAGATAGATATCGGCTTTGACGACGTAAAATCGCTAATTCGCCGTGCCTCGACTTCCATCTCGGCGTCGAAAAAATTTTTCAAGGCCGAGATTTTAAATTCCAAACTCGAATGGGAGAGGCGGCGCACCTTTGGCGATTTCCCCGCGCGGGAGGTCTCCTTTATGGTCGAGGGCAGGTGGCAGAAAATCACCGAGTCGCCAGCCGGCGTTTCGGCCTTAAAAATGGGGCGCCCGCAGCGGCTTTTCAACGGGACGTACGGGGTGTCTTTGGATATAGCCTACTTCAAAAACGGTTCGATGTTTCTGACGGGGAAAGCCAGGAGGATAGTCGAAAAGACGCGCCGCCTAAATCCTCGCGCGGCCGCAAAACTTTCAGCGCACCGCCTATCTATGAAGGCTTTGAAGGCTAATTTTGCGCGCATAATAAGTTCCGCATGGGCGGGGGCGAGGGTCGAAGATTTCCAAGTAGGCATAAACGGCGTGAGCGCGCGGGTGGATATTTCAGATATAAAGATAAAGGCCGTGATAGACTCTTACGGGGCAAAGCTTTTTAACCCGCAAAAACGCGATGTCGACGCCAGTTCGGAAAACGATTTTCTGAGGCTATCGGGCCTTTCAAAAAGCCAGTTTCACGGGGAGTCTATAGCCCAGCAATGGTTTCGACTGGGGCTCGTCGACGAGCATTTTAAGCCGACTTTGCGCGGCCGCATATTTTCGTTTTTCAACGGCGGAGAGGGCTATGCAGTCGCCGCGGCGGTCGAGGACGCTTCCTACGATATTTCGGACATCGTCTTCGACTTGGCCAACCTGCGCGCCGGAGGCCGCTTCCACCTGTCTCAGTCAAGGGCGGGGTGCTCGTCGCGAATGGCCGACTGTTGCGCGCTGGCGTTCTTTTCTTCAAATATAAAAGGGGCCCTCAAAGCCGGAGTCCCCATAACATACGGCGGCGGGGCCAGCGAAATAGTCAGGGGAATGCGTCGCGGAGATCCGCCGTCAAAATTTCAGTGCGACATGATAGCCCGCGGCGATATCGAGCGCGCCTACCTTGAGTGGAAGAGCATTCTAAACCACATCTCAAACCTTCCCGACCTTCCTTGCGCCCGCTGGGAGGAGCTTAAGGCAGCCTGTGCCAGGTATCGATAATTTTTCTTCGCCGCCTCAATGTTCGGGCCCCAAAAAAACGAAAACAATACTGCCGCGGATTTTGGGAATGTGCGGGAGGCCTTCTGCGCTCAATCGTCGGACATTTGATTAGGGGATATAGCGGATTTTGGGAATGTGCAATCGCGGCGCCGATAATATGCACCTTACGAGTAATAGACGGCCGATTATTGATATTTTTTTTTCAAAGCAAAGGGCGATATTGCGCGGAAATTACTGCGCGGCAAAATCGCGGGGCGGATATGCGGAGAATTTTTACAGGCGCGCCGGTATGCCGTTTTTCATCATTTCCTCTTTTGCCTGTCTTATGGTGTATTGGCCGAAATGGAATATGGAGGCCGCCAGCACCGCGCTTGCTTTGCCGTATTTTACGGCATCGACCATGTGCTGGAGGTTTCCGCACCCGCCGGAGGCTATCACCGGTATTGTAACCGCTTCCGAGACCGCCCTTGTAAGGGCTATATCGTAGCCGTCTTTTGTGCCGTCGGCGTCCATTGATGTAAGCAGGATTTCTCCCGCGCCCCTGCGCTGCATTTCCTTCGCCCACTCCACCGCGTCGAGATCGGTTTTATTTCTGCCGCCGTGCGTATATACGAGCCATTTCCCGGGACCGGCAGACTTGGCGTCTATTGCCACAACTATGCATTGGTTGCCGAATTTGGCCGACGCTTCCGATACGAGGTCGGGCGTTTTTACAGCCGACGTGTTCAGCGAAACTTTGTCGGCGCCGGCGTTTAGCATTTTCCGTATGTCCTCTATCGTGCGCAGTCCCCCGCCGACGGTAAGCGGCATGAAACACTCCGAGGCCGTGCGCTCGACGACGTCCAACATTATGTCGCGGTTGTCGCTCGAGGCCGTTATGTCGAGGAACACGAGCTCGTCGGCGCCCTGCTTTTCATAGGCTTTGGCCTGTTCTACGGGATCTCCTGCGTCTATTAAATTTACAAAATTGACGCCTTTGACGACTCTGCCGTTTTTGACGTCGAGGCATGGGATAATTCTTACGCTTAGCATGTTTTCTAAATGTTTATTTCAAGATTTTCTCCGGGGATCAATTCGTACGATTGCTCCCCAATTTTTTCTTTGTCGTCTTTCCAGACCGATATTTTCATCGGCGCGTCGAATCCGGA
Source organism: uncultured Opitutales bacterium (assembly GCA_944389175.1). GTDB lineage: Bacteria > Verrucomicrobiota > Verrucomicrobiia > Opitutales > Intestinicryptomonadaceae > Merdousia. Next base: position 54,366 of record CALXLK010000003.1, read on the forward strand.
AAGCCCCGCGCGCCATACGCCTATTTCGACATATTGCATCGCAAGCCCCTTATCGGGCGAGAGCGGAGCCGTCTCGCCTCTTAGAAAAGGCGTGCTGCTTATGCCTATCATAGCGTTTAACCTGACCGTTGAAATGCCTTTCGATTCGCCTTTGCGGCGGTTCTTTGGCAAGCTTCCAAACAGCGTGGGCGCGCCTACCGGGGTTCTAATTTTTTTTTTGACCGCCGCCGGAATTTCCGTCGGCCTCTTTCTCAAAGTCAAGCCCCTCGAGAATATCGTCGGCGCCTCCTTTTGCCGCGGCGTCGGAAATTATCTTTCCGACGGCCGTCGCATCGGACATCGCCTTTGACATGGCCTTCGACATCAACCCCCCAAGCTTGCCCTCGGCCGGAGGCTTTTCTTCGGAATCGAGCGCTTGGGCGAGCGCTTTGGAAAGTTCGTCATAGCCGACGTGCCCGAAGAGCTTTTTTATCTCTCCGTCATCGGCGGCATTTCCATTCTGCGCTTGTTTGGCATTGGGGTGCTCCCCCTCTGAAACATCCTCCAATCCCGAGAGATCGAGGTCTTCGCCGTCCTCAGAGTTTTCCTCGTGGCCTGAATCGCCTTTGGCGTCGAGCCCGTCTCCTCGAGAGTCGGCCGACTCTTCCGAATCCGCCATTTCACCGCGGCTTTCCTCAATAATTGTATCCTCGCGAGTTTGGGTGCCGGTCTCTCCCGCATCGGAATTTTCGGCGACCTCATCGGCTGGTTGAATGGCTTCGGCGTCGCCGCCCTCGGATATCGGAGAAAAATTCGCATCTTCCCCAGTTGGCTGTGTTTGGTCGGGGTCGGGTTCTTCGATCTCGTTTGTCTGCGCCGTTGACATTCCCGTTTCGTCGGAGCCTTCAGCATCGGCGCTTTCTTGGGGCGGCGCTTTGTCCTCGAGTGCCTCAATGCTATCCTCTATTTCGTCGAGCCTATCCTTTAGGCTGCCGATATCTTCGAGAATTTGTTCGGCCATCTGTTTTGATATGAGGTCATCTCCGCCATCTTCCTGCGCGTCCATGAAATTCTGCATTCGAAGCGACAGATCGCCAAACTTTGCCTCCAAATCTTGCTGTTTCTTATTTAAGCCCTCGCAAAGCTCGTCGGTCGCGTTTTGCATGGACTCGCACTTTTGCTCAACGCATGCGGCGATTTTATCGTCGATGCTATCGGAATCGGAAGCGCATAAAGACTTAATCTGGTTATTCAAAGCGTCGACGCTTTTTGCGCATTCGGCGTTTGAATCCTTAATTTGGTTGTGCAAAAGAGCAACAGCCCGCTGCGCCGACTCGTCGTTCTTGAGCTGAATTTGGCGCAGCTCGTCGAGACCGCTTTTAAATTCGGCGAATTTAATCTCGGTGTCTTTGGCCAGTTGAAAGGCGAGCTTTTCCTCGATTTTATCGCCCATTTCGCGCGTCTCCGCCTCCATCAGCTGCAGAGCCGAAAGGTTTTCAAAGATCAAATCTATGTCTTTTTTTACTTCTTTTGCGCCCTGGGAAAGTTCTGCCTTTGACTTGAGGTAATCGAACAGGTAGGGCAGCAGCACCATCGCCATAGCGCAAATAGACATCAAAAAACAAAGAGCCGCCGTCGCAAACGACATGGTTTCCATGAGCACCACATTCGGGTAGGCTATGGCAATCACGGCAACTAAAACCGCCGCGTCGGCGGCGTATAGGGGCCATTTGGGGAGAGGCTCTTTGTTCATGGTCGTCCTTTTGTTTTATTTTTCGAAATTCAAGAATCCGACTTTTCGGTAGACCTTGGCCATCATCTTTGTCGTTCTGCGCGTGGCGGCCTGGCTGCCCTTTTTTATCGCATCTTCTATCATGGCCTTGTCGGAGGAATAGTCCTTGTAGCTTTGGCGCACGGGCGCCAGACTTTCGATTACCACCTCGGCGACGGCTTTTTTGAAATCTCCGTAGCCTTTGCCCGAAAATTCGTCTTCGATTTGCCCGTACGTCTTTTGGGTAAAGGCCGCCATGATGCTCATTAAATTCGAAACCCCGGGCTTGTTCTGGACGTCGTATCTGACGCTGCTGTCGCTGTCCGTGACTGCCGACATTATCTTCTTTTGCAATACGGACGGCTCGTCCGTAATATAGAGCGTGCCGTTTTGGTTGGGATCAGACTTCGACATCTTAGAGTCGGGCGACTGCAGCGACATTATGCGAGCTCCCGACTTTGGTATGTATGGCTCGGGAAGTTTAAAGGTCGGCGAGTACATGTTGTTGAATTTCTGCGCCAAGTCGCGGGTGAGCTCCAAGTGCTGCTTTTGGTCTTCGCCGACGGGCACGAGGTCGGCGTTGTATATTAGAATATCGGAGGCCATCAAAACCGGGTAATACAACAGCCCGCTGTTGAGGGCGTCCTTGTGCTTTTTTGCCTTGTCTTTGTACTGCGTCATGCGCTCGAGGCTGCCTATGGGGCATATGCAGCCGAGAATCCAGGCGAGCTCTGCGTGTCCCTTCACCATGCTTTGGAGAAAGAGGTTGCATTTCTGCGGGTCGAGGCCGCAGGCCATATATTGGGCCGCGCAGTCATAGACGTTTCTCTTCAAATCAGCCGGGACGTACGGGATTGTTATTGCATGCATATCGACAATGCCGAAGTAGCATTCGTAGTCCTCTATCATTTGCCCCCAGTTTTTTATGGCGCCCAAATAATTGCCAAGGTGCAGCTTCCCGGTAGGCTGCGCGGCCGTCATTACAACTTTTTTTTGTACGTTTTCGCTTTCCATTTTTTCTTCTTATGCACGATGGCCTCATTTCGCTTTTTTTTCAACATTTTTCTAATCGCTTTTATCCTTAAAAAAAGCTTTAAATTGGGAAGATGTTTTCTCTATTATTGCCCCAATTATGAACTTTTCATGCATATTTGACTGGGACGGCACCGTAGTCGATTCGGGCCGCACCCACGAGCGAACTTGGATAGAGCTTGCCAAAAGACACAACCTTCCGCTCATAGACAACTTTTTTTCGATAACCTTTGGCAAAAGAAACGTCGAGATTATCACGCAAATTTTAAATTGGACAAAGGATCCGGCCTACGCGCAGGAACTTTCGGACGAAAAAGAAGTCTTATACAGAGACATAGTAGTCCGCGACGGCGTGCCGAAAGTCGGGGGCGTCGAGGAGTTCTTGAAAAAGCTCAAGGGCGCGGGTGTCCCGTGCGCCGTGGGCTCGTCGACGCCGCGGCTTAATCTCGACGTCACCATAGAAAAACTCGGCTTTGGTTCATACTTTCAGGCGTATGCGGCCTCGGAGGACGTATCCAAGGGCAAGCCGGCGCCCGACGTGTTCCTTTGCGCGGCGGGTAAACTCGGCGTGGCCCCCGAAAGGTGCGTAGTCTTTGAAGATTCGCTTGCTGGGATTGAGGCCGGTGTGGCCGCCGGCATGAAAACAGTGGCTTTGACCTTGACTAATCCGCGAAGCTTCTGGCTTGCTCTCAGGGGAAACCCCAGGGATAGAACCGACTTGATAATAGACGACTATCTCGGCATTTCCATTGCAGACCTGTCCGGACTTTTCGACAAATAACATGACAGATATCCCCTTTAAACTTCATGCAAAATACGCGCCATCCGGCGACCAGCCGCAGGCCATAGACGCCTTGTGCGAGAGCCTCAAGGCGGGCAATAAGTACACGACGCTCGTAGGCGTTACGGGCTCGGGCAAGACGTTTACCATGGCAAACGTCATAGAGCGCCTAAACAGGCCAGCAGTCATTATTTCCCACAACAAGACTCTCGCCGCCCAGCTCTATGCCGAGTTTAAGGAATTTTTCCCCGAAAACGCGGTGGAATATTTCGTCAGCTATTACGACTACTACCAGCCCGAGGCCTACATTCCGCAGACGGACACCTACATAGAAAAAGACTCCGCCATAAACGACGAAATAGAAAAGCTGCGCATTTCGGCGGCCTCGTCGCTGGTTTCGCGCCGCGACGTAATCGTGGTGGCGACGGTTTCGTGCATATATGGCCTGGGCTCTCCGGAGGACTTTAAGAAGCTTATGATTCCCCTTAGAAAGGGGCTTGCATACTCCCGCTCCGAGTTTGTGGATGCGCTTGTCGGCATAAGCTACGAGCGCAACGACGTGGCTTTTTCGCGGGGGATATTTCGCGTCAGGGGCGACGTAGTCGACGTATTTCCCGCCTATCTTGACACCGCGTTGCGAGTTGAGTTTTTCGGCGATGAAATAGATTCGCTGAAAAAAATAGACCCGCTCACCGGTCAGGTCCTCTCGAGGCTCGACCGTTTCGACCTCTATCCCGCGACGGGGTTTGTCACCCCGAAGGAAAAGCTTGAAAAGGCTATTCCGGCCATAAGGGCCGAGCTCGACGAGCGCGTAAAAGAGCTTGAAAAGCAGAACAAACTTTTAGAGGCGCAGAGGCTGCGCATGCGCACCGAGCAAGACTTGGACCTGCTTTCCGAGACGGGATTTTGCACCGGCATTGAAAACTATTCCCGCCATTTGGAGGGTAGGGCGCCAGGCTCGCGGCCGTGGTGTCTGTTGGACTTCATATCAAAAGACGCCATTGTGTTTATCGACGAAAGCCACGTCACGTTCCCTCAGATTCGCGGCATGTACAACGGCGACCGTTCCCGAAAGGAGCGCCTAATAGAATACGGCTTTCGCCTACCGAGCGCGTTGGACAACAGGCCGCTTTTGCCGGCTGAGTTCAACGAACTCACAGGCCAGACAGTCTTCGTTTCGGCCACGCCGGCCGATTTTGAAAGGCAAAACAGCCCCGTTGTAGCCGAGCAGATAATTAGGCCGACAGGGTTGTTGGATCCGGAAATGATTGTCCGTCCGATCAAGGGGCAGGTGGAGGATTGCGCCGCGGAGATAATAGAGGCGGCCAAGCGCAAGGAGAGGGTTTTTGTGACGACGCTTACGAAGCGCATGAGCGAAGACATAGCCGACTATTTGAGCGAAAAGGGTCTTCGCGTGGAATACTTAAATTCCGACATTGACGCCATAGAGCGCGTGGAAATCTTGAGGCGGCTGCGCATGGGCGAGTTTGACGCGCTCGTCGGAGTAAACCTTTTAAGGGAGGGTCTCGACGTTCCCGAAGTTTCGCTCGTGTGCATTTTAGACGCCGACAAGGAGGGCTTTTTGCGCAGTGCCACTAGCCTCATACAGACGGCAGGCCGCGCAGCGCGCCACGCGGGGGGGCGCGTAATTCTATACGCCGACAATATGACGGGCTCGCTCAAGACGGCTGTCGATACGTGCCTAAGGCGCAGGGGAATCCAGCAGCAATACAACGCCGAGCACGGGATAACGCCGCGGACTGTGGCCCGCCCCGTCCAGCCGCCGCTTGTCAAGAAAAGCGACAAGCTCGCCGCCCTTGCCGCCAAGCCGGAGAGCCAGAGGGCCGCCGTGATAAAAGAGCTCACCCAGGAGATGCTCGCCGCCGCCGAACGCCTCGACTTTGAAAAGGCTGCTGTTATTCGCGACCAGATAAAGAAACTTCGCAAGAAATAAATGTTGATAATGCAAAAATTAAAATTATGGTTTTGGGCATGAGAATTTTGGTGTTTATCCTATTGGCTTTAATGGCCTCAAATGCGGTTGCTTCCGACTATAAGGCGCTTTTGGAAAAGGCGCGTTCGGGAGATCCCGACGCCCAGAATAGTCTCGGAGAATATTACGCCGACGGGGACGGCGGAAAAGTAGCCTCGAATTTCGACCTTGCCATTGCGTGCTGGCGGCGCGCAGCCAAAGGCGGGAGCGCGAAGGCCTATACCAATTTAGGTTCCATGTATTACGCCGGCAAAGGCGTGCCCAAAAGCACCCCAATGGCGGTGGAGTTGTGGACCGAGGGGGCAAAGCGCGGAGACGCTTCGGCTCAGTACTTGTTGGGCAATGCTTATTGCAAGGGCCTTGCGGTCCTTCCCGATATTCAGACTGCGGCTTTCTGGTGGAGCAAAGCCGCAGAGAAGGGCCATATGCGAGCCCAGAATAATTTGGCCTTCGCCTACGCCAAGGGCAAGGGAGTGGCCGCCAAAGATATAAATAAGGCTTTCCAGCTCTGGAAAGCCTCCGCAGAGCAGGGGTATGGTCCGGCTCAAGTTTATTTGGGGCTTTGCTATTTTACCGGAGACGGCGTCGAGCCCGATCCGCAGAAAGCCGTCGCTATATGGACAAACGCCGCCGAGATAAACGGAGACGTGGATGCCGTATATTATCTGGGTGTGGCCTCTGCCTCCGGCACGGGGACGCCAAAGGATATTAGAAAAGCCTATCGATACTTTTCGTTGGCCGCTTCAAAAGGCCACAAGTTAGCCGCGCAAGAGGCCGAAAAAATGGTCATAAGCTTCGGCAAAGACAATTTGACAAAAAGAATTGAAAAATCCCCCGAGCCGACCCATCCCGATGCAAAAAATGCTTCGGGCAGGCCGCCGGCTGGCATGTGAGATTGTGCTTTTGGTTCCGAGGGGGGTAGAAAAAAGATTGCGCTTGGCTTCCAAAATGCTTTTGAGTCCTAAAACTAAAAAACGGGGCGCTTCCAGCGACCCTGTTTTTTTTTGATTTCCGTCATAAAAGCCCGACGGCGGCGAAATCTTTAGGCCTTCCCCGCATGGGCCCTTCTTCTTGCCCGCCGCCTGCCGCCACGTAAAATCAAAGATCTTTAAATACGGGAGATCTTAGAATTTCTTTCCCGAGGGCATTTTTCAATCCAGCGATAGTTTTGTTCGAGCCGCTCACGGGTATTATATACTCTTTTTTTGAGTCGATGCCAGTAATGACAACCTTGACGTCGGCCTCGTAAATGGCGCCTATTTTTCTGTAGCTTTCCACAGATACGTCCACGCTGCAGCTTTCCTTTATCGGCATTTTTTTCAAATGCTCTACAACGCGCTCTATTAGCCAGTCTCTAAGGCTTTCGGCCTGTTGTTGGGCTTCTTCCGCGGAAATCGTCTGGTATATATATACTCCGTTTTCCCAGTACGCTGGGGCAAAAAGCATTGGCGCACACCAGTACGCAGGATAGATAATCGATCCATACGGCCTGATAAAGTTTGTGAAAATTGGCCTGTGTATCCAATGCGGCCGCGTTATAAAAATTGGCCCGTATCCAGGTCTGATTATGGGCCTATTTGGCCTGTGCGGACGCGGCCTGTGCGGGCGGTTTATAACTGGGCGGTTCGGCCTGTGCGGGCGGTTTATAATAGGCTTGCTCGGGCGGTTTGGACGGTGCACGATATTTGGCTTATGCGGCCTGTTTGGGCGGTTGGGACGCGCTACAATCGGCTTATTGGGGTGGTTAATAGTCGGCCTGGATGGGCGGTTTATAACCGGGCGGTTCGGCCTGGGCATAGTCGGGCGATTTATAATAGGCCTGTTTGGACGGTTGGGCCTGGGCAGAGTCGGGCGGTTGATGACGGGCCTGTTGGGGCGCGCTACAATCGGCCTTTGGGGGCGGTTGATTATCGGTCTGCTCGGGCGCGATATATTGCTAAGCTGCGGTCTCGGAGACATAGGCCTGTTAATAGTCGGCCGCGGGATGCTTATCGGCCTTGCGCTTCGGATTCCCGAAGGCGCCATATTTCCCCCGCCGAATCTTACGCTCGGCATTGACGGACGGGCATATGAGCCCATTGCGCCCCTAACTGCAGCAGAAAGCGGAATCAACGGCAAAGCCAAAACTAACATCAGTGCAAAGACCCTCCTCATGGCATCCGTTTAAACGCCGATCGTTATTCAAAGTTTCAGAGAGATTTCAAGCAAAATATAACTTCCCCACGCTAAAGTATATATTCGCGTTTTTTTTGTTGCTTTGCCAGAATTTCCCGGCTTTTAGCCAAGGCTAAGTCGATATTTTCGACTACGCATTCCTCTCCGATTTTGTCGAGGAATCCGGATTTCTGCATCATGTGCAGAGGCTGAGAGTGTGCGCCGGTGATCATCATTATTATCCCGCGGCTTTTAAGTTTTTCGTATAGATGTTCTAACACTGATAGGGCTGTCGCGTCCATGGCAAGCACAGTGCGCATTCGCAAAATTGCGATTTTTGGCGATTGTCCCATCGACTCGAGTATGCTTTCGAGCTTGTCGGCCGCGCCGAACATTAGGACGCCGAATATCCTAAAAACCATGACTCCCTCCGGAATGTCTTTGCCTTCAAGCGAGTACTTTGAAAGGTCGCTTTCGAGGTTTTTATCGACTTTCATCACTTGAGTGGAATCCGATACTCGCCTGATAAACATCATGGCTGCAAGCACCATGCCGACTTCTATTGCGAGCGTGAGGCCGAATATCACAGTAAGCAGGAACGTGGCCGCAAAAACGCAGTCATCCGATCGAGGAAGCCTGTTCATTTGGGCAAAGGCCGACCAATCGCCCATGTTGAAGGCCACTACAAACAGGATTGCCGAAAGTGCCGTTAAGGGCACATATTGGGCATAGGGGGCAAGAAAAAATAAGATGGCGATCAGCGTTAGGCAGTGTATTACTCCTGCAATGGGGGTTCTGGCGCCGTTTTTAATGTTTGTAGCGGTTCGGGCTATGGCGCCGGTCGCTGGAATTCCCATAAAAAAAGGCACTGCAACATTTGCCAATCCCTGGGCGAGGAGTTCTTGGTTTGAGTCGTGCTTGTCGTCTATCATGCCGTCTGCCACGACTGCGGAAAGAAGGGATTCTATCGCCGCAAGTATGGCTATGGTGACTGCCGGCATCAGCAGATTTTTGACGTTTGAGAGTTCGAAGTCTATCCACCTAAATTCCGGCAACGAGCGCGGTATGTCGCCAAATTTTGAGTGTATAGTCTCGACAGTCCATCCAAATTTGGCAAAAGCCATTGCCGCCGCCGTTCCGACGACGATTGCCGCTATCTGGCCGGGAATGCGTTTGCGCCAACGCTTTGGCCAGCATAGAATAGTCAGTATAGATACTACTCCTACAAGGCTTGTGGGAATGTCGATTGTGTAAATATTTTTTAATATCGCGGCAACTTTGGGCAGAAAATCTTCAGCGGCGGAATCTATTTCCAAACCGAAGAAATCTTTTATCTGCGTTGACATGATAAGGACGGCTATGCCGTTTGTAAATCCGAGGACTAGAGGGCGTGGGATATACTTGATGGCATTCCCCATGCGGGTCAATCCCATGACCAATAGAATAATCCCTGCCATTACAGTCGCCGTTGCAAGGCCGGAATAGCCGTATTCGGCGATAATTCCCGATACAATGACAATAAAGGCCCCCGTTGGGCCGCCGATTTGAACGCGGCTTCCGCCGCATAGCGATATTATGAGACCGGCTATTACCGCTGTGTAGAGCCCCTGCGCCGGAGATACTCCGCTTGCTATTGCAAATGCCATCGCAAGCGGAAGGGCGAGGATTCCAACGCTAATTCCAGCTCCTATGTCAGCGCATAGCTCGTTTTTGCCGTAATTGTTGAAACAGTCCAGCAGCTTGGGGTGAAATCTAAATTTGAGATCCTTCATTTTGCGCAAAAACTGGCCATGTTGTACAAAAACGCCTGCCCGTCAAGATGTATGTTGGCCTCTTGTTCAAACGCAGCGCAATAGATAAGACAAAAAAAACGCCTCCCGTTGAGGGAAGCGTATGTGTGGTAAAACTTTCGTCAAACCTTCCGCGCCGGGGCGGCTAAGATATGTCGGCCTCGGTGAATTTGCGCGTATCGCCGGGTTTTAGCTTGCCGGATATAATCTCGCGGGCGAGGGCGTTTTCAATCTTTGAATTGATAGTCCTCTTTAGCGGACGCGCGCCATAAGCGGGATCGTAGGCAATTTCAGCGAGCTTTTCGTATGCGCCTTTCGTGAGCTCAAGCTTTATGTTTTGCTCCTTCAGGCGGTCGTTCAGAGCCGCAATTTGAAGCTTTACGATGTTTACAATCTGTTCGAGCTGCAGCGACTTAAAGATTATGATGTCGTCTGTCCTGTTGAGGAACTCGGGCTTGAACGTCCGGCGGACATCGGCCATGACGGCCTCTTTCGTGGATTCGGAAAGCTCTCCGTCTTTAATCGTAGCCTCCGTTATAAAACGCGCTCCAATATTGGATGTCATTATTATAACGGTATTCTTGAAGTCCACCTTGCGGCCTTGCGAGTCTGTTAGCACGCCGTCGTCCATGACTTGCAAGAGCGTGTTCAGAACTTCCGGGTGGGCCTTTTCAATTTCGTCGAAAAGAACCACGCTGTACGGACGTCTGCGCACGGCCTCGGTAAGCTGACCGCCTTGCTCGTAGCCGACGTATCCCGGAGGCGCGCCTATGAGCCTTGCAACGGAATGCTTCTCCATGTACTCGGACATGTCTATGCGCACCATGCCGTCCTCGGTGTTAAACAGCGATTGGCTCAGAGCCTTGGCAAGTTCGGTCTTGCCCACGCCCGTGGGCCCCAGGAACATGAACGTGCCGCTGGGCCTGCGCGGATCCTTTATCCCGGCTCGGGCGCGCAGAATTGCATTTGCCACGCTCTCGACAGCCTCGTCTTGGCCGACGACCCTCTTGTGGAGGATCTCAGGCAGCTTTAGCAGGCGCTCCCTGTCGCTCTCGAGAAGTTTTTGAACGGGAATGCCGGTCCACTCGGCGACAATCTCGGCGATTTCGTCGCCGGTGACGCTCTCCTTGAGCATGGAAGCCTCGCTCTCACGGGCTTTAATTGCCTTGTCGAGCTTTGCCTGCAGCTTGGGCAGCTCGCCGTATTTTATCTCGGCGGCTTGCGACAGATCGTATTCGCGCTCGGCCCGCTCCATGCGGAGCTTGGCGTCCTCTATCTGCTCTCTCAGCTTGCCCGCGGTGTCGGCGGCCTTCTTTTCGGCCTCCCATTGGGCTTTCATGGCGGCGGCTTTTTCGCGCATTTGCTCGAGCTCCTTCCTGACCTCGGCAAGGCGTTCGCCGTCGCCTTTTTCCTTCTGCAGAGCCTTTTCCTCTATTTCTGCGCGGCGCAACTTTCTAAGAAGCATGTCGAGCTCGGTGGGCATAGAATCAAGCTGCGTCTTTATTCTGGCGCACGCCTCGTCGACCAAGTCTATGGCCTTGTCGGGAAGCTGCCTGCCGGTTATGTACCTGTTGCTAAGCTCGGCGGCTTCGACGAGGGCATGATCCTTTATTTGCACCCCGTGGAACGTCTCGAAACGCTCTTTTAGGCCGCGCAAAATCGCGATGCTCGTCTCGACGTCGGGCTCGCCGACATAGACGCTTTGAAAACGCCTTTCGAGTGCGGGATCTTTTTCAATGTATTGCCTATACTCGTCGAGCGTAGTGGCGCCGACACAGCGGAGCTCGCCTCTGGCAAGCATGGGCTTGAGCATATTCGAGGCGTCGAGAGAGCCGTCAGTCCTTCCGGCCCCGACTATCGTGTGCAATTCGTCTATGAAAAGAATTATCTTGCCCTGCGATTCCTTAATCTTGTTGAGGACAGCCTTAAGCCTTTCCTCAAATTCGCCCCTGTATTTAGCACCCGCAATAAGCGCGCCCATATCGAGGGCAAAAACAGTCTTGTCCTTAAGTCCCTCGGGAACGTCCCTGCGAACTATTCGCTGGGCTAGGCCTTCAGCTATGGCGGTTTTGCCTACGCCGGGCTCGCCTATTAAGACGGGGTTGTTCTTCGTCTTTCTGGAAAGGATTCTTATGACGCGCCCGATTTCCTCGTCACGGCCTATAACAGGGTCGAGCTTCCCGCTTCTGGCAAGCTCTACGAGGTTGGAGCCGTATTTCTCAAGCACGTCGTACGTCGATTCCGGGGTTTTGGAAGTTACGTGGGTAGAACCGCGCATCTCCCTAACCGTTGCCTCGACGGCGCTTCTTGTTATTTGAAGGCTCCTGAAGAGATCCGCTATCTGCGGGGGTTCCGGGGCTTCAACTATGGCTATGAAAAGGTGCTCTGTGGATATAAAATCGTCGCGCATCTCCTTGGCTATAGATTCCGCTCTGGAAAGCGTCGAAGAAAGCCCCGTGCTTATGTACGGGTCGGCCGCGGTAGAGCCGTTTACTTTAGGCAAAGTGTCCAATACCCGGCCTATGCCCAACTCCAGCGCCGAACGCTTGTCGGGCCCCAACTTATTCAGGATCGAACCGACAATGCCAGAATCTTGGGCTATCAACGCCGAAAGCAAGTGTACTTGCAAAACCTCGGTGTTGCGCCTCTGCTTGGCTATGGAAGCCGCGGCATTCAAAGCCTCGAGACTCTTTTCTGTAAATGTTTCTGGATTTATGTTATTCATACCTTCCTTTCAAAGCAATTATCGTGCCAGATGATATCGGTACTTTTTGCTTAATTGGTAGCAAGTTTTAAAATCGGGCGTTTTATCGGGCGTGAAATTTTGTCCCAATAGGGAAATTTTGTCGCTTGCCGTCTGTCACAATACAGGCGCTGCGGCCTTTTAAAAATACGCCTCGGAAAAAGTCAAAACTTTTTTATTTTCGGGAAAGTCGATAAACGGCACGACATAGCGGCGTCGATCTTGACAGAACTAACACATGCGACAATTCTTTGGCGCATGTGTTAAAAAAAGTTGCCCGGAGAGCGGCAAAGTTGTATTCAGGCGGTATGGAAAATAAGGGATTTCTTCAAACAACCGTTCCGCCGGACTGGAGCCAGATGACGGCCGACAGGGCCCGAGACGACATAAATTACGCATTGCGCGTATCGAGAGCCAACATAGAGGCTATCAAGGCCGTCGCCGACGAGGACCTTACCTTCGACAACAGCGTCCGCGCGCTCGAACACGCCGACGACATCCTCGACAGCGCGTGGCTGTATCTCAACCACCTCGAGAGCGTCATGACAAGCCCCGAACTGCGCCGGGCAGTCAACGATCTGCTCCCCGAGGTCAGCCGCTTTTCAAGCTCGGTTATCTTAGACGAGGTCCTCTACGCAAAGATATCCGCCTTTGCCGCATCGAAAGCGGCGGAAAATCTCGACGGGGAAGAGCGCATATTGTTGCGCGAAACGTTGCGCGATTTTGAGGAGGAGGGGGCAAACCTCCCGCCGGAAAAGAAAAAGCGGCTCTTTGAGATAAACGAGGCGCTCGGGCGCCTGGGGCAGAAATTTTCCGAGAACGAGCTTGATTCGACAAAGAGTTTTTATCTGCATGTCGAAGACGAGGACGGCATAAGCGGCGTTCCCTCTACGGCCGTTGAAATCGCGGAGAAAGCCGCGATGGATAGGGGTTTGAAAGGCTGGGTGTTTACGCTCGATTATCCGTCGTATTCGCCTTTCATAAGTTACGCCCAAAGCGACATTCTGCGCAAAAAAATTTGGAGCGCGGCCGTTGCCGTGGCCTCGGAAGGCAAGTTTGACAACCGCCCGATCCTCGCCGAGATGCTGGCTCTGAGGGAGGAAAAGGCGAAGATATTGTCGTTTGAAAACTACGCCGACTACACTCTTTCCAGGCGCATGGCGCGCAGCGGTCAGCGTGCTCTATCATTCGTCGAAGATTTGCGCGCGAAGTTTGCGCCGGCTTTTGAAGAGGAGTGGCGGCGCCTGCAGGAATTTGCAAAAAAGTGCGGTTGCGGGGAGATTATGCCGTGGCAGACGGCATATTACGCGGAAAAGATGCGCAAGAGCCTTTACGATTTCGATCCCGAATGCCTGCGCGACTATTTCCCTTTCAACAAAGTCTTAGAGGGGTTGTTTAGAATAGCAAAGGCGGTTTTCGGGCTCGAGATATGCAAGTCTGAGCTGCCGCCGAGAGCCTGGCATGCGAGCGTCGAGCTTTACGACGTCCGCCGGAACGGCAAACTAATCGGTCGCTTTTATACGGACTTTGTCCCGAGGCGCCAAAAAAGGTCGGGGGCGTGGATGAATTTGCTAAAGCCCGCCTGCGGCGACGAACCGGCGCTCGGGGTCATAGCCGGCAACCTCACCGAGCCGTCGTCTTACAAGCCGGCGCTCCTGTCTTTCGGAGACGTTTCGACGCTCTTTCACGAATTCGGGCATTTGGCGCATTTCATGCTCATGGACGCCCGAGAGCCTGCCTTGCGGGATGTTGCCTGGGATTTCGTCGAACTGCCGTCGCAGATTATGGAGAATTGGTGCGCCGACAAGCAGTGCCTTGACATGATTGCCTCCCACTGGCGCACGGGCGAAAAAATTCCGGATAGCCTCTTTGAAAAATTCGAGAGGGCGCAGAAATTCGAGGGGGCCATGGCTTGCATGCGCCAGCTTTCTTTCGCAAAGCTCGACTTGCTTCTGCACATTTATCCGAGGAGATTTTTGGATAGCGGCGATCTAGAAAAAACGGCGCGGGAAGCCATTGAGGATTGCCTGCACAAGTTCTCGGTGCCCGTACCGACAATACTGCCGAGATTTTCGCATATATTCGGCGGCGGGTATGCGGCAGCCTACTACTCTTACAAATGGGCGGAGGTTCTCGACGCCGACGCTTTTACGCGCTTTAAAAAAGAGGGGCTATTGAACGGAAAGACGGGGGCCGACTACGTGGAAAAAATTCTGCGTGTGGGCAAGCGCGTCGATCCGGAAAAGGCATTTGAAAATTTTATGGGCCGACCGCCGGATTCAAAGGCCCTCGTAGAGCGCACGCTCGAGCCGGACTTGCCGCGCCGGGACAAACAGTAGTTTTTTTTATTGATTGAAATTCAAAAATCGGCATCATCAGTTGCCGAGGAGATCACTTATAGATGAATTACAGACTTATACTTGCGATATTGGCGGCCTCATCCCCATGGGCGATGGCCGAAAATGTGTACCTTAACGCGCCGAAATCGGCATCTCAGACGCTCAGTTTTTCGTCCGCACAGACATGGAGAACGGCCAAGGGAGCCCTTGGCAGGTCTGTCGGGGAAGGCGATGTAATACACATGGTCTTCGATTCCCAGAGCGTTGACGTCGACGGCGATTTTACGGTAAAACAAATAGACCTGGCGCGGTTTGTCGGCCAGCTTTGCCCGGATAACACGCTTGTATTCAACATGTCGAAGACGGCTCCCGGCGGGAAGGACGGCTCGCTGACGGTGGACTCGGCAAAGCCGCCAAAGGCCAAAGGCGCAAACAATACGTGCGTACTTTCAGCTTCGTTTGCAGGTGTCGAATACTCTAAGAATGAGGCCGCATTGAAGAAGCAGGTCTTTGCCACAAAGGGCGGCAGCGTGAGATTTCTTAATTCTAAGGATCCCAACGGGGTGCTTTTTATGGACCTAACTGCGCAGCTTACGCAAAAGACCAAGCCCGACTATTACGGCGAAGTGAAATTTGATTCCCCCGTGAGCATAGAAAACGACCTCGTCGTTTCCAGCATGAACAAAGTTTACGCCGATACGATAGGCTACCAGGTATGCAAGCTTTCATTCCTCGACAAGACCATGTTGTATTCGCCGTCGAGCAAAAAGTTCAAAAACTTTAAAGTGGCAAAACTGCCTACAAATTATTTTACGCCTCTAATGCGCGTAAGCGTGGGCGATCCGACGCACAGGAATGCTTCAATGCGTTGCGGCGGCCTCTGGCTGGATTTCGGTTCGCAGCTTAGCGTTTACGGAAGCCTCGAGATAAACGGCGATTTGGATATTTCATGGTCGGCCACATTGAATGTTGAAAAGGGCGCAAAACTTGCAATTACCTCAAAAAACATAGGCAAGGCCGTCGGCGTAAAATCAAAATACTTGGCGCGCATGCGCATTGACGGGGCGTTTGTCGTGCACAACCCGAAGATACTCGGAGAAAATACAGTATTTCACGACTGCCAGATACACGTGGGGCCGACGGGTTCCATAAGAGTCGACGGCTCCGGAATTGAGGGCAGGAACGCGCTCATGCTCGACCGCAGCCTTCTTTCGCTCCAAAAAGGCGCGAAGGTTTACGCGCGCAATATGGTGCGTCTGGGCACGCAGGCGCGCTTGCAGCTTTTTGGCGAGAACCAGATAAAGTCGATAGAACCGGCAAACGGGCTCTGCAGACTGTACTTGGCCGGTCCCCGCGCAATAGTCGAGCTTCACGCAAACCAGCACTTTGACGGCTTCTATAACAGTTTCCCGGTAACCTTGCGCTTGGGCGACGAGGTTAGCAACGTGCGCTTTGCAAAACTCGTCCAGGGCAAATGGGGCAAGAAAATGGTAATCACCATAGAAGGCTTTAAAAACGGCGTCGTAAAAATAGACGCAGACGACCCGATGATTAAGACAAACATAGCCGCAAAAGGCTGGAAAAACTTCAGACTGGAAAACGGTTTCCTGACAGCCGACAAAATTTAGACGGTTTAAGTTTTTATGATTTTTTCTCCAGAAAGGCTCCCGAGAGCCTTTCTTTTTTTCGTTTGCGTCAAAACAAACGATCTCATCAAATCTCTTACGTTTCGTCGTATCTCGTGGATTGAGAGGCACTGTTACTCTTCATGCTCCAATGCCCACGATAAATTTGCCCTGTTGCGCGGCGTATAAAAAGACAGCAAGATGAACACTTGTTCATTTTTTTGTTGACAGATGAACAAACGTTCATCTTAAAATCAACCCAACGTATATGAAAGCGATAAAATCATTAAGTTGTTCCGCTATTTTAGCGGCGGCCAATATAGCGGCGGCTGCGGGATACCAGATAGTGGAGCAGGGTGCATCAAACATGGGCACCGCAGTGGCTGGCGCTGTGGCAAATGCCAACCTCGACGCGACTGCGGCTTTTTGGAATCCGTCGGCAGTTGCGGCTATGGATCTAAAAGTGGGGGAAACGCGCACTGATTCGGCGGTGTTTGCGATATTGCCCACGTTGTGCATAAACGTCGATGCGGCCAAAAGTTCGCCCACGTTGGGTATGGCAGGTGGCAGCAAAATGCACGACAACTGCGCCACAAATTCGATAGTTCCAGAGTTTTACTTGGTACACAGGTTTACGGAAAACCTTTACGGCACGCTTTCGGTGACTGCGCCATGGGGGCTTGAATCTGACTACGAAGCCGATTGGATAGGCAACATGCAGGCGATGCGCAGCTACCTTTTTACAGTCGATGTAAACCCTAGCATAGCATACAAGGTTAACGATTGGCTTACGATAAACGGCGGCGTATCCTGCCAGTTTGCCTACTGCACGCTTTCGAGCATGATGCCCGCTTCAGCCGGAATGCCCTCGGCCTATAAAATTGACTTGACCGGGCAGGGTTGGAGCGTCGGCGGAAACGTGGGCTTTACCATACAGTACGCCCCCGACGGCCGTTTTGGCTTTCAGTGGCGCAGCGCCGTCGAGCACACTCTAACGGGGAATGCCCATATCAACGGCAATACGATATATAAGGGCATATCAGCCGACATGCACATGCCACATACATTTACTTTCGGCGTATACCAGCGCCTGCGCGGATGCTTGAGCCAATTTGCCGTTATGGCCGACTATTCGTATACGATGTGGTCTGCTTTCGACGAGCTTTATGTTCCGGAAATGGGGCTTAGGGTTCCCGAAAATTGGAAGGATACCTCCAGGGTGTCTGTGGGTTTGCATTATTACCCGGAGCAGATAAAGGATTTGACGCTTAGGTTCGGCGTGTGCTTCGATGAAAGCCCTGTGCGCTCGGCTACCGAGAGGACGGCCAGAATACCCTGTGCGGACCGCCTATGGCTTTCCACCGGCATTGGTTACACCTATAAGAACTTTTCGATTGATTTGTCGTATTCGTACATATTCGTCTTGGGCAATACCGATATTTCCAGGAGCGAGACAATCGGAGGCATGTTGCCGACCCATTTGGAGGGCAGCTATTTCGCCCACATACATGTCCTGGGTATTCAGCTGGGCATGAAATTTTAATTTGTCCTTATGTTAGCCGGTCGGCTTCGATTATTGAAGCCGGCCTTTTTTATGCGCGTTGGGGGAGTCTTTGGGGGCTGGTAGGTGCCGATTTCGGTATAAAAAACTTGCAAAAAATTACGTATAATATTTTACGTAAAGAGATGGAAAGCACTCGTGAAAAGCTGTTGCGGGCCACATACCGCCTAATGTTGGAAAAAGGCTACGATAAAGTCGGCGTCTCCGACCTTCAGGCGCAGCTTAACATTTCGCGCGGGCTCTTGTACCGCTACTTCAAAAGCAAAAAAGACCTCGTTTTGGAGGTCTGCCGCGAGTTCTTTTACAGCAGGTATTTCGACCCCGAAATAGATTACGACAAGATAACCCTGCGACAATTTCTCGACTTTAGCGCTGAGGTAATCCAGCGCATTGTCCACGACGGGCAGGAGATTGAAATGCTCAAGTACAACACTCTTTATTCCTCGGCTCTGCGTTCCGATCCCGATTTTATAAGCGTCGCCCAAAAAGAGTTTGACAAAGCCAGACTCGTCATTCACAACGCCATTGTCAGGGGCGAAATAAAGTCTTTGCCTGAGAATTTTGTCGGGGCTACAATTCTTGCAATTCTGGGGCGCACGAGCTATATTTCGGCCATACATTCTAACGAATACATCTGCAAGCGAATAGTCGAGGACGTCAACACGTTTTACGATTTAATAAAAAAATAAGGATAAGAAATGAAAAAAGTTGCAATGGTATTGTCCGGCTGCGGCGTTTTTGACGGCTCCGAAATTCACGAGGCCGTGATTGCGCTTTTGAACCTGCAAATGTTGGGAGCACAGGTCTGTTTCTTCGCGCCGCAAGGGGTGGCTTTCGACGCTGTTAACCATGTCGACGGCGCCCCGGAGGGAAAGCGCGATGTCTTGATTGAATCGGCAAGGATCGCCCGCGGAAACATTAGCCCCCTGTCTGCTTTTGATCCGCAATCTTTCGAGGCCATCGTATTTGTCGGGGGCTTCGGGGCGGCTAAAAACCTTTGCTCTTTCGCATTCGACGGGCCCGAGTGCACGGTCAATAAAGATGTGGAAGTGGCCATAAAGGGGGCTATTGCAGCCGGCAAAAAGCTCGCTTTTATGTGCATATCCCCCGTGATTGCAGCCAGGGTTATTTCATCCGGCGTAAAGCTTACTATCGGAAGCGATGCCAAAACTGCGGCCGCCATAGAGGCAATGGGGGCAAAGCATGTTGACTGTCCCGCGGATTCCTTCGTCGAGGACGAATCTTTTGGCGTCTTTTCCACGCCCGCATATATGCTTGCAAAGTCGACAGTGGAAATCGACAAAGGTGTCGGGAGAATGTTTGCAAAAATGCTCTCCGATTAACAAACGAATGTTTTTTTTCTCCACTTTTCAAGCCGCCTTTATCCCTCTTCCTCATTTAGGCGGCTGTTTTTTTGCGGCAAAGTCTGCTTGTTTTAGACTCGTTTGGGCGTCTTGTTCGTTTTGATCAATAAGAGCATTTGCGGATAAGAGTTTGAAGTTGCCTTACCTTGCGGTTTTAACGCCGCAAAATGTGAGTGTCAGCACTTGGAATATGAAAAAGCCTTTGATAGTGCGTGCCAAGATCTTTTGGATGTTTTTGCCGGTTCAAATCTGCGAGGGAAGGGCGGGTCGTGTTTTTAACGGGTTGAATTTACTAAAAGTATTAAATTGAATATTTGAAAAACTCTTCCGAGGTCTCCGCGAGATTTTGCATTGCAGCAAAAATGTACAAAAATGTATATTTTTAAAAAAGCGGCGTAAAAAATGTTGAATTGGGTGATCAAACCTGTTGTATGGGAGAAGATTTTACAAGCGTATGAACAGATTATCAACTTGGGCAAACAACATATCGGAATCTCCCACACTGGTCGTGGACTCGAAGGCAAAGAAGCTTAAGGCCGAGGGCAAGGATGTCTGCGGCTTTGGCGCGGGCGAGCCCGACTTTGACACTCCTGAATTTATAAAGGAGGCCTGCCGGCAGGCCATTACCGACGGCAAGACAAAGTACATAGCAAGCGCGGGATTGCCCGAATTGCGCGACGCAATAGCGCAGGTGTACATGGCGCACAAGGGGTTGAAAGACATAAGCGCATCGAATATAATCGTAAGCCCCGGCGGGAAATTCAGCTGCTACTTGGGCATAAAGGCGGTCGTAAGCCCGGGGGACGAGGTTATTATTCCGGCTCCGTATTGGGTAAGCTATCCGGAAATGGTAAAACTTGCGGGGGGCGTGCCGGTATTTATAACAGCCACCGACGCCACAGACTTTAAGGTGACACCCGAGCAGATAGAATCTGCAATTACGCCCAAGACAAAACTTTTGATACTCAATTCTCCGTCGAACCCGACCGGCACGGTGTATTCAAAGGGCGAGCTCGAGGCCATAATGCGCGTGGTGATAAAGCATAATTTGCTTGTTATGTCGGACGAGATTTACTCTTTCCTCGTTTATGACGGAGAAGAGGCCTTCAGTCCCGCAAGCGTTTCGGCTGAAGCCCAAGACCATACTATACTGGTTTCCGGATTCAGCAAGGCTTACTCTATGACCGGCTGGCGTCTCGGCACGCTTACGGCGCCCGCGGATATTGCAAAGGCGGTTATGAATCTGCAGAGCCAGACGACATCAAACGCGACGACTTTCGCCCAGTACGGCGCTCTCGCGGCGCTTAAAAACCCCGAATTGGCGAGCAAGTCGCTCGAGGCCATGCTCGAGGTGTTCGACAGGCGCAGGATAATGCTTTGGGAGGGGCTCAATTCCATAAAGGGCGTAACTTGCCGCAGGGCAAAGGGTGCGTTTTACCTATTCCCGAATATTTCCTCGTTCGGGCTTTCAAGTTCGGAATTCTGCTCGAGGCTTTTAGAAAGCGAGCTTGTGGCGGTCGTTCCCGGAGTGGCGTTCGGTTCTGATCCGAATATAAGGTTCAGCTATGCTGTGGCCGATTCGGTAATCGAAAAAGGCCTTGAAAGAATGGCCCGTTTCTGCTCGAAGCTTTAATGATTATTCAAGAGTTGAGACTCGGCGTCGCTTGCGGTTCTCTCGAAGACACCGCGCGCGTGGCCGAGTCTTTTTTGCGCGAATGCGGCCGCGACTTTTCCCTCGGATTAAACGGCGACTTGGGCACGGGTAAAACCGCATTTGTAAAAGCCCTGGCAAAGGCCTTAGGCATAAAGCAAACGGTAAAAAGCCCCTCGTTTAACGTATGTTGCATGTACGATATCCCGGGCGGAGGGAAACTTGTGCATGTCGATGCGTACCGCTTTTCGTCGGCGCGTGAATTTGAAAATCTGCTCCTTGACGAAATAGCGCCGTCGCCGCGCATATTGTGCGTGGAGTGGGCGCAAAATGCGGAGGGCGTATTCGAGCCCGATTACACTTTAGACCTCGATATTGTAAACGGGGTTCACACTCTGAAATTGCGCTAATTTTTTCTTCTTTTTTATCTCTGACTATTTTTAGAGAATTTTCCCCGCGCGCTTAAATTGGAGGGAAAACAAAGCTTTTGAGAGCGCTTTCTTCAAAAAAAACTATGCAAATGTGCATTGCGCGCTTGCGCGGGTTGCGGCCGATATTTTCTCTCCAAGGCATTGCGCGCCAGATTGCAATTTTGCCGTTGAAGCATTGCATGCTGTGTGGGATTTTGCCTTTGCCTTGCTTGGATTTTAAGCGGGGCTTTCATCCCGATTACTCCGGTAAAAAATTTCATCGCCGGTATTCGTCAGTTAAGAGGAATATTCTGAGGCCTTTGATTTGAAACTATACTAGTTTAGTATAGTATTAACGCAATCAACTTCATCTGCTTTAAATTTTGCCGTATAGGAGAATAAATCTAGGGGTAAAAAATAGAAATTTCCTTTCGAAACCGATGATTGCACCCGAAGGTAAATGCTAATAGATTTTTACATCAAAAAAATGGGATATTTGTTTGTGTTGGTTTTTGTTGGGAATTTAAGGCGGTATTTGCAAAATAAAGAAAAATTTTACCGTTTCTAATCCAAAACTTGAATTTATTGCGAAATATACTGAATATCAAATAATTTTAGCTTTGTTGGATTTTTTTTGATTTTTTTAGAAAAATTGCTTGAAACATATTAAAAACTTCTATTCTATAACGAGGCGTAAACAAATCTCATTCGTTCTTTAAGAGGATTAATTGCCAAGTCTATGGTCTCAAACGAGGCGCAGTTGGTCATCTTTTAAGCCGCGCTAATTAAATTTTAGCTCCACGGCAGATCGACTACATTTTTCAACGTTTGAAGGCCGAAAAATTTGGCGAGCCTCGCGGCCAATCAACAAAACATAACTAAACTACTAATGAATTTTACAAAAGACACCCCGTATTCGACTATTGAGCAGATGGTGAGGGAGGCCGTCTACAAGAAGATGAATCTTGATGTCCCGACGCCAAAGACGGGGCCGAATCCGCTCGTGGTAAACATAAGCGCGCGGCATGTGCATTTGACGCCGCAGGCTCTCGAGGCGCTTTTTGGCAAGGGGTATAAGTTAAACGTGCACAAATGGCTCTATCAAGAGGGCTTTTTTGCGGCGAAGGAGTCGGTCACGCTGATAGGGCCAAGAAGCAGGATAATTTCAAATCTGAGGATACTCGGGCCGTGCCGGGATTACAACCAGGTTGAGCTGGCTCTCACCGACGCGCGCGCCCTCGGCTTCGACGTCCCTCTGCGCCAGAGCGGAGACGTAAAAGGCACGCCGGGGTGCATGCTTATGGGGCCTGCCGGTTTCTACGAGCTCGACTGCGGCGTCATAAGGGCCGCGCGCCACGTGCATATGAGCCCCGAAGACGCCGAATTTTACGGAGTCAAAGACAAGGACTTTATGGATCTGAAAGTTTATGGGGAGAATTCGATAATATTTGAAAATCTGCTCTGCCGCGTAGGCAAGAAATTGCGCCTTGAGGTGCACCTCGACACCGACGAGGGCAATGCGTGCAATTTGGGCCCGAATACCCTCTGCGAGCTAGTCAAATAATTTTTAATCAAAATAAGAACAAAACCAGGAAAGGCAATAAATATGAGTCAATCTATAGGCATGATAGAGACGCGCGGTTTTACCGGATGCGTTGAGGCAACCGACGCCATGGTCAAGGCCGCCGACGTCGAGATTGTAAAACAGGTACAGATAGGCAGCGCGTATGTCACTGTAATCGTCCGCGGCGACGTGGGCAGCGTCAAAGCCGCTGTGGAAGCGGGCAAGGAAGCGGCAAAGGCCGTCGGAGAATTGGTGAGCGCCAGCGTTATCGCCCGCCCCCATCCGATGCTCTTGGCAAAAATGGGTCTATAACAAATCAGTTTGAAAGGATTTTTCCGTTATGAAACAGGCATTGGCAATGATTGAAACAAAGGGGTTTGTCCCGGCTATGGAAGCCGCCGACGCGGCTATGAAGGCCGCGAACGTCGAATTGCTGGGTTGGAAAAAAGTAGGCAGCGGACTGGTGGCCGTGTTTATGGAAGGCGATGTAGCCTCGGCAAAGGCCGCCGTGGAGGCCGCTTCTGAGGCCGCTTCAAAAGTCGGCGAAGTATCGTCTGTCGACGTTATTGCGCGCCCGCACGACGACTTGGTCAAACTCGGCTGCTTTACGTTCTAATAAGCTAAAAAGGATTTTCCGCTTAATATGAAGAGAATTTTAATAGCAAACGTAGGCTCGACGAGCTACAAGTACACGCTTTTCGACGCGTCGGCCGACGGTTCGGCCAAGGAGCTTGTCCGCAACGGAATGGACAGGGTCACCGACTACGAAGAGGCTATTAAACTCTCGCTTGAAGACTTAAAGAGCAGGGGCTTTGACGCGTCGCAGATAGACGCGGTGGCGTTTAAGACAGTGCTGGGCAAAAACCTTTCCGGACTCCGCGAGGCGGACGAAAAGGTGGTTGAGGCGCTCGAGGCGATGAGCTACGTGGCGCCCGCGCATAACCCGCCGTATGCGGCCGCAATAAGGGCCTTCGGCAACGTTTTGCCTTCGGCGAGAAAAGTCGTATTGTTTGAGACGTCGTTCCACCAATGGGCCGACGAGGCGTGGAAGCACTACGCCGTGCCCGCCAAGTGGGAGGAAATAGGCGTTCGCAGATACGGCTTTCACGGGGCTTCCCATAAATTCGCGGCCGAGCGCGTGGCTGAGCTTTGCGGAAGAGCCGACGCGGCCGAGGCGGCGAGAACGCTGTACTTGAGAAATGCCAGGGCCGATTTGGAAAAGCCGTTTAGGCTCATAAACTGCCATCTGGGCGGCTCGTCTTCGGTGTGCGGAATCCTAAACGGAGCCTCGATCGGCTCGAGCATGGGGTTCACGCCGCAGAGCGGCCTGCCGCAGAACAACAGAATCGGCGATCTCGACTCAATGGCTGTGGCGTACGCCATGTCGGCCTTGGAAATAGACGAGAAAGAGGCCATGCGCCAGCTCTCTAAAGAGGGCGGGCTGTTGGGCTTAAGCGGCGTTTCAAACGATATGCGCGATATCGTCAAGGCGGCCGGGCAGGGCAATGAAAGGGCGCGCATGGCAATAGACGTCTTGATCTATTCGGCGCGCTCGTACATAGGCCAGTTCATGGTGCATCTTGGCGGAGTCGATGCAATCGGCTTTAGCGGCGGAATTGCCGAAAACAATCCGTGGCTTAGAGCCGCAATACTTAAGCCCCTCGAGGCTTTCGGGCTGCGTCTGGACGCCCGGGCAAACGAATCGGCCGTAAAAAAAGACGCAATTATTACGGAGTCTGGCTCAAAAATAGTCGCCGCGACAGTCGTGGCAAACGAGGAGCTTGTGATAGTCCGCGAGGCTGCAAAATTCTTGGAAAAATAATTTAACAAAAAAAAAGGAAATAAAATGGCAAAAGCAATTGGTATATTGGAAACAAAAGGTTTGGTGGCACTGGTCAAGGGCGTCGACGCGATGCTCAAGGCCGCCGATGTGAGCCTGCTGGCCCAGTACAAGGATGTCGGCGGCTCGTACGTGAGCGCGACTGTATCCGGAGATGTGGCGTCGGTCAAATCGGCCGTCGAAGCGGGCGCCAATGCGGCCGGCGAGATCGGCACGGTTGTGAGCGTGCATGTTATTGCCCGCCCGCACGAAGGCCTCTGTGAATCTCTGGCTCCGAAAGCATCTCCAAAGAAATAAGGCGTATGTTTTTGGCTAAGGTAGTCGGTCAGGTTGTCTCGACTCAGAAGGATCCGCGCCTCGTGGGCAAAAAACTCGCCGTTTTGCGCCCGCTGCAGGTGGGAGACGAGAACGCGTCGGGACTTCTCGAGACCAAGAACACGGTCATAGCCGTAGACGCCTGTTCGGCGGCCGTAGGGCAAATTGTCATGTACGCCCAGGGATCGAGCGCCAGACAGGCCTCCGGAATGAAGGAACTGCCCGTCGACGCAGTGGTTGTCGGCATTGTCGACAATGTCGAGGCTTTTTCCAAAACGGTATATAAATCCGAAAAGTAATTCGGGCAAACCAAGGGAATAAAGATGAGTTTAAATTTAGATGAGGAATCTCTGCGCAACATAGTGCGCAGCGTGCTCAGCCAGATGGGCGCACAGCCGCAGAAGCCATGCGCATGCAAAAAGCCCGCATCGGCAAACATCTGTGTGCGGACCGACTCGCGGAAGGGCATCTTCTCCGACGCAAACCAGGCCGCAAGCGCCGCCTATGAGGCCTACAAGCAGCTCTGCAAGGGCGGAATTGCCGCGCGAAAAAAGGTAGTCGACATAGTCAAGAGGCTCACACTGGCAAACGCCAAGCAGTGGGGCGAGTTCGAATTCAATGAAACGAAAATCGGGCGCCTCGAAGACAAGATCGGCAAACTTATGAACATAAAGTACGTTCCCGGCACCGAGTGGATACGCCCCGACGCCTATAGCGGCGACATGGGCATAATGCACGAGGAATATTGCCCGTATGGCGTAATAGGCGCAATTACCCCGGTGACCCATTCCGTGCCGACTATCGCAGGCAACATAGTAAGCATGGTAGCCGCAGGCAACGCCATAGTTGTCAACCCGCACCCAGGCGGCGTCAAGAGCGCCGTCATGGCTGTTTCCGCCTATAATGAGGCCATAGAAAAGGAAGTGGGGATAAGCAACCTTATATGCTGCATGGAAAATCCAACGCTGGATAGTTTCGATGCAATATGCAAGAGTCCGCTCGTTGCGATAATGTGCATAACGGGAGGCCCGGGAGTTGTAAATGCGGCGATGAAGTCGGGCAAGAAGTCCATATGCGCCGGCCCCGGCAATCCGCCGGTCATTGTCGATGAAACGGTAGATCTAAACAAGGCCGCCGCCGACATAATCTTGGGCGGAGCCTACGATAACAATCTGCTGTGCGTCGGCGAAAAGGAGGTCTTTGTTTTGGAGAGCGTCTTTGACGGCTTCATGAAGGCTCTGGCGGCAAACGGCGCCGTGAAAATCAGCTCTAACGCCGTCGACACGCTGACAAAGGCTGTATTCGAGGAGAAAAACGGCAAGACTATACTAAAGCGCGATCTCGTCGGCAAAGATCCGCAGGTGCTGGCCGCGGCGGCGGGCACGTCGGTCGGGTCGGCGGCCAAGATGCTCTTTTCGCAGACGGATGCAAACCACCCGTTTGTCCTCGAAGAGCAAATGATGCCCATGCTTCCGGTCGTGGCGGTGCGCACCTTCGAAGAGGCTCTGCAAGCCGCACACAAGGCAGAACACAACTTTAGGCACAGCGCGATAATCCATACGCACGACGTCACGAGGATGACGGCCATGGCCAGACTTTTGGATACTACGGTATTTGTAAAGAACGGCCCGTCTGTCGCGGGGCTCGGGCTCGGCGGAGAAGGGTATCCGTCGTACTCGATAGCAACGACCACAGGCGAGGGAATAACAAATCCCAAGACGTTTACGCGCCGCCGCCGCTGTGTGTTGGTGGACAGTTTAAACATATTCTAATGTGCTGATGACAACGCGGCGCGAGTACAGGCGCGCCGCCCTCGAGAAAATGCAGTTGGCAAAAATAGTCGGAAATTTGACGATGGCGAGCGCCCACGAGAGCCTCAAAGGCAATGCGCTGTTTCTGTGTCAGCCCATAGACGAAAACGGGAACGACGCGGGGGCGGTGGTTGCGGCTATAAGCCCGTTTGGAGGCGGATTGGGGTCGAAGGTTGTCATTGTGGCCGACGGGAGCCAGGCGCGCAGGTATGTCGGGCACGAACACAGCCCGCTGAGGCATTGCATAGTGTGTGTGCTGGACGATTGACTATGAAACTTGCAAGGGTAGTCGGCAGAGTGGTCTTATCGAGCAGGGACGAAAATCTCGGCTTTGGCAATCTCGTCGTGGTATGGCCGCTCGACAAAAAAAACTACAAGCAGGAGGGCCGGGGAGAACTTCCCAAAACGCAGTTTAATTTGATAGTCTACGACACAATAGGCGCAATCCCAGGCGATATAATCGGGTATGTCGACGGAGCCGAAGCCACCGCGGCTTTCGACAGGCCGATACCAATAGACGCCTATAACGTCGGCATTGTCGAAAAAATCAATTACGCAGGATAATTTAAAATATAACGAACATGAAAAGAGTATATACGATAAAGGACATTGAACAGTTGGCTAAGGACGGGCAATCTTTGCCCGCCGATGCAATTCTAACGCCGCAGGCCAAGGATGCTCTTGCATCTATGACGGCTCTGGGCAAGTCGGCCGCTGTTTCGCACAAGGCGGTTGTTGGCGCCAAGGAGTACAAAGTGCCCGAAAAAGAGTATAAATGGGTTCCCGGCCACGATCCTAAGACGCCCGCGGAAATCGAAAAGTTTTTCTTTTCCCCGGAAATAACAAAGCTTAAGAAGCTCATTGTCGACTTGGGCAAGCGCTCTTACGGAAAGAATTTTAACGACGGCAACGGAGGCAACTTCAGCGTGCGCGTCGGCGACAACATAGTGCTTTGCACTCCCACGATGATATCGAAGGGCTCTATGAGCATAGACGACATGTGCCTCGTGGATATGGAGGGAAACCAGCTGGCAGGCAACAGGAAACGCACGAGCGAAGTTCTGGCGCACTTGGCCATCATGAAGCGCCAGCCCATGGCCAAGGCTTGCTGCCACGCCCATCCGCCGCATGCGACGGCGTTTGCTTTGGCCGGCAAGACGCCGCCCCGCTGTGTCAATCCCGAGACGGAAATATTTATAGGGCAGGTGGGCTTGGCCGACTACGGGACGCCTGGCACCCAGCACATGGCCAATGCTGTAGGCGAATGCGGCGTCAAGCACGACTGCGTATTTATGGTCAACCACGGCGTTATGACTTGGGCAGGCGACATCGAAACGGCTTTTTGGAAAATGGAAAATGTGGAGGCCCACTGCTATACTTCCATGTTGGCATTCCAGATAGGCGGCCCGCGCCACTTCTCGGAAAGCGACGCGCGCGAACTTGTTAAAATTAGGAGTTCCATGGGCATGGTCGACCAGACGGGCTTGAAGGAATGCAGGCTATGCGAAAGCGCCGACGAATTCCGTCCGGCCTGCGTATGCAACGCCAAGCGCGAGCCCCAGAAGTCGGCAGGTTACGACTGCGACGCCGAAAAGCTCGTGCAAAAAATAACGCAGATGATCATGGCAGAGCTGAAAAAGTAAGCCTATTGTCGCAATATAAAATCCCGCCTTGCGCGGGATTTTTTTTGTCGATGCAGTTTTATTTTTACGAGAAAAGCATCTATTCTTTTAAAGAAAATTTCTTATGTAATTTTATATTGTCAAAGCCATTATAGGATTGTGCCTTGTTTTTATGAATAAGACGGGTTAAATACCATGAGAATCGAGTTAATGCTATCGCAACATTAAGCGGTGATGGATTTTTTGTGTTCTCTCATGTTTTTAGTGGCACGGCCAAATTAACCGGACGCCCGCCGCGCATCCGCTCGATTTAAACTGCGGGCAAAAAAAGCGGGGGAAAAAACAATAAATAAAATATAAGAGTGCCTTAAAATAAAATCTGCTTTACATGTAATATTAAAATATATCGGGCGGAAAAATAGAGCCATGCCGAAGTATAAAATATCAAATATTATTATATATCACGCGTCAACAATGTCTATTTTGCGCATAAAAGCCGCGGAATTTTTTCGCGTGATAAATGATAAAATTGGACTTGATTTTTCGGGGAAATTGTGGAGAATGACAGAATACGCTTAGATAGTGTTTACTGCTCGAGTGGTGAAATTGGTAGACACGCATGATTCAGGTTCATGTGCATTCGCTTGCATGAGGGTTCGAGTCCCTCCTCGAGCACCAAAAAAACGAAGCCGTTTGTCTGCGGCTTCGTTTTTTTTATTTGCGTCTGTTGCCAGATTTTATCGCTTGAGAATTTGAATTGGTGTGCGCTAAAGAAGCAAGCGCATGCTGCATTTTTATTTTTTCTGCGCTTTCATCTTGGAAAACGGGAAGGCCGGCAGACCCTCTTTGTTATAAAGGCATACGTCGGGTTGCGCCCACGCCTTCTGAAGGTAGTCTACGCCGTCAATGTCTTTACTTCCCGTAATAATGACGGTATCGCCCGATATTTTCACCGCTTTAGGCTCCACCCATTTGCCTCCCTCGAGCGTTCTAAAGCCCCTGAGCTTGCCTTTTACGACGAATCGAGAGCCGTCCATGTCGAATTTGAGGATTGCTTTGTTCTTTTCAAATTTTACAGCATTGCATATTGGGCCGTAGACGGTGCCCTTGTCCTGGCCGTAGACATCGCGCAGCGCGACGTCGGCAAGGCGGTCGGCCAACTCCTTTTTATATTTGGGATGTATGTTCTTTTCCTCGCCCAAATCTATAGCGGTTGCAATGCCGCAATTTTTAAGCTCTCCTATTGCGGATAGCTGTCCGTTGCGAACACCCGCCCAACCGCGGTCATTGCGATTCTTGAAGGAAGCCAACTGAACGGCTATAAAGGGCATGTCGGCCTCATTCCAGGCCTGGCGCCACCTCTGGATCAGAATTTTAAATGACTCTTCGAAATTTTCTTCGGCGTCAATCGGGTGAGTATCGCTCTCGCCCTGGTACCACAGAATGCCTCGGGCCGCATATCCAGCAAGCGGGGCTATTTTTGCGTTCCAAAAATATACGGGAGTTCTCACTTCCCACCACGGAGTTATCTTCGACGGCTTTACATGCTCCGTCCAGTTAAAGCGCGGTTTGGGATTCTTGCTTTCGAGCGCCTCGCGCACGGCCTTAGAGTATTTCTTCATTCCCTCCTCGTATTTCTTCAGAGCCTTTTCGTATTCGGCCTGCGTATACGAGGCTTTGTCTTTGGAAAACTGTTCCCAGCGTTTCTTTGTGTATGCGTTTTTGTCAACTGAGTCCTCGGGTATCCAACTTATCATAGGGGTGGCTCCCATGGGGGTCATTATTATGCCAACAGGCGTCGAGCCGTTTGCCTCTGAAATGCGCGCGGCAAACAGATATCCCAAAGCCCCGAGCCTTTTGAATGTCTTTGAATCGGCCTTAATCCAGCTTGACCTGGGAGGGAAGTCGGCCTGCGGGGTTTCCGCCAATGAGCAGAATGGAATGAAAAATTCTCTTATGTTTTTTATGGAGTCGGCCTTGGCCTGAAGCGGGGCGCGGGTATCTTCGGGCATTTCGCCAAACGTGTACTGCATGTTGCTTTGGCCGCCGCATATCCATACCTGCCCGACTAAAACATCCTTTATGGCCTTTGCTTTTTTTGAATTTTCGTAAATTTCAAGAACGCCGTTTACAGACGAAGTTTTCAGCTTCCCCAAATCTACCGACCAGTTTCCTTTTGAATCGGCCTTTGTGCGCTTGCGCGTTTTTCCGAATACGACTTCTATGTCGGCATCCTTTTGGGCCGTTCCCCATATTTTTGCGCCCTTATCGGCCTGGAGTACCATGCCGTCGGAAAATATTGACGGCATCGACACTTTCGCTGACAAATTAGCCGTAAAAACAAATACCAAGCAAAGCAATCTGATAACGTATTTCATGATGGTTACTCTACCAGTTGCGTTTGATTTTTCAATCCAAATACGTCAAGTTGCGTGCTAATGCATAACAATCCACGCCCTATTCAGAGATGATATTTTATGCTCAATCCGCGCTAAGCAACTCGGCTTTTATTCCGTTATGTAGGGTAAATATTCTTGACAAAATCTTAATATTTTGTCTAAGTGTATCAACAAATCCGCCGGGTAGGCGGCTCAAACAAAAGGCAAGAAAATATGAAAAAATCACTGATATTATTGGCGGCGGCAGCCGTCGCTGCAATGCTTTCCGGCTGCGCTTCAACAGTCCCCCAGGGCGTGATATATACCGACGTTAAAGTACCCGTTTCGGCGACAGCCAACGAAACCGGGCTTAAGGTTGGCAAGTCATATTGCAAAAGCTATGTGGGCATGGTTACCATCGGCGACGCCAGCATAGAAGCTGCCAAGAAAAACGGCGGCATTACAAAGGTCGTTTCCGTCGACTGGAAGGCTAAGAGCGTTTTGGGCCTGATCGGCGAATACGAATGTATCGTTAAGGGCCAATAAATTTTAGCTTCTTGGTTGCAAAGCCGCACTTGTAAGAGTGCGGCTTTTTCGTGTGCGTGCACCATGGATAATTGCAGAGTGCTGGTGCAGAAATATAGGAAGAGAAAAATTTTTATCTTCACCTATCGCATCTCATTTTAACTCGATTGCCGTTGGCAAAAGGCCCCTTGTTTTTTGTTTTTACTTATCTTAGATTTTGAAACCTTTGGGCTTTCGGTGTACATGCACAAAAAAACGCGGCAAAAACGCCGCGTTTGCTCGTAAAGATTTCTCTTATTTGAGAGCCTCCGCCACGGATACCGCAACGGCGACCGTAGCGCCAACCATGGGGTTGTTGCCCATGCCGATAAGGCCCATCATCTCAACGTGGGCCGGAACCGAAGACGAGCCCGCAAACTGGGCGTCTCCGTGCATTCTGCCCATGGTGTCGGTCATGCCGTAAGAGGCCGGGCCTGCCGCCATGTTGTCGGGGTGAAGCGTCCTGCCTGTGCCGCCGCCGGAGGCAACAGAGAAGTACTTCTTGCCGTTTTCAATGGCCCATTTTTTGTATGTGCCCGCCACAGGGTGCTGGAAGCGCGTCGGGTTTGTCGAGTTGCCCGTAATTGATACGTCGACGCCTTCCTTTATCATGATGGCCACTCCTTCGCTTACGTCGTCGGCGCCGTAGCAGCGAACCTTGGCTTTGTCTCCGGTGGAGAAGGGCGTTTCCTTGACGATTTTCAATTCGCCGGTGTAGTAGTCGTATTCAGTTTCAACGCTCGTGAAGCCGTTGATTCTGGAAATGATGTACGCGGCGTCTTTGCCCAGGCCGTTTAGTATGACTCTAAGCGGATCTTTGCGGACTTTGTTCGCCGTCTTTGCAATGCCGATTGCGCCCTCGGCGGCCGCAAAAGATTCGTGGCCTGCCAGGAAGCAGAAGCACTTCGTCTCCTCGCGCAGAAGCATTGCCCCGAGATTTCCGTGCCCGAGACCCACCTTGCGCGTGTCGGCAACAGATCCGGGTATGCAGAAGGCCTGCAGCCCCAACCCGATGTTTTCCGCGGCTTCCGCAGCAGACTTGGAGGCTTTCTTCAGGGCGATTGCCGCGCCCAGCGTGTAGGCCCAAACCGCGTTGTCGAAGGCTATGGGCTGGACGCCCTTTACAATCGACTCTACATTTATGCCCTTGGAGAGGCAAAAATCTTTCGTTTCCTCGATGGATTTAAATCCGTATTCGGCGCAGACCTTGTTGATTTTGTCGATGCGTCTTTCGTATCCTTCAAATAATGGCATGGTCAAACTCCTTATTCTTTGCGGGGGTCAATAACTTTAACGGCTTCCTCAAAACGACCCTTTGTCGAGACGTTCTTTTCAAAGGCTTCTTTGGGATCTTTACCGTTGCGGATAGCTTCAAGCATTTTGCCCAAATGCAAAGTCTTGTATCCGATTACTTCGTTGTTGGCGTCGAGGGCTTCCTCAAGGACGTAGCCTTCGGCCATTTCCAGATAACGCGGACCTTTTGCCCTCGTGGAGAACATCGTGCCCACCTGGGAACGCAGGCCTTTGCCCAAGTCTTCCAAGCCGGCGCCTATGGGCAATCCGTTTTCCGAAAATGCCGTTTGGCTTCTGCCGTAGACTATCTGCAAGAAGAGTTCGCGCATAGCCACGTTGATGGCGTCGCATACGAGGTCGCTGTTGAGCGCCTCGAGTATGGTCTTGCCGGGGAGCACCTCGGAGGCCATTGCCGCAGAATGCGTCATGCCAGAGCAGCCTATAGTCTCGACCAGCGCCTCTTCTATCACGCCGTTTTTAACATTGAGAGTCAGCTTGCATGCACCCTGTTGCGGGGCGCACCAGCCGACGCCGTGCGTCAGACCGCTTATATCTGTAATTTCTTTGGCCTTTACCCATTTCCCCTCTTCGGGTATCGGAGCCGGACCGTGTTTTGCGCCTTTGGCTACATAGCACATCTGCTGTACTTCGTGCGAGCAGTTATGATTTGGACAACTCATATTTTTCCTATTTTTGTTGGTTTGAAATGTTCACATATGTTTGCAGAACACTTCGCTTTTGCAAGAGTTTTTTGAAACTTTAAAAGGCTATATTCGGCCTTTTTTATGCGCAGCTTTTTTACCGCAATTTAGCCGCTCAAACTCAACTCTTGTCGCCCGGGTTCATCATTCGTTTTTATTTGTTTTATCTCGCCGACTCTTAACATATTTTTGCATTGGCGCATTTTGCGCACCGACATGTAAATTTTTGCCATCTGACTGCAAATTATGCACGTAGTTAACATTCTCGATGTTTTACTATTGTTTAATTCGCCGTTTAATAAAATTTATGTGGCGCTCGAAAAAGCTGCGCGTCTTCGCCTTTAACCGCCTGTTGATAATGCCTCGGATGTCAAACTTACGTGTCGATTCTCCGCGTTCCGCCGCATTTTTTCACAATAATTCGTCTGAGGCGACATGCAAAACGGGTCTTGCGCAGGATATAAAGCATGGCGCAATTCCTTTAAGATAAGGCTTCGAGGCCTTATTTGCGCTTCCTTAAAGTGCGCGCATTGGCATGTTGGTTTTGCGCGTTTTTGCCGCGGTGGTCTTCCTTTAGCATGTCGCGCTGGATTCTGCGTTGGGCCAGCCCCTTGTTTACTTCTATTGGCGTTCCGTCGGGGGCTGTCTGGCTGCAGTACATGGCGCAACCCATTGTCATGGGAAGCGGTATAAAATCTTGGACTTGCTGCGGATTCCAACGCCTCTTCGACAAGTATTCTTCGACTTTTGCCATCTGTCTTTGGCTGCATCCGGGAAAGTTTGAAATAAAATAGGGCACAATATACTGCTTCTTGCCCGTGCGCGCGTTTACGCGGTCGAATATAGCCCTAAATTTTTCAAATTCTCCGGCTTTGCCCTTGCGCATTAGCCTTAGAACATCTCCGTCGAGATGTTCGGGCGCCACGCTTATTTGCCCCGACGTGTTTTCTGCTATTATCTTTTCCGTCAGGTGCGGCTGCAGGAGCGCCAAGTCGAGCCTTATGCCCGAATTTATAAACACGTGCTTTACTCCGGGCACCTCTTTCACACTGTCGAGCAGCTTCATCAGCGGCTTTTCGTCGGCGACGTAGTTGCTGCATATCGACGGAAATATGCACGAATATCTGCGGCATTTCTTGCATATTGCCGCGTCTTTCGGGCGGTGTTGGTAGATGTTGCCGGCCGCCCCCCCGAGGTCGCTTATCGTTCCCTTAAAATACGGTTTCTTTACGAGCTCTTCGACGCTGTGTTTTACGCTTTCTATGCTGCGGCAGACCAGATGCCGCCCCTGGTGGCAGACAAGCCCGCAAAACGCGCATCCGCCGGGACAGCCGCGGACTACGGTTATGGAGTCTTTAATCATCTCCCAGGCGGGAATCTTTTCCTTGTAGCTAAAGTGGGCAACGCCCGTAAAGGGCAGGGTGCTGAAGCGGTCGAAGTCTCCGGTGCTCATCGGCTCTCTCGGGGGCTCCACCAGCAAAATTCGTCCGTTTGTCATCTGCGCAAGCTGTTTTGCATTCCACGGATTCATGTTGGCCTCGACGAGTTTCGTCAGGCGCATTATGGCGAGCCTGTCGCTGCAGACTTGCTCGTATGAAGGCAGCTCGACTACATTTTCATCAAATTTGAAACTCTTGGTTTCATTTGCGCCCAGATACCTGCACGTTCCGCGAATCCCCGATAGATCCTTGCCGTCTCTAAGACGCCCAAATATTTCAAGCATCGTAAGCTCGCCCATGCCGTAGCAGAGAAGGTCGGCCTTGGCGTCGATTAGCTCCGACGGGCGGAATTTATCCTGGTAATAGTCGTAATGGCTCACCCGCCTGAGGCTTGCCTCCACGCCTCCGAGGATTACCTTGATGCCGGGAAATGCGCGCTTTGCAAGCTGGCTGTATACCACGGGCGCGTGTGGCGCAATTAAACCGATCTTCCCCCCGGGCGAGTACGCGTCTTCCCGGCGAAGGCGCCTGCCTGCCGTATAAAGGCGCACCATAGAGTCTATGTTGCCGCCGCATACGCCCACGCCCAGTCGCGGCCTGCCGAGTGCGCATACGGATTGCGGATCTTTCCAGTCGGGCTGGGCGGCTATTCCTACGCGATAGCCCGCATCGAGCAATATCCTTGCAATTAGTGGCGCGGCAAAACTCGGGTGGTCGACATACGCATCTCCCGATATTATAAGTATGTCTATTTCACTCCAACCCCGCGCGTTCATTTCCTCGCGGCTCATTGGCACAAATTCCGTCAATTTTTTATCTTTCGACATACCTTTAATATTCAGTCTCTAAGCCTTGCATAGGCGCTTTCGGCCTGATGCGAATGCAAAAAAAAAGGGCGCGAAAGCAAGCAATCGCGCCTTTTGCCCTTTATTCTTCGGCTACGTCCGGTTTAATGTGCAGGTCTTTATACTGCTTGGGCGTAATGGGGCTGGGCGACTGCGCCATCAAGTCCTGACCCTTTTGGGTCTTGGGGAAGGCAATGATGTCGCGAATGCTGGGCCTGCCAGTGAGAATTGTAACCAAGCGGTCAAAGCCCAATGCAATGCCTCCGTGCGGCGGCGCGCCGTATTTAAAGGCTTTTAGCATGTACCCAAAGCGCGATTCCACTACGTCTGCGGGTATCTTCAAAACGTCTTTGAACACCTTTTCCTGAAGGTCGGGATTGTGTATTCTAATGGAGCCGCCGCCAAGCTCGGTGCCGTTTAGGACTATGTCGTAATGCTGGCCGCGCACGCGTAGCGGGTCGGTGTCGAGGTATTTCATATCCTCCTCCACCGGGGCGGTGAAGGGGTGGTGGGCCGATACATACCTGCCTTGCTCCTCGTCCCAGAGCATCAGCGGGAATTCTATTACCCACAGGAAATTAAACTTGTCGGCGGGAATCGTTATCTTGCCGCGGTTTTGCAACAGCTTTCCGCACTCAAGGCGTATTCTGCCAAGTATCGCGCATGCCTGTTCCCATTTCGCGGCGGCAAAGAATACGATGTCGCCGTCTTCGATGTTCAGCCGCTGCCTTAGAGCGTCCTGCTCTTGCTCGGATAGGAATTTTAGTATCGGGCTTTTCCACGCGCCGTTTTCCGCCTTTATAAAAGCCAGACCCTTGGCGCCGAGCGTCTTGGCAACGTCCTCAAGATTCTTTAACTCGCCCTGCGTGATGTCCGAGAGCCCCTTGGCGTTTATTGCCTTTATTACGCCGCCGCTTGAAACTACGCTTGCAAAAACCTTAAACTGGCTGCCTTTGAATACGTCGGTGAGGTCGTTTAGCTCTATGTCGAAACGCGTGTCGGGCTTGTCTACGCCGTAGCGGTTCATCGCCTCCTCGTAGTGCATGCGCTTAAACGGAGTGGGAATGTCTATGTTCAAGACATCCTTCCATATTTTTTTAAGCATGTTTTCTATGAGCTTATACATGTCCTCGCGCTCGACAAAACTCAGCTCTATATCGACCTGCGTAAATTCCGGCTGGCGGTCGGCCCTGAGGTCTTCGTCGCGGAAGCACTTTGCCATCTGGTAGTACCTTTCAATGCCCGATACCATGAGCATCTGCTTGTACTGCTGGGGCGACTGCGTCAGCGCGTAGAAGCATCCCGGATTCGTGCGGCTGGGCACTACAAACTCTCTGGCTCCTTCGGGCGTGCTCTTGAACAGAATCGGCGTTTCAACTTCGACAAAATCCTGGGAGTTGAGATACTCTCTAATTGATTGGGCGGCCTTGTGGCGCGTCCTGAGCAGATTGAGGTTGCGCGGACGGCGCAAATCCAGATAGCGGTACTGCAGGCGCAAATCTTCGTTTACCTTGTCTGCGCGCTCGTCCTCGAGGGGGAAGGGCAGTACTTGGCAAATATTGTGGATTATCATATCGGAGGCGATCACCTCGATGTCGCCGGTCTTTAGATTCGGGTTTTTCGTGCCCTCTTCGCGCGCGGACACCTTGCCGAAAACCTGAATGACGCTCTCGTCCTTGAGCTTCTGCGCCTGTTCGTAGACGGCCTTGACATCAGGATGGAATACCACCTGCGTTATGCCTTCGCGGTCGCGCAGGTCGACAAATAAAATGCCGCCATGGTCTCTGACTGAATTTACCCAGCCTATTAAAACTACATCTCTGCCGGCGTCGGCGGCAGTAAGTTCATTGCAAGTGTTTGTCCTTTTCATTACGAATAAAATTATAACGCGATTTTCTTCCCTAATCGGCCATAGTCAAGTTAAAAAGCCCTTATTCCGCCCACCGGTGCCCGCGCGGAATTTTTGCGGCAAAAAAAACGCCAGAATCAATACCTGATTCTGGCGGAATACTACGCCTAATTTTTGCACCATTTACTGAATGGTTAGTCGGTGTTGCCAACGGCGTTGTTTCCCTCTGGTATGGCCTTAATAAAGCGGGTTTTCGCGCCGTTTTTGTGGAGTGGAATAACAGTTTCGTAGCTTTCCCCGTCGACTTTGTACGAGACTTTATATTTGCCGTAGAATCCGCGGAAGTTAAACGCTTTTACCGGGGTTTTAGAGCCCGTGTTTGTTGTCCATTCCACTTTTATAAGGCGCTTGAGAACCTCGTATGACTTCTTCTTCGTGAAATCGAAGTTCAATATGCCGGATTTCCATTTGCCTTCCGTCTTGCTCGTGCCGTCGACAGTATGCCACCACGTAATGGAGTTTACGGCGGGGTGGCTAAACCAGAGACGGTAGAATTTTTCGGCTATATAAGCCTGATTCTCTTCGCCAACTGGGCCTTCGGGGAGCCCCGGTATAGTTATTTCAGTTATCTGCAGGGGAAGGCCGAGTTCGGCGTACAGGTCGAGAACATTCAGCATAAATTCGGGGCGGAAGGCTTTGCCGTTCAAAATATCGAACCATAGCTTTTCGGAAAATATATGCAGCTGGAGTCCGATTTCGTCAACTTTGCAGCCCCGCAGCAAAAGATTTTGCACGAGCAGATACAACGGGCAGTATTCGCGGTTTTTAAAGGCTCCGTCCCATGCGTCGGTTAGTTCGTTGTAAGTAAAGACCGCGCTTTCGGGAAGATGCTTTCGGGCCTCTACGAAGGCCTTGTAAACGGCGTCCCTATGCATAAATTTTCTGACGTCCGAATCGTAGAAAGTGCAGAACTCGTTGGCGATATTCCAGTACGGGATTTCTCTTCCGAAGCGCTCGCAAACTTTTTTTATGTATATGTCGGATGCGGCCGCGGAAGACTCCGCAGTTTTTTCAACCCATTCGGGGAAGAACCACTGCTTGTTAAACCACGTCAGGCAATGCGCTCGATAGGTTAGGTCGAGGTCTTTAAATTCGTCGAGGACAAACGCAGGCGGCGGGCGGAAGCGCATGTATGGAGCGTTTTTTTCAAATCTATACACTCCGGGCTGCGGTTCGTAATATTTCCAAAGCATCGATAGGGTAGCTCCGTTAAAAAGCTCTTCCCAGACGAGCTTTTTCATATTCTTTACCCTTTGCATGTCGATGTTTCCGTTTTTGTCCTGTGTCGCCGAAATTGCCATTGTCGGCGCGCCGAATACGAATTCGTGGCGAAGCAGGCTAATCTTCAGGTTCTCGACGGGTCTGTCGAAAGTTATTTTAAAATCGCCTTTGCGGTTTTCTTCGATGCCTCGCTCTATACTTTCCTTTATTTCGGGAGAATCCCACGCTTCCCTCAATTTGTCGGAAACTTTCATGCCGGATTGCAAATCTCCACCCGATGCGATTGCGGATGCGCACGCGAATATTGTAGCAAATAATAATTTGTTTTTTCTCATTGGCCTTACTTGTGCTTTATTTTGTTCGAAGCACCTACATACTAATATAGACCCCGCGGCCAATCAAGGACATATTTGCAACTTTCCATAAGATGCGCATTTTTACCCTCGGAAAAATGCAGATGCTTTATCGGTTTTCAATATTATTAGGGACTCGAATTTGCCCTTGGATATTAAGGCGAACTTTAATTTGTTATATCATATTACAATGATAAATATTAAATAGCCCGCATAGGGATTTTGCTTTTTTACGTAAAAGAGCGACCGCCCCTCCACAAAAACTCATTTCATTTGTCCTTTTGAAACGAGGCTTCTTTTATTCGTTTCTAAACGCTTATATTATTTTTTATTTTTTTGCTATGAAACCGCCTTTTCCTTGCAGAGCGGAGCCGTTTTGAATGCGGATAAACTGCGCATAAGGGAGGCCGGAGAGAATAGTCGGCGGCTTTTTATGCTTTTAAAAATTGCGCGGCTTTCCAAGGAGCGCAGTCGGGGCTTAGAGCCCGGGCGGAAGTTTGTCTTTGATTATTTTGCGGAAGTTGAAAGTTTGGCCGTCGGCCGTGAAAGTGCCGTCGCCGCGGGCGTGGATAATGCGCTTGTCGGGCGCGCGCGAGTCGGAAATTAGGCGGGTTGCCTTTAGCACAAATATTCCCGCCGACGGCATGTACTTGACGACTTTTGACTCTATGCAGGCAATGCAACCTTCTATGCACGGGGCCGATATTGTTTTAGAGGCTATCGCATTGAGGCCAAACAAGGCAAATTTGTCGCAATCGGCCCCGCTTACGCTCCCTATTTTTGCCGCGGTTTCAAGCATTGAGGCGGGCGGAATGCACACGGCGCATTCTCGGGTCTTTTTCAAGGCTTTAAATGAATAATTCCACGGGCCCGTCGCCATTGCAAAATGCCCGTCGAAATCGAGGGGCATAGTCCACGAGATTGTCATCACATTGTCTTTCCCGCCCTCGGAAGTTGTAACCAATGCAAGGGGGCCCGGCTCAAGGTACAAGAGCGCTTTTTCAATGCGGGTTTCTCTTAGGCTCATCTTACCACAACCTTTCCGCCTCGGACATCGATTCGCCGTTTACTACAATATCCCTAAGCGACCATCTTCCCGTTTTTGAGAGAGCGACTACCGCGTAAGTTTTGCCGCCGTATCCTTTTCCCGCTTTTATGTTGTTTGTGTGTTCTATTAACCGCTTCAAAAACTTTACCAAAACTTTCTTCGAGACATTAAATGTTAAATTTTCAGAGGTAAAAATTAGGCTATTTTTCTTTCCGTTATAGCTTGTTAAATACAGCGAGGGCATAGAAGTTGACAGGCGTGGCTTTTTCTCGCAATATTCCGTTATCTTTAGGCGGCCGTCTTTTTCGGCGCCGGGCTTCACATAGACGACGTACGAGGGCAATTGGAGAATTTCTATATCGCCCCAGCGGTTTTTCTCAACGCATTTGATCGGTTTTTTGTAAGGCGCGCAGGCAACCAGCCTTATGAAAATATCGCCCCTGTAATCGTTGCGACTTTCGTACGCGAAATCCGCCCTGTATGTTTTGCACGCCGCATAGACATTGTAGGCTGCATTTGCAATGTATGCGCAAATTCCAATTTGCGCTGCCATAATTGCCGCCATAATAAAAAGAAAGATCTTTTTTCTCATTTGCCGCCTCCTTTCATTGCAAAAGCT
The DNA here is from genome assembly GCA_944389175.1 of uncultured Opitutales bacterium. Taxonomy (GTDB): domain Bacteria; phylum Verrucomicrobiota; class Verrucomicrobiia; order Opitutales; family Intestinicryptomonadaceae; genus Merdousia. The sequence continues at coordinate 95,081 of CALXLK010000003.1, forward strand.
GCCCCGCCAAAAATCAAGATTCCCCCGACGGCAAGGACGCTAAATGGAACAAGTTTGTATTCGTTTGTTTCAATGAGGATTCTCGAGGCCAATATTATCACCGCTATGATGCTTGCGCACAACTCCGGCCGCAAAAGGCTTTTCAATGAAACTATGTACGCGGGAAAAATTGCCAAAAGAAACATCAAAATGTAGGCGCATATATGCAGTTCTACGTTTATTCCCAAATAAACAACCAAGCTGGCCGGTGTGAGCAGCGAAAGGATTTGTTCGGCTTTTAACCCCTTTAGATAATTTCTTAATGTGGCCCATACCCACACCAAAAATATTGTAGAGAGAATGCATACGGCAACTATATCTATGTGTGGCTTGCCGGTATGCTTTATGGACGTTGCCGCGAAAACCATAGCTATGAGGGCTATTGAGCGCATATATATAAAAAGCCGTGATTTTGTCGGGGTAGCCGCCAATATCGTTGCGTATATGGAAATTAAAATTGCCTGGGAGGCATATGGAGAATGTATATAGCCGTCTATTGCCACGACAAAGGCAATCGGGAAAAACACCGCGGCAACGACTACGGGCAGCATAAATATTTCCGTTTTTTTCCTGAGATAAAAAAATGACGCCACCAATACTATCGCAGCGAATATCCCCAGAAATTCCAGGTTGTAGTTGCCAAACATCGTGGGTTTTTCCAGGGACATTGAAAATACCGCGATAGCCAACGCAGTCGTCGACAAAGCCGACTTCAAGGCAAGGGCTGCGGGCAGGGCAAGCAGAAAGAAAATCGGGGCAATATTTTTTTCCAACGGCGCATAATCCCATATGTAATATGTCGTGCAAAGACAGATAAACAGCGTTATTGAGTTAAAGGCCCCCGCGCATTCCCTCAAAACGGGGCGGGGTTTAATTGAGGCGGCCACCGCAAGAATACCCGAAAAAATTAAGGGTATAAAAATAATGATTGTTCGAGTCAATCGGCCAAGCTGCTTCCACGAATCGGATAAGGACTCAAAAGCGAGCGCTATTAGCAATAGGCCCAGCAGAGTCGATGCCAATAGCGCCTGCGTTTTTCTTTGCGCGCGCGCTTTGAGCAAATCCTGGGCAAACTCCGCCTCTATCGCGGCCGCCGAGCGCTCGTCGATCGAGCCGTTTTCTTTGAGGCGTTTTATTCTCTGTAAGAGTTTTGTCATATGGGTTGGCATATATGTAGAATTTTAGAGACGTTACTTTTGACAATCCATGCGCAGGCGCGCCCCGACGGGTAGGAGCATTTGGATTAATAAAGGCATGTCAATAAAAAATAGCGATATCCATATGCTCGTTTTACGCACATGTTGGCCGTACGTTTATTTGCCCGTAAACAAAAAAAATCCCGCGCATCGCGGGATTTTTCTGAATGTTTTTCTGGTATGGGCTTCTATGAAAGCTTCTTTTCAACCATATTTTTTTGCAGGCGCACATAGGCGGGCAGGCCGTTTTCAAACGGAACTTTGACCTCGCCCTGCTACGACGACATTTTCCGCAGAAACTACGTCTTCGACGCCGAATTCGGCGATTCGGAAAACTATTTTCTGGAACTCGACTACTACATAATGCGCGAGGCGTTCACCAGCCGCAGAAAGATGCCGCTTGACATCGGAATTCGCTATTACGACGACGCCGGAGCTTCGGAGGAAATCTTTCGGGATTTGTCCGCGGCGGAAAAGGCGCTCATCGCGTCGCGCAACTACATCGTCCTCGAGGAAAATATCGACATATCGACTTCGGAATTCGGCGACATCTACCACGTCACGGAAGTCTACGGTTACGCGCCCGAGAAGACATTCACACAGTACGAATCGGTCTTGGCGAACTCCTACGGCTGGAAAAAACTTACAAATACGTCGATTTCGGGCTGGATTTTCTACGATGCGGACACCGGTTATTTCAAGTTGTCGAGCTCGTCGGCAGCCAACATGTTGTCCGTGGAAGACGAACTTTCCGTGTATTACAACTAGTCGGGCACATTGGTGAACATCTCCGGCGGGGTGTCCGTGTATAGAACGAACAGAATTTGCATGGCCCCGATGACCGTCGCCGAAATCGACGTCCTGAGGGGAGACGTCTATGCGAACGCCGCAAGCGGAACTTTTGTCGGCTACGGAGCGGTTTCCTCCATCGGGGTAGATGTCTTCAGATTTTGGGATATGTATCCGGCGGGATACCTGACGATAAACAATATCAAAATGACCAAGCCGGGCTCCTGTAAGATTATATTGCGCAATACGCAAAAACAGGCAGGACAATTCACTGCCTTGGCTCGGAAAGACATAACTTTTCACCTGAGCACTCCGCAGCTGGCAACGGGATACATTCCCATAGAACGCAACGGCGCAATTTCAAATATGTTTTCAAGCACGACAACGCCCACCGTTGACGAACACCTTGCAAATATGAAAAACTCAACATTGGTTCGACTCGAAGACGACAAAATCGACCCGCAACTTTGGCACGGCCTCTATAAAAGGACATGCACATTCGTCCCCGCCCGATAATCCATGAAAATGTAGATGCAAACAAATCCAATTTCATTTTTCCACAATCAACTTTCGCGATACATCGGCGCCTGTTCGCATTGGCGTTTTTTTTTGGTGCGCATAAAAAAACGCCCGGGGTTTCGCGTGTTTGCTCGGGCGTTTTTGTTCGCTATTGCTAAACGGGCGTCAGTCTTTCAAGACGCTCCTGATATATTCCACTTCCGTGGGCTCGTACGGAGTGTGGTCGGGCTTGAAAATGTCGTGATACCAAATTCCCTCCATTTCGGGGCGCGCCAAATCGAAAGACGGCCGCCAGGTCTCTATTTTTCCGGCAACAAGCCCGAAAGAATAGCTCCAGATGTTGTTCTTTTTGAAAAATTTCAGAAGGGGATTGAATCCGCTGCCGACGGGGCGCGCCATCCACTCCGTGCACATAACGGGGCGGTTGTGTTTACGTGCCTCCTTCAGCCGCATGATTTGCCTGAGCATATTGCCGTAGTCATGGTACGAAATTACGTCGCTCTGGGAGTAGATTAACTTGTTGAACATTCTGCCGTGCGGGGTTGTATCGGGGACGAACACGCCGTAGGTTATCGGCTGCGACGGGTTGCACGAGCGCGCCCACTCCGCCGTGGCTTTGAGAAATTCAAGGGACATTTTTCTCAGGCGCTCTACTTCCGCGTCCTTCAGTCCGGCCGCTCCGCCCTTTACGTGCGGGCTTTTTATGTTGCCGGGTTCGTTGTAGATGTCCCAAACGAGAACGCGCCTGTCGTTTGCGTAGCGCGAGACAACGCCCTTGACGTATTCCTCCAAATAGCCCCATTTTGACTTGTCGCCGAGCACGGAGTAGCTCGGGCTTTTGCGCCAGTTTGAATTGTGCGTGCCGTTTGGGGCGTCCTGCTTGCCGAGTCTGCCGTTGTCTTTGCCGCCGTTTGTAAAGAATACGAACATTATCCCGACGCCGTGTTTGTCGGCAATTTCAAGGAAGTTATCGAGGCGCCTGTAGAAGCCGTCGGGGTCGTCCTTCCAGACCAAATCGTTGAGGAATACTCTTGCCGTGTTCATTCCCAGCGATTGCAGCAGGGCGAGTTCGCTGTCTATGATTTTCGGGTTGTACGACTCTTTCTGCCAAAACTCTATGCTGTTTATCGCATAAGAGGGCACGTAGTTTACGCCCGACCTGTACTTCTGTTTTGCGAACCATTCGTTTGCCTGCTCGCAAGTCCATATATCGCGCGCAAACAGCGTAGACGCCGCAAAAAAAGCGCAAACCGCAAGCGCGCTCTTCAGTAAGAATTTTACCATTTTTTATTCCTCCCTTTTAGGTATGTTTTTCAATTTTACAACGGTAAGATTCTACGTTTATCGGCGATTTTATCAAGTGATTTTTAGGACATCACTACCCAAAAACCGACATCTTTTCCTTGTGGCGCAGGGGATTTCGCGTCCGCGAAATATTCCCCCCGCTTTGTCTGTGAATTTCACAAGGTAAAAACGGGAATAGGCATATGTTACAAATGCAAAATGCCGTAAGTGGCGCAGGTATTCAATAGAAACTTATGATAATCCCAAGTAAAGCAGCGGAGAATTTTTGCTTTGCAAATCCGCCGCGCCACAAGATAAAACCCCGCCCAGCGGCAGACACTGACTTTCCCCAACTCCGATGGCAGCTCAACGGATAATTCAGGCGGAACAGAAAACTAACCCGTACCCACCCCAACACGGCGCGATTTTTGACGACGAGATACTCAGGCGAACTTAGAAAAACAAGAGGGTATTTTCAAAGAAACGCCCTCCAACTTAGAAAATCCCGCCGTTACAAATTAAAACCAACCCACACACAATCCGAACCTTGCAACACCCACGCAAACAAAATGCAGCCCCCTTGCAACCAAACTGCAACGGGGGCTTTTTACACGGCGAAAATCAACCGATTTCCTCAAACGCTCGATTTTTTTCCTCAAACCGTCCGCGCGGATACACTTGCGTTTTTTTGTGCCCGAAAAAAAGAATTGACGGGACAAAACGCCTTTTTTACAAAGTTTTCAATCTTGCGAGGCAATGCGCTGCGTTGAATTTCAAATCGGAAGGAAATTGAAAATGGGAAAACTATCTAAAATCAGCGGCGCATTGTGCGCTGCAACACTGCTCTTCGCCGCGTGCACAACGGCAAAAAACGCCGCAGACTGCGGCAAATCTTCGGAGCAAGCATCGGCCAAAACCGTTTCCGTAGCGGTGGACTGCGCAAGGGAAACTGGCAAAATAAAACCGCTAAACGGAGTCAACTGGGGGCCGCAAATAGACACGGAAAGCGCCGGAATACAAATGCGCAAGTCCTTCTACGATTTAAACGTCCACAGCGTGCGCACCCACGACATTTCGCTGCAAAACAGCGGGCTGCTAATCGGCGACACGGACATGATATTCCCGCTGATGCACGCCGACGCCTCAGACCCCAAAAGCTACATTTTCAAGCCCACAGACGACTACCTTAAAATAGCCACAAAAGACGGCGCTAAAGTGGTCTTCCGCCTCGGAGTCAGCATAGACCACTCCGTAAACAAATACAGAACCGCAATGCCCGATGCAAAAAAATGGGCGGACATCTGCTGCCACATAATAGCCCACTACAACGAGGGCTGGGCAAACGGATACAAAATGGGAATCGAGTATTGGGAAATCTGGAACGAGCCCGAATGCAAAAACCCCGACGGAAGCCAAACCATGTGGAGCGGCACGATGGAGGAATTCACCAAATTCTACGTCGAAGCAGCAAAAATCATCAAATCAAAATACCCCAACATAAAGGTTGGCGGCCCAGCGTTTACATACCCGCACAAGATTGCGCAAAAATTCATAAACGACATCGCCAAGGAAAAAGCGCCGCTTGATTTCTTCACGTGGCACTGCTATTCAAAGAGCGTCGACGAACTTGTAAATCTCGCAAAAAAGACGCGCGGCTGGCTCGACGCCGCCGGATACAAGAGCGCCGAAAACCACATAAACGAATGGCACTATTTTCCGCTTTCGTGGAAGCAGCTGCGCGCCGCCGATTCCGACAAGGACAGACTCTACGCCAGAATAAACGGCGTCGAGGCGGGCGTATTTGCATGCTCGGCAATGACAGCATGGCAGGACGCCCCCTTGGACGTATCGAACTATTACTATTTCGGCGGCTCGAGCGGAAACTGGGGAATGCTTAAGGACGACAATGCAATTTTCGGCAGCTACTATCCCTTCAAGGCGTTCGGGCAAATTGTAAAATACAAAACGCGCCTCAAGACGGATATAATTTCCGCTCCCAAAGCCGAAAAATACGCGACTACGGCGCTGGCCGGCAAGGACGCCTCGGGCGGTGTCGCCGCCATAGTCAACCTCTTCGACGCGAACGCCGACAAGCTTGTTATCGAGTTCAAAAACACAAAAGCCGACATCTCCAAAGCCGAAATTCTCGTGTGCGACGAAACCAAACAACTTGAAAAGGCCGACGGGGCAAAGGCGGAAAACGGCAAAATCACAATCCCCGTAAAATCACAATTTACAACAGTTTTAATCAAACTAAAATAATCTAAAAAAGGACATAAAATGCACATACCATCAGAGGCTCTCTCAGGGGCGGTCTGCTCCCGTAACGGCGGCGGTCGCCGCATGCTCGGTGGCTGCGGCAGTCGTCGCGGCTAAAAAGGCCGACGCGTTCCCGACGGCGCAAAAATTCGCGCTCGTCTCCACAGCGGTGTTCGCAATGCAAATGTTAAACGTTCCCATAGGCGCGGGCGTTTCGGGGCACGTAATAGGCGGCGTTTTCGCCGCGGCGGTGCTTGGCGTTCCCGCGGCGGTGCTGTCCGTAGCACTTGTACTCGTAATTCAGACGCTGCTTTTCGCCGACGGCGGGCTTGACATGCTGGGTTTGAACGTCTTCAATATGGCGGTTGTCGGCGCGGGGTTCGGCGGGCTGCTGCGGGAGTTTTTAATCTCGAAAAAGCTCTCCGACACCGCTTCGACATTTTCGGCGGCGGCAATATCCACAATGGCGGCGGGGTTTTCACTGCCGAGCAAAACCGCGTTTTCGGCGAATGGTTTGACAGCCAGATTGAGAACATCTACAACCCAATACCTCTCGGGCGACAAGTTCGCCCAGCGGCAGACACTGCCTTCCCCCCAACTCCGATGGCAGCTCAACGGATAATTCGGGCGGAACAGAAAACTAACCCGTACCCACCCCAACACGGCGGGATTTTTGACGACAAGATACTCAGGCGAACTTAGAAAAACAAGAGGGTATTTTCAAAGAAACGCCCTCCAACTTGGAAAATCCCGCCGTTACAAATTAAAACCAACCCCCACAATCCGAACCTTGCAACACCCACGCAAACAAAATGCAGCCCCCTTGCAACCAAACCGCAACAGGGGGCTTTTCGCGCGGCGAAAATCGCCAAAATGGTCAAACACTTGATTTTTTCCTCAAACCGTCCGCGCGGATACACTTGCGTTGGTAAGCGTGGCATTGCTGAAGTCTACCCCCGTAAGTACAGTATTTTCAAGCTTCCTATCGGAGAGGTAAGAGTTATAAAAAGCAAAAAACGGAGGCTGGGATTGCCTCCGTTTAGGGTGGTTAAAAAATTTCCAAAACTTTCGTTTTTTATGAATATGTCTGCTATTTTATTTTATAGAAGACGCGAGCAGTGGCGTTGAGGAAACCGTAGCCGTTTTCTTCGTCGGGCTCAAGGTATGAGCCTTCAGTCCATTCGTTGAGCGAATTTATCAGAATGAGTTTCGGATTGCCCTTGCGTATATTTTTATCCGCCCAATCTTTCGCCTTGCGCAAAAAATATTCAAAGCGTTCGGGAGTGTTGTTTGTTGCTACGGGCAAGTAATAATTGTCGGGAAAGCGCGGGTTTGTATCCCAGCCGCATGAGACGTTGGGGTAGAACTGCAAGTTGGGGTATTTTGCGGCGCGTCTGTCCATTTCGGCGAAGGCGGCTTCGCCCAGAACTTTGTAATCTACATCGGGCTTGTTCGTATAGTCTCTATGGTACGAGCCCGCGAGAGCGCCGCATTCGAGCCAGTTGTAGGAAAAGACGCCGCTGACGCCCATTTTTTCGTACTCCGCCGCCGCCTCGGCTTTGCGCAGCGGCGACTGTTGGAGCTGTATTTCAACGCCCGCAAACCCCGCCTCGCGCGCCTTTTCATTCAAATACGCGAACGCTTCGGCAACCTTCTCCGCGCCGCCGAGGCACTTTTTGAGTCCCGTGGGATTGAATATTTGCAAGAGCGGTTTGCCCGAGACCTTGTAATAATTGGGCATTTTGAAGTAGCGTAGCCAGCGCGGCACGAGCACGTTTTTGAATTCGTCCATTGAAACGTCGGCTTCGGCGCGAATATGTCTATAGCCGTTTTTGTCCTTGCATTTTACGGGCACGGTTTTATCCCAAAGGTCGTCGATGGTGTGGTTTGCCCACATCAGGGCGAATTTCATGCGTTCGCCGTTGGGCGCTTTCACGAAGGCGTTGAGGCTGTCTTCAAGATACGGTTTGCCCTCGTACCAATACCAATCGAAAATCAGCACATTAATGCCCGAAGCCAGACACGCATCGACCTTGCGCGCCCAAACAATCGGGTTGTTTTCAAGTTCGTAGCCCCACAGCGGAACTTTGGGCTGTTTGTGCCCCGCCTTCTTGGACGCCGCCTCTTTGACAAATTCCCACTCGCCGATGTTTTTCGGGAAATGCCCGTAGCGCTTCCAGTCGGGCGTATTCTGGTAGGCTGGCCAGACGTATGCGGCGACGTCGTAGTCGCGCCCTGTGTTTGAAGTGTTTGTTCCGGTGCATCTTTCGCCGTTCGTTGCGCAAGACGAAAACGCCGCGCAGGAAAGCGCCAAGACAAGTGCTTTAAAATAGTTCTTACAATTCATAGTGTATACGAAAAAGCGCACCCTTGAAATGTCAACAACAAACCGACGTTCAACAGACAAACCAAACAGGCGCGTGTTCCGCCCGACCCGCGCGAGTTCGAGCTTTTTTACAGCTGTCCTATTATATTACTTAAGCATGTTTGAAATTTTGGCGTCTGAATTTACAATGCGGAAGTTGTCGCCGCCCGTGCGCTTTTGGAAAATGCAATTTTCAACGGCGAAATTTTTGTATTTTCGGCATAGACTGCGGGGCGCGTTTCCGTGCCCGAATATGTTGCGACTATGTTTGAAAGCCTCACGCCGTCGGCGTTGCGCACGAAGAACGCGTATGCGGGAAGGATAGTGCCGAACATTCTGTTTTCGGGATATTTTTTCTTCGGCTCGAAGTATGTTTTTGTCGGCATTTTCAACGGGGCAGCCCTTGAGTCGGAATGCGCAGTTGCTTATGGCGACGTTTTCGAGCACGTATCCGTTTACCGCGGTTATGGAGCTTGTGATGTAGCTTTCGGCAACGGCTGTGATGTTGTCTATTTTTACGTTTTTGATGGAGCTTTTTTTGCCGAAAAGATTTTTGTTGTCGCGGTCGTCAACGCGAATGAAAATGGGCGTCTGGATACACGTCATTGAAATTCCCGAAACTTCCACGACGTCTACACTGCCGCCGTCTACCGCCTCGAGCGCGATGCCCGCAATTCCCTGTACCGAGCCCTTTTCTATGCCGTATTTTTTGAGTCTGTCCCACCTGAGCAGAGCCTGCGGCGAAGGTCTTTTGAGAACGCAGTTCGAAACGCGTATGTTTTTAAAATCACCCTGAGTGCCCGTAGCTATTTTTATTAAGTTGCAAGCGCTTGCCACGATGCAATTTTCCACTTTGACGTTTTCGACAACGAACGTTTGGCAATGCTCGTTCTTCAGGCATATGCCGTAGTCGCCGGCGTCGATTATGCAATTTGAAATGACGACGTTTTTACTGGCGATATCAAGCCCGTCGCCGTTGAAATTAGAATGAAAAAATGTTGAGGGAATCCAAAACGACGCCGTCGCAATGCAGGAAAAACGCGTTCCAAAAGGCGGGCGAGCGCATTTTCACGCCCTTTACGGAAACATTTTTGCAGGAATCGAAAAGTATGTTGCGCGGGCGGTGGTGGTAGTCGGGATTTTTCCTCTCTCGCGTGAATTTGTCCCCCGCGCCAAAAGATGGCGTGATGCTCCAGCACCCGCCACAAGAACGAACCCCGCCGAGCGGGCGCCAAAAGATGAAATTATTTCAATGTTATGTAGGCGGATTTTTCCTTGCCGTTGGCGTCTTTCCACGAGATGCGGTATTTCCCCTTGAACCCCCTGAATTTTATTGTGCCGTTTGAATCAGGCGTTAATTCGAGATTCGTTTTCCATTCGCGTTCTACAAGCTCGGAGAGGGCGTAATATGCAGGTTTGGGGTTCATCTCGCGGGTGAAAAGACCCGAAATCGACGGTTCGCCAGGTGCTCCACAACCGTCCACAACATTCCACCATGTTATGCCAACAATGGATTTTCTGCTAAACCACATTCTGTAGAGATTGCGCGTGATGATTGCCTGAATCATTTTCCCGCGTTCAGTGTTGTCGGGCGCACTGATTGTGATTTCGCTCATGTGTATCGGGAGGTTTGCGCGCTCGACCATTTCAAAGGCCTCGTACATATGCTTTGGCGAAATCTTCAACATATCGAGTTGGAAACGCTTGTTGTCGGAAGATTTTCCGTCGGCGATAAGCTGGACAACCTGAGGATTGAAGAGGTGCATTTGCCAGCCGACAACGTCTATTTTGCAACCGCGCGAAATTAGGTCGCGAATCTGAACATCGTATTTGTCGAGGCGGAACGGCCCGTAGGGATTTTCGTTGATATTGAGCTTTACGCTGGGCGGAAACGCCCTTTGAGCGACTTGGAACCCGTCGTAGGCATAGTCGGCGGGCATAATCCCGTAACGCCAGCCTTTCGAGAAAACGCCTCCGACATTCATATAGCCGTCTGTGTAGTTTTCAAGGCTTTCGTTTACGACGTCCCAACTTTCGACTTTATCGCCGTAATATTCGGCAATGCGGTTTATGTGTCGGGCAAATTCGCGCTTTAGATTTTTGCCGAATTTCGGCAGGTAGGCGTCAAGTTCGGCAACCGTCATTTTGTCATAAAAGGGCGTGTATTTTTCGGGCACGATGCTCACGCCGTCTTTCATCGGCTCTTTTATGAGCTTTGCGAATTTTTCGCGCTCGTCGCCCTCGAGGCATTTGTCGTATAGCCAAAGCGGAATTTGACCTGTTTTGTTGCCCCATATCAATGTGTGGCCGTGGACGCGAACGCCCCTTTCCTTGAGGTAGTCTATGACGGGGTCGGTCGCTGGCCGGCGCCAGTGGATTTGAGTTTCGGGGCTTTCGGCTTTTGCCCAAAATTCCTGACTATCCCAGTATTCGCCTGCCGTGCGCATGCGGCCGTCCTGCATTTCAAATTTGCACCAATAAAATGCAACCGTTGCGGAATTAAAGAGCGTTCCGTAGAGCGATTTATATTTGGAGTTTAGAGTTTTGTCGCCGAGTTGGTCGAAATTGAATATGTTCGCGCCGAAATAAAAATCGTGCGATATCTGGGTGACTTTTACTTTTGTTCCGTCTGCTATTTTGCCGACAACAAAAGACGCATCGGATTTTCGGTTGGCCTCAATGTCGCGTTCTATGCGCGCGTTTACTTCATCGTTCCATTGCTGCCAGTATGATTTCGACATAATGCCCCGAGTATCTTCCGCGCCGTTTTTTGGGATTTTTATATCCGATGCGAGTGCCTGTATTGCGCATACTGTCAAAATTGATATGCACTTTATTTTAGATTTTATTCTCATATATAGGTATTATTTTATGTTTCGGGTTTGATGTTTGTTCGGAATTTTCGGTGGTCTATTAGCGCAAAAAACATTCCAGCTGTCAAGAAAGCAGAACAAGAAAATTTAGGCAACCTCAATCCGTTGTATAGTGTATAAATTTACGTGCGGCGTTGCGGGGCAAAGGTGTTGGGGTGGGGCGGAGTGTAGACGCTCTTCCCATTTCAGTCTGGCTCTGGTTTTAAGATTGCGCAAAAAAACGCCGAGTTGAATCGGCGTTTTTTCGTATTTGAGTGAATGAAAATCCGTACAATTTGTGTCTTTCAAAAAAGCTCAACTTTTATCACTGAAAAAGCGGCGAAAATTTCATTGGAGTGAAATTGAACTCGCTCGCCCAGTGGTTCTCGCCCACTCGCCAAAGCTTTCCCAACATGTAAAAAAAACAACTTTTCCCACTGGTAAAACGGCGGGAATTTTTTGCTACAGCAAAAAATTCGCCGCGCCACAAGAAAAAATCTTGCAATTTGTTGGGGGTAATTTAAGTAACTTGATTAAACAATAAGGAATACATTATGAAAAAACTATCTACAATGGCTATACTTGCCGTGTCGGCTGCATCGGCGTTTGCGGCAGACTACACCGTCGTAAAAAGCGGCGAATGGTATCAGTCGGGCGTCTTTGGCGACGGCGTAACTGCTCCCGTTGCAACATCGGAAGAGACGGCTATTGACAACCTGTCGTTCGCGTCTTCGGGGCTTTCCCTGAAGCTTACGGGAGGCAATGCAGGTCTGTACTTCATCAAGAATTTGGCAGGTTCTGCTTCCGAAGCGCAGACAGTGGAAATTACCACAAATTCAATCTGGCAGACTCCGCGTATCGCCAACATTACGGGCGACGAAAACTACAGGCTTACGCTCAACTTCGGCAGAAAGGGCATCACGACCGATAACCCCGGAAATTCGTTCCTGTACACGTATCTCAGCGACGCTTCTTCGTCCTCCACGTTCAGCAACGCCACGGTAAACATTTACTCTGGCTTCTATGCCAACAACCTGTCGCTAAAAAAACGCATCGTTGAACGTGGAACGCTACTATGCCAACACCACGACTGCATCGACGTTTAAATCGCTTACTATCGACGGCAACTCCTCGCTTTCAATCGACGGCGGTATTTATAAAGGCGGAAATATCGAGACCAGTGCGGGCAGCTCCATCGTAATCAAGAACGCAAAGCTGAACGCGGGCTACATTAACCTCTATGGCAACATGGAATTCACAGGCGAAAAGGGTTCTCTTGTCGCGAGTGGTAAAATCCGTATTTGCACAAAGGATGCTGTCCTTACCCTCCATGGCTCGGAATTGCTCTCGGGTAATACGTCCGGCACGGAAAAGATGTCCATGAACTTCTACGATAGCGGCAAAGTATTTCTCGGCGGCAACGAATCTCTCGGCTACATCGCTACGACAATCACAAAGTCTGGTTCTAAATACCTCGACACGAACAAGACAGTCACCTTTGTCTTGCACGAGGACACGACTTTGTTCTCAATCGACGAACTCTACAAGGGTTTGAACAGCGACTATACCTCATCGCTCAAGGGTACTGACACAAACACCGACGGTACCGAATTTTCTTGGGACATCAAATACAACTTTGAAAACTTCAAGAACGGTGTAGTCCGCATAGGTCAGACTTTGACGGAAGACGAATTGGCAAACCAGATTGTAGCAGACGGCTGGAAGGACTTCACGCAGAATTCGGAAGGTTATCTTTTCGCGACGCAGATACCCGAACCTGCCACAATGGCATTCCTGCTCGGGGGGTTGGCGATTGCTTTTGCGTTTATGCGTCGTCGCAGATAAGAAAAAAGACCGCGCGGATACTTCAGTATACCGCGCTTTTTTCTTACTACTCCTTGCCCAAGAAGCAAAATCAATGCGCCAAACCCTCCGGTATGAGGTCTCTGGCATTCCTTTTGCGCTTATGAGAAAAACGCGCAAGGGCGCGCCCCGACGGGCAGGAGCATTTGGGTTAATAAAGGCATGTCAATAAAAAATAGCGATATCCATATACTCGTTTGACGCACATGTTGGCCGCACGTTTATTTGCCCATAAATAAAAAAATCCCGCGCATCGCGGGATTTTTCTGAATGTTTTTTCTGATATGGGCTTCCTTTTGCGCTTATTAGAAAAACGCGCAAGGGCGCGCCCCGACAGGCAAGAGCATTTGGATTAATAAAGGCGTGTCAATAAAAAATAGCGATATTAATATACTCGTTTTACGCACATGTTGGCCGCACGTTTATTTGCCCGTAAACAAAAAAATCCCGCGCATCGCGGGATTTTTCTGAATGTTTTTTCTGATATGGGCTTCTACGAAAGCTTCTTTTCAACCATATTTTTTTGCAGGCGCACATAGGCGGGCAGGCCGTTTTCAAACGGAACTTTGACCTCGCCCTGCAAAAGGGGCAGAATGTATTTGTTAAACTGCTGGGAGATCGAAACTTTATCGTCGTTTATCCATTCGGCGGGGAAGTGTTTTACGCCGTTTGCAACGTCTTCGAGGTTTACCAGAGTAGTCTCGGCTTTATATTTGTCGGCATCGCCCCTGACGAGAGCCACCATAACGCCGCTTTCACCTGCCACTGCGGCCTTGACAGCTTCCTGGCCGCACCTGAAAGCCTCTTCGACATCGGTGGCCGAAGAGCAGTGCGAGGCGGCCCTCTGCGCGTGCCCGAGCTTGCAAGAGCGGGCCTTTACTCCCGCCAAGCGCGTGGCGACTAAGTTCTGAAGATATTCGCCTACGCCGCCAAGCTGCGAGTGCCCGAAAGAATCTCTGGCGCTTGCAGCCGCTACGTAGTTGCCGTTTTCATCCGCCAAACCCTCGCTTGCGACAACCAGGCAGAATTTGTTATTCTTTAGGCACTCTTCGACCTGCGCTATAAAGTAGTCTGCATTGAAGGCAACCTCCGGCAGAAGAATTATATGCGGAGCGTCCCCGAAAGTGTTGCGGCGCTTTGCTATCGTGGTTCCCGCGGCTATCCAGCCGGCGTTTCTGCCCATGACCTCAACTATCGACACCAAGTCGTGGTTGCCCATTGACTCGTGGTCGAGGGCCAGTTCGCGGATTGTCGTTGCCAGGTACTTTACTACGCTTCCGTAGCCGGGGCAATGGTCGGTCAAGACAAGGTCGTTGTCTATTGTCTTGGGTATTCCTACCACCCTCATTTCCCAATCGTTATTTTCGGCAAAGCGGGCTATTTTATTTGCAGTGTCTTGCGAGTCGTTGCCGCCTATGTAGAAAAAATACCTAATGTTGTGGGCCTTGCAAACGTCGATGAATCTGGCGTAGTCGGCGTCGCTTTTTATCTTGTAGCGGCACGTCCCTAGCGCCGAGGCGGGCGTGTAGCAAAGCCCCCTGACGGTCTGTTGCGATTCCGCGGCCAAATCGATGAGGTTTTCGTTGAGTATTCCCTCGATGCCGTTGAGCCCCCCGTAAATTTCCTCGATGCACTCGTGGTTTAGAGCTTCGTTGATTACGCCGGCGAGGCTGGCGTTTATTACCGTTGTGGGGCCGCCCGACTGCGCCACCAAAATGTTTCCTGTTAATTCTTGCATAGTTTTCGTCTTATATATTGTTTCGATACTTTCATATTTTGCCCAAATTATCAATCTTTTATTTTTCGGGTGCCGCCATTTTATATTCAGAGTTTTTCAAAAAAAGATTGAAAAATTTTATCGTTTTAGGAAAATGGTCGTTTGATATTATGTCTGAAAAATTCAAGTGCATATTTCCCCGCCGAATAAACCCTTTATTTGTGGAACCGTTGCCGATTGTTAAATGCTGCCAGCAAATTATGTTGGTGCAGTCGGATAAAGATCTCGACGATGCGCTTGCAGAAATTTCCGCGGAGGATGTTTTGGGCTTCGACACTGAGACACGTCCGAGTTTTTCGCGCCAAAGCCACCACAAAGTGGCCATATTGCAGCTTGCAGGCCAAAACAAGGCTTGGGTCATAAGGCTTTCACCGCTGGCGCAAAGATTGCCCGACATTTACAAGGTGCTGGAAAATCCAGACATAATCAAGGCGGGGCTCGCCGTCCAGGGCGATATTCGCGCTCTTTCAGCAAGGGCGCCGCTCAAGGCCGCCGGGTTTGTAGATGTCTCCTCGTTTACCACCAAGATGGGAATTATAAATACCGGCATGAAAAATTTGGCCTCGGTATTCTTTGGCGAGCGCGTCTCGAAAACATCGCAGATGTCCAATTGGGACGCCGAAGAGCTAACACAGAAACAGATCGACTACGCCGCTACCGATGCTTGGATGTCGCGGCGCCTCTATTTTGAAATTAAAAAGGTTTTCGATTCCGGTGATTATATTTTAGAGCCCGAGCCAAAGCCTCTTCCCGAACCCTTCGATTTTAAAAAATTCAGCAAAAAGCTCTACAATTCCATCAAGAAGCTTCTTAACGATTCCCGCCGAGCCGTGAAAAAAGCGCTTCTGCCCAAACCTCCCAAACGCAAGCGCCGCAGGCGCGGCGGAAGGCGCAGGCAATACGCCGAAACCCAACAAAAGCAGGGGCGCTGATTCCTCTCGTCGCCATTCTTTTGCTTTTAAGATTTGAGATTATGCGCGCTTAAACCGCGCGCCTTTCTGGCGGTATTTTCGTCTCGCCGATGTTTGTTTCTTCCCGCTTTTGCGGGCGTGTGCGCAAAAGCCCGGTCAATCCCGCCGCGCTTAATTGTCATACGACTAAAAGATTATTTTTTGCGATTGGCAAGTCCGCATTTACATCTACTTGCCAATTGCAATTTTACATGTCGCTGCTATACGCAAGCCCCTTCGGCAGAAGTGCTATTTTTTTGAAACAAATATAATGCCCGCAACAGCTCTCTCGCGCAAGGAGAAGTTGCGCAAGATTGTAAGGCCATATCGAGCAAAAGCTCCCCAATCGCCATTTGTGTTTCCTTTGCCCTCTTTTTTACGGGTGGTTGGGCAGTCTTTGCTTAGGCACAAAAAAACGCGCCATATGTGGCGCGCAATGTGTAGAACCCCCATTCATTAGAACGGGAGCTGGAATGCTTTAAGCATTTTGTGCGATTTCAACCAGAGCCACAAAGCTGTCGGCCTTGAGCGCCGCGCCGCCTATGAGGCCGCCGTCGATGTCTTTCTGGGCGAGCAAGTCTTTTGCGTTTTCGGGCTTCATTGAACCACCGTAGAGAATCTGCATGTCTTCGGCCGTTTCAGCGCCGAAAAGCTCGGCGAGATTCTTGCGGATTTGCGCGTGCACTTCCTGAGCCATCTCGGGGGTTGCAGTCTTGCCGGTTCCGATTGCCCATACGGGCTCGTAGGCCACCACGACATTCTTTGCGTCGTCCTTGGATACGCCTTCCAGACCCTTGAGAACCTGCTGCGAGACGACATCGATTGTCTTGCCCGCTTCGCGTTCCTCGAGCTTTTCGCCTACGCAGAGAATGGGCTTCATTCCGTTGGCCAGCACAACCTTTACCTTTTCATTTACAAAGCAGTTGCACTCCTTGAAGTATTCGCGGCGTTCGCTGTGCCCCAAGATGACGTATTCGCAGCAGAATTCCTTGAGCATGTCGGCGGAGATTTCACCCGTGTAAGCGCCGCTGGGCTTTACATAGACGTTCTGCGCGCCGAGTTTAATTGTCGAGCCTTTAAGCGCCTTGCTCGCCGCATCGAGTGCCGTAAAAGTCGGGCATACCGCCACATCGACTTTGGTCTGAGTGCCGATTTTTGCCTTTATAGCGTCTATAAGGGCGGTCGCCTCGGCTGCCGTCTTGTTCATTTTCCAGTTGCCAGCAATAAAATATTTGCGTGCCATATTTTTCCTTTCGTTAAAGTTTAAAATTATTTTTTTTGCGCGCGCCGCCCGGACGCGCGCATTTGCCAATTACTTAGACTGAAGCGAAACCACACCGGGAAGTTCCTTGCCTTCGAGGAACTCAAGCGACGCGCCGCCGCCCGTGGAGACGTGCGACATTTTCGAGGCAAGGCCGCTCTTGTTTACAGCCGCAACCGAATCGCCGCCGCCGATAATCGAAATGCCGCCGTTTGCCTTTACCTGCGCGACAGCCTCGCAAATGCCGAACGTGCCCTTGCTGAACTTTTCCATTTCAAAGCAGCCCATGGGGCCGTTCCAGACAACCGTCTTTGCATTTTTGATGGCGTCGGAGAAAAGCGCGACTGATTTCGGCCCGATGTCAAGACCCATCCAACCGTCGGGAATGTTACCTTCGACAATCTGCGTGTTTGCATTGGGATCAAATTTGTCGGCTGCAACGTTGTCGATAGGCAACAGGAATTTGACTCCGCGCTTCTTTGCCAAGTCCATCATTTCTTTTGCGTATTCGATCTGGTCGTTCTCGCAGAGCGAGGTGCCTATCTTACAGCCGAGGGCTTTCAGGAACGTGTAAGCCATGCCGCCGCCTATTATAAGCGTGTCGACTTTCGTCAAGAGGTTCTTTACAACCGCGAGCTTGTCGGAAACCTTTGCGCCTCCGAGAATGGCCACGAACGGGCGGACCGGATTTTCAACCGCGGAACCCAAGTATTCGATTTCCTTTTCCATAAGGAATCCGGCAACCGAGGTGCCAATGTACTTTGTGATTACGGCGGTTGAGGCGTGCGCGCGGTGCGCGGTGCCGAATGCGTCGTTGCAGAATATGTCGCCGTAGGAGGCGAGCTTTTTGGCTAGCTCTTTTTGCTTTTCCTTCAGGGCGGCTTTGCGAGCCTTGAAATCTTCGTCGCTTTCGCCGTCCTTCTGCTTGCACTTTGCCTGTTCCTCAACGTGGTAGCGCGTGTTTTCAAGCATTACGATGTCGCCGGGCTTCATAGCTGCCACTTGGGCGTCGGCCTGGGCGCAGTCGGGCACGAATGTAATCGGCTTGTCGAGCTGCTTCGAGAGGTAGTCGGCAACGATCTTCAATGAAGTGTCGGGCGTGATTCCCTTTTCGTCGGGACGACCCATATGCGACATGAGTATCAGGCTGCCGCCTTGCTCCAGCACATATTTTATCGAGGGCAGGGCACCCTTGATTCGAGTGTCGTCTTTTATGACGCCGTCTTTTACCGGAACGTTAAAGTCGACTCTCATGATGACTTTCTTGCCTTTGAGATCTACATCGCGAAGCGTTTTCTTGTTCATCGAATTTCCTTTCGTTTTTTTCTAATAAAATATGTCCTCTCATGGTGCCTACTTTTTTCTTTTTTTCAACATCTTTCTCAAAGTTTTTGCCCGCATATTTTCGCCATGAATGCAGTTTCAATCCGTAAAAACAGGCGGTAATGCGCCTGTGGGATTTTTTGGGGGGAATGAGGGGGATATGCAAAGAAATTTACACATGTGAGCGGGGTAAATTGCATGACTATAAAAAAACGAGCGCGTTTTAGGCGCGTGTGAATTTTTGCCGCCAACAGTTTGCCCTCCGACGGCGTATTCTGCAAACTTTTAAACGTACACATTGCCTGTTCGGGGAGGTGAAAAAGGGCGGGGTGCGCTTGGGGCATGGCCGTATTTTTAAACTCATCTTCACCCTAACGCAAAGCCCATGCGATTCAATTTGCAGCTTGCCAGAGACACCTTTGGGATTTCCAACGCGGCCGACGAGACTCGAATATACTGGAATTTCGCGCGCGAGCGTTTTTTTATTAAAAATGCCAAGTGATCGCCTTTTGAGATAACTTGCGCTTTGTGCGGTTGAGACTGTTTTGTATTATTGTGGTCTTTTTTTTTTGGGGGGGAAAGATATTTCTTGGCTAGAGTATCCTAAAATTTTTCCCTCAAATGAGAAAAATCTGCAATGCTCGCGCCGTTGCGGCAGTCTTTATAATGTTTAGTCGCTCTGCCTTTTGAGTATAAAGAAGCGCATATGTTGTGGCATTCATTGCAACTCTTCGGTGTTTATGCGCTTAACAGGGCACGGCACAAAAAGACAGAAAAAACGGCGCGAAAAATTCGGTTCGTGCCGTTTTTATAAAAAAGCAAAGGACAACCCCGAAGGGCTGTCCTCTTTTTAAATTCCTTAGTGGAAATTACATTACTTGGCAATGACGCGAGCCATTTCCAAAACCTTGTTGGAATAGCCCCATTCGTTGTCGTACCAAGAAACGACCTTGACGAAAGTCGGGTCGAGCTGAATTCCGGCCTTGGCGTCGAAGATGGATGTCTTCGGGCAGTTGCGGAAGTCCGTCGAAACGACAGCGTCTTCGGTGTAGCCGAGAACGCCCTTGAGTTCGCCTTCGGAGTACTTCTTCATCGCGGCACAAATTGCGGCGTATGCGGCGTCCTTGTCGGCTGCGGGAGCTTTTTCAAGCTCTACAGTGAGGTCGACAACCGAAACGTCGGAAGCGGGAATGCGCATCGACATACCGGTGAGCTTGCCATTGAGCTGGGGCAGAACCTTGCCGACAGCCTTTGCAGCGCCAGTGGAAGAAGGAATGATGTTTTCAAGTATGCCGCGGCCGCCTCTCCAGTCTTTCTTGGAGGGACCGTCAACAGTCTTTTGCGTTGCCGTAGCGGCGTGCACTGTGGTCATCAAACCGCGCTTGATGCCGAATTCAGCATCGAGAACTTTGCAGATAGGAGCCAAGCAGTTTGTCGTGCAGGAAGCGTTGGAAATAATCTTCTGTCCGGCATAGGTCTTGTCGTTTACGCCATAGACGAACATCGGAGTCGCGTCCTTGGAGGGAGCCGACATGATCACTTTCTTGGCGCCGGCCTTGAGGTGGGCGGAAGCCAACTCTTCAGTGAGGAAGAAACCAGTCGATTCAACAACTACGTCGGCGTCGACTTCATTCCACTTGAGGTTCACGGGATCTTTTTCAGCCGTGATGCGGATCTTCTGACCGTCTACAACGAGGAAGTTGCCCTCGACGGAGACTTCGTGCCCGAACCTGCCGTGTACGGAATCGTACTTGAGCATGTATGCCAAGTAGTCAGGATCGAGAAGGTCGTTAATGCCGACGATCTGGATATCTTTCGAGAAGTTTTCGAAGGCTGCGCGGAAAACCATGCGGCCAATGCGTCCGAAACCATTGATACCTACTTTAATCATTTTATTTCCTTTTTACTTTTTGGGTTTAGTAATAAAAATTGAAGTCGCATTATCCTTCATATTTTCGTCCTTGCAACATTTTTTTTAAATTTTTGTGCAAACGAGCCCTGAAATAGTGGAATACACCTTTTCTCAATCGAAATAACCACGCTACGAAGCTTTATTTTCAATATGGCCTAAAATCGGCTTCCATACGCAGTCCGATTTTATTTACAGCGGATATTACGCCTTTGCAAACACACTTACACAGAAAAACATGCTAATATCGGCTCTCACAACTAACGCAAGCTAAGTTAGTTCTGCGTTCTGCAACTACCCTCCGGCGCGCATGTTTATAATATTGCGATAGGACAGGCAATAGGCATTTCTTTGTATTCATTAGGATTTTTGCTTCGGTGTCTGATTGCGGCGCGTCAATTTTGAAAAGGCTGAATATGATTAAAACAAATGACATTCTTTTCTTTTGGCAGTCTTTTATCTCTTAAATATATTTGTCGGTCTGAGTGCGCGTGTACCATTAGGAGAGTAGTCATAATGCAGAAACCCCATATTGCACGCGCGGGGCTATTGCAGCATGGCCGCATGCGTTTTGCATATAATTCGGCAATTTTTTTATCGGCGCAATAACGCCAATTTTTCGCTTCATAGGGGCTTATAATTGCCGAAAATCCGACATCTATTATCTATTGTTGTTGCGCTTTGCTTAAAAATCACCTTGTTGCATATGGATTTTTGAACGGCATTTTCTGCCTTAATTGGCGTTTCATTCTAGTTTTCCGCCGCCGTTTCCTAAGCTTAGGATATAATAAAATCCAACGCCTATTCATTTTTGTATTGAGAGTTTTTTTTTAGAGGGCAATAATTAAGCCATGGAAAATAAAAATAAGCGTATTCCATTTAAGGTCGATAAGTTTTTCGTATTTGTATACGTGCTTGTTGCATTGTTTTTTGCGCTTCAGTTTGCCGTCATGATCTGGGGGGCCTCGCTATAGGTTTTATGCAATGTTTCAAGATAATCCGACTTTCTCAGTAGTTAATTTTGCAATCGCGGCATACCTTTTTTACATATGGTACAGCGACTATAGGGCAAATTGCCGCGCGGGCGGAAAAATAAGGGCAAAATCCCTATCGGGCGCCACCCCGGTGGGCGTCGTTTATGTTATTTTTGGCGCCCTGGCATCGCTTGCCTTGCTTGCGGTGCACACAATAAGCGAATATAGCGCAGGGCTTGCGGCAGAACAGACAAAGGTTTCGGCGTGGGCGTTTTTATCATGGACGGCGGCTGCGTTTTTGGAGGAATTGATCTTTAGGGGGTATCTCGTGATAGAGGGCAGGGGAAAGCTTCTGCTGGTAGCCTCTATAATTTTCTTCTCGCTTGTCTTTGCGCTGTGCCACCCGTTCATGTGGGATTACACCGTCTCCTCTGATTCGGGCATTTTCGGAGGCACCTGGACTTTCGATTTTTCCGCGCAGCCTATGCTTTCCACCCTGGCGATATTCGAATGCTCGATCCTCTTTTACGCGTTGCGCTTCCTTCCGGCCAATAGAAACAGCTCTCTCATACCTTGCATAGCCGCCCACTTGGCTTACAACTGGGGTGTATTCGCGGTAAAGGCCGCCCAAGGGTTTATCGTCTGATGCTAGATTTTAGCAAAAAAAGGTTTTTTCTGGCCCCGATGGCAAATTTTACCAACGCGGCTTGCAGGGCCATATTTTTGGAATACGGCGCAGATGCGGTCGTAAGCGAATTTGTCTATAGCAGGGCGGTTCTTTCAAAGGCGGAGCGTGTCCTGGAAAAACTTAGGATACCCGAAAACTGCAGGCCTGCGGGCATTCAGATATTCGGTTCTGATCCGTCTGAAATGGCCGAGGCGGCCCAGTTCATAGAAGAGGTATTTTCCCCGGATTTTGTAGATATAAATTTTGGATGTCCGGCTCCGAACGCCGTATGCGCCGGGGCGGGGGCACTTTTGCTTAAAGACGTAAAAAGAATGTGCCAGATCGTAAAAAAAGTCTCCGAGAGCCTGAAAACGCCCGTTAGCGCAAAAATGCGCACGGGGTGGGACAAATCGTCGATAATAGTCCCCGACGCTGCGGTTGCGCTGGAGCAGTCGGGGGCGCGGATGATTGCCCTGCACGGCAGGACAAAGGTTCAGGGCTATGAGGGGGAGGCCGATTGGAATTTAATAGAAAAAACTGCGCTGGCTCTTTCAATTCCGCTGGTGGGCAACGGTTCGGCCGAACGCCTCGGGGCCGATTATATGCACAAGAGCGCATGTTCTGCCTTCATGGTCGGCAGGGCGGCACTTGGAAATCCGTGGATATTCCGGCAATTAAAAGCGCGCCTTGAAAACGGCGCCGAGCGCTGCTTTGAGCCGTCCGCGCGCGACAGGGCAGCCATGGCTCTGCGCTATGCAAAGGCCATGGCGGGAGGCGGATATCAGAATATATCCCCGCAAAACATTAAATTTATCCAAACGCAAGTCATGCGCTTCTTAAAAAATGCTAGCGGCTTTAAAAAATTGAGGACAAACCTAAAGAATGTAAAAAGTTTGTCCGACTTGGAGGGACTCTTATGCGAATATTTGTAATTTTTTCAATTCTGCTTGCGGCGCTTTTGGCCCGAGCGGAAAGCCAGGCCCAGTACTTTGTAAAAGGCTTTGAGTTTTTTGTGCGCGGAGACTATCCGTCGGCGGCGGAAATGTTCCGACAGATAAAAAAGACCGACGCCGGCCTTTATCCGCAGGCGGCCTATTATCTGGGCTCAATCTACGCATACGAGGGAAACGACGCCGCATACGGCCTTCTTGAAGACTCGGCGAGGCTCTCAAAAGATCCCGCCGAGAGAGAACGCGCGCTCATACGCTACGCGCGCTTTTGCATGGCAAACTCAAATTACAAGAAATTTTATGATTTTTTGTCAAAGTTTAACATAAAGGAAAATTCCGAGCTGGATTACTACCGTGCCTTGTCGCTGTGGTACACGGATCGGCGCGACGAGGCGCGCGCGGCATTCAGGGATATTTTAAAGCGCTACATTGAAGATAAGAACGCCCAGGGCCCCGACATGATAGTGCAGGCCGTGCTTGAAAACAGGCCTTATGCAAACGCCTCTTATTTTTCCGGGATCGACGCAAAAGGATCCGCCGCCAAAGCGCGAATTGACGCCTTGGCGGGGAAGAAAATAAACTACGGCCAAAATGACATAAGCCTGTACGCGCAGGCGCTAATGACCGGCGATTTTCCCGAAAAGATAGACGCCGACGCTCTCGAGCAGACCGCGTACAAATTTCGCGATTCTCCGTTTGCCTATGCCGCGCAATTGGCTCTGGGGGGGATAATGCTTGAAAAAAAAGACTACAAAAAAGCCGGGATATACGCGCGCGATGCAATAAAGCTGGCCGGGCCCGACAGTCTCGGAGCGTTTGAGGCGACGGTGCTTTTAGGCGATATAGCGCGCCTTCAGAAAGAATACGACCAAGCCCGCAAATATTACCAGAGCGTCTTTATGAATAGGCGCGCGCGCGGCGAAGTGCTTGCGGAATCCCTTTACAAATGCGGGTTAAGTTGGTTTGAACAGGGGCAGTGGGCCGAAGCCCACGCATATTTTCAGCGGGTTTTCGTGGCGTTTTTCAGGTACGAATACTGGGGGAGCCGCGCGTATTATTACGATGCGCAGGCTCTGTATTCGCTCAAACAGCGACGCGATGCCAACGCCACTCTCCTTGAATATTTTAGGCGTGCCAAAGACAAAAATAGCCCGATATACAAGGCGGCGAAAAAATACTACGACCAAATATAGCGCCATTTTTTAATACTGCCGAACGCGGCGACTTTCGTTTTTTTTATTTTTTAGACGGCTTGCGTTAAAAGCATTCAAGAATTTTGAACTTTAGGTTTTAAAAACTCGGCAAGTCTTCTTGTTCTAGCGGTGCGTATCTAAAACGAACGTAATGTTTGTTGCGTTGATGAAAATCGCCGTTTTTTGCGCCTCCTAATTTTTCTGAAAAAGTTGGTAATATAGTAGTTGCGTTTGCATATGGGCTTTGTATTATACGCCTGGATATGTTGATGCGCTTGTAGCTTACGATAAGTAAAAGAAATATTTGTAAAAGAAATATTATTTTGTTTTCCATTTACGTAGAGCACAATATGTTACCTTAGATACAATGCGATGTTTTGCAAAACTGAAAGCGTGCGTAATATGTTGCGGCGTGTATTCTTTGCCAGAGAAACACTGAGATACACTCATCGTGTCTCTTATGGGAAAACACGAAATAAATGGCTGCAATTAAAATACTAGATGGCTTCGGCATGGGCGGAAACCCCCCGCCCCATCCAAAAATGTCGCACAATATATATTATGTCTAATTCGTGAAAATAATAAAAAGTTCCCATATAACCTAATGGTATTTTCTATCTGATTCCCTTTAACCTCGTATTTCGCCATACAAGGATTCTGGAGAATACCATTAATTTCCGTCGATTGTGCCTTTAATTTGTCCAAATCCCTGTTACGAATGACCTCTGTTCCGTCCGAGGTATGGAATGTCTCCATATCCGAGTAGAAATTAAAGCCTGCAACGGGAACAATGTCATTGAAGTCCTTCGGGACAAGAATCGTATGGTGTTCGCCCCGATGATGTGACTCGTAAGGTGAAACAAACTCCTCCTTTACGGTAAAAGCCGGAGGATATATGATAAGGTTGCTGCGTAGAAGCACCTCTCCCCTTACGGTCATAGCTATGACCTCCGCTTGTCCATCGTACCTAATTCCCGTAATGGAATCCACTGGTATATAAATGAAGCTCCTATCATCTTGTAACTGTTGCTTGGTTAAGTTGGTTATCTCTATGCGCCCCTGAAACCCCATTAAAAGCTTGGGGTTATGTATACGAAATCTGCTGGGGAGCACGCCAAGCACTTGTTTGGGCTCTCTCTCCGGTGAATCGGGGCCATACTCATGGTAGCGGTAAAATTCAATCGGCTCAATCCCCATCGGAATTAGAATCTGCTCTATGTATGTTTTAAATGTGACAGTGCCTTCGGGTATTTTCAGCCCGTGCTTTTGGGCGGTTTCATGCAAACGCTTTGTGCCCTGCTCATCTTCAGAGTAGAGTAATTGCTCTAAAAATGGGTGTAGCTCCTCGGAATTTGCCTTGTACTCATTGAGGCTGTAATACGGGAATCCCAATACACGCATGGCTTCTGGATATATATCGTATTGGCAGCATTCCCCACATGCCCGAATGTTTACTCTGATATAGTTTCGGTCGCCGGTTTCAATTTGCCACGGGACTCCAACCTTGTTGAAATACTCCAATAATTCGTAGGATACTTCATACGCAGTCAATACCTTGGTTTCATGACGGTCTAATGGCTTTATAGGAAGAAGCAAATTGTCTGTTTTGATGGCCAAATTACAGTATGCCCGCCCCTCCATAAGGGTGAATTCATTCTCTCCGTAAGTTGCAACTGTGGCAAGCTTCAAACCCTTCTTTGGGATTAAACTGCTTCCCGGTTTGAATGGAGTCCATCCTTTTGGGAGAACTTTACCCAAATAGCCGGCGTACTCGCATAGCATTTCTACATCCGTCGTTATTCTCGGTAGAGGTGAAAAACCTATACAACGTTTGAAATCCTTGAAATGTTTCCTTAACGTGTAGGGTAATTTGGATAAAGTAATGGTATTTAGGTGTGTAAATTGAAGCATGCCAAAAGCAGTGTAATCCCCTGAAAATTTATTTGGACCAAAACCTGCTTAAAGCGCGCTTCCAGACTCTTCGCAAGTTTGGGATAACAGGCACTCAAACGGCTCACTGTAGAACTTCTCTATGGCATTAGTTCTATCCACTATTCCACAGGTTCTCTTATGGGGAGTTGTATGCTATCTAACTCTGCTTCAACCTCTGCCGAGGTGAGCGCGGTCTTTTCGCCTGCCGAAAGGTTTGCGTATGTTCCGATGCTTACAATTTCAATCAGGCCACTGATGGAGTTGTCAATCTGCTGTATGCTTTTTGTGATATGCTCGATTTGCTCCGAGACCTTGTTTATATCCCAGATGTCCTCCGTTGCATATTGCGTGCAAAGGCTTTTCAAGCCCAATGCAATCACGTCGTCGCAGGAGATATGCAGACCCTCTCCCAAGATTCGCACCAATGTTCCGACTTCGGGACATACTCGCAGGCGCGAATCAACAGCATCCAATTCTTCCGGGCTTGCGAGTTTCAGCGTTTGCAGGAAGACATAGAGCTTTTCAAAAAGCGGAGTTCCCTGCAATTTTAGAAGCTCTTCGGCTTTCTCCCTTAGACTGCCGGCGGTGGCTACAATAGCCGCCTTTCTTGCCGCGCGGGCATACGTGCGATATAGCAAGCGGCGTCGAAGCTGTCATCCGTTATAACACGGGGATCATTGATAATTTGAGCCTGTGAAAACGTTTCTGCGGGTTCGATTTCCAGGTCTTCCGTGCTGGAACAACCCGCTCCAAAAGCCGCTACCGCAAAAAGGCAAAGTGTAAGTAATTTATTCTTCATAGATAGTTAGATTAGGAAGCAGGTTGGGATTTTGCGGATACAAGAAAGGAGCCTAGCGGTATAAGCTCCTTTGGATGCAAATGCGATGACATCGCCGGTTATAGGCAGATAACCTATCGTATGACAACCTCGTCATCTGAAATCCATTCCGCCGTGTATTGATAGTTTTTATCGTATGGATGTAATGTTCTTTGGTATTCAATGCGATTCAATGGTCTATTCGGGCGAATCTTATGTTTACGTAAGTCGTCCTCCCAAAAGAGAATGTATTTGAATATATTGTCAAAGGTTGCGAATACAACCTTGTGCTTTCCCAATGTCCGCAAGACTTCGTAAGGAATCAAACTTTTAGGATCCTTGGTAATTAACGGTATGCCTGCCTTTTTTGAGCATTCGGCGGCGATTTCGGAATACTCCTTATCATCACAAATGTAGATTCTCTTGATGTTTGGCAATGTACAGGCATATGTGGCAATAGCCATACCCATCACCGTCCCTATTGTTCCGCAGATCGGAATTCTCAAGCTCTTTATTCGTTTATCTCTTATTGCCTTCATGGTGCGTTCTACATCAATGGCATCATAATCCTTGTCTCGTTTGCTTAAGTAAACCCAAGAAATATTATCGTGGACCGAGTGGGCATTCCAAGGCTTGATTGTTGACTTTGTTGTTCTTTTGGTATTTCCTTTGCGCATGAATATTATTATACGCAAAGAGGATGACTCTTTCATTATGGAGGGAAATGGTTCCCCTATTCACGGAAAAATGCAGGTTGAAGAAATGGTTGGCATGCTAAATGACCTGAAGCGGAAATACCCCAACCAAAAGATTTGGTTAAGTTATCGAAATGTCCCCGAGTGGATTCAGGAAAAACTAGAGAAAATGATTCGTGAGCATAACCAGAGAATAGATTTTGATATAGATAGATAAGCAATCGAAATGTTTCTTTCCGATTTCAGTTATGCTTGACGTATGATACTGCTATAGGCGCAATGATACTTTAAATTACAAGATTAATTATAACTAATGGTAACTTATGGAACGTAAAATAATAGATGACTTTTCTCGTGCTTACAATAATTGCTTTTGCGGATATAATGAATTCTTATGTGAAGATGGGAAAACTGTGCCAATCTTTTATATTGATTCAATAAATGACTTGAATCGTTTTGTCGGGAAAGCCAAATACGCAAATAGCAAATATGGTAATGTATTTTTACGTGGACAAACCGATGTGTACAATTCGCAAATGAAGCCGTCTGTCTTGCGAAAGGTAAAAAATCCAGATACTGCAAATGAGTCACTCAAGAAAATTGCAAACTCGTTTAAACAGAATAATGAATATTTTAAAAATGTAAGTGATACGGTATTACAGTCCGTGCTTCAACATTATGGCATTCGTACATGCTGGCTGGATATCGTAGATAATATATGGGTTGCATTATGGTTTGGAAGTCATTGTATGCAAACTACGACGGTAAAACACTATAAAAGTAAAGAAAATGGTGAAATACCGGAAAGCGATGTCCTTCCAATTGAATGCGATCAGTTCATAAAATTCACTCCTTCTACGACTCCGTTTACTTATATTTTTTTATTGTTATCTGACGGGGTGAATGAAACATGTCCTGGGGTATATGAAGGGACAAAAACTGTTCTTGTAGATATCCGAAAGGTGTCTCAGTCTTTCTTCATTCGTCCTCATGCGCAACATGCATATACAATAAAACCCAAAGATCCGAATTCAAGCCCCAATGCATTATCTAACTGTGTGGTAGGTGTAGTAAAACTATGGACGAAAGATGTCTTGGAATGGATTGGTAGTTCACCAGTATTATCTTTACCTGCGTTATATCCATCACTTTTTGATGACGCAGGGTTCCTCAGCCTCTTGGAATCCCGGAATCGCCATTTATTGTATACTTACAAGGACTATGGGGGAATTCATTTGGTCACTTACTAAATAACCAATAAATTGATTTAAACCCAAGATACTTTATTCCTGTTTCAGTTATAAAATTCCGAGGGTGATTCGGAATAGTTGAATTGATGTTGCCCCAATTGGGAAAAACAAAGCAGAATGATTGGATTTTGTGCGCTCTTCGTCAAACTCAGTGGGATGAGTGAAAAAGGCGAGGTAAGAGAAGGAATAAGAAGATTAGAAAAAGAGAGAGGCAAAGAGGATAAGAAATATCCTACAATGCCTCATGTGATATTCAATTATTACAGAGTACGAAAAACTGGGCGGAAAGGGCAAGCATTTTCTGCTAATATTGATTACATTCAACAAGATGGCATGCCATCTTGCCGCCATTGCGGTACAAGAGACACCATTTTTTACGACCACTATGAGCGCAAGGCCAAGTTAAGCTCGATAGACGGCAAAGCATACGATGTTAAAATCAGGGCCAAGCGTTATAGATGTCCGCATTGCGGACATCTATTTAGAGAGCCCATCAGGGGGTTAAAGCCGCACAAGCGCATGGCTGAAAACTTCAAGGACAGCGTTGCGGAAAAGTATCTGGACGGAGTCACGAACAAGCGCATATCGGAGCGGTTGGGAGTCTCGCAAAGCACGGTGGAGCGGATAATCCACGAGAAATTTGAAGCCCTGGTAAAAGAAAAGCTCAATTACGAATGTCCGACAATCTTGGGGATAGACGAGCACACGATACACAAAGGCTACAAGTTTGCCACTACAATAGCCGATCTAAGCCATCACAGGATATACGATGTAATTAAGGGCAAGAAACATGGCGATATAGAAGGC
Organism: uncultured Opitutales bacterium; assembly: GCA_944389175.1. Lineage (GTDB taxonomy): Bacteria > Verrucomicrobiota > Verrucomicrobiia > Opitutales > Intestinicryptomonadaceae > Merdousia. The sequence goes on from CALXLK010000003.1 coordinate 124,752, forward strand.
GCGCTAATGTCGTATAAAGGGAGGGAGAATGTGAAGGTTGTCTGCATGGATTTATCAAACGGATACCGAAGCATAGTAAGAAGATGCTTTCCAAATGCGAAGATAGTGGCGGACAGGTTTCATGTGATACGATTAGTGCTTTATCACTTTATGGAATTTTGCAAAAATGCGCAGGAAGAGGTGAAGTGGAATAGAAAGCTTACTTATCCATTGCGGAAAAGGAAAGACAGGTTAAAGCCGCATGAGCGGGAGCGACTTAAAAGTTTTTTTAAGGGGAATCCTGCGATAGAGCTAGCGTATGAATTTAAAGAGAAGCTATGCGGGTTGCTAAACAAGAAGAGCCAGACGGCAAGGCAATGCAGGGATAACATAAAGAAGTTAAAGGAAATGATGAAGACAATGAGATACGAGGCACCGACAGAGTTTGGGAAATTGGCGGAAACGATAAGCGAATGGTTTGCGTCAATAATCAGGATGTGGAGGTTTACGAAAAATAACGGAATAACCGAGGGTTTCCACCGCAAGATGAAGCTAATACAACGCCTGGCTTACGGCTATAAAAACTTTGAAAATTATCGATTGAGGGTCCTTGTCCAATGCGGCATCTTTCATTAAAATCCACTGACTTTGGTGTTGACCCATTTTGTGATGTCTGTAAGATTTCAATAACCATAGCTATACTATGGTTATGGATCAGAAATATTTCAAGGGAATAAATGTAGATAAAAGCACTGGGGTCAAGTTCTATCGGTACAGATTTCCGAAAGCAAAACGGCATACATTGGCTTTTGAAGAACATTCATATAGGGCGTATTCTTGCATTAACTCTACACAATCCCAGATGGGCAATAGATTGGAAATATATCCTATCCGTTGTTGGTAAAGACCAGATATGTGAGCGTATTTCTGATGAATTTTCGCAAGGTGTTCGCGATTCTCTATCTGAATGTAATGCCGTGTTTGTGTGTACCGATACCGGAATTCCTGTAAATTGTGCCGATGTGTTAAAGCCCGCAATGTCAGCTGGCGTTCCTGTTTTTGTGTTTACGCATACGGGAGTAATGATTCCGAATGACTTTCTTCCGACCAAAGTATTTAGGTATGATACTGAATTGCAGCTTGGAGAACGGTTGTTGTGGAGTATTCAATCGTTGAACCCGTCAAAGTTACGCTCGGTATCCCCAAATCCGGATAGAACTAGATTCATCGGAGTTCAGTCATTTCGCTGTGCGCTGGAAGGTTACGATGCGTTTACTGAGACACAACTGAAGAATATGGAAAATAGAATTCGAACAGAGCAGCCCGAAAAACAAGACATATGGCGAAATTTCTGTGTGGATTAAAGCCCCAGTTCAGATTTCCCCAAAACAATTAACCGGATAGATACTAAATTTATGCAGATTTAATTCTTTACATACCAAATCAATTCTATCCTTGTCTGTCTGAGAATAGAAAAAGAAATACCATGTAGCATTGATAGATTTTTGTGCAATTTTATGGAAATATGGCATATCTATGTCGGACAAAGAGTGTCCCAAAACATAGATACGTTTTATTTCACACAGCGAATCAAAATAAGCTCGATTTTTGTGTAATATCCCATATACATCTTTCCTTCTTTTTGAGAAATACGTTTTAAAAATATCCATTGATTGTTCTTCTCGAAAATCTCTCTCTTGAAGGAATTCTATCTTGTCCCATTGAGGTAAAGGAGGTGGATATTCAAATGGGATCGCTTTATTAACAAAACCCATTATCAAAATCTTAGACTTTTGTGCGATTGCATTATGTATATGTTTTATTCTATTTGAAGAGATTCCATAAATCTCTTCTAGTGTCATGGTGTAATTAAATGTTAAAAAATTTGATTTGTCCTTGAATTCACATTTCGTGTCTTTATGGATATCTATCGAAGCAACCCAAGCCCTTAACGCATCATCTAATTCGTTTGTAAATAGTTTTACGAACTCCAATACTTCAGATTGTGGCATATGATTACACGCATCTGTCCATTCTGGAGAACCGTAGGGGATTATGTTTTTGTCAATTCGCTCGAATATCTCATTTGAGTCGATGGCATATAATGTCGCCTCAAAGTTAGACCATAAGTAATCTTCATCGAAAAACTCTTGGAGTCCTTTGTATAAGTCTAAATGGTTTGACGTGATAAAATCGCGAAAATCGCTGTATTTCGACTTTATACCATGTGCTAGATCAAACCCATTCCCTATGATATATAAATCTTCGCGCACTGTTTAAGAAACTGTTAATAAATCCCGAATATAGGTGAACAACAAATGGTAAAAAGTAGGCTCACATCGTTTGCATGCTAAGGTCTACATAAACGCTTAGTTAACTTAGCACGGGCAGATTGGTAAATCACATCGCATTCATCAATGCTCCAGCAACCAGTGTTTTGAAGACAATAGCGCATTCCTCCTCGACAGAAATATGTTTTAACTTCTTCTCCATTCTTCTTTGGCTTTTCTGGCGTAAAATGTCCCAATTCACTCGGTTTAATTAAACTCTCAGAATGGTCGCAATTTTTTGTAAAACACGTACAAGCAATATCCACACCGCTTTGCACGTTGCGTTTGATATAGTCTTTATTAGGGAATTGCTCATGGAAATTTGTTTTGGATAACGAAACAAATAACTTTTTGTAGCAATTCTGGGGAATTTGCTTTGGTTTATCTTGAGGTGCGCCATGATGAGGCCCGACTAAAACATGTGCATTCCCGTTAAAATGTGTACATATACTCTTATAGTGCGCATCTCCACCCCAAATAAACTCATTTTCCCCGTTTATTTTGCGTAAGACGAGTATCATTGATCGCTCGTTAGCCGTGGAAACGGTAGTTACTGTTTGATAATTAGGGAAAACAACACATAATTCCCTGTTTGAGTCTGCCCATATTACATCGGGCGCAATGGGGCATTGCAAATGGAAAAATTGCTCATTTTCAAAAATGGCAAGCATAAAACTCTTGATATGTTTTCCATTAGTTACGTCATGCTGTAATAGACATGTTTTCCCTATTGTTAAACCTCTTTCTCTAAGTCCAACTATAGAATCTAACGCACCGCAATGGTCGGCATGGTTATGTGTTAGGATTAACGAATTTATATGATAATTGCCATATCGTACTAATTGTTCAGACAACCAGCGAACAATAGGCGAACCAAATGGTCCGACATCAATTAAGATACATTCACTGGGTGATAACGAGATACACGAACAGTCGCCTTGACCTACTGCCCAAAAGTCAATCTCCATATTATATCAAATTATATTTATGTAAAATTTCCTCTGTATTGACAATGGGGGAAATCGGGAAAATATTTTTAATATCTGTAGTTTCTCCGCCATGTCGTACAACCATACAGGAAAAATCTTCACCTATATTAACTTCGGAAAGCATATTACCTAATTTAGAAGATAAAACTTCACGATGGCCACCGCGCCATTCAACAATGCATTTTTGCTTGTTTGAGATTAGCGTAGCAACTGCACGAATTTCCATCGCATTATTATCCTCAAAATCCCTAATATCGACATAATGAGAAATATAATGATATAAGAGCCGTTCCTCTTGGGACAAAACGCGGTTCATCGCTTTAGAGTATAAAAACTTAAATTTACGGACTAATTCTCTGTCCAAATCAGCGTAATTGCAGGAGACATCCCAATCTACAACAGTTACCCGGCAAGTATCCGTGAATGCTTCAGATTTATTTTCATTGCTAAATATTGAAACTGGGGGCTCAAAACTTAAACTAATTTTCTTTAATAGTTTTAAATAATAACGACCACCTTCGACGGGGATTCTATTAAAATTATAGCTAAAAGAGGTGGGTAACGCAACTGTAGGTAGGTCAGTTTCAGATTTTAGCTCGGAGTATATGTTATCTTGCGAGTCTTTGTCTGTTATAATATCACCTACATCGTTAGGCTGTAGTGCTAACGATGTTGCTAACGTTGCCCACTTAATTGTATCTATGCCTTGCATAAAAGTTCCAAATTTTCCAAATTTTTGTGATAGGCATTCAATATTTCGTTTCCAGGAACATCATATGCTCTGGATTGTAATATCGTATTGTCAAGCTTGAAATCTTCCCGACGCTGTATCTTAAACCCTTCTTTTTCCCAAAGAATATTGGTCGTCCTTAGCGTGAATTCTGAAAGGATAGGAGTTCCCATTGTAATACCGCAACTTTCTTTCCCCTTTAAGACATGTTCTTCAATCACAGAACGCAATTTTTTTTCAGAGACATTGTTTTGCCAAAGCACCAAAAAATCCTTAATGGGATACGAGTGCTTAAGGATTGAGTTATCAATCCCAGGTTTTAAGTCAATACGTAGGAGCAATCTTTCTGGTGTTATCTCAACTCCAAAGCTATAATCTTCAAATTCTTTTTTTCCAAAAACATTTGTAGAAACGGAAATGTTTTGAATACAAGGAGGTTGGTTTTTCCCCGATTTTATTTGTAACTGCCAAGTCGGAGCTTCTTTGAAGCGAACTCCCGTATTTTTTAGATAATTAAGACACACAAGCAAGTTCTGCTTATAGTCGTCCGGCTCAAAAGAATATTCAACTACAGTAACGCGTGTAATCACTCTTTTGGGTTCTACCAGTGTTTTCGTTGCCCTATCCATGACCTTTTATCGTAATTATCCTTATACATCTATGAAAAATCTTTAAAATGTCCAGCATTTTTCTAAGGGTATAATGTTATCTGCAATTAAGGTTACGTCCCCCCCCAACCGCCAATGCCAAAAGCCCTAAAATCACCGCATAGGTTGAAGTCTCGGGGATGTTTACGCCCGTAAGTATGGAAATATTTGTCTTGTATTCCATATCGGATTCGATTTCACCAAATGTAATTGTGCTTGTCGATGCAGTTGAGTCAACCCACACGGTAGTGCCGACCAAATAGAAGTCGCCTTCGTATTCAAGGAACATTCCGCCGCCTGAATCGCCCTTGCTGGCTTTCTCCACGACTTCAATCATCGGATGTCATAGGATGACGAGTACAGGAATTTAATGGAAGATTTCTTCTATTTTAACTTATTTTATACCAAATGAGCGAAGATGTGGTAAATTAAAAATCCTGGTTTGTTTGTAACTTCCAGTATTGCAATGGAATCAAAATATAATAAATATGACTTGACAAACAATAAATCATTTCTATGCTTGCTTCCGCTATGAAGGCTCTATTGAAGTTCCTCCTTGTAATGGTTGTTTCGTTTACTTCGGTATCTGCTCAACAACTGGATTTTGTTCAGAATAGAAATTCGGCTGGGAAAGCTTCGCTTACCTCCGATGCATATTATTCTAATTTTGTATTAGGGACGGCAAACTTCTCTCCTGAACTACGTTTGCCTGTCCAGATATTTTATGATTCTTCCGTAAAAGAAGAAGGTCTCGCAGGATTCGGCTGGAAAATCCCCCAACTTGAAAGTTCGGCAACTCCGAATGAACGCGGTGCTGTTTGGACTACTCCGTGGGGTGAAAAGGTATTCTTCTATTCTCGCAAGAACACCTCCCGCGATCTCCTAAACCTCTACAATGAGCGCGAGCGCGAAAATGCCTACTTTTCTCCGTTTGCCGATTGGACAGCCAATGGTCGTGCCGACAGCGGTTCGTGGACGATCTACGGGCGCAAAGATATGCGTGGCTGGAAATTTGTTTATACAGATGCCAAATTGCGTAAAATCGAAGCACCTTCGGGGCAATGTCTCTCGTTTGTCTACAACAATGGAAAATTAGTCTCTGTTGAACAGCTTGGTAGAGCGTTCATCGAGTTAAAATATGGAGAAGATAAAAATCTTTCCGAAATCGTAATTAATGGCATAAGCAACAAGGTAAAGTTTATAAGCGGTACCGCCCGTATTTTGCCCGAAACACTCGCAGGTAAAGAGGAAATACTCAAAACTCCCCTGCTCTCTTCTGTTGGACAAGACGGATTGAATCCCATTGAATTCTCATACAATAAGATTGGTTACCTAACCCAAATCAAGCGCGGAGAGTATGTTGATAAAATTTTAGTTGAACAAGAATCGGTTGCCCAACGTAAAGCTTATCTAAAACAAATTGCCGCGGCACAGAAGGCGAAAAAGCCGATTAATGGTATACAAAAAGAAAAGACCGACGGCAGAATTGTTGCCGATTCTCAATTAGAATATTTTTATCCCAACAATAAGATTGGGAATGTTGAGATTGTTAATAAATTGGGTCAAACCGCCACATATACATTTGATTCGCAAAGGGGGATTTCAACAAAACGTAACTTTTCAGGAAAAGAAACATCCACATACTGCTTTATGCGCTATGATGTAGCATACAACGGTAAGATTCGTCAAATTGTGGATGCCAGAAAACGTGTTCTTGCTAGTTATCGCTACGACAAAGATACCGGAAAGGTTTTACGTTATAGGGATCTTGCCAAGAACGATATCAATTACAAATATGATAAATTGGGTAATTTAATTTTGATTACCAAACGCGGTGCTAACGAATCTTCTGCCTCCCCTGTCCGTAGTTTTGAATACACAAATGGAAATTTACAACCTACAAAAGTAAATGAACTGAACGAAAAAGGCGAAGTTGTAAGATCAACCATCGTTCAATATAACAAAGATTGTCGTCCGGTTTGTATTAATGATGGACAGCAAACTACTAAGGTAGTTTATAACTCTTTTGGATACCCCTCAAGGCTAGTAGATGTATTTGGGCGGGAAACTGAGTTTTCTTATGATAAATACAATAGAATTGTATCAAAAGATTTGGATGGTAAAAAATCTGTTATTGTATATAACGCTAATGGGTTTCCATCAAAGTACACATCTCTTTTTGATAAAGAAAGCTTAACTACAACAGAAATATCATATGACAAAAATGGTTTTCCAGTAGCATATAAAAATCAAGATGGAGTGGTAAAAAAATATGTTCGTGACCCTATCGGGCATGTGGTGCAGGAAATCTTTCCAGATGCAACGAAAGTAAATTATACCTATAATGATTTTGGAAAACTTACAAGCATTACAGACCAAAACGGTCATGAAATAAGGTTTGAGTGGAATCAGTTTGGTTTAGACAATAAGATTTCTGCTATTGGTCAAATAACCCAAAATTATTATGATGATTTTGGTAGACTAAAAGCGATTGATTCAAAATTTGAAAATCAACTTACGGTTCGAAGTTTTGATTATAAATACGACGAATATGACCGAGTTGTTGAAATTAAATATGGAAAAAACGAAGTAGAGCGCATAAAATATGATTCATTTGGTCGGGTTGTCGAAAAATTAAAAAATGGAAGGGTTTCATATTTTAAGTATGATCACTTTGGTCAGCTTATTGAAAAGAATGAAGACAATGTTCTTATAAGATATGTATATGACAATTATGGACGGCGTATACTTCGTTCTGCAAATAAAGATAAAGCTATATGGAATGAATCCAATACCTATGATAAGTATGGGCGACTTGTAAAAACAGAAGCCGGAGGAAAATCTGTAGAATATATCTATAACGATAAAAATCAGTTATCAGAACAGATTATAGATAATAATAAAATCAAGTTTACATATACAAAATTAGGACAGCTTGAGAGTAAGATTCTATTTGACAAAGATGGGAAAGAACTCCTCCGAACTTAGATATTTCTATTCAAAATCTGGAAAGATTGTATCTCGTTTGGCAAATGGTAGACTACAAAGCTATAAATATGACGTAAAAGATCAACTACTCTCTGTCTATGATGAAGAATCAAAATCTATGGCAGAAGAGTATGTTTACGACTCAAATGGGAATATTCTTAAAAAGGCAATAAACGGTCGAGTCACAACATATACCTACGATGCCGCAAATCAGCTTATAAGTAGCATATCTCCAGATGGAGAAACAACAAACTATGCTTATGATGCGGCTGGACGTATGATTCGTGAAGGTAATAAAAGCTATGAATATGGATGGCTTGATAAGATAATACGTATTACAGAAAATTGTAAAGAAATTGCAAAATTTGAATATCAAAACAATGGACAGATATCCAAGATAATTCGCGAAAACGAAATTGAGACTTTTGCTTGGGATGGTCTTGCACTTGTTGAGCGTGATGGGACGCATTATATAAATGAACCCCACGCAGGTGGTGGAAATCCCATATTTAGTACTCGTAATTCCGAAATAATCTTCACAGATATTTTAGGTTCTTCTGTCGGAAAACTAAATGCACAAAAGTATGAGCAAATTCACGGCTCAACTTTTGGAGACAGTCAGAAAGAAGGCTTTTTTACGGGAAAGCCGTATATAGAAGATATGGATTGCTTCGCCTTTCTATACAGAAATTATAAAGCCAATATAGGAAAATGGACATCGCAGGATCCATCATACTTGTTGTTAAGCAATAATGTTCGGCAGCAAAGTTCTAATACCAATTGTATGTTCACTTTAGGCTTCCCTGAAGGGTTGAATAACTATGCGTATTGTAACAATAAAGTCGTGTCGAACATAGATATTTTTGGTTTATTAGGTATAAACTTGGTTTCTCCTTCTGACTCTAACGCATACTCGGATGGAAACGCAGCTATAAATAGTAGCAATAGTACATACTATGTGGTTGGGCATGGAACTCCAGGTTCAGGTATGACAGGACCCGGTGGAGCTCCGCTAACAGCCCAAGGACTTGCCGATCAAATCCGAAGCGACCCGGGTTATGCGGATTCAATTGGCCCACTTGTATTGTTGGGATGTTATTCTGGGGATGGAACACTCGCGCAAGAGCTAGCTAACATATTAAATCGCTTTGTAAAGGCGTTTAAAGGAAAAGTTATAATCAATCCCGATGGGAGCTACTATGGCGAAAATCCCTGCGATATCAATCCGGAGTAAACGATTATGAAACTAGCTGTTTTTATCTTAATTAATTTGTTTTGCGGATTTTTATCTGCAAAACAGACTGAGAATCAGAGATTGTTTTTTATAGAATCATCTGATTTACCAATCATGGAAACACAAGCTCTTGCAGGTGATGCTACTGCCGCGTCAAGACTTGCACGATTCTATACGCACTCTACATCCGAACCCGAGATAGCAAAGGGATATTTCTGGTACTATGTATCAAACCTATTATCCAACTATCGTTCTGGGATTGTAATAAGTGAGTTTCTTATAAGAGAGGGACAAAAACCCCCAGTTGATATTGCAAGTATATTACTTAAGTTTGAAAAGTATGTATTTGAGAAGTCGGCAAATATTACCTTTTCAGATTTAATAAAATATCACTACTATTTGAAAACTTCAAACAAGGAAAAATCAGATTATTATCTTGGTCGCTTAGAAAATAAAGTCGATGAACGATTACTAGTTCCATACGACATTACTAAAAGGCGACGTGAAGCTGGTTGTCTTGATAGAGGGTTTTTGTTGGATCCAGATGAAGTAAGAGTATATCAACAACTTGCATTGGAAGGCGATGGAGGCAAAGCCTTTAAATTGTACCTACACTATAAATTTTCTCATGATATGAATTCACAAGTTTCCAAACCCTTAAGTCAAATATTTTTGTACATGGCTCTTGTATTACAAAATGAAAATGCAAAACAACATTTGCCGTATTTGACCTTAACTAGACAGAATTCGTTACAATTTGGGAAACTTAAGGTTAGAACTCCACCACTAGAGGATATATTTTATACATATATGGATTTTATCTCAGATATGTACAATAATCACACTATATCAGAAAAGGATAAAGGCAGTTTACTGAAAAATCGTATTGCACCGGAATTGTTAAAAAAATATAAATGTAATAATGGTCGTTTGCTTCCCGTAGATAAACAATAATGTTCAAGAAATATAGTTGTATTCTATTTTTTGTGGCTTGCAATTCCTTAAACTTTGTTTTTGCCCAACAGATAGATATCCTAAAAATCAAAACTTCCGCAAAGGAGAATCCCACGGCAACATTCCGTTGCCGTGTTCCCGCCCAATATAACCAATCTTCAAAGGTAAAATACCGCCTGCTGGTATATTTTGGCGGGCGTAATACAACCGGCGAGCATGAGGTTAAAAACCCCACTTGGACAAATTGGTGTGATAAAAACGGAGTGTTCCTGATAGTCCCGTCGTATAAAAACGATAACTATTGGGAACCCCAAAAGTGGTCGGGCAAAGCCTTGTTGGAGGCTATTGCCCAACTCAAAAAGAAATACCCCAATATTTGCGACGATAAACTTTTGTTTTACGGGTATTCGGCGGGGGCGCAGTGTAGCAACCTCTTCCCTGCTTGGATTCCCACAAAGACGAGGGCATATGTCTCGCATGCTTGCGGGGTATTCCACAAACCGAGCGATAAAATGAAAGGCGTTGCAGGTCTTTTGACCTGCGGCGACGCCGACAGGCAAAGAATGGTCATAAACAACCGTTTTAGAGCCGCCTATCGAAATCTCGGCGTAAACATCTTGTGGAAGTCATTCCCCAATCACCCGCACGATGTCCCGCAAGGGTCTACATACCTTGCCCAAGAGTTCTTGGAATTCTACCACAAGTTCTATGCAAATGACTTGGACAAATCGGTTCCCAAATCGAGAGAAAACCTAAAGCCGCTTTTGGTGGGTGACGACCAAGACGGAGTGGTCTACCCTATCGACTCGCCCGCCGCCAAGCAGATTTACGAAGAAGATAGAGTCTTCTTCTTTTCCAAAGAGCTTGCAGATTCTTGGGTGAAAAGTGCCGCCATGCCATGAGGGTTCTGCTTGCCATAGTCTGTCTGCTATTGCCTTTTTCGCTCCCAGCCAAAATCAAGCATATGGACGTAGACGGCATTGAATTCGCCTACCGCGTTCCTGCGAAAGTTGGTAAAGATTCGCGGATAATGGTGCTCTTCGGCGGAAGAAATTGGCAAGGAGAAAAAACATTAAAGGCATTCAACTTCGATGCCCTCGCTGATAGATACTCCCTTATTCTGCTCTCACCGTCATTCAAGGATAACGAATATTGGCAGCCCGAAAAGTGGTCGGGCAAGGTTCTGCTAAAAGCTGTAAAACGGCTTAAGACAAAGTTCAACCTAACAAACCAAAAGCTTCTGTTTTACGGCTATTCTGCAGGCGGGCAATGTTCAAACCTATTTTATAGTTATATACCCAAGCAGGTCGAAGCATGGGGGCTGCACGCGTGCGGAGTTTACCCTCAAGTAGCACAAAAGAACGGCGCGCCGGCATTCATTACCTGCGGAATGCAAGACGCCGACCGTGTTCGCATTAGCAAGACATTCATCTATAAATACCGCGAAAGTGGCGGTTCACTGATTTGGAAACCCTACAACGGCGGGCATGAACTGAACAAAGAAGCTTTGGAATTCGCCCGCCAATTCTTTGACGATATTTTAAGCAAGCGCACCTGCCCGATTTATATCGGCGAAGACGAAACGGGAATTGTTGTCTCGTTCAAGAAGGCATCTGAGATTGACGTGGAATTCCGCAATCCGCTATATTCCGAAGCTCTGAAAAAACTTTGGGAGGAGCAATAAATGGAATTCACCTACGAAGGTCTTGTCCGTTATGGTTTCGGGTTCTACAACCCAAACCACGCCGCCGCATTGATATGTGCGATGCTGCCGTTTGTGTGGCTACTATTCTTACAACCCCAATTCTGGAAGAAGCTCTTTGGGTTTTTACTATCTGCCGTTCTTGTTTGTGCGTTAACGATGACCTATTCAAGGTCAGGGATTGTGGTTTTGGCGTTAGAAGCGGTTGCCTTTTTGGCAGCAACAAGGTTTAAAAGTTGGAAACCATTTGCCATATTGGGGGTAGTTATCGTCGGATTAGCTGTTCTTTTAGGCGTTTCGGAGCGTTTTACAATAGATGCTTCGGCCAGCAACAGACTTCAAATTTGGCAGGCTGGGCTTTCTATATTTGCGGCAAATCCATTCGGTGTGGGATTGGGCAATTCGGGAAAAATCGCCACCGCGTTTCTACTCCCCGATGGCATAAACTGCCGAACGCTTGTAAACAGCCACCTTACCCTACTCTGTGAGTATGGAATTTTTATCGGTGCATTGTGGCTTACCTTCATCGCATACGCCATATTGAATGCAATAAAAACGCAATCACACTTAAAGATTGTGACGGTTATCGCATTTTGCGGAATGGCGGTTTCAGCGACATTTGCCAGCGTCTTTGATTTAGAGGTATTATTCTATCCGCAAAGGTTTGGGCATTTTACAACTCTAAATGTGGCGATGCAGTGGTTAAACTTTGTAGTATTCCTCGTATTGGGAGCATATCTATGCCTTGGCAATTTTACACTGAAACGAATTGCTGCTTCTTTTGCCATTTCGTGCGCCATGCTCTTAAGCTTGTTTACCATAGGTAAAACGCTTCCGCAATCCCCAAAATATCAGCAAATCGACGGAATTGAATTTGTGGGGTTTTCTAAAGACGTTTCCCCTAGTCTTGTGCTCTTCGATGACGATTATACTCTAAAATCTGCTTGGGATTTTATAACGTCTCACGACATAGGCAAAGATTGTGCAATAGCCTTGCAGCCGTTTTGTGGCGAAGCATTACCTAACGCTTCCGCAAAAGAGTACATACTCTTCGGGAACTGCTCCGATTTTGTTAACACGACAAATGCGCCTTGCGTTTTGATAAAACCGTCAACCTACTTTGTCCCGCAGGGCAAAAACATCTCTGCGATTTACCTACCCAAATGGGATAAGGCGTATGAGCGTTTGAGAAGAGAAATGCGGAATCTTCAAAAATCATATTGAAATCTGTTCAAACTGTAGTTCTATTGTCAAACATGGCATCTACAGGATTTGAAACCAAAATAGAAAATATTAAGAAAAACTCAGCTGCGGAGAGTATTACCCCTAGAGAATTACTCAATGCGTTAGGTTTTGAACGTAGAACAAAAAACAACTGTGCTTATGTGGATAACTATCTAAAAGCTAATGGATTGGAAACGGAGCCAAACTATAACGATGTTTGGATTGATGCCACTATTTCTCTAAAGATTAAGGATAATGCTAAAAACAAAGTAGAGTCGGATCCTGTTAGACGATTACGCCTATTAAAGGCGGCAAATACTGTCCCAATGGTACTCTCTCCGGATACTGAGCTGACAAAAGCCATAACTCTTATGCATTGTCATGATTTCTCTCAAATCCCTATTGCAAATGTGAATCAATTATCGGATTCTCAGGCTCAACCCATTAGAGGGGGAATAAAAGGATACATATCTTGGGAATCTATTGCGAATGTAGCCTATAAGGATCAAGCAATTCCTAAGGTAGTCTCGGAGTGCATGGTTTGCGAAGTAACCATTTTACCAGCGGATACCCCTATCCTGAAAGCAATAAAACCCATTATTGAACATAATTTCATTTTGGTTAAAGATGCGACGAATGCAATATGTGGAATTGTTACTATTTCAGATGTTTGGGAAGAAATAGGCAGGGTCGCCGAACCGTTTATACTTATAGAGGAAATTGAAAAAAATATACGTCATCTTCTACGTGCGCTTTCGCTAACTGATATTAACGCAGTAATTTCAGATAACCCACTTGCATCCATAGACGATATGACCTTTGGTGAATATATTCGTGTTATGGAGAATGAATCAAACTGGGAAAAATTAAATATAAGAGCGGATCGAGTTTTAGTTAAGGAAACACTCGATGAAATTCGTGAAATACGGAACAATATTATGCATTTTGATCCCGATGGAACAAAATCGGAAGATTATGAAAAACTACGTAAGGCTTCAAGATTTGTAGAAAAGTTATGCGAGCTCCAACACTAAACGGCTTTGCGTTCGGATTCCTTTCGTTTGCACGTCTCGTGTAATAATGCTAAATATTGTCTCATTGTAACTCTCCTTTCTGGATGAGGTAATTCAATACCAAATAACACTTCCGCAAGAGTTGCCATCAAATAAACGTAGCTACATATCGGCAAGGGAGTACCTCCAGGACGACAAGTTCTCTTTGCGGGAAGGCTGTATCTAAGCATGTAATAGCTCTGCTGTATTGGCTCAAATACATGGAGATCACGTTCCTCGCCGCCATTGGTGAAAGTCTGAATAGCGGCGTGAAGTTCGTAAAAAGTATGATATTTAGAGGTCAATAATATAAGCCCGTCCAAAGTTATGCTTTTGAGTGCATCGGTTACCCACCCCCCCCGATGAAGTTATGAATTTGTTTCTTCATGTGGTACAAGTATAGGCACTTTGGCTACATCAGTAGTTTTGGATTGCATCATGCTCCTTCCGGGATGGTAGCTTTAGCTATGAAGTCCTGACATGCTGATAGTCGGAACCTTATACAACGTGGAGTCAAACGTACGACCTCAATTTTATGCGCTAACTGTAACCTACGCATCGTTCTAACCGATACGTTCAGATATTCTGCCGCCTGTTGAATGGTAAGCAAAGGGTATGCTTGATTTGTATTTTCCAGATAGGACTTCAATGAATATTTTTGTGCCATAGCACTATGTTAGGTGTCCCACCAGAAAAATATATTTTACTTAAATTGAATTCTGGTACAAGGATTGGTTTATCTTATGGTTAATCTATCAAAAAATGGTTGTCGATTACCTGTTGCGAAAAGGTGGCAGGATTTTAGGCAACGTTTGGCATTTTCAAATGTACATTCTATGCATTTATGCCATAAAATAAGTTGCAAAAAACAAAAATGGAATAACCTGCAATTTATTTTAAACCAGATAGATAGCACAGAGACCGCTACCTTATTATCGAATTTTCACGAAAGGAACTTGTGTCCGTTGCCAAAAATATTATGTCTAATTATATAATGGAGAAAATCCGTGCTTTCCCTGCTGTCGATGGCTAATGGAGAAAATCTGCTGTTTTCCCTTGTTTTTGCGGTTTGCCCTGTTGCTGGAAAAAATCCCCATCTAATCCAAATTCCGTCTATGGTTGATTTTGGTTAAAATATTTATGGCACGCTTGAGCATTCTTGAAACTATTAGTTTATGGAAAAAGCCAAATAGTGGCAAAATACACCTTCCCCATATAGTTATTGTATTTTACAAGAGTAGTTATGCTTGCGTATTGCCCGTTCCCGAATTTGCCCGAACAGTATAGCGAAACATAAAAACATAGATGTTCGGTTATATACCCTTCAATCGAATAAAAAAGTCTTTGAATTTGGGCATTTTGACCAATTAAAAACGTTGATGAATAAGTAAATCACCTCTTTTGCGTGCAGACTATCATGTAGTCATCGCAAGCTTGATGTCGCTTTTATAACTCGGTTGGCGAAATCCCGCAAAAAAGCCCCGTCTGGAGATGAAGACTGGGAAATGACGCCGTCGGACAATGGACGCATTCCCGCGACATTGTGCGGTCTCTGGGGCGGCATAGATTGGAAAAAATGGCATTCGGTCATGCCGAAAGACACTCCGCACCCCCAAGGCTACAAGCTTGTGCAGGCGGTAAAACACCGCAGGGATTTCGACAGACTCTACAAATACAAAAAAGGCGAAAGCTACGGCATTCCCTACAGAATACTGACGCCCAAAGGCATCGATAATCTGCTTGTTGCAGGGCGCTGCGTCTCCTCCGACCACCTTGTGCACGGCTCCATAAGAGTTATGCCCGCCTGCTACATTATGGGGCAAGCTGCGGGGCTGGCAGCGCATCAGGCGGCGGAAACGAACGTTTCGGTTCACGATATCGACGTGAAAAAGCTGCAAAAATCGCTCCTTAAAATAGGCGCATTTTTGCCCAACGCCAAAGTGTAAACTTTGGCGGTCTGCTTGGGTCAAAATCCCGTTGGCGGAGTTCCGCCAAAGCAAGCGTTTAATTCAGCCTATCCTATCGGCGCCTGAATGTATGTCTGAGTGTTCGCGCCGCATTCGGCGGGAGAGTTGGACGCTTCGGCGCTGCGGCGGGGTTGCTTTGCTCGGGTGCAGAGTGTATTATAATTTGATTGTGTGTATTAAATTATCACTTTTTGCGTGTTTCAAAAAGGAAGACAATATATGAGCTAAGTACGGAAAGCAAACCGGATACGCAAATCGATGCAATAAATGCAATTTTTAACATTTTCGGGCAATAGAAAAATGAAAATATTGTAATTGCAGATGCGCAAATCAGGAAAACAGCCCCAAAAAGGTTTGAATAATACCAAGTCCTATCATTGAACATAGACCATTTTGTTCTTACGCCGAATTTTTTATTTCTGCGGGTAAACGGCATTGCCGCAGAGACCAACCCTACAACAATGGAGGTTATCAAAATTAAATATGCTTCGGTTCCCATTTTTGTTTATTGCGGGATTTCGCCAACCGAGTTATAAAAGCGACATCAAACTTGCGATGACTACATGATAGTCTGCACTTTCGTCTTTTTAGTGGGATTTTTTCTATTTGGCAAATTCCAATCTCACTACTAGCGATTTCCTGAAGTCGGGCAAGGCGATTTTTCCGCCTTTGACTTCCGCGGGTTCTGTTTTATCCGTCCACGGGTTGTAGGTCCACGCTTTTGCAACTTTGCGCGCTCTGACGATGTTTGAAAAATCGAGTGTTTTTGCTCGTACGGTAGCAGGTTTTTCTCCGCGCTCGAGCTCCGAACGCCAGTCGCTGTTTACGTCCCTCACCCAAGCCGCGACGGCGTTTCGCCCGTTGAGCACATATACGCGCAAGTCGTCCGTATCGGCACGGGTCGGAACGGAATTTTCCGCAATCGGGTTTAGATATTCGATTGATTTTGCAAAACGCCCGAAGTGCCAGAACAAGTTATTTTTAAGAACATACTCTTCCCAGTGCCAAATTTGCCCGCTTCCCGCCGCACCCGAAAAAAACGCCGAAAAAAGCGTGTCGTGGAGAATTGAGCCCTCTTTGTCTTTTTCGTAAAGTTCGGAAGGACCCGAATGGTTCGGTTTTACGGCTCCCGTTTCCGCCAACAAAACGGGTTTGTCTTTTATAATTTCACGCAATACGCGCACGCTGTCGGCGGCAAAAATGTCGATTGCCGCTTTGCATATGTCCATTCCGGAGCCCAAGTCAAGATACCTGTGCACCTGCGCGACATCGTTGTCTTTCATTTTCATAAAAGTCTCGTAATAGGTATAGGAAACGTATTCCGAAAAACTTCCGAGACTTTGCATTACAAGGTGGTTTGGAAAAAGCAGTTTAATTTTGCCGAGCATTTCCGAAGTCCAACTTTCGGACACATTCAACGGTGCGGAAATGCAATTCATTTCGTTCCAAAGCTCTACACCGAATACATTGGGATTGTCGCGGTAGCGGTCGGCGAGAACTTTTGCGCGAGCGAGGTAAAACGACTTTCCCTTCGAGCTTTGTAAATATTCGGTCATTGATGAGAAATCGTTTGCATATATGGATTTTGCGAACATGTAGCGGTACAAAGCCAGCCCCTGCTCCGATTTTGTGGGCACAAAATTTTTAACGTTTCTGAAGTGCTCAAGGCATAGTTTTACGCGAATGCCGTACTTTTGGGCAAGTCTCATCAGTCTGTCCAGGCGCGCCAGCTTTTTGGGGTCGAACGTGTTTGGCGCAGTCTCAAACTGGTAGAAATCTGCCGACACCCAAAGGCGTATAAAGTTGCCGTTATTTTCGGCGAGAGCTTTGAGCTGTTTTTCGATGAGTGCAAAAGCCTCGTCGTCGGATTTGTCGTAATAGTATGGTCTCGGGAAACAAAGATTGTATCCGTTTGGAATCCAGACTTTTCCATTCGCCTCAAAATAGCGCGGATTTTCCTTTGATATCTTTACAAAACCAACGTTTGCAAACGCGCCCAACGTCATGCCACCCAACAATATAACCGACAAGATCTTTTTCATGGAAACATTCGACAAGAAAACGGTTAAAATGTCAACCATAAACGATGTTAGAGATGCTTTTCGACGATTTCCGGCGCGGGCATTGGGGCGTTTTTTTCGCCGTTTTTTACGGCGCTGCGGACTGTGTTTGAGAAGATCTTAGTTGATGTATTGTACTTTACAAGAGCGAAATCTTTTGAAGTTTATGGTAGGCTCAAACTTGACACCTTACACGACGGTCTTTCCAGCACAGCGCAAAGAGCGGCGTATGGTTGCCGAGAATTTTACCCCTTGCAAGCCTAATAACGGCGGCGCAGGCGTTGGCAAAAAAGCCCCGAACTTTCTCGGGGCTTGCGCGTCGGAAAAATGTTTCGGGTTATCTGTAGAATTGTCTACCCGCTTCTATTTCGATTGCTGCGTATTCTCCGCGCTTTTGCCATTTCGCCAAAATGCGCGACTCTTCCACAAAGCGCAGCGGAACAATCAGCGTGCGCTTTGCCGATTTCTCCCCGTTGCCGCGGTTTTCAAGCGGCGCGTAAACAAGCCTGCCGTTTTTGATGTCTGCGCCAAACCACAGCCCGCCGTAGGTCGGCAGGAAGAAGTCTATGTCTTTCCAGGAATCTGGCACGGAAGAGCACAGGTAGATTTCGCCGCTTTCCGTCGGGCGCAGAAGCATTTGGTTTACCGCGTAGACGTAGTTGCCCGAGCCCGTCGAAAACCACGGGCATTTCTGCACTTTGTTGGCGGGTTCGTTGATTTCAAAAGTATCGTAGAACGCACCCATTTCCTTCGCTGCGGCGGCGGCAGCGGATTCGACAACGTTCGCCTTCAGACGCGCGCCGACGACCCCGCGCAATGGGCAAAGTTCGTCGGAGAAATTTCTGATTTTCTCCAAACGTGCAAACCCGCGGCAATATTTGCCCCGCATTTCGACGACTGGAACGGAACGCACATCGGCACGGCGTATCTGGTTGCCGATGCCGTCGAGAAGTCGGGCTATACGGGAACTGTTTTTCAAACCGAATACTGGGGCGGTCTAAAAGAAGGCAATCTTATGGTCGAGGGTTCGCCCGAATACATTGCCGCGCAAATGGGCGCACTTGCCCTCCACGCAAAAGAGGTTGAACGCAACGACTACCACCTGCGCCTGCCCGCATGGCAGATTGACAATGTCCGCCGCGGCGCGGAAATCGTGGGCGGACAGGGCGCGCAAGCTCCGCGCTTTGCGTTTGCGACGCTCTACAACGCGGTGAAATTCCGAAACGCAAAATGGCGGCAGGCTTTCGCTCGAAAATTCCTTTCCCTTTCGGAAAAGCCCGCCGTGTTCTGACTGCGGAACGCTAAAAAAGCGGGATTGAACAACGTCAACCCCGCACGGCTTTTAAACAACAAATTTTTCGTTTTTCTAATCCAAAACAACAACGCTCAGCGTGTGGGCGGGCAGCGTCTTGTGCGGCGACATATCCGTATTCATATTGGATATGTAGAGCTTGTTGCCCCGCCTGATTGCGTCGGCGGGTGCGCAAAGCTCCCCGTTGACGGGAAGAACGCCCACCTTGGAAGCCTTCACAACTTCGAAAGAACCGTTGTCAAGATTGTATTTTGCTACTGCGTTCCCGACGAAATCGGAAACCCATAAATTGTTTTCGTCATCAACGTGAAGGCCGTCGCAACTCTTTGTCCTGCCCTTAAACAGGAGCTTTTTGGAAACCGCCTTGCCGCCGGCGGCGAGAACGTATTTGGTAACGCTGGCTTCGCCGAAATTCGCCACATACAAATTCCCCTGCACGTCTGAGCAAATGCCGTCGCAACCCACTTGGGTTTCGGGCGAAGTCCATTTTGTGGAAATAACTTCGAAGACGTGGGGGTCGTTTAGGCCGTTGACTTTGACGGGGTTGTTTTCGTCGAGTTTTGCGATGTCGAAAGCGTAGACCGCGCTTTTTATGGGGTTGCCCTGCATTTCAATCATGCAGTCGGTAAGGAAAATTTTGCCCTTTGCGCACGCTATTCCGTTTGCGACTTTCAGCCCCTCCACGACGGGCGCGCACGAAACAGCCTTGCCGTCTTTGATTTTGACGCGCAGAATGCGGCTGCCCTGCTTTGCCCCGCCGAACATTTGATTGTCGGCAATGTAGAGGTTGCCGTCGTCGCCGAAGCACACGCCCATGGGCGACGCCACTTTCGTCTCCGGCGAGACTGGCAGAACAACAAAGTCGCTGATTTTGTCGTCGGCGTCTATTTTGACGATTTTCGCGCGGTTTGCGAACTTGCCAGAAAGCTGGTTTATGGAAAGATAGATGTTTCCGTCTCCGCCCAACGCCATTCCATCGGGAGTCACGCAATCCTGCGGAAGGTCGATTTGGTAGGCATGGCGTTTTTCGTTGCACGCACACAGCAGCAACGACGCCGACGCTATTGTTATTATATGTTTAATTTTCGTGTTTTTCATTTTTTTCTCCGTTGAAAATTATGCGTTTTGCCCCGTCGTATTTGATTGCGGGCAATACGTTGCCGTAAGCGTCTTTCGGATTGCGGTCGTCCTGAGTTTTGAAGGAATCCTGACGATACGCCCTGTTGACGTCGGGGCACGTCCGCATTTTCGGCAGATACGAAAGCCCTTGGAACGCTATGCCGCCGTTTTCGAATTTTTCGCGCGAAACGTCGGGCATTTCAAGCACGTCCTCCTCGCCGTAATACGGGCAGTTGAGGTCAATCCAAGCCTTCAAAACAGCCATATCGCGCGCGGGAAGCTTCACGTTTTTGTGCCCGCGCTCGAGCTTTGCAATCATCGGACTTGCGCCCGAAAGAACCTGCATGGGCGCAATCGTGCTTTCGGAAGTAGGCACGTCTTCTTCGAGCGATTTGTAGACGGCATACGGCGAAATAGCCCCCGCAAGCGATCGCGGGAAAACCATTCCGTTTGCGGGCTTGTTGTCCATACCCAAAACGAGGTTCAAATACGCCGCCGAGAACACCCCGCCCGCCGGCATTTTGCGGCCGGTCAAGTCGAGCCTGTTTTTGGAAGTCGGATTGTGGCACGAGACGCAGTTTTTGTCCAGTATCGGCTGAATGTAGCGGTCGAAACCGAACGTGATGTCGCCGAAGGGTTTTGTCAGTTTTTGCGGCGGCCTGCGCAGTGCGAGCGACGGACGGACATTCGGCGCGGCGTTGAACTTCGTGGCGTGGCAGCCCAAGCACCCGCGGTTTTCGCCCGCTGCAACGTGCGTAGATGAACGCATTGTCTGCAAAACTTTTCTGTCCTTGTCCAGAATCTGGAAATAGACTGCCTTCATGGCGGGCACTTCAATGCTTACGCTGCCGTCCGACTCTATTTCGGCTTCGCCCAGAATGCGCTTGTGGCTTTCGTCCATAAAAACGCTCATGGCTGTTTCGCCGCTCAAAAAGCCGAACACACGCGGAATGCTTGTGTCGCCCTGTTTTGAATAAACGCCCAAAGACATCAGAAAATTGGGCCAGCCGGGCTTGTTGTATTTTTGGCTGAGCGCGGCGTTGCCCTGCGCGTTGGCGTCGCGCACGCCGTCCTGATATGTGGCGGCGCAGTGCTCAATCACGCGCAGATATTTGCCCTTTTCCTTCGGGATTCCCGAATTTTCGAAAACGTCCGCCGTGTATAACACGCCGACTGGTTGCGGCGCATTCGGATTGAATTCGCCGAGCGGTTCAATCATAGACGGAACGGATTTCGGACGCTTGCGCGTCTTTAGGGGCTGGGCATGGACGATATTGTTTTCGCCCGAAAGAAGAAGTTCCATGTTGCCGTCGTAATCGCATAAATATAAGTTTAGACGGGTTGCCCCCTCCTGAATGTAGCATGATTCGTATTTTGTGTAGCCCGCGCTTGCTAAGTAGAAATTTTTCGAATGCGGAAACGGCGAATAAAACGCGCCGTAGCATGCGGGAACGACAAAATCGCCGTAGTTTTTGTCCCACGGACCGTTGCCCGAAGTGTCTCCGCCGAAACTGCTTGCCTCGGTCCACATCAAATGCGGCGTAAGGTTGTAAAGCCCGTTGGGATAGTTGCGCCCCTCCGACGGAACCAAAACCGCCAAACCGCTGTTGAAAACATTGTGGTGCGACGACGTCATAAAGATAAATTTTTCCGTCTCGGGAATCTGATACGCACCGATTTTAAGGTCGGGATAGTGGCTTTGTCCGCCCCAGAAAACCTGCGGATTCGTGCCGTCGGGATTCACCGTCCAGAGCGACTGCACACGGAAAATGTTTTTGTCTACATATTCCCAGCGGCAATACAAAACGCTTCCGTTGTCCATGACGGTGGGCATAAAGTCGGCCTCGTTGTTTGTGGAAATAAAGTAGATATTCTTGCCGTCGGCGTCGCAGCGCGCGAGAACAGTGGAGCGGAACGCGCTACCGCCGCACCTGACATAGCAGTTGGCGCGCGAAGTGCAAAAAACAATGTTTCCGTCGGGCAGCCACGCGGGGTCTACGTCGTTATATGAACTGTCGGTGAGTCGTTTTAAATTTCCGCCGTCGGCGTCTACGGTGTAAAGATTGTAGTTGGTGCGGTCGCTTTCGCGCATCTGGAAAACTATCTTGCGCGCGTCGAAATCCAAATCGCTGCGCCAAATTGCCGCCGACTTCCCCTCCGCGGGGGCGAGCCTCATTTTCGACGCCTTAAACGGGTTTACTCGAAGAAGCCGCGCGCCGAACGCCGCGGTGTTCTCGGTTTTGAAGCGGCTTTCGTGAACGGCCTCCGACCCGCGCGGGAACGGGGCATCAACGCAGATTATTTCGTCGAAACCGTTTTCGGGACAGGCAAAAATTATGTCGCGTTTGAGTTCGCGCAGTTTCAAATAGAGTTCGTCCGATGCTTTTTCGGAGGAAAGCTTTTCGAATTTTCCCGCAAAAACGGCGGCATTTTCAATCTTCAACCCCTTGTTTGAAAGGAGTCTTTTTATGCGAATTTTTTGTTCGGCGCAGGCTTCCGCCGTGTCGGGCTGCTTTTGCTTCAGCCAGTCGGCGACAATTTCGCCTTTAAAAGGTTCGGGCATGCCCGCGAAATCGCGCCCGCCGCCGGCGAGCAAAACACACGCGCTAAAACCCAATAATAGACAACTTAATAGTTTCATAGAATTTTTTATGTAAAAACTTTTTTATATTCAAAATTTATACCGTCAAGTTTTTTTTGGAGGGTTTTTTCGGGTAAAAACGGCCCCGTCGGGGCAATATAAAATTGACATTTTGCGCGCGCGCCCGACAGTATAACAGACGTATGCTTAACGACAAAAACAAAAAATACTATGTCCCCAACGTTATAAAAACAATAAAGATATTGGAATTGCTGTCGCAGACGCCGCTTCCTTTGACTCAAAAAGAGATATCGAAACATACGGGATACTCCACATCAATCGTATTCAGAATCCTCACGACCCTCGAAGATTGCGAATATCTCGCCAAAGACGAGACCCGCAAATACACAATCTCCAAAAAATTTGCGCCCATAAGCATATCGGCTACAAGTCAGGACGACCTCATACACAACAGCCTCGACATACTCGCCCAAATACGCGACAACATTATGGAAACTACAATGCTCGGCGTTTTGGTTGACGGAATTTTCGTGGTAATTTTGCAGGAACAGGGTAAATATTCGTTCAGTTTCCACTGTAAAATAGGCACGCGCTGCCCGCTCCACACCGGAGCCGGAGCGAAGGCGTTGATGGCGTTCCTGCCCGAGAGGGAGCGCGCCGCGATTGTCGAGGGAATGAAATTCGAAAAATTCAACGTAAACACGATAACGTCGAAATCCGCATTCAAAAGGGAGTTGGAGCGCGTTGCAAAGTGCGGATACGCACTCGATATGGAGGAATACATTCACGGAATGCGCTGCGTGGGCGCGCCCGTTTTCGACGATAAAAACTACCCGATTGCCGCCGTTTGGGCAACGGGGCCCTCCGACAGAATGGCGGAATCTTCTCTGCCGGAGTGGGGCGCGTATATTGCCGAACAGGCAAACAGAATTTCGCAAAGACTCGGCGCAACACGACTAAAATAGGAGTCTACGGCCGTTCGCCCGAAGGCTGTTATTCTTCTGGAAGCAAATCGTAGATTTTCGAGCGTGTAGATTATGCCGCAGGAAGTCATAAACGGGTTGAGCTTTGCCTCGCCCATTCTTTCAAGATCCGTACAGTAGCCGACTTTGAGCTTGCCGTCTATGTTGTAGAGGCGGTTCTTTATGTAGTAGAGCGAAGACTCCACCATAAGCTCGTAATTATGTTCTAAAAATTCGGCGTCGTTTGAATAGAGATAATGCCCCCAAGTTGACATTACCATATTCGACATGTGGAAGATGTGCTCCATCCAGAAGCCGTACGGCGAACCCTCTTCGCCCAGTTCCGTAGATTCCCAGACGAAGCGCGCGCCGCTGCTGCGCTTTTTGCCGTTTTTGTTTACCCAGAAAATCGCCTTGTCCAACAGGCTCGTGCGGAAGTCGGCAACCTTGCGGGAGTCGCCGAATTTGCCGCTTGTGGCAAGCGCCATTGAGTTGAACGCCTCGTCCCAGCCGAAGAATCTGCCGTTCCAGTGCGAGTCAACAAACACGCCCACGGGCAGCGACCACTTTGTGGAATTGCATTTCTGGTGGTAGAGTCCCGTGTAGTACGTTTTTTCTATCTCCTTGTCGGGTATGTTGATGTACGAGCCGCTCCAGTACTTCGCCCACGCGTCTTTGTGGCGGCGAAAATCTTGCCGAAGCCGTTTTCGGCAACGAATTTTTGCGCGGCGGCGTCTGCCGCCTTGTAGTCGGAAGAACCGAAGTTGTCGTTAAAGGTTATGAAATAGGCAATTTCAAGCGGCTTTTCGGGCGAGGCCTTTGCGTGCGCGGAAAGCACTGCGGTATCGCCGTCGGGGAACGTTGCAGATGACGGAAAATCCGACGCCAGCGAAATCATTCCCTTGTAAACTTTCGCGCCTATCGCCTGATACTCGAACGCCGCGCGGTTGGGCTGGACAATCCTGTTGAATGTGTTGACGCGTTCGCGCCCCTTCGCGCGCGTTTTCGGGGCGAATGTGTAGACGAAATCGAATTTTACAACGCCCTCCTTTTTCGGTGATACAATCTTTTTTACAACGAGCATATCAAAGCCCGCGGGAACGAACGCACGGTTTTCACAACCGCGTCGGGGTACTCGACCATGTTTTGCGAGAACGCCGCCTTGTTGTCGAGCGTCTGCGACCATTTTACGGGCTTGTCTTGGGCTTTTGAATCTACGAAAAGGGCGGTGTCGAACCAGCCGTGCGAAATGAGCGAATCGTTCGGCGCTCCGTAGCGGCGGCCTTCCCAAGCGACCTGCGGCACGAATGAAACGTATCTTTTTTGCCTCTGCACGCCGAGATTGTCAATCTGCGTTGAAATGCTGCCGTTTGAAATCAGCGCGCAGGCGTATTTGGCGGGGTCGGTTTTGTCCCCTTCCCCCTGAGTTGTGTTTGTCCAGTGCGCGAACAGCGAAAGCGGCGCGACAACCGCCGACACCGCCGCAAAAATGAGTGTCTTTTTCACATATAGGTTTCCTCGTGTCAGAATTAAAGACCGAATTTTCCCAAAATACCAGTCTTTAATCAATACGTATTTGTGCGATTTTTTCGATTTTCAAACTTTTTAACAGTTTCTTCTTAAGCTTCTTGACATTCAATTACCATTGTCTTAAAGCGACATTTCAAATTTTAGCCGATGCCGCTCGCGGCGCAAAACGGAGGAGAAAATTCTTATGATGAAAATGTTGAATATTGTTGCAGGCGTCGTGTCATTCGGCACTTTTTGTATTGCCGCCGATTCCGCAAGACTTGCCGATAACGCCAACCTGCTTTTGGGAACGGACATTTTTCCGTATCCCGAACTTGCGGGGCACAATTCGCTCGATCCGGATTTCGGGCTTTATGCAAACGAAATTGTCGGTCCGAGAATGCCCGACGGAATGGTGTCGCCGTCTCCGCTTACAAGTTTCAGGGGTGTAACGATGCACGCGCGCGGCGCAGGCTACTGCCATTCGGACAAATATATCATAGGTTTTTCGCAGCTGAATACCGAGTACAACTCTTATATGAACCCCGTCATAATGCCCTCCGTTGGGCGCCTCTACACGGCTTCGGGCGACGCAGACGGCTCGGAGGGCTACCGCGTTGAAAAGGATTCTTCAAGCGAAATAGCAAAGCCCTACTATTACACCGTAAGCCTGAAAAACGGCGTAAAGGCGGAAATCACCGCGACAAAACACGTTGGAGTTTACCGCTACACGTTCCCGAAGAGTTTCCAGTCGAAAATCCTGCTCGACCTCGCCGCGACGCACAGGCTCTCTAAAATCACCGACGCTTGGATTCGGGTTGTAGACAGCACGACTATCGAAGGCTATCAAAAGCTCAAACTGATTCAGAACTTCAACTACTACGGCAACAACGTCTACTTTGTGGCGAAATTCGACAAGCCCTACCGCTGTTTCGCAGTATGGAACGACAAGCGCATATACCAGACGGACTTCGGCGTCAGGTACGCGGAAAAATCGGGCGGAGTATCGAAGCTCGGCGTGTTTGCCGACTACTGCACGGACGAGGGCGAACAAATACAGGTAAAAATTGCGGTTTCGCCCACAAGCATTGAAGACGCCCGCGCAAAGCTCGAAGCCGAAGCCCCGAATTGGGATTTTGACGCTACGGCGCAGAAATGTAAAAACGCTTGGAATGATTTGTTCTCGAAAATCCAAGTCGAGGGCGGAACGGACGCGCAAAAGGCGCTTTTCTACACGTCGATACTGCGCTGCGCAAAATTCGCAAATGTAGAAAACATCAGTATGCTTTCCACGATGAACTATCAGGTGCTCTTCCTGCTCGACCCCGAATCCATAGCAGAGAAAATCCGCGACATTGTAAAGACTAAGTACGTGCGCCGCGGCTTTTTCGGCAACGGTTTTGTTCCGTATTCGCTCAGCTTCTACCGCAGGGGCGTCAAAGACGTAGATTTGAAAGCGATTTACGAGCTTTATTTCAATCTTGTAAACGACCCAAAATACGAGCGCTACGCCGAATTTATCAAGCTCGGCTACCTGCCCTACATTCCGCGCAAAAACGGCGTCTACAAAATGAACGACGACTGCGCCAACAGAACCCTCGGCTACGCGTACGAGTTCTACTGCCTCGCCGAAATGGCGAAGGAAATCGGGCGCCCGCAAAGCGAGATGGATTTTCTGCTAAAGCACTCCAAAAACTATAAAAACCTGCTCGACCCGAAAACGGGATTTATCCGAGCCAAGACCGCCGACGGCAAATGGCTCGAGCCTTTCGACCCCGCCGACAGCAGCCTGCGCAGCCCCTACAACGAGGGCAACGCGTGGCAGTACACCTATATGATTTTGCACGACATTCCCGAGCTTATAAAAATTGCGGGCGGCAACGAGGCGTTTGTCGCCAAGCTCGACAAGCTTTTCACAACACCCAACCACAATGCAATTTGCGACGTTTCAGGTATGATTGGCTGCTACACGCACGGCAACGGCAACGACAGGTTCATTCCCTACCTCTATGTAGAGGCCGGCGCACCCTACAAAACCCAGAAAATGGTGCGCTACATAATGGACACCATGTACAAAAACGCCCCCGGAGCCCTGCCCAACAACGACGACTACGGCAATCTCTCTGGCTGGTATGTAATGAGCGCAATGGGGCTTTATCCGCCGATAAACGCGGCGGCGGCGGACAATTTTGTGCTCGGCTCGCCACTGTTTAAAAAGATTACGCTGAGGCTGCCCGAATACATTTACGGCAGTAATACGTTCACGATTGAATGCGAAAACTACGCGCCTGAAAACATCTATGTCGAATGGGTCGAGCTTGACGGCAAGAGGCTCGACAATTTCAAGATGCCCATAGACGCGCTGCGGACGGGTAAAAAGCTGGTCTTTAAGATGTCGCCGAAGCCCGTTATAAGGTAGCGCGGCGCAAAATTTGAGCGTCGAAATGCGCAAAAAAAGTTCCCGTTCCGTGTTGGGCGGGAACTTTTTGTTTGTCTCAGCTGCGTGTTGGTGATTGGCGGCTTTTGCGCGCTTTGGAAACTGCCGCTATTGTAGCAGTATCTCAAGCGCGGGCGCGCCGTATGTTTTGAAAAGGTCGATATGGTGTTGCCTATTGCCGATTTTTGTAATCGGGAACGAAAACGTTGCGCCGTTTCGCTCTATTATCACGCGGGGTTCGGCTCCGTTGTTGGGAACTTTTTTAAGCGGCAAAACTTCGACGTGCCGTTTCTCGTATGGAAGAAGCGTAAACGTGCGCTTGCCCAAACTTTCCCACCCCGAAATCCTGACATCAACCGTGCATTTTTGCGGAGCTTCGAGGTTGTTGGTTATGTATATTCCCGCGGAATCCGAAACTAAGGTCACATACGGCAACACTTCAATACCCTGCGAATACGAAATTTCCACGCGCCCGTTGCCCGAAAAATTTTCAAGCAGCAAATATTTGCTCGAAAATACGTCTTCTATCCTGCTTTCTATAATCTTCCCGCCGACTGAGGCAGTTGCGTTCTCAGCCCCCGCGGGGAGCAAAATGCGGACAGTTGCCCTGTCGTGTTTTGAATGAAGCGTGAAGAATATTTTTCCATTCGGTTTGTCCCATTCAAAAGCGTAGTCTACGTATGCGCCCGATACTGGATACTTCAAAAAAACACGCGCCTTCTTTTCGCGCGAAACAACCCAACGCGGTGATATTTCAACGTCCTTGAAAAGGCAGCCGTTGTCCACTACACCCGCCAGCCCCTCGACCAATCCGAACATTAGCTCCGAACCTACCCACGCGCGAGGGCCGCCCGCAACGTCTTTACCGTCATAGTTGTAAAG
The DNA here is from genome assembly GCA_944389175.1 of uncultured Opitutales bacterium. Lineage (GTDB taxonomy): Bacteria > Verrucomicrobiota > Verrucomicrobiia > Opitutales > Intestinicryptomonadaceae > Merdousia. The sequence goes on from CALXLK010000003.1 coordinate 153,431, forward strand.
GAATGATAATTTTCCGTCGGCAAGCACCTTTTTTGCGCAGCGTTCCAGAATGTCGAATCCGTATTGTTCCATTCCGTTTTTAAACGCCGCGGCGGCAAGTTCGCCCGCCACAAAAAAGCCGATTGCTCCGTTTGTATATCTGCCGCTCTTGAAGGTTTTAAATACGGGAAATGCGGGGTTTATGGTGCGGAAATCGTCGAATTCACCGCGGAATTTTTCGCGCATAAGCCTGTATTGCCTTAAAACTTCGCGGGCTTTTTCGGGAGAGTCCATTCTGTTGATATCGTATGAATTCGAAAGCGTCATCTGGTTTTCCAAATCGACACCTAAATCCACTTTATCGAGGGGTAAATAATGTTTGTAGAATTTGCCGTTCCAAAGATACTTGTCTATACGCACTTTCAGGGAGTCCGCAGAAGCGTTCCATTTCGCCGCTGCTCCCGCATCGCCTACGCGGTCATACATTTTTGCCAGAAGCCTCATAGCGCGGTAAAGACCTGTGTTGTCGCCGTGCATAATGCCCATGGGCGCGTTCGGAAAAATGTCGCGCACGTTTTGCGAAGCAATTTCGTTTGTGAAGTCCCAAGTGTCGATGGTGTAGACGCGTTTTGCAAGTTCGTATGTCTTGTCCCAGCGGGTGGGGTCGGTCATGATGTAGTTGAGCCCTTTTTCGAGTTTTGGAAGGGCTTTTTTAAGCCATTGGTCGTCGCCGGTTGCCTGCCAGGCGTAGTATACGCCCTCCACCATCAAATACTCGACGTCCGCCTCTATTTCCAGACGGCACAAGCCATAGCCCGTATTGGGTAGCAGCTTGCGGAATTTCTCGGAGGAAATGTCGCCGCCGTGATTGTCGGTTTCGGGCGCGAGGATTTCGTAGAAAAATCCGTCGGAAGTCTGGTTTTCCAGAAGCAGGTTCAGAAAGGACGTCATATCGGTTTTAACGTAGCGCGAACTTTTCGACGCAAGGGCGTGGTCTCGAACCCAGTGCACTCCGGGTCTTACGAGAGTGTCTCCCACAATGAAAACGCGGTCGTTCCAGTTTATCGCGCTTGCGCACATGGCAAACAACATGGACATTGCCTGTTTGCGCCCCGCACTCCCCGCATACGGAATGTATGAACCCGCAATGAAGCTGTCCGTTCCGGCGTTGGGCGCGAACCCCTTTATTACAGGCGTTTGAGCCGAAACGCTTCCGAGCGCACATACCGAAGCCGCCGTTAGAACCGAGATTCTATTAAAAATTCCCATACAAAATATCTCCCTTTAAAATTACATTTTTAGATTCGTTAGAAAGATGTATTGTAATTTCGGGAAAGAAAGTCTACAACTAAAAAAATAGGTATGTAATATTGAAAAAAGGTATGTCAAAAAAACATAAATATCTCTGGACGTATTCGGGCGAAGACTCGATGGTTTTCTGGTCGGAATCAAGCGACGGCAAATACCTTACATCGCCGTCTGAAGTTGTTCCAAAGTCGCTCATACGCCACGACGGCGACGGCGAAATACAGGCACCGCCAAAAAACTCCCCCGAAATCCTTCCGCGTTTCGGAATACTTCACGCAGGTTTTTCCAGAAAAGCGGCGGGATATTTCCACATCATAGGCAAAAACAAATATACAAGCATTGTTTTGATAGAAAGCGGCTCTCTGCGCGTAAGAAAGGGGAAAGAAAATATACTTCTTAAAAGAAACGACATTCTCATTGTGCCGCAAAATGTCGATTGCGGCCCGATTTCGACAAACAGCTCGGGCGCGAGGATTTTCTGGGCGCACATTTGCGGGACGTGCGCTTTCCCCGATAACCCGACGGGAACGACAATACGCCGTTGTAAAAATCCTTCCTCCATTCTGAACCTATCGCACGCATACGAAGCCGAAATTTATTCCGCAACACCATCTATCCAAATTTTGACCGATATTGCGTCGGCATTATCGCACGGGCTGAGGAGGGAAATCTCCGTAAAAAGGGGGAAAGATTGCCAGCTAACGGTTCGGGCGGAAAAACTTTTTGCGCGCATTGGAAAGGGGGAATTTATCACAACATCGGAGGCGGCACACCTGCTCTCAGTAAATACAAACAAGCTTGACGCCATTTGTCTGCAAATAAAATCCATGACTTTTTCGAAATATACGCTGATGTGCAAAATGAAAAACGCCGCTGAATACCTTGCGCGCGGATTCAGCGCAACCGACGTTTCGGGGAAAGTCGGATATGCAACCGTTTTTGCGTTTTCGCGGGCTTTCAAAAAATACTTCGGGCTTCCGCCGTCAAAATACGCGAAGCTCGAAGCCGAAGCCCGTTATAAGGTAGCGCGGCGCAAAATTTGAGCGTCGAAATGCGCAAAGAAAGTTCCCGTTCCGTGTTGGGCGGGAACTTTTTGTTTGTCTTATTTGCGTGTCGGAAACTGCGGTTTTTGCGCGGCGGAGGAAGAAAGAAAAGCGCGGCGGAGGATACAAAATCAACCGCTGGTAAATGCGGTTTTTGTGCAGTTAGAACGTCGAAACGCGGTTTCCGTTTGCGTCGGTTGCGGTGATGTAGAATTTGCGGGCGTTTGCGGGCAATTCCGCGCGGGCGCAGCCATTTTCGATTTTCATCGGGACGCTCTCCCATTTATACTGGCTCGACTTTGCGCCGTTGCAATCGGTAAAGAAAAGTTCCGCCTTTTGCGCTTTGCCGACTTGGCATTTTACGATGTTTGCGCTGCGCGATATTGCGCCGATTTTCGGAAACGGTTTCCCGCCGATTTTAGACGCTATAAACGCTTCGATTTCGGGGACGCCCCACCCCTGCGAGTGTCCGTGTTTTAAATCGGAAATCAAAAGTGCCTGCGATTTTTTGGCGAGTTTGGCTGATTTTGTCCACATCGTAAGCGGGTAATACGGGTCGGTCGGCGAATTTACGAAGAGCATTGGCACGGTTTCTATTTCGAGAGATTTCGACGGGTCGAACAATTCAATCCAGCGTTTCAGCGTGGGGGTTTTTGCGCCCGTATATTCGTCCCAGTTGAAAACGTCGGTTTTGTCATAGATGAAGCCGCATCCGTAAACGGGCACTGCCGCCTTGAAACGCCTGTCTACACCCGAAGTAAGGCATGTTAAAAATCCGCCCCAGCTTATGCCCGTGACTGCCGTTTTGTTTGCGTCTACTTCGGGAAAGGAGCGTATGAGCGAATGCGCCCGCACCACCGCCCCTACGGCGAAGTACGCCCACGCCCTTTTTTCCGCCTTGCCGTCGGCGAGCGAAACCGTTTGCGGAGTGTGTTCGATTCCGCCGTTTTCGAGGTGTTTTCGCTGCCCGAGCGCGTACGGTGAAAGTTTTTTGCGCATTTCGGGCGTGATGTTTGGGTAGCGCGGATCTGGACCGTTGCCGCGCCAATCAATTGCTATTGCTGCGTATCCGCGCGAAGCCCAGAGCTCGACCCATTCGGCAAACGCCTGTCCGCCACCGCCGTGCACACAGACAACTGCGGGAAGATTTTTGTCTACTCCGCCGCCGCGCAAAATAGCGGGCGTACAATAGTAGGCGAAGACTTCGGTAGGCTTGCCGTCGAGTTTTTCGCCTTCAAAATAGAGTTTGAGAGCCTTTCGGTTCTTGCCCGCGCCGTCAAATCGGTGCTGCGGCACGGGAAATTTTTGAATGTCGCGCCAAAACGCGGAATCGAACCCGAAAACAAAACCGCCCGATGCAATGCAGACGGCAAAAATCATAACGAACTTTCTCATAATACAAATAATGTTTTATATAAAAACTGCAGTCAAGCAAAACACCTGTCGTTGTTTTTTGCGGGGATTCTTCATTTTTTTGAAAGTTAGTGCTCTAATTTTCTTGACAGTTAACTATGAAACAACAACGCTTCGGGATATGAAAAAACCGACTGTTAAAGTTTTAAGCTTCTTTGCCGCTTTGTTTGTTTTGGCTATCTCCGCGCACACATTCGCCGCGGACGGCGCGCCGACGACGAAGAAAACGGAAGTCGTCTGCGTTTACTACCCGCACTGGCACGTTTACCCGCAGGGGGAAAAATGGTTCGGCAAGAACTGGACCGAATGGGAATTTGTAAAGACCGCCAAGCCGCGCTTCAAGGGGCACAAACAGCCGATGAAGCCGTTGTTGGGATATCTCGACGGCAAATCGCCCGCAGATGTTGCCAAGGAAATAGAGCTTGCCTCAAACAGCGGAATAGACGTGTTTCTCTGGGACTGGTATTTCTACGGCGACGGAATTCAGACAATGTCGGAGTCGCTCGAAGAGGGTTTCCTAAAAGCGCCAAATCGCGACAAAATGAAGTTCGCGATAATGTGGTGTTACCATGACCGTAAAAACGGGTTCCGCCCCGAGTACGGCAAGCCGCACCCAATGCTACAGCCGCTTTCGCGCACGCCCGAGGAATTTTTGAACGCCGTCGAATACTGCGCCAAAAACTATTTCACAAAACCCGAATATTGGAATGTTGAAGGACAACCGTATTTTGCAATATATGCAGCCGATGAATTTATGCGCGATATGGGCGGGGCTGAAAAAACGCGCGAGCTTCTCAAAAAAGCCGACGCAATTTCGGAAAAATACTGCGGAAAACCCGTCCACTGGGCGGGTATGGTGAGAGGGCGAAAACCCGTTGAAGACTACACTACGGCGCAATTTGATTCACTCTTCCATTACAATATGCTGCCGTGGTACTTGCCGAATTACGGGGAATACGTATCCAAGAGGGAATGGGTTTTTGACTACTCCAAGTTGGCGGAAGCTCATCGTATAACTTGGGATTATTACGCAAATACGCCGATGAAATTCGTTCCCGTTGTCACAAGCGGTTGGGATTCGTCGCCGCGCACGCGTTTCGATGTAAAATTTCCGTGGGCAAAAGCTGAATATCCTTATGGGGCTATCGTAAAAAATACAACGGGCGACAAATTCGAAAAGCTCCTTCGCGACGCCAAAATTTTTGCGGAAAAATCGCAAAAATCTCCGCGCGTCGTTTTAATAAACGGTTGGAATGAATACACCGAAGGTTCGTTCCTCATTCCCACCCAGCGCGACGGCGATTCAATGCTGCGCGCCGTAGCCGCTGTCTTCGGGCGCAAACCCGCCGGCACATACACTTTCGGCGACTCCACTACAAAAAAGCTCTACAGCATTCCGACCGCCACCTTTGAAAACGTAGCCTACGGAACGCACCACAAGCAAAAGCTCGATGTCTGGCTGCCCAAAAACGCAACCGCCAAAACGCCCGCCGTAATCTACTTTCACGGCGGCGGATGGACCGCCGGCGGCATTGTAGACAGGATAATCGGCGGACAGATTCCCGAACTTCTCGTGCGCGGCGTTGCTGTCATTTGCGCCGACTACCGCTTCATTCAAGACGCGCGCGACGCCGACATTTTTCCGCCCGTTTCCGCCCCGCTTGCCGACGCGGTTTCGGCAATAAACTTCGTGAAATCAAAAGCCGCCCAATGGAATATAGACGCGGGCAAAATCGGTTTGGCAGGCGGCTCGGCGGGCGCGTGCTCGGCACTCTACGCGGCGCTTTCGGGCAAGGCGGACGTGGCGTTCGTCGCCGCATTCATTCCGCAGACTTCGCTCGACCCCGCGCAAATGCGCGCTTGGATTCCCGAAATCAACTACGGGGCGCATGCATTCGGCTTCGACAATTTCAACAAATGGCTTGAAAAGCGCGCAGACGTCGAAAAATACATAGCGCAATATTCGCCTGCCGCCCTCGTACCCGCCGCGGCAAAACGCGGCATCAAGACAAAGTTTGCACTCTTCTACCCGAACGCAACGCTCGACGCCACGCACTCGGAAAAATTCGGAACACACTTTGAAGAGATATGTAAAGCAAACGGCATACAATGCAAAGTAGTCCGCGGAAAATACGACATTTTTTAGCTTTTGGCGCAGGGCATTTGCTCCGCAAATATTTGCCCTGCTTTGACAGTGAATATCACCCGATAGGCGGGTTTCGATTCTGTGGCGCGGCGATTTTTTGCTACCGCAAAAAATTCCCGCCACTTTGTCAGTGAACCCGCTGGGCGGGTCTCCATTTTTGTGGCGTGGCAACACAAAAGTTGCGAAGCAAGCTTTTGGTGGAAGCTTTGGCGTTAGCCAAAGACCCCGAGCTTTATTTAGCGAGCGGGTGAATACAAGCCGAAGGCCGCGCATAGATGCGTTTATAAAAACGCACCCGAAGGACGCGCAGCAGCGTGTCAAACGGTTCGCGTATACAAACGCGAGTCAATGATCCCCCTAGAGCATAATCTTTGGTGTGGTTTTTATAAAAACAAACTTCTCTCACTGACAAAGCGGCGAATAAATAGCGGAAGTATTTTGCCGCGCCACAGGACAAAAAAACTGTCCAGCGGGTGATATTCACAGCCAAAGCGGCGAATAAATAGCGGAAGCTATTTCGCCGCGCCACAGGACAAAAAACCGTCCAGCGGGTGATATTCACAGCCAAAGCGGCGCTTTGCGCTACGCGCATCGCCGCGCCACAAGATGGAGGCGCACCTGCGCCTATTGGGCGAGAATGACAATGGAACGCTTGAAGTCGGGCAATTTGACTTGGGAATTTTCAATTTTCAAATCAACCCACTTGTCTTCCCAATCTAAATAGGCTTTTGCTTTGGAAAAACCGCCGCCTATTTTTACAACTTCGCCTGAAAGAATTTTCGCGGGAATGTTGTCGCGAAGCTCGGTGTGAATGTCGGAATTTTTATCCCTGCACCAGAAGATGCTTTTTGTCGCCCCGCGCAATCCGTAAACTCGCAAAGACGGCGTGTCGGCTCTGAAAGGCACGGCGCGCTGCTTCGCCGCGTCAAAATCGGCAACGGCATTCTTGAAGAGCTTGAAATGGCGCCACAAATTGTTCTTCTGGACATAAGTGTCCCAGTACCAAATGTGACCGGGGCCGGCAGCGCCCGCAAAGAACGGCGCAAAAAGAGTGTCGTGCAAAATAACGCCCTCTTTGTCGGCGTCATGCTCGGGAGACTTGCCAACCCAGTCGCGCAGGGCAACTCCCGACTCTGCAAGTAAAACGGGCTTCTGCGGATTCCTTGCCAAAACGCGCGAAACGGCTGTTTCCATGCAAACGTCCTGTGCGCCTTCGACCTCGGGCAGATACTGCTGCGGCAAATTGTAGCGGTGAATCTGAATGATGTCGTCCTGCGGCGCGAAGTAGTAGCGCATTTTTCCCTCCATCTGCTTGGGCGAGCCGCAAAAACTGCCGTAGCTCTGCGTTACCAAATTATTCGGAAAACGCTTGCGCGCCTCGCCGAGCATTTCGGCTGTCCACGCCATTTTTACGTCGGCGGGAACATTGAATACAACGTCAAATTCGTTCCAAAGTTCCCAAGCAAAAATTGTCGGATTGTCTGCATAGCGCTTGGCGAAGAAATCCATGCGCTTTTTGAAAAGTTCCTTGCCCTTCTCCGTGGTGAAAAATTCCTTGTTCGAGGCAAACGAGCCGCCGAAATCCTTTAGGTAGATGTTGCGCGTGTAGTGCTTGCCGACAACATTGTGCGCGGGCGTTGCGCCCTTGAGCGTCAGAAAATGATGCAGACACATCTTCACTTTTATGCCGCGCTTTTGGCACATTTCTACAATTTTATCCAGACGCTTCGCGCGCGATTCGTCGTAAACGCCTTCCGAAACTTCGCTTTCGGTAAAATCCGAGCTAATCCAAATTCTGATGAAATTTCCGCCGTTTTTTGCAAGATTGTCAAGCTGGGCTTCTACCTCGGCAAGCGTCTGCTCTTCGTCCTTGCTGTCCCACTTAAACGGCGGCCAGCAGAAATTCAACCCATTGGGAATGAAAGTTTCGCCATTTTGAAGAGCAAAATAGCGATTGGAGTCTTTCGATACCCCCACAAACCCGCCGTCCTTTTTACACGCGGACAACACCAGCGCCGCCCCCACAACAATAGATAATACAATTTTTTTCATGATAGATGTATTTGGAATTAACAATACGAAAAGTTTGAGCTCTAATTCTTCGAAAGACAATCCAAATAATTCAAATATCAAAATATTGTTTGTTGTTGAACCAAAATGGACAACTTCACTCTGTTTTAAGTTCAGATCTGAACATCAATATTTTTTTGTACAACTCCGCCTTCGCGACTTCAAACAATACTTGCGATTTTTCAAATGAAATAAGCGTAATTTTTGTAGAAAATTGCTCATTATCCCAAACGCTGTCTGTGAGAATTTCGTATATGGCAAATACATTGCGGCAGAAAAAATAGCGTGTCAACCCTCCCCTGCCGTCAAAAGATATACTGCCCAAATTCTTAACACCTATGAATTCTTTTTTCTTTTCCCGTGATGATATGCGCGAACACTTTTCAAAAGCCAGAAACTGATAACAGGTTTCTGTCCACGACCCTCCACCATTGTCGTAGATTTTCAAAATTTGAATGCCGTTTTTTAGAGCACCTTTCCATTCGTAGGAAAATCTCCCGCCCTCTTCAGGACGAATCCAAGCTCCGTAGCGCTCAACGTACACCTTTTCTTTTGAAAAAAACGCATTGCGTTGCGCCGGATCAACAAGCAAAACGGCCGGTCCGAGATCGGCACAACTTCCTTGTAATTGTTGCAACGCCGCTATCGGAACCAAAACCTTGCCTTCGGCTCTTGGTCTCATTGAGGAATCTTTCAGATATTTACTGGTATATTTTGTCTCCGAATCTACTTCAATTTCAGTTTCATTCCAGTTGAGCGATTTTTCGGGAATAAACGTATACGGCAAGTCTTTATCTTCTATTGGTTTTGGAGCTAAATCCGAGCAGTCTATTACTTCCATATCGTCGAAATATTTTAAAATTTTTTATAAAAACACCTCTTACAGAGGAAGATTTCTAACGTTTGAGTGAATAATTTGTTGACAGCAGTATTCCAAATACCATGAACAACGAAATTACATTAGCCAGAAAGATTTTAAATGGCAGCGAGATAGGGGTGTTAGATGCCGTAAGACTCGTGAAAAACATCTTGGATACCAAGGTGTCGGGAACGAATTTATCAGATTTGCAATATTGTGCAAAAGTAATCTATGCCGGACTGCGGAATGCGCGCCAGAAAAACATGCAAGTCGGCATGGCTTTTTCGTTATATTTAGAGAAAAAGAGACACTTACGCGCCGATTCACTGCGCGACATTTTGTATTTGGGCAACCGACTGTTCAGAGCCAAACCCGAAAATAAATTGCGTAATTTTTCCGATTTTTCGGTTTCTTATTGTGAAGAATGGCTGGATTCGGCGTTTTCCACCCCTTCTCAATTCAACAAAGCACGAACTATGCTGCACGGCTTTTTCGAATTTGCTGTACGGCGAGAATGGTGTGATAGAAATCCAGTGAAGCTTGTTGAGCGAAAAAAATAGTTGAACAAGAAATAATTCCATTAAAACTTGCCGAAACTCGGCGTTTAATTGATACGGCGCGGAAAGAAAATACAAATTGTGCTGTTGTTGCGGCGGTTCTGGCTTATTCGGGGATTCGCCCGTGCGAAGTTAGGCGTCTTTGCTGGAACGATATTGATTTTGAAGAAAATATAATTACGGTGTGCTCTATATGTTCAAAGACGGGCGGCGTGCGACAGGTTGAAATTGTGCCTGCGCTAAGGCAGGTTTTAAAAGAGTGTAGATTCTATGCAAATGACAAAAAAATATGTCCGAGTGGGTGGGAATATCGTTGGCGGAAAATTCGCAACAATGCGGGTTTCCGAGGGAAATAGGTTCAAGACGTTCTTCGACATACTTACGCGAGTTTTCACGTCAAGCGTTATGCGGATATGCCGCGCTTACAATTAAATATGGGGCATAGGGATTTATCGCTGTTGCGTTCGCGCTATGTCAATATGCGGGGAATTTCAAAATCTGATGCAATGGCGTTCTTTAGGTAGATTTTCTGCTTTTTATTTTGGCCGGTCGGACAAACAGCGCCAAAAAAAGGCCGCTTTTGCGGGCGGCCTTCGGGAATGGCTTTAATGTTTGTTTTGCGGGCGGGTTTCGCGGGTTAGAGCATTGTGGCTCTGAGTTCTTCGCCGCTTTTTGCGCTCAGGTATGCGGGGGCGATATCGAAGACCGTTTTGCAGCCGCTTTGCCCCTCTTTGTTCAATCTGTATGCGGCTCTTGCGTATGCCAAGAGAACGCACGAGGTAAACTCGGGGTTGGAATCGAGTTTGAGGCTATATTCTATGATGTGGCTGTTTTCGTCGTTAAAGCCCGTTTTGGCGCATCTTAGCACGAAGCCGCCGTGGGGAATGCGGCTGTGGTCGCGGGCAAATTCGTCCTCTGCAATGAAGTGCACGGTGGTGTCGTAATCGGCGAAGTAATTCGGCATTTCCTTAATCTGTCTTTCGACTTCCGCTGCGTTTGCGCCCTCTTCCAGAACAACGAAGCATTCGCGCGTGTGTTTTTGGCGCGTTGTCAAATCGGGATTTTTGCCGCTTCTTACAGCGTCGAGAGCCGACTGTACGGGAATTGTATACTGTTTTGCGTTTTTGACGCCCTTTATGCGTCGGACGGCGTCGGAATGCCCTTGGCTTACGCCCTTGCCCCAGAAAGTGTAGTCTTTGCCTTCGGGAAGGATTGCGTTTGCGTACATTCTGTTAAGCGAGAAAAGTCCGGGGTCCCAACCGACGGAGATAATGGCGACTTTGCCCGCAGACTTTGCCGACTTGTCTACGGCGGCGAAGTGTTCGGGGATTTTGGCGTGGGTGTCGAAACTGTCGATGACGTTGAACATTTTTGCGTATTCTGGCGTCTGTTTGGGCAGGTCTGTAGCGCTGCCGCCGCAGGCTACCATAACGTCTATTTTGCCGAGCCAGTCGGCGATTTTTTCCGCGCTTTCGACCTTCGCCGTTTCCGTTGAAATTTTGAGGCTTTCGGGGTCTCTTCTTGTGAAGACCGCCACCAGTTCCATATCGGGATTTTGGCGGATTGTGCATTCGACACCCCTGCCCAAGTTCCCGTATCCGATGATACCGATTTTTATACTCATAACAAGCCGTGGAATTTGGCTTATTTTTGCGAAAAATTCAACATTTTATGCAATGTTTTTTGCGGTTGCCGCCGAATGTTCTTCCGCTGAAAAAATGCGCAACAGGTGTGGTGAGCATCGCGGAGGAAGATTCGGAGAAATTCCCAAAAGCAAATTATCGATTTTGCGGCTATTCAATAACGACGCCTTAGGTGGGGGCCGAGATGTTGAACTGCTCCGCAAAGACAGCACTTGATTTTTTGTATTGACACGCTGTTTGATAAGATATATTCTGGACTCTAAAAATTTTTAAACCTTAAAGTTGATATAATGGATATAAAAATACTTGCAATTGCATCGCTTGCGGTCGCTTCAAAGCTTATCGCCACCCAGTTGAATATAACAATAGATACCGAGAAAACCTACCAAAGCATAGACAATTTCGCCGCATCCGACGCTTGGAGCGGAAACTTTGCCGGGCAGTATTTCGATGAACGCCAGAAAAACCAAATCGCAAAATGGCTCTTCTCGCAAGAACTTGGAGCTGACGGAAATCCGGAGGGAATAGGCCTTTCTATGTGGAGAATCAATCTCGGCGGCGGCACGCTCGAGCAGGACGGCGCCGATATTCAGCCATACCAGCGCAGGGCCGAATCGTTCCTTACCAAAGACGGGAAGCATTGCGATTGGGGCAAATGCGCCGGGCAGCAATATTTCATGCGCAAGGCAAAAGAATACGGCTGCGATAAATTTCTGCTGTTTTCTAACACCCCGCCCGTCCAGTGGACTAAAAACGGCAAAGGATATATGAACTTTGATTCCTTTGCCACGAACCTCAAGCCGGATTGCTACGGAAAGTTTGCAGATTACATGGTAACAGTGGCCAAACACTTCGAGTCCGAAGGCTATAATATAGCCTACATTAGTCCCATAAACGAACCCCAGGGCGACTGGAATAAAAACCGTCAGGAAGGCACTGCGTGGTGGCTTTCGGATATGGCAAAAATGGCCAGAGAACTGGATAAATCAATTTTAAAGGCAAACCTAAAAAATACAAAAATCCTCCTTGGAGAAAGCAACTCTTATTTGGCCTGCATAGATGGGGTGTCGCCTAAGAGTATATGGAGTAACCCATACGACAAGAAGTGCCCTCCGGAAGAACTGCCGATGAGCCAATTGAAAGCGTTTTTCTCAAAAGACTCCCCTCATTATATAGGGGATCTAAAAACACTGCATAATGTCTGGGCCGCGCACGCCTACGGTAGCGCTCACAGTTATAAAGGGGCCGTAGATATCCGCAAAAAATTTGCAGCAGAAATCGCTAAGTATCCCGTGGGCTTTATGCAATCGGAATGGTGCATGCTTCCCAGAAAGAAGATCTTTGAGGGCTTTACAAAAGATTGGGCAACTGACAACTATGCAGACATGCAGTCATCCCTTAAAATGGCGCGCATAATATCTCTTGATCTGACAATGCTGCAATCTCAAGGATGGGGATATTGGAAAGGAATGGAGGTCAAGGGCGATCATGCGCTTATCGGCCTATATCCTAAAAACGGACGCTTGGAAAACGGAGGAGTTGTGCGCGCAAACAAAATGCTATGGGCGCTGGGCAACTACAGCCTGTTTATCCGCCCTGGCTTTAAGCGCGTAGAGCTGTCCGGCGCCGACGACATAAACAGTGTGCTTGGTTCTGCTTTCATATCTTCAGACGGCAAGAGAATTGTAGCGGTTTTTGTAAACTCTTCTTTCGACACAGTCGAAGCAAACATATCAGTGCCCTCCTGCAAAAAGAAAATTGCAAAAGTAGCCGCATTTAAAACGGATGAACGCAGCGACTTGGCCAATCTCAGAATCTCTGACTTGTCAACGTTTGCCTTTTCTCCCCGCTCTATAACAACATTTGTCTACGACTTAAACTAATACAATTTACTCTCAAGATAGCCGTAAAGAAATATTGCCCGTATTCCTCTTACAGCCCCCCCCTGCCCGCGCGCCACTTGCAGATATTACGCCAATTGGCGCGCGGAAACACAGTTTGCGAAATCGTCGCAAACTTGAATTATGTGCAGCCTGCGGGATTGGGCGCGCTTTTTGCTTTTGAGCGCATTCCGTTAAAATCCGCCGCCTTAGGTTTCGTATTGCTTCCATTCCTTAGATAACGCTCAAAACTGTTGGCCTTTTTCGCGCATAGGAAAATTTTTGTCTATGCGCGCCCATTTTGTAGCGCTATCTATCATAAAATTTTCGGCTATACAAATATCCAAACCAAGTCATAAATGTTAGATGTGGATAGTTACTCTGTTGTAGGCTGCAAATTTAAGCTGCGTATGTGCCGAAAATAAATATGCGGCCGAGTTAAAGCAATCAGCCGCATGTTTATATGCTTCCAATCGGCGCACTATACTTCAAATCTTTGTTAAAATGCGCTAATTGTCCAGCTTGAATAAAAGATTATCTCTTTTTGAATATCAAAACTACAACGGCGTCTTTGCCCAGGGAAAGGCTTGCTGAATCTTTAGCCCCTTCCGAAGAATACTTTCCAAGCCCGTCGCTTTCCTCAAAATCATATCCGGCAACCTTGAAGCCGACATCTACGGATTTGCTATGCGACTGAGTGGCAACTATCGCGAGCTTATCACCATTGGTAAAGGCCGAATAGTCTATACGGGGATTCGAGCATTCAACCAAGTCGATATCGCGAAATGTTCCGTTTAGGATAAGCCCGCGATATTTATCGCGCAGACGCCCTATCTCTTTTAAATAGGCCTGGTATTTTGGCGCTTGGGCGATTGTTGCGCGGCATCGGTAAATTTCAACGTCGCTCCTCCAGCCGCGCAGCAGGGCCAGATTTACCCTGCGCTTTACGTCTGTATCGTCCCGTATTTGCCTGTCGGTTGTTATGGTTTCGGGAAATATGTAGCTGTATAGCGGCACATATCTGGTGCGCATAACCCCGTATTTATCCCTAAAAACGAGATCGGTATGCACATCGACATTATGCACATAATCTGCATATTCGCTCGTGCAGTCTGAAAGCCATTCTATGCCGAAAGTTGCATTGGGATTGCGGCTTTTTATATGGTCGCGCAATTTCTCAAGCATTTTTCGTTTGGCGCCCATTACCTCCATAAAAGGAACGGCATGCCCGTGTGATTCGTCCCAACAGACTTGGCTCTGATAACCAAGCTGGTCAAAAAACACACCGTCGGCTCCCATATCGAGCGCCCTATCCGCCAGTTTCTTTAAAAGTTCAAGCCATTCTGTTGAAGACGGACACGCCGTAACAAAGGTCTTGTTCCCGAAAGCGCGCAGAGCCGTGCCTGGCCCCCCAAACATATAGCGCTCTATATGTTCGCTTCCGCCGGGAACTTTTATGCAGATATTTTTACCCTTGTTCTTGTAAAAATCTGTCGCCCTGTCTATGAGCTGGCCGTTGTAATATATTATTACTTTGCCGCCGCCTTTCTGGAATTGTGAAATGGCTTTTTTTAGCGCCTCGTCGCCGCCCTGCTCGGTATCGGGGGAATAGTGCGGATACCCCGCGTCATGACCCTCGTTAAACCAGCCGAAAAGAAAAAGTGTATCTATATCGGCTGCCAAACCGTCTTTTAAAATCTTGGGAAAATCAGTATAATTAAAAAATCTTTTCCCGTATTGGTGCTTTGCTATGAGGCGCTGCCACCCGTTGGAATTCAATATTGAATCGGCTGGCTTGCGGGGTTTGTACCACGAATTTGCCCATTGGCGGTATAATTTTGCCCCTTCGCGCCAATTTTTTACAGGCGCTATAGCGTATGAGGGATATGACAGCTCCTGTCCCGGCTTCAAATAAGGATATTTTACAAAGCCTGCATCTATTTCGCGCGCAAATTTTCCAGGAACTGCCCTCCCCCTAAAAAGATGCAATGTCTTTTGAAAGGATTCGTCGTAACTTGCGGCATATAATGCTTCCTTTGTATTGAAGTCTTCAATAAAGAAACAATTTAACGCCAATTTGCCGGGATAGACTTCGCAACGCTCAAAGGCATTATAATCTTCTGCCATATAAAGTGTTACATGATTGGTTCGCCCAACCCAATCGCGCATGTTCCTATGGGCGTATGAACCGCCGCTATAGGACCATATAACTCCATATTTTTCCGGAAAAGCGAGGTTCTTAATGAAAGGAAATTGAAATTCGCGCAATATTAAGTTTTTTGATGCATTTTTTATGGCAGGTTTGAAAAGTATCTGCTTACCGTCTAGGGTGCAGTCTATTTCAACGGGAAAATCGCCCCCATAGGCAATCTTTAAATGCTTGTCGGAGAGTTTGTTCACTTTCACCGGGGCATCTGAGGGCAAATATTCATTTTCAAGGACATCGCCTTTGGAATATATTATGCGCCATAAATCGCCTCCGCCTGCATAATCGGTATTTGTAGCCTTGTTTTTTAACGATACAAGTTTGCCCTTGTCGTCAATTTTTAAGCTTAATGCATCGTTTTCTATGACAAAAACACTTGGCTGCTCCAAAACGTTTTCTTTTGAATCGGCCGCCGAAGCGCACAAATATATAGAATTCAATACAAGGAATGGGCAGATTAAAATCCTCGCCCAGAAATTTGGGTGTACAAATGTCTCTATCATATGATTAACTGTGTGTTGTGTGGTAGGATAGAGTATTTTCAATGCATGTCAATAAGAACTTCGACTATATGGAAATAAAAAAAATCCTCAGTGCCCGCTGCAAATAACGAAACGGTACAAAAACATTTAATGCAAAATTCTGGAATGGGTTTTGCGCTAATTTAACCCGAATGGCGGGATACCCTTGACAGCTTTAAATGCATGAGAGCTGTAAAAAATGTTAATTAACTTAAACTATTGAAGCATACCGACACGACTAAAATAGTCAAAATCGCATAGAAACTTATCGTCAACATTTACTTTCCCGGCATCTCCTTCACATAAGTCTTTAAAGCCGAATATGCCACGCTTGCATAGATGATTTCACCGAGGTGGAATTTCGAATAGTCGTAGTGGGAAATTGCATCTTCCGCCAGTTTGCGGTATTTGGTTTCGCCGCTGAAGGCAAGCATTGCAACCGCCGACATTGCGTTTGTCATATAGTTTCTCTCCGCTTTTCTCGCGGCTCCGTGCTTATACGACTTCAACTGCTCCATGGCCAATTTTTCGGCTTCCATCTGGGATTCCTGGGGGCGCCATTTGTAGATTCTACGCCAATCGGCGCTCGTAAACGGATAGTTTGCGGAATTGTCGTAGAGCTTGTAATCGCCCGCGGACTTCAATGCGCTCTTGGCGTTTGAGCACAGTCCGGCAATGTATGATGCCCTGACTTTTGGATCTGCTTCCATATCGTAGAGAATGCGCAGAACAGCCTGGCATTTGACGTATATCCACAAAAAGTTTTTGTCTATATTGTAAAGCCAATTCGCATCAAATTTGTAGCCATTTGCGCATATTTCCATTCTGGTCTTTCCCGTAACTGGATCGGTCTGGCGCAAGGCCGAATAATACTTTTGGCGCCAATTGTCCGATTGCGTCAGATCCCACATTACGCGCAAACCGAAAAGCATGCAAGGGGCGTTAAAAAATCTGAAGCCTGAAAAGTCGCCGCGACATTGGCCCTTAAATTTGCCGTCGCAGGGGCATTTCCAACCGTTTTCGTCCAGCGCCGAGCAAACTTCGATTATTTTGGCTTTTACCTCGCCCTTCTCCGCGGCGTTTGGAATATCGCTTTTCAGATACAGGTACATTCCGTAAATCCACGGCAGAGTCTGGTCTTCAGATCCAAGGGGATAGTGGGTCCTCCCGTCAGACGAGACCCCGCGCGAAATAAACCCTTTGACATCGGAAACGGACGCGCACAGCATTAATCCTTTGGCCAGCTTACGGGCTTTTTCGGCGTCGGATTCATTCGGAATTAGCGTATGCCTTTGGCAGACGGATGCCAAGTATAGCCCTGTAAACTTTGCGGCATTTTCAGTCGGCCCCCACCAATTTAGATAATTCGGACGCCCTTCGAGACAATCCTGCGGAGATGGAAAGTCGCCCTTGTAGTCTAAAACGAAGCCATATTCGCATACAAAATCTTTCCATATCTTTTTTTCAAGGGAATCGACAGTTTCAGAGAGTCCGGCAAAGACTGTGGCATGAATAAAAAAAATAAAAAACAGAGGCGGCAGTTTTAAGATTTTCATGTGCATATGAGGCGGTGTTTGTTTTTCCGGAGGCTCGCAATAGCTGGGATCAAAGCTAAAGCCGGCAGGTATTCTTCTTGCATATGTACAATTGTCAACGGTATTTTGCATAGAGTCGGCAGTCTATTGGATCTAAATTTTATCCGGAAAATAAGATTCGGCTTTGTTTTAACAGGAGAATGGCGGAATGTTCTTCCGCTGAAAAAAATGCGCAACAGGTGTGTTGCGCATCGCGGAGGAAGATTCGGAGAAATTCCCAAAAGCAAATTATCGATTTTGCGGCTATTCAATAACGACGCGTTCGGTGGGGGCCGAGATGTTGAACTGCCCCGCCGTCGGCGATTCTGAAATTATGTTGCGTATGCGGGAATCGCAGAGCGGGCCTTTAATCCAGACGGCGTATTTGCCTTTTGCAAGCACGGTATCCACAACTATATTGTACATCTCGCCCATTTTGGATCGCCTCTGCTTGAAGAAGCGGGAATCGCCTATGCGGATTGTTGCCTGTGCGCGCGGGTCGTCGCCCGTGGCGGTGTCGATAATGTCGCGGACAATTATGTTGTACATTTTCACGCCGTCCTGATTGAGCAGGCGTACAATGCCGTGCCCGCCCATGCACTTTGCCTGAACGTTTTTGATGGTGATGTTGTAGATGTCGTCGCTGCCCGAAGCCCATCTGCCGCCGTATTGCATGCCGTCGCCGCCGATTACGCGCTTTTCTTCGGGAACGGGAAGCAGGTAGCCCGTGAGCGCAACGGCGTCGTCGCCGACAGAGCCGAAGATGTTTTCAATGAGAATGTCGTGGCAGCCTTTGCGGATATCCACGCCGTCCTGATTGCGCATATCGTTTTTATCGTCGAAGGTGATGTTGCTGATTCTGCCGTTGCTCGAGCCTGATTCAATGGAAATACCCCAAGCCTGCGTGTTTTGCAGCGTGAGATTTTCTATTTTGAAACCGTTGACCGACGCCATCAAAATACCGATTGTGCGCCAGCCGTTCTTGTCGCCCGAGCGTTCGCCGTAGTGGCATTTCAGACCGCCGCTTAAAACAGGATTTCCCACCCCGACAATCGAAATGTTTTTGTTCGGGATCAGCTTGCCGTTGTTTGCGCCCGCGCTGCGAATGATGTTGTCTTTGGTGTCGGGCGAAAGGCGCACGAGGCAGTCGCGCAGCACAAGCGTGAAATCGTCGGGCAAAAGAATTGCGTGGTCGATGAGCCAGATTGCCTCTTTGCGCGCCTTGTTGAAGCGCGGAATTTCAACGGAACGCTCGCCGCTTTCGCAGGCGGCTTTTATGGCGGCGTCTATGCGGTCGCTGTCGCTCTTTTCCGAGGCGAAATCGTTGGGCGTTATAAGCGCGTTTGCGGCTGCGGCAAACAGCGATATTATCGATAGTATTAGCAGTTTTTTCATATTGTGTTTTCTATTTTATTTGGATTTGAAATTATAAAATTTTTCGGAACGCCCGTCGAGACAGTCCTGCGGAGATGGAAAGTCGCCCTTGTAGTCTAAAACGAAGCCATATTCGCATACAAAATCTTTCCATATCTTTTTTTCAAGGGAATCGACGGTTCCAGAGAGTCCGGCAAAAGCCTCGGGCGTGCGCGCCTCCTCGCACGGCTGCTTGGCGAACGAAAGAGACCACCCGCCGTCGAGGGAAATTTTCCTTGTCCCCAGTTTTGAGCCGTCGGGTTCGCCGCCTGCGTCTACGCCGCAACAGGCGTGGTTGACAAGGGCGGCGAACATTGCCGCCGCGCAAAATAAAACATTTTTCATCATATTAACACATAAATATTGATTACGCTTGATAAGATAGTTGATAAAAATAGAACGTTTAACTCCGAAAATGTCAATCCATAAAAAGTTGTAAAAAATTTTCACTTGACAACAAAAGATAACGCTCTAACTTTTTGGGGGAATTCATTTCCATGAAAAAGGCAATTATAACTATCCTACTCGCCGCGGTCGTTGTTTTACAGGCTTTCGGCGCAAACCAAACAGTCCCGAGGCGCAAGCCGCTGACGGCAAATGTCGGCATTGTGGGCGTCGGGCTCGACACCTACTGGAAGCAGTTCGACGGCTTGCGCGGGGTAATGATGGACAAGCTTGCCGCTTTCGACAAAAAGGTGAAAACAAACGGCGTAAAGACGTTCGATTTCGGTCTTGTGGACAACGCCGTAGAGGCGCGCAAGGCTCTCGAAAAGATGAAGGCCGCCGACTTGGACATTCTCTTTGTGGATATGGTTACCTACGCTACGTCTTCCACATTTATGCCGATTGCCCGCGAGCTTAAAGTACCCGTGGTGCTCGTGGCGCTCCAGCCGTCGGAGGCAATGCCGTACAAAAAGGCGACCACATTCATCCAGCTCTGCAATGACGACGTTTGCGCCGTGCCCGAATTTACGGACGTGGCAATTAGAATGGGCAATCCCGTCGCCGACGTAATCATAGGCAAGCGCACGGGAGACACCCGCGCCGACGCCGAAATAGCCAAGTGGTGCAGCGTTGCAAAAGTCCTCCACGACCTGCGCCGCGCCCGCATAGGCCTTATGGGGCACGCTCTTGAAAACATGTACGACATGCAGGCCGACCCCACCGCCGTCGCGCGCACATTCGGCTCTCACGTAGCCCTTTGCGAACCCGACGAAATCCTCAAGCACTACCTCAAGGACGACCCCGCCGCAGTCGAGGCAATGAAGAAGCGCATACTCTCCTTCTTCGACACGCCCGACCCCGTCTCCGACCCCATCACGACAAAGCTCACCGACGCCGACCTCGACACCGCCGCCCGCGCCGCAGTCGCGCTTGAAAAATTCGCCGCGGAGCGCTCGCTCGACGGCTTCGCCTACTATTACGAGGCAATGCCCGACACCCAAATGCGCAAACTCGTCACAAATTTCATAGTCGGCAACTCGCTGCTGACGGCGGCGGGCTTCCCCATGTGCGGCGAATTCGACATCAAAAACTGCATAGCAATGATGATTATGGACAGGCTCGACATAGGCGGAAGTTTTGCCGAATTCCACCCCGTCGACTTTTCGCGCGACACTGTGCTTGTGGGGCACGACGGCCCCCACCATATCAACATTGCCGACGGCAAGCCCGTTTTGCGCTCGCTCAAAAAATACCACGGCAAACCAGGCTCGGGCGCTGGCGTCGAATTTAAAATCAAGGAAGGGCCGATCACCATTCTTTCAATCGGTGTCAAGGCGGACGGTTCTTTCAAGTTCGTAGTAGCAGAAGGCGAATCGACCGCTGGCGACGTTCCCCCCACGGGCAACACAAACACCCATGGCAAGTTCAAGCCCGACGTGCGCTCTTTCCTGCGCAACTGGTGCTTGGAAGGCCCTACACACCACTTCGCCCTCGGCATAGGACACCACGCCGACGAAATCAAAAAGGTTGCAAAAGTTCTGGGAATAGAATGCGTTGTCGTGACGGACAACAAGTAATCCCCGCCATTGTCCATTGTGTCGCCCCCAAAACGACGGCGCAAAGTTTGAAAATTTTTAACACAGATCGGAAAGCAAACAATATGAAACTTACAAAAGCTATATACGCGACACTCGCGCTTGTGCTGGGCTTTGCGGGGGCGTCGTTCGCCGCACAAGAACCCGCCGCCAAGAACGGCAAAAAACTGGACGTTCTCTGCATCTATTATCCGCACTGGCACGTCTATCCGCTTGGCGAATGCTGGAAAGGCAAAGGCTGGACGGAATGGGAAAACGTAAAGACCGCCGTTCCGCGATACAAGGGACACAACCAGCCCATACGCCCGCTCACGGGGTATCTCGACGGCAAATCGCCCATCGACGTTGCAAAGGAAATAGAGCTTGCCTCCAACAGCGGCATAGATGTTTTCGTCTACGACTGGTACTACTACAACAAGGGCGTAATGAGCATGCAGGAATCCCTCGAAGAGGGCTTCCTCAAAGCGCCCAACCGCGACAAGATGAAGTTCGCCCTCATGTGGGCAAACCACGACCGCTGCGACTTCTTCCGCCCGCCCGTAGACAGAAAAAAGCCCAACGTCTGGCTCAACTGCCGATACGACGGAGAAAAGTTTTTGGAGATGATCGACTACTGCATAGAGCACTATTTCAACCAGCCCAACTACTACAAACCCAACGGAAAAATCTTCTTCAGCATCTATCTTTCTGTTGAATTTGTAAAGGGCATCGGCGGTCAGGAAAAGACAAAGGCGCTCTTTGCAAAGGCGGACGAAAAGATGAAAAAGGCTGGTCTGCCGCCCATCTACTGGAACGCAATTACCAGAAACTACACCCACGGCGAATTCCTCCAAAAGGCGGGTTTCGACTGCACCATGGCGTACAATATCCAGTTCCAGTGCATAAAGGACTACAAAAAGCGCGCCCTCGAAAAAGGCGAATGGCTCTTCGACTACTCCGAATTGATGGACGCCCATAGGGAAATTTGGAACGACTTTACCAAAAAATCGCCCTTGGTGAATCTCCCATGCATAACGCGCGGCTGGGACTCTTCGGCAAGATGTCTGCCCTCCGAAAAATTCCCGTTCAGGAATTTCACATACCCGTATGTTCCGATCGTCGTCAACGACACCCCCGGAAAATTTGAAACTCTTGCGCGCGAAGCCCGCGACCACGCCGCAGCCGACCCCAAAAAACCCTTTGCCGTCCTCATAAACGGCTGGAACGAGTACACCGAGGGCGCCTATTTATTACCCGAGAAGCGCTACCAAATGGGCTATCTTCAGGCGATTGCAAACGTCTTCGGCAGGAATCCCGCCGACAAAATGACGGTTGCCGACCCCTACTCGAAGAAGATTGTGGACTTCCCCGCCCCGACGATTGAAGACGTCTCCTACGGCGACCACTACAAGCAGAGAATGCACGTCTGGCTTGCGAAATCCAAAAAGCCGACTCCCGCGGTCATCTACATTCACGGCGGCGGCTGGACCGACGGCGCAAGGCTAGACTCGCGAATGGGAAAGCTTCTGCCTGCGATGGACAAAAACGGAATCAGCGTAATGTCCGTGGAGTACCGCTGGATTCAGGACGCCAATCTCGACGGCATAACCCCGCCCGTGAAAGCGCCCCTTGAGGACGCCGCCCGCGCGGTTCAATTTGTGCGCTCGAAGGCTAAGGAATGGAACATTGACGCATCGAGACTCGCCCTCATAGGCGGCTCGGCGGGCGCGTGCAGCTCCCTGTGGGTATCGCTGTCTCCCGACAAGGCAGACCCGAATTCAGCCGACGCCGTGGCTCGCGAAAGTTCCCGCGTAAAGCTCGCTTCGGTAATGGTTGCGCAGACTTCGCTCGACCCCAAACAAATGCTCGAGTGGATTCCCAACTCGAATTACGGCAAGCACGCATTCAACGGCGGGACGCTCGAAAGCTGGCTCAAAAACAGGGACAAAAACCTCGCCGAAATAAACAAATACTCGCCCTACGCACTGGCGTCGAAAGGCAACCCGACAATCTTCCACCTGACGTATCCCACTCCTGCGGAAGTCGGCAAACCGCAAAAAGACCCCACGCACGCCTCGGCTTTCGGCGTCGAATTTCAAAAGAAGTGCGACGTACTCGGCATAAAATGCACAACGGAATATTCCGTGGGCATAGAAGCCAACATTGATTTCATTCTCAAGAATCTCTAATCTCCCGAAAAGGGGAAACAATGAAAAAAAAACGGAACGCCCGACGGCAAAAGTCGGGCGTTTTTTTGGGCGTATTTGCTAAATTTCTTCCGCGCTAATTTTCGGCGCTGCGCGCGGATTATTCGGCGGTAGATTCAATGGTGAATTTGTACCGCCGCGCATTATAGAGGGATTTTTCAATGGCCAACACCCTGCCCGACGAGTCCAAAAACGCGCCCTCCATACAAAACAGCGGCTGCGACCTTCCGAAGAGATCGGCTGTCTTTCCGCCTGAAATCCGCGCCGAAAGCGAGCGGTCTACCCTCGCCACCATTGCGCCGAATTTGTCGCGCAAAAGCGGCACTATGGAATCGAACGAATTTTCGCTCTCTATGCCTTTGAGAAATTTTTCGTTAAAATAATAAATTTCGTCTTTTAAAAGTATTGAATCTCCGCCCGAACCGCCGCCGTTTTCAGCGCCTTTTGTGGCACGGCGCAGCGTACGCACCTTGAGATATTTGCCGACAATCTCGTAGAAATTTCCGCCCACCTGAATGCTTACTTTGCCGTTAATGCTATTTTTTTGGGGAGGAGTTGTGTCGGGCGCGTAGCCGTCCCGCTTCAAGTTGCCGTCGAAACTGCCCGCGATTGCCCCGAAGCTGCCGAGCGCGCGCGTTAGCACTTCGCCCGAATCTATAACCACCGTGCCCTTGCCCTTGACTCGGCAGACAATGCCCCTGTTTTCGAGGTAAGAGAGTGCCTTGCGAGCCGTCGTGTTGCTGACGCCGTATCGGGCAATGATGTCGTTTTCCGACGGCACTTTTTCTCCGACCTTTATTTCCCCGCGCGCGACAAGTTTTGCAATGTCGTCGGCAATGGAGGAATATTTGGCTTGATTTTTATACATAGGCAACGTTTCCGGAGGTATGAGAACGCAATGCGGCAAATTCTTCAAGCAATAAATGCAAAGCCCCCGCGGTTCGCGGAGCAGCGGGAGCGCGAAAATGCGGCAATCCGGTTAGTCTTCGGGGGAAATGTCGCAGCCGAATTTCAACCCCGTCAATTCCCTGACGAGCGGGTCTTCGCCGAAATACTTTTCGATTTTCTTCAAATCCCAAGTTTTGAAATTTACGTCGATGTTTGCAACTTTCGCCCCGTTGAGTTGTGTCTGTTTCTTTACCTTTCCGCAATTATAGAACCTGTTGCCCTCTACGATATTTTTTTGGTCGCGGGTCATAATATCGGCGGCGGCCGGATATTTTTTGATTATGGTTGCCACGCCTTCCCTGCCGAATATTGTGCGCGATTCCCTTTCCATGCCTGCAAGAATGTCTTTATTCTTGCGCATAAACTCCATTATCGGCGACTTGCAGTCCACAAAAACGTTGTCTGTTATAACGTTGTCGAACCCTTTGTTAATATTTATTGCGTTACCCGAGCAGCCAGCCTTGCAGAATATGTTGCGGCGGAGCGTAACGCCGCTGAGGCAGTCGTCGAGATAGACGCCGTGAATGTGCACAGTGGCGTCGGGATTGATGTAGTAGACGAAGTTTTCCTCAAAGACGTTGCCGCGCTGGTAGACATTGCGCCCCGAATACACCGCTCCCATATCCATTCCGTGGCGGCAGACATCGTAGATGTAGTTTCGGCGCATTGTGATTTCGCAGCCGTTGAAGAAAAGCGCGCCATGGTCGTTGGCGGTTATCGTATTGTTTTCGGCTGTCGCCCCGCAACCCGCAAGCCAAATTGCCGGCGAATACGTCTTGTTTATGCGCGACGTATTTTTGAAATAGCAGTTCTTCACCTTGTTTTTTGAGTGCGTAAGCGTACGTGCGTCGCCGCCGCAAAGGTACACGCCGCCGCAGCCGAGATTTTCAAAGGTGCAGTCTTTAACTTCGACGTTGCGGGTTTTCCCGTTTAGTTTGTAGTCGTTGTCCGAAACAAGATCGCTCAAGTCGGAAAACGGTTTGAACCAAACCGAAGATTTCACGCCCTGCAGCCCCAAATTGAAGAATTTGCACTTTTTGATTTCGATGTCGAAAACGCAGCCGAGCTCCACGCCCATTGCGCGGGAATTGCAAAAACTTATGCCCTGAATTTCCACGTCGGAAATATTGTCAAGCTTTATGAACGCCTCTCCCAGGAGCGAGACGTCAACGTTTTTGATTTTCGAGGCATCGCTTAGTATTATGAAGATTTTGCCGCGCTTGCGGTCTATTACATACTCGCCGTCGGCGTCGATTTCCTCGAGAATGTTGTAGGCGGCGTAGCCCCTGTGCATTACCGAGGGAATCGCGGCGCGGTGGAGAAGGCTCTTGTCCTTGATTTTATCGAACGCCTTTTTACCGGGGTGGACACCAAAAATCGGGTTCTCGGTGTAGAAAATCCCGTTTGCGGCGTCGAGTTTTAAAACCTTTATGACGGCGTCGTTGTACCCGAAACTAAAGCGCCCCGTGAGGTAGAGTTCGGAGCAATTCTTCCAGCGCTTGTAGCGCTCGAAACCCTCGGCGGGCTTGAATATTGATTGGGCGTCCAGCTTGCGCGCTGCGACTGTCGAAAGCACTTCGCCAATTTCGAGCA
This sequence comes from uncultured Opitutales bacterium, assembly GCA_944389175.1. GTDB lineage: Bacteria > Verrucomicrobiota > Verrucomicrobiia > Opitutales > Intestinicryptomonadaceae > Merdousia. The sequence goes on from CALXLK010000003.1 coordinate 178,809, forward strand.
AACCGGTGCCGTTGGGGTAGCGCGCCAAGACTGTCGGCTTGCCGTCGATGAAAACCTCCGACTGCGAAACGCCGTAAAGCATAAAGCCGCGGCGGCCGAATTCGCCGCAATTTTCAAGTCCGTTTGCCTTCAAGTCTATGCTGTAGAGCTTGGATTTGTCGGCTTCGGGCGGCAGGCGGTCGAGAATTTCGGCGTCGGATACGCGCTTGAGCACGGAGGCGTCAAAGCGCTTGCCGCCGTGAAAAATTACGCCTTTTTCGCCCTCAATTTCGATTTTCGCGGATTTTTTACGCACTATGGAATTGTCGAAGACAACACTTTTGTCGAAAAAGTAGACGCCCTTTTTTAGCTTTATTTTCACGTCGCCAAGCGGCGCGGCTTTGGAAAGTTCGCGCAGCCTGTTGCGCGCGCCTTCAAGGGAGGCCAGCGGAGCCGAGGCCGAGGCGTCGTTTGCGTCGTTGCCCGAGGGCGAAACGTACAGCGTTAAAGACTCGGCTGACAAAGTCGCCGCAAAAAGAGAACAAAATCCCACCCATTTCAAGATATTCGTAAAAACCATACGGATAATTTAAAATAAAAAACCGCCCGATTACAACAGAAAAGGCGTGCGGGAAAAAGTTTTTAAATTTTGAAAAAAAATATTTGAAAAGCGGCGCTCTTTCGACTTGATTTTTCACCCGAACGACAAAAAACGACCGCCGCAATCCTTCAACATTCAAATCAACTTTCATAAAAAACAAAATTTTTGCAATATTTTGCCTTGCAATAACATGCGCTACGCTGATTGCCTGCGCGCTAATAGTCGTAAACCCCAACATTCTCTTTAGCAAGCCCGGCGGCATTGCCGTCAAAGGTATCGCAATGCAAAGAGTGCAATCCGATATTGCAACTTGGGCAATATCCGTGAGTTCGTCGGTAAAAATTACAGACGAAAACGCGAAAACGCGCGGCAACGCGCTTTCAAATGTTTCCGCCGACGCAAAAAAGGTCGTCGAATTTTTGCGCAAGAGCGGCTTCGATGCCTCCGAAATAAAAACGTCGAACGTATCCGTCTACAATATGTACACCAAAAACAAAAACGGCTACGACACCACCGAAGTCTGCGGCAAAACGGCAGAATGTACGGTATCGGTTCAGACAAGGAAGTTCGACGCCCTCGAAAATGCGGTTTCAAACGCCGATAAAATCGGCACAATAAAGTCCGGATGCTGGATGTCGATATTTTTTATACCGCGCGTTATTTCTTTTGCGGGAATTACCAAACGCATGGCTCCGTCGGCTTGACGCTCAATAAACGTCAACATCACGGCGCCATCGTACCTTTATTCAAAGCTTGAAGACCTGAAGCTCGACCTCTTGGCAAGGGCTACGGCAAACGCAAAAGAGCGCGCCAAGACGCTGGCAAATGCCGGCGGGGCGAGCCTCGGCAACATAATCTCAGCGTCCCAAGGGGTCTTCCAGATTACCCAGCCGCTTTCCACCGAAACGGCATCGTACGGAATGTACGATACTTCCACGGTTGAAAAAGACGTGCGCTGCGTTGTAAACGTGAAGTTTTTGGTGGAAAAGTAGGCGCATCCCGCGGGTAAACGGTGATTGAACGCGCGTTGGAAACGCACACTGTCCGCGCGGCGTCGTCGTGTTTTCATACCGCTCGCCGCCCGAAAACCGCCGCAAAATGCGCCGTATTTTCGGGGGAACGGCACTCAAGAGCGAATCATTGTAAGCATCATTTTAAATTCGACTTCCGCAGAAAGCCAATGCGGCGCGCCTGCGGGCATAGTCAGCGATTCGCCCGCCCTTACAATGTGCCTTTTGCCGCCCAAGCATATGAGCGCCTCGCCCTCCAAAATCTGCACGAGGGCGTCGAACGGCGCAGTGTGTTCGCTAAGACCCTGCCCCCGCGCGAACGCAAAAAGCGTGATTGTGCCGTTTGCGCACTTTATTATCTCTCTGCTTACTATGCCGCCCGACTGGTACTGCACGCAGTCTGCAAGGTTTACAACTTTTGCCTTTGCGTAGGAATTGTCCATATAGCCCCTTTGTTTGCGGAGGTTTTATCGGAACTTTTGCGAAAATGCTAAGGGCTATTTTGCGCCTTTTGCCGAAGCGCGCTTATCTCTTACTCACGTTATTGCAACTTTGCCCACATAACCGGTGAACTTCGCACTTACAAAAAGGAAAGGCGCGCATAGGCCAAATTAGTTAACAGTTTATATAAGTCTTGCATCCTCTCTTTTTTTATGCATAGTCCCATCTTTTACAGGAGGAATGTATTTATGAAGAAAACCCTTTTTGCCATTATTTTTGCCGTATCTGCGCTTTGTTTCGGGGAAGATGCCCAAAGCGTGAAGATAAGGATAGAAAACTTGGATGCCAGCTCGCTTGAAAAAAACGTCAAGCTTGAGCGTCAAGCCGACGGAGCCATGCGTTTGGTAATTCCCGCAAAAGAAATAGCGCGCGGCATAAAAAGCATCGACGTCCAGCATCCGGCTTTCACCGCGAAGGTCGGCGACAATGGCTACTGGTTGGGCAACAGGGGGCAGATTGGCTTTTTTAAATACAATAAAGGCACCTGGACAACTGCTGGGCACAACAACCACCACCTAATACCGATTCAGGCTTTCAAGACAGACAAGGGAATGTTCCTGGCTTGGCTAAAGGGTTTGCGTTTTGAGGTGGAAAGCCGAGTCGATGTAAAGGACGGCAAGTATAATATGTTTTATAGGCTGCGCGTAGCCGATATGCTTTTCGACGCCTACGAAGATCTGGTCATCGACTACTACAATCTTGGCAAAGACGCCCAATACAGCGAAGTGGGCAGATTTTTCCGCAACAAGCGCCTGGCTGACGGAGAGATTATTCCGCTTAGCCAGAAAATGAAGACGCTGCCAAACGCCGAATACCAGAAGGATACTTTTGTTACGCGCCTGCACGTTTTTGCCTCCAAGCCGCGCACGCCCGGCGACCAGACTCCGGAGACGGAACCCAAAGTAAAAGTATTCATGACGACGAAACAGGCCGAAGACATAATGCGCGCCTGCAAAGCCGCAGGGATAGAAAAGATGGACTTTTGCTGTGCCGGGTGGACTACCGGCGGCTACGATGGGCGCTTCCCTTCCCTTTTTCCTGTGGAAGAGTCGATCGGGGGCGAGGCCGGGTTTAAAAAGATGGTAGAAACTGCAAAGTCGCTAGGATATACGATATCCTGCCACACGGCTAATACGGGGGCCTACAAGATATCGCCCATGTGGAGCACCGACTACATATGCAAGAAGCCCGACGGCTCTCTTTTGCGCGGCGAGACGTACTGGGCGGGAGGCAACACATACAGGGTATGCCTAGAGCGCGCATGGCAGCTTTATATTCCCCAAGAGCTGCTCGAGGTAAAAAAGTTGGGTGTTAACGGCGTCCACTACATAGATGTTTTCACCGCGATTTCCCCCTATCCTTGCTGCGATAAAAACCACCCGGCAAACAGAAAACAATCCGCCCAGGCTCAGCAAAAGATTGCCCGCTTTTGCATAGACAATCTCGGAGGCTTTTCTTCGGAGTGCGGAGAAGACCATCTAATAAACGACCTCATATACATAAACTACGTCAGCCATGACATTATAAACTGGCAGGGGTACGGCTTCGTGAATAAAAAGCTGAAGAATTTTGACGACATATTGCCGCTGGCCCGCCCCGAAAGATCCAGATCCCTGATAGACCAAGTCGTTCCGCTTTGGGAAATAATCTACCACGGGTTCGTATACCACAATGCCGACCGCGTCACGCAAAACCACACCACGCTCTACGCAAAACGAATCAGCAAGAAATTGCCGCTGTTGCTTGTTGAGTTCGGGGCGCGACCCATAATATACACGAACTCGATCAAGTCGGTCGATAAAATAGCAAAAGCCTACAGGCAGTACCAAGCCTATTCCCGCCTGTCCACTGTCTTTATGGATTACCACAAGATAATAAACAAGGACGTGCGCTTAATTGGATACGCCGACGGCACGCGCATAGTCGTCAACTACGGCGACAGGCCGTATCAATTTGAAGGCGTGGAGGTCGGCCCGATATCGTATAAGTTGTTTGACCCTAAAAAATAGGCAAAACGCATGTAAAATCCGCCCCGTCGCGGGCCAATACTGCGCGGGCGCGGCCGGGGGCGGACAATCCAATATTTGTTCTGAGACTCCTCCAAGTCGGACAAACTTTTTACATCCTAGTGCGAGCCGCCCAAGAAAACTGCGCGCGCTGGCTCTAAAAATAAAAAGTTGAATTTTTAGAGAACGAAGTATGGAATGCCGAAGAAAGGATTTTATATGAAAAGAAACATAGGCGCAAAGACTATAATTACCCCCCTTCCCGTTTTTATCATAGCCACATACGATGAAAACGGAGTCCCAAACGCGATGAACGCGGCCTGGGGAACACAGTGCGACAACGACAAGGTGTTTTTGTTGCTCGGATCCCACAAGACGACCGACAACCTCAAGCTAAAGAAAGCCTTTACCCTGGCCTTCGCAACGCCAGAAACCATGCGCATATCGGATTATTTTGGCCTGGAGAGCGGCAGGCGCGCCAACAAAATAGAAAAGGCGGGCGTGCATGTGCATAAGGCAAGCAAAGTCGACGCGCCGATTATCGACGAGTATCCGCTTACGCTCGAATGCGAAGTCGTGGAAATGCAGGAAGTGGAAGGCGATTTCAGAATTGTGGGGCAAGTGGTAAATACCGTAGCCGACGAATCGATACTCGGAGACGGCGGCAATATCGATATCGGAAAACTGCGACCGATCTCCTACGATAGCTCGGCAAAGGCCTACCGCGTTTTAGGCGATATCGTAGGCAACGCCTTTCGCGACGGCGCATCGATAAAAAACAAATAATACAAGACGACATGCGGGGCGCAAATGCCTGCCGTTGCTTCGGCTGAAATATGCGTCAGCATAAATGCGCCAAGACGCTTTATAAATAAGGGGGCTCGAAATGTTTCTTTCGGGCCCTCTTTGTATTTCTGCGCCTTGGTTTTCGTTTGCAGGCGCTCTTAAAGTTTTTTGCCTGCTTGCAGCGATTTCAGCAGGCCTTCGCAGGCTTCGGATATGTCGCTATATGCCTTTGCAAAATCGCCCGTATACCACGGGTCGGAGACTTCCGAATTGGGGCGCCCGGCATATTCGAGAATGAGCTTTACCTTTCCGCGAGGATCGCCGCATATGCGCTTTAGATTGTACAGGTTGCTGTTGTCCATCGCCAATATGACGTCGAATTTATCGTAGTCTTGGGCGGTCATCTTTCTGGCGACTTTCCCATGGCAAGTTATGCCGTGTTTTTCGAGCTCTCTTCGCGCAGGCCCATATACGGGATTGCCTATCTCCTCGCTGCTGACAGCGGCCGATTCTACATGGATTTGCCCTTCCAGACCCGCTTTTGCAAGCATGTCTTTCATTATAAACTCCGCCATAGGACTCCGGCATATGTTGCCGTGGCATACAAACAATATATTTTTTACTCTGCCCATTATTCTGTTTCTGTTTACCTAAATTTTATATTTACACAAACCAAATTGAGAGCGTTTTTGCCCCACTGCGTCTGCGCCAACCATTGCCGCCTTCCCATATTCTGCGACAATTTCGAATAAACAACTAAAATGTAGTTATCGGGGCAACAAAAATGTTATAAAATCGGGCAATGACGAAAATGTTTTAGCGCAGAATATGCGATTTTTTTGACGTATTTGTAGGTGGATAACATAACTTTTTGTTTATTAAATAGTTTTTTTGAAAATAACAATTGGCACGCAATCTGCTCAAGAGGGAATTGTGCCTAGCGCACAACTAAACGCACACACCAAAAAACATAAAAACATAAAAATTATGTCATCTACACTACCCAAGATAACATCAATAATCCTTGCTTCCGCGGCGTTGAGCTTTGCGGCTGAGGGTACGGAAGAGAAGGAAGTAAACTCGTTGGTATCGAATGCCTCGATAGGAGAAGTAATTGGTAACTTCTCCGCGTCGATTTCGGCCGACTATGAATCGGAGTTTATCTTCAGGGGCAAACAGTTGGCGGACGCTGTGGTGAGTCCCTCGGTAAACTTAGGCTACGACTTCGGTCACGGCTTTGCGGCATACCTCGGTTGGTGGGGTTGCTTCTCTACCGACGATTATCAGGGCTCAAACTACCAAGAGGATGACCTTTTTGCGGGCATTACCTACACTATTGAAAATTTCACGATAGATTTTGGTTACACCCTATACACGTATGCTTCGGGCGGCTCGACGAACGAAAACGAGCTCAAGCTTTGCCTAAGCTACGACACGTCGGAATTGATGGGCGACTTTGCCATATCGCCCTACGTTGCCGGGTATTACAACTTCACTTATGACGGAACCGTAATAGAGGCCGGTCTTTCCTATGCGGCTCCCATCACAAAGTGGCTGATAAATGAAAACTGGGCGACGATAGACCTGGCGGTTGCCGGAGGCTACGCCGACTACAACGGAGGAATGGCTGACGGCGGCTACGCGTATCTAATGGCAAGCGCCGGAGTGTCGGTTGCAATCACCGACAACTGGAGCATTTCCGTGGGCGGGCGCTACAGTTGCAATAACGACGCCGAATACACACTCGACGGGCGCAAAAGCAACTTCTGGCTCGGTGCAAGCACATCTATCGGATTCTAAAACTTTAACAGCATAATTGGGAAACAATAACATGAATACTACGACAAATGCAAAGAGCGCAGGCTCCAAGATGGGCAAGCGCGAATTCCTGAAGAAACTCGGCCTAGGTTCGGCGCTGGCTGTCGGCGCCCCGTACATAATGGGCGCTAAAAAACCCATAAGGTGGCGTCTGCAGACTTATGCCAGCACCGCGCTCGGCGCGCATGTAATCAAGCCCGCAGTCGAGGCCTTTAACAAGGTGGCCAAAGGCGAGATGTTCATTGAACTTTACTATGCCGACCAGCTCGTTCCCACGAGCGAGCGCTTCAGCGCCCTCCAACAAGGCACGCTCGATTGCGTCCAAAGCGATGACGACTCCATGGGTTCGCCCGCCGACGTAGCGCCCTTCAGCGCATACTTCCCGCTTGCCACGCGCTATTCGCTCGACGTGCCGGCGCTCTTCTACGAGTTCGGCCTGGATAAGATCTGGGAAGACTCGTATAAAGATGTCAAGAACGTAACGTGGCTGAGCTCGGGCGCGTGGGATCCGTGCAACTTCATAACGAAGACGCCGATTAAGAGCCTGGCCGACATCAAAGGCAAAAAGGTTTACACGTCTCCGACTGCGGGGCGCTTCCTTACACAGTTTGGCATTGTGCCGGTCACGGTCCCGGTTGAGGACGTCGAAATGGCAATACGCACGGGCGAGCTCGACGGAGTCGCATGGTGCGGCATCACCGAGGCTTACACGGTCGGCTGGGCCAACGCGACGAAATACTTCCTCACCAACAATATTTCCGGTGCTTGGATAGGGTCGTTCCTGGCGAACGCGAAATCTTGGGAAAAGGTCCCGGCGCACTTGCAGGAGTTGTTCAAACTCTGTATGGACAGCTCCCACTACTACCGCCAATACTGGTACTGGGGCGGCGAGGCCAAATTGCGCGCCAACGGCGGAAAGCTCGAGTTGACAAGCATACCCAGCCAAGAGTGGAAGACGCTCGAAAAGGCGGCTGCCGAATTCTGGGACAAGATTGTGGCCGACGGATCGCCGAGAGCCAAAAAAGTGGTGCAGATCTTGCGCGACTACAACGCCCTCATGGAAAAAGCCGGTTCTCCGTACCGCTATTAAAAACTCTCAATATAAAGTTAGGCGGAGGGGGTGCGCAAACCCCCTCCCTGTTTGCAAACACACCAATTTTTGAACTTTGTTAGTATGTATATTAGAAGAACGAGATTTGACGACCTCGACGACTGGCTCAATTCGATAAATTGGCGCAGGGTCCGCTTTAAGACCGGCGTGCCGATTTTTAGATTCATAGACTTTTACGTTCGCAAGGTCGAGGCACTAAGTGAATTTGTCGGCAAGGCGGCGATGTATCTGCTATTGTTGATGATGGCGATACTGCTGTATTCCGTAGTGACCAACGCCTTCCACCACCCCGTTATATGGGTAATGGAAATGGCTCAGTTTACTATGGCCGCCTATTATATATTGGGCGGGGCAAGCAGCCTAAAGCACGGAATCCACGTGCGAATGGACTTTCTTTACGAGCGCTGGTCGCCCTACAAGAAGGCTCTCGTAGATGTTTTCACCGTGTTTTTCATGCTCTTTTACCTATACGTCATGATAAAAGGCGGCTACGAAAGCTCGGCATTCGCATTGGAATTCGACCAACGCAACCACTCTGTTTGGAGACCTCCAATGGCGCCTATCAAGATCATCATGACTTGCGGCATGGCGCTGATGTTCTTGCAAGGCACCGCCGAACTAATGAAGGATTTTTGCAGAGTCTTAGGAAGGAAGATGTAAAATGAGCTTATCTCCCGAAATTATAATTTTGTTAATGTTTTCGTCGCTGATGCTGTTGATGCTTACCGGCCAACGGGTTTTTGCGGCGATGGGCTTCGTGGGCGTCGTCACGGCGATGTTCCTATGGGGCGAAGGAAGCACGGCGCTGGGTTTCAATGCGGCTATCAAGCTCTTTAATTGGTATCCGATGCTTACGCTGCCTATGTTTATTTTCATGGGTTTCATGCTTTCGGAATCGGGCATCGCAAACGACATGTACTACATGTTCCACGTCTGGATGGGTTCCCTCAAAGGCGGTCTGGCTGTGGGTACGCTGCTTATTATGGTGCTTATTTCCTGCATGAACGGTTTGAGCGTCGCCGGTATGGCAATAGGCTGCAGCGTGGCACTGCCCGAGCTTCTCAAGCGCAATTACGACAAGCGCATGATTAGCGGCCTGATACAAGCGGGCAGTTCGCTCGGCATCCTAATTCCGCCCAGTATCGTATTGGTGCTCTACGGCATGATTGCCCGCCAACCGGTAAGCCAACTCTGGATGGCAGGCGTGGGCCCGGGAATACTGATGACGCTGCTGTTCCTCATATACATACTCGTAAGGTGCAAGCTCAATCCAAAGATGGGCCCCGCCCTTCCCAAGAGCGAAAGAAACTTCACGATGAAGGAAAAACTCAAGGTGCTCAGCGCGGGAATCATTCCGCTTGTGTTGATATTCTCGGTAATAGGCTCGTTCTTCTTCGGCTTGACGAGCCTCGTTGAAAGTTCGGCCGTGGGCGCTTTGGCCGCCTTCGTGGTGGCTCTATTGAGAAAGCGGCTGACATGGGCCATATTCAAGAAAACCCTCGTTGAAACGCTCGACAATTCGGCGATGTTCATGTGGGTTATGATGTCGGCTTTAGCCTTCGCCGCGGTATTCGACGGCCTTGGCGCGGTGCGCGCGCTCGAGGGGCTGTTCCTAAACGACTGGGGCCTGACGCCTTGGCAAGTTCTGTTGATGATGCAAATATCCTTCATTTTCCTGGGTATTTTCCTCGACGACACGGCCATGCTAGTCATTGTGGCTCCGCTGTACATACCGCTTGTCGTAAAGCTCGGGTTCAATCCGATATGGTTTGGAATACTCTATACAATCACGTGCCAAATAGCCTACATAACGCCTCCGTTTGGCTACAATCTGTTCCTGATGAGGGCAATGTCGCCAAAGAGCATCACAATTAAGGATATTTACGCCTCGATTGTGCCCTTCGTCGGGCTTATGCTGCTGGCGCTGATTCTGATTATGATATTCCCGGAAATAGCGCTGTGGCTCCCCGAACACTTCGCTCCGGTAAAGTAGCAGGAGAAACATATCATGAAAAGCAAATGGTCTTTAACAGTCGGGTCGAAAACACATAATTTCGGCTCGCTAAAAGAGCTGATGGCAAAAGCCTCGCCAATGCGTTCGGGAGACGTGTTGGCGGGGATAGCCGCCGCCGACTACGAAGAGAGGGTGGCAGCCCAAATGTGCCTTGCCGACGTTCCCCTTAGCATGTTTCTCGAGGAGCCCCTCATCCCCTACGAGAAGGACGAGGTTACGCGCCTGATTCTCGACAGCCACGACAAAGAGGCGTTCCGGCCGATAAGCACGCTTAGCGTCGGCGAATTCCGCGACTGGCTATTGCGCTACGAAACCGACGCGAACCTCTTAAGAGAAATCTCCGGGGGAATAACACCGGAGATGGCGGCTGCCGTATCGAAAATAATGTCCAACCAAGACCTTGTTTTGGCGGCCTCGAAGTGCCGTGTCATAACGGCCTTTCGGGATACGATAGGCCTAAAGGGCCGCTTTTCATCGCGCCTGCAGCCAAACCACCCCTTTGACGATATAAAGGGGATAGCGGCCTCTATCGTCGACGGGCTCATGTACGGGGTCGGCGACGCCGTAATAGGCGTCAATCCCGCCACCGACAATACAAAAACCATAGTAAACCTGCTAAAATTTTTGGACGCCGTAATTTCAGAATATGAAATTCCCACGCAGTCGTGCGTGCTTTCCCATGTAAGCACGACAATTAAGATGATTGAGGCGGGGATGCCGGTTGACCTCGTCTTTCAATCGCTTGCGGGCACAGAAATTGCAAACAAGAATTTCGGCGTGAATTTGTCGATGCTCAAGGAGGCGCGGGAGGCGGCTTTAAGCCTGCACCGCGGCACTGTCGGCGACAACGTCATGTACTTCGAGACTGGTCAGGGAACGGCGCTTTCGGCTAACGGAAATTGGGACGTCGACATGCAGACGTGCGAGGCCAGGGCCTATGCGGTGGCGCGCCAATTCAAGCCGCTACTGGTAAACACCGTCGTCGGGTTTATCGGCCCCGAATACCTCTACAACGGCAAGCAAATAATACGCGCCGGGCTCGAAGACCACTTCTGTGCCAAGTTGCTGGGGCTTCCCATGGGCTGCGACGTTTGCTACACAAACCACGCCGAAACAGACCAAGACGACCAAGACACCCTTCTGACCATGCTCGGCGCCGCCGGCCTGACCTACATAATGGGTATCCCCGGGTGGGACGACATAATGCTCGGCAACCAAACGACGTCGTTCCACGACGTCCAGTACATTCGCCAGCTTTACCGCCTTGCCCCCGCTCCTGAATTTGAGGCATGGCTAAAAAAATCCGGCATTTATTCTGATTTCAAACTCATAAACAACAAAGAGAACACTTTTAAGAGGATTTTAGATTATGGAGACGTTTCTAAGTAATTCTTCAGAGAACGAGAACATTCGGGCAAACTCCATGCCCAACGCCGTTTCTGCGCCCGACTCGTGGATAGGCCTGCAACGCTACACGAGCGCGCGCATAGCAATAGGCAGAACCGGAGGCAGTCAACGCACGCCTTCCATTCTCGACTTCCGCCTTGCGCACGCACGCGCAAGAGACGCCGTACACGCGACGTTTAATCCGGAGGAATTGGCGAAAAAGTTTGCCGAGGCGGGTTTTGAGAGCGTTATATTGCACACGCCCATTCGCGACAAGCAGACGTATCTGATGAATCCGGATATGGGCCGGGTTCTCGACGAGGACTCGAAGAAAAAATTGAGGGAGTTTGCCAAGAACTGGAAGGGGCGCGACTTTGCCGTCATAGTATCAGACGGGCTTTCGGCCACCGCCGCGAACCTCAATGCCGTCGATACCGTAAAGGCGCTCGCCGAATTCTTGCCCGAGAGGGAGTGGGCGATGACGCCGATTATAATAGTGCCTTTCGCCAGGGTGAAGATTCAAGACGCAATCGGAGAGGAGATAGGCATACGCCACGCGATAGTCTTGATAGGAGAGCGCCCGGGGCTCGGGTCGCCAGACAGCCTGAGCGCGTACTTCACGTACAAGCCGGTCTGGAATACTGTGGAGTCTGATAGAAATTGCGTTTCAAATATAAGGCCTTTGGGCATGCCCCCGAGGCTTGCGGCTAAAAAGCTTGCAATGCTTCTAAAGGAGTCTCTATCCTTGGGGATAAGCGGAACGGCGCTAAAAGATAATATAGACGACTCTCAATTACTTGACGAATCTAAGGATAAAAAGTTAATGTGATTGGATGCGAATAGGGATACTATTGTGCGAGAAGTTCGAAGCGCCGCGGGCAACCTGCCCCGAAGCGCCCGAATACGCCGACGAATTTTTAAAAATGCTTAAGTCTGCGCAGACGCCCTCGGACATGTTGAGCATCGAGACGTTTTACGTGAAGGAAAACCAATACCCCGGGGACATTTGCGACTTTGACAAATACATAATCACCGGCTCGCTTGCAAGCGCCTACGCAAACTCGGGGTGGATTCTCGGCTTAAAGCAGTTTTGCCGGGAAGCCGCCGGCCGGGGCGCCAAGCTTATAGGTATATGTTTCGGGCATCAGCTCTTAGCCGAGGCTTTTGGCGGAAAGGTCGAGCCCGCCAAAGCCGACTGGGGTGTGGGCAAGCGGGTATCAAAGCTCACGGGGGACAACTATCTTGCAAAGTATTTCCCCAAGGGCGAGTTTGTCCTCGAATACAGCCACCACGATCAAGTCGTATCCCCGCCGCCAAACTCAAAAATACTCTCATCATCTTCTTTTTGCCCTATAGAGAGTTTGTCAATCGGGAATTTCGGGCTGACATTTCAGGGGCATCCCGAATTCGACGACATCTACGCTAGCATGCTTTTCAAATTTTTTTACAGCCAGTATTCACCGAAGGAGAGAAGCCTAAGGGAAAACAATGCCTTGCTTTTGCCCGACAACGCCAAAGTGGCGAGGGCAATTTTAGATTTTTAGCCGCATCTCCAGCTCCGCGCGGACTCGTTTTACATATTTTTTTGTCAACTGTTTACCACAGCGGCCGACCCTTCGGCTTTTGCGCCGTACAAACATTGCGCTAAACTTTCGGGAGCCGCAGAGGGCGGCATATTACTGGGGGGGGAATGCGCTTGTCTTGTTTTGGCCTATATGAAGAGTGTCAAGTTGTGCGCCGCGGTCGATATTAGGAACTTTAAATCAACATTACTCCTGTGCGGTTGCAATATGCCTTTGCGCGGTGTGTTTTTTCATATTCGGGACAGGAAGCAAGCGCATAGGCGAAAATGTAAGATAAAAAACAAAAAAACGGCGGGGAACATACTACCCGCCGCTAACGCTAACTATAAACTATAGAATCGATAAGATAGCTAGCCTAAACCATCTTGATTTTCTTCTTTGCGTCGGCGACTCCGAGGCTTTCCTTTGCCATATTCTGGAGCGTGTTGGCAATGAAATTAGAACGGTTTCTATTGTCAAGCTTTGCCATTTCATCGATTTGCTTTACCAAATCTTGAGGCAAACTTATCGATATCTGTGTCATACCTGCCGCTTTAGCGGAACCTTTTTTTCTAGCCATTGTATATCCTTATGCTAATTCAGATTTTTGTTAGAACCGAAAATGAATGCACATAGTCGATTCTGGTTTCATTGTTAGTATAATTTATGGGATTTCAACCTTTTTTCTAAAAAAAAATCGTTTTTTTAAAAAAAATTAAAAAAAAAACGTAAAAAAGCATAAACGGGCGTTCATTTTAGCAAATTAACGATTTTTGTGGATACGTTTGATTGCGCGCTTCGAAAATACGGCAAGGCAGAGAACAAAGTTGATTTTATTTGGCGCATATTTTTACTTTGACGAAATACAAAAAAGCAGTAAGAATAAGCGTAAAAAATATAAAACAGACAAATATGGCAGACAATAAAGTCGACTACAATTTTACAGATATCGAAAAATATTGGCAAAAGGTATGGGACGAGCAAAAGACCTTTGCCGCCGAAGACATCGACACGACGAAGAAACCAAAGTATTATATTTTGGATATGTTCCCCTACCCCTCTGGCGCCGGTTTGCATATCGGGCACCCCGAGGGATACACGGCAAGCGATATCATAGCCCGCTATAAATGGGCAAACGGCTACAACGTGCTTCATCCAATGGGGTGGGACGCCTTTGGATTGCCGGCCGAACAATACGCCGTAAAGACCGGGACGCATCCGGCAATCACAACAGCCGCCAATATCGACAACTTCCGCAGGCAAATAAAAAGCATAGGCTTTGCCATAGACTGGTCGAGGGAGATAAACACTACCGACCCGAAGTATTATAAGTGGACTCAATGGATATTTCTAAAGCTATTTGCCATGGGGCTTGCCTATGTCGACGAAAAGCCCGTATGGTGGTGCCCGGCGCTGGGCACGGTGCTCGCCAATGAAGAAGTGGTCGACGGCAAGAGCGAAGTCGGGAAATTTCCCGTTGAGCGCCGCAAGCTGCGCCAGTGGGTATTGAGGATTACCGCGTATGCCGACAAGCTAATCGACGGGCTTAAGGACCTCGACTGGCCTGAATCGACCAAGCGCCTGCAGACAAATTGGATTGGCCGTTCCGAGGGCGCCGAGGTCGATTTTGAAATAGCCAACTCAAAGGCCAAGGGCAAGAAACTAAGGATATACACTACGCGACCCGACACGCTCTATGGGGCCACATACATGGTAATCGCCCCCGAACATCCGCTCGTCGACGAGCTTGTAAACGATCAGACAAGGGATGCCGTAGCCCAATACAAGGCCTCAATAGCCTCGAAAAGCGATCTCGACCGCACAGATCTGGCCAAAGACAAAACCGGCGTCTTTACCGGCGCGTACGCGATAAATCCGGTCAACGGCAAGCAAATTCCCATATGGATAGCCGACTACGTTCTAATGAGCTACGGGACCGGCGCCATAATGGCCGTGCCTGCCCACGATGAAAGGGACTACGACTTTGCGGTGAAATTCGACCTTCCTATAATAAGGGTAATAGACAAGAAGAACGCCGACGGAACCGACGTGGCGCTGCCCTTCACCGACGTGGGCAAAATGATAAATTCCGGCAAGTGGGACGGCACCGATTCCCTCGAGGGCAAGAAGAAGATAACCGAAATGCTCGAGGAAATGGGCGTCGGCAAAAAGGCCGTCAACTACAAGATTCGCGATTGGCTCTTTTCGCGCCAGCGCTACTGGGGCGAGCCTTTCCCGATTGTATGGGTCGGGAAAGACGCCTATGAAATTGCCGAAAGGTCTGGGAAGTGGGCTCTGCCGAAGAATCCCGTATATTATACCGGCGACGACGGCCGAAGGCTCTACGCGCTGCCCCTGCCCGAAAAATACCTGCCGCTGGAACTGCCCAAAGTCGACAACTACAAGCCTTCGGGCACCGGGGAAAGCCCGCTTGCACACGCGACGAACTGGCTTAAGGTGATGGTTAATCCGAATACGGCGGAAGTCGTTCAGGCTGACCAGTGCAAAGATTGCGCAGGGTTCTTTGAGGGGCACCGGGAGACCAACACCATGCCCCAGTGGGCGGGATCATGTTGGTACTACCTGCGCTACTGCTCGCCTGACTGCGACTTTGCCCCGATAGACCCCAAGGCCGAAAAATACTGGCAATATCCCGACTTCTACATAGGAGGTGCCGAACACGCCGTATTGCACCTGCTGTATGCGCGCTTCTGGCACAAGGCCCTCTACGATTGCGGAGTGCTTACCGGCAAGGAGCCGTTTAAAAAGCTCTTCCACCAGGGCATAATACTTGGCCAACTCGAGTTCACCGGCTATAAAAAGGACGGCAAGTTCGTAGGTGCCGACCGCGCGGGAGAGCCCGGAGTCGAGCCGGTAAAGCTGTCGGAGGCCGACGTGGAAAAGGTCGGCCCGGTATTTGTCTTGAAAGCCGACAAGTCCATAGTAGTCGACGCGCGCAGCTTCAAGATGAGCAAGTCGAGGGGAAATGTGGTAAATCCCGACGACATTATAGCCAAGTACGGCGCCGACGCCCTCCGCCTCTACGAGATGTTCTTGGGGCCGCTAGAGGACCAGAAGCCGTGGAATACGAACGGAATTGAGGGCGTGTGGCGTTTTCTCAAGAAAGTCTGGAGAGAATACGTCGATGCGCAAGACGGTTCTTTAAACAGGAAAATTTCGGCCAGCACGCGCGATTCGAACGAGCTGTTAAAGCTGTTAAACCAGACGATTATCAAAGTCGGCGCCGATATTGAAAACCTGCGTTTTAATACGGCGATTTCGCAGATGATGATATATGTCGGAATGCTTCAGAAACAGCAGAGCGTATCGCTTGATAGCGCCGCAAAATTCGTTCAGCTGCTGGCGCCGTTCGCCCCGCACATATCGGAAGAGCTATGGGCCCGGTTGGGAATGAAAGGTTCTGTCGCCAAGGCGCCGTGGCCCAAGGCCGACGAGTCGAAAATATGCAACGACACCCACAAGATTGCCGTCCAGGTTAACGGCAAATTGAGAGGCGAATTGCAAATCGACGCCTCGATGGGCAAAGACGACATTCTAACTGCGGCAAAAAATATAGAAAACGTAAAGAACTTCACGGATAAAAAGACGATTGTGAAGGAAATTTACGTCCCGAATAAAATAGTAAATATTGTTGTAAAATGAGAAAAATCGCATTGTTTGTGGCGCTATGCATCTCTGCGCAGATGTCGGCTTTCTCAGCCGGCGGCGGCGCCTCTTCGGGCGGCGAATATGTAGGCGGCGATGTATTCTTCCACACTTTAAGGCACTCTCCCGAGATACTCAAAGGCGCAGAGGCTTTGAATGCTTGGAACAAGGCCGTGCCGGCCGTAGGACTGGAAATAAAATGCGGGAAAAACCAGTACGCCTCTTATAAGTTTTCAAATTCCGTAGCGGTTGTCCAACACGCCGACTCCCGTGCGAAAGTCGACGAATTTAAACAGCAAAAGACAAGCGCCATGAATGTGCCGGGAAACCGGGAGCCCTCCGTTTCGCATTTGAGCATGGAAATAGAAAACGGTCGCTTCGAGTTCGCATCGAAAGAGCTGCGCGCATCGAGCACATTCAAGATTAAGACGCATGCCGGAGTCTTTGACGTTAGGTCTAAGATGTTCATAATAGACGATGCCGGCGACTCGGTGTTAATCTACGTTCTTGAAGGCATGGCGCGTTTCCATTCAGCCGACGGCAAGTCGGATTTCCTCCGCGCCGGGCAAAAGGCCATTGCAAAGAAATCGGCGGCGGGAAAAATTTTTCCGCTAGCAATAGAGCAAATGGGCATAACCGAAGAGTCCGAGGCTATATCTAGGCTTTCGGCTTGCAGGCAGATAGTTGAGAGCGTAGTTTTTGAACGCGGCGCGGACGGGAACATCGGCGCGCGGCGCGCGATATACAAAGAGTATTTTGCAAATCCTCCAAGCTACATCCACAGAAAATAATGAATCAGTTATCGCAATTTCTTCCGGACAATTTCGACGCCTCCGCGCGGCTTTCAATATTGGCGGGGCGCGGCGAATATCCGAAATTGCTTGCCCAAAAGCTAAAAGATTGCGGCCTCGACGTGTATATCACGGCCTTTGAGGACGAGACGGCCCCGGAATTTCTGGAGGAGTACGTCGCCTGCGACCGCGCCGATATAATAAACGTCGGGCAGCTGGGCAAGCTTTTAAAAGCCCTAAAGAAGCGCCAAATACGCTATGCGATAATGGCCGGCCAGATAACGCCAAAGAAACTGTTTAAAGGGCTGAAACTTGATTTGAAGGCGATGCTTGTAATGGCCACGCTCAAGCGCCGAAATGCCGAGACGATCTTCGGGGCGATAGCCTCGGAGATGTCAAAAATTGGGGTGGAACTTTTGGATGCGCGCAGTTTTCTCGACGACAGCCTCGCGCCTAAAGGTTTTTTTTCCGGGAAGAAATGGAATATTTCTGACGACAGCCTAAACTACGCCATGACAATAGCCAGGGAAATGGCGCGCCTTGATGTTGGGCAGTCGTGCGTAGTCGCGCGCGGGAGCGTACTGGCGGTGGAAGCCTGGGAGGGAACCGACAGCATGATAGAGCGCGCGGGCACGTTCGGCGCCCGGGATTGTCTTTTTGCAAAGACTGTAAAGCCCAATCAAGACTACCGTTTCGACGTCCCCGTCATAGGCGAGCGCACCGTGCGCAAACTCGCGGCGGCCAATATAAGGAATGTTGTTGTAGAGGCGGGCAAAGTCCTCATACTGGACAAGGCGCGCGTAAAGGCACTGGCAGAGGCAAACGATATTAAAATTTACGGAATATGAGTGTAATCGACGAAAAGAAACAGGCGCTTGAAGATGAATACGGGCTTTTCCCCGATCCGCAGGAGCTCTTTGAGTACCTCATAGAAAAAAATAAGAATCAGCCGCATCTGGAGGCAAAGTTCAAGACGGAGGAAAATCTGGTAAAGGGGTGCGTGTCGAGCCTGTGGCTTGTATGCGGGTACGACGGGAACAAGTGCGTTTTCAAAAGCGACGCGGACTCCCTGATAACGCGGGCTATCGCATCGGTCGTATGCGATCTTTACAGCGGGCTTACGCCCTCGGAAGTCATGCAGCTGGATCCGTCGGTATTGGCGCATGTCAATATTTCGACACATCTATCGCCAAATAGGCGCAACGGGCTTAGCCAGCTGTGCAAGCGCATACGCGAATTTGCCGAAACAAAAATCTGAATTAAAATGAAGACGAATATGAAAAAATATATAACACTACTGGCGGCGGCCATGTGCGCGTCGATATGCGGGGCCGAGGTATTCAAGCTGTCCTCCCCCGACGGGAAGCTCAATGCCGAAATAGACGTAACGAACCAATTCAAGATAACCGCGAGCATAGGGGGTATGCCGCTGGTCAAAGGAGCGAGCGTATACATGCTTACCACGCGCAACCGCTGCTATAGCGGCGGCCCGTACAGCCTCGACAGGAGGTTTTACCGCGGCGACTCCCCCAGTCAGGACTACAACCAGCTTGAATTTAGCTATACAAACAACGGCTACAAGGTGTACGTGCGCGCCTACAACGACGCCCTGGCCTTCCGCGCTGAATTAAAAGCCCATCCCTACGTTGAAAACATAATAGACGAGGTAATTGAGATCCCGTCCAGAAACGAGCCTTCATGCTGCGAGTTGCCGCAGATGATCCGTTTTGACGGGCTCAATTCCGCGGCGTTTGTGGAGGCGTGCCTCGACGGGTATCCAAAATTCAACTTGCATTACGATTCAAAGAAGAAAGCGTTCGTTTCGAGCTTCAAAAAGATAAAAAATGACGACGAATTCGAAAGCGATTATATCTACAAGATCGACGGCAAGGCGCGTTTTCTTCCGTGGCGGGCCTTCACTTTGGCTTACGGCTACGCCGATCCGAGGATAAAGGCGCTGGAGGACAGGCTGGCAAACGACACCTCGATGAAAAAAATTGAAAGAAAAATGCTTGAATAATTGAATATGGGGGTCATTATGTCCCAACATACGAGGCGGAATTAGCGATTTTTATGTACATTTTATAAATAACACCAAAAGAAATAAAACTAATGAAAAAAAGACTACTTACCATACTATCGATATTGGCAATGGCGTTTACGGCACAATTTGCTTTCGCGCAGGCTGCGGATGCCCCGGCAGGAGATGCTCCGGCGAAGCCCGACCAGCCTAAAGTCGTGGAAAAATCGTTGGCCGACATGTGGCGCGCAGGCGGTTGGACGATGTATCCGTTGGGGTTCTTCGGTATTTTTGGAACCACGCTAATAGTGTACAATTTCATAGTAGTTCGCAAAAAGAAGTTCTTGAATCCCGACGGAGTGAAGCAGGTTGAAAAGTATATCAACGCCCTTCAGATTCAGGAAGCCGTGGATTACTGCGAAAAGAACCCCTCTCCGATAACAAACATCATCGGAAGCGGCCTTGCCAGAGCCGATGTTCGCGGCATAGACGCCGACGAGGTGTCGACCGCCATGGAGGAAGCCTCCGCGGCCGAATTTGCGGATCCGTACGTATTGATAAACTACCTCTCGGTTATAGCTTCGCTGGCGCCCATGTTGGGTCTGTACGGAACGGTTTCGGGTATGGTCAAGGCGTTTAATACGATAGCCACCGAAGGCGCAGGCAGCGCTTCGAAGCTTGCCGACAACATTTCGGAAGCGCTTATTACAACGGCGGCGGGCATGATAGTAGGCATCCCGTCAATGTTCTTCTTCTTCTACTTTAAAAACAAGTACGGCGCGATTATATCGGGGGCAAGCAGCATAATAGGCGACTTGGTCTTCAACCTTAAAACGTGCCTTAAATACGGTCCGCAGGAAGTCGAGGAGACTGTTGAGGCGCCTGTTGAAGAGGCGGCGGCTCCGGCAGCAGAAGAAACCCAACAGCAATAATACATCGACTGCTAAAATATGAAAACTTGGAGAGCACCGGAAGGCGACGATAAGTTTGAGCTGACGCCCATGATCGACGTCGTCTTCCTCTTGATTACGTTCTTTATGACCGTGACAAGCTATGCTTCCGCAGAATTGGTCCAGGTAGTCATGCCGAATGCGCCGGAGGCCAAGGTGCCCGACGACGTGGGTGACAGGCAATTTTTGTCTATCTCCGAGAACGGCACTTTCTTCCTCGGCGCCTTTTCCTCTGATCTGGACACGATAAAAAAAGCCCTTATAGCCCGCAACAGCGTTCCCGGCTTCAAGGGCGCCTACATTAGAGCCGACGCCCATACGCCGTTTAGGTACGTCGACAAATTGATGAAGGTGTGCGCGGAGGCAGGCGTTTACAACATATTGTTTGGAACTTTGAAAGACTGATTCTATGGCAATAAAGACGAACGAAGTATTAAATTCGGAGGACAGCTTCGATCTGACATCGATGATCGACGTCGTCTTCCTGTTGCTCATTTACTTTATGTATTTGCCAATACAACAAGAGGCTGATTTGTTATTCTCGCTGCCGGCCGTCACAGAGCCCGACTCTAAAAATACGGTTTTGCCCAGCGAGCAGATTGTCGAAATCGCCCCCGACGGCAGTATTTTCTTAAACGGGGCGGAAATCGAGAATCTGGGCAGCAGGCTCTTCCCGAATCCGCAAAGCGCAAATAAAAAAGTTGAGTTTAACGAACTAGCTTCGACGCTCAAACGCTTAAAAATGAGCGCCGACCGCAGCGGAATATCTACGATTGTTTCAATATATCCCGATGCCGACGCACCCCACCAGGCGGCCATTTCCGTCTTGAACGCATGCGCGGCGGCCGGCATAAAACAAGTATCCTTCGCAGAAGCCGACTAGTCATTTAGCCCCGTGAGGGGCTTTTTTTTTTAATAGTTGCACAAGTCCGCCTTGGACGGCAACGCATTGCGGGCGCTTTTTTGATTGTGTGCGGCGCCTTTTTAAGTAGAGTTAAAAACGATAAAAAAATGAATTCAGATCAACTATTTTCACTTCCCGAATCGCTTAAGCGCTTTAGCGACTTTTTCCCGGGCGACGTGCCGCCGTGGGAATGGGTAAAAAACATAAAGGCGGCGCTTGAGAGTGTCGATTTTTCAAAGTTGGAATCGAAAAAAGACATACCCGACGGCGTAAAGATAGAGGGAGAGGTCTATATCCATCCGTCTGTGAAACTGCCCCCGTTTGCGCATATTGTAGGTCCGGCTTGGATCGGCGAGAACACTGAAATGAGGATTGGATGTTTTGTCAGGGGAAATGTGATTGTGGGCAAAGACTGCGTTATGGGAAATTCTTGCGAGTACAAGAACTCGATGCTCTTGGACACGGTGCAAACTCCGCATTACAACTATGTCGGGGATTCTATATTGGGAAACAAGTCGCACCTTGGCGCGGGCGTGATATGCGCAAATTTGCGCATAGACCAAAAAGACGTCGTCTTAAGGCTTCCGGAGGGCTCGGTTGAGACGGGCATGCGCAAGCTCGGCCTTATTCTCGGAGACGAGGCCGAAATAGGCTGCAACAGCGTTCTTCAGCCCGGGACAATACTTATGAGGCGCGCAGTGGTGCTCTCCTGCCCTTTTGGCGGTTTTCTCGAAGAAAACACTATGGCCGCTCCCCGCACTTCAATTAGAAAGATAAAGAGATTGTACTAAAATGGATATATCCGTAATTGTACCGGTATACAACGAGCAGGAAAACTTAAATCCGCTCTTTGAAAGATTGACAAAGACACTCGACGGTTTGGGAAAGAGCTACGAGATTATCTTCGTCAACGACGGCAGCGCGGACAAGTCGTTTGAGATGCTCTCCGGCTTTCATAAGAAGCGCCCGGACGTAGTCAAGGTCATAGATTTCACGCACAATTTCGGGCAACACCCCGCCATAATAGCGGGGTTTGCAAACGCCTCAGGAAACCTCGTTGTAACTATCGACGCCGATTTGCAGAATCCGCCTGAAGAAATAGTAAAGATCGTTCGGGAGTTTGAAGCGGGCCACGACTCCATCGGCACAATACGCCTCAACCGCAACGATAATTGGTTTAGAAGGTACGGTTCCAAGGCGGCGAATAAACTGCGCAGGATTGTCACAAAAGTGCCTATCACCGACCAGGGTTGCATGTTGCGCGGCTACTCGAAGGAAATCGCCTCGCGGATTGCGAGGGAGAGCAGGAAATCTACTTTTATCCCGATGCTGGCCTACAAGTTTAGCAAGAACCCCGTTGAAATATATGTATTGCATGCCGCGCGCAACGCGGGAGAGTCCAAATACAACGCGTTTTCCTTGGCGAAGCTGGCGCTAAATTTGTTTAAAAACGGAAAGCCCACGGAAGCGGAGCTTGAAAAGCCAAAATACGAAATTCGCGAAAAAATCGGGTTTTAATATGGAAAAAAGCGACGCGCGCATAATTTTTTTCGGGTTTGGCGACGTAGGCTACAAATGTCTAAAATTCATGCTTGAAAACGGCTACAACGTTGTCGCCGTTTTCACCCACGACCGCGACGCGCACGAGGCAGACTGGTTCTCCACCCCGGAAAGCCTGGCAAAACAATACGGGGTACCCGTATACAAGCCCAAGACCCTAAAGGACGCCGTTTGGGCCCAAACCGTAAAGGAACTAAGCCCCGATCTTATCCTTTCGCTTTACTATCGTAATAGAATACCCGAGGAAATTTTTAGGCAGGCGCGTCTTGGCGCATATAATCTTCACGGTTCCTATCTGCCTTCATACAAGGGTCGCGCTCCGCTTAATTGGGCTATTATAAACGGCGAAAATTACACGGGCGTATCGCTGCATGTCCTCGAAAAAGATTTTGACACAGGCGATATAGTCGCGCGCAAAAAAGTCGATATCTTGCCCGACGAATACGTCGGCGACGTTCAGCCAAAAGTTTCAGCCGCGGCCGTAGAGATGTTTTCGGAAACTCTGCCCAAGCTAATAGACTCGACGGCCAAACGAATAAGCCAGTCCTCAATCGCCGAAAAATCATCATATTTTGGCAAGCGCACCCCCGAGGACAGCAGAATCGATTTTTCGAAAAGCGCAAAAGACATCAGAAACTTAATACGCGCCGTAAGCCGCCCTTTCAACGGCGCCTTCTTCGACTTGTGCCAGCGCCGCTATCGAATTTGGCGGGCCGACATCGCGCCCAAAACCGAGGATTTGCCCGCGGGCCAAATTCGCTCGATAGGCAAAAACGAAATTGTCTTTGCGGCCAAGGACGCCTACCTCGTATCGACAGACTTTGAAATAACCGATCTGCCCTCTTAGGCGCTCTTTCCGCGCCCGATTTTGCCCGCATGAAACGCCCGGCGCACTATCTCTGCGCGCAGGCCTTAAAAACCAGTTTCAGGCAAAGATTGTTTCTGCCATCTGTCCGGGCTTTCAATAAAATGCGATAAGCAAAAGTTCCCGGATGGACATTTCTTTTCTTTCGCGCTTCGGGTTTTCCAATAAAACGCGGTGGGCAAAACAACACGCGCAAGCGCAGGCTTTTGCTGCATAGTTCGTGCTTCCCAACAAGCCGCGGCGAGTCAAAATAAAGACTGTTGGCCCCTCTGCGTCTGAGAAGGTACTGTAACATTTTGCTGCATTGCTATTTTTGGGGAAAAGACAATGCGGCTAAAAAGAAATAGTAGTCTGCTCGCGGATCATATTTAAAGCCGCGACGGCTCAATGATCAAGAGAGGATATCGCGTATGGTCTCGGTAAACTTGCCCTGGTTTGAGACGTCTTTGAGGCCCCCCATCAATTCGTCGAAAAGGCTCTTTTTCTGAAGTTGAAGCTGTCTTACCCTGTCTTCCACCGTTCCTTGGGAGACGAGCCTGTAAACGAAGACATCGTTTCTGCGACCTATTCTGTGCACGCGGTCTATGGCCTGTTCCTCCACGGCGGGGTTCCACCATGGGTCGGCCAAAAACACGTAGTCGGCGCTGGTGAGCGTTATGCCGGTGCCGCCCGCGCGCAGGCTAATTAGCATTACGGCGCTTCCGTTTGAATTTTGGAAGGCCTCGACGGGCTTGGAGCGATCCCTCGTGCTCCCGGTCAGCTCCATGATTTTTTCAGGAGGGGCAAATTGCTCGATATTTTTTCGAATCAAATCCAGGAACTTTGTAAATTGGCTAAAAATAAGCACTTTCTTGCCGCTTAGTAGAAGCTCTTGAACGCGGTCGCCAAGAACGGAAATTTTTCCGCCGATATCGGATGAGTTGCTCTCCACCCATGGAAGCAGGCGCGAGTCGCAACATGTTTGGCGCAGGCGCGTCAGCAGCGAAAGAACTGTGAAGCGCCGCGTGTTGTCCATGGGGCTTTCCATTTCTTTCCTCGTCATTTCCATAATCTTGTCGTATTCCGATTTCTGGAATTCCGACATCGGGCAGAGCAAGTCTATAAAAATCTTATCCGGCAATTCTTTGGCGACTTCCGTCTTCATTCGGCGCAGGACAAACGGCGAAATCTGTTTGCGCACAAGCTTTATGCTCTCCTGTGAATTTTGCGCTATTTCTTCAAAGCGCTTTCTGTTGCCCATGAGCCCGGGCATCAGAAAACGAAACGACGTCCACATATCCAAGAGCCTGTTTTCCACCGGGGTGCCCGTTAGTGCTAGTTTGTGCCTGGCGCGTATCGACATGCACGCCGCGGTTGTCTTTGAATCGGGATTTTTTATAAATTGAGCCTCGTCGAGAACAGCCGCCTCAAACATAACACCGTCGAGAAGAGACTTGTTTCTCCTCAGTTGCGTGTAGCTTGAAAGTATGAGGCCTCCCCCGGATAACTTCTTCATCTTCGAAGTTAATATTTGAGCCTTTAATTTCGGGAAAAACTTCTTTACCTCCGATACCCAAACCGGTATTACCGACGCCGGACACACCACGAGAAATTCGGCCTTGGCGCCCTTCTTTGCTTTTGTCGCCCCGCCCTGCTTGGCCGCCTCTTTTTTCTTTTCGGAGGCTATGGCTTCGAATATAGCCAAAGTCTGTATTGTTTTGCCCAAGCCCATTTCGTCGGCTATCATGGCATTGCAGCCGTGCCTGAATAGATTCATCGCCCAGGAAACGGCCTTCTTCTGGTAATTGCGAAGAAAATCGAGCCCCTCCAAAGACAGATTCGACTCGCCCGATATTAGAGTGTCCGCCCATGATTTGAGGTCGTCGGAAAGAACCATATTCTGGCTAAACTCGGATAGGGCAAGAAGCATGTATTTGGGAATCTTGCCGTTTTCAAACCCGAAATCGCGCGCGCGCTCGACGTTCTTGAGAAAATCGGAGTCTTTGTTGGAAATGCGCACTATGCCGTAGTCGGGAATGATTTGCACGCTCGCCGACCCTTTGAAAAGCTTTGTCATTTCGGAAACGCCAATTGCCTTGCCGTCGACGCTCGGCTGCCAGTCGACGTCGAAATCGTCGGAATTGGCCGTTATGGACTTGGCGCGCGCGGCAAGCGTTATTTTGCGCTCGCCCAGCATAAGCAGGTCGACCTGCCAGTCTTTTCTGACGATGAAGTGCTCTTTCCAGGTCTTCATCGCCTCCTTTAAAAACGGCGATATCTTTGAATAGTCGGAAAGGACAAACGCATTGTCCTCAAATTTAAACGCCGCTTTGCGGGCCATTGAAACCAGCCGCATCAGCCTCATGCTTTCGACTTGGCTCAGCTCCTCTATCGAGGGCGACTTGTCGCCGAAAGCCGGCAAACGCTTGTCGGCGCTGCGCCAGTAAGCCTGGCAGACGAGCCCCTTTGGCTTTGACGAAAAATTTACCGACAGAGCCATTCCGCCGACGTCTTGTTCCGCATTTTCCAAGACGTCGGACTCACCGGCCTCGGGGGTGGCCTCTTGCGATTTAACTTCCTCCTCGCGGGCCTTCTCGGCGTCCTTTATTTCGCGCTCCGCGCAAAGGTCGATTACAAACTCTTCAATCTCGTAGAAACCGGCGACCTTGAGCGCGCTGTATAGCGGATCGGTCGATACAGACGGCACATAAATAAAGTTCTCGCCGTCAAAATCGAGGATGCAAAACGGTTCGCTGCCGTCCTCAAGGCGCGCAGTTATGAAAGCGTCGTCGGCATTTAGTTCTATTTCGCGTATGCAGCCGGCTTTGTAGAGCGCGCGCCCGTACTCAATTTCTTTTTTGCTGAAATTGCTTTCCCAATCCTTTGCCACTCTGTCGCGCCAA
This sequence comes from uncultured Opitutales bacterium, assembly GCA_944389175.1. GTDB lineage: Bacteria > Verrucomicrobiota > Verrucomicrobiia > Opitutales > Intestinicryptomonadaceae > Merdousia. The sequence continues at coordinate 205,221 of CALXLK010000003.1, forward strand.
AGCCATATCTGGCTTTCGCGGTAAGTGCGTTTTGGTGGTCTGTCGGGCATCGTCGTTTATTTAAGCAGTCCGTCAAAATCCAAGGGAGCGCGTCCCTATGGCCCACGTGTATACTTGATCGTACCTGCGCGAGGAATTTTTCCACGAAAAATCGCGCGTCATGGCGTTGAGTCTCATGGCTGTTATGTCTTTGGGGCGGTCAAACCAAGTGGAACAGGCCCAACCGATGGTGTTGTAGAGCGCGTCGGCAGTGGCGTCGTCAAAGATAAATCCGGTTCCGCGCCCCGAGCCTTGGACGTACTGCTCCACCGTGTCGGCAAGCCCGCCGGTCCTTCTTACTACGGGTAGGGTGCCGTAGACCATTGAGTACATCTGGTTTAGGCCGCACGGTTCAAAGCGGCTGGGCATTATGAAGAAATCGCTTCCGGCTTCCACCAGATGGGAGAGGTCGTTATCAAAGCCTATGTACGAGGCAATTCGCCCGGGGTTTGCGCCCGTCAGGTTTCTGAAAGCCTCTTCGAGCCAGCCCTCGCCGTTTCCCAGTATCATAAGCTGTATATCCATGTGGTCAACTAGGGGCTTTGCTATGCGCGCGAGCAAATCGAGCCCCTTCTGGTCGTAAAGGCGCGAGACGACGCCAAAAAGAGGCGCCTTGGCATCTCTATTTAATCCGACCTTCTTCTGAAGGGCCTCCTTGCATACGGCCTTGCCCTCCATAGAACCGACTTTGTAATTTGCCGGTATTCGCTTATCCACAGCCGGATTCCAATCCTGGGTATCTATTCCGTTTAGTATACCGATTAGGTCTGCGGCTCTGAAACGCAGAACGTGGTCGAGCCCGCAGCCGTAGGCGGGGGTCTGAATTTCCTTCGAGTAGGTCGGGCTGACGGTCGTAATTTTTGTGGCGTTATAAAGCGCGCCTTTTAACATGTTAAGCGCCCCGTACGATTCGCACGAATCGGCCCTAAACTCGCTTTGCGGCAGCCCAGCGTACTCGAGCACGCCCCTGTCGAAGACGCCCTGGTGCTGGAGATTATGTATTGTAAACACCGTGGCCGTGCGCCCTAACGGGGTATTGCGCAGCGTGGTGTTAAGATACACGGGTATAAGCCCGGTTGTCCAGTCGTGGCAGTGTATGACATCCGGTATCCACCCTGTCGCCAGACAATATTCCAAACTGGCCCTTGCCATGAACGAAAATCTTCCGCCGTTGTCGTCGTAGGATACAGAGTGGTAATTGTATATGCCCGGGCGGTCGTAATAGCGGTTAAATTCCAAAAATACCGCCTCGGCCTTGCCCAGCGGAGCCTTCCATACCGATGCGTATTCTTCTATCCCGAGGCCCATGTGTACAGACAGGTTGTCCATGACCTTTTGCATGTTTTTTGGGCGCTTTATCGTTGAATACAGCGGCGTAAATACTTTTACCTGGCAGCCGTCTTCGGCAAATTGTTTTGAAAGCGAGGCCACCATGTCGGAAAGCCCTCCGACTTTTGAAAACGGCGAGCACTCCGGAGAAACCATCAGTATCTTCTTCTTCATCGCAAATGATTTTTATATTATACTCCTCTGTATAATCGCACGATTTGCCCATCCATTGCAATAGTTTTTCTTGATAAATAACTTTTTTTTGCAATCCTGTATGGGATGCAAAAATTGTTTACATTGACCGGCAATCTGCTCGCCGAGACGACTTGCCTTTTCGATTTCCCCGCGCAGGGCAAAACCGTGCGCGCAAAATCGGCTACCTTCCAGGTGGGCGGCAAGGGCGTGAATGTGGCAAAGGCCTTTAATTTGCTTTCGGGCAAGGCCTGCGCAATCGTTTTCCCCGCCGGACAAATAGGAAGGCTTTGCATCGATTGGCTTAAAAAGCAAAATTTTTGCAGCATAATATCCTCCCCCATAGACGGGCAAACTCGACAGGGCCTCGTTTGCCAGGACACATCCTCCGGAATCCAGACGACTTTTTTGGGCGTGGATGTCCCCGTCGGCAAAGATGCTCTCGCGCGCGCACTCGAAAAGGTCGGCAAGCGCGCAAGGCCCGGGGATTATTTTGCCTTCTGCGGCTCGTTTGCCGCCTTTAAAGAATCGTACGCGCGCACTATAGCAGATTTCTCCAACAAACATGGCCTAAAACTTTGTATCGACACCTATGCGCTCCCGCTAAAGGCGTTTGTGGACACCGGCGCATACTTGGTAAAAATAAACCGCGACGAATTCGACGCCCTCAAAAAATCAAAGCGGCTGCTCGTCCCGGGCGCATCGGCTGTCGAAAACATAGTCATCACAAACTCGCGCGAGCCGATTTTTGCGCGCTTTGGCCGCAAGTGCTACAGGGTCGTACCCCCGACAGTAAAACAGCGCAGCCCGACAGGTTGCGGCGACGCCTTTTTTGCATCGCTAATATTTGAGCTATCGCGGCGCGCCGAAGTCGCCGGGGCGCTAAAAATTTCGGCCGCGCGCGCCTCGGCGAGCGCCGCAATATATCCTACGTCGGTTTGGGACGAGCAAAAGGCCCAAAAACTTTACATAAAAACAAAGATCGAAGAAATAGCAGATATTTCATTTTAAAGAGTATGGACGCATCCGTCTTGGATTACAATTTGCCCGAAGAGCGCATAGCCCGTTTCCCCGCCCAAAAGCGCGACCAGTCAAAACTGCTGGTCTTTAACAGAAAAAACGCGCAGATAACCCATGCGCACTTCTTCGACCTTCCCTCGTTTCTGAATGTCCCATACAACTTCTTCCGAAACGACGCCGCCGTTTTAAAAGGACGCATTTTTGCAAAGAAGGATACGGGGGCGAGCGTCGAGTGCCTTCTGCTGACGCCCTGCGGAGACTCGGGGCTAGCGTGGAATTGCATGCTGCGCCCGGGAAAGCGCCTGCCAAAGGGCTCGAAATTTTCAGTCGACGGCGCATTTGAGGCCGAGGTAATGCAAACGGGCGAAAACGGAAACAACGTTGTCAGGTTCACGTTGGATAGCCGCTTTAAAAGCGTAATTGAGATGTCGGAGGAAATAGGGGTTGTCCCCCTGCCCCCGTACATAAGGCGCAACCAGAATTCACCCGATTACGACAGGGCCTTCGACAACGACCGATACGAAACAGTCTATGCCGACACCCACAAGCGCGTCGCCGCCGCCGCGCCCACGGCGGGGCTGCATTTTACGCCAGAGCTCATTCAAAAATTGAAGGCCTCGCACGATTTTTTCAATCTCACATTGCATGTCGGCATAGGGACTTTCCAGCCGCTTAAGACGGATCAAATTCAAGACCACAAAATGCACGGCGAGTTCTACGAAATCCCCGTGCGCACCCTCGAGGCAATGGCCGATACGACGCGCCCCCGGCTGGCCGTAGGCACTACGTCGCTCAGGGCCATGGAGGACTTTTGGCGCAAGCACCGAGCCGACGATCTCGACTTTTCAAGGCCGATTGCCGACACGGCCACTCTTTTTGTCTATCCGCCGCAAAAAATCATCTCGGCTGAGGCTATGATTACAAATTTTCATTTGCCGCGCTCGACGCTCATGTGCCTTGTTGCCTCGTTCCTAACCCCGGGCGATGTCTCCGGCATAAAGCTTCTCAAAGATATTTACGCGGAAGCCATAAGGGAAAAATACAACTTCTATTCGTACGGCGACGCCATGCTTATTCTTTGAGGCCTGCATTGTCTGTTCAACTCGCCATATAAGCTATATTGCAGGCGGTATTTCCGAAAGAGCATACCGCCCCGCTTTTATCGCGGCCCTTCTCCCGATACGCCGCAGTCAACTTCGCTTTTATTTGCGGGTTGGACAGTTGCATTTTTTCTTTTTCATGTTCGGCGGTGTTGGCGCACGTTTTATGTATTGGCGCGCAATTTCCCCAGATGGACGGGTTTTCCCTTTCGAGAGAGTCTCGTAAGCCATCGCGGCGGGATATTATCAAGTTTCAAGCGCATCCTCAGAAAAAATTTATCTAAATTTCACATACCATGCGGCTATCCCGCCGCGCGCGTTGTTCGTCAAAAATAACGGGCAGCGCGGTCTAAAAAAGCGCCCCAACTTAAAAAATAAAAAAGCCCGCTGCGAAAGCGGGTTGCAACAAAGTAAAATAGACAACCCCCACACGTGCCGTCTTGCCGAGTCTATTTCTCGACCTCGCATAGCAAGGTGGGTGCTCTCTCCGCTGCTTTTGTCTTCCGTCGTACACGGCCTGACAGCCACAACAGACGCCCGAGCTCCCGTAATATTCTCATTAAGGCGGAAAATATGTTAGGCAGTCTCGTACACCGCAGAGGTTGTGAGCCTTTTATTTGTAATTTGGTCTCTTTTTTCAAGTTTTTTTTTGCTAAAAACAAAAAAATGTTATACTAAGAGGGAAACTCTAAAATAAGATGAAATCGCCTTTAAAAAATTTAATGCAATCAGCATTGATGCTTGCTTTTTTTTGTGTTCCGCTTTTGTCGGAACTTGTAAGAAATTGCACATTAGATATATATAAATTGTTAATTAATGCAAAACTACCTTCCATAGCGTTCCTGGGCCAGGTGGAGTTTTTTTCCAATGCCGTATTTGAGTCGGCGGCGGTTGCCTGCATTGGAATATATGCGCTTATAATGCGCCTAATATTTGGAATAGATACAAGCTGCAAAAAGATAGTATTTGTGGCAGGCCTCATATTTTACCTGTTTGCCCAGCAGATTATTCTAATGGTAATACTTCTTGGCATAGCCGACAAGTTCGACTTGTTCGAATGGAACATTATGAATGTCTGGACGTCTGTTTTGTATCTGGCGACGCTCCTTGGTTCAATGTGGCTTTACAGAGTTCTGGTGGGCAGAAACCGCACCTCCCTCCAGATGGTTCTTGCAACCATGACCCAGCTAATTTTAACTGCCGCCGCGTTTTCGCCCGTATTTTTTAGCACGGAGGCCTCTATTTATGCGAGTTTTGCCTTGCTTGGCGTTTATATAGCAACGGCTGCCGACATCGCATTTAAGGGGCTTGCATACAAAACCGCCGAGGGGCTTCTGAGCTCAAAATTTGGCAAGAAGTAAGGTTTGAGCGGCTATCTGGCGTTGAAATTTTTGTGGATTTGCCAGCCGGCTCTAAATCTTCCGCCGTTTTCCTCCACAAATTTACATATGCCTTCCAGGAGTTCTTTGTCGCCTGATTTTGAGTATTCGGGAATGATCCAATACGCCTTGGCATTTTCGGCTTCGCGCGCGATTTCCGCATATTGGCATATTTCCCCGACGCTACAAACAATAAGCTTTACTTCGTCGGCGCGCCTTAGAGCTTCTTTCTTTGGACTCTTAAAAAGTTTGGGGCTTACGGTAACCCAATCAAAACGCGCGCCATCCATTTCCGGAATTTCCAGCGTACCCGACGTTTCCAAATGAACGCCAAGGCCACATCCTTTTAAGGCTGCCACCAGCGGGATTAAATTTTGCGCGCAGGGCTCTCCGCCGGTAATTACCGCGATTTCTGCCCTTGAATTTTTAGCCCGAAGGGCAAGTTGGCCTTCGTCTGCAAACTCCCCGGGCTTGCCATTCCAGGCAAAGACGCTGTCGCACCAAGGGCATTTAACCGGGCAGCCGAACATGCGCAGAAAATACGCGCGGCGGCCGGCGTGAATACCCTCGCCTTGAAACGATAGAAATGTCTCGGCTATGGCGTAATTCATAAAATTATTCCGGGGATACAAATTTTATTCCGACAATCCCGATGATAATCATGGACAAAAAGAAAACATGCAAAAACGAGCAAGGCTCCTTGAAAAGCACTATGCCCGCAAGCACCGCCCCGATAGCCCCAATGCCCGTCCATATGGCATAAGCTACGCCTATGGGAAGCGAACGCGCCGACAAACCAAGTAGCAGCATGCTGCTTATTAGCGATACGACCATCACAGACGACGGTATCAATTTTGAAAAGCCTTCCGACATCTTTAGCGCTATAACCCAGACTATCTCCAGTATTCCAGCGGCAAACAAAAACATCCACGCCATTTTTCTATATTTTATGATTGTTATACGGTTACAATTGGTTGAACCGGGGCTTTTGAAGCTCGCCAATGCGCTGCATGATTGCATCGACTGCCTTTTGGGCGCGGTCGGGGTCATCGCGCCCCGGGTCTATTTCCGCGGGCGATATGGGCTTGCCTATTACCATGTCTATGCGCACCCCTCCGCCGAGTTTTCCCGAGCGCGGAAGCACGTCTTCAAATCCGAACGTGCGCACCGGCAGTATCGGCACTCCCGCCTTTAGAGCCAAGAATCCCACGCCTGCCTTGCCCCGCTGAAGCGACCCGTCGGCGCTGCGCGTACCTTCGGGAAATATTATTATGCTCCGCCCCGCCTTTATCTGGGATAGCATCTCCCTGAACACGCCCAGGTTATTCGACTGCCCGCGCTTTATCGGTATTGCATTAAGGCTCGTCAATATCTTCTTGGCAAGGGCGTTTTTCATTAACGTGTCTCTGGCCACGACGCTAAATTCTCTCTCGTCTATAAATCCCATGGAAAACGGATCGAGGTAGCTGACGTGGTTTGCCGCCACTATGCACGGCCCGTCGGGGACGTTCTCGTACCCGCTTATATCTATCCTTGCAAAAACGTCGCATATAATTTGCGCCAGATAAAGCGAGGCCTTGTATGTGTACTTGCCCTCAAATTTAGGATACAAATTTTTCATCGCGCTACGAGTTTACAATTATGCAAATTGCCTTTGCGATAACCTCGTCTTTGCCCATATTCGAAGTGTCGATTAGGCTCGCGCCTTCGGGACATACAAGCGGGGCGACTTTGCGCGCCTTATCGAGGGCGTCGCGTTTTTTTATCGAGTCGGTTATGCCCTCTTTGGCGCGGCGCGCCTGGCGTGTTTGTTCGTCGGCGTCGAGAAAAATTCGCGCGCAGGCGTCGGGGAATATGACCGAGCCTATATCGCGGCCCTCCATTATCACCCCCCCGAAGCCTCCCGATTTCGCGAAGTCGGCCATTGAGCGCTGGTAGTCTTTTAGGAACTCCCTCACCGCGGGTATTGCCGCAAAAAGCGAGACATTCGCGTTAATGCGCTCGCATCTTATGTCGTCGTCGCCAAGAACCCGCCCCTGGCACAGTATTTTTGCGCTGTTGCCCTCAAGTGTCGTGGAAAGCTTCATGTTTTTCAGGGCCGAAGCCACGCTTTCGGGCTCGTCGGGCCTGAGCCCCTGCTCGAGCAGGACGTATGCTATGTTGCGGTAGTGGGCCCCCGTGTCGACGTGCATGTACCCAAGCGTCGCAGCAGCCGCCTTCGACACGCTAGATTTTCCCACGGCCGCCCCTCCGTCGATTGCCACCACTCTAAACTTTTGCGAGTTCCCGCGCGCGGCCTCGAGCACCGTAAAAAATTCCCTCCACGTCTTTGCCACGCATTGCGGATTTTCAATTTCCATCCACGACCCGCGCCCGATATCCGCGCAGCCCAACACCGAAAAGCTCATGGCAATCCTGTGGTCTTGGTATGTGCTAATCAAGACGCGCCCCCCGATGTTTTCGGCCATTGCCTCGAGTATTTGCCTGCGGGTCTTGCACTTGTATAGCGCGGGGTGCGAAGTTATCTGTAGGCTGTCATCTTCCTCGATTACGCCGGCTGCAAGTTTTTTCAACTCTTTGGCCATTGCCGAGACCCTGTCGGTCTCCTGCCCGCGCGTATGCTTTATTCCCTTTATCTTTATGCGGCGCGGCAGGTAGGCGGCAACTGATGCAAGAGTAAGAAACGTATCGGATATATCGTTAAAATCGACCTCCATGTCGGAATTGTCAAATTCGGGAACGCCCATGACTAGCAGGTCGTCGCCGACTATCTGCGTCTTTACAAGGCCCGCTTCTTCAATCACACTTACAAACCGAGCATCCCCTTGGAGTCTGACTTTTGCAAAATTTTTAATTATGCACGCCCCGCCCGTTACAATCGGCAGCGCCGCAAAATACGAGGCCGCGGTTGCGTCTGGTTCAATATCGTATTCTGCGCACGGAAACTGGCTTGCCATGCGCCGGGTCATCTCCACAAAGGGTTTTGACACCGTCTCGCCGCTTGTAATTTCAAGCGGTTTTTTTGCAAGTACGCCCGCCATGATTACGGCTGAAAGTATCTGGCTTGAACTCGAGGCGTCTACTCGAACCGCGCCGCCTTTGAGCCCGTGCGTTCGCATGAGAAAGGGGAAATGGTACGGCTTGCCCTTGTAATAAAACTGCGCCCCCTGCTCTTCCAACGCCTTTATAAGCCCCTCCATGGGACGTTCGTACATAGCCGCGTCGGAATCGAACGAGTACTCGCCGCCGTCGACGGCGGCGGCAAGTGCGGTAATAAATCTGGCCGCCGTGCCTGCGTTGCCCACGAAAAGAGAGGCCTTTTTGTTCTTTATCGCGGCGTCCTCAACAAATATCGTCCGCTGCGCCGGATTGGCGCTTATCTTAAGGCCGAGTTTGCCAAGGCAATCCATCATGATTTCGGTATCGCGCGAAAATAGAGCTCCGGAAAGCCTGCACGGCTTGCCATGCACAGCGGCAAGCATTAATGCGCGGTTTGTTATGCTTTTGCTCCCGACGGGCAGCACTTCCGCTGCGCAATATTTAGAAAACGGCTGTATGTCCAAGGTGTTCATTACTTCATTTCGTCCCTGTATTGCTTGGCCCGACGCAAACGCGCCGCTATGACAGGTTTGTCGAGGTTTTCAACCGCCGCGATAAGCTCGTCGAGACTGTCTTTAAATTCGTTTAGGGCCGAGAGAATTTCAGTCTGGTTGTCTGCTATTATACTATCCCATATTTCGGGCGAACCCGATACGACGCGTGTAGTATCTCTAAATCCGGGCCCCGAAAACGGCCTCAAGTCCCTCTTGTAGCCGGCGACGGTCAAGCATAGCGTGCCCGCCACAAGGTGAACCAAATGGCTAATCCGAGCCACAATTGCATCGTGCTCTCTGGCCGAAACGCCGTATACGCGCATTCCAACGCCCTTCCACATCATCGATATCGCCTCGGCGGCGGGCGTTATTTCGTCGGCTACGACAAAACATGGGCGATTTTCAAACAGATCGGCCTCCGAATAGTCAACTCCGATTTTTTCCGAACCCGCCATCGGATGGGATCCCACAAATTCGGCCGGCGAGCCGCTTAAGGCCTCAAGGCAGTCTCTGCATATCACGCCCTTTACACTTCCGACGTCTGTGACTATCGAGCCCTCTTTTAGGCTTTGCGATATCTCCGAGGCTATTTCTGCAATGTTTTCCGTGGGGACGCATATAACAACCGCATCGGCGTCGGCGACCGCCTCCTGCGGACTCTGGCAGACTTCGTCGAAGACGTCCGTCAACAGACGGCACTTCTGCCTCGTGCCCTCACTTCTAGACCACACGCCCACCCGGTTGACCAATTTCCTCTTCTTTAAGGCCTTTGCAAGCGATGCCCCCAGGAGCCCGGCGCCCAATATCGCAACCCTGTTAAATATAATCATCACTTCACTTTACTAATATGACAGCAACCCTCAAGCAAAATTTATACCCTCGCCCCATATTGCCCCTGGCAATAATACAACCTGCCGCCTCTAAATGCGCGCAAACTTTTACATCTTCAACCTGACATTTCCTTCTGCATTCTCATTCGTTCATATTGGCGCATTTTAAACTATAATTTCTCAGATTTCCAACTGTCCTAATCGCTGATCAGTGCAAAAAAAAGACGCATTAATCTGCGCCTTTTTGCAATATTCTCGCCTCTAATTTTTCCATTAACTTATTTATCGGCACAAAAATACGCCCATATTTCAACGCGCGTATTTTGTAGCTTTTGGCAGTTCAAAATACGCCCTACTTTTTCAATGCGCGTATTTTGTAGCTTTTGGCAGTTCAAAATACGCCCTACTTTTTCAACGCGCGTATTTTGTAGCTTTTGGCAGTTCAAAATACGCCCATATTTCAACGCGCGTATTTTGTAGCTTTTAGCAGTTCAAAATACGCCCTACTTTTTCAACGCGCGTATTTTGTAGCTTT
>CALXLK010000004.1 GCA_944389175.1 uncultured Opitutales bacterium
TATCACGAAGATATAAGTAAAAAATTAAAAAGTGAAATATACTTTGCACACCCATACACTTCTTACGAAAGAGGTCTCAATGAATACACAAATAGATTGTTGAGACAGTACTTTCCGAAGGGAATGGATTTGCGAAAAGCGACAGAAAGGGAAATAAAATTTGCGTTGAACGAGATCAACTCTCGACCGCGAAAGAGTTTAAATTGGAAGAGTCCAAGCGATTATCTTCACGAACTAAAGTGCGCCGCCCCCTAGGGGGCAATAAGTAAATAAGTCAACAACTTAAACTTTAATCTTTACAAAAAACCAACAATATTTAAAAACATCTGCTGCCAGTTATGTACTGGCGTTTTGAAAAAAGGTTTTAGAACGAAGAAATTTAATCTTTTTTTTATTTATAAAAAAACATCCTTCTAATAAGGTACATTTTATTTTTTAGCATTGTTAAGCGTTTTTTAGTTTTTTTCTGATTTTTAATGAGTTAGTCTTTATATACCCCTTCCTTAAATAAATAAAAAACAAAAAACTGCAAACTAAGTTGCAGTCTTTGTTTTCGGGGGATCAACTTTATTTTTGAGCAGTAGGCTTATAGAGCTTAAAATCCAAAGCCTTAATTGTTTCGCCCTTATAATTATAATCGCTTTTGTTGTAGTTTACAACTGTTTTACTGCCATCAGAATATACTGTTAAGAATACGTTTGGTGCAATTTCTTTATGGTTTTCCATAAACTCTAATTGCAAGTAAGCAAGCTGTTTGTATTCTTTGTAAGCTTCGGCTACTTTAGGGAATACAGCATCGTTGGTAAGTGAGCCATAGTAAGCAAGTCTACCACCAAATTCTATATTCTTCAAACGTCTTTCTGCTTGCGATTTATCTGAACGTGCCATTACCCAACTTGTTTCTGGACTAACACAATCTGTATTGTAACCTATAGTTGAGAAGTATGGAGTACTCATAATAATACCATGATATACAACTTGCCAAAGTGGTACAACTCTATCTGCCAAAGGTATATGAGTTTTCAAAACCATATCGTTCCAAGAACAAACGTAGAGAGCGTAGTCGAGTGTATTTGCAACGTGGTCGAAACCACTTTCAGATGTAAAACCACCGAAGAGTGCTCTGGTAAGTTTGCCAATTTGATTCATATAGAATGCACAGTCTTGGCGGGTACATGGATGCGCCAAGTTAAAGCATGGGTATGGAACTATCGCACTTGTTACATCGATATGCAACAAACCATTGAAACCAAGACGCTCCATATTTGTGTAGTTTTCTAAAACTTGCTTATAATATGCTTGTCGAAAGCATGGACGATATGCTTCGCCTCCGAGTCCTTCATAGTGGATATATCCTCCATCAAGTTGCAAAGCTAAGTCGTCTTTATTGAACGCAGGAGAAATCGTATAGTTTTCTGTTTGCAAAATGTGAGGCGATACTTGATATCCCATTTTCTTTGCCAAAGCTGTAAGTTCTTTACACTTTTTATTGCCACCCAATTCTGGTTCTGCAAATCCATAAATAGGGCATCTGCCGTTAGATTTTATGTTCCAGTTTGTCAAGATGATGTCGGCTTTATCGATACCGAGATCTTTAAGCTTTTTAAGTACGCCCATCATATTGTCGAAGTCGCGAATTTTTGGTATGTTATCTGCATCAACTTCGTCCCAGAAAAATCCATTGCTTGAACCGTACATATAATTAGCCATGTGGAATTTTAAGAATGGAGCTTCTGTTGCGTATTTCAACTTTGGATTACCTTTTACTCTTTCTTTGAGTGGAAGTACTTCGCCTCTTTCGAGCTGATATTTTCGATAGGCTTTACCCATCGAAACATAGTTAGCTTTCTTACCTTTGAAATAAGTGTAGTCTATTACGATATCTTCGTATGGTGTTGAGCCAATAGCTTCTATATTAAAACGAGGATAAATTTTATATGTACAATCTTTAACATCAACGATTGTACTATATTCGTATTTTAAACCTTTTACAATACCAACAAAAGCTTCGTCGCCTTTCTTAACCCCATAAACGGGCATTTGATTACGCTTGCATTCGTAGAATCCGTTGTCAGCTTTGAATGAGCCACATATGCCTTCCGACATTACCCAATAACCTTTTTCGTCTTTAGTAGCACAAGCATCGTCTAAAATAAAATCTATATGTCTTACTTTTTCCCATTGCCAACGAGGCAGGTCTTTTACCATAAATTTAAGGCGATTTGTTTTTTCATTTACTTTCGTTAATTTTACTGTTTTTGATGTTACTTCGCCATTTTTCCAAGTAATTACCATTTTACCTGCATCAACTTTTGCAAAAGATGAAATCGTGGATATCAAGGCGATTGAAGTAATTTTTAGTATAGATTTTATATTCATTTTTATCCTTTTTTGTAAAAATAGAAGGTAAAGTTCTAATTTTTAATTTTCTGCGTAATTGAGAACGTTTTATTTCTAAAAAATAACAATCTTTCTTACGTATAATTTCACCTTCTTTTCTTTGTCTTGTCAAGAGTTTCCCTTTTTTCAAAACGCCAGTGCATAACTGGCGTTTTGAAAAAAGGAATTATATTATTTTCAGCTACTAAATCGGACCGCACTTGAACACGCGGTATACTAAACCCAGCACACATCATAGAACTAAACTATGCAAACGACCCCCTACTCTGCAAAAAAAGACAGATAAAAATTTTTCACAACCCATTTTACCTCTGTGGCAGTCGGCGCGTAACTAAAGACAATCAGCAGTTGTGCAAAAGGCCGGGGCATAACGCCCCGGCCTTCCTAAAACCGGAATCAAAAGCGCGAAAAACTACGAATAGCAGCGCACCTCAAATATTCTTGCAAAAGGATCGCCCTGCGTCTTTAGGCAATCCACGCGCAGGGCGCGAACTTCCGTAGTCGGTATTGAGTACACCTTGCGCTTCTGGTAGTTGCCCCTTTCCTCCAAGAGAACCTTCTCCGTGCCGTCGGGCAATATGCCAACAATATTAAAGTCGGCGAGGGTTTCGGGCTGGGGCGCATAGGTAACGCGCGCGGCCCTATTCTGCTCGGTCGTCATGGTCAGGTGTTTGCAGCCGCTGTCAAAATTCATTATTATTTGGGAAAGCTTCTGCGGAGCATCCCAAGAGAGTTCTATCCACGGCTTCCCGGATATCGGGGCCAGCCACCGATTGTCATTCTTCCACTTCCAGTCAAACACCGCTCCGCTTAGAATATTCTCAGGCGATGTTCCCTTGTCGCTCGTGGAGGCCCGAACCTTGGCCTTGCGGGCAAAGTCGAGGAGGTCTTCATTCTTTACGCCCATTATTATCTGACCGTCTTTTAAGAGGGTCTGCTGGAGTTTGCCAATTAGGGCGCGGTCGCCGGCAATATCTTTGGGGTCTTTGCCTTCGCGCACGGCTATAGCCGCGGCGGTGCCTGCGGCCTGCCCCGCAACGGATCCCGTCTTCATTACCCGCGTGCATGAAAAGGCCAAGTGCGTACAGCTCATGTTGCGCCCGGCCATCATCAAGTTGTCGATATCTTTTGATATGAGAATTGAAAGCGGAATGTTAAAGGGAGTCGTCTCTATCTTTACGTGCATCGCAGGCCTTTCGTCAAAGGCGTAAAAACCAGAGGAAGGCTGGTCTTCAAGCGTCCAACCCACGGTGCCTACCTGGTCGGGATGATCGCGCCATTTTCCCCGAATGTCGTGCTGGCTAAAGAGCTTGCGCCCCATTATTCTATAGCTGTCGCGCTTGCCGGGTATCATGCCTATCGAGTCAAGCGCAAGATTTTTGGCCTCGGGAAATTTTCCGCTATTTTTTATGTAGTCCCACAGACCCATGACTATGGAAAGAAGCTCAAAGCGTATAATTTCATTGTCCCTTATCGTATCGGCAAGCCCGCCGTGCGATACAAACCAATACCCGTAGGCCAAGCCTACCGAGCGCGGGTTCCTGTACTTTAGCATGTCGGGCGTTACCTTCAATGCCCACGAGGGCGCCTTAAACGGCATCGGACGCCCCATGTCTTTCGTCGTGTACATTATCGACGAACACAACAAACCGCCGATAGGATATCTGTCTACAACTTCGTCCTCGCCGTACTTCTCTGCGCCGTCCCTTCCCCACATAAGCTCGGCGCCGGACTCCATCGCCAGGCGCGAGTCTCCCGTGCAATCCATGTAAATCTTGGCCTTTATTTTATATATTGTAAGCGACTTGTCGCAGCGGGCGTACGCGCATTTTATCCTGTTGGAAGATTTCTCCGCCATATACACGGCCGTATCGAGAATCAAAGTTATATTGGGTTCGGATACGCACTTGTCATAAAGCATGACATCCCAGGCGTCCCACGATACTTGAGGGTTGTTCGCCGCATTTTCAAGGAGCAACTCCTCGATGATTCCCGATTCTCTAAAACCGAAACGCCCCTCATTTATGCCCAATGGGTGCATTTTTATCTCGCTGCTGGCGTTTCCGCCCATGCGGGAACGGTCGTTTATAAGTATTACCTTCGCTCCGTTGCGCGCCGCGGCAATCGCGGCGGAAATTCCTGCCATTCCCGCTCCGCATACTAAAACGTCGCATTCGAGCTCGACTTTTTTCATATTCGGTTCGCATGAATCGTCGTAGCTCTTGCCTTGCAATACCGATTCAATCTCCTTGGATTTTTTGCTTATGGCGGCCTTAGTCGCCGCCGAAGCCTCCGGCGGAACGGCTATCATCATTGAATAGCCGAGCATGGAAAGCGTTGAGGCCTCGATAAATTTTCTTCTCCCTATCTTTTTGTGAATCATAATTGTCCCCTTAACTCAACTTGCCAACAGCCACTGTCGGCGATATATTCCACACATATAGAAGATCTTTTATTCTTTGTCAATTAATTACGATGCGCTATGCGCGTTGATGCTTGGCTTTAACGCGCATTTTTTTTAACAAAATGATTGGACAATGCGTATTGCCTTAGGATTGCTAAACCTTTCAACGAATAAGCGAAAAGGCAAATCATTCCCGAACGTACCGCGCTTAAGAATCCCCATATACCCATCGGGAAAAGAATTTTCCAATGCACAAAAATGCCGTTTTTACCTCTATTTTTCTATCTCGCGGCGTGCTTGTTGTGTGTTTGTTCGTATTTTGCCTATTAAACCGGAGAATGTACGCACAAATAATTGTTACATAGACAAAGTGCATTACATATTTACTTGACATCTAGAAAAATGAATATCTATTAGCTACGCCATAGCGCGTTCTGTTGCGCCATCGTTGTGGGGAGAGGAGATATGCGTACTGCCGAAGACGTTGCGCCGGAACTTTTATTTATGAAAGGATTATATGGGCAAATTATTATTTATTTGGCTGTCGTTGTTTGTCGGGTTTTCCAATGCCATCGCCGCGCAAGCGCAAGATAGAATATTAAACGCGCAAGAAAGGCTTGAACGCGCAAAAGCCGAAGCTCAAAGACAGATTGATTCTGGGTTAATCCAGGGAGCGGTATTCGTGGCCACAGACATACCCGTGACTGCCCTCGGGCTGCAATGCGTAAAACCCGAAAAGAAACCCATGAGCGTAAACTCCAGGTTTGACATGGCCTCCGTAGGCAAGACCTTCACCGCCGCCCTGTGCGCTCTGCTCGTATGCGACGGCAAGCTAAACCCCGACGATCCCTTTACAAAATACCTGCCCGAACACGTCCTTGGCAAGGACTGCGATATTACGGTTAGAGACTTGGCAATGCACGTCGGCGGATTCGACAACGCAAAACCGTATTCCTCCAAAGACATGGCCGTCTTTCACCGGGAACTCTACAACAAGCGACCCGTCAGGCCGCGCCTTGAGGCCTTCGATTACTCCTGCGCCAATTTTATTTTGCTTGGGAAGATCATAAACAACATCACCCACACAGACTTGGATTCTTACGCCAGGCTCCGCATCTGGAAGCCGCTAGGAATGAACCGCACCCAGTGGAATCCGCCCGGAGACGGCCCTGACGAAGTCGAGCATTGGTTTCCCAACCGTCCCGCCGGACAGCACAACGACACCGTTTGTTTTTACTGCCCGTTCCCGATCGGAAGCGGCAGCTGCTTTTCAACGGCGCAGGACATGATGATATTTGCAAACGATCTTTTGCATAGGAAAACGTTCCCCGAAGAATATTACCGCCTGCTCTTTTCTCCAGCTTTCGACAAAGACGGCGACAGGCGCAGTTTCGGCTGGGACATGTCGGATAAGACGCGCCCCGAGGGATTGTCGAAAAAGACCATTCTGCACTCGGGCTTTACCGGACAGACCATATGCATAGACCCGGAAAACAATTTTGCCGCCGTAGTTTTGACTTCGCGCACCGGCGATCACGAAAAGGCGCGCCAGGGCCGCGCCAGGATAATATCGGCTCTATTTGGCAAGTAAGCCAGATACTGGTATAAACATAACGCCAGACGAAGGCACTCTCGCTTTCAATATACAAAAACGCCGCGCCACACGATGGGGAAAACGAGAATCGATACGACGTTAATTGGCAATGACTACATCTTAAACTCGCATTAACCGCAACAAAATGGGGGATTATTTTTGTTTCTGCCTATGCCTATGCATGAGTTCCTGATATCGACGTAAACGCACGGCTAGGGCGCAAAAAAAAAGTGTGTTCTCATTTGTTTTTTTTCACGCACCTAACATGCGCAATTAATTTGCGATAGAGAAACGTCTCCCCAAAGATTTTTGCCTAATGCAAAAAATACGAACAAAAAACAATCATAAGCAAAATATTGCAGACAAAATATTGAGGATACCGTCGGGCGCGGGTTGTTTCACACTTAATTGGAGAGAGGAAAATTAATGAGAGATTTAAAAATATTATGCGCGGCTACTCTGACTGCGCTTTCGGCGACATTGGCCTTCGGAGTGGATAGCGCAAATGTCATCCTAAAAAATTCGGATGGGAAGATCTCAAGAAGGTCGGTAAAGCTCGAAAAGACCGACGATAACGCGATGCGTCTTAGGATTGCAAAATCGGAGGTTCCCAAAGGAGCCCTTTGGCTTGAAATATACCCCGATACGGCTACGGCGACAAAGGGAGATCCCGGCTATTTTATATTTTCGCGCGGCGAATATATAAACTTTACCAGGGAAAACTTCAGCATGGTGCGCCCCAAAAACCTAATGCCCATATTCGGCGCCAAGACCCCCCACGAGACGTTTGTGGGAATAGTAAAGACCCTGCACAACGAATATGCATTGTGCGCGTCGGCAAAGGACGGGAAGCACAAGATGTATTTAAAATACGGCCTCAGAAGCATCGTCGGGGGGCTGTACGATGATATAGTCGTAGACTTCTATACTCTGACCGGAGACGACGCCGACTATTGCGGAATGGGCAGGAAATACAGGCAACTGCGCCTAAAAAGCGGTGAGATAAAGCCCATAAGAGAGAGGATAAAGACAAACAAACTCCTTGAAAAGACATGGGGCAATGTCGTTGCGCGCCTGTCCGTATGCGCAACAATGCCGACTCCGAAAAAGGACAATGTCTATTTTAAGAATCCGCCGCCGATAAGGGTAATCGCCTCGTTTGAGCGCCAAAAGGAAACCATAGACGCCTTAAGCCGGGCCGGCATAAAAGACGTAACATTGGTGCTTCCTGGCTGGCAGCGAGGCGGCGTCAACGGGTGCTGCCCCGACATATTTCCGATACCCGAAGAGCTCGGCGGGGAAGCGGGGCTAAAGAGTTTAATAGCCTACGCAAAGGCGAAGGGGTATCCTCTTGCCCCGAATGCCGACCATACGTGCGCATATCACTGCGCAAAGATGTGGGATGAGGATTATATCATAAAAAAGGCAAACGGATCTCTTTTAAAAATGGGCGTATTCGGTGGCGGAAGGATGCACTACATATGCCTTAAGCGCTCCTGGCCCCTTTTCATAAAAGAACAGATAAAACGCACGAAAGACTTAGGCTTTGAGGGGCCGTACTACATAGATGTCTTTTCAGCCAGGCCGCCCGACCCGTGCTTCGACCCCAACCATATGGCAAACAGGAAGGAGATAGCGGCCGTTCAGGACGAGATTATAAGCTACGCGCAAGAGCTCTTCGGCTCGGTTCTTTCGGAGGCCGGCTTCGACCACTGCCTGCAAAAGGTCGATTTTATAAATTACACATCGGGAATTGATTATTTTCAATACGAACTCCCAAAGGAGCGCGGATTGCCTCCGCAGTTCGACGGAATATATCCGCTTTGGGAGATAGTCTACCACGGAATAGTTTTGGCAACTCCCGGACGGACGACGCAAAACAACGTCATAGAATGCTTTTTCACAAAAGATATCAACAAGAATGACGGCGCCTACGATCCCCGGGCGCCCCAACCCAAAGACTGGCTTGAGAGCCCAAAGCTGCGCAATAGGATGCTAAGGCTCGTCGAATGGGGCGGACGCCCTATAATATACGACTTAACGACGTCGACCGTTGCCGAACTCGGCAAAATGTACGAATTCTACCAGCCCTACAAGCACCTTCAGCTTGAATTTATGGACACGCACCGCGAGATATCAAAGGGCGTATTCCTGACCGGGTATAGCGACGGCAGCCAGACTATTGTCAACTACACCGACAAAGACTTCGAATACAAGGGGGGTAAAGTTCCGCCCCAAAGCTATAGGCTATTTGGGCCTGGCAAACTGCAGGCTAAGGTGCCAAGCCCCAAAAATCGGCAATCTTGACCATGACAGTGCGACACCTGCCATAATATTTCCGACGAACCGGACACACGTGATAAACAAATAACATAAATAATGAAAAGTGTTACGAGCAGAAGAAACTTCATAAAGGCGACCGCGACCGCAGCTATTGCGAACGCGTTTTTGGGCTGCTCCACCCCCTCTCCCGCGAGGAGAGCGTCGGGCTTTGTAGAGAGGAAGGACGGGCGCGGGAACCGCGACATACGAGGGGTCTTCCCGATTTTATCCACGCCATACAAGGAATCGGCGGAGGTTGACTACGAGGTCTTGGGCAGAGAGGCCAGGTTTGTGGCCGACTGCAAGTGCCAAGGGGCAATCTGGCCGCAATCCAACGACAGTTGCGACCTTCTAAGCCTCGGGGAAAAGCTAAAGGGCATGGAGGCAATAGCAAAGGCCTTGGAGGGCACGAATGCCGTTGCTACTTTCGGGTGCCAAGGCAGGAATACGGAAGAGATGTCGGAATGCGCAAAATGGGCGGAGAATCTGGCCTCGAAATACAAGACAAAGATAGCCGTAATTTCCAGGCCGCCCGACGATGCAAGAACCGAGGACGACTTGAAAAAGTACTATCTTGAACTTCAGCGCTGCATAAACCGCCCCGCCATAATTCAGACTACGGGCGGAATGAAATACAAGGGCCCCACCCCGTCGGTGGAATTGCTCGTGTGGCTTGCAAAGCATAATCCCGATGTATTCGGATACATAAAGGAGGAGACTGGCGGCAACAACTGCAACGCGCGCATGGCAAAAGAGATTGCGGCAAAACCCGCCATACACACCGTATTTAGCGCCTGGGGAGGCTGGCAGTGGCTGCACCAGGCCCGCAGGATAGGCACCGAGGGCCTCATAACCGAGCGGCCCGCATACGCGGACCTTCTGGCCTATATATGGAGGCAAATTGAAAATGGCGATGTCCACGGCACTGTAAACGACGCCTTCTCAAAATATCTTTTGATGCTTAACCTAAGGCAGTTTATTTCCGGCGAAGACCTCCGCGGGTTCCATTTGTACGTCTTGCAAAAACGCGGCGTATTCAAGAACCGCCTATCGAGGGTGTACGAGAAAAAGAACGGCAAAACCACAATTCCAAAGAAGCCGATTCTAAGCGACGTAAAGCTCACCCAATCCCAAATGGACGAGATAGATACATGCTTTTCAAGTCTGGCGCCCTACCTAAGCCACACCGCATAGACTCTCCGGCGCGGCGCGGGCGGGGCAAGCTACCCTGCCCTGTCGCAGCAAATTAAATAATGTTTTTTAAGCCCGCCCCAAAACGGGCGTTTTTTACACTAATCAAAAGGCTAAAAACAGACAATGCGCTCATGCAACGCGGCCGGGTATTTCTTTTAGACTTTCCGAGGTGAAAAATTTCAAACAAAAAAGACAAATAAAAGAACTCACACCGTAGGCATTTTCAAAACATGATGCAGCATAAATTAGTTCGGGATGGCGGAGGTGTGTATGTTGGGGGAAGAAAGAGATGGAAGAAGAAAAAGAGGGGGAAAGAACAAGGTTTTAAGGCGAAAGCCGCCTATAAGCTTGATCGGTTTCCCCACTTGGGAACCAGGGCCACTTGCAGCATACGCCTTCTATCTGATTCTTGGCTGCGGTTGTAAAGCAGGTCGGATAGCATTTTGACCGCCTCTTTGCCGACATCCTTTTGGTTTGATATGCGCGGAGTGTGCCCGTCGGCAAATCTTTCGTCGTAGTGGAAGATACGCGCCTTTATATCTGCGGCGGCCTGTAAAACCTCGGATATGTCAGTAGAATATGAAAAAATGGCGTCAAGCCCGTACTTTCGGCAGTATTTGCTTAGGCCTGCGATGCTTTTTTTTGTCGATTTCTCCCAGTAAAACGGTGGAATAATGTCAATTTTGCCCGACTCGAACTGGGCCGATAAAAACCCGCCGGAGAACTTGCCTGCTTCGTACTTGTCTGCAAATTTCTCAATTACAAACCCCACCCGCTCGAAGCCCAATTTAAAAATTTTCCTCACATATCCTTTTACGATGAGAAACCTATCCATGAATACGGAGCCCGTGACCGGAGCGTTGCTCATCACGCCCATCGAAACAAAATTCAACTTACCCATTGCGCCGCAAAATTCAGGCGGCACGCTGTCCTTATAATAATGGCCGAAAACGATTCCGCCGCGTATTCCGCGCGCGGACAGCAGGCGCTGAAATTCGACGGCGCCAAATCCGCTTTTATAAAGCCAGATATCCAAGACTGCATAGCCGTTTTTCTCTGCAAATTTTTTGGCCGAGGCGACGTATTGTGATATGGCGGAATATCTCTTGGAAAAATCGCGCACCGGCTTTGCGTTCACAAAAGCGACAGTCTCGCAGTCGTTTTTCCCCCCGCCGCGTATATGGGCCATGGCCTTTGAAAGCGGAATGTTTTTTGCGTACCCCAATTTCTTGGCGGCCTCCCGCACTTTCTTCAAAGTGGCCTTGGAAACGCCCGCCTTGCCGGAAAGGCTCCTGGAGATGGAACTTTTGGAAACGCCAACGCGCAAGGCCAGCGTCTGAAGCGATACTGTTTCGTTTTTCCTAAATGGCATCGAGCATATCAAATATTTTTTCTAGAAATTTTCAATAAATTTAATTTTGTGCCCTAAAACACTGCATAAGTATTGCGCAACGGTTGCGTAAAATTTATGAGCGCGATTGTTGACCGAGACGTAAAAACATTTAATTTTACAAAGCATGACAATAACTAACGTAATAAAAAAACTAATTTTTGCCATTGCTGTGTTTTGCTGCGCGCTAAGCCTCAATGGAGCCCAACGCGCCTCGTTCGACGGATTCGAAAAGGGAATGGGCATCGGCGGCTGGCTCACCAACTATAAGAGGTTCAATGTTCTCCCCGAAAAATGGAAGATGAAAATAACCGTAGGCGACATGGAACATTTCCGTTCCTATATAACGGAGGCCGATGTCAAAAACATAGCAGATATGGGGCTCGACCACATAAGGCTCGGGTTCGACCAAATCGTTGTTGAAGAATCGCCCTACAAGTACCGCGATGAAATATTCGGCATAATAAAGCGCTTTGCCGGCTGGTGCAAGAAGTACAATCTCAACCTCGTATTAAATCTCCACAAGTCAATCGGCAACTATTGCGATATAAAAGAGGAAATATCTCTTTTTGACAGCGCCGACTTGCAGGATAGGTTTGTCGCGCTCTGGAAGGAATTTGAAAGGCGTTTTGCAGGATACGACTACGTGGCATTTGAACTGTTAAACGAGGTCCGCAACGTAAAACCCGACGGTTGGAACGCGCTCGCCGAGCGCACAATATCTGAAATTCGCAAGATCAATCCCGACCGCATAATAATAGTGGGCGGTACCCACTGGAATTCCGCGCGGAAGCTCAAAGACATAAAAATCTTCGACGATCCCAATGTAGTCTATACATTCCACTTTTACGAGCCCTTTGAATTTACACACCAGCGAGGCGTCCTTCAAGCAGCTCCGCTTTTTTATAACAGGATAATGCATTACCCCTCCGATATTTCCCCGTATCGGGAATTTCGCCAATGCATTGGCTCAGATATAGGCTCTTACAAAGACCTAAAGAGAATGGACAAAGCCGCCCTTAGAAAAATGATGCAACCTGCATTTGACTTCGCAAAAAAACATCCGGATAAAATCTTGTGGTGCGGGGAATTTGGCACCATAAGGCACGCGCCCAAAGCATCTCGGGAAAATTATATGCGCGATGTAATTTCCATGTTGAAGGAAAACGGCATACCATATTGCGTTTGGAATTACCTAAGCACGCCCAACGACGGAAATAGATTCAGCCTCGTCGACGACGACACCAGAAAAATTCTCTCCGGCGAGCTGCTAAAGATAATCCAGGGAAAATCCGATTAGTGGCAAACCTTGGATTATGCGCATAGCCCAAAGCGCGCTATAGCGGCCCCCTCTGCCCTTTTTGCATAGAGCCTTTCGCGCGCATACCCTCCCATTCTAAATGGCTACGAATTTCTACACGCCCCGCTTTAAGTATAAGCGGGGCGTTTTTTGCCTGTATGTCTTCCCAAAAAGACGAATCGCTCTTTTTCTTCTTTTTTTTGAGCAGGCGAGTTTTGCGAAAGTCAAAAAAACTGAGCAAAACGCCGCAAAAACGAACAGCTTCTTCACAAAGTTAACAGATATTTGCCTTAAACGCACGCCTATCCGCACCTTTTTTCGAGCGAAAAAATGCCCTCCATACCGGCAGCGATCCTTTAATATGTACGTTTTCTGCTTTCATGCAGGCGGTGTTGCTTAGGGGAAAAAAGAGAGAGTGTGTGTAGTGGAAAAAGAAAGGGAAAAAATAAGGATAAAAACTAAAAAAATTTTCTTAGGATTTGCGCTCGCGTATTGCATTAAAACTACTTTATGTTTACATTGTTGCCCGAGGGTTATAAGTTCGGACGCAAAAGTGCGGAAAACAATATGCCAGTATGCCGATTTTACCGCATGGGAACGCTAAATTATGGGAAGGAAAATCACTAAAAACACGCTTTGCAAAGGTTGCGACTTTTTAGTCGCAGACGAGCATGATGCCGTGTTCTGGGCAAAAGGATCTACCCAGCACTATCTAAGCGCCCCCACAAAAATTATATCCTCGGCAAAGATACCCTCCCATGACGGTCTAGCCCCGATTACGGCGCCGAAAGATATAAAGGCAGATGCCTTTAAGCGCTACGGCATAAATGCAATTGCCTATACTGTGCGAACATCCAATTTTTACCATTTCGTAAATCTGTCAAATTACGCCGATTTCCAATTTGTATTAAGCGGAATGTTGTCTTTTAAGACGGATAAAAATGAAGTTATAGCCAAGGCGGGACAAACCTTGGTATTGCCCAAAGGAACTATCGGGAGGCTGCGCATCCTATCCAATAACACAAAAATATTTTGGATTAACGCCGGCGCGAAATCTGAAATATGCAAATGCGCAGGCAATGAAGTATCGGTGAGAAAGTTTGTCTCGTTCCGGGAAATGGCAGATGTCTTATATCTTTATTATAAGGAGGCGTACACGTTTGGAGATCCGCTTATATTGGGAAACTACGCCGCGGCTTTCTATGCGCTATTGATTCGCAACCTGGCGGGCTCCCACCAAAAAGATCCAAAAGCCGATGCGCTAAAAAACATAGTCTATTCCGTAAAGAAAACTCCGTCAAAGTCGCCCACGGCAGAATCGGCCGCAAAAAAAATGCGCGTAAGCGTTTACGAGCTAAACACTCTTTCGCGCAAAATATTTGGGGCAAATTTCTCGAAGGCTATCACTGCCGTGAAAATGGCGCAAGCCTTGCGCCTGCTGAAATCAAAAAATCTCTCCTGCGCTTTGGCCGCAAAAAAAACTGGCTATAAAAGCCAGTTTTCATTCTCCCGAGCATTCAAAAAATATCATAATGTATCCCCGTCCAAAATAAAGGCCGGACTTGCGGACTCCCGAAAGACAACATAAGAGTTTTTTTGTTACCATATCTAAAATAAAATGTTTAAAACGGAAGGCAAATAGATATACTGGCAAGCACAACCCAAGCGGGTTGTTGGATCAGCCTATGAACTTAAAAGAGCACACTAAATTCACTACGCCTAAAAGAGATATATGCAAAGCATGCGCCGCCTTGAGCCTTGCGGTTATGGTGAGCCCATTTTTGCTGTCAAAAGAACGCGGCGAAAATACATGCCAGAGGGCCGAGCCGTCAACCTGGTCGGCTGTGGACGGCCTGGGGAGATTTATGCCCGAATACGACAATGTCGGCCCCAAGAGAAAAAATAAGTTTGTCGGGATATTTTTTTGGACGTGGCACGGCAAGTACGGGGCCGACGATCCGGTAAACAGGGCGTGGGAATCCCCCAGCAGGGGCGAGGGAACAGTCAATGTGCAACGCGTCATGGACGAGTCTCCGTCGGCAAAGAACGACTTTAACCACCCTGCCTGGATGGGGATGTGCAGCGGCAACGGAATAGGCACGGGACACTGGAATGAGCCTATATGGGGATATTATTTTTCGGACGACGAATGGGTGCTGCGCCGCCAAGGCATGATGCTGGCGGCAGCCGACGTCGATGCGGTAATATTTGACTGCACGAACGGCCTCACGACATGGGAGCGCGGCTACACGGCGCTGGCGAAAGTTTTTTCGAAGATGAAGGATGAGGGAATAAACGTTCCCGGCATGGTGTTTATGTCGCCTATACACCCCAAGTACGAACAGCGCAGGCACGGAGACAAGCCGTTGACAAATGCCGAATTAAACGCAATCCAGCTGCGCGAATTGTGGGGTAAGATATATTCAAAGGGCCTGTATAGGCAACTGTGGTTTTACTGGAAGGGCAAGCCGCTAATTCTGGCCTTCCCCGAAGGGCTAGACGCCTCCGACCCTACGGACAAGAAGATATTGGATTTCTTCACGTTCCGCCCCGCGCAGAGTTCTTATACGGAAGGGCAAAATGATACTACAAAAGAGAGGATGTGGGGGTGGCTTTCCGTATATCCGCAGGCCGTCTACAACAACGATGACGGATCCCCCGAGCAAACGACAGTCGGCGTTGCGATGAACACGAACGCGCGCGCGCGGTGGGCAAAGCAGTATTCAAAAACATATGCCGACTTAACCGGCGCAGACGGCATCTGGTACGGAAGCGTATCATGCATGAACGGCGACGGAATCTTCGGCAGAAGCTATACCTCGAAAGGATTCGACCCCCGGCCGAACTCAAAACTCTACGGGGCAAACTTCCAAGAACAATGGGATTACGCATTAAGGGTGGATCCCGAGTTCATATTCATAACCGGCTGGAACGAATGGATCGGAGCCCACCGGAAGGTCAGGACAGGCGTGCCCAACGGCTTCAGCGACCAATTCGACGATGAGCACAGCCGCGATTGCGAGCCCACAAAAGGCGATTTGAAGGACCACTACTACTACCAAATGTGCGCCAATATCCGTAAATTTAAAGGCGCCCATGAGCCGGCTGTCGCCGTAAAAAAATGCGAATTATCCCTCGATTCTTCCGCTGAAGATTGGGCAAAGAAGGCCGCGACATTCAAAGACTTCAAGAAGGACTTGACCGCGCGGAACGCCGCCGGATATTACCATTATAAAAGCGACACGGGCAGGAACGCGCTTGAAACGTCCAGGGTCAGCCACGACGACGACTTCGTCTATTTTGAGGTTGTATCTCCCAAAAAGCTGACGCCTCCAAGCGGCGGGAAATGGATGCGTCTGCTTATACGGGCGCCTATTGAAGGGGCGACGTACCAAGGTTTTCAATTCATACTCAACAGATTCGCGCCAAAGGGTAAAGCCTATCTTGAGCAAAGCCTTGGCGGCTGGTCGTGGCGCATTGTGGCAGAATGCGACTATCGGATACATGATAATCGCTTCCTGGTAAAAATTCCGCGAAAAATATTGGGAGCCGACATTCCGATGTTTGAGCTGCGGTTTAAATGGTGCGACAACAATCTGGAATCGGGCGATATAATGTCGCTATACACCGACGGCGACACAACCCCCTACGGAAGATTTACATATCTTTACAAAGCAAACGACTTGCCCGAAAGAGCCTTTAAATTCTCCAATGTAAAATTTCCGTTTCCCGCCTCCAAAAAGCCGCGCATTAAGCAAAATAAATAGAATATCCATGAGCCTATACGCCGTACGTCCCGCCCCGTGCGACGACGCCCATGCCCCATGTTCCCCATCGGACAATCTTTTCCCAAAGATTATCTACATGCGCGAACAAAAGTTTTCCTTTCAAGCGTTATAGTTTTCAATGCAATTTTTCTTTTTGGTTTTTCAACGTCGCCTATCTGCCCTTGAAAGTGGAAGTGTAATTTCTGATAAACGGAGAATTGCATTGCCGTATTGAGCAGCCGATATGTGGATTGCATGGGCAAAGTGGTCAAATCTTGTCTTGCTGACGTAAAACAAATAAGCCCCGAGTAAAAATAAAAGCAGACGCATAAAAACCTACTGAAATGAAATTGCAAATTTGCCTTGGTAGTAAACCTCATCGCGCAGGTTATGAGGCCACGAGCCTCTTTAAATAAGACGATATACAAATGCTTTTCAAAAAACAAAAAGACCCGCCTAAGCGGGTCTTTAATTTCAGATAAGTTTAGACTTATCGCCTTCTCAAATATGTAGCCATTGCAATAGAGAAAATTCCAAGCGCGAATGCATACGAGGAAGGCTCGGGCACCATAGCTCCGACGCTGAACTGCCCATTTGAATAATCCGCCATAAATTCCTCTCCGGAGGAATTGATAACGTGCAGGCTTGCGCCGGCGTCGGAAAGTATCGATTCAACGACAGAGGCGCTATCCTCAAATATTTTGGCTATATCAAAATCGAACGAACTTCCCGACTCAAAATCATCGTTGAAGACAATGCCGAGCTCGGCAAAGCTCGTGCCCTCGGCAAGCACGGCGACTGCGGAGGAATCCACAAGGAGCTTCTCAACGGTGAAGGCCTTTGCGAAGCTTACATTGGAATTTGCATTCACCGATATCGCATCGATGGAGTCAAAGCCGCCGTTAAATGCACCGCTAAAGGTAGACTGCGCATTGCCAAAGCTTACGGTCTTGTCCCCGCCCACGGTCGCGCCGTCGCCGCCGGAACCATGAACCGTGCCCGCAAAGTCGATATCGGCTCCGTTGCCGACAAACGCAACACTGGCATCGCCACTGATGCTGGAACCGGCCCCATTGCCGCCGGCGTATATGTCTCCGGATATTTTTCCGGCGCTTACGGTTATGTTGGAGGAAGCCAGGGTTGTCGTCGTCGGGGTTCCCTCCACCTCGTTTATCACATAGCCGCCGCCGTAGACATTATTTACAATCGTGCCTCCGGATATGAGGATATTCGAAGAACCTGCGATGTTCGAGGTCGCGCCGTTGCCGCTATTGAAAACGTCGGATAGGGAACCGCCATAAACGCTGCCGTTAATGTAGGCGTCTCCGCTTACCTCAACATATGTTGAACCGCCTATATGGGCCTTCGAAATTCCGTTGTACTGGTAGCTCTGCGCCTCAGACCCGCCAAAGACATCGCCATTGACGGTGCCCCCGGTTATTTTTACGCTAGTGTTGCCTTGCACGGTCGCCTGAACGTCTTCATGGTTGGCATTCCAATAGAGCGAACCGCCGAATATATTGCCCGTGACGGTGCCGCCCGTCATTTCCACGGATGCATCCGACGTGACGACGGTAGAACCGTGCGACTGGGAATGGCCGCCACCGTATATATTTCCGTTAACTGTACCGGCCTTAACTATCACTTTTGAGGTATCTACAGACGAAACCAATCCGGCTTGCACGCCAGAGCTTTGAGATGCTCCGAAAACTTTAACGCCGTCCAACGTCGCCCCGTCTATAGTTACAGACGATCCGCCAGTGACGCTCGTCGGGCACATGTATCCAAAATTCCCGCCGACGATGTATGTAGTATATCTATATCTGGAAAAATTTGCGCCCGAGCCCAGATACACGCTCGATCCGCCGGTTATGTTGGAACCGCCTACTCCGCCGTTTCCGTATGCCGTCGACCCTCCGGCCACGACATAATCGCCGCCAGAAGTTATATTCGCGGAATTTATAACGAGCTTTGAGCCATTCTCAATGTTTACGATGCCTCCGTTCGCATGCGCGCCACCGTAAACATTGGATGTGTAGGAGCCTCCGTTTAAAGTCAATGTGCTCGACTTTACGTTCATAGTAGACCCCTTATTCCAGACCTGCCCGGCACCCATAGTCAGCCCGCTAACTTCAATATCGGCGTTTACCGTCGTATTCAAGTCGCCCACATATGCGGCATGCCCGACGTTTTCAAAATAAACTCCGCCGTATAAACGCTCGAGCGTTACCGCCTCGGAAATATCCGCAGTTAAATTTCCAAAATAGGCGTCAGAATCGCCGCTGCTAAAACCGCCAAGATATATTCTTGCGGCAGTCCCCGTGGTTGTCAGTTGGCCAAACTTTATATAAGCGCTCTGCGCGTTTTCCTGCGTCTGGGAAACCGCTACAAAGTAGTTTTTCACATTGCCAAGCGACCCCGATACGAGATAGCCGTCGTAGCCCTCGCTCAAGGCGGGCAGAGCCGTGTCTTTGGAATAATCCCACGAGATCTGTTCCAAATTAGACGCTTCTTGGGCGAACCCGACGCTGAATACGAGGAGCAACGACATCGAAGCCCCGAGAATCTTTTTGTATGAAGATGTTTTCATATAAACCTCTTATGTTTTTCCCGATAATGTAATGTTAATTGTGCACACACGGCGCAACAATATGTCTCGTATAACTGCGGCAATTGATTGTTTTGTCAATTAATTTTTGCACTGCAACATGTTATTTTTTTGTTATGTGGGAAATTCCGCCCGAATCTTGGCATGACGAGTGGTTTGGCAGTTGAAAAAGGCTGTTTAATTTTGCCCTGCGATAATGCGCCACCCCAGATTTGACTCCAAAATTTCGTGCGCTTTTTGACACTCTCAAAAACATATTGACACCCATATCATAATTAGAACATACTCGTTCTACGACTCTTGGGCGTGTTTATCCAAAACTTTTACAACACTAACCACCTGTACATTATGTCAAATTCTATTTTTTTAAAGTTGTTTATACTGCCGATAGCCGTAATTGTGGCCTCGTGCGCAGCTAACGACTGGGGAAGCAAAGCCGCTGACCGCCCCGCGATAAAATCTGAAAAAATATGCATCTCCGGCGTCTATCCACACTTAGCCTTTTGGAATGAAGAGGGCGAATGCGGAACCGGGGCGTTGGTTCCGTGGGCCGGGAAACTCTGGGCGGTCACGTACGGGCCTCATTGCGTGTTTGAATCGACAGACAGGCTGTATGAAATCAGCCCGAACCTCGACGTAAAGATACGTCCGGAGAGTCTCGGCGGAACTCACGCAAACAGAATGATACACAAAGAGTCCGACCAGCTCTTTATAGGCTGCTACGCCATAGACTCGAAGGGAAACGTGCGCGCAATACCCAGGCGCATAATGCCGGGGCGGCTAACGGGAAACGCGCGCTCCATCACAAATCCGAAAGAGAAAATATACTTTGCCACGATGGAGGAGGCTCTTTATGAAGTCGACGCAAAGACTCTCGCCGTCAAAGAGATTATCCGCGATGGCAACCTCAAGGAACACCCGAACAAACTCGGCAAGGACGGCAAGCCCGTCAGTCAGCCCAAGAAATCGAAGCTGCACGGATATCACGGAAAGGGCTTTTACTCAGGATTGGGCAAAGCCTTCTATTCAAACAACGGCGTACACCACAAAAACGTCGAAAAAGACCCGACTATAAAATCGGGAGCGCTTGCGCAATGGTCGCCGGGCGACTCCGATTGGACGCCCATACGAATCTGCCAATTCACCGAAATAACGGGCCCCGGCGGAATATACGGGGCGTCAGCCCCTTCAAAAGACCCCATATGGGCGCTTGGATGGGATCCCAAATCAGTTATACTTATGCTAAACGACGGCGGCAAATGGACATCCTTTAGACTGCCCAAAACAAGCCACTCCTACGACGGTTCGCACGGCTGGAACACCGAATGGCCGCGCATAAGGGAAATAGGCCAGAAAGACTATTTGATGACTATGCACGGGGCCTTTTGGAGATTTCCGCCGACTTTCCGCAGCGTCGACACATCGGGAATTCGCATGCGTTCTTCTTACTTAAAGGTCATAGGCGATTTCTGCAAATGGCAGGACAGGCTCGTCTTTGGCTGCGACGACTCCGCCCAAAAGGAATTTTACAACAAGCGCCCGCTCAAGGGCGAAAATATCTCGCCCATAAACTCGAACTCAAACCTGTGGTTTATTCGCGAGGCCGATATAGACAAACTCGGCCCCGCAATAGGCAGAGGCAGCGTATTTTTGCGCGAGAATGTAAAGGCCGATACGCTTTCAGAAGCAATGCTTACCGGGGGCTTTAAAAGCAGGCTGTTGGTCTTAGACCACAAATCGCCCAATGATATCGACGTAGAATTGCTGAAGTCAGACGGCAAGAACGGTTTTGAAAAATTCGAAGTTGTCAAAGTGCCTGCAAACTCCACAAAGTTCATGCTTTTGCCCGAGGCCGAGTGGATAAAGATCCGCCCGCTCTCAGACGCGATGGGGCTGACTGCCCACTTCCATTTAACAAATCCCGATACGCGCACATGCGCCAATTCGGAAATATTCGACGGCATAATGCGCGCAGGCACGCCGATGAAAGGCTCGGCCGCTCTGCTGCGCTCCCTCGATATAAAAAGCGGCAAACTCGGCGCCTACGCTTGGGAAAGCGACGGCTCGACACTCGCGCAGCTGGGCGCGTATTCGCTCGATGCACAGATGAAACTCGTCAAAGACGCTGCCGTGAACGCCGAAATGCTCAAAAAAACCGCCTATACTCCCAAAGGCATAACATACGAGGCCGACTCGGTGCTTGTGGTTGAGGAAGGCAAGCGCTACAGGCTTCCGCGAAACCGCCTTTACGACGGCAAATCGGTCTTTGGAACGCCGCGCCTGGCCCGCGAAGTAGCCACTGAACGCGACCTTCTAAACTGCGCGGGGACATTCTACGAGCTTCCGGCTGTAAACGCGCAGGGCTTTGCAAAAATACGCCCGATAGCCACGCACAACCTCAAGATATTCGACTTTTGTTCGTACCGGGGGCTGATGATTTTTAGCGGCCTTTCAAGCGAAGCCCCGAATCTTGGCAATAGCCATGTAATAGCCTCTTCGGACGGCAAACTCTGCCTCTGGGCCGGAGTCATAGACGATTTGTGGAAAATGGGCAAGCCCGTCGGAGTCGGAAGCCCGTGGTTTGAAGCCTCGGTAAAAAAAGGCGAACTTTCCGATCCATACATTTTGACAGGATACGATAAAAAGACGCTTAAGGCCATATCTGATAGCGACGTCGAGCTCGAAATTCATGTCGATATAGACGGCACCGGTCTTTGGGTAAAGTACGACACAATCAAACTCAAAAAGGGCGTGCCTTTTGTAAAGAATTTCGATGAAACTTTGAAAGGCTATTGGATAAGGTTTGAGGCCTGTTCAAAGGCGGACAAAATCACCACCACCCTCCTCTACGAATAAAAGCCTCATCCGCCCACAAAGCAAAAAAACAAAGGCCGCGCCACACACGGGCGGCCTTTGTTTTTTTTAGCGGCGCCTATGAGAACATGCCCCCTGCGACAAATCCACACACGGCCTCAGCGCGTAGCGGCATCGGCGCAAAAATATTTTAAAAGGCCAATCTATCGGCATGCGCCAATTCCGCGCAGTATGCCGATCATGCCTTCGGCCGCGACGTCTTTTATGATTTTGCCTTCGTTAATATAATAGAAGTTCATAATGCTTACGGATATTTTCCGTCCGGTTGGCTTTATTCCGAGAAATTCACCGTCGTGGGTGGCGGTCAAGTTCCAGCATACGGCAACTTTGTCCTCCCCTGCAACGAGATCGACAATATTCCACCTGGCATCGCTAAAGCCCTTGCGCATCCAGCGCACAAGCCACAAATAACCGCTGCCTCCAAACAATGGTTCGGGGCTGGCGGGAGTGTAAAAAGAGGCTTTAGCATCGACGAGCTCCTCCGCCAAAGTTTCGTCGTCGGTATTTATCATTGTCTCAAATTTTTTAATCAATTCCTTGTTGCGTTCTACCACATTCATAGCCATTCCACAAAATACGTGCCCGCAAGTTAAGATTCCAAAAATTTTCGGTCAAACAAATAAATACGGTTTAATAGGCAATTCCCCTACGCAAAAATAGGCTTTCTTTCCCTTGGAACCTGGCGGCCTTTATTGACACTAAATTACGTACAAAACATGGCGGTTGCATTAAAATCTCCCGTCCGCCTTGATATTTGTTGTTTTCACGCGCCGCTTCCCGCGCACACCACATTAATGTTCAATCTGCAAAAGGAAACAAACAGAAAAAAAGCGCATTTCTGCCAGCCGCAATGCGTTGTTTAATCTACGTTTTTTGCGCATGGAGATGATTAGTGACAGAAGGTTTGAATAGTGGACGGTGGGGGAAGATTATGGACGATTATGGGATTTTATGCGGGTTTGAGAGCCGTTTGCGTCGTTGCGAAAGGTTTGACCGAATTTTGCGGCGAAATGCCCTGTTTTACGGCGCAGTGCCAAACGTTTGACCATTTTTTCGGATTTTGTCGTGCGGTGGGTATGGTTGTGTTTCGCGAACTGGTCGGCTCGGAATTTTTTGTCGCGGGGGTGTCGTGCATCACGCGTTGGCGGATTGTAAAGTCGCAAAAAAAAGAGGCGTTGCAATCCAGTTGCAAGCCCCTTGAAACGGATTTGCGGAATCTATTTCTTTTCGGTCAAAAATCCGCTGCTTATCAGGTCGGCGAGAGTGTCTTCATCCGATGTCGTCCGAATTATCGAACCGTCGTATATTTTGCACCGCTCGGAGAGTTCGCGGACAAATGCGCCTAAATCGGCTTCTGGATCGTAGGACGAATTTCTTATGGCTTCGAGAACTTCGCGGGCGTTGTCGCCCGACACCGTGCCTCCTCCGCGCATTTCGTATGTTTTCATTTGGTTATCTCCTTCCGAATTTTTCTTTGCGTTGTTTGTAGAAATTTACGAGCTCGTTGTCGAGCAGTTTTGCAAGGGCGCGTTCGCCGCCACTGTCGAGCCGTTCGCGCTTCGAGAAATCGACGAACCTTGCGCAGAAGAGCAGCCAATTTCGGATTTTAACGAATTCGACCGTTCCGCTGTGTTGGCGAAACTCAACCGTGCCATGCCGCCAGTAGCTTTGGACGTTAAGCTTGAAATACCTGCATCCGCCCGTAATCGAGCGGGAAAGCTGTTCGAGGTTGCGGGCCGAATCTATCTTTTCGCGCCAGTTTGAAACCTTCATCGACGCGCAATAGCGGTTGTTTCGGCGGCTCGGAGGCATAAAGGCGTCGATGTCGGATTCGAGCGTCGCGTAGTTGGCGAAAAGATTGCGCCAAACGGAAATGTCCTTTTTGAAATCCTGCGTGCCGAAATGGGCGTGGAAGCCGCAGGATTTGTTGACCGAGGCATTGACCTCTTCGAGGGCTTGGCAGACGGCGTTAACTTCGGCGAGCCCGCGTTCGCCTTTCAGCACGGGACTGACGAGTTCGTATCCGCCGATTACGGACGCGTCGGAAACAATCTTCCAGTTTGTGCGCGTGGCGTGGTTGTAGCCCTCTATTTCGCAGGCTACGCCTCTGCGCCTGATTGCGTCGCGCAGTTGCCGCTTGTTGCCGTGGACGATTTCGAGTTCTACGCCGAATGTTCTGTTGAAAACAAAATCGCCCTCCGGTGAGAGAGGGCGATTGTTGAAGTATTTTGCGTAGACGTTTTGGACGAATCCGTAGCCGACTCCCAACAGGAGGGCGACTTCCTTTCGGGTTTTGCCCTCGTCGAAGAGCCTGCGCATCTTGTCCGATTTGGTCAGGTTTGAGTTGAGTATTTCGTCGATTTCCATTGCCGTTTTTGAATTGGTGCGTACACACGCTCTACGGCGGAACGAAGTCAACTCTCTTCGGACATTTTTTTTATTTTTTACTGGCGGTGTGCTCGCCGTCGTCGGAAGGAGCGAATGGATAATCTGGGTGGGTGGCGAACTCTATCATTGCCAGATTTGCGATGTCTACGAGGTGTTCGCGGTTGTGGTCTGCTCTATATAATAGAAGGCGTTTTTCGATAGAGCCGACGTTGTCGTATTGCGCTTTGCCGATTTGGCTTGCGAGCGAGCCGTAGCGGAAGTAGCCCATAATCATCCGATTTTGCCTGTATTGCTCGAACTGCGGGCAGGACTGGATTTTGGCGATTTCGTCGAGGCTCGGCGCGGGCGGCAGCGGGTCGAAGATGCCCGCTTGGGCGAGCAGTCTTTCGCGGAGGAAGTCATGGGTTGTCTTAGGCATAGCGGGCGAGCCTAATTAGAACGGGCAGTTGTCGTCGTCGGCTTCGGCGGCGGGGGTTGATGTGAATGTTTTGCCCGCCTTTTTGTAGGCATAGAGGCGGGCCTTGCAGGTGTAGAAAAGCTGCATCATTTCGAACGCAAGCAGACCGTTGCGCCAGTCGCGCACGCGGAATTTGCCGAACGAAATCGCCGCGACGTAGGCGGGCGGCATTTCGAGTTCGTCGATGAGATGGGCGATGCGTCGCGCCTCGCCGTCCATATACATTTCTATGACCTTTTCTGGATAAACGACAAGCGAGGACTGTTTGAGCAGCTCGCGCATCGCGCCGAGAACCACGTCGTAGTCGCCGTGTTTGAAGCTTTTGTGCGACTTGCTTTCGCCGCCGAAAATCTGCTCGGTGATGTCTTTGCGCAGAGATTCGAGTGCGTCGCCCGAAAGCCCGAACTTGCGTTTGATTTCGGCCCAGAGCCCCCAGTAGTAGGACTCTTCGTTTGTCATCTTTCCGCCGCGCCGACGGCTTGCAGACGCTTTGCGGGCGCGCTGCGCGGGCTTTTCAAGTGTTGCGGTCATCGCCTACTCTCCTATGTCTTTATCTGTTTTGGGTTCGACGTAGAAGCGTTCGACGACCTCCATTTCGAAGAGTTCTTCGATGTGCGCGTCGCCGTTTTTGAGTGCCTTTTGAATGCCGCGTTTGTCGAGCGAATACTTCGCCTTTGCGCAGTCGGCGCGGGCTGCCTTGAAAAGCTCGTAGGCTACGGCGTCGTCGGGCTTGCCCGTGATGTTGCGGACGACGGTTTGCCCTGTTCTGAATCCATACATCGAAAGCGGCGACGAAGCCGATTTGTTTTTGCCCATCAGCTCCTCCTTCCGCGCCGAGACAAACGGCGCAAGCGCGTTCTCGCGGCAGTCGCGCTCGGCTTCGAGCTCCTTGATTTGCGGGTTGTATTGCTCGTTGATTTTCAAAATCGCGGCGTCGCGGGCGACGGTGAGCTTGCGGATTTTGATTCGGATTTTTGCGATTTCGTCGGCTTCGGCTTCAATTTCCGCGCGTGTTTTGGGTTCTTTGTAGATGACTGACATTTTTTATTTACCTTTCGGGTTAATAGTTTTTCGGATTTGTGAAGTTGAATTGCGTTTGTCTGCCGCCTTTCGGGCGGGGTTTGCGGGGCGGTTTGAGCCCGCGCGTGAGTTGGATTTTGGCGGCGATTAGCAGGGCGATTTCGTTGTCGCTCATCGCAAGCAGGAACTCGTTGCGCGAGACGTGCCCGAGTCTGTCGCGGCAAACGGACATCGCCTTTGCGATTGCCTGCTGAGTGGTCATATTATTTATATTTCGGGTTGATTTTTGATTACAGCTCCTATCGTCGCGCGGGTTCTTGCGGCGTTATAAATGAACGCCGCAATTCATCCTCCACCAAGAAGAAGTTGAGGTCTTCGGCGACGTGTCGGGCGCGCTCGTAGCTTGCGTAGTTGCCGATTTTGATGTTGCGCTTTTCGCCGAGGAAAATCGACCACCCGCCCTCGTCGTTTTCGGCAATGCGGCAGGCGACAACCGCCGCCGTCGTGTGGTCGGGGAATGTCTCGTGCGCCGCGCCGTCGGCAGGCAGCGGAGAACAGCGCAACCCCGCGAAGAAGTTTTCGATGCCCGTTAAAAGTTTGTCCAAGCCCATAGTCTTACTCCCAGTCTGATTTTGTTGCCACGCGCTGCGCGGAGATGTAGAGGTTTGCCGCCACGAAGCTCTGCCAAGATACGACGCCCTTGCCGAGTTTGCGGGCGTAGCGGATGCGCTCGGTTATGCTTTTAAGGCCGTCGTCGCGGGCGAGAGCGCGGAGGATTTCGTAGGGCTGCTCGCTCACGCGCTTTACCTGCACGGTCATATCGCGGTCGGGGAAATCCAAGCCGTTGGCTTTGAGCACTGCGGCAACGTCGCCGCGCGTCGGCTGCGGGGGCAGCTTAATTTTGTGAACGCCGCGTCGGTAGAGCTGTTCGAGCACGCCGTTGCGCTCCTGCATCACGGAAGTTTCAAAAAGCTCAGTGCCGCAAAGCACCATTCCGCAGCCCGTTTCGTCGTAGATTTCGCGCAGTATTTCCAACGCCTGAAAATAGGTGTATTTGGAGCTTGTAAGCGAGAGTTGATGAAGCTCGTCGAGTATCATCAGCATATTGCTTTTGACGGCCTTTTTGATTCGGGCGATGATGGCGTCGCGCCTGTCGTTGGGCGAAATGCCGACCGCAACCGCCAGTGTTTCCAAAAAGCCGTTGATGCCGCGGGCGGGACGTATGCGGATATACGGCGAGCGGCCGTGGTTGTGCGTGCGCGAATACTGCGTGAGCGCGAACGTCTTGCCGATGTGCGACGGCCCCCACAAAAACACGGGCGTGCCGCTTTCGCGGGCGAGGTCGCAGGCGGTGAATATGCGCTTTGCCGTCGGCGTTTCGACGAATTCGGTCGTGCCGAGCACAAGGCGGCGGCGTTCCGTTTCCAGAAAGTCGCGCATTCCTTTGAGCATGTTGGCGGGAATGCCGTAGGCCTTGCCCGTTGTTGGGTTGAGGTATGCGCCGCGGTAGATGCGCCCGACGGTGGTGTAGTCATAGTGGATTTTTTCGCAAAAATCGCGGAATGCGATGTTCTCCTGAATGCAGAAGAGGAAGCAGTCCACAAGAAGCTGCTTTTCCTCGTCCGTGTAGGTTTCGGTGTCGCGACGGATTTGGTCGAGACTGTAGTTCCACGATGCGCGGGGCGTGAGGCTCTTTGCCTTGTGCTCCGCGAGTTGTTCCTGAGTTTGTATTTGGTTTTCCATACTGCTTTTGTTTTTTTGGGTTAAATGAGGTCTCCCGCGTCCGAGAAGTCGTCGAGGCCGTCGTCGGAGGGTGTTGGCGCGGCGGGTGTGCCCACAAGCGCGGTTGCGTCGTCGAAATCGCCCAAGGCGCGGCGTTGCGCGGCCGTGCGGCTTTTGTTTTCGGAATTCGCGCGGCGGATTTTCTTGTTGAGAAGCCCCGCGTTTTTGAGCAGTTCGCGGTTGTGTTCGCGCATAAAGCCGAGGTCGGCGTCGAGCTGCGGCGTAAGCTCGGCAACCCTTGCGCGGTCGGTGAGCTGGCGTTGGCGCACGGCTATCATTTCCTCCTTCAACGCCTCTTCGTCGAGCGGGTCGATTCTGCCCTTGCGTTTGAGAGCGCAAATATACGCGCCGTCTTTGGTGAGGTGGACTGCGGAGAGGTCGTCCTCGAAGTAGCAGAGCACCTCAACGCCCGTGTATTTTTCGATGATGTCGTAGCTCGGGGCTTCGAATACGAGCTTGTCCACGATTTTTTCGCAACGGTGGCGTTTGATTTTGCCCGACGCAAAGCTCAGCCCGCCGCTCGTGATTTTGAACGTCGTCTTGATTTTGAGTTTGAGCAGGTGCGCGTAGTAGCCTTCGGGCACTTGGCGCAGACCGCTTGCGGCTTTCAATGCCTGCATGCGTTCGAGCGGGCTCTCGGGGCGTTCGATGATTTCCACGGTGTCGGCTTCGTCCTCGTCCAAAAGCGCGAGGGCCGCCATCGGGTGGAGGCTGTCGAACTTGTCGCGCCTCCACATCTGCTTCATTTCGAAGCCCTCCAAGCGGTGGTCGGTGCGGTGGCGCAGGGTGTCGAGAATTCGCAGAATGGCGTTACAGATGTCCTCGAAGCGCGGCATGGGCATAACGAGCTTTGCGGCGATTTCGGCGCGGTTTTCCACAAGCCCGAAGACCTTGTTTAAATACGCCTCGACAGCCTTGATTTGCGCGGGCATATTGTCGTAGCGGCGTCCCGTTGCGCCGAAGATGAGCGAAAGGTGCTCCTGCAAGCCCCTGAAAAAAACTTCAACCCAGCCTTTGCTCCACGGCTTGCCGCCCGATTCGTAGAAGCCGTTTTTGATGTAGGTGTCGTGGAGCGTTCCGCAGCGGTGAATCATTATGTGGTCGCCGAAAGTCTGCTTGATTGCCAGTTCGTCGGCGGCGGAGAGCGTGGCGGCGGAGTTTTCTATGCAGAGGTTTATCGGATACGGCGGAAGTCCGAATTGGCGGATTATGTTGACAACGAGAATGCGCACGTCTTCGCTTGCGATGCCGTATGTAGAACCGTCCTTGTCGCGGTTGATTCGCGGCAGGCACAGGTGGGCTACGTCGCAGCCTGTGGCGATGTCGAGCGCGAAGACCGCCAGCGGATAGCCGATTTGCTTTTTGCCCTTTTCGTCCTCGAAGACGCAGCGGTTGTCGAGGCGGACGTCGTCGAAGGCAATCCACTCCAAAAAGCGCAGGTTTTTGCGCGTGCGCAAAACCATGGCGGGCTCGTGGCTGTGGGCGGCGGCCACGCCCTGCCGAACCAGTGCGCGGGCGTATTTGCTTTTGGGCAGGTGGCGCAGGAGCGTGCGGTAGCTCATTCCCTCGGGCAACTCGCGGGCGACGGCGTAGATGCCCGGAACGGGGCGGCCGGTGCGCTGCGCCCACTCGTATTTTGTGCCGATTCCCGGAATGGAGACTCCGCGCGAAAAGTCGTTGACGAGCTCGCGGAAGGCGGCTTTCGCGCTTGTGCCTGTGGGCGAACGCAGAACTTTTTCGCTGAAATAGTCCACAAGCTCTTTGCTGACTTCGGCTTCTTTTCCCCTGTAATTGCGGCGCAAAATGCGCCAGTCTCCGCCGCTTTCGAGGAATCTCGAAGCGAGCCTGTCGAGCGTTTCGAAAGACCACCCGCGCTCGTTCGCGAGAATTTTGGAGTGGGCGATTTTCGCGATGGCTTCCGAACGCTTCGGCGCGGAGAGAATCTCGCGCATGGCGTCGAGCCGTTCGCGCACGAGGTTGCGTTCGGCCGTTTTGAGTTTCATCAGCTCGCCGAGTTGGTTGTGCGGAATTTCGCACATCTTGGCGACGAGCGCGGGAGCTATCGCGGGAAGAGCCATCGGGGAAATCCTTTCTATCGCAGGCTTTTTGTGATTTTGCGGATTTCGTCGAGCCACGCCGAAACCTTGTTTTCGAGCCTGAGCCAGTGCTCGGGGTCGAGCAGTTCGTTGGAGCGGTTGTCGGCAAGCAGCATATCGACAGACTCGCACTTTTCCTCCCAGTCCTCCCAGAGCAACATTTGCGGAGACTGCCCGCCGCCGTTGCCCGAAAGGCCTTTGAGGTCGCGCTTGGTGAGGGTTTTTGCGGCGGTGTCTTCGGCTTTTTTGTCCTCGTCGGCCTGAACCGCGCCCTCTCGCAGGAGGTTGCGCAGTTGCGGAAGTGTCATTCCCGACAATGTGCGTCTGAGCAGGTCTTCGGTCAGGTTTTTGTCGGCGAGGATTTTTTCGATGTCGAATTTGTCGCGGTCGATGTTGCAAAATTCGCAGAATTCGCCTACGCCTGCGGCGAGCGCGTCTGAAAGCTTGTTCGGGTGGCGGAGCTTCTGGACGAAAACCTTTGCAAGCCCGATGTAATCGCGGGCTGTGCGTTCCGCCGACGGTCTGTGATTCCCGTTTTCGGAAAGTGAATCGCTTAGCCATTTGCCGAAATTGCCGTGCCCGACAATCGGCTTTGCCGCGAGGGCGCAAAGCCCGAAACGAACGGCATTGGTCGCAAATGCGCTCCTACTGTCTTCCACTATTTTGAATGCTTCCCGCACGACGTTTGCAGACGGTTTGAATTGCGTTTGCAAAGCGTTTTCAAGCGGGGTGAGTTGTGTTTGATTTGAATCTTTTTTCATAAAAATTTGGGTTGAAATTAACGGTCGAGCCAGTCTTTGGCTGAAAGAATTTGCGCGATGTCGTTGCGCAGAAGTTTGAGTGTGTCGCGCGGAAGCGTTCGCAGGAACTCGCGCCGCAGGTCGTCGGAGAAGTTGCGCAGAATGAAGTCGCGATAGCTTTCCACGGGAATTCTGCGCAAGCTCCGCTGGCTGTGGGGCGCGAGGTTGATACACCCGAGTTCGCCCTCGTCGATGAGGTTGTGGACGTGCCTTTGCGAGCACCCGAGCTTCGCCGCCACTTCCCCGACCGACAACGCTGAACGGTCGACGAAGTCCATCGAGAAAAAGGGGAATTCAAGCTGTCGGGCGTCGCGCATTTGCGGAATTACTTTTTGCCTTTGGATTTGTGTTTGTTAAGAGGCCGGAACGATTTTTCGATGAAGCCTTTTTGCCACGGTTTTTGTTTTTTCATTTTTTACCTTTCTGCTGTTTTTGGTTGGTGAAATTTACTTAGCTCTCCTTGCGCGGCGTAGGCGGTGGTTTTGGAAGTAGGTCGGATTTTCGCGCACGAAATCCGCGTAATGCGGAAGGTCGTCAATTCGACGGTTCAAGCGGAGACTTTGGCGACTCCCATTGCAAATGTCGCTGAGGTATTGGTAGGTCACTTTGAGAAGTGGTGCAGCTTTACGATAGCTCCACTTTTTCTTTTTCAGTTCGCGTTTTGCCCAAGTGTCTTTCATAAGATTTTGATTGCCGTGTTTACCAGTTTTCTGTTAATGTTCTAACTTGAACAACAAAAAATCTGGTAATGCAAGAAAAAAATACAGAAAAACTGGTAAATTTTTCCGACAGGTTCAGAAAATTGATGGACGAGTCTGGATTAACTCAAATGGCAGCGGCTAAAATGTTCGGTGTTTCACAAGGAGCTATCTTCGATTATAGAGAAGGGAGAAGTGAGCCAAAGAGTTGGCCTTTGTTAAGAATGGCAAAACATTTCGGCGTCAGCGTTGAATGGTTGATGACAGGAGAAACTGATGAAAAAGAAAATTCCGCAACCCGTATGTGGCGTGACCGTGCTCTCCGTGCCGAAGAGAAAAATGCGCTCTTAATTTCTGGTCTAAAAGGAATGCTAAAAAAATTTGAGTCAAACTGTTCCACCTCGAACGAAGAGAAAACCGCGAAAGCCCGAAAATAGGGACTTTGCGGGGTATTGCTTCAAAAAAAGTCGAACAGTAGGAGTTGTAATTTTATGATAATCAACAATCCAAATTTGAAGAATCTTCAATTTTGAAAGGACAAAATGAACGAAAATATCCATCTTGGGCGGGTGGTCGGTGAGACTGAAGCCTTTGTAGACATCGAACTTTGCGGGCACGACGTGCGCAACTTGCTCGCTGTCCACGCAAGCCAGAGTTTTGAAATGCTTGCCCCCGAAATCCGCGAGAAAATCGGCGACGTGCTCACCGCCTATATGCGCGGCGATGTCGCGGGGTCAAGTCTAACCGCCCGCGTTGCCAAAAACGTCTACGCCGCCGCGAACACCCGCCCTCCCGAAGACGGAAAGTAGCGTGCAACAGAAATTGCTTTACAATGGTGTTATAATGTCAACAATGTTGACGAAAAATAGAAAGGAGATATATGGCAGAAGAGTTTGAAAGTCTTGACAGCGTTGTAGTGGCGAATGCTATTCGTGCATTGGCAAAAGAGAAAAATATAGATGTCAATATGACCAAAATTCACAAGTTGCTCTATATTTCCTACGGAGTTTTGTTGGCGCGCAAAAACATAAGATTGACCAAGGAGCATCCTCAAGCTTGGCCTTTCGGTCCCGTGTTTCCAC
The DNA here is from genome assembly GCA_944389175.1 of uncultured Opitutales bacterium. Classification (GTDB taxonomy): domain Bacteria; phylum Verrucomicrobiota; class Verrucomicrobiia; order Opitutales; family Intestinicryptomonadaceae; genus Merdousia. The sequence continues at coordinate 32,177 of CALXLK010000004.1, forward strand.
GTGTTCACAAGCACGTTTCGTTGGATACCCCGCCGCCTTCCCTTGAAGAGCTTTCGCTTCCTGAAATCGCAAAGAAAACGATATGCGAAGTTTTAGATGTTTTCGGGAAGTTTTCAGCCGGAAAGCTTTCCGCGTGGTCTCATAAAAGCGATAGCCCTTGGGATAAAACCGTCAAAGAAAACAATGGGAAATGGGGCTGCCAGATGAACGACGAATACATTTCTGCGTTCTTTAAACGCCTTATTAAAGCGTAAGCAAGATGTCGGTTGTATCGGAAATGAAACGCCTAAGCAACTTGGAGGCCAATGTAGAAGAGACGGAGTCTCTCGATTTTGATTCTCGGTCAATGGCCGACCAAGCTTTGATGAGCAAAGTGTTAAAAAATAGAAGATTTAGTCTCGATACGGAAGACCGTTCGGTACTTGCTCGTAAAACATTTTGGCTTATTGTAGCTTGGTTATCCTGCGTAGTTATCTTACTCGCGTTTAACTCCCTTTGGTTTCGTCTTTCCGACTCTGTTTTGCTGATGCTTCTCGGAACAACAACGATAAATATCATTGGTTTGGCTGCTATCGTTCTTAATGGATATTTCAAGCATATGAATCAAAATACGGATATTTGATTCGTGTAATTTTTCCCTCCGCGCTCCTGTTTGCTACGCAAACAGGGGCTTTTTTATGCCTACATTCGGCGATTTTTTGCAAAAAAATATATTTTTTGTGAACACAGTGCACACATTGCGCACTAAGTTTGCCGCCTGAAAATATCTGTGATAGACTGTGCGGCGTTATGGCAAACAACGCACAAAACAGTCAAAACAAAAGCGACAATCTCGGGAGAGGCCGTGTGGCGTATGCGTTTAAAATTTCGCGCGTAAATCCCGACTTTCTTTCACTTAAAATTTGGATTTTAGGATACTATTCAAAGGTTTGTTCGATAGCTGTTGCGTCGTTGCCGAAGATTGTAGCGCAGATTGACACGGCACTTGCCGACGGCGAATGTGAGTTTGAAATCGGCGGCATTCGTTTTTGTGCCGACGAAAAGCTGCTAAAAAGTATCCGCAAAGAATTTTCTTCATACTGCTGTAATGTGGGCGCGAGCGACGCGAATCACGTCCCGAGTGCGGGCAAAGCGGCTCAGCCGCAGCCCGAGTCTCTACGGAGCACCAAACAAAAAGCGTCCGCGCCGCAAGGCTCTGCCTCTGCCGCGCGTCACTTTGACTCATCTACTACCGAGACGGGCGAAGCGGATTTTATCGCCCAGTCAGCCCCGTTGGAGGATTCCGCCTGCGGGGCTGAAGCCTCGGCGGTTGCCATCGGGCTTATTCAAGCCTTTCGTGAAGCCCTCCGTGCAGAGCTTGCGCCGATTCGCGAAACCTTCGACGCGCTTTCGTTCAAGGTCGAGGAAATGAGCATTTTTGCCAAAGGCAATTCCGTTTTGCCGCTTCCCGAATCATCGTTTCCGCGCACAAAGCGCGGGCGGACGTCGGTAGTTGTGGGCGTTCGCAAAATTTCAACACCAAAAAAACAAAGATAAAGGATATAAGAATATGAAAAAATGGTTTGAAAGAGAATGGTTTTGGCTCAAAGCCGCTTTGTGCGCCGTGTGCGGGGCTTTTGTGCTCGCGCTTTGCGGGTGCAGCTCAACCACAATCACGGAGACAACCTATGCCGCCGACGGCTCTGTTGCGGCGGTCAAGGTGACGGAATCGAGCGAAAGCCCGCTTGTAATCGGAATTGCCAACACGAAGGACAAGCACGTTGTAGCGCACATCGGCGGCTGGTATGGCAACATAGGCGTTCAGCCGAGTTCGAACAGCTACGGAATCGGAATCGGCACGCTCGACAACACCTACGCTTCCGTCGTTGCCTCCGACGGCACAAAGGACGGCGCGGACGTTGCGGCGATATTCCCCGCGATTGTGGACGCGAGCAAATACAGCCTTTCAATCACGAAGGACGGCGCGGTCGCCGAGGGCGGCTTGAAAGCGAAAACGGAGGCGACAAATGCAAATGCGGCTACAAATGGCGCGGCTTCGGCGCAAACGGAGGGCAAATAAAATGGCAGGCGAAAACACGACGGAAACGGGCAAACAAGCCGTCGGCAAATGGCTCAAAGCCAAGGGAACGGCAATCGGCGTGGCGGTGGGCGTTGCGCTGACGAGCTTGGGAGACTACCTCCTCGGCGATTCGGGTTTGATTCCCTTTGTAATCGGACTGGTAAAACAGGCAATCGGCTTCTTCTAATGCGCCGAATTTTAAAAAAGCTTTCGCGTGTGTCGATTGCGCTTTGGCGCGGCGCGCGCGGGCTAATCGGTATAAAAATAAACATAAAATTCTGAAATGCGAAGCTATCTTCTAAATATGGGCGTGCTCGGGGTTGTCGGCGGCATCAGCGACAGCGGCATTGCGTGGGTTATCGGTGCGCTTGCGGCGATTCCAACGCTGCTGTTTTGCGCCAATCAGGCGAAGCTGCTTTTTATGCGCAAGCCCTCTCTTGCCGAGCAATTCCGCGAAGTCAAGGACTGCGACGAACGCTGCCAGACCGCCAACGCCCGACACGCCGAACTCTGCGCAAACACCGATGCCCGCCTGCGCGGAATCGTGGAAAAATCAGCCGCCAGCCGCGAGAAAATCTACGTGCGGCTCTCGTCGCTCGAAGCCGAACTTTCGGCAATAAAAAAAGAAAACGAGCTGCAAACTCAACGACTGTTCGAGCTTGCCGCGAAATTCGACCGTTTTATCGAAAGGCACTCCTAAATGAATCTACTACCCGAACAAAAAGAAATCTTGCGCCGAAACCTGCTTGAACAGCTTGAAGCGGCAAAACCGATGGGTATGAACGCGGCCTCGCTCGCCTACGGCGCGAAGCTGGGCGGTTTTAAACTCAGTGCGGAGGAAATCGCTGCAGAGCTTGACTACCTCGAATCGAAGGGGCTTGTCAAAATGGGTTCTGCCACGCTTTCGGCGGGCGTCAAGCTTTACAAAATCACGGCGGCGGGCACTGATTTTTTGGAAGGCAACATTTAAATGGCGCGAATCGGGACAGTCGAAAAAAGCCTTTCCGCGGACGAGTTGCACGAGTTTTGCAGGCACCTTGCAAGTCTGCCTAATTTGACGCTCGAAACGATGCGCGAAGAGGCGGCGAAGCTCGGTATAGAGCTATCGCACGGGGCGGCGAGCCGCTTTAAAAACGGCACGTTTGCCGCGCATCTCGACCACCTGCGCCGCGCGAAGGAGCTTGTGATGCAGATTGAGCAGTTCGGCGGAGCTGACGCGGGCGCGAGCATTGCCGATGCGGGCGCAACCGTCCTGATGCAGCAGGTCTACGACACCCTCACGAGCGGCGAACCGATAGACTTCGACACGTTTTCAAAAATCATTTCGCGCCTGCGCAGCGGCGACCACCGCCTGCGCGAGCTCAACGCAAAACTCGCCGAATACAAACGCCGCGAAGAGGAATGGCAGCGCAAGGAACAGGAGCGCGAAGAGACGAAAAAGCGGTCGCTTGCGGCGTTGCAGTCGGGCGGTGGGCTTTCGGACGAAGCCCTCGCGAAAATCGAATCAATCTTGGGGAGTCTGTAAATTTGAAAGAGACAAAAACAGTCAAGGCGCGCAACCGCCCCGAATTGAAAATGGGAATCTTCCTGCCGTACCAGTGGCGTTGGATTACCGACCGCTCGGCGATTAAGATTATGGAGAAGAGCCGCCAGATAGGCATTTCATGGGCGACTTCCTACGACGTTGTGCGCCAACAGTCGCTTGCGGCGACGAAGCTCGACTCGTGGATTTCCTCCCGCGACGAAATTCAGGCGCGGCTGTTTTTGCAGGACTGCAAGAAGTTTTCGGGGCTGTTGGACGTCGTGGCTTCGGAAGTTTCCGAAAAAATCTACAAGCTAAGCGAAAGCGAATCAATCACGGCGTTTGAAATGGCGTTTGCCAACAAGACCGTGATTCATTCGATGTCGTCGAATCCGGACGCGCAGGCGGGCAAACGAGGAACGCGCGTTTTGGACGAATTCGCCCTGCATAAGAATCCGAAGCTGCTTTATTCGATTGCGCTTCCGGGTATCACTTGGGGCGGGCAGATGGCGATTGTCTCCACGCACCGCGGCAAGCACAATTTCTTCAACAAACTTATCGAAGAAGCCCGCGACGGCGGCAACAAAAAGCGGGCATCTTTGCACCGCGTGAGTTTGCAGGACGCGCTCGACCAAGGCTTTTTGTGGGTGCTTCAACAAAAACTACCCGCCGCCGACGCGCGGCAGGAGATGGGCGAGTCCGAATATTTCGACTACGTGCGCAGCCAGTGCGCTGACGAGGAGAGCTTTTCGCAGGAATATATGTGCGTGCCCGCGGACGAATCGAGCGTGTTTATCACAAGCGACTTGTTCGACGCCGTGACCTACGGCTTGAGCGAAAACTGGCGCAAGCCGCTCGAAGACTGCGGCGAGCTTTTTGTGGGAATCGACATCGGGCACAAGCACGACCGCACGACGTGCTGGGTTTGGGAGAAAGTAGGCAACGTCTATTTTCAGCGCGAATTGCGCGTTTTGCAGAACGCGAAATTTTCGGCGCAGGAGGCGGAACTTTACCCGATTCTTTCGCTTCCGAATATGCGCCGCTGTTGCATTGACGCAACGGGCATCGGCGCGCAGTTTGCCGAACGTGCGCAGGAGCGTTTCGGCAAGTATCGAATCGAAGCCGTGCATTTCACAAACGCCGTCAAGGCGGATATGGCATACAAACTCCGCGCGGCGTTCGAGGACAGAAACGTGCGCATTGCCGACGACCGCGAAATCCGCGCCGACTTCCGCTCAATTAAAAAAGAGGTCACGAGCGCGGGAGCTGTGCGCTTCGACGCCGAACGCACCGAATCGCTCGGGCACGGCGACCGCTTTTGGGGCGCGGCTCTGGGCTTCTACGCGGGCGCAAAACCGAAAGAATCATACATTGTCCCGATTGCACGCAAAAGCGACAGGAGGCTTTTTTAAATGAAATCCGAAATCACAGACGAAAGAATTTTGTTCGAGCGCAGATGCCGCTATAACCCGCTTCTGGGCTTGCGGCCGCAGACGCTGCGCTCGGCGATAGACGCGTTCGAAGTCGGCTATATTTCGAAAGCCGCGCGAATTTGGGAAAAGCTCGAATCAACCGACGACACCGTGATTGCCGTGCGGCCAAAACGCCGCAAGCGCGTCTCGCGCCTGTCGTGGCAGATTGTGCCGTACGGCGCGGCGGGCGAGGAAACCGCCAACGCGCACGCCGAGGTTTTGGAGGATTTCTACAACAACGTGGCGTGGACGGACGCCTGCGAAAAGCACCGCGTGGGCGGGTTTTCGCGCCTCGTGGAGGCAATGCTCGACTGCATCGGCAAAAAATATTCCGTGCACGAAATCGTCTGGAATCCGCAGCCCGATATGCGCAGGCTTCGCGCGACGTTCAAATTCGTGCCGCTTTATTTTTTCGAGAACACAACGGGCAATTTGCGCCTGCTGCGCACGCCGAACGCAATTACGGGCGACGAATTGAAGCCGAACAAATGGCTCGTTGCCGCGTCCGACGAGCCGCTGATGGCGGCGTGCTCGGTCTACTATCTTTTCAAACAGATGAGCCTTGCCGACTGGCTCGTGTTCTCGCGCCGCTTCGGCTCGGCGTTGGCTTGGCTTAAAACAAACGAGCCCGAGGGCACGCCCAAGTGGCAACAAATGGCGGAGATGCTCGCCAACATCGACAACGAAAGCTCTTTCATCACGGGCGACGCCGACACGCTGACGCTTTTGCAGGTTTCGGGACAGAACGCACCCTTCAAGGAAATCATCGAGCACCTCACGCGCCGCGTCATCACGATGTGGCTGGGCAGCGACCTCGCCACGATGTCTTCGCAGGACGGTGCGGGGGCAAGCTTGCAGGGCGAGTCGGGCGCGATGCTCGAAGACGACGACTGCCTGCTTGTGGAGGAAACGCTCGAACGCACGGTGTCGCGCTTCGTTATCCGCTACTACTTCGGAGATGTCGAACCCGCCGCGTTTTTGCAATTCCAGCGCACAGACCGTTCCGACAAACGCGCCGCGCTCGAACTGCTCGGAATGTCGGCGGACAGAGGCGTTGCGGTGTCGCAGAAGGCGTGGCGCGAGGCAAGCGGCATAGCCGCGCCCGACGACGGCGAGCCGATTATCGAAAAGGCGCAGACTGCAACCGCCGACGCTTTCGGCTCTTCGTTTGCGGGAAACGAAACAGACGACATCGCCGAACTTTCCCGCGCGATGACGGGCGACAAGAAACAAAAATTTCTCGACGAACTCGACCGCATCGACGCGATGACCGACGCTTCGCAACGCGCCGACGCGCTTGTTGCGCTCGAAAAAAACTTGGGCGAGTTTTTCGACGGCGGCGACGCGGAGGCAACCGCGCTTTTTGAAATTTTGAAAAAGAGGATAGGCAATGAAAAATAGACTTTCAAAAAATTTGCCCGTTTTCGGGCTTTCAACCCCCGACGGGGACAACTACCCAAAAAAAGCTTTGCGCGGGTTTTGCAACGGGTTTTTGTCGTTTTGCAACGGCATTGTGAACCGCGAGCGGGAATGGGCTTCCAACGAAGCCGCCGGAAAGGAATATTTTGTCCACGAAACCGACCTCGCCTGCGCCGCAAACGAAAATTCCGACGGCTGGTATCTGATAGCCCCCTACGGCGATTTTAAGCACAGCGTCGGCGTGCAGCGTTTCGACGAAGCCGCCGCCAACGAAATAATCGGTTCGTTCAACTCGGTTTTGCAGCGGCTCAAACGCCGCGCGGGAATCACCGTGCCCGTGTTGATGGGACACCCCGACGTCGGGCCCGACGGCCGTCCCGGAATTTCGACGCGCCATTTCGACAAGACCGTCTACGGCAAAGTCTGCGACTTGGCGAAGTCGCCCGACGGGCTGAAAGCCAAGATAGACTGGAAGCCCGAATTCTCCGCGCTTGAGCACGGGCTGCGCTTTTCGCCGTTTTGGCTGATGCACGGGATTTCGAAGGGCGTGTGGCGGCCGTCGTTCCTCGTTTCGCTCGGGCTTACGTCGTCGCCGAACATTCCGCACACCTCCGCCGCCAACGACAAGGCTGAATTTTTAGAAACCACCAACCAAAAGGAAACAGATATGCTCAAAGCAATACTTGCCGCGCTCGGCTACTCCGAGGCGGAAATCGAAAACACGCTGGAAAACCGCGACGGAGCGGTTTCGGAGGACGCCGTAAAGGCGAAACTCGCCGAAGTATTATCCGCCGCGAAGTCGGCGCAAACGCAGGCGGAGACGGCGAAGACCGCGCAGGACGAAGCCGAGAAGAAACTCGCCGACGCGCAGACCGCCGCAGCCAACGAACGCGCGAAATTCGCCGAATACGTCGTAAACGGCGCGATAAAGTCGGGCAAACTCACCGAAGCCGACCGCGCCGCGAAGACGCAGGCGTTGGTCGATTCACCCGACATCGTCGCCGCCGCCAACGAAATCGACGAAGCCGAAAAGAAGGTGGAGACCGCATCGGAAACCGACGACCTCAAAAAGGGCGACGCGAAAGCCGCCGCCAAAAAGGCGTTCGACGAGCGCGTCGCGCAGTTCGAGGCGCAGGGCGACGACCACGCCACCGCCACAGTCCGCGCCCGCCGCGAAATGCCCGAGCAATACAAACTGGCGTTCGAAAACTAATTTTCAACCAAAGGACACAAAAAATGAAAAACATAAAAAAAGCACTCACCCGCCTTTTCGCTCCCCGCGCTTGGGCGGCAAACTCGCAAACGGCAGGCGTGCACGGCAACGGCGCGGTAAGCCTCGAAGCTTCCGCAGCAATCACGCGCGGCCAGATTGTCGGCTTCGACTCGGGCAAGATAAAGCCCGCAACGGGCGACATTCTGCCGATTGGCGTCGCCGACGACAACGCCGCAGCGGGCGAGGAAATCGCCGTTCTGCTCTTCGGCTCGACGCCCGGAACGCTTTCGGTTTTGTCCGCCGGCACAATCGCCGCTGGCAGCGAAGTATATTCCGAGGCTTCGGGCAAGGCTTCGGCGACGGCCCCCTCCGCTTCGGCCTCCAAATACTGCATCGGCATAGCCGTCGGCGCGGCGGCATCGGGCGACGAAGTCGAAATCGCCCACTGCGTTGCCCGTAAAATAACAACCCCCGCTTCGTAATAATCAACAAGGAAAAATATGGAAAACGTAATCAAAGAACTTACCGACGCGAACCTCAACAACGGCTTTGCGTGCGCGGCTAACGAACGTATGGCGGACTCCACCTTTTCGGAGGCGTTGACAAACTTCGTCGCGGGCGTCCACGACGCCGAAACCGAAAAGCTGCTCAACTTCATCGCGCCGCCCGTGCGCAGCGCCAGACGCTTCGAATTCCGCAAGGACAAGGGCGCGATTCTCTGGTCGGACGAATCCGACAGCCGCTCCGTCGGCGCGGACTTCCGCCGAATCAGCGTCGAGAGCGAGCGCGTTGATTCGAGCACCGTCAACCGCGGTCTCGTAATACGCATCGACAACGACGAACGCTACGACGGCATCGAAGAGCAGAAAGTGCAGTCGCTGATTTTGCGCCTGATTCGCAACGAATGCCGCAGGGCCGTTGCGGGCTTGCTTGCCGCCGCGGGCACTGCTACCGAAAAGAGCTGGCTTACGGGCAACACAAAGACCGACCCCGACAGCGACATCATCGACCTCATCGAAAGTGTCGGCGACGATGTGGGCGTAGACCCCAACAGGCTGCTCTTCGGCCGGAAGGCGTGGAATGCGCGTTTCCGCGCTTACAGGGCTTCGCAGAACGCGTATGCGGGCGTTGCCGCGCGCGACGGTGTTTCGCAGCTCGCCGATATGTATGGCGTCGACGAAATCTACCGCGCAGGCGAACGCTATGCCGACAAGTCGGGCAAAAAATCCATAATGAAAAACGACTACGTTGTGGCGTTCCTCGGCTGCGACAACCCCGTTGAAGGGCTCGACACTTCGGTGCTCAAACGCTTCTGGACGCCCTGCGAAGGTGGCGAAGCGTTCCGCGTCTATCGCGAAGAAAAGGCGAAGTATGTAGACATCACAGTCGAACACTACTCACGCATTCTCTCGACCGTCAGCGGCTGCGCCAAGGCGATTTCCATTGTTTAATCTACCGTTCGGCGGGCGCGGGGCAAAACCCGCTCCGCGTCCGCCTTTTCTTAAAATTCAACAGCAGTAAATTTTCAAAAAAATGAATCCGGTTTTTCCGTACTCCGGCGGCAAGAGGCGGCTTTTGAAATACATCTTGCCCGTGATACCAGAGCACTCAACCTACATTGAGCCGTTTGCGGGCGGGCTTGCAGTGTTTTTGGCGAAGCCCCGCGCGAAAGTCGAAGTCATCAACGACCTCAACGCCGAGGTTTCGGGCTTTTATCTTTACGTTCGCGAGCACTTGGAAAGCCTGCTTGCGGAGATGGAGTGGTATTTGCATTCTGTGGATATTTTCAACCGTTTGCGCGATTCGCGCGGGCTTACCGAGCTTCAGAAAGTGGCGCGGTGGTATTTGCTGAAAGTCTCGTCATTTTCTGGCTTCGGCGACTACTACGCGCGGGACTCGCGCGGCTATCGCGGATTTTCGCGCGACAGGCACGTGCCCGCAATTCGCGCCCTCCACGAGCGTTTGAAAGGCGTTTACATCGAGCGGCGCGACTGGCAGCAGGTGGTCGATTTCTACGACAACGAAGACGCGTTTGTGTATTTCGATCCGCCGTATTGCACGGGCGACGCGGGCACTTACGAGGCTTTCGCGCCCGAAGATATGGAGATTCTGCGCAATAGGCTCTACACGCTCAAAGGCAAGTGGCTTCTCTCCTGCGACGGCTCTGACATTTGCCGCGAAATCTTCGGCGACTTTGCCAAAGTGGAAATCCCATTCAAATATTCGGCGGGCACGGGCGACCGTGTGCGTCCCGAAAAGTCGGAAATGATTGTCGCCTGCGACGCGCTTGCAGAGGCGTTGCAAAACGCCTGCAACCCCGCCAAAAGCCCGATTTTTATTGATAGCAACGATACCCCCCCCCCGAGAAAAACGCCCGCAGGCGTGCCTCTGCGCGGCGTAGGGCTGCTTGAAATTGCCGCTTAAACGAAAGGTGAAAAATATGTCTTGGATAAGTCTTACGGAGCGAAACGTCGCGAAATATCAGGCGGGCGGAATGGTCGAAGCCTACAAGTCGGCAGCGTTGTCGGACGAAACGCTCGAACCGCTCGCCGAGGTAATTGCGGGCACGGTAAATCTCGTGCGCGGCTACATCAAAACGGGCGGCTATTCCGTCGACCGCGACGCCTCTAAAATTCCGTCCGAGTTGGAGACGGCCGCGCTTGCAATAATCGTCGCCACAATCAAGCCGCGAATCATGCAGGAGCTGAGTTCGACCGAATCGGCGAACCTCTCCGACGCGCGGCAGCTGTTGCGCGACATTGCCGCGAAAAAGTTCGACGTGTCAACTCCCGACGAACCCGAAGCCGCATCGGAGACAACGCAATCGAGCGGCGGCTGTGTCCTTGTGCGCCCCGCGCGCGGGACACCGCAGAGGAGTGATTACGATGGACTGTAATTTAATGAAGAATGAAGAATGTAGAATGAAGAATTGTTTTATTCAACACCCTTTGCGTATGCCGAAAGCTTTATGCCCAATCATAAGGCCAAGCGGATTTTCCAGTAAGAATGTAGGCAACGCCGCCACCCAATTCTTCATTCTTAATTCTTAATTTTCCACAAATGCCTTCTCTCAACATCAGTCTTGCGCCAGACCGCGCCGCCGTCGAAAAATTCGGGGCGCGGAAAGCCACACCGTCTTCGATGACGAGTGCTCAGTGGGCACGCGTTGCGCCCGCAATCCGCGAAAAGTGCTTTTTCTCGGCGCGCGTCAATGACGCCGAAACTCTCGGTAAAATGCGCGAGCTCATCGGCAAGGCTGTTGACACGGCGAAGCGCAACCCGAACGAAGCGTTGGTGTCGCAGGAAAAGTTCATTTCGGAGATGAAGTCGTATTTGCGCGGGCGCGGGTATGCGGTTGACGGCACGGCATTGACCGACATTGCAAGCCGCCGACGGCTTTCGCTCATCTACAAAATGAATTACGACGAAGCCCGCGAGTATGCCAAATACACGCGCGGGCAGGATTCGGACGCGCTTTATATGTTCCCCGCGCAGGAGTTTTTAAGAGTCGAGCCGCGCCGCGTGCCGCGCACAGACTGGCAGACGCGTTGGCGTGCTGCGGGCGGCAAGCTCTACGGCGGCCGAATGGTTGCGCTGAAATCTTCCGACGTGTGGAAAAATTTGTCGCGATTCGACAGGCCCTATCCGCCGTTTGACTTTGGGAGCGGAATGGGCGTAGAGGACATCGACCGCGACGAAGCCATTGAGCTTGGCTTGCTTCCCAAAGACGAGCCCGTGGACGAAATCCCCGACTTTGACGACGCGCTTGAAACGGAAGTCTCGCTCGAAAGAATCCCCGAAGACCTCGTAGCGGAAATCGTCGAAAAGACGCCCAACTGCGAAATCCGCGGCGACAAGCTCGTGATGCGCAGCAAGCCGAAGCTGCCGACGTTCGCAGATATGAAAATGCCGAGTGCAAAAACGTGGAAGCCCACAATACGCGAAACGACAATCCCAAAAGACGAAGCCGAAAGGAAATTGGCGGAAGGTTTTGTCGTAAACGACACACTCGGCGGAAGTGCGATATTTTCCGACGATACAATCCACTGGCGAAAAAACATATCAGAAAAAGCCGCATCGGATATGTTCGGACGGTTAATCCGCCTGCCTATGGCCGAAATTTGCGTATCGCAATCGCGCGAAATTTGGCAACTCCCGAACGGTATGCGTAATTACATTCTGGATTATGTAAGTATAGACGGAAAACAAAAAGGAGTTGCCGTTTCAGTCAACCCAAATGGGGAAGTCCATACGTACTTTATTCAATCTCAAAGGGATTTGGACAAGTTTAGAAAGGGAGAATGTATCTATAAAAGATGAAAAATGTGGGCAATATAAGGGAAGTCTTACACCCCACTTGATCCCGAGGGAATAGCCACTTCCTGCACCCTCGTTCACTATCTAGTAAGAATATCGGAAAAACTTTACGAAAAATCAACTAAAAAAAATGACAATGAAAAAAGAACCAATTCCAGTGATTGCCGTTTTTAAAAACGGCATAGTAAACGTCAACAAGACGGTTGCCGTCTCCGACGGGGCTGTTGTCCGCACTTGGTTTGTAAACAAAATTCAGGAACTGGATAAATGTCGAAAGGGAGCATTGATTTACAAACGCTGAAAAAAAAGAGTGCCGCCCGTTTGCGACTCCGTGCGACACTCAGAAGCAAAGTATCGCGGTCGCACCGCACTTTAACCTCTGACATTTTCAATATCGGAAAAACTTTACGAAAAATCAACTAAAAAATGCTCTTCAAGTTCACAGTCAAACTGAAAAAAGGCGCAAACTTTCGTTCACGCCTTGGCTATTTACCGATTTCTCGGCTGGTCGGGGAGCCACCATTCGCGTGTCAGTCCACTACCGCAACAATGGAGAGTATCGCAACTGACTGCACTAAACCACTGCCTCAATAACAATATCGAACAAACCTTTCTGAAAATCAACTAAAAAATGCTCTTCAAGTTCACAGTCAAACTGAAAAAAGGCGCGGAGGTCAAACGTATCGAAGCGTTGGAGGCGAAGCTTGCCGACAAGGCAACTCTCAATAAATACGTCGGCATGGGCTTTGCACGCACGCTGCAAACGCATTTCAAGACGCTCGACAAACGCCCGAACAAACGCGGCTGGCGCAGGCTCGGCTTTTGGCGCGGCATTGCGCAGGCTACGTCGTTTCTCTCCGCCGACAAAAACGGAGCGACCATTTCGATTTCCGGCACGGAAGGCCCGAAGTTCGCCGCAAAGGTTTTCGGCGCGAGAATTGCGCCCAAAGGCGGCAAAAAGTTTCTTGCGATTCCCGCCATCGAAGCCCGCTACGGCGTTATGCCGTCAACTCTGCCCGAGGGCGAGCTTGAATTCCGTCGAACGCGCAAGGGCGGGCTTCTCGGCAAAATCCGCGCCGACGGCTCAATGACAGTCCACTACTGGCTTGTGCGTTCGGCAAACATTCCGCGCGACGCCGATGCGCTGCCGATAACCGAAACCGTCCGCAAAGACGCGGAGAAAGCGATAACAATGTATCTACGGAAATGAAGAATGAAGAATTAAGAATGAAGAATTATTTTACAGTAGATTTTATAATGGAAACAATCACGCGGACGATTTCATCCGACTCGGCTTTGATGGCGGCGAGTTTTTTGGGCGTTAGCAGTTTTGTTTCTTCGCACATTTCGAGCCAGAAGAGGGTTTCGTCGGCTTCCTCGTATGCAATCCGCAATTTGGCTACAAATTCGGCTTTGCTTCTGGCACAGCCTGCCGCACGCAAGTTGGCGGCGATACTGCTTCCGCTTCGGGCGATTTGCGCGGCAATGGTCTTGCCCGTAAAATTCTTCGGCAGGGCTTCCGCGAGTTTGAATATTCTGACGGCAAAGGCTTTTGTTCGGTCGGCAATTTCGGGAGTTTTCATAGCTCCATTTTCAGCAAACAGGCAACTTTATCAATTCTTAATTCTTCATTCTTAATTTTTCATTCCAGCTATGAGCGAAGAAAACAACAATCTCTACAAATTTCAGGAATGGCTTGAAACGAAAATCGCCGCTGTGTTGCCCGAAGAGGTCGAAATCCTCTGCCGCAGAAAGGGCAATATCGACAACGACGTTCGCAACGCTCTCTCGAAAATCGGCGTTGCGGTGGTGATTGAGCCGCCGCTCGTGCGCCAGTGGACCGACAGCTACATTTTGAAAGCCGAAGTCGTCGAAAGCGAAATCCACTTCATCGAAAACGTGACGCTAAAAAAGAGCGACCGCACGGCATCGGGACTGCTGCTCGACGTGTCGCTGGCAATCCATCAGGAGCGTTGCGACGAGCTCGGCGCGTCGGTGCTGCGGCTCGGACAGATTGACGACCTTTCGCCCGCCGACCAACCGCTTGTCCACTACGTTCTCACCGTATCAAACGCGCTCGACATTTAACTCAAAACAAAAAGGAAATATATCAATGAAGGCATATCCGCTCGAAGACATCAAAGCACCCGCGTATCTCTACATCGGGAACTCGGTGCTGTTTATCAAAGACAACATCAAGGTCCAGAAGACATCGACGCTTTTGGACGTTGCGGTTTCGCACAACATCAAGGCCGGCGACATTCTCACCGACCAAGCCGTAACAATCAAAGCCTCGCCCGTGGCGTTCTCGAACACCGACGCGCTTTTCAAGGAACTTTCGCTCGTCAAGGGCGCGAGAATCCCAAAGGTCGACAACTGCGCGATTGTCGCCCGCGTTGCGTCCGGTAAGTGGGTGAAGTGGTCGTTTGCGCCCGCAATCCACGACACAATCGGCTCGATAACTTTCGGCGCGAATCTGCCGCTTGGCGAGCACGGCTGGACTGTCTATCCCGACCCGCTCAACCCGACAACGCCGCTTGTTTCGGTTTCGGAGCTGACCGCTGCTCCCACCGTCGGCAATCTCGAAGACGCGGGGCAGTTTATGCTGCGCTGTTTGGGAATTTACGGAGAGGGCGACGACAAGATTGAATTCGACACGGAGGGAGCGTCCATCGACATCTCGCTTTCGACCGAGGACGCGCAGAACGACCGCCTGATAAAGTTCGGCAAAAACCTCACCGACATTTCCGTTTCGGCGAAGTTCAAGCCGCGCAACATTTCGCTTGCCGACTGGCAGAAACTCACGGGCATTACGACGACCGATACAATCGGGCAGTTCAAGGGAGTGGCAAGTTCCCCGAACCTCGTTCTGCGCGGCGTGAAAAAGGACGACGCCCAATTTACGCTCGCCTCCGCGCGGGTGAAGGACCCGTCGGCGACGTTCAGCCCGAAAGACGCGCTGATGGACGAGCTGACGTTCGAAGCCCACGGCGACGCAATGGGCGACAACAAGCTTACGATAGGCAAGGCCGCCGCAGACTTCGTCTTCGAAGAGGACGCGGGCGACTGACTGTCCGCCGTCGACGGAACGGACGTTGCCGTAGATTCGGCTGCGGTCGTGGTGGCGATGAAAAATGAATGAATTAAAAAATGAAGAATGAAGAATTAAGAATGAAGAATTGGGGGTTCGCACCGCTGACGCGGGCAAACCCGCGAGTCTCACTGGTGTTTCCAAATGCTTTTAGGATTACTCATAAAGCTTTCGGAAGCACCTGTGGGAGTATCGGCGGCTTTGCCGCCCAATTCTTAATTCTACATTCTTAATTCTTCGTTCCCAAACGCAAATGGCGGCATACCTCATATTCCAACCCTACAACGCAACGACGGCGGCGATTTTTGCGCGTTCGGACGACGGGCAGACCTGCACGGTCTCTTCGTCCGCGCCGAATGCGTCGAGAATTTCCGACGAAATCGGCGTGGTGGGCGCGGCGCGTCCGCGCAAGATTTTTCGCGGGGGCACGGTGTCGCTCGAAATCACCGTCGGGCGCAGGTTTGCGTCCTACAAGGCGGCGGAGGAATTCGAGCACCTGCACGCAAAAAAAATGCTCGCCGTAAAAGGCACGGGGGTTCTCCGCCTGAAAACTTCGCTCGGAACGGAATTCGTCTACCGCGACGCGTTCTTTGACGACTTTTCGCAAGCGAATGCCGCCGGCGTGTGGCAGGAAACCTCCTACACGTTCAGCGTCGGCGATTGCGTAAGCGAATTTGCGCTGTCCGTGCTCGGCAGTAGACTGAGTATTAACGGCGCGGAAGTAATAATTTCACTATAAAACTCAACAAACAAAACCATGTCAGAAACCGAAACAACAACGCGCGATTTAAACGACTTCGCGGCGATAACGGTCGGCGCAGACGACAATCTCATTTGCGGGCGCGGCAGGTTTACGGCGGCGGAGTTAATCGCGCTTGCCGCCGAACAGCTCGCGCTAAAACACGCAAAGACACTCGCCGACGCCATAATAAACAACTTCAACGCGGGGACGCCGACGGCGGGACGCTGCGCGATTTCGCCCACGACAAAACGGCTCTACGTCTACTGCGCCGACAACCTGTGGCACGCGTTGATTCCGTCGAGCTCCGACGGCATTCAAATGCCCACAATCGATGAGGAGGGAGTGAAAAATGTATCTTAATTTTATAAACCACAAAATTTGGAACTGTATAAAAGTTCTTTTGTATAGTTCTTCGTTCTTCGTTTTTAGTTCTTCCTTGCCTGCTGCGCAATACAAGCCTTTGCCCGTCGACGGCGACGGCAAACTTGCGCCGAATTCGAAGTTTGTTTCGGCAAACGGAATCGTCACCGCGTCGAACCTCGGAAAATTCAGGCAGGACTTCCGCCTGTTCATCGACACCACGCAATCGACGCGGGACAACGGCTACACCACGAAAACGCGCACGAACACCAATATCTTTTATTACAAGGACGCTTCCGGCAACCTCGTCAGAACCGTAAACAGTATGGGCAACTCAATGCCGAGCTTTACAACGTATTCATACGTGCCCGATATCCAGTATTGGACGGACTGCGAAATCAAGGGCACGGACAAGTGGAACAACTTGGGCTTTTTTACCAGCACGATTGCGCTGAACAATTCGCAGGTGGCGGCGTTGCACCCGCAGATTACCGACAAGACGCCGAAGATTTACTACTGGGAGACTGCGTGGCAAAACTCGACGGGCGGCTGTTGGGGACAGCGCGGGCAGCTGACCGATTTCAACTATTCAATCGGCGCGCAGCGAAGCTCGGGCAGTTGCGTTTCCGCCATCTGGATTTACCCGTCGCTCGACTCGAAGGAGCAGCGCGCCGTGCCCGTCTACAACGGCCCGAACACGCTCGACACCGCCAACTACCCCAAAAAGGGCAAGGGCGACAATTCCAGTGCGGCCAACTTGGCGGCGGGCTACAAGTGGGTTGTCTGGGGCGACTATGTGCGCGAATTTTTGAGCAACCCCGACAATACAATCCTTTGCTGGCGGCAGACTACCTCCTACGGCGAAACCTACAACGGCTACAAAATTTGGCGTCCCGTCAGAATAGAGTTTTACGGGGATTTTAAGGAAATCAAATAACGCAATACTATGAAAAAACTACTCACAATTCTTATTTCTTCATTGTTCATTCTTCATTCCGCTCCTGCGGACGAGCTTGACGATATGCTCGAAACCGTGGCGGTTGCCGAGCACGTAAAAGACGTGCGCGACGGCTTATCAGTAAAAGCCGAAGTCGAAAACTACGTCGGGCAACGGCTGTGGTATATCGGCGAAAAGTTCGGCTGGACGAACGCGTCGACGGCGTTCCAGAACACCTATTACTGGTATCTCTGGCGCGACTTCAACAAGACTACGGGCTTCGAGAAACTCGAGCTTGGCGAAATTTTAAAAGACAAACCTCAATAACCTGCGAGGACGACGCACTCTGTTTCAAATGAATAAATTCATAACACAAGACAAAACGAACTCAACTTAACTCAATAAAAAGGACAATAAGAATGAAAAAACTAATCACAACAATACTTGCGGCGATTTTGGCAATCTCCGCATTCGCAAAAACTCAATCGGAACTTGTAGCCGAATACAACGCGCTTGCAAACGTTATGCAAGTCCAGCGCGACTGGGCTACGGCCAACAAAACCGACCTGCTCGCAATCTGGGCGAATTGGAAAACTTCGGCGTTTGCCAAGTTTGACGATTCCGGGCTCACGAAAGAGCAGAAGTCCGAAAACGGCACGCTCGCGCGCATTTTCGGCAAACTTTGCGATAGGCACTACGAGGAAATGTTGCCGATGTCGGACGTTGCGTTCATTCGCATTGGCTGCTGGCAAATTGTGCCGCGCAAGGGGGCGGACTGGTATGCGCAGATTAAAGCCGCCGACTTTGTCGTTGACGGAGTAGCCCTCTCCGACGGGACAAAATTCACACTCGCGGCGTGGTTCGGCGACACCGAAACGGCTATGTCAGTGCCGGCGTCGGTAGGCGTTCGCAGTTCGCTGTATCCGTCTATAGTCGCCAAGAGTCTGCTCTCTTCGGCAAACCTTGCCGCCGCAAAAGACAAAATCAACGAAATCAAGCAGGCCTACATTCTGGCCGGCTTGGACATTCCTCCGACAATTCAGGCGGTCTCGAAAGAGCTGACGTCGCGACTTCTCGACAGCAAAATTTCCAAGTAAACGAAAGGACTCAAAAATGAAAAAACTACTCTCAATCATCACTGTAATTGCGTTTGCGGTTGCCGCGAATGCCAAAACTTCCGCCGAGCTTGCGGCCGAATACGCCGCCTCCGTAAAGGCTGGCAACACCGAATGGGACGCCGCAATCGAAGTCTACCAAAACAACTCGGCAGATGTTGCGACGCTCTTTGAAAGCTGGAAAACCACAAACGCCGCCAAGTTCACCGAGACTGACGAAATCAACAAGTCTATGACTTCCGCGCAGAAACTCGAAAACAGCCGCATTCGCAGGCTTTTTACGCAGTATCTGCTCGCCCACACGGACAAGTTCGCGACAACGCCCGTGCGCACCGCGCTGGTTTCCTGCCCGAGCCGTTGCGTCGCCGCTTACGAAGTTGACAACCCCAACTTCTACGCGGAGCTCAAAGCTGCCGACTTTATCGTGGACGGCGTAAAACTTCCCGCGTATGTGGTCTGCAATTTGGCAAAGTCCGCGCAGGATATCGACTACATCAAGGCGTTGCCCGTTGCCGACGGCCTCGCCGCGCCTGACATCTACCTCAGATATGTTTTCGACGGGTTGCTCGAAATGGAAGACGCGGTTGCCGCAAAGGCAAAGTGCCGCGAAATCGTCAACGCGTTTGCGCGCCGAAAAATGTTCGCAAGCCCGTATTTCACTCAGGCGCAGGAGATAGACAAAATTCTCACGCGCAGGCTTGTCGACTCCAAAATCTCCAAGTAAAACTTGCGTAGGGCACGCCACCTGTTGCGAAAGAATTTCATTCTTTTGAAATGAAAAAGCTTCGCGGTTTAGATTTCGCAACGGGGGCGTTCGCGGCTAAAAAGTCGGTTTCGCTACGCCTCACATACCAAAGTATGCTTCGGCTTGCAAAACGCGATTTTTAGCTCACGCCCCGCAAGTTTTACCACGGGAGCCGAATGTCCCGCCGAATCTGTCTGCCTCGAGCCTCGCGAATTTGTCCTGTTTTCACAATGTAAATCCGAACCTCAAAAGTTCTCAAAATGGAAAATCAAAACACCAACACCACCGAAGCCGCCGCCCGCGATATGGCTACATTCCTGGGCTATGAGGAAGTGCCGCTTACGCGCCCGATAAATGACAAAAAGACCGTCAGGGTCAAATGCCTGCCCGTGCGAATGTTTGCCGAATATGCCGCGCTGATAGAGGACGAACCCGCCCTTGTGGAAATGTTCACGGGGCTTGCCTCCGAAGAGGTTGACGCGCTTGCCGTCGACGATTTCGTGGCGATTTTACGGAAAGGGCACGGGTTGAATTTTGTCCCTTTTTCGGATTGGCTGAAACGCAAAGTGGAGGCCAAGAAAATGATAGCTCAAGCATACGGAATTGCGCTGCCGAAAGAGTCTCGGCGGGAAGAAAGCTTGTCGGACTCGCCGCAGGAATAGTGGCGGAATGCGGAATGAAGTGGGACGACGTTCTCGACCTCACTCCGTTGCGCCTGCAGGCGGTATGCAAGGCCGTTGAAAGACGCCGACTTTTCCACAAACTCGGCGTGTTCGACGCCCAAGCCGCCCTCGCCGACGAAAAAGCCCTCGGCAGGCTAAATTCCGAACTGAGGGCTTCGTGGGAGGGGTAGATTACTTTTCTCCGAGCAAACGCTTAATCGTGTCGGAATGCTCGTAAGGTTGAGTAAGGAAATTCAAAACGGCATTATAGATGAAGGTGAAAATACCTACAACCAACACAAAAACAAATATGAGCTTTAACGTTACCATTTCCTTTTCTGAAAGAGAGTATCGGATAGTTTTTTCATAAAATCAACAAAAATCGGACAAAAAATGGCAAACGAGCCTTACAATATAAATATAAACGCCAACGTCAAAGCAGAGGAGTTGCAAAAGCTCATCGCGGAATTGAACGCGCTTAATGTCCGCGTATTGACTCTTTTAAGCTACCTTTTGAATGGGAAAATGCGCTTTGGATTCAACGGGGTCTTACCGCAGTTCCCATACCATTTCCCTAAGATTGAACACAAAACAACGAAACCGCCAACCACCACAAAGAATATAATCCAAGCGAGTATCTGAGAAATCAATGTAGGTTCTGTATTCATCTTTCTGATTTAGAATATCGCACAAAAATTTTATAAACCAACAAAAATCGGACTAAAAAATGGCTGACGCTTACAATATAAATATAGAGACAAAAGCCCAGCTCGACGAAATCCACAAGCTGTTGGAGGAGCTGAGGGCAACCAGTTATCCGCGCTTTGTTCCCTTTTGTTGTTTCTCGAGACGGTTTTTCAACTCTTCCAGATTGGAACGAATACGGCGTAAATCCTTCAACTTACGGTTGAATTTCAATCGTAATGTCGTTCTCAAAATCTCCTGTCTTATAACATCCATCTTTTCTTTTGTAAGTATCTTTAACTTTATCGTAAAAATCAACAAAAATCGGACAAAGAATGACTGACACGCACAATATAAATATAGAGACCAAGCCCCAGCTTGACGAAATCCACAAGCAGTTGGAAGACCTGAAAGCAGCAGAGAGGGGGAGGAAGACGGAAACTATTTCTTGTAGTGAACCTTGATGACGGGCTTGCCGAGGCTGTCGTTCGGTCCGGGGAAGATGCGGAATATAAATTCCATCAATGTGCAACACACTCCCAGCACTCCGACTATAAGCACAAATTTTAAAAGCATGTCCAATATCGTTTCCATTTCTACCTTAAAATATCGCACAAAAATTTTATAAATCAACAAAAATCGGACTAAAAAATGGCTGACGCTTACAATATAAATATAGAGACAAAAGCCCAGCTCGACGAAATCCACAAGCTGTTGGAGGAGCTGCGGGCAATCAGCGCGGAAATGTCCGTGATAAACGGGCAGACGTTTTCGGCGGTATCATCGTCGGCAATGCAACTTTCCGAAACGACAAAAGCCCTCGCGGAAGCCGCCATTGCAAACAAAGAAGCTTTCGATAAATTGAAAGGTTCTACCGACAAGACTTCCGATAGCACAAGTAAATTTCGCAAAGAAACAAGAAAGATGAAAGACGACGTCAATGGTTTTTCCTCTGCTTTGCAAGGTTTTTACATGGAGCTCGGCGCGATGGGGGCGCGGTTTGCCACGCAGTTGCCTGCGGCGTTGTTCAAGAGTATCGAGGCGTTCGGGCGGCAGGAAATGGCTGTGCAGAAGCTGAGTGCGGCGGTGAGGTCCAACGGCGGCAACGTTTCGGAAGTGCTGCCGATAATGCGGCAGTTCGCGTCGGAAATCCAGCGCATCACAACCTACGGCGACGAGCAGGTGCTTGCGATGCAGGCGATGGCGTCTTCTATGGGCGTTTCGTCCGACCAGATGCAGGGCGTGATTCGTTCGGCAATCGGGCTTGCAAGCGCGCTTAACATGGACGTGATGACGGCAGTCAAAGCCGCGTCCGCCGCCGTGCAGGGCAAGACGGGCGCGTTGCAGGAATACATACCCGCTCTTTCCAAGTGCAAGACGGAGGAGGAAAAGCTTGCCGAAGTCCAGAAGCTTTCCGCGTCGGGATTCGCGCAGGCAAAGGCGGAGGCCGAAACGACTTCGGGGAGGCTCAAACAGTGCGCCAACGCTTGGGGCGACTTGGCGGAAACTGCGGGCGGCGTGTTCGCGCCCGTGGCAACCGACATCGCGGGGCTGCTCAAAGGAATGTGCGAAGTTCTTTCGGAAAACTCGGGTGTGGCAGCGTTGCTCACGGGCACGCTCACCTCGCTTTCGGTCGCGATGGCGTTTTCGAAAATCGGCGGACTGCCGAGCGTGATTACGCTGCTGAAGCTCACGGGCGGCGCGCTTCTGGGCGTCAAGGGCGCAAGCGACGCGCTCAACCTTTCGCTGAAGGCAAACCCGATAGGAGCTGCAATCGGCGTTGCAATAGCGGCGGTCACGGCGTTGACCACTGCGTATTCCTACTTCAAGGGCAAGGCGGAGGAAACCTACAAAAAGAACATAGAGCAGTCGGCCGAATACCGCAGCTCGATAGACGCCGAAATCGAATCCATGAAGCAGTGGGGGCTTTCCGCCGATGCCAACAAAAAGCGCACGGCGGAAGTTGCCGGGGAAATAGAACGCCTGAAAGCCGCGCGGGAAAAGTTCCGCGCAAACGCGGGCACGCGCGGCGAAGGCTGGGGCGGAGGAGTAAAAATTCTTTCGGACGAAGACAGGGCGAAAATCGACAACTACACGGCAAAAATCGAAAAGCTCGAAGAACGCCAAAAGGCCGCCGCGAACGTCAAGGAACTCGACGCTCTGGCGGCGAAAAACCACGCCGAGGTCATGCGGCAGTCGGCGGAAATCCTCAAGAAAAGCGAAGAGGAGATGGCGGCGGCGCGGGACGCCACAACCGCGCTTGTGCAGACGCGCGAAAGGCTCGCCGCCACAACGCGGGAGGTGGCAGACTTGGAGAAAGCCTTGGCGGGAGGCGACGTAGCCGACAGCGAACGCGTGGCAAAGGCAAACCGCCTTGCGCAGGCACGGAGGGAAATTTTGGAGCTCGGCAAACAGGAGCTTGAGCAGGCAATGCAGCTTGCCGCCGCAGATTACGCAGCGGAAAAGTCGGCCGAGCTCGGCAGGCAATACGGGCTTGAAATGAAGCTTGCCCAAGCCGCCGCGGCGGGAGACGCCGCAGCGCAAAACGCCGCGCGGACGGCTCTTGAACAGGTGCAGGCAAACCGCAGGCGGCTCGACATCGAAACGGCGTTCATCGAAAGCAAGCGCGCCGAAATCAGGACGGAGGAGGACTTGGCGAAAGTCCGCGCCGACGCCGCAAAATACGCCGAGACCGTTTCGAACGCACAGCGTGAGCGCGCCGCAACCGAAAAATGGCTTGCCGACCAAATGGCGGCCGTTCAGGCGAAGTCGCGCGAACGTGACACGGAAATTTTGCGCGCCCGCGCTTCCGGCAACGAAGAACTTGCAAGGGAACTTGAAGCGCAGCAACGCATCGCGCGCCTTTCGGCGGAAATCTTCGAGGCGTCGCGCAAGGAGGGAATGACGCGCGCCGAGCTTGAAACCCTTGCGCGCTCGGCAAACGCGCAGGCGCGCGAACGTTTCAACCTTGAAAAGTCAATCACCGACGAAGCCCAGCGACAGAACCTCGCCAAGAACGCGCAGGCGAAAATCGAGGACATAATTTTGGCGAACAAAATCGAGCAGCTGAAATCGGAAGGCAAGATTGCCGAGGCGCAGGAGCTTGAGCAGGAGCGCGAAATCAAGCGCACAATGGCGGGCTTGCAGGGCGTGTCGGAGGAGGACAAAAAGAAACTCGCCGACATGATGCGCCAAACAAACGATTTCAAGGCGGGCGCGGGTTCGGCTCAGGGGCGTTCGCTTTCGGGGCAAGCCCCCGGCGACGGTTTGAACTCCGTTCAAAATTCTCGCCGCTCCCCCGGAGGAATGCCCGCGACCGTTTCGGCGAAATACGCCGACAAATACGCGCAGTTCAAGGAAGCCCGCAAAAGCGGCGCAATCGGCGCGAACGTCGGCTGGACGGATTTCCGCGACGGCAAAACGGGCGTCGGAGGTGTTTCGAAAGAACGTCGGCAGGCGCAGGCGCGCGGGATTCTGGATTCCGCCGGGGAAACTGCGCGGCAGATGTCGGGCCTCGCCCCGAGGGGAGTCGCCGACGGTGCTTCAAGTTTGATGTCGGCACAGACTCAGCGCAAAAATCCTGCGGCTAAGGCTGCCCAGCCGACGCCCGCAACTGCCGACGCGGCTCTCGGGCAGGAGCTTCAAAAGCGCGGCTCGGACGGCAAGGGCGGCGACCCCAAAAAGGACACCGACAACATCGAAAAAATGACAAAGGCCCTCGACGACTGCCTGCAATCGCTCAAAGACATCAAAAACAACACGGCCGCAATGGCCACCAAAAAGAAGGACAACTAATGAGGGACGACGTTTTCGACAACCGCTGCTACGACGACCTTTTCCGCCGGGTTTTCGAATTCGAGCAATACGGCGGGCGCAAGGATATTTTCTGGATTGAGCTCGACTACTATATCACGCGCGACTGTTTCGTTTCCAGAATCGGCGCGGAGCTGGACGTTTCGATGAAGTCGTTTTCGGGCAACGAAATTTTCCGCGACGCGCTCGACCGCGACGCCATCGCCGCAATCCCCTACAAGGTAATCGACGAGCGCGTCGAGCCTCAGACGGCGTTTCAGGACATCTACAAGGTGACGGAGGTCTACGGCTACGCGCCGTCGGAGACGTTCAATTCGTATTCGGGCGAAGTCGTCCAATTCCCAGCCCTGCGCGACACTTCGGCGGAAAATAAAGTCGAGGAGAGCGTTTCGTTCAGATACGAACTCGGGCAGATTGTTTTTACGGACAAGGAGAGTCTCTTTAATGTGGGAGATTCGCTCTCGTTTACAATGGCAATGAAAGTGATTACGACGACTCCGTACCAATACGCATATGGTGCGCGGGCAACGCAGCTTTCGCAAGTGGTTGAAGTCAGAATCGTAAATGATGCCAGAGTCTGTTATTGCACCGACGTAAGCTGGTTCATTTACGAGACAAATACAACTGCCGATTCGCAGACGCTGATTACGGGCTACGGCGGCTATCGCGGCGGAACAGCAACGCGCGGCTTCACCGTTCGAGACCAGTTCAACGCACAGGCGAGCATCACGAATTTCATCACCTACCATACGGCATTTCCGGGCGTCGACGACCGCCTGAAAATTTTTGCGGGCGACAACGAGGTTCAGGAAATTAATTCCGCAACGACGCCGACATTCGCCCAGTGGCAGACGTGGAAAACCGACGGGACACTCGTGTGCCTGTTAGAGCCCGAAATAACACAGGTCGGCGCACTATATAAAAAGACCGTCAAAAAATGCCGCGCCCGATGAACGGTGAAATGTTACGGGGGCACTGCAAACACACCCAACAACAAAAGCTCGTGTGAAAAAATCGGGCGAATTTTGAAAACTACGACTACATTTTCCAAGAAACGACCTCCAACTTTGAAAATGCTGGGCGATTTTTGAAATCAATCCCCACAATCCGAACCTTGCAACACCCACGCAAACAAAATGCAGCCTCCTTGCAACCAAACTGCAACGGGGGCTTTTCGCGCGGCGAAAATCGTCAAAATGGTCAAACGTTTGGCACGTTTACGTCAAACCTTCTGGCGCGATACAGAGAAAGCATGTAAAAACAGATAAAAAAGGAAAAAATTTTAGTGTGTGTGGGGGTGTGTGGGAGAGAGAAAAAAAAGGGAAAAGCCATCAAAAAGCTTAAGACATGATTTTTCATCTGCGGAAAATCCGCGGAAGGGAAACCCGTTATCTTTCACCTTTTTTTCAGCCACGAACAAAATTTTAGGACAATGCGCACGATAAATGCGATGAGAACAATCATGCATACATACGCAAAAAAGAACAAAGACGGCGGCCGCGACGGATCCCAAAAGTCGAATGAATACCCGAGAAACAATTTTGAGAACATATCGCGCTCGACAAAGAAATACGCGCCGCCCGCGGCTAAAATAAAAGATAAGATATCCGCGACAATAATTGGCTTTCTGCCCTTTATTCGGCACATGGCCAATACGCCGTCCCAATGCATGCCCAGATGAATCGAAACAAGCACAAACAACCAATATGCGGCGCTAGTGTGCAGTTGCCGCAACTCCATGCCGCCGGAAAGTTCCAGAAAGGCTAAAACATGCCTTGAATTCATAAGCCCTGTTACGAGCATTATCAAGGCCGAGAGAGCAAGAGTCGTGTTTACAAGCAGAGCAATTATTCTGCGGGCATTGTACCTGCCGGAAAAAGTGCGCGCGTACCAAGTTAGGTTTATAGCATTGTGAACTATAAAGGCAAAAACCGCGCACAGGCCTATCCATTCGTGGGCAAAATCGCCCGTTATGCGGAAGGCAAAGGCGCAAACCATGAAACAAATCATGGCTATGTCGACAAATACCCGAAATCGGGGGGAAACTCTCATGAAATTTTGTTTTCTTTCAGCCAATTTGCCACGTCCCTATCTATGGAGCTGCCGCCGGCGCGGTACGTCTCAAATGGCTTCCCCAATATCGATTTTGGGCACAACTTGGATATAGCCGAAATGCTCTGCCCAAAACGCCCGCCGCCGTGGCTGCAAAACGGAATAATTTTCTTTCCCCCAAAATTATATGACTGAAGGAAGGTCGCAACCGGCATAGGTATTGAACCCCACCAGTTTGGATATCCAAGCAAGATTGTCTTGTATTCTTCAATATTGTCGAAGCGGTTTTTCAGTTTTGGCCTGGCCTGTTTTTTTTGGTCTCTTAACGCTTCGTCGAGACACGTGTTGTAGTCTCTCGAATAGGGCTTTTGAGGTTCCAATTCCGCCATGTCGGCCCCGGTAATATTTTTGATTTTCCCGGCTATAAGGCGGGTGTTGCCGCTCCATGAAAAATAAACTATTAGCGCCTTTTCGCCGCCTGAACTTGAATCTGCGTGGGATTTGACCGCGCCCAACAGCGCAACGGAGGCGACAGCTTTAATGAACTCTATCCTATCCATATTTCCCTTTCGTTTCTTTTCTCTATTGTCTCAAACAATCTGCAACGGCCGCGCAAAAACACGCGCGCACTCTGCTCCCATATTCGGCAAACCGCAACACAAAAAATATATATTGCAAGAACTCCGCCTTTTTCAACGTAGGCCAGATACCTAGCCTGGCATGGGGGAATACATAATGCAATATGGCCGCAATATTTGACGGCTCGCTCGCGGCAAGCCTTCCCGCATGAAGGAGAGATAAGATTCCACTTCCCTTTTCGCGCCCCGAATAGCGCGCGCGTCCTATCGCAAAAATCTTTAATGTCTTATAAGTGAAAGCCATGCGCGTAAACATTGGTCATTTAATTTTTAACCCCGGTATAAGAGGGTCGACGTCTATGAGCTTAAGGTCTTTTACCATTTTCAAGGTCGATTCTTTGTATTTTTTGAAATGCGGAGTCCCAAGATGCTTTTTATACGAGGCTTTGTCCGCATATATTTCAAGAATTGTTATATGTGTCGGATCTTTCTTTGAGCTGACTGCATAAAGCGTAAGGACGCCCGGCTCAAGCGCCATTGAAGAATCAATTTCCTCCTTTAAAATCTCCTTGTATTTGCCCAAGTCCTCCGCATGAACCTCTATCAGCGATAAACGCACAAAGTTTCCGCAACCCTCCTCCTTTACAGCGCCATTATCAATTGCATCAAGCGCGGCGCAGGCACGGAGAATGCCGATATAGCGGACGCATTGAAGCACGGCCGACCTAACCTTCTCTGCGGAATTTCCCGCCATTATGGCCTTTCGATACTGGTCGCCAAGCAATTTGCCGTCGGCGCCCAAAGCGCACATAATACAGTAGGCAATGAGCTGGCGATGAGATTCACTTAAAATCGGCGACTCTGGCGACGACGGCAAATTGCCCCGGCAGACGAAATCGAGAACGATGCGCTCAGCGCCCACTCTTTCAAACTCCTTACACATTTTTGCATATACACCCCCCTCTTTGACGGCGCGACCTCCATTGCGAGATTCCAAGCCTTCTGCAATATCGGTTCGCTTTTTCGACAACGCCGAATAAAACACCGCAAGCGCGTCTATGCAGGCGGGCATTCCCGAATATGGAGCCGCCGATAACATCGACTGGCGCAGAGCAAGCGCGGA
Organism: uncultured Opitutales bacterium; assembly: GCA_944389175.1. Taxonomy (GTDB): domain Bacteria; phylum Verrucomicrobiota; class Verrucomicrobiia; order Opitutales; family Intestinicryptomonadaceae; genus Merdousia. Next base: position 60,081 of record CALXLK010000004.1, read on the forward strand.
GGCGCCCCTGTCGAGAGCCGCCTCCACCACGGCCTTTAACTCACGCAAATTCCGGGTCGAAGACAACACAGCGCAGGCGATCATCTCCCGTTCTTGAGCATCCAAAGAAGCCATTTGAGGATTGGCGAAATATTTTAATATGTCGCCGCCATGGCAAGGGTTATACGCAGATGCACAGTATTCTTTAGAGGCCGTCTTGTCGGTATCGACGGCATTTTCCCCCGAAGCGGCATTTGCAAAAAATGCCGACAAAAACAAACAAAAGAATATTGCCGAAAGCCTAGTCATATATCTGGAGATTTACTTGTAAGTCAAATTTTCCTGTTCTTGGGGGTATCGGGCGCCAAGTATGTCTATATGCTGCAAGCGCGCGTTGATCTCTTCGATTTCACCGTCTGAAAATCGGATGTCGGAGGCGCCGATGTTCTCCCTTATTCTCTCTATGCTTTTCGTCCCGGGGATTGCCGCAAGCCAGGGCCTTTGGGCAAGTATCCACGCCAATGCGACACGCGCAGGCGCAGTATTTTTGCTTTTTGCCAGTTCTTTGACGTAATCGACGATACGCATATTATTTTTTAGATTATCGCCCTGAAAGCGCGGTATTGCGGAGCGAAAGTCGCCATCGGAAAATTTTGAATCCGGGCCGAAGCGCCCGGTAAGTATTCCCTTTCCCAACGGGCTAAAGGCGACAAATCCCACGCCCAATTCCTCGAGCGTCGGGAAAAGTTCGGCTTCGGGCCTTCTATACCACATGGAATATTCGCTTTGGACTGCGGAGAGCGGGCATACGGCATGCGCCCTCCTGACCGTCTCCGAAGCCGCCTCCGACAAGCCCCAATAACAGACTTTCCCCTCCTTGATTAGCTCGCCGACCGTGGCGGCTACCTCCTCTATTGGAACGTTTGGATCGACCCTATGCTGATAGTACAAGTCTATGCGGTCGGTACGCAGCCTCCTCAAAGAGCCTTCGACGGCCCTGCGTATGTTTTCCGGTCGGCTCGATAAGCCCAAAGGCCTGTTGTTTTTATCCAAATGGATATTTTGCATGTCGTATCCGAATTTGGTTGCTATGACGATGTCGTCCCTAAAAGGCTCCAACGCCTCGCCTACGAACTCCTCGTTTTTGTACGCGCTGTAAACCTCGGCCGTGTCAAAGAAATCAACCCCCGCCTCAACCGCCGCGCGCAAAGTACGTATACATTCGGCCCTGTCGGGGTACGGAGGATAACTCTGCGTAAATCCCATGCAGCCGAGCCCTATTTCAGACACTCTAAGCCCAAGTTTTCCCAATGCCCTCTTTTTCATAACGCAATTCTCCCAAATTAAACGTCTATTTCGCGCCGATACGGCAGAAAAAAAACTCTCAATGCGCCTTGCTCTCCCGCACCCATATTGTCGCGAATAAGTTCGCCGCTTAACGGGAGAGGGAAAGCATGCAAGATCAATCTAAAAACAAGAGCCCACAGGCTCTTTCTTTAGGCAAATAATTACTTGCCAAGCTTGTCGTAATGCTCGTCGGAGACAGGCTCTAGCCATTCGTTCGACAAATTTTCGCCCGGAACCTCGAAGGCCAGATGCGCAAACCAGCTGTCGCTTGCCGCGCCATGCCAATGCTTTACATTTGCCGGTATGTGAACAACGTCTCCCGGGCGCATCTCTCTGGCGGGCTTCCCCCATTCCTGGTACCAGCCCTTCCCCGCCACGCATACGAGCATCTGGCCGCCGCCTTTATCGGCGCGATGGATATGCCAGTTGTTGCGGCAGCGCGGCTGGAAAGTCACATTGGAAAAGGGAATCTGGGAATCCGATATGCGCGCCAGATAGCTCTTGCCCACAAAGTATTTGGCGTATGCGTCGTTGGGCTGGCCTATCGGGAATATCATCTGCCTTTGAAATTCGGCCTTTGCGTCGCTTCCGCTCTCGTCTTCTGCCCATACGTCCTTTGCAAGGCGGAAAGCCCCCCAGGCATTTGGCCAACCCGCATAAAAGGCTATGTGGGTAAGAATTTCAGATATCTCGTTTCTGGTGACGCCGTTTTGCTTGGCAAATTTTAAGTGGTGGGAAAGAGAAGAGTCTATAATTCCTTTCCCTATGAGCGTAGATATGGTGATCATGCTGCGCTCCCGCGCGGTAAGCCCCGGGCGGTTCCATATCTCCCCGAAGAGAACATCGTCGTTTAACTCCGCAAACTTGGGTGCAAATTCACCCAACTGCTCGCGGCCGGCCGTCTGTGTGATTTTTCCGTCTGCCATGGTATTTTGAATATTTAAGATTAGTGCAAATAGCCCTACAAAAAGGGCTCCGATTATATTGTATTTTTTCGATTTCATGGGATTTAATCTGGTTAATCGGCAATGGAAAGCCTCACTCTTACGCCGCCTTCCCCGAGTGCCGATATTATCTGCTCGGAAGAGGCGCCTTCTATGCGGCCAAGCCGCGTGAGGTTCCAAGAATTGCGCGCGTAGTAGATGACAAAGTATTTGCCCTGGTACAAAATAAGATCGCCGCACGACGTCGTTGTCGGAGCGTCGTTTCTGGGCAATTTTTTACCCAGAGGGCCCACCTTTTCCATGTTAGCGTAATCTTCCATGTCTATGGTAATATCGCCGTTTTTTAATAATTCGACCAGCGCCCTGGCCGAAGAATTGTCGGCTAGAATGGCGGTAAACGTCTCGCCGCCATCCACAACCACTTTTATCTTATTCTCCTGCATTTCTCCTGCTCCCTTCTCCGCGGCAAGCCCGGGCACGCCGAATACGTATATAGACAGAATCGCCATTAACAACAAATTTTTGATTTTCGTCATGCCCGGGCCAATTGTTAAATATGATTTTATTGAATCGTATATCCGCCGTCAACCGGAATGGATTGGCCGGTTATGAAGCTCGCCCCCGGCCCGCATAGCCACAAAACCGTCTCTGCCACCTCTTCCGGGCGCCCCATCCTGCCGATGGGCTCGGCTATGTGCGTTATGGCTCCCGTTTCTATCATTTTGTCGACCATGGGCGTTTTTATCGTAGCCGGACACACGGCGTTTATCCTTATGTTGCGTGTTGCGTACTCCAAGGCCGAACATTTTGTAAGGCCTATTACGCCGTGCTTTGAGGCGTGGTAAGCCGCCCGCCCGGGAACGCCTATTATGCCGCCGATGGAAGAATTGTTTACAATCGCCCCGCCGTCTTTATTTTTGAGCATCTGGGCTATCTCGTATTTCATGCACAAAAACACGCTGTATAAATTCGCCTTTATCACTCTGTCGAATTCCGCGGTGGGCAAATCGGCCGTCTCGACGTCGTCGGGCATTATGCCGGCGTTGTTAAAGGCATAGTCGAGCTTCCCAAACTTTTCCACCGTTTTTTCAACCATCGCCTTCACCTGCTGCTCATCGGTAACATCGCACACGCAGTAGTCGGCTTTCAACCCTTCCGACACGAGCGCCTCCACCGCTTCCTTGAGCAGATTTTCCCGCCTTGCAGCCAACATCACGGCTATTCCCGCCTCCGCAAATACTTTGGCGGAAGCCCTGCCGATTCCGCTCGTGGCGCCGGTTATTATAGCAACCTTGTCTTTCATATTCGATTTCCTTTCCTTTTTGATGCGTTTTTTTGCCTCTTTATGGCGCGATTATCCCATTTTTTTATGAAATAGCAAATATTTATAATTCATATCATCATATTCTTGACAAGAATATCACTCGGTGAAATGATATACGAAAAAGAATTGTATGGAACTGAGAGTATTGCGTTATTTTTTGGCAGTCGCAAGCCAGGGGAGCTTTACAAAGGCCGCGAATATGCTACACGTATCCCAACCGTCCCTTTCAAAGCAGATCATGTCTTTGGAGGAAGAGCTCGACTGTAAACTTTTCACGCGAAAAAGCCACAGCGTAAGCCTTACGGAAGAGGGCACCCTTTTAAAAAGGCACGCCGAAGAGATACTTGAGATGGCCCAAAGAACCAAAGGCGAATTTTCGCGCAAGCGCGGGGAAGTATCGGGAAGCATATACATAGGAGGAGGCGAGACAACGGGCTTGCAATCGGTCGCCGAAGTGGCCCGAAGGCTACTAAAAGAATATCCCAAGATATCTTTTAATATCCACAGCGGCAACGCCGAGGATATCATGGAAAAATTGGACAACGGTTTTTTGGATTTCGGGCTGATAATACAGCCTGCCGATATTTCAAGATACGATGCCCTAACACTCCCGAACAAGGATACGTGGGGCGTAATAATGGATAAAAAAAGCCCGTTGGCCTCAAAGAGGGCGATCCGCAGGGAAGACCTAATATCTTATCCCCTGATAATTTCAAAACAGATATCAAGGAGACCATCTGCGAAGGAGGGGTTGGCAAAATGGCTCGGTTTGGACGCGGGCAAATTAAATATCGTAGCCCAATACAACCTCCTCTACAACGCCTCCGTCATGGCTGCAAAAGGCCTCGGGTACGCAATAGGCCTCGACGGCATTGTCGATACTTCGCCCACGAGCGGACTCTGCTTTAGGCCGCTATTTCCAAAACTTGAGTCGGGCATGAGTTTCGTCTGGAAAAAAGGGCGTCATTTTTCAACCCCCGCGAGCCTATTCTTGGAAAAGATAAAACAATACTGCAAAGTATAAATTTTCATTTTTTTTGAGTTGTTTAACGCGGAAGACGGCGTCCGTCGATTCTGGCAACGAAAAATTTTATTGCCGAGGCGCGCCCCATTTTTCGGGCAACCTCTCTTTTTAGGGGAACGGAACCTGTACTCGTTCTCCTGCAATCAGACCGATTCGACATGGCTACAACGCCAAAAACACCCGATTATTCGTGGCACGGTAGGTGCGTATTTTGCGGCGGGGTATGTTGCGCTTATATGTGCGTTTTTTTGTGGTTTGTGTGGGGATAGAGAATGTGTTAGTGGCGGTGTGCTTGTATCTGTACGGGAAAAAGGTAAAAGAGAGTTAAAAAAAAATATGGATATGGGGGAGGGGTGGGGAAAAAAGAAAAAAATGGGAAAAGACGAATGTCAGATAGACGCAAATCTGCGCGACGACAACGCCCTATATTACAATAACGCCATATTGGCTGCAGTTACGCACTTTAGCTGCATATCTATGTAAAAATAAGGGATATTTAAGGAAGACAAAAAATGCAACTTGCCTGCAAATTCGCACAAGTAGCGCCCGCAAAATAAAAAAATGCAAAAAAAACGGCGCATAAGTGCGCCGTTTAAAGATGCAAAATAGTTTAGGCCAGACCTTTGAGCATGCCGTAAAAGTACATCGGCTTAAGGACGTAGACTTTCAACAGCCACGCGACCCGCTGCTCATTCGACATGTCTAAAAGCGACAGCGGGAAGGTGATTTTTGGCTTCTTAGAATAGTCGAATTCGCACATTAGGACATGTCCGTAGTCAGTTATAATCGGGCATGCGGCGTAGCCGTCGTATTTTTGCGACGGAGCCTTCCCCTCCATGATATCCACCAGATTCCTAGCTGCAATCGGCGCCTGTTTTCTTATTGCCGCAGACGTTTTGCTTGTGGGAATGCCCGCGACATCGCCCAGGGATATTATGTTGGGATATTTCTTATGCACGAGAGTCTCCTTATCGACCATTGCCCAGCCGTCTCTGGCGAGTTTGCCCTCCGTCCACGACAGGCCCGAACTCTTTACAAAATCGGGAGCGCACATCGGGGGCAGAAAATGCATAAAATCGTAAGATTGCGTAAACGGCTCAATGCGCTCCTTAAAAGCGGAGACTTTTTTGCCGTCGGCGCCGACAGTCTGCACGGGAATTTTCTCGACCCTTTCAAGATAGGCTTTTTTTGCCGCAGTATCTATGCCCTTGACCCGCACGTTGCAATTGAGCTTTACGTTGCGGTCCTTGTAAATCTCCAACAGACGCGGTGTAAAAAAGGGTATATCGTAAAGCTCGTGGCTTGCCGTATAGTAGTTAAAGTCGAGCTTGGAGCGCGTGCCGCGCTTTCGGCTCAGATCTTCCGTAAGCAGGCATATTTTCTTCGGAGCCCCGCCGCACTTGTGCTTGGTGTACGTATCCGTGTAGATGCCCTTTCCGCCTTTCTCCACAAACTTTTGAACGCCCTGCCAAGTTTTTATCGCCCCGCCGTGGGTGTACATGCAATAGGCGTCGCCTGCTCCTATATTGGCCGGATCTATGCCTTCGACTCCAGCCCAATTGAGCTTTAGCCCGGGCGCGAGCACGAGAAAATCGTAGTCGACAAAGCCGTTCTTTGCCGTATACACCCTGCCCTTGTCGGGATCGACCGCCACGACCGAGTCTTTTATCCAATTCGTTCCAGACGGGATACAGTCGCTCTGGTTTCTATAGACTTCATCTTTGTCGTAAACGCCCGAGGCTATGAGCGTAAAGCCAGGCTGATAGTAGTGCAGAGTGCTCGGGTCGATTATGGTTATATTTGGCTGTCTGAGCATGCGCTTGAGCCTGGCGGCCATGCTTATGCCCGCGCAGCCGCCGCCAATTATGACGATTCGCCCTTTCGCCGAGCTCGACATCGCATAAGAGACTGCAACCCCCGCCGCCGCCGCCGCGCCGAATGCCGCTGCAATTTTAATAAAAGTTCGCCTATCCATCTTTTTGAGCAAAGACTTCGGTATTTCTGTATTGGCATCTGACATATTTGTATAGGAGTTGTTTTAACGCCGACCGACCCCATCATGGCATGAGACCGACCCTCAAGAATGCACGAACGCTCGCGCATGCGCGCAACGTTTTAAATTAGAGCCTTTTTAGACATACGGGCACTTTTGTAAAGGCAAAAAAACCATCAAAAAATCGGAATTTTACCAGGCGTAGTGCAAATGAGTATATGTCATTTTTTATTTAATATGAACGCATGCGGGCAAAAAGAAAACGGGCGGGCTTTAGAAAGCCCGCATCTTGCCTAAAATTGGCAAATTTCCCCGTCTTCGGGAATGAGCAGGCGCTTCAAATTGTGCCTGAGTGCGTAAGCTCTGATATCTTTTCGCCATAGCCGCGCATGGCCGACGTTGTCCATGTGGCTTGCTATGACCGTGGCATTCGGGGCGCACTTGAGAACCTCGCCTATGTCAGAAAGCCCCATTATTATTTTCCCAAAGCCCTCTATGCCGGCCTCCGCGCAATTTAAGACTATCACATCGGGGCTAAATTCATTTATGGCCTCAGATACGCCATCGAACCAAACGGTGTCTCCGGCAAGATAAAGCCTCTTTGCTTCGTCTTTAGACTGGAAAACAACGCCGCAAGCCTCGCCGCGCATTTTTACAAGGGAATAGAGTTTCTCAAATTCGCCCGGAGTGGCGTGGCAGCATCGGGTCTTGTATAGGCTAACCCCCTCAAACTCGCTGGGCCGGCCCAGAATTCGCACATCTCTAAAACCGTAGCCTTCAAGCGTATGGGCGTCGATTTTATCCTGGGCAAAAATGGGCATGGATTTATCTATCGACTGCGCCGCAACCTCGTCGAAGTGGTCGAAATGCAAGTGCGTAGCAATTACGGCGTCGACATCGACTATTTCGGAAATGGGCAAGACAAGATCGTGTATCGGGCTCCTCAGCCCAGGATTGGGAGATCCGGGAATCGGCGCGATAGTGTCTTTTTTTGCAAGCCACGGATCTATCAGAAACCTTTTATTTGAAAACGTCACTATGGCTGTAGCACTTCTAATCTGCTGAAACTTCATAACAACTCCTTTTTTTTCTTATTTGTAAAAATGGAACCCAAGCCGCCGCGTTAAAATGTAAAATATATCTTTTTCAATGCCCGGGGCAACCGATGTCGCCCAATTGACCCTTTTCAAAAAGCCTGTCCCTGTATTCCATTCGCTCCATAAGCCAAGGTATGCAGGGGTACACGAGACTGTAAAAGACGTGTTGGCCGCGTTTGTGAGACTCTATGACACCGGCTCTCTTCAGCACGCTTAAATGTTGGCTCACAGTGGAAAAATCGACGCGCAATCCGGCTACAAAAGCCCCTGCAGGCTGTTCTCCAGATGAGAGCCTTTTTACAATCCATAGCCGGCTCGGGTGCCCCAGAGCCTTGAATACTTCGGCTATCTTTTCGTCTTCTTTAGAAAAAATTGACATGGAGAATATTTTGTTATTTTGCAAAATAACAAAATATTAAAAAGCAAGTCAACTCTTTTTCTTATTTTTCCAAAAGTTTATGTCTCCTTTCGCCGGGAATTAAGAGAGCGTTTTTTTTAATTGAATATTGAAATCGGGCGGAACCCAAAAGTGGACGAGAGAACAAAAGACAATCAACATATCTGCGCGATAAAGCATACGTCTGCATATACGCGCAGGCGTATTTTTTTTCGTGCAATAAAGAAGAAACGGGAGATGGCGAAAAGAAAGAACAAAATACTTGTCAGAAAGCATGCAAGATTGCCCGCCATTTAATTGTCGATATGCAGAAGGCAAAATAACATGCCAGCATTGATTGCCGCCGAAATGCAGACCTTTACAGATAAAAAATTATGCATCCGCACAAATTGAATAATTTAGATACACTCGGCGTGCCCCAACACAAATACGCAAAAGAAGCCAGATGCGCACACGTATTTTTTTGTTGTTATTATTTGCCTTGCGGTTGTGATGGCTTTTGCGCTTTTCTCTGTGTGTTAAGGAAATGCTTGTGTGTTTTCTCTGTGTGTTAAGGAGATAGGCGGGAAGAGGGGAAAATAGAGAGAAAAGAGGAAAAGCAGAGACTGCTATTGCCCGAACGGGGTGTGACACCCCGAAATAATTCTGGGAATGCATAAGCATGCTATCTGCGCGCCTGCAAGGCTTTTACTTTTTTTGCGTTTTTCCCGTAGTACTTTAAGCGCAGGTAAAATTGGCGCTTTAGTAAAAATAGGGGATTTCTAAACATCATTCTCATGCTCTTTGAAAAGGCTGGCTTGCCCAGAAGCAATTCTGCATGACCTGCAAAAGGCGTCTTTTTGAGGTAATAAAAAAACAGCGGCACAAACGGATTTGCGTTTATTCCCTTCGGAGTCGTCCAAGGCTTGTCGTTGCCGCACAAATGTACTATCCCCGGGCGCTCGAGCGCCATAACGACCCTTTTGAGCGACAACCCTCCGCGGCGGCTAAATAAAAACGGCGTTATATGCCAGCGCGGATTGAAAAATTTAACCCTGCCCTCAAATAAAATGTTTAAAACGTCTTGGTCGAGATATTCGGAAACGCCGTTTATTTCGCGCGTTTTCTGCATGCATTTTTTTGTCATGCCGTCGGCCCGCAACTTGGAGCAGTTAAAAAGCATCACTCCTGCATTAAAATAATCCCTGTGCTGGCGGTCGCGGGCAACTGCGGCATAGCTGTCGGAAATATCCATGCTGTAAAATTTGGCGATATCGTCGAGGCAAAGGGTGTCACAGTCTAAGTACACAGCCTTGTCGTACTCGGGGCAAAGCTCGGGTATAAGGTAGCGAAAACACGTCTCTATAGTTATATAGCTTAAGTGGACGTCCACTTTAAAACCCTCGAACATAGACGCGTCTATATCGAAAAAGCGAACGCGGTTTCCGTCGGCGCTTTCGGCTATTTTGCGCTTGTTGTCCTCCTGCAAGCCCTTTGTGAGGACGCAAAAAACAGGTTTGCTTTTAGTGTTTTGGCTTACCGACTTTATCACCACGGCCGCATATTTTGCGTAATTGTCGTCGGTGGCCAAAAATACGGGAATTTCTTCCGGGGGGATCATTTGCGTTCTACCCCCCCTGCACGCCCGGCAAATCCGAACATTGTTCCAATAGTCTCTGCGCGTTATAAACAAAGGCTTGCGCAGGAATTTTTGCCAAATAAGCCCTGCAAAAATGCGGATTTTAGAATCCGAATACGATACACTGTTTTCCATGAAAGCCCTGAAATAGCCGTTTAACGGGTTAAGCCACCCAAGCTCCCTGCTCCAAGGCTTAAACCTGTTGACAAAATGAATTATTTTCGGAGAGCCAAAAGCCTCCACAAACTCGGAAACGCCGTAGCAAGACTCCTCTATGTATGCCGGCAGATACTGTACGTTCCAACACAGCGGAAGCTCCGTATATTCGTCCTTCAAGACTACATTGAGCACCGATTGATCCAGCATATTCATGTTCTTCTTCGACTCGCCCACAAACCTAAAAAGGCGCTCCTGAACCCCGCTTGCGCGCCAATACTTTAAGTTTATAAGCAAGACGCCCGCGTTGAAGTAGTGGAAATCGGCCGGCAACCCGGCGCGCTTGTCAAATTTGCGCCACAGACAGTCCTTGACGGCGGCGACCGCCCTGCCGTCGATATCGATATCAAACAGTGGGGCTACATCGGCGGCGACTGCCACGTCGCAGTCAAGATACAGCGCCCTTTCAACGCTGTCGGGCAATATGCAGGCAATGGCAAATCTATACCATGTCGATACCGATATATACCCGTTCGACGGAAACCCCTCAAACATGCCCGCATCGACGTCTAAAATTTCAACACGGTCGGCCGCCGATTTTAACAAACCGCGCGATTCCTTGCTAAGCCCTCCGCTGAGAAACCAAAAGCGCGTCGGGGCGCTGCAAAATTTCAATAGGCTCTTTATCACGGCGCGCGCATGCGGCGCGTAATTGTCGTCGGGAGCAAGCACTATGTCTATGGGATTTTTATTCATGATATCGACCCGCCATGCGCGGGCAAAAAGAAAGCCGCACACGCTCAAAAGCCGTTCGCGCGGGGGGAATGGGGCATCGGGCGGGAATGTCAGCCTGCCGGACAACCAATTGCCCGCAAATGGAGAATTTTTAACATTGTTTGTCAACACTATTGTTATCGGATAATCGGCCATTGCCAGTTAAAACGAAATCCTAACAAAATTCTAACAATTTTAAAACGAAACTAAAAGCTGCAAGTTTTACTCTTTGGCCTCAGTTTCGCCGCACAGAGAAATAACGCAATTAAACTACCTCTTAAGCGCCGCTGTAAAAACTTGGCCTAATAACGATTATAAAAACACATTCGTAATAAATTCCAAACACTGCACAAAAAGAAAGCCACAAAAGCCCTTTCTAAAAACTGCGGAGGCTTTCTCGCCGCAAGAGGCTCAATATAGATACCCGCCAAAAATTTTCCCTTTTAACCGGCGGGCTGACAAAAACAATTCTTAAATGTCGTCGAAACAAAAAACGGATAGTGCGCATCTGCGCATACTCATGTTTGTCGCGTGCGGAAGAGGCGGTGGTTGTGTGGTGGGTACGTATGAGAGATAGGCGGAAAAAAGGAAGAGAAAAAATAGGCGCGCGCCTGCGCACCATGAAGTAAATCGGGCAAAGCCGGGTATCGGATTAAATCCATAGATGGAAGATGCGAATGTGCGCTAGACTCCGACAGGGCGAGCTTCATTATCCATAGGAGGATTGCATTTGTATAAAATAAAGCGCAGATGAACACAATTTTTAATGTATCTTTTATCATTACGGGAGAGCGCCCACCCCAAAAAAGAACAAAGCCTTATTGAATTTATCAGTGATGGGCAATTTTATCATTAATGAAAGACCTATCCAAAGAGCAATTTGTTATGCATTTGCAATGTTTTTGATTCTCCCGCGGCAAATCGGCGGTAAAATTTGAATCCAACAATGCCGATGTAATATAAAATATATTTGACTGAATCTTGCACACAGGTGTAGCCTCGGCGCAGAAAAGGAGGTATTTTATGGATCCTGTACTTGAAAACATAAAAACAAGAAGAAGCATACGCCGCTTTAAGCCCGACGCGGTAAGCCAGGAAATTCTCGATAAAATCATAGAAGCAGGCCTTTACGCCGCGAGCGCCAGGGGCACGCAATACTCGATAATCGTCCAGGTTACGAATAAGGAGCTGCGCGACGAAATTTCAAAGATAAACTGCCAAATAGGCGGATGGGATTCCGGCTTTGACCCGTTCTACGGGGCGCCGGCCATGCTTATTGTGCTTGCAAGACAAGACTGGCCCAACCGCGTCTATGACGGCAGCCTGGTCATGGCAAATATGATGCTTGCCGCACACGACTTGGGCATAGGCAGCTGCTGGATACACCGCGCCAGAGAGGAATTCCAAAGCCAGTGGGGGCGCGACCTGCTGAAGAAAATAGGCATAGAAGGCGAATACGAGGGCATAGGCCACTGCGCCTTAGGATATGTCGACGGGCAATATCCAGCGCCCGCCCCGCGCAAGGAAGGCCGGGTATTCTACGTAAAGTAGCTCCATTGTCATGCCCATGCGGCTCTCCGTGCAAATGAAGATAATTGGCGCGCCTCCCGGCGCGCTTTTTTTTAGAGCAAAAAATAGCAGAACGAAAAAATAAGAGCCAAGTAGCGCAAATATTTTGAGCAATTTACGATGACTGTTTATGGCGCTTTTAGCGGCTGTCCAAGGAGGCTCTGTATAGCGCCCGAGACAGCTTCGCATAAACGTATAGGACAAGAGATATGTGAGCAATTTGGCATCTTAAACAAATTTTTGACCTTTTTCCCCCCTTTGAGATACCGCACGCTTATTCACTCAACGACAATGCTACTCTGTCTTGCCGCGCCCGCTTTTTTATTATTGGAAAGTAAAAGTGCGGCTATAGGGGGGAAAGAGAAAAGAAAAAGGGGGAAAAATAAAGATTTGATAAAAAAGCCCGCAAACAAAGCCGCGGGCAAAATGCAAAAAAGATAAAAATACCCAGAAAGGGGGTCGAACCCTTATGACCGTGAAGTCGACGGATTTTGAGTCCGTTGCGTCTGCCAATTCCGCCATCTGGGCAAATTGTTTTACACAGGATGCAAAATGCGCATTTGCTGTCAACTTTTTTTTGTAAAAATTGCGCGGCTCCGTGCATTTTTAAGAATTGACACGTTGAAGGGGACAAGGTATCTTGGTCTTATGAAGCAGTATACATACATTGCAGCGATGGTAATGTCTGTGTGCGGCGCTTACGCCGCCGTGGACGGGGAACACTTAAACTATAAACTCGACGACTTTAGGAACTATTTTTGCGGCAGCTGGGGAGGCTCAGCAAAGGATATTTTGACCTATTGCAACAACATGGGGATAAGGCATGTCGGATATTCTTCGGGAATGGAAAACCTGAAAGAGGCCGACGGCATGCACTTTTACATGATAGACCCCGAGTACGAAACGTACAAGCGCACCATAGACTTTACCAAGGCCGACAAATATACAAAAGAAGAGATCTACGCATGGGAGCACTACTGCGCGCTCAAAGACGCCAACGCAAAATTTCCCAATAATCTGGCCACCGGTTGGTTTTTTACTCCGACACGTTGCTCACTCATTCTCGACTACCAGCAGCAGCGCGTTATTGACAGGACTGTCAATTCAATAGTGAGAATAGCCAAGGGAATTCAAGACAGAGCCGCGCGCAACGGCATAAATTTCAAACTCGGCGGCTACCACTGGGACGTCCCGCAGCCAACGGGAGACTTCTACGGCGAAATAAAGGGCAAAAACGGCGCAATCATGCGCCGCCAGGTCGAGCCGAAATTTTGGACCGGCGTCGACAGCCTGCCCCACCTTCCCGGCGTTATACACGACTTCGACACGTTTTCAGAGGGACGCCTGCAGTTCTACAAGCAGCTAAGACTCCAATCGCAAAAGATTTTCCCGAATGTAAAGCTGATAATGGACCCCGCTTTTTGCTGGGAGCATTGGCAAGAGCACATTGAAAAGAGAAAGGATATCGACAAATACCGCGCGGCTTTGCCCGATTTTATAACCGAGGAGTTTAAGAGCACCAATTATGTCGACGACCCGCGCGTATTCAAAAGCGGGCTTGTAACAAAGGACATGATGGCCACATCGACGTTCCAATGCTGGTACGACGTCAAGCAGGAATTGATAATTCTATCAGCCGGAGCCCTTAACGGAGCGTGGTCGACATTCTTCGGGCATATGGGCATCGGATCAAAGAACCCCTGCGATGTGCCTGCGAGGCTGAAGTTGTCGCGTTATCTCGCCACATGGGAGAATCTCAACAACACGCCCCTTTCAAAACGCCACTACGACGCCAAAAACTTCGCCTACTCAAGCCCTACATTCCAGTACACGCTCGACGCCGTGGCAGGTGTGCGCCCGGGCACGAACAAAATGCTGTTTGTATTCATAACGCCCAAAGGCAAGATCACTGTGCCGCAGGGCTATAAGATTGCCAAAATAAGGGTGCTCGACAAGCTCTTTACCCCGATAATGAAGCCGTTAGTATTTTCCGACGGCGTCTTCAGACTTAACGAGAAAGATTCAAAAGTGCCGCTTTTTAGGTTAAAAGACGGCGTATTGACCTCGTGCAACAACGCTGTTTTAAACGACGCGTTCATGGCAGAACTGGAAAAAACCAACAAATAGGATTTCAACATGAATAAAAGAATCGTTCTCATATTGTCCGCCGTATCGCTTGCTTTAAGCGCGGGCGCCGAATACTTTAACGGCTCCAACAACTTGCAGGAGCAGACCGAATTTGCCCGGGCCACGCGCGGAGTTCTGGTGTACCACCCGGGAATGGAAAGCGTATCCTACGTAAGGAGAGCCACTTCTCCGTATTATATCAAGAACCCGGAACTTTTGCTAAAGCTGAATACAGACTTTACAAATCCCCAAAATATAGACGCGGCCGTATCAAAGATTAGCGAGTATATAAAGGGCATAAAGTCGAAGGCCAGCAGAACCTTTTTTAAGGGGTTTATATTCGACTTCACGAAGAAGGGCATGATGAACTTTGCAACGTGCTCCCAGGAGCAAAAGATAGCCTACCTAAACTATCTCAAAGCCCTGAGAGCCTGCGCAAGGAGCATTGACAAAAACGCGAAATTCATATTTGAGGTCGGCGATATATACAAGGAATGGGTGGAGCCCGCCCTAAAAGTTGAAAATCTTAAGTCGGACTACGCCGAGGCCCTGCCCGACATGGTGCTTACGCGCAACCCCGGCACGGCATTTGTCGACGACGCGCGCATATTCGACTCGGGATTGCTGACCAAAGAGCAGGTCGGAACGGCGACGCTTGCCAATAGGCTCGACATACCTTCGGAAGTCCGCGATATTTCCAAAGCCGCGACGGCTGGTGCATGGGGCCTCATAGACGAGACGGGGGAAGACGCCGCCACCGACAGAATGTGCAACGTGCCGCCGAGGCTTTCCATGACGCGCATACTGCCTTCGTTTGAAAACATGAACAAGACGCCCCTTTCGAAGCGCCATTATGACGAAAAGACAAACACGTACTCGAGTCCGACGGCGTTCATGAGCGAGGGCGGTGTTTGCCTAAAATTCCCGGGGGGCGACTACTGTTTCGTGGTGTTTACCGCTCCGGGGGGCAAGATAAAGCTGCCGGATGGCTACACGGGAGAGACGTTTGAATCTATGACGGGTTCGTTTAAATCCATGCTAGTGCACCACGGTCGCAGACCCATCAAGTTTAAAATGGACAAAGACGGCCGAAAGCTCTTCAACTTTGTGCACTGGATGTCGAAGACAAAACCGCTAATTTTCAGCGAAAAAGACGGCTACCTGAGGCTAGGCGGCGCGGAATTTACGAACGAGCCGTTCCTACTGAGATTGAAGAAGAAAAATTAACTCCTCCAGCTTTAAGGCAACTGGCGAACAGGCACAGAAGGCGTCCGGATTCCGGACGCCTTCCGTTCTTATCAGCATTAAGCGGCGGTGAAAATACGCCTCTTTTTTTTTAGGGGGGGGGCGCCGAGAATATCAGAAGAAAAAAAACGGAAATTTTATAATACGGAGAATAAAAACATAAAAAAGACGGTCAAATAAAGAGGTAGAAACGGACTGAAAATTTTGCTTTTGCCGCAAAATTCTTTGACACAGGTATGCGAAGAGTGGAAAGGCTGTCGCAAATCGTACTGTAAAGTAAAAAAATGCTGGAATAGGCCCAAAAAAATGTTGATTTTTTAGTGTTTTAGAAAAGAATAAAACAAACAGGCTTATTACCGGGGAGAGGAATTTCCGTAGATATGCTCTGAAAGCGAAAAAGAACCGGCGCAGCCGCGGCGCGCCGGCGTGAAAGGAAACAATAGCTGAGATGACATATAAGCATTTATACAGGATAGTGTGCGCCGCTGCGATTGCCTGCGCGGCACTTACTTCATGCAACGACGACGAAGTCGTAAAGTCAAAGAAGGAATACAATACCGTGGAGGTAGCCTATCCTCAAAAACGAATGATTGAAGTTTGGGACGAATATTCGGCCAGGCTCGACGGCGAAAAGTCCGTCGAAATACGCGCGAGAGTATCCGGATACTTGGAAAAGATAAAATTTCTCGACGGCGATTTCGTAAAGGCGGGCAGCGTCCTGTTTGAGATCGACCCAAGGCCATTCCAGGCTGTAGTCGACGCAAACAAGGCCACGGTTAAGGAAATACAGTCGAAGATAATGCTGGCTAAAAACAACCTCAAAAGAGCCGAAGAGCTGTATTTGTCAAACGCCATTTCAAAGGAGGTGTTGGAAACGCGCAAGAGCGAGCTCGCCTCGCAGGAGGCAATGCTCTTAAGCGCCCAGGCGAAACTAAGGGAGGCGGAGCTAAATCTCGAATTTACAAAAGTAACCTCGCCAATATCCGGATATGTCAGCCGCAGGCGCGTGGACGAAGGAAACCTCATAGACGGCTCCTCGACGCTCATGGCCACGATAGTCTCCCGCGACATCATTTACGCGTACTTTGAAGTCAGCGAACGCGACGTCATAAGATATTCGAAGAACAACCTATTCGCCCAGATAGACAGCGCCAACCACGACGGCCCTCCGGTAAAAATCCGCCTAATGGACGAAACCGAGCCATCTCATTTTGGGAAACTGACGTATGTCGACAATTCGCTGTCCTCGGCCAGCATTGAGCTAAGAGCCGAAATAGACAACAAGAAAGGCATGCTTATACCTGGCATGTACGCCACGGCCATCTTGCGCGGGGGCGAGCCCAGGCAATGCCTGCTTGTTCCCGAACTCGCGGTCGGGACCGACTTGGTCAACAGGTTCGTCCTGGTTGTAAAAGACGACAATACGGTCGAGACACGCATAGTCGAAGTCGGCGACATAATCGACAACATGCAGATAATAGAAAGCGGCCTCACGGAAAAGGACAGGGTTGTAATAAACGGCCTGCAGCGCGCGGTATCCGGAAGGAAAGTCAATCCTATTTTGAAAGAGCTTAAGTAATGAGTTTTTCGCACTTTTTCATTAGGAGGCCGATTTTCGCTTCGGTTATATCGATTGTAATCGTACTCACGGGCCTTATTTCATTCAAAAATTTGTCGGTAACACAATATCCGACGATCGCCCCGCCGTGCGTCGTGGTGTACGGCACGTACCCGGGCGCGTCGCCGCAAATTATAATGGACACGGCCATATCGCCGCTGGAACAGCAGTTAAACGGCGTTGAAAACATGATGTACATGTTCAGCCAGGCCACGGCAAACGGCAGCTGGTCCATAAGCGTGTATTTCGAGACGGGCACGAATGTCGATATGGCGCAGGTGCTCGTTCAAAACCGAGTAAACCAGGCAAACTCCCGACTTCCAAAAGAAATTAGAGACATGGGTCTGACGGTAAAGAAGCGCTCGACAGACTTCATATTGTCCTTGAATCTGATTTCTCCGGACGGCTCGAGGGACAAGGTCTATCTTTCCAACTACGCGATTACGCAAATGCAGGACCGCCTGGCTAGGCTCTACGGCGTCAGCGAATTTACCGTCTCGGGCGTGCGCGAGTACAGTATGAGAATATGGCTGCAGCCCGACAGGCTCGAGGCGCTCGACATTACCCCCACGCAGGTTGTAGAGGCCATACAAGAGCAAAACAAACAGGTAGCAAGCGGCCGTCTGAACGCCCCTCCCCTGCGCACCGGGGCGGCTTTCGAACTGCTTATCAACGCACGTGGGCGACTGCAGACAAAGCAGGAATTTGAAAACGTAATTGTAAAGTTCACGCCCGAAGGGAAGATTATAAAGCTAAAGGATGTTGCGCGCATAGAGCTGGGCTCGTACAACTACGACACGGAAGCCCGCCTAAACGGAATGCCTTCCGTATCGCTTGCGGCCTACCAGTTGCCGGGCACGAACGCGCTCGAAACTGCGGAGACTATCAAGGCCACGATAGAGGAGATGAAGAAGTCGTTTCCCCCGGGCGTCGACTGCATAATCGGCTACGACACCACGGAATATACGGTGGAGTCAATCAACGCCGTCTACCACACGATTTTTGAGGCCGTGCTGTTGGTAATAGCCGTGATATTGCTTTTCATGCAGAATGTAAGGGCTGCCATTATTCCGCTGTTTGCAATTCCGGTATCGCTGATAGGAACATTTGCGGTAATGTACATGTTCGGGTTTACCATAAACAACCTGACGCTCTTTGGTCTCGTGCTTGCAATCGGCATTGTCGTCGACGACGCAATCGTGGTGGTGGAAAACGTGGAGAGAAATATGAGGCGCGGGCTCGGCGTGGTGGAGGCGACGGAAGCCTCTATGACGCAAATTCAAGGCGCGCTGGTGGCCATTGTGCTCGTTCTATCGGCCGCGTTTATCCCCACGACATTCCTAAGCGGAATATCGGGGCAGTTCTACAGGCAGTTTGCAATAACCATAGCCGCGTCTACAATTATATCGGGATTGGTCTCGCTTACGCTAACGCCGGCTCTCTGCGCGCTGCTGCTTAAGGAAAGCCACGCGCACGCCCAGCACAAAAGCATAATAGGCCACATCTACGACTACACCTTCGGACTGTTTTTCAAGTGGTTTAACATGGGGTTTGAATGGGTGTCGGGCTTATACGGTAAAATCGTGCGAAGAATTCTGCGCTTTGCAGCGCTCATGCTCCTGCTTTACTGCGGCATACTTTACTGCACATACTACACGTTTCAAAATACCCCGACTGGCTTCATTCCCAAACAAGACAGAGGCATAGTCAAAGCGTCAATAAAAATGCCCGAGAGCGCCTCGTTCGAAAGAACGGACCAGGTAATGGAAAAGATAGACAAGATACTCGGCGGCGTAAAAGGCGTCCGCCACATCGTATCGACGACGAACTCGACCAACACCGGCGATATAACGCTGCGACTCGACGACCGCAAGGAACGCGACAAAAAAGGCTTATCCATGGAGCGGATTATGGAGGAAGTCAGGGTGCTACTGCTTGAGAAGGTTCTCGAGGCCGAGACAAACGTCATGACGCCCGCATCGGTGCCCGGCATAGGTTCCGGATCCGACTTCAAGCTTTACCTGCAAGACAAGATAGGCCTCGGCACGGAAGCAGTGGAAAAGTACATTCACCTTCTTACCGACGAAATCAACAAGCTGCCGATTGTCACCAGCGCATTCGCCTATTACAAGGCGCGCAATCCGCAGCTATTTCTGGATATAGACAGAGAGAGGGCCCAAAAGCTAAATGTGCCGATAGAGTCGATATTTCAGACGCTCCAATACAACTTGGGCTCCGTATATGTCAACGACTTCAACCTCCTCGGGCGCGTTTACCGCGTCATGGCGCAGGCCGAGAGCACCAGCCGCACAAATATAAACGACATATACAAACTGCGCGTCCAAAACGCGCAGGGGCAAAACGTGCCCCTGGGTTCTGTGTTGACCATAAGGCGCGTCGTCGGTCCCGATGCCATATACCGCTACAACCTCTACCAGACGGCCTCAACGCAGGGGAACCTCAAACAGGGAGTAAGCACCGGCGAGGCGATCAAGCAGATAGAGGAGCTTGCAAAGAAGATTCTGCCCGAGGGCATGGACATAGAGTGGACAGACTTGGCCTACCAGGAGAAAAAAGCAGGCAACACCGCAATATACATATTCGGTGCCTGCGTGCTCTTTGTATTTCTAATTCTGGCCGCCCTTTACGAGAGCTGGACGCTTCCATTTGCAATTATATTGGTGGTTCCGATCGTCCTGCTTTTTGCCCTCTTGGGAGTCGACATGAGAAGCTTGGGCAACAATTTGATGACGCAAATAGGCTTCATAGTCCTCATCGGGCTTGCCTGCAAAAACGCAATATTGATCGTAGAGTTCTCAAAGCAAAGGGAGGATCTCGGAGAGGACATATACACCGCTATAGAAGTGGCCACGCGCCAGCGCCTGCGCCCGATTGTCATGACATCCATGGCTTTCATTTTGGGCGTGGTGCCCATGGCCTACGCATCCGGACCGGGATGCGAATTGCGCCAACCGCTTGGAACGTGTGTGCTGTTTGGCATGTTGGGCGTGACCCTTTTGGGATGTTTGATGACGCCGGTATTCTACTACACCCTGCGCAGGTTGTTTGGCAAGCCCAAGCTCGAACACACGGGCGAACTTGACGAAGAATAAAGATGATGCATCTGCAAAAAAGAAAAGCTCCGGGCGGTATGTCTGGGGCTTTTTTTTTTGCTATAAAGACACACCCAACCGGCAGTGTCGCCCGAGCGATTGCGCGCATTATCAACGCGCCGACACGCGCGCAAATCCCGTGTGACAGATGCCAAGAGATACAAAAACAGCGCCTAAAACCAACAGAAGGAGTAAAAGATAAAACAACCGTTCCAAGGCGCGCGCAAAACCTTCGGGGCAGTCTGCACAACTTTCCATAGATGGGGGGGGGGGGGGGAAAAAAGTGTCGGCAAGTCAGCGCTTTTTCGACCCGCGGCGCTTGACTATTACCGCCAAGGCGACGGAAACTACAGCGGCGATAACATACGAGGGGTAAAGTTCGACGCCGAAGCCGATTGGACCTCCGTGGGCGGGAGAAATCCACACGATATAGTCGACGACGATAAAGCACATAAAAAGAGCCGGAACCAATGCTATCCAGCCGTTCTTAGACTGCCTGAAAAGCCATACCGCACCCGCAAAAAGAGTGGAAACGGCCAACACCTGGTTGCCCCAGGCAAAATAGTTCCACAGCATGCCGAAACTCTCGGCGTCGGAATTCGACCAATATATTAAAACGGCTACGAGAAAAGCAAACGGGAGAGCCACCAGCAGCCTGTTTTTCATGGAAACCTGACTAATGCCAAACATCTCGGAAAAAGAGAGCCTTACGCTGCGCATTGCCGTATCGCCGGAGGTAATTGCAAGAACTATTACGGAAAGGACCGTCAATCCGCCGACGTAGCTGCCCAGGAAATATTCCGTTATCTCCAAAAGCACATCGTTTGGGTTTGCCGAGAACAATCCCGGGAAGGCGTTGTATACCGCCATTCCGCCCGCGGCCCATATCATGGCTATTACGCCCTCGACAACCATCATGCCGTAAAAGGCGCTCTTTGCCTGGCGCTCCGATTTCATCGTACGCGCCACTATTGGCGACTGCGTTCCGTGGAATCCCGATATTATCCCGCATGCAATGGTGACAAACAGAAGCGGCAATATCGGGTGCTGGTTGCCTTCGCGCCACATCATGTCTTTAAAGGCTTGCGTGGGCTTGAGCAAATCGGGGTTTACAAAGAGGTTGCATATGATGGATACAAATATTGCCAGAGTCCCCAACAGCAGCACCGCCCCAAAAAAAGGATAGAACCTGCCTATGATTTTATCCACCGGAAAGATTGTTGCCGCCAAGTAATAGACAAAGACGGCGACCACGGCCCACCAAAAAAGCGAGTATCCCTGAATTTCGCCGTCTATTAGCTTTGCGGGCACGTTTACAAACACGGCCACAACAAGCAACAATATCAGTATGGAAAACCATGAAAACACCTTCGCATAGGCGCCTCCAAGATTGTCCTTTACTATGGCGGGCAAGTTGGCTCCGCCCCCGCGAATGGACATCATCCCCGATATGAAATCGTGGGTAGCCCCGGCAATTATGTTGCCTATGGGAATTATTAAAAAGACTATGCTGCCGAATTTTATGCCTATTATTACGCCTATCACCGGGCCTATGCCTGCTATGTTCAATAGCTGAATGAGCATGTTCTTCCAATGCGGAAGGACGAGGAAGTCGACGTTGTCGGCCTTCGAAATTGCGGGAGTCGGCCTATCGTCGGGCGAAAGCACCTTTTCAACGTATCGGCCGTATGTGGCGTAGCCTGCCACCAATAAAATTAATCCTATAAAAAACAACAACATATAACGAGTTAATGTTGGTACGATTCAACACGAAAAGCTCTGTGTTGTCAAAATAAAACTAAGTTTTTTACTTGAATAAAGAGCGCCGCAAGGCACAATCCGCCGCAATAATCGCAAATGTTAAGGAGAAAGAACATGCGCTTGTACGCGGCGGTAATGTCGGCGGGGGCGCTTGGGGCTCTGGGATGCTTGGCTCTGGGATGCGCCTTTGACCCCGCGACAAACATGTTGATATGCAATGTCTCAGCATGCCTTATAATGGCCGTATACGCACATTATTCAAACAGGTTTTCGCATACCGCATCGGCGGCGGTGACTGCCGGCTTCTGCGGCGCTCTCAGCGTCTTTGCCGGAATATCTCGATATTGCGTCAGCGCGCTTGAGAACGCCAACTACGACCTCCTCATCATAAATTTGGCCGCAAATTTCGGCCTATGCCTGGCGGTTATGATAATTGCGGGGCTATTTTTGGCCGGATGGAAAACCAAAAATAAGGGGGGCAAAAGGTGAACCTTGCCGTCCACATATTCTGCGTCGCCCTCGGGGGCGCCTTCGGCGCGCTGGCCCGCTTTTGGCTTTCATCTCTGTTTGACAAAAAAGAATTTCCCTACGGGACCCTCCTTGCAAACATTCTCGCGTCTTTTTTTCTCGGCCTTATACCTGCGGGAGCATTCACGGAAACGCACTTGGCAATTTTTGCGGAGATAGGCTTTTGCGCGGCGCTGTCGACTTTCTCGTCTTTAATTTGGCAAATATACCAATATATCGCGGAGCTAAAAATCTTGAGAGCAGCCTCATACGCCATAATTACATTGTTATGCGGCTGCGCGGCCTACTATGCAGCGGCCCTGACGGCCGTCGTGTAGGCGCAACAACTCATAATTTTGACACGTAGAGCCCCTGCGGTATATTCTCTAAAAATCTGCTCTTTGAGCGCATTTGAACCTCGCCTGAAATTACGCTCACCTTCGGATACGTAATAATGAGCATATCCATGGCGCGGGTGGTGGCCACGTAAAAGAGGCGCCGCTCCTCCTCGACGTCGCCGTCCTCTATGCTTCGGTTCGTCGGGAACAGGCCGTCGGCCGCGCCTATGACAAAGACAACGGGGAACTCAAGCCCCTTGGCCTGGTGCACAGTCATCAGGCGTATGCGGTCGAGAGTGTCCGCAGACTGTCCGGCCGCCTGGGAGACTTCAAGAGTCACGTTTGCAAGAAAATCCTCGAAATTCGGGTATTTTGAGGCGTACTCGGCGAGAGCGTCAAAATCTTTCGCGCGCTCTGGATAGTCTTCGTAGGTGGTCATCATTACGTCTTTGTACCACCCGCTGCAAACGTCCTTTACGACGTCCTCAGTGCGTTTTTTAGCGGCGGCTTCTTTCGGTTCATGGGCGCGCCCATGCTCGAAAAGGCTCATCTGCGCTTCCTGCGCCGAAGAATCCGCGCTCTCGGCTCCCTCCTCAAGGGCGCGCACGTCGCGGGCAACCTTTTCGAGCGAGGCTGCCATATTGGAAAAAGCCTCGCGCGAAACGGCCGGTACCTTGGCCAAAACAGCCTTGTCGGAAAGCGCGCCCACTATCGATACGCCCTTTTTCCCGGCCGCAAGCACCGCGGCGTCGTATATCTTGCGAACTGTCTTGTCGCCGATTTTTTCAAAAAGTCGCGCAAAGCGGTGAAAACTTATGTAGTCTTTGGGGTTTGCGGCAAACTTAATCTGAGCGATGACGTCCTTTATGTGGGACTGTTCAAAAAACTTGAGGCCGCTTGTTATGACAAAGGGCAGACTCCTGTATTGCAGCTGAAGCTGCATGTCCATCGCCTGAAAATGAGATCTGTACAACACAGCAATGTCGGAATAGCCGTAGCGCCCGGAATCGACAATTTCGCCTATGATATCGCACACGAGCCTCGCCTGGGACGACGAATCCAAAGCCGACAACACAAACGGCCTGTTGGCCGCCCCGCGCGTGGCAACCAGCTGCTGGCGGTATATTTCATCGGTAGGCATCTGGTTTAAAATCTGGTTTGCAAAAGCAAGTATCTGCGGGGAACTGCGGTAATTTAACCCTATTTTATATATGTTTGCGGCGGGATAGCGGTCTTTAAAGGTCAGGATATTGTCTATCTCGGCTCCGCGCCAAGAATAAATGCATTGGGCGTCGTCGCCGACGGCGCTGAGTTGGCCGCGGTCGGCAAGCAGGTCGAGTATCGCAGACTGAAGCCTGTTGGTATCCTGATACTCGTCGACTAATATGTTCTCAAACCTCTCGCGGTATGAAGAGAGCACGTCGGCGTTGTTTAAAAGCAGCCTGTGCCACAGCTCGAGCATGTCGTCGAAATCGCAGCTGTTTGAAGCCCTCTTGGCCTCGCCGTAGGCTCGGGCGATTTCTTCTATCTTGTCGGCGGGGGTCTCCAGCCACGAAAAGCGGTTGAGCATTGCCTCGGCTATCGTCGACATCGTGTTGCGGGCAAAGCTTATTATCTCGAAAAGCAGCCCCGCCTTGGGGTTGTCCTTCGACGAAAAAAAACGCGGGCTGACCGCCTCCACGGTATTCTTAAGCAGCTTTAGGGAATCCTCGGCGTCGAGTATTGTAAAGTTGCTCTCGATCCCGGCCTTCGCGGCGTTTATGCGCAAAAACTTGCATCCCATGGAATGGAACGTCCCGCTCCAGAAATCCGAGGACGGCCGCCCCGTGAGCTGCTCCACTCTTTCAAGCATCTGGCCGGCGGCCTTGTTTGTAAAGGTCAGAAGAAGCATCCTCCACGGTTTTATCCGACATTCCGAGATAAGCCAGGCTACGCGGTATGTCAGTGTGCGCGTCTTGCCCGCGCCCGCGCCAGCCAATACCAGCGCAGGCCTATCGGGCGGCGCCATAACGGCCGCAAGCTGGTCGGCGTTTAGTTCCTTTTCGTAATCTATACTGTTAAAATCCATAAAAAAAAGCGCCCCGAAAGGCGCGGTAAAATTCCGCACGCTTTAGAGTCCGGCCAAATAATAAAGCCCCGCAACGTATCCGCCGAAACCAAGCCCCGATATCTGCCCCAAACACACGGGCGCAGTGAGCGAATTGTGCCGAAAATCCTCTCGCGTGTATATGTTTGAGATATGAACTTCCACGAACTTCATGCCGCTGCCGCAAATGCAGTCTCTAAGAGCCACAGACGTGTGCGTGAATGCCCCGGGGTTTATAATGCCAAATTTTACCCCGGCATCTGAAAGTTCGTAGATCTTATCGACAATTTCGCCCTCGTGGTTCGACTGGAAGTGAACAAGTTCTACCCCGAGCTTTTTCGCGTGCTCTTCAAGAAGCTTTTGCAAATCCGCCAGGGTCTGGCTGCCGTATATTTCCGGCTCGCGCCTGCCCAGCCTGTCGAGATTGACGCCGTTTATGACCGCTATAGTTTTCATGGCTCTATCATTGAACTTTTCCTAAAAAATTTAAAGCTTTTTTTATTCTTTAAAACTAACACAAACCCGACATTGCGGGCGCGAAAACAAAACGCCGTTTGGCGTGCTTTCGCCTTTTTGCGCGCATTCGCCCTTTTTGCGCGCGTTTTTATTCCGAGGCCGCGCGCGTTTTGTTTTTCACGCATCCATGGCAAAAAAAATATTCTCTATGCAAAAGGCGTTTGCGGCATTGCGCGCGCCTACCCCCGCAAATGCGGAAGGCTAAAATGAAGAAGAAAACCTTTAAGACAAAGGCCGCGCATGAAGTCGACAACCCGCCCAAGCGCGAGCCTACAGGGGATTGGCGCTTGGTATAAATGAATATTTAAGCGCAAACTTTTTTGCCAAGACCCCGCCCAAGGCATCGATTCCGAAGCGCTCTGTCGCCCAGTGACCGCACGGATAGAGGTTTAATTGCATCTCCTGCGCCATTACATAGTGCTGCTGGCGCAGCTCGCCGCATATAAGCGTATCGATTCCAAACTCGTTTAATTGGGGTACAGCCTCCCCGCACGAACCCGAACATATAGCAATTTTTTTCGGCTTATCGGGGCCGAAGGCAATAGCCTTGAACGTGTCGGGGAAGAGTTTCTTTAGCCGCCTTTGAAGCTCCGCGCGGCCGCCCGGGGGCGGCGACGCCAACACGGCGATATCGCGCCCCTCATGGGCAAAACACCTGCCGAGAGTATCCAAAGAAAGCGCCTTTGCTATGAGGGCGTTGTTGCCTATCCGCGGGTGGGCGTCGAGGGGAAGATGCACCGAATAGACGGCCATGTCAGAATCTATCAGCGCCTTCACCTTCCTGTAATTCGAGCCTACAAACGGAATAGGCGCATTCCAAAACAGGCCGTGGTGGACAATAAGCAAATCGGCGCCCATTTCTGCGGCCTGCTCAATTTCGGCCAACCCCGCGTCGACAGCCGCCGCAACCTTGCAAACGCCTCCGGAATTTTCAAACTGGAGGCCGTTGCGCGCACCGCCGTAATCGGGAAAGTTTTTAACGTCGAAATATTTGTCGAGAAACCCCGCCACTTTGTCCAACTTGACCTTTTTCATAAGCTACCTGTAAAGATTGTCCATTCTCTCCAAAAGCGTCGGATGCGAATAGTGGAAAGCGCTGTATAGCGGATGCGGCGTCAGATTTCCAAGATTCTTTTTATGCAGTTTTTTCAACGCCGAAATCAGCGGCTGCCCCCCGCCGCAAAGCTCGGCCGCAAAAGTGTCGGCCTCGTACTCGCGCTTCCTCGAAAAATAATTTGATACCGGCGCGAACCAAAACGTGAACGCGCCCGAAAACAGCGCGAATATAAGAAGGACCGGCCCTATGCCCTGCCCCTGCGAAAACCCAAACTGCTCGTAGAACCAGCGGCAGTCGGCAAGATACCCCAAAAACGCAAACATTACAAACGTCATGGCGTAGGATACAACAATCATCTTTACTATGTGCCCTTTTCTGTAATGGCCGATTTCATGGGCCAGAACCGCCTCGAGCTCGGACTGCTGGAGCTGGTTTATGAGAGTATCAAAAAGCACTATTCTCCTGAACTTGCCAAAGCCGGTGAAATACGCGTTCGAGTGGGCGCTGCGGCGGCTCCCGTCGATTACCTGGATTGTCTTTGCAAAAAAGCCTCCCCGCTTTGCCAAGTCAAAAAGGGCGGTTTTTAACTCTCCCTCGGGCAAATCTTCAAGCTTGTTAAAAAGCGGTATGATAAACATGGGGTATATTACTATCATCAGAGTCTGAAACAGCGCCACTGCGACAAACCCCCACAGCCACCACGTGGAGCTAAATTTCGACGTAAAATAAAGTATCAGGGCAAGTATCGGCGTAAACAAAACCACCCCTATTACAAAGCCCTTTATCTTGTCCGAAACCCAAAGGCCGACCGTGCTTTTATTGAATCCAAATCTTTGCTCGATGGAAAACTGTTCAAAAAATTCAAACGGCAGCGACGGTATCGATATTACGGCGAATATGCCCACGAGGGTCAGCGCCTGCCCCCATACGCCCGAACCCAACATCTCGAGCCCCTTGCCGTACATGTAGGGAAACGCGCCCGATACCAGCAGCGCCGTCAAAAATACAAAACTAAAAGAATCTTCGGCGATGCAAAACTTTGTTTTCTGGCGGGTATATTCGCCGCTTTTGGCGTACGTCTGGGCGTCCATGAAGCTCGAAAAGGCCTCCGGGACGGCGCCGGCGTGATCGCGCAGGCTTTTGAGATTGAGGCACTCCAAGAAAGTCGAGGCGCACAGCTTCAGCGCGCACGCCGCCACAACTATAAAAACTGCCAGGCTCATCTTATTTAATCAGACCTTTTAATATGGGCAACAACACCGCCGGATTGGCCTTGCCCTTCGAGGCTTTCATCACGGGGCCTATGAGCGCGTTAATCGCCTTTTCATTGCCGGCCTTAAACTCGGCAACAGCCTTCGGGTTCGCCTCAATGGCCTTGCGGCAAAATTCCTCAAGCTCGGAAGTGTCGCTATTTTGCGCGAGATTCCTTTGCTTTACTATCTCTGCGGCCGTCTTGCCAGTGGCAAACATTTCCACAAATACCTCTTTTGCCATCTGCTTGGAAATTACCGCAGCGTCGATTATTTCAACGAGGCCCGCCAGCTTTTCAGGCGTCAGCAGACATTCTTCCAGATGCTTTGAATGTTCCACCGATTTGCGCTCCGTCTCTTCAAAGACGTCCTCTTCCTGGGAGGACTGCTGCTGAAGCTTGGCGTAGAGCTCCCTCTGGAGGTCGTTTACTATCATGTTTGCAGTCGCCTTCGGATTCTTCGGATAGGCCTTAAGCGAAGCCTCGTAGTAATTGCAGAGCTCCCGGTCGTGGCAGAGAACCGACGTAAGCGAATACGGCAGCCCAAAATCAGACATATAGCGGCGCTGGCGGTCAAATGGCATTTCCACAAGATCGGCCCTTATGCTGTCCAAGAGCTCGGGCGTAATCTTTACCGGAAGCAAGTCGGGATCGGGAAAATAGCGGTAATCGTGGGCGTCCTCCTTGTTGCGCATAGACTGCGTGATGCCCAGGGCCGCATCCCAGCGGCGCGTCTCCTGCACTATCGGCACGCCGCTTTCGAGGCACTCGCGCTGGCGCCTTATCTCGTAATTTATACAGTTTCTTACATTCGAGGTGGAATTTATGTTTTTCATCTCCACCTTGACGCCGAGTTTGTCGGAGCCCTTGGGGCGCAGGGAGACGTTTACGTCGCAGCGCATTTGCCCCTTCTCCATATCGCAGTCGGAAATGCCGGCAAACGAGACGGTGTTGCGGATGGCGTTCAGATATGCGAACACCTCGTCGGCCGAGTGCATGTCGGGCTCGGATACAATCTCCATCAGCGGCGTCCCGGCCCGGTTGTAATCGACGAGGGAATCATGGGCGAAGTGCGTGAGCTTGCCGACGTCCTCCTCGAGGTGTATGCGCGTGAGCTTGACCACCCTGTGCGCGCCCATCTCCGAGCCGTTTGCCCCCTCCATTTCAATCTCGACTCCGCCGCCCAGGCAAAGGGGCTGGTCGTACTGGGAAAGCTGGTAGTTCTTCGGGCTGTCGGGATAAAAATAGTTCTTTCTGTCCCACTTTGTTATCTCGGGAATGGTGCAACCAAACATCAGCCCCAATTCTATGGTCTTTCTTATCGCCTCAAAATTAAGAACGGGCAAAACTCCGGGAAGGGCCCAAACAACGGGGTCGGTAAGCGTATTCGGCGCCTCGGCAAACTTGTAGGCCACCGACGTAAACATTTTGCTCCTGGTCTTGATTTGTACGTGGGTTTCCAACCCTATGACTGCTTCGTATTCCATATCGAAATTTCTTAATTAAAGATTCGGATGGGCGTCGGAAAAGCCCGCCGCCTGCTCGTAAGCATAGGCTATCGACAACAGCTCAGACTCGCGGAAAGCCTTGCCTATGATTTGAAGACCCACGGGAAGCCCCTCCGGGGTGAATCCGCAGGGCACCGATATCCCGGGCAGCCCCGCCAGATTTACATTTATGGTGCAAATATCGCTAAGATACATCGCCAGCGGGTTGGCCGTCTTTTCGCCAAACTTAAACGCCGGAGTCGGCGAAGTTGGGGTAAGGATTGCGTCGACGCTCTCGAAAGCGCGCTCAAAGTCCCTTCTTATTAGGGTGCGCACCTTTTGGGCGCGCAGGTAGTAGGCGTCGTAATAGCCCGAGCTTAGCACGTAGCTGCCAAGTATTATCCTGCGCTTTACCTCCTCGCCAAAACCTTCGGCGCGGCTCTTGGTGTATAGGGAAATTACGTCGTCGGCAAGTTTACTGCGGTGCGTGTAGCGCACGCCGTCGTAGCGCGCCAAATTCGACGAGGCCTCCGCCGTGGCGATTATGTAATAGACGGGTATGGCCAAATCCGTATGCGGCAAAGACACCTCCTTTATATTCGCCCCCTTGCTTCGGCATAGCTCGATTGCCTCCTCGACGCGCTTGCGCACGGCGGCGTCGACACCGTCGCCAAAGTACTCAGCCGCCACTCCCAGAGTTTTGCCCGAAAGCGCGCCGGCGTCGAGCTGCGCGGCGTAATCGGGAATGTCGATTTTCACGCTCGTGGAATCTTTCGGATCGTGCCCGGCTATTGTCCCCAAAAGCACGGCGGCGTCTTTGACGCTCCTTGCAAACGGGCCTATCTGGTCCAGAGACGAGGCAAACGCGGCCAACCCGTAGCGGCTTACTAGCCCGTAAGTGGGCTTCATGCCGACAATTCCGCACAGCGACGCCGGCTGGCGTATCGAGCCGCCCGTGTCGCTGCCGAGAGCCACCACGCATTCGCCGGCGGCCGTAGCCGCGGCCGATCCGCCGCTGCTGCCGCCCGGAATTCGCGTCGTATCCCACGGATTCTTCGTCTTCAAAAACGCGCTATTTTCGCAGGACGAGCCCATGGCAAATTCGTCCATGTTCAGGCGCCCCCAGAACACCGCGCCGGCATCTTCCAATTTCAGCGCGGCCGTAGCCGTGTAGGGACTTACGTAATTCTCGAGCATTTTGCTCGCGCAGGTAAGCTTCTGTCCGCGAACTGCAATGACGTCCTTGAGACCGACTGGTATGCCGTCGAGGGCGCTGAGTTTCCTGCCGGAGGCCCTGCGCTTGTCGGACTCGGCCGCCTGCGCCAGAGCCCGCGATTCGTCGAAGGAGATGAACGCGCCTATTTGGGGCTCTATCTGTTTTGTGCGCCCGATAAATTCCTTGAGCAGCTCCACCGCCGATATTTCGGATTTGTCGAGCATCTCGTCAAGTTCCGTAAGTTTTTTGTAGTAAATTTCCTGGCTCATTCTAAGATGATGTTATGATTGCTGTTTTTAAGCCTCGTCGACAACCTTGGGGACGACTATCTGGTTGTCCCTCTTAGCCGGCGCGTTCATGAGGGCCTCTTCCACCGGCATTGCCGCAGTGGGAATGTCGTCGCGCCAGACGTTGTATATCGAATGGGCGTGGGCGCTGGGCTCGACGCCGTCTACGTTTACTTCGGATAGTTTCTTAAAGTAGTCCAAGACTTGTTCAAGCTGCGCGGAAAACTTGGCCTTTTCGTTTTCGTCAAGCTCAATGCGCGCCAATTTTGCCACGTAATTTATATCGATGGTCGGTTTGTCTGACATAATCACTGCACGATCTCAAAAAAGCCCGGTGCTTTCAAGCAAAAAAAGCGCTTGATTTCGGCGCAAAAAGCTTCACACTCTCGGGATTTTATGGGCAAAAAAGCGAAAGATTTCTCCATTGCGGTATTGGGCGCGGCGATAATACTGGGCGTGTATTTTGCCTGCGATTTTGCCTTGGAATGCGCGGGGTCGTCGATCTCCCCGTCCCTTACGTCGATGGTGATCCTTTTCCTTCTTCTGTGGGCAAAAATTATCCCGCTTTGGGCGGTCGAAAAAACGGCGGAGCTGCTGCTTAAAAATATGGTCTTTTTCTTTGTTCCGATACTGGCGGTTCTGCCCATGACGTACGATTCGTTCAAAGACCACATATGGGCGATAATTTTGGCCCTTACCATAAGCGCCGCGCTGACAATCTCGGCGACGGGCGTCTGCCTCGAAGCTCTTGTAAAGTTTAAAAATAAGCAGCCGCGCTGCGGCGATACAAAAAATGAATAGCCATTTTCTTACATTTGGGACGCTATTTTGGATAGCTTTTACGGCGGCGGCGTATTTTTTAAGCCTAAAGGCGACGTCCATTAGGTATGGCCGAATTAAAATACCTAAATTTACAGCCTTATACGCGGCCTCGGCCGCCGTGGCGATAGCCGTGGAAATATCCGGCGGAGACTACCGCGCATACAAGGAGGGCGGCGATGTGATATCGGCGCTGCTATATCCGGCCACGGTGGCGCTTGCAATCCCGCTTTACAAGACGCGCAAGGAGATAGTCGCCCGGTTGGGCGAAGTCGCCGCGGCGACAGTCGTATCTACTATAGTGAGCGTGGGCACGATATACTTCCTGGGAGTGTGGATGGGAATGAATCTTCCGCTGGTGAAATCGCTGTTGCCCAAATGCGTGACGACGCCGGTTGCAATAGAGATATCAAAAATGATAGACGCATGGCCTGAAATGGCCGTTTGCGCCGTTTGCTATACGGGCATATGCGGAATCATATTCGGCCACGCCCTGCTGCGGCTGTGCGGCGTAAAAGACAACATAAGCATTGGCCTGGCGATAGGTTCCGCAAGCCACGTAATAGGAACGGCAAAATGCCTTGAAAACAGCCGGGAACAAGGCGGCGCCAGCGCTTTGGTGCTCATAACGGTGGCGCTATTCTCGGCTTTCTTCATAGCGGTCATTTTTTAGTGGAAGAAAGCCGAAACAGAGTATCTGTCATTTAGGCGCAAGCAAACCGAAATGTCGCGGGCAAATGCAGGGGTTTTATTTCGGCTAAACAAAGCCCGCTATTTTTCTGTTTTTTCCCTCCCAAAAGAAGGCCGGTCAAATACCGGTCTTTGCCTGTGCGGAACGAACTCGCAAATAAATTAAAATCTTCCTCCCGCCGCGCTTTCTTTTCATTCGTCAAAAGTTTTCTGCATAAGAAGCCAAATATGCCCAATCTATCAAAACCCTTCCCCAAACGGAACTTGCAAGCAGTCCAAAAAAAATGCCCCTAAAAAATCTCCAAGGCGGCGCCGCATAAACGTACGCGGTTGCAAGGCGACATTGTTGAATTATTTCTGCTATTAAACAACGCAGACTATGTATGATGCACGGCCCTTTTTTGCAAAAGCTTTGTCTTGGCGGCGGCGGGCAAAAATTAAATAAAGCAAAAATTCTGTTTGACAAAGGGCATCATTTGCTTTCAATAGCAAAACTTTATTAACAATTTGTTCACAAAAGAGAGAAACAACAATGAATCCGACATACAATCCTTCCAAGCTTAAGCGTGCGCGCCGTTGCGGTTGGCGCGCGAGAATGAAGACCCCCGGCGGTCGTTCGGTTATCAATTCCCGCAGACAAAAGGGCCGCAAGCGCCTCGTAACTAAGTAGGGGAATATCCCGGCAAATGCGCTTCGGTAAAGACAGCAGAGTGCGCCTTGCAAGGGATTTTGAGTTTTTAAAAAAGAATTCTGCGAAGGTTGACTGTTCGGCCTTCGTATTTTATTTGCATCCCAACGGATTGGAGCGCCCGCGGTTGGCGGTAATTACCAGCAGGCGCGTCGGCACTGCGGTCGAAAGAAACCTGGCGCGGCGGCGTTTGAGGTGGATTTTCCGCCAGGTGAGCCCCTCGTTGAAGATGAACGTAGACATACTTATTTTTGTGCGCCGCGGCTATGCGAAGTTCGAAATAGGGCAGTTGAGGCTCAAATTCGAGCGCGCCGCGCAGCTTCTGATAGACAAATATGCGGGACAATCGCAATAAACCGAGCCTTATGGCGAGAATATACTGTATGCCGATTGTCTTCTACCAGAAGGCCCTCTCGCCCGTTCTCTCGCTTTTTGGGGCCCAGTGCAGGTTTTTCCCTTCGTGTTCCGAGTACGCGCGCCTGTGCATACTGCACCACGGCATACTCAAGGGAACTCTTATGGGCATATGCAGGATACTTCGGTGCAATCCGCTCTTCGAAGGCGGGTTAGACTATCCCAAAAAAAATTTTTCGTTTGGCGGCCTGTTTTCGCAAAACAAGATTGACGAATTTAAAGATTTCGATAAGCCTAACAGGCTTTAAAGTTACATTCAATTTCGATGGATAAGAAGAATACAATAATTGGAGTGCTGCTGCTATTGGCGTCGTTCTACTTCATGTTCGACTACTCGAAGAAGGAGGCCGAGGCTGCAAGATACGCCCAAAGCGTAGCCGCGGCGCAAAAGGCTGCAAAAGCCCCGGGCAAGGAGGCGCCCGCGCCGTTGCAAAAGCTCGCCACAGCCGACTTGTCGGACAACGCCCCGGAAACATTCGCATGGCTTGAAAACGATTCCATAAAGGCCAAGCTGACGAGCAAAGGCGGAGCGATCGAAGAGGTTGAGCTGCTGAAATATCCCGAGAGCGAAGATTCCAAACTGCCCTACACTTTCAATGCGGTAAGCAACTCTATCGCCGCGATGACAATCGGTTTTGTAGACGAGGATTCGTATTTGCCCAAGCCGCTGCGCAAGTCGTTTAAGCTGGTAAAATCATCGCCGAGCGAAGTGGTCTACGAATACGAAGACAAAGGCAAGTATTCGATAAGGCGCACGTACACCGTGGCAAAGGACGAAAAGGACGGCGGCAACTTCCGCCCCTACACAATCGGAGTTAGAACGACCGTAAAAAACCTCTCGAAAGAGCCGCTTAAGCTCAGCCAGATATCGCTGTATCTGGGCGCCGTTCCTCCCACGGAAAGCGACGCCTACGGCACGAATCTCTCGTACGTGCTCTACAATAGCGACGAAGACACGTCTTTCGTGCGCTCGTCGGAATTTTTGGATAGCTCCGGGTTTCTGGGAATAGGCGCAAGCCGCGCCAAGGAAAGCCACAGCTTTAAGGAAAGCGCCAAGTGGGCCTCGATAAAAAACCAGTTCTTTGCGGCGGTTTTCACCCCGTACGATGCGCTTGCAAGCGGCGGAGTGGCCTTCCCGGTGACGATGGAAGCCGCTGCGGAAAAAGCATCAGGCGGCGACGGCAAGTCGGTGGCTAATGTAAAGAGAAGCAACAAGTACATGGAGAATGCCATCGGCGGCTTTATAGAATTCAATGTTCCTGTTATAGCCGCCGGTTCGGAGTGGACGCTAAACGGCGACTACTACGTCGGGCCTAAGGAGCTCGACAGGCTCTATTCAATAGGCGGCGGCCAGGAGGAGATCATGAACTACGGCTGGTTCGGGTTTGTCAGCCGCCCGCTATCGAGATTGCTAAACTGGATATATTCCATGGTCAGCGTGGTCTCGCCGGAATGGGGCTGGGGCTGGTCGATAATAATTTTGACGCTGCTTGTGCGCCTGGTGCTTTGGCCGCTTACCTCAATTCAGATTAAGTCGTCGCAGAGGATGGCCAAGATGCAGGAGCCTCTGAAGGAGATCCGCCAAAAGTACAAGGACGACAACAAGCGCATCCAGCAGGAGACGATGAAGCTGTATTCCGAATACGGCATAAACCCGTTGGCAGGCTGCCTGCCGGTACTCATACAGATTCCCATATTCATAGGTTTGTACTATATGCTGCAGACCTCGTGCGAAATAAGATTTGCCCGTTTTTTGTGGATTAGCGACCTTTCGCTCCCCGACACTATTGCGGCCTTTCCTTCGGTATTCGGCATACCGCTTCACATACTGCCGCTTTTAAACGCGTTTGTTACGTTTATACAGATGCACCTGACGCCCATGCCCTCGACGGACAAGACGCAGGCGATGATGTTTAAGCTCATGCCCGTGATTATGCTGTTGTTTTTCTACACGTTTCCCTCGGGTCTGGTTCTCTACTGGCTTGTGCAGAGCCTCCTTGGCATAGTGCAGGCAATAATCATACGCCGCGGCAAGGATAAGGTGGTGCTAAAGAAGCGGACGAAACCCTCTTTTATGCAGAGGATGCAGCAAGCCATGGAAGAAGCGCAGGCCCAGCAGCAGGCGCGCGGCCCCGAATTTGACAAACTTCCCCTGAGCCAGAGGTTAAAAATTGCCAGGGAAGACGCCATAAAAGCGCGCAAGAGAATGAAAGAGAGAGCCATGGGAGCCGCGCCCGACAGGAAGAAGAATCCGGGCGGGCGTTCGACCAAGCCCAAGAGGTAAAATTGGCGTTTTTGGGAAGCTTGCGCGGCAAAAAAGCTGCCGCGCAAGCGGTAAATGTTGACAATTTAACCAAACACTACACCATATCAAACAATTGAAAAACCAATAGGAGATACATAAAATGTCAGGACATAGCAAATGGGCAACAACCAAAAGACACAAGGCCGCAGTTGACGCCAAGAGGGGTAAAATCTTCAGCGCCATCAGCAAGGACTTGACTCTGGCCGCAAAAGAAGGCGGCGGAGACCCGACGACGAATGCCCGCCTTAGAATGCTTATACAGAAAGCCAAGGCGGCCAACATGCCCGCCGACAACGTCGATAGAGCAATAAAGAAAGGTACCGGAGAAATTCCGGGCGTGGTGTACGAGCAGCTTCTCTACGAGGGCTATGGTCCCGGCGGCATAGGCATAATAGTGGAGGTTACGACCGACAACAAGAACAGGGCCGCAAGCGACGTGCGCAGCACATTTACCAAAAACGGCGGCAATTTGGCCACCCCTGGAGCCTTGCAGTTTAACTTTACAAAGCAGGGCCAGTTTATCATCAGCGCTGACAAGACGACGGAAGACGCCCTTATGGACGTAGTTCTCGAAGCCGGGGCCGAAGATATTATAAACAACGGCGACCATTTCGAGGTGCTCTGCCCGGTGTCCGCATTCACAGCGGTGGCGCTCGCCCTTGAAAAGGCGGGAATACAGCCCGACGATGCCGAACTGGCGTGGATACCGAACTCGGAGACGCCCATAACCGATCCCGAGTTGGCAAAGAAAATAGTAAAGCTCACGGACGCGCTCGAAGATCTCGACGACGTGCAGAATGTCTACTCCAACGAGAGCATAGACGATTCCCTCTTGGACTAATTGCCCAAGGGGTTAGACCTGCGAACTTTGCGCCCGTCTTAAGGCGGGCGCTTTTTATAACTTAAAGCAAAACAAATAATAAAAACCCCCGCGCCGGTAATGGCGCGTTTTTAAAGACTATGAAAAAGACGCTATTGGAAAAAGTATGGG
The DNA here is from genome assembly GCA_944389175.1 of uncultured Opitutales bacterium. Taxonomy (GTDB): domain Bacteria; phylum Verrucomicrobiota; class Verrucomicrobiia; order Opitutales; family Intestinicryptomonadaceae; genus Merdousia. Next base: position 96,817 of record CALXLK010000004.1, read on the forward strand.
AGAAACACGCCGTCAGGGAGCTTCCCGACGGCTCGACGCAGTTGCTAATAGGGACGCACCTGCTGCATGAAGTGACGAGTCCGCAAGCATTTGGAATGCTAAGGACGCTCAAACTAAAGGTTAAATACCCCAACCGCACATTTGCGACGGTCGACCACATCATACCCACCGACGACAGGAGCGAACCCTACAAAGACGCCCGCTCTTACGAAATGCTCACTCAGCTGCGCAAGAACTGCCGTGAAAACGGCATAAAATTTTTCGACGTCAACACGGGCTCGCAGGGAGTCATTCACATAGTTGCGCCCGAACAGGGGCTTATCCATCCCGGGATGACGGTCGCCTGCGGCGACTCGCACACGGCCACGCACGGCGCCTTTGGCGCGATAGCCTTCGGCATAGGCACCAGCCAAGTCCGCAATGTCTTGGCCACGCAGACGCTCTCCTTCAAGAAGCTGAAAGTCCGCAGAGTCAACGTCAACGGCAAGCTGCAAAAGGGCGTATATCCCAAGGACGTGGCCTTGCACATAATACGCAAGCTTGGAGTCAACGGCGGAATAGGCTACGCCTACGAGTTTGGCGGAAGCGTATTTGACGACATGTCCATGGAGGGTAGAATGACAGTCTGCAACATGGCAATAGAAGGCGGGGCGCGCATAGGCTATATAAATCCCGACCAAAAGACGTTCGACTATCTGAAGGGGCGCCCCTACGCGCCGAAGGGCGCCGAATTTGACAAAGCCGTCGAATATTGGAAGAGCATGGCCTCGGACGAAGGCTGCCAGTACGACGACGTAGTAAACTTCGACGGCTCGCAGATAAGGCCGACAGTAACATGGGGCGTCAATCCGGCCCAGGCGATTTTCGTGGACGAGCTCATTCCCGATCCCGAAACGATAGCCGACGACACCCAGCGCAAAGACGCCAAGGACGCCCTAGCCTACATGAAGCTTTCGCCCAATACGCCCATAGCGGGGACGAAAATAGACGTAGTGTTCATAGGCTCGTGCACAAACGGCAGGCTTTCCGATTTCGAAGAGGCCGCCGAATACCTCAAGGGAAGAAAAGTGGCTAAGGGCGTTAAGGCGCTGGCAGTGCCAGGCTCGCAAATCGTGGATAAACTCGCAAGGGCCAAGGGTCTTGACAAGATCTTTACCGAGGCGGGATTCCAGTGGAGAGAGGCCGGCTGTTCGATGTGCCTGGCCATGAACCCCGACAAGCTCGTCGGCGACCAGCTTTGCGCATCGACTTCGAACAGGAACTTCAAGGGCAGACAGGGAAGCCCCACGGGCAGAACCATACTGATGAGCCCGCGCATGGCCGCCGCCGCAGCCGTCGCAGGCAAAATAACAATGCCCGAAGATTAGCCCGCTGAAATTCCAACGCAAAAAGCGCCGCAAATTTATGCGGCGCTTTTTTTTGCGAATGGGGCGGCTATTTTCCATTGTTTCTTTTTATGTGCGCGCGCACATGATAGACAAAAAGAGAGAAAACGGGAAAAAGAGATAAGAAGAACATGGTAAAAGAGGGAAAAAATGACGACCCCGCGAAGCAGAAATCCCCCCTACCCCGATTGCACGGAACGCGGAAACAAACAGGGCACTCAGACATAAATAGGATAACAAATAAACTACCAGATATCGCGTAAAAAGCGGCAAATTTTAGCCGACATGCAAGGCGCAAAAATTTTCGGCCATTTGGCAAATACGGCAGAGGAAAGTCGATAATACTTAGTGAAAAATAAGCATACATTCCTTCTATAGTCTGCGTTAAAAATCGACATCCTTCGGCAAAGAATCCCCAAATAAAGAATACGACAATATACTAAAAGACAGCGGAAAAGCGCGAGACCATAACTCGGTATGAAAAGGCGCAAAAAAACGCGGGGAAAACCCCGCGTCGGATTCTGGAACAAAAAGCTACTTAATAGACGATAATGGGCAGACGTACGATTATCGGCAGGCGTCGGATTCTGGAACAAAAAGCTACTTAATAGACGATGTTATATTCCGGGCGATTTCTGCGGCTTTCTCGAAACCGTCTTTTGCCTTTGCATTGAGATCTTTCATTTTCTGCGCGGAAATCTCGTTCTGGGAGATCTGTGTTTTTTCGTTCACATCGGCACGCAAAATCTCGGAGGAGAGGATCTGCGAGTTGGAAAGCTTCCCGATTACATCCGAGAGCATTGAAGATACTTCCGAGGAACAATCATCGAGATTATAGCAGGCGTTCTTTGCCATGTACGTCTGCTGGTTTATGACGTCGGCAAGGGCGCAAATACGGTTGGTTATGCAAATAAGACGGGCGCAGGAATTGAGAATATCTTCGCGCACGTTCTTTGGCTGAACGGGAGTTGCCGTTGGTCTTGCAAGCGATGCACGGGAGGCCCCCTCAAGTTTGTTATCCATGGCAATGGCTCTCGCGCCGAAGACATCGGTTCTTTGGGCGGCGTTCAAGGAGGCGCTGAAGGCCTTTTGCTTTTTAGACAGTGCGGACTCCCCTATCCAAGCACCTCTTAAGTTCAAGTCGTCTTTTACGGACTCGCCAGATTCGATAGGGGAATCTGCAAGCCATTTCCCGTATGCAAAAAATGATGCAAGCACTACCGCGCGCGTGTTTGCCGAAAGATTTGCAAGCCCGCCAAAAGCCTCCGATTCGGATTCGGACTGCTTGGAAATCTTAAGCGCTTCCTCTAAAACGCGCTCCGAATTTTTTACGTTTTCCCCGGATATGCCCGCGGCTTTCTCGTAGTAGTTGCCGCACATCTCAAGCGTCGATTTTATCCCGTCGATTTTCGGCTTTGAGACTGCTATGGCGGCGTTCGCGTCTATTGCCCTGCTCTGGGCGGATTCGAGAGCCGAACGCGCAGAATAGTACGACGCCTTTACGCCGTCGAAATATTTCTTATCCTGGTAGTCGTTTCCCGGATTTTTGAGAACAATCTGCTGAAGCTCGTCGATTAAAGTCTTAGCCGTGGCGTTGAGCTTTTCGGCGACCGGAAAGGCTCCGACAGTTGCCGCCAAGTTTTCCGAGGCCTCGCCAACCCCGCTGCAAGCCTCGTCGAATCTGTTCTTGAAGGCGTCGATGCGGTTGCGCAGTTCGACAAGCGAGTTGTTTGAAGAAACGGCCCTGCCGTGTAAATCAGCCGACTCCGAGGCAATTGAAGCGGCGCGCGAATTCATGTCTGCCAATAAATTCTTGTAGGCCGAAAGAGAATCCATAGCGGCGTTAAAAGTAGCAGACGCCTCGGCGACGTCTGCGCGCAAATTTTTCTGCCCGCCGTCAGAGGCAATTGCAACTGCGGCGGAAGCCAACACGTATGTTAATACCGATAGCGTTTTCATGCCCCGCTTGTAAGATAGGCCATATTTGCTGTCAAGACAAAACAACGCATGGAGTCCTGCAGCAATTGCCTATTCTTTGAAACATCTACCATAAGGAACATCAGTTATGCGAAACGCCGCCGCAAAAAGCTATGTATAAATAAAAACGCGCCACCCGATAGCTCGCCGAAATGACGCGGCAAACTAAAGAGAGTATCACGGACAAAAAGCTTAAAAATATATTGACATAACAGCCCAAAAGTGCTCGAATGCGGGCTTTACGAGATGGTGGCAGTAGCTCAGTTGGTTAGAGCATCGGATTGTGGTTCCGAGGGTCGTGGGTTCGAGTCCCATTTGCCACCCCATTTTGAAAAAATGGCGCGGAACTGTTTTCTTAGATAAAACTTCCGCGTTTTTTTTGCGCCCAATACGATAACACCCCCGCATTTGACAAAAATTTTGCGCCATACCGCACCAACACGCGCCAATCTCCAAGAACCACATTTGCCAAAGGAACTAAACTTGCAAAACTGCCTGCATTTGCGGCGCATAAGAATGCGAGAGAACTAACCTTCCCGAAAAAAAACGCGGGGCACTTAAAGCTGCAAATCTTCCGATTTCCGAGAGAGGACAAAAGCCGACAATTTCTGCGCGAATTTACGAGTTGCCTTACTGAGCGCCTTTAGACTTATAATAGCATCGGCAAGCCGCCACAGCGGCGTCTGCGAAACTGCCTACGATATGCGGTGGCCAGCTCTTGCGCGACGACATCTTCTTGCCAAGAAAACCTTGACACTTTTGCGCAAAACATGGAATGCTGCATGCTCCTCCGAGATGTTATGCTTATGCGATACGAGGTTGTTGTGAGGCTACACATAAAAAATACATTGGGCATCCTTACAATTACACTCGCAGCCTCCGCAGCTACGGCCGGCGAAATCGAACAGTTCATTTCGGAAACGATGGCGGAGAGACGGGCGCAAAACGCGCAGGAAGCGGTAAAGACTGAAGTTACGCCCGAAGTTCAGCAGATTGTCTTGCCCGAAAGTAAGCTATCGGCAAAAACCAAGTCGTTAAAGTCCCGCAGTTATAGGTATGACAAAGCCGGCAGGCTTGTTTCCGTCGTGTGCGAAGCCTGTCCAGAACTGAACGAAAGTTATGTTTACGACAAACAGGGTAATATTCTTGAAAAACGCGTCGGGAATAAAACATACACATTCAAATATGATACCGCCAACCAGTTGGCTTCGATGGAGTCGGCAGAAGGTTTGCGCGAGTATGTCTACGATATGGCGGGACGTTTGATTGAAGAAAAATTCAACGGCAAAACCGATGTAAAATACACCTACGGCTACTTGGACAAAGTTACGGAAGTAAACCGCAGGGGAAATATCACAAAGTTTGTATACGACGGCGTCGGAATGTTGGCGTCTAAGATTTCGTCAGACGGGAAAGTCGAAAACTGGATGTGGGACGGGTTGGCTTTGATACGTCGAGGAAAGGATATTCACGTCAACGAACCGCATATTTCAGGCGGTGTTCCGATTGTTTCGAGAACGCCAAACGGAATACAATACCATGAAAGCGACTTTCTGGGAACTACGCTCTGGTCTATAGATACCAAAGGCAATGTTGTATCGTTCCAAAACGACACTATTTTCGGCGACGGAACGATAAAGACAAATCGTTGTGCAAGATTTACGGGTAAACCTTATGATGAAGACTTACAAGCGTTTGTGTTCCCATGCCGCAACTACAATACTTCAACTGCGCGTTGGCAATCATCGGATCCCGCAGGCTATCCTGACGGAGTAAACCAACACTTCTATGCAGCCATACCCACGGCAGGATTAGATCCGTTGGGATGTTGGCGTGCAAATGGAATAGAATACAACATTGATGGACACACGCCTGCTTCCGATATGCGAACAGCATCATTAGCACCTGCATATTTTATGGCGTATGGATATATATTAAGCTACACTGCGGTAAAACATTTGATAAATGGTACCACACCGGGTATATCAAACATAAAGATAACTGCTTTTTTTCCAAAACTCCATAGAAGTAGATCCCGCGTTTTCCGCAATTAGAAATAAAGTACATAATTTGGTAAAAGCGAAGAACGGAGATTCGGTAAATATAAATTTCAAGCAAGGAATAACTTTTCAAAGCGGAGATCTGTTATATGCATTACGAAATATCTCTATGAATGTAAAAGGCACCATTACTCCAACTGCTCATCAAAATGAAGACGGTTCGACATATTACACATACGACTCAAAACTTGCACTTAGTTTTTATGACTCTTATGATTTCAAATCCGGAGAAAATTGGCAAATAGATGTTTTTGCCAGACTTCAAGACCACAATTGGTCCTCGGCTTTCGGAATTTACGGAACATGGGACGGCTCGTTCAGCGGAGAATTTTAATTTATGAAATTTTACGACTACACGAAAATAGTTACACTGATTATAATTGCATTAATTTGCGCGGGTATATTCTGCGTAAGACACAGTTTTGATAAATTATACGGCTCGGGATATACGCAAGAGATAAATAAAAAATATACATTGTTTATGACCGACTCAACGGACGGTTTTTTGATTGATAAAAATTCGGATACCAGTATATCCATCGTTAATCCGATCTTTGAGAAAGACTTCATTTATGGAGAGTATAAGTTGCCTATCGGTGATAAAAAGTATTTTTTACTCAATATCACAGACAATATAATTACACAGTTGAGTACAAAAAACGAACTTTTTGATCTGCTTAAGTCGCTAGAAAACGAGCGAAACCACAATACGAGATAACATACGTGCATTTTGCGCGTGAAAGGGATACCGACAAGACAATTGCAACATGCGCATAATTATAATAGGTTCCTTTTTTATCATTTGCGGGTGCATTGGGCTTAACGCCCAGCAACTTCGCAAATGGACGAACACCGAAGGCAGGTCGTTTTCGGGGACGATAGTCGATTGCGACGGTGAAACCGCAAAATACAAGGTATTCGGGCGCAACAAGCTCGTCGAAATTCCGCTTTCGCAATTATGTCCAGCGGACAGGCGCATTGCGGTGATAGAAGCCTACAAGCCGAAATACGAAGCCGCCTTAAGGCATCTAAAAAGCGAGGCAGCCAAAACGTCGAAAGACGTTTTTCTAAACAGGGAGCACATTCCGTATTTGAACGACATCGGAATGTATCTAAAGGAGATCGTAAAGCCCGTTGCGGAGAAATTCAAGCCCGAGGGGGAATTCGACGATGCGGACGACTATTGGGTTCGCGTCCATTCGGGAATGGTCTATTTTGCGACGACTTGGCTGGAGGAGCTTTCAAACCAGGGCGAAATGCTGAAAACGGGCGAAGCGCGCCCGCCGAAACTGAAAGACACCCTTCGTCACATAGGCGATTTCTACGAATTTTTCGCCGAAACGCACGCGGGCAAGAACTATTTCAAAGGCAGGCTCGGGCGGCAATTTCCCGTAAAGTTCAAGCCCAAGAACTATATTCACGACAACCAACCCTACCACTACTGGGTTTATCTTCCGCAAAAATACGACAAAGAGCCGCTGCCGCTCGTGTTCTTTCTGTGCGGTATAGGCGAATTCGGGACAAGTCTCGACGCGGTCCTGACAAACGACCTGCCAAAGCTTCTCGAAACGCGGAAAGACTATCCGTTTGTCGTGATCTCGCCGCAGGACAACGACAGGGTTTCGCGTCCGCCCTATTTCAACGAAATCCTCGCCCGCTTACCAAAAGATAATAGCACAGAAAGGCCAATTTCGAATGCACTGAGCTTCCCCGCAGAGGAAAGAGAAAAAAGAGAGTCCTCCTATCTATTTAACTAGATGAAAAACGCTTAAAAAAGGTCTCTGCCTTTGAAGTATAACGGAATTGCAAAAAAGCCTCACCGCATAGCGAGTCTCCGGAACGAGGCTTGATATGTGTTTGACGACCAGATTTCTGTCGTGCCCCTTGGGAAGGCGCTCAAGAAGGGAAAGAGCCTTATCGGGTTCGTCTATCAGGCAAAAGACTGTCGAGGCAAACCTTATGTAATTATAGTAGTCGTAGGCAATAAGAGACATTTGTTCGTCGGAAATAGACAGCTGGGAGTACTTGCGGTAATTGGCATCGTCTGCTATGTGCCGGCACACAAAAGCATACAGCGGGTATTTGAAATATTTAAAATATCCCGGTTTTGCCGAACTGCGGACAAAATTATCAATATAGAGATGCCTGACCAATTCTGTTGAAAACTTACCCTTTGCCGAACGCAACACAGAGGCTCTGGCAAAATATGGGCGCATTCCGCCATAATCTTTTGCCGTGTCCTTTGAAGAATAGAACTTTTTCATGCAACCTTTGTCCGCCCCCATTGAAAAGACAATGAGCAACTTTACATGCGAATACGGCAAAAGCATGGCAAAGTCCACCGCATACCCTTTGGGCAAATCGCCGGGAAGTTTCATCAGCAACCCAACTATCTCAACGCACGCATACTCGCGCTCCCATCTGTTGGCAAAGGCCAGATACGAGTACGCCCTGAGTATGTCGGCTTCAAATCCTCCCATATTCCCAGCCTCGTACATTTTCTTCGCCGCATGCGCAAAAATAACGGCTTTTTGGCCTACTGAAGAAATACCGTCGACAAGCCGGGGCAGCTTCGCATCGGAAAAATCGCCGTCTTTTACGCGCCTTTTTAAATCGGAAGCCTTCGTATCGGCTATTTTTAGCGAGGGGTTTACAATCAGGGAATTAAGCTTATTAAACGAAGCCATATCGCCCACGGCAGCGGCCTTTCGGGCCAAAATTGCCCGCGCAACATCCAGATTGTCGTCCTCCGGGGTTATATTCGCTCCGACAATTATCAAAAACACGATAAAAACTATGGACAAAAATCTATTCATCGCCTTCTTACCTTGGCCGTATAGAGCGCCCCGACAACCACGACGCCAAAAAGATACATCGTCGACGGGATATGCAAGTGAATGTCAAAAAATGAGTGAAATATGCACATTGCCGCTCCCGCAAACAATAAAAACGCCTCGGCCGACATTCCGACTATTGCCAGATCTACCATAAGCGCAACAAAAGCCGCCAATATTGCAATTACCCCTATTAGGCCGAATTCGGCCATATACTCGAGCATATCGCAATGACAATGGCGAGCCGTGGATATGTCGTTCGGCTCGCTAACATCCTGCTTTTTCACCATCTCGCCGCTGAGGTGAAACTGGCAAGAATTTCCGCCCACGCCCCACATCGGATTTTCCGCGGCGATGCCTTTTGAAATTTCATACATCTGAAAACGCGATTTTAACGAGGCTACAGCGGAATCTTTCGAATCTATATGAATCAAATTTGGGCCGTACAGCTCGTATGTGAAAATCGGAGCCAACATGCACACGACAAGCATTAAAGCCGAAACCACCCACAAGTATACACGCATGCCAAAGAGACGACCTAGCAGCAACACTAGCGCCGCCGAGGCCAAATATGCCGCGCACATCGCCGCAGCCCCCCTACTCGGCGATGCAAACACTGCAAGCACCAAAGCTATTACCGATACAAAAGACAACAAAAATAACGCGCGCCTCCCGCGGTTCCAGAAATATAATGAAAGGGAAAAGGCGGCGGCGGCGGCCATATTTAAAAAGGCCGAACAGGCATTCGAGAGGGGAAAAGAGCCGTAAAATTCTCCGGTGGTATAAAATATGTTGTATATTGTCGGCCATTCCCAATGGCGCTGAAACATTGCAAAGACTCCCATAAGCGCCGCATTTAACACTACCGAGATAAGGGTAAAATTGCGTATGCGCTTATCTTCAAAAAGGCTGCAGCAGGATATCGCCAGGCAAAGCGCCCCTCCTATATCGACGGCGCTGCGAATTGGATTGCCCTTGTAGTATTCGGCAAAAGACGATGTGGGAAGCCATGATATGTATTCTGTTTTGGCAATGCCCGTATAACCGTCTCGAGTAAATACAACATCTCGATAATTGAAATACTGCACTGCGCAAACGGCCAACAACAAAAGCAACAGCCAAGGCATGAGCCTTGCCAAATACGTATTTGACGGGCGCCTAAAAAACGACGAAAGCACATACAAAGCAGCTGCGGGCAAGGCCATGGCAATTGAGGTGTACTCGCTCGTGCCGGAAAGCCCCCAAGTAATAACGACGCATTCGACGAATACGATAAACATCATTATCACATCGGGAACTGAAAAATTGGACTGGCGAATAATCATGGCTGAATGTCTGCGACTATACTATGTAGAAATAAAACATGCAACAACTATAACGACTATCGCCCGTTTAAGAGCGCGCGCAAAAGCGGATATTTTTTAATCGCTGCATACAGAGCAACAGACAACACAGTCGATATTGCAAGTGTCGCGTAAAAATTTGCAACCGCAAAATAGCACGTGTGTGGAAATAGTATGTATATTAGTTTCATGACCGAGGCGGCCACTATAACCTGGGATTCATAAATTATAAAAGAGGCTCCGTAAAACCATCTGGATTTCACATTCAACGAACTAACCCCCACCCATATGCAAACCAGGCACGCAAATATAATCGGATAATATACAAGCGTATTCAATTCGCTCTTGTAAGCAAACAACAAAGCATACAAGAGGACAAGCATGACCCATGCCGCGCGCCCCCAAACGGCGTCAAAGCGCAGAGAAAAGAAACCCATGCCATAGCGGGCAATCAAAGCGCCCAGAAGATAAAAACCGAACGCGCTACTAACATACGGAGGAATCCACGCCGAAGACTCGCATATATTTTCAAACCCGTAAAAAGCCAAAAGAACGAAAGCAATACCTATGTATTTATTCTTTGCCAGCGCGAGGAAAACGGGCGAAAACAGCGCAAAGAAAATCAGAGTAAGCAAAAACCAGTTTACCAGGTTATTTTCATAAAGCAAAACGGCTCTCAGAAAATCCTCAAAGCCGAACGAAACCGAGCGGCCGACTATGTATTTTGAAGTGAGGGGAAAATTGCAGACCAAAAGGTCGAACAAGTAGCAGAGCATATTCCAAATACAATACGGAATGAACAGTGAAAAGAACCTCCGCTTTATCTTCGGGAAATAGTCGCCCAATTTGAAATTTCTAAAAAATAAGATTCCGGATTTAAGGAAGAAAAAAGGCACGCATACGAGAGAAATCGTATCTTTTACCACATTGAAACAAAAAAAACAGACTCTGTCGGCAGAAGACGAAAAATCAAAATCGTAAAACGAGGCAATACTAAGATGTATCGATACCACAAGTATGGCCATGTAAAACGACAATAAATCAAAATTGGCAAATGTCTGTCTGTCCATGCGAGCAAGTGCTAGAGGTCAAGTTTGTAATCCATGTCATCGTAGGTAAGAGTGCCGCAGCCGCCAGTCATATAGACCACTTCGCCGACGCACATCCTGCCCATGCCGCTGACCAGGACAACGGCCATGTTTGCTATTTCCTCCGACACGGCAAGCCTGCCGCTGGGCGATGCGCAACAAGAAATCCCCGCTGATTCGTCGGGCAGTATCATTTTTGTGGCGGTAGGCCCCGGGGCAATCGCGTTTACCACGATACCATATTCGATAAGCGATTTTCCAAGCCCCCTTGTAAGCCCCTTGAGAGCCCATTTGGAAAGAGTGTATGCCGATATTGCCGGCCTATTGCTCGAAGATGAAAGAACGTTTAAAATGTTGCCCTTGATTTTATTTGCAACCATGTATTTTGCAGCCGCGCGCGAAAGAAAGAACGTTCCCGTCAAGTTTGTATTTATAACCTCCTTAAAATCCTCCACGCAAACTTTATCGAAAGAGCCCCCTTTCATGATTGCGGCGTTGTTTACAAGAATATCGATTTTCCCATGCGGGGCGACTTCCGAAATGCGCGCAAAACTTTCCTCCAACGAGGACGCCTGCGAAATATCCAACAGCGCGCCGACAACTTTAACGCCATCGCCGTCGTATTTGGATTTCAACTGCCGAACCGCCCCATCGACGCGCTCCCGATTTCTGCCCGAAACAATCACCGATGCCCCGCTTGCCAAAAACGACGACGCTATGGCCAAACCTATGCCGCCGCTTGCTCCTGTAATGAGCGCGGTACGCCCCTTCAGCAATTCCGCTTTACAAACGGGAATTGGCACGGGCACCTGCTTCTTTAGCTTGTTCAGCATACAGCCCAAATTTCTTCTTACTTGAAGTAATTTTCTTTTTATCATGGGAGATAGCCTTTCTATGGAGAAGTTGCCGCCCGATTTCTCGGCGTCAGCTATTTAAAAATGAAGCGCCACGCAAGCAAAAGCACGCAGCCCTCAAGTATATATTTTAGCCGCTTTGAAAGGAGCATCGCCTTTATTACCCTGCCCTTCACATCGGCTCCCATTTTTACGCCGGATTCTCCCGGGAAGCGCCGATACATGGCAAACATTGTATTAAATATCATTGAAGCGTAATAATAAAGGGAGGATCTTGCCTGAGGGGAAAATTGCAGCGCATCGTCGCACAACGCCAAGGAGATTTTCAGCGCCGAGGCCATTCGCTCGGAAGAAACGCCCGTTGAAGTTGAATCCTCGCGCTGCAAATATATGTACGGGGCCCCATCCATATTCATAACGCGCCCCGCAAAACAGCAAACGCGCGGAACGAACTCTGAATCCTCATAATAAGTGTCGGGAATGTAAAAAAGATTGTTTTGGATTAGAAACTGCCGCCTGTACACATAAACGGAACAAAGCGTGAGCACGCGCTTGTTTAGGTATTGAATCCCCCCGTAAACTTTCCCCATGCAATCGGACGGGGCAACCAAGTCGCAAGCACGTTCGCCGTTGCAATACCTGCGCAGGCCGAACATCAGGACATCGACATCGTTGTCCCGTGCGCATTCGTAGATTTTTTTCAGACAATTCTCCTCTATGGCGTCGTCTCCATCGACAAACCATACATACTCCCCGCGAGCCTCCCTAAGCCCGTTGTTTCGAGCCGCGCCCTGCTTTTGGTTCTCCTGCCTTAGCAGGCGCCAGTTGCAGGCCATATTTGCAGATATTTCCTCCGCAGTGGCGTCGGTGCTGCCGTCATCTACGAATATCGCCTCAAACTCGTCGGCCGGCAAATCCTGACACTTCAGCGACTCCATCAATGGAGCTAGCCTGCCTTCGAGATTGTATACGGGCACCACTATGCTTATTTTTACCATTGACAAAAGAATTTGTTGCCCAGCTTGTAAAAACCGCGCCTAACGCGCAACCTCCAGATGCCCATTCGGCTGTCAAAAAACGCGCCTACAGGCATAATCGTGCGGGTGATCTCCCGCCCCAAAGTGCGCTCCTGCAGATAGCCGACAAGCCGCGGAAAGAAATTGTACTCATCGAGCAGCCTTTTCCTATTTCTTATCAGCGCGGGCAATTTCTCTGCGTATTTTTGCTCGGGATTTTTCAAAATCTCATCGATTAGGTCGAATACGCCGCGCGGATTGCCAATATCGATAAGGAAGAATCCCTCGGGATCAAAATAGTCGGATATTGAAGCATCGCCGTAATACAGCGGCACCGAATAGCCCAGAAGCGCGTCGGCAAATTTTTCCGTCCAGTAATTTTTTTCGGCGGTATTCTCTAGGCATATATGAAAGCGGTATGGGAGTATGGCCTGGGCCTTGTCTTCGACGTATCTTACGCCCTTGCCAAACCTGTCGATCTTATCGCCGTAACGATTCATAAGCTCCTCTATGAAACGCAGGCGCCTAAGGTGGCCGGGCATCATGTTGAGCGTCGAAGTTATTATTGAAAAATCCTTCGTTTTTTGGGGGCGCGACATACTTTTAAGCGCGTCGAAATCGTACGCCACCTCGCCCGTGGCCGTCTTCACCCCAAAATGCCAATTTAAAGCCGTATTTGCATTTACAAAATTCTTGTTTTTTATTCTTGCGTGGGTTGCCACAACAAGGTCAAACTGCGCAAGAAAAGAGGCTCCGTAAAAACGCGACTGGCTCGGCTCCCCCGAGAAGAAGAAGAGCCCTCCTTCCCTGCAGCGCAGCCTTTTGGGGACGGGAATTCCCTCGTATACGACCACACAGTCCCACGGAATATCCGCGTCGGAATTTTCGTAAAATTCATAATCGCGCGCAAAGCGGCTGTTGTCTATCTGCCTGAGAAAGACCGGCGTCGGAGAACATGTCAGTATATTTACGCGCTTCATCTAAGCATTCTATTGCCCAAGATAGTTCCAGGATACACGGAGTTCATGCTGCCAACGATCCACCCCCAAAATATCCAAATTGGAATAGTTGTGAAATTTCCCAAGAATATGGTACTTATGTTTGAAAGAATAGCAAACAACGCAAGCGAAACCGCAAAAGCGGGCACCACGTACGAAGACTCTCTAATGAGGCTTATGAAGCGGTTAAGAAGGCCTACAATTATGCCCACGGCCAGTCCCAATCCGATAAACCCGACGTCGAGAATGAGTCCGAGGTAGTCGTTGTGGGCCCCGTACACTCCTATCTGAAGAGTCAAGTTTCTGGCACCGTCATATCCCCCGCGACCAAAAATAAGCTCGAATATGTTGGAATTTTTAATAGCATCCCAAACGAAGAAATATATGTCGAGTCGCCCGGATCCGCGGTCTTCGCCTATGGTATCCATTCTGCTCATAACATACGAGAAGTCTACAAAGTAAACCATGGCAAAAACAACCACAGCTATCATCACGAGCGGATACACGACTATGATTAGAATATCCTTACTCTTGAGATAGCTTTTAAATAGGTAAAACATAAAGATTGCCGCCCCGAGAGAAAGAAAGGCTCCGCGCTTTGCCGAGTATGCAGTCAATAGGCCAAAAAGCAAAAATATCGCTCCGATAACTATTTCATTTCTATAGCATAACATGAGAGGCAGGAGCAAGAATAGTGTATAATATTGGGCTACTACAATCCAGTTTGAGTACTGTGAGGTAAACGATATAAATTTTACCATGCAGCAAGCCTCACAGAAGGTCAACAATAGGAAAAAGCCCAAAAATACATTCGGGGGAATTGAGTTTTCCTTTCCCATAAAATAAAACAGTATAAAGGCAAACGGCGAAACGGAACTCATAATAACGCCAGTTCCCATATACTTTATGCTGCCATACCCCATTGCAAATGTGTACACCAAAGTAGAGATTATGTAGTAGGCCGCATACGCCATTACAAAATACAGTAATTTGTCCTGCCCTTGAATTGACGAAAGGTGCGCGGCTATGCCCAAACAGAGTATCAAGTACACTATAATGTACAAAAACATCTGATAGGAATTCTCCTGAGAGGCAAAATCGCCCTCGAATACACTTGAGGAAAGAAACTGAAATACGGTGAAAGTACCGTAAAACAGCATAAATATTACAAATATTACTCTGTCAAAGGCTCTCATAAGGCATTTATACTAATAAGCGTGATAACACATCTCTACTTGCAACTCAAGGCATGTTTTAACACTTCCAAAGATTTACCGCGCAACTCCTCTAAAAGGCTAAAGACGGCATCGTAATCTATTTTTTTCTCCATCAAAGCCCTCGCCCGTTCAGCCGAATCCGCTATTCTGTCCCCGGTGCCAAGCTGTTTAAAAAGGCTCTCCAATCTCGAATTGCCGCGCGTGCTCGTGCCCAAACATACAAACTGCCTTCTAAATAAAATGGAAAATGCACAGCAGTGGAACGAATTTGTAAGCACAAACTCGGCATTTTTTAAAAGGCAAAGCCAATCGGCAACAGGCCTGTAAAAAGTTCTGCTCCTGCCGAATATTTTTATGCTTTTTGCAGTTATGCAGATAAACTCCACGCCGCAAGCTCGCCTCAAAGCCTCGATAACCTCCCTTGAAAGCTGAGTATCATCAAAGAGCATTACAGCCGCATACTTGCGGGGGAGAACTACCCTGCTCTGCCGGTATATGGGTTCGTAATCGGCGGCATCCAACAAGAGAGTCGGGTCGAGCACATGCTCTGCCTCGACGCCGAATACATCTTTGCATATCTTTACCCCGGAATCTTCCCGCATGCTAACGCCTTTAAAGGGCTTTAGTAAATTTTTTACATCGGCTGTAACATGTTGAGGAGCTTCATCCCACTTGTCTTTGCCGAAGCTTGCCGCGTAAGCTACGAGACGCTTGTCTCCGCGCGCGAAATTGCCAAAATATATGCCGTAATCGCCCTTTGTTATGGCGTAGCGCCATATTTGATCGCTGCCGAATATAAACGTCGAAAAATCGTCGTTCGATTTCAACAGCGACTTGTAATTGTAATATATGCGCGTGGTATTTAAGTATTTATATCTAAAAAAGGAAAAGTTTATTCCGGCTATATTTCCGCGGATTCTCGACAGCCTCCAATAATTTTTGAACTCGGGGTTAAAATTGAGTATGTACGGAGTGTATCCAAGCTTCCCGAGAACCGACTGCGACGCGTACGAAAGCAGTATGGCGCCAAAATTAAAATTCCCGTAAGAAAAATTCAAAACCGCGACTCGTTTTTTTATGTCGCCGGGATCTTTAAAAAGCCGCCGACTCCGAATGCGCGTCATAAGATAATTTATTGGATTAAACATGTTAGCGGGAAATAAATGTCGGGATTCTATTTCGATATGCTTTTTGGGTCAAGGATATTCAAAGGCACCCGCGGCAATACACCTCATTTTGAAAATACAAACGCGCACTTTTGAGCGATTTTGCAGGCAACGTATTTCCTCTCCGAGGGCGTCAAGCCAATAGTCCATATGCAAGTAAGCGCCGCAACCTCGACTAGTGTCGTGCAGAATAGGAACCTCCCCACGCCCTCAAAACCGGAAAAGTGCGTCAGCACAGCGGGTATAAACAGCGCAAAAAAGACAATAGAGACCATTCTGGAGACGACATTCTTTAAATACTTGCGCGCATCTATGCCGTAGGCCTTCGCCGAAAGCCTTATGCGGCAATAAGCCACCAGCGCCATGATTGATACATGCACAACATAAACCGACTCCGGCGGCAACCCGCAATAAAGCGCGCACAGCGAAACCGGCAAATTCGACACGTTCAACGCAAAAAGAGCCACTTCATACGTCTTTATATTTCCCTCTGCAAACAATCCGATTGTAAAAGGCCATGACACCACGTCTATAAGGGCTGCCAGCACAAATAGAACCACGAATGCCGGCGCGTGCGGAGGATAATTTACCAGCCATATCTTCAACAAGTAATCGGCCTGCAAAATTACCGGAAAAGCCGCCAACGACGTCAGGAAGAATGAAAATTTCGAGCTTACAAAAATGACGCTGTGCATCTGCGTTATATTGTTGTCGGCATAGAGCTTTGTTATCTGCGGCTGGGCCGACACAAGGAGGTTTCTGACAAAAGTCGTAATCACCGTGGACACCTGCATTGAAACCGCCCGGGCGGCATTCACCGCGCTGCCAAAGAATAGATTTAGCATTATGTTTAGCCCCTGGTCTCTTATAATAGTAGCTCCGTTGCCCACAAACGCCCAACCCGTAAATGCGCCCATATCTTTGATAATTGAAACATCAAACGATGGTCTCAACTTGTAAAAGGGAAGCTTAATTTTTACATATCCTGCGCATATCAAAAGCGTAGTGAGTACAGCCAATGTATTTAGCATGGCATACAGCGTCAATTTTTCGGCAATAGGCAACAATAAGCATAAAGCCACCGCCAGTTTTACAAATGCGTCGAACACGCCCTTCATCGCGTAAAACGACATTCTCTCGTACGCTATAAAAAGAGAATCCAGAGGTATAATTAGCAGCCTAAGCGCAAAACTTGCGCATGCAAACATCAAAACAATCTTCGCCGCCTCCACTTTATCGGGAGCTATATTCATGTGGCTTTCTATAAACCACGCCCCCGAAACCGCGGCGGCAAACGCCAACACAACCCCCAAGGCAATCTCTATGGAAATAGAGGAAGATAAAATCTTCTGGACTTGGCTCAAATTTTCCCTGCCCAATTCGTACGTAATGAATCTGCTTATTGCAACAGGTATCGAGCCCGTGACAACCTCAAACATGGCCACCAAGCCATACACGAGGTTGTAAATGCCGAAGTCGTCAACACCCAGCTGCCGCAAAACAATTCTCGTCGTGTAGAAACCTACGAGGACGCACAAAAGCTGCCTTACAAACAGCATCAGCGTATTCTTTAGCAGCCTCTTTTTTGATTGCTCGTACATTTAACGGAAAGCTACTTCAATATCTTTTTTATTAGATTGATGCCCTCCTGCGGAATCGCTCCCCTGATGGTTTTGTAAAATTCCTTTTTGGCGCTCAGAGTAATAGAGGTTATGGCCTTAAGCGCTTCACTTTCGGCTTCGGCATCGACAAACGCCTCAAAGAGCATGGGTCTGTCAGTTATTTCGGGCGTTAAAAACCTGTCGCAATTCTGCAAAAATTCCTCTTTGTTCGAGGCGCACAAATATTCAAAACCCAAATCCTGCGCGTAATTTTTAACGAGCGTCGGCGACTTGCCCGCATAGTGGCCGCCCGCCGCAATAAACTTGTCGGCATTATCACCAAAGCGGTTGGCCGGATGGCTAAATAGGCGGAATTCAGCACCCTTGCCATTGTTTACAAGCAGAATCCTGACATTTTTACCCAGACTTCTGTTGCCCAGCGCGTTCATATCGTAAAAGAACGCCAAATCCCCGATGACACAGAAATAAAGCCTATTGGCGTCGGCCAGCGAAGCCCCCACAAGCGACGACATGCAGCCGTCAATGCCAAATCCTCCAGTATTTGAATAACAGCGCACCGACGGATGCGTATCGAAAAAATTCCATGAGCGCAGCGAATTTAGAATGGCCAGATGCAGTACAGAGCCTTCCGGTATTTTCCCCGCCATGACAGAAGCCATCCACAAATTTGAAAACGGAAGCTCCGGCACTGCAGCGTAGAGCCGCCGCGACATCTCCGTGTAAAGTTTCAGAGTTGAACCAGCCCTCTCTGAAGGCGCGCCCGCATAGCGCTCGAAAAACTCCGCCTCTTCCATTTCAAAGACCTTGTCGAGATTTCCAAAAGTATCGCGCATTTCCCCGTCGGGATTGACCCTCCAAGTTTTCGGCGCCTTTATTCCGAACATAGCATATTCTCCGGAAACGTCGCCTATGTGCACCGTTAAGTCGACAGGAATCTTGTCAAGAAAGGATTGGCTTTGATAAAGCGTATAAAAGAATCGGTACTTCCCGCAGTAGTTGCCGGTATGCTCGGAAAACACCACGGCATCGTGCGAATCGCAAAACGCATCGACTGCTTTTAACAGCCGCGGCGACCATTTTTTATGGGCCCCGACCACAACGGCAATTCTTCCGGACGGCAGTTCGGGAAATTCATCGCCCGAACACACCCTCTGTATTTTGCGCACCTGCGGGAGTTCTTCTACGGAAAAGTCCGGCGAATATGTCGTTTCCAGATTTATGTGGACCGGCCCCCCGCCGCGCCTAAATAGAGAGGACATGGCCCTGTTTGCCAAGAGCTGGCAGCTGAGTTCGTCCTCCTTCGTATTTATGCTTCTTAATAGAACGCTAAAATTTGCAATGTCGTTTGGAATAGAACTCCTGTCGATTACCTGCGGTATGTTGTTCGATATCTTCGATGTGTTCTGCAGCGATGTAATCGCCAAGACGGGAATTTTTCTGTAATACGCCTCGGTGAGCCCCGGCATGTAGTTTCTGGAGGCCGTTGCCCCAGTGCACGTTATGGCCACGGGCTCGCCCGACTCAACCGCCAACCCGCAGGCCATGTAGGCTGCGGAGCGCTCTTCCGCCGACGAGTACATCTGAAAAAACGGATCCTGCTGGAGGCTTGCTACAAGAGTGTAATTTGTCGTCCCCGGAGAGGCGATAACCTTCCTGATGCCATACTGCTTCATCAGCGATATGACTATCTGGACGTTTCGTTCGGCAGTGTACTGGTTCTTCATCTCTTGCGGATCGGTTTCTTCTAAAGGCGACACTTTTTCAGTTTAAAATCAAAACAAGGCTCAGAATCGAGTACAGATTATTTCATGGCCTCTTTTTTTGCCAACTCGAAATCTGCGTCGGTCATTATCTCAACGAGCTTTTTAAATGTCGTTTTGGGTTCCCAGCCAAGCTCGCGCTTTGCCTTAGTGGGATCACCCAGGAGAAAATCTACCTCTGTGGGGCGGTAATACTTCGGCGATACCTCCACTACGACCTCGCCGGACTGCCTGCATACTCCCTTTTCATTTTCGGCCGCCCCCCGCCATTCTATGTCCATGCCAAGCCTCGCAAAAGAATGCTCGACAAACTCGCGCACGGTGTGCGTCTGGTTTGTGGCAAGCACATACTCTCCGGGCTTGTCGGCCTGAAGCATGCGCCACATTCCCTCAACGTATTCCGGGGCGTATCCCCAGTCGCGCTTGGCGTCCATATTGCCCAAAACAAGAGTCTTTTGCAGGCCAAGCTTTATCCTTCCGGCCGCCCGTGTTATTTTGCGCGTGACGAACGTCTCGCCCCTGCGCTCCGACTCGTGGTTGAAAAGTATTCCGTTTGAGGCGAAGATATTGTAGCCCTCGCGGTAGTTTACAACTATCCAATAGGCGTATTGCTTTGCGACAGCGTAGGGACTCCGCGGATAAAAAGGCGTCGTCTCACGCTGGGGAATCTCTTGAACCTTGCCGAAGAGCTCCGATGTCGAAGCCTGGTAAAAGCGCGTCTTATCGACCATGCCCGCCTCCTTTATGGCGTCCAAAAAGCGCAGCGTGGCTATCGCGTCGACATCGGCGGTGTACTCCGGGACTTCAAAAGACACCTTTACATGGCTCTGCGCCCCGAGATTGTAGATTTCGTCGGGCTCGGTTTTCTCCAGTATGCGGTTGATGTTGGAAGAGTCGGTTAAATCGCCGTGGTGGAGAAAAAAGCGGTCTTTGAGGCTCTCGTCGTTGTATAAATGGTCTATGCGCTGGGTGTTAAAGGAGCTGGCGCGCCTGATTATGCCGTGTACGGTATAGCCCTTGCCCAGCAGCAGCTCCGCCAAATAAGAGCCGTCCTGCCCAGTTATTCCTGTTATTAATGCTGTTTTTGACATGGTGGCACAGTATTTGCAATTAACTTGTTTTTTCAAGCAAATTTAGTCCGCAAAAACCATATTAAATATCCGGGCTACAAAACTATCAAATATCACTTATTATCACTAACACATAAAAATATACCTTAAAAAACGGGATTTGCCCCCGCTTAATGCTTTGCGCCGCCATGGGGATTGATACGACAATCTCCCGATATTCGCCTCCGCAAAACGCCGCGCAAATATTTCCCGCCGCCTTACACACGGCCGCACGAAAGGGAAAAATCTCAGTCGAGATACGCCGATATCTGGCGCCGCTGAATTTCGGCAAAATCGATTTTACAGGCGTTTTTCTTCAACTCGTTGTAAAAATCGACATCGCAAATTTTACGGACAGCCGTTTGGAGTGATTCGGCATCATTGCAGTTGAATTCCAAAGACGTCGCGCCAATTCCGCCGACGTCCTCTTTGCAGCCTACTTTATCGCTTAAGAGAACCGGAATACCGTTATTGAGAGCTTCCTCGACGACAAGCCCCCACGTCTCCGAAACAGACGGGAGAACGAATACGTCGTTTGCCCTGTATACAGCCGGCAAATCTTTATTGTCCACCGCCCCTATAAATTTTATGTTTTTGCCGGCCGCTGCCTTGAGTTGGGCTTCTATGCTCCCGAAACCTACCATATTCAAGTTCAAGTCGGGCATGCGGTTAAAAGCCTCTATCAAAAATTTTAAGTTTTTAACCTCCAAGAACCTGCCGACATATAAAAAGTTTTTGACTTCTTTTGCGGGCTTAAATTCCGGAGGGGGCACAACGTTAAAGAGACCGACGCCCATTGTTATAACGACCCTGCCCTTAAAGCCGAGCGCGCGGACAAGCCTCTCGTGGGGGTGTCCGGGGGCGTAGACGACTGAATTCCTGCTTAAAAAAATGCGCTTTAGAAGCGACCGTATCCCCGCTTGAGTCCGAGACTCGAATATGCTCGACTCCACAACAGTTGCGTTCCTGCTTTTTGCCGACATAAGCGCAAAGGCCCAAAAACTTGGCAAGTTCCAGCCCCCTGTGATAATTTTTCCGGCTCGCAGGCAAGCACAAAATTTCGCTATATAGAAGATCTTTCCGAGTGTCGACTTTCGCGAAATGTCCTCATAATCAAAGCCGTATTCGCCCCGCACAAAATCATCATTCCTGCTCTCGTCTAAGCGTTCCGTAAAGACAACAAACACCTTGCGGCGCTTGGCAAGCTCGCTATAGAGCCTCAACTTGTAAAACGAGGGAAGATTCGTCACAAAAATTATGTCGTAGTTTTTTCTTGTCATGCAAATTTTAATATCGGCCCTTGCACCGCTCCCTCTGAGGAACGGCCCCTTGCAATTTTTATTTTACCCGCATTCACCACACGGCATAAAACGCAACAAAACACGGTGCATAAGGCTACCGACGAGCGCCTGTTACACAAGTTAAATTTTTCAAAAAAAACGCGCACGCTGAGATGAAATCCATGATATTTGGAAGCTCAAATTCGACGACGCGCCGTCAAGATCCAGTGTTGAAGCGGCATGGCGAAAAGCTAAAAAACACAAATATCTATTTTGAATACAAAATATCTTTATCTATCCGTATAAATTATATTTAACATATAATGTAAAAAGCATAACAACATGATTACAAGCATAGTTGCAATAAAAAAATATTTTTATAAAAAAAATATAAAAAAACTTCTTGAACCTTGAAAAAAATTCTGCTTGTCTAAGGTCAATTCATCAAGGGCGGTTTTGTTATCGTCGATTCTTGATGGGCGATTTTGTCCGGGCGGTGGTTTCCGTTTTTCTGCATAATTTGGCCGCTCGATTCCGTTTTTTAAGGATCAAAATAATAATTCATACCAATTTTTCGTTATAATTTAACAATTAGCATCATGAATACTGAAAATACCAAGCAAGCATGGGAGGGTTTTAAACCCGGCAAATGGATGGAATCAGTCGACGTAATCGACTTTATCAAGCTCAATTATACTCCGTACGAAGGCAACGACTCGTTCTTGAAGCCCGCCACCGACCGTACAAAAGCGCTTTGGGACAAAGTGCTGGCTCTGATGATAAAAGAGATAGAAAAAAACGGCTGTCTGGACGCCGACGTTTCGACGCCGTCGACGATAGACTCCCACAAGGCGGGCTACATAGACAAGGGCTCGGAGATCATAGTTGGCCTTCAGACCGACGCCCCCCTCAAGCGCGCGATAATGCCCTGCGGCGGCTACCGCATGATACATTCCTCTTGCGAAGCCTACGGCCTAAAGGAGGACGAGAAGGTAAAGGAAATATTTACTAAATACCGCAAGACCCACAACACGGGAGTCTACCAGGCGTACACGCCCGACATTCTTGCCGCCCGCAAGAGCGCCATCATAACGGGTCTTCCCGACGCTTACGGGCGCGGCCGAATAATAGGCGACTACCGCAGGCTTGCCCTCTACGGCATAGACATACTTATTGAAGACAAAAAGCGCGAGAAATCGGAAACCGACAACGCCATGATGGATTCCGACATCATACGCGAGCGCGAAGAGTTGTCCGAACAAATAGAGGCTCTCGAGGCCATCAAGCGCATGGCGGGCTTCTACGACGTGGATATTTCCAAGCCTGCAACAAATTTCAAAGAGGCCGTGCAGTGGGTCTACTTTGCATATCTTGCCGCCGTTAAGGACCAGAACGGGGCGGCTATGTCGCTTGGCAGAGTGACGACGTTCCTCGATATTTACGCCGAGCGCGATTTGTCTCGCGGAACGCTGACGGAACAGCAGGTGCAGGAAATCGTAGACGACTTTGTCATAAAGCTGCGCATGGTGCGTTTTCTCCGCACGCCCGAATACAACGAACTTTTCAGCGGCGACCCTGTATGGGTTACGGAATCCATTGGCGGCATGAACGAGGACGGCCGCACGTTTGTGACAAAAAATTCATTTAGAATGCTGCACACTCTCAGCAACCTCGGGCCGGCTCCGGAGCCGAATTTGACGGTGCTTTGGTCGAACAGCCTGCCGAGGGGCTTCAAGGATTTCTGCGCCAAGACCTCGATAGAGACCTCGGCCATACAGTACGAAAACGACGACCTCATGCGCCCGATGTTCGGGGACGACTACGGCATTGCCTGCTGCGTATCCCCGATGATAATCGGCAAGGAAATGCAGTTTTTCGGGGCGCGGGCGAATCTAGCGAAAGCCTTGCTTTATGCAATCAACGGCGGCGTCGACGAAAGGACGGGCGTTCTCGTCGCCCACGGCATGGAGCCGATAACATCGGAGTATCTCGACTACGACGAAGTCTGCCAAAAGCTCGACAAAATGATGGATTGGCTCAGCCGCACGTATGTCAACGCGCTCAACATAATACACTTCATGCACGACAAATACTATTACGAGAAGGCCCAGCTTGCCTTCATGCAAAAGGACGTCGTGCGCAAGCTCGGCTGCGGCATAGCCGGCTTCTCGGTCGTTACCGACTCGCTCTCGGCGATAAAGTACGCCAAGGTAAAGCCCATACGCAACGAAAAGGGAATTGCAGTCGACTTTGAAATCGAGGGCGACTTCCCCAAATACGGGAACAACGACGACCGCGTCGATTCGATTGCCACGAATCTTGTAAAGCAGTTCATGGACAAGATCCGCAAACTGCCCACTTACCGCCACGCCATTCAGACGCAGTCGATACTGACAATCACCTCCAACGTAGTCTACGGCAAAAAGACAGGCAACACTCCCGACGGCAGAAAGGCCGGGGTGCCGTTTGCGCCGGGGGCGAACCCGTTCCACGGGCGCGACTCGAGCGGGGCACTGGCCTCTCTATGCTCGGTTGCAAAGCTCCCGTTCGAGCATGCCAAGGACGGAATCTCGAACACGTTCTCCATTCTTCCGAATTCCCTCGGAAAGTCGAAGGGCGAGCAGGTTGGCAATTTGTGCGGCTTGATAGACGGATACATGGCAAAGAAGGGCCAGCATTTGAATGTAAACGTGCTAAAGCGCGAAGTTCTGCAGGATGCAATGGAGCATCCGGAAAAATATCCGCAGCTTACGATTAGAGTCTCAGGGTATGCGGTAAACTTTGTAAAGCTTACCAAGCCGCAGCAGCTCGACGTAATATCCAGGACGTTCCACGAAAAATTCTAACTCCTTTTGAAAAAGACAAGTCGGGCGGCTCCCGCCCGGCTTTTGTTTTTTTCAAAAAGCTGTTGAGCCTTTGGCGGCGCGCGCGCAAAAGCGCAGCCAAAGGCTCATAACCGCGACGATGGTTACAGGCAAGATACACTCGGTTGAAACTATGGGGGCTCTCGACGGCCCCGGTTTAAGATACGTGCTTTTTATGAAAGGATGTCCCTTTCGCTGCGCCTACTGCCATAATCCCGACACGTGGGCCGCGCCGGCGGCCATGGAAAAATCGGCGCATGAAGTTGCGGAGGACGTGCTAAAATATCGGGAATTTTTCGAGGCCGCCGGCGGCGGATTCACGGCCTCAGGCGGAGAGCCGCTCATGCAGGCGGACTTTCTCGGCCAATTGCTGCAGATTTTAAAAAGTTCCGGTATACACACGGCGGTGGATACTTGCGGTTACGTCGACATAACGGCGGAGATAGAGCGGGTTGTCGATCTTGCCGACCTTTTCCTCCTCGACATAAAACATCTAGACGACACCCGCCATAAGGAACTGACCGGACGTTCCAACGACAAAGTCCTAAATTTTTTAAATTTTATTTCGCAAAAGGGGAAGGACATCAACATCCGCATAGTTCTTTTAAACGGATACACCGCCGACGAGGACTACCTTAAGCGCACTGCCGAATTTCTAAAAAGCTATCCGACAATTTCGCGGGTAGATCTGTTGCCATACCACACTTTAGGCGTTGGAAAATGGCGGGCGCTGGGCATACCCTACCGCCTCGACGAATCTGCGCTTCTAAGACCCGAACAAAAAGAAAAAGCCCGCCAGATATTTGAGGACGCGGGCTTCAATACCACGCTGCAATAATCCCAACTTTTCCATTTGGGCGCATTTAGCCTCTTTTTTCCCCTACCCTAAACATATGAGCTAGGTTCGCTTACAGCGCTTAAAATCTGTCGGCGGATTTTTTTTGTGCGTGTGGGGAGGAGGAGAGAAAAAAAGGGGAGAAAGATGTTTAGTTATATCGGTTTAACCGCAGAGCGACTGCTGAAGATGCGCGTATGGATACAGTGAAAAAATAAAATAGAAAAAAGGCGAAACTACCCTACGGACAAAGAAGAATCCCAGTTGGAAGGAAAATCAAAAAATAAACGGCCGCGCGCACATGCGCCAAACTGTGGGGATAAGGCGCTATCGCGCGAATTTTTTTTTGCCCACGAGTCTGTCCCGATATGCAATTCTTTATTTTGGGCACACAATTTGGCAGCGGCATGCAAAAACAAAAGCCCTGCCCTAAACGCGCGCAACAAAACGCCATTTCATGCGGGCAAATCCGACAAAAGGCCGCAAATTTATTTTTTGCAGGTTGCCCTTAAGTTTGAATTGAAAAGTAGCTTTGAGGTATCGTAGCCGAACGAGCGCGCCTTTGACAAGATTTTGGAAAGTTCGTCTTCGGGAAGTTCAGGCGTGCGCGAAAGTATCCACAAAAAATCCTTTGACGCTCCGCCGACAATCGACCAGCTGTAATCGGGGGAAACTTCCAAGATGTAATAATCTCCGTAAAATGGGAAGAAAAAGCTCACGCGCAATTTGGAATAGTCGCCCGTATTCGGCGCGTAGGCTATGCCCTCAACCGACGAGCGTTTGCCGTCGGAATTCTTTGCGCTGTTTACTATGCGTACGCGGCCGTCGTCGAGCTTTTCATACACCGCCTGCGAATCGTATTTGCCCCGCTGAAAACGGGTGTCAAAACGCGCTATCTCGTACCACAAGCCGCAATATTTATCTATGTCGATATTCTTCGCCGTGGGCACAGACTCCGAAGAGACGCACGAAACGCCAAAAGCGCCAAACAAACCAAATATTACCGTCTTTAACAAATTTGAAACTTTCATTTATACCTGCCTTGTCGCCTAAGATAATACATGTTTTATTCGGAAAAAAAAGCCTTTTTTTAACCCCAAAAAGCTGCAAATCATTCACAGGCGCGGCAAGCTTTCCCGCGAAAGCAGCATTTACAAACGCGCACAGGCTGCGTAAAAAGCTTTACAAAAGAGGACATATTAGGCATTATATGCGCATGAACTTGACCGCATGGAAATTATTTGCAGTAACGGCGCTGTTGGGAAGCGCCGCGGCGGCGTGTCTTGCCGCCGACAATACGAGGACAATTTATCTACACGCTCACAGGGGAGAGCCGAGCATGGCCCCCGAAAATACGGTGGAAAGTTTAAAATTGGCTTTTGAGCTCGGATCGCGAATGGTAGAGACGGATTTCTGGCTGTCTAAAGACGGGACGATGGTCTGCCTACACGGGCGCCGCGAGGCAAAAAAACTATGGGGCATAGACAAATCCCCCTCCGAGCTGACTTTGGAGGAGATAAAGAAAAGCGAGCTAAAAGACCCGTCAAAATACGCCGAAAAATACGCAAAATGCAAAATTCCCGACATAGACGACGTCTTTGCGGCAATTCCCGCCGGGAAGCTCGTTGAACTGGAAATAAAGGGGTATGGGGAAAGCTTTGCAAAGAACGTAGACGAGGCTCGAAAGCGAGCCGGAATGAGCGTGAAGCAGTTTGTCATTACATCGTTTAACACATCGTACATCAAAGATTTTAAAAGCAAGTATCCCGAGTATAGAACAGCATACATAACATCGATGAAAAAAGGGGACAAACGCAAGGCCAAAGACATAATAGTAAAAGCAAAGGAAGCCGGAGCCTCGGAAGTCGCCATAGGCAACTACAGAAATATAGACAGGGACTTTGTAAAACAGATACAACAATCCGGGCTGGAAGTTGGCGTGTGGCAAGTTGAAAATCTTGACGATCTGGCATACGCCTCGTTTCTTGGCGTGAACCGCATCTGCAGCAATTACGCATGCAAACTCAGAAAACAATACAGGGCAATTAAAAATCTCGACATGCAATAACGCCGCCCCAAGCGGGGATTGCAATGCTATGCCCCCGCAAAATATAGCGCCATACTCCGCCTTTGGGCACTATTCCAAATGCAAGTGCCCAACGACAACGAAGGTCGCTGTTAGGAGCGCGAATAACTGCAACTATTCGAAGGCGTTTTCGAACAACGTTTCAAATTACCCGGAAAAATAAGACACCGCTTATATAAAGCCTGAAGCACCCGCGCACAACTTAGCAACCAAGTCCGTCGCATTGAACGCAGTGGACAAACGCTCGCTCAAAGGCTATGACGCGGATAGCCAAGCCTCCTCGGTTCGGACGGCAAAATTACCGTCTTTTTCAAAAAAGGTCTTGCGCCAGACAAACGCAAGGCCTTTTTATTCCGAGTCAAACCACAGCTTCAGCCTGCTAACGCCAATTATTGGCGCCGCCCAAAATACCCGCCCGCAACCGTGCGGCTCAGGTGTAATCGCGCGACTTGGCCCCGGTATTTCGAATATTTTTTACCGCCGCCTATTTGACCTGCAGGGCAATCTTGCCCGGCTTGACGCCGTCGGCGGAAGCCTCCAACGTGCATTCGCCCGGATTCCGCGAGGCCTGCAAAATAGCGGTGAGCATGCCGCTAAAGACGCGCATTTGCGGCAGGTGGAAAAGCTCAAGCGATGTGGGGTCGCCGTTTGCAGCGGCTCTGTAAGAGGCCGCGCCGGCGGTCTTAAACTTGACTAGGCGGTTGTCCAAGGGGCAAAGATTTCCGTCCTTGTCGACAACTTTTACGGTGACGTACGCCAAGTCTTCCCCGTCGGCCGAAAGCCCCCTGCTTGACGTGGAAAGCTCTATGCGGTGGGGCGCGCCCGCCGTGTTGACAATTTTTTGGGCGGCCGGTTTGCCGTTTAAGTAAAAGCCCTTGTAGGCAATATACTCTATCTTGCGAATGCCAAACCGCGTGGAATATTTGTCGACGAGCTTGCCCCCGGCGTATATCTGAGAGCGCGCCCAATATAAATGCGGCGCATCCGGAGACCACAGAAGCGGCTTTTCAACTATGAAGTTCTGCGTGAACGTATCGCCGCTTTTTAGGCGGGCCCTATTCTTATTTTTGGCCACTACGGATCCGTCGGGGGCTACTATTTCCGTAGATACTTCGATCTCCTCGCCGGCCGAATTTTCTATATTCGCCTCAATCTTAACCGAGGCAAAGTCTTCTCCTACTCTCGGAGTCGTCACATAAGTTCCCCATACGCCCACGTGGATTTTTTCCGTGCTAACTACATGCACGTTGCAGTAGACCCCCGCACCGGGGTACCAGCGCGAAGATTTTTCGAGGTTCTCGAGGCGCACGGCCAACACATTGCCCTTGCCGTCTTTGTTTACAAGGCCGCTTATATCGCAGAAAAACGAGTTGTAGCCGTACGGCCAAAAGCAGGCCTTCTTGCCGTTGACAAAAACATTCGCGCGGCTCATGGCCCCGTCAAAAATGAGGGTGTGGCACTTCCCGGGCTCGACGTCAAAACGCGTCCTGTACCAGCCTACACCGGCGTACGGCAATCCGCCGGTGCGGCCTGTTTTAACGCTGGATTTCTTCTCCAGATTCTGCGTGATGACGACAGTCTGCAGGTCGTGCTTTCTGTCGAAAGGGCCGTATATGGCCCAGCCGTGGGGAACGGAGACATCCTCCCACGAAGAATCGTCATAGGAAACCGTTTCCGCGGCAAGCAAATCCGCCTTGGAAAATTTCCACCCCGTCTGGAGCGTCTGGACCGAGCGTTGGGCAAACGCGGTAACCGACAGGCACGATATGCATATTGCAAAAAGTCTAACTGCACCGGCTTTCATACGTGCTGTCTGTTTATTTTTCCCGTAGTCTCGTGTCAACAATTCTTTAATTGGCCTTGGATATTGAAAATGCCGACGACGAAAAAAAACTCTGCGCCGACGAAAAAAAAGCCGCAAACTCCTTTTTTTGTTGCGGCGAGCGCAAAAACGCGGGTGATTTAGGCATATATTTAAGCCGACTCAAAAAAAAAGCGGCGCGCCCTCCACGCATACGTAAGAGGCGCGCCAAAATTTGAATTTGTATGTTAATGCGCCGTGCCCTGCTCCCGAAAAGCGCGGATAAAAAACGCGCGCATTCAGAGAGTAAAAAGCGGCTGCCCAAAGGCTAATCTACATGCAAATATTTCTTGAAGAATTCGTCGATTTTATCGAAGGGTATTTTTTGCATGTTATCGTACAAGTCCACATGGCTTGCGCCTTCCACGATAATAAGGTGCTTGTTGTCGCCCTTTAGTTTTGCAAAGGCGTCCTCCCCAAAGTAGCGGCTGTGGGCCTTTTCTCCGTGAACGACCAACACGGCGCTGCGTATTTCCGAAGCGTAGGAAAGTATGGGCATGTTTATCAGCGATAGGGCCGATGTCGCATTCCAATGGCCGTTTGAGTTTATGGAGCGGCTGTGAAAACCGCGGGGCGTCTTGTAATACATGTAGTAGTCTTTGACAAACTGCGGTTCAGATCCGCTAAGCTTTTCCGGAAGCCCTTCCGCCGGGGCGGGACGGCCGCTTGCAAAATCGGCAGTGCGCTGTTTGCAGAGCTTGTCCTTTAACTGCCAGCGCGCGTTCTCGTCGATAGAATCGAAGTACCCGCGGGCGCTTACGCGCGTCATGTCGTACATGGTCGAGGCTACCGCAGCCCGAATCCTCGTGTCTATCGCCGCGGCATTTATGGCAAAGCCACCAAAGCCGCATATGCCCAAGATTCCGATTTTGTCGGGGTCGGCGAATTCCTGGTTGCTCAGGAAATCTACGGCCGCGCAAAAATCCTCGGTGTTAATATCGGCGGAGGCCACGTTCGCGCAACCCTCGGGGCCGCTTTCGCCCGTAAATGAGGCGTCAAAGGCGAGCGCCGCGTATCCCATTTTCGCAAGCTGCTGGGCGTAAAGGCCCGAGGCCTGCTCTTTGACCGCGCCGAACGGGCCGCAGACTGCAATGGCCGGAAGTTTTTTGCCCGAAAAATCTTTCGGCAGATACAAATCACCGACGAGCTTTATCCCGAAGCGGTTCTTGAAGTTCACTTTCCGCGAGCATACCGTATCGCTCTTCGGAAAAGTCTTATCCCATTTTTGATTGTCGTTTTCCATAGCCAATAATGTTGAAGTTAAAAGCATAATAGCAGTTGTAAATATCCGTTTCATATTGCCCTCCTTTTTGCGCGAATTTAACATTTTTTTTAAAAAATAGCAAATACTTATATTTCATATCTAAATATGCTTGATAAGCATATCTAAAGATGCCATTCTCCAAGAATGGAATTGCGCGTACTAAAATATTTTCTGGCCGTGGCAAATGCCGGCAGCATAACGCGGGCGGCCAACATGCTCCACCTGAGCCAACCGACCTTATCCCGCCAAATAAAAGCGCTCGAGGAGGAGCTCGGGCGCAAGCTTTTCACGCGGGGCAAATACGAAGTTAGCCTGACCGAAAGCGGACTCGCCTTCAAAAACCGCGCCGTAGAGATAGTTGATATGGCCGAGCGCACGAAGTCCGAATTCGCCCCGAAACAAATCATGGCAAAAGGGACCGTGTATATCGGCGGAGGGGAGACCCGGGCAATGTCGTATTTGGCAAATATCGCCGCAGCCACCAGGCGGGCCTACCCGCAAATAAGTTTTCATATGTACAGCGGAAACGCCGACGACGTAAAGGAAAAGCTCGACAAGGGGCTGCTCGACTTCGGCGTTCTGATTGAACCCACAGACATATCAAAATACGAATTTGCCACATTGCCGAAGAAAGATAGGTGGGGGTTAATCGTGTCGGCAGACGGCCCCCTGGCCTCTAGACGCAGCATAAGAGCCGCAGACTTGGCAGGCATACCCCTGTTAATGTCGCGCCAGCTCACCTCGAAATACGGAGTGTCGGATAAATTTTACCAGTGGTTTGAGTCTGTGGCAAAGGATATTGAGATAGCGGCCTCCTACAACCTCATATACAACGCCGCGCTGCTTGTAAAAGCGGGGTTGGGAAGCGCCGTAGCCCTCGAAGGCCTCGTAAGCGACGACAGCCTGCGTTTCGTGCCCTTTGCCCCGAAACTGGAATCGCGCGTGGACATTGTTTGGAAAAAAGCCAGAGTCCGCTCGGCCGCCGCCGATATATTCCTAAGCGCTATTTTATCGGGGAAGGTGCGCTGAAATGGCCAATACAAAAAAAGGCCTCCGCAAATGCGAAAGCCTAAAAGAAGCACCCCGCTGCAGAATCGAACTGCACTTTAAAGATTGAGAATCTTTCGTCCTAACCACTAGACGACCGGGGCGTAAAAAAATATCGCTTGCCATAGTGCATTTTTGCCCCGACTAATCAACAAAAAAATAATTTTATTTTTGCATTTTTTTTAAGGAGCGGCGCCGATAAAATGCGGCAGCGCTCCAACACACTAACATCCATATGCTTGTGGCACGGTCAAAGCGCAAAAAAATTCGGGGTATAAAATGCTTTTAAAGCATGCCGCTTGCACAATGTTTTATTTTCGCGCCAAACAAAAAACTGCGCCGCGGCAAGGCTCAAGGCCACGTTAGAAAATTGCAATTTACTTAACGCCCGAAAAAAAACGGCCTCGCAAAATCCCCCCCTTGTTTGCGCCCCGCAAACGCATTGCATAAAAGACAAAAAAAAACGCGGATAAAAATCCGCGTTTTTGGGGAAATTCGTCTAGTTGCGCTTGGACAAAACTTTCCTTTCGTATTCCTTGACGCCCTTGAGCATCGCCATGCCGTTTAGCTTTTGAGTGCGCTGGCAATACTCCTGCCACACATCGGCCGACGGCAGGTTTTTGGCCTCCTCCATAAGGGCGAGGCGCGTGCCGAAATCGACTTTCGCCTCGGCGTCTTTCATCATCGCCAGAGGATCCAACAGCGCGCAAAGCAAAGCCTTTCGGGCCGCGCGCATGCCGATGGCCCAGGCAAAGATGCGGTTTATGCTGGCGTCGAAGAAGTCCATGCCTATGTGCACCTTGTCGGCGGCCTGGCAGCGTATAATTTCCTGCATTATAGACATGGTGCTGTCGTCGGTAATGACCACGTGGTCGCTATCCCAGCGTACCCCGCGGGAAACATGCAGAAGAATTTCCGGAGAAAATAGAAGCGCCGATGAAATTTTGTCGGCTATCATTTCCGTCGGGTGGAAATGCCCGGAGTCAAGCGTAATAAGAATTTGATTCTTGACGCAGTAGCCCATAACGAACTCGTGCGAGCCCACCACGTAGCTTTCGCTGCCAATGCCAAAGAGCTTGCTCTCAAAGGCGTCTTTGTTGTACTTCTTGGAAACTTTTACAGCGAATATCTTATCGAGGGAGTCGGCCATGCGCTTGCGCGGCGACAACCTGTCGGCGGGCATGTCCTTCATGCCATCGGGCATCCAAAAATTCGTAATGACGGTTTCCCCGAGCTCCTTGCCCATTTTTTCGGCAATCTTGCGGCAGGCTATTCCGTGCTCAACCCAATACTGGCGGACGCCCTTGTCCGGGCTCGAAAGAGTCAGGCCGTCCTTTACCAGCGGGTGCGAAAAATACGTGGGGTTGAAATCTATGCCCATCTTCCTGGCTTTGCACCAGTCGACCCACCCCTTGAAATTTTTGTACTCAATGGCGTTTCTGTCCACCTTCTTGCCGCCGAATTCGCCGTAAATTGCATGTAGATTCAGGCGCGTCTTGCCGGGAATGTATTTGAGAGCCTCGTCGATATCCTGCCTCAGCTCGTCAATATTGCGCGCCTTGCCGGGAAAATTACCGGTCGTCTGAATGCCGTCTCCGGACAACCCAGCGTCGGGCGTCTCAAATCCGCAAACGTCGTCGCCCTGCCAGCAATGCATGGAAAGGGGTATCTTATCCAATGTCTCCAATGCCTTGTCGGTGTTCACACCAAACTTGGCATACTGTTCTTTTGCATACTTATAATTGTTCGCCATATACAACCACTCTTATTTGTGTTTTTACTTATTTCAAGACTTTTTTGGAAAATAATTCCACACAAATCAAAAAATACAAAAGCACAAGGCTCGATTTCTCAAAAAAGTGTTTGCAAAAATTAAAAAAACCGTAATTATATGGATAATTAGACGGCTCTTCGAAGAGGGGTATGTTATTTTGCAAATTGCAACAAAAGGATAAGAATGGGAAATAAAGTGCACAAGTTTTTGGTTGTACCTGATAAATTTAGAGGATCGCTATCTGCAGGCCAGGCTTCCCATTCAATTAGGATGGGTATCACAGCAGTCATAAAAGACGCCCCCATTACCGAATTTGCAATGACCGACGGCGGCGACGGATTTGTCGATACCATGGCAAAGACCCGCCCCGGCGCAAAAGTAATAAGACTAAAGACCATAGACCCCACCGGACAGACGCTCACGGCAAAATGCGCCCTTTTGGACGACCATACAGCCATAGTCGGGCTTTCCGAGGCCTCCGGTATAAATTTAATATCCGAGGGCGAACGCAACCCGTCAAGGCTTACAAACATAGGCACGGGCAACATACTGGCAAAGCTCGTCGAGCGCGGGTATAAAACGATTATCGTAGGCGTCGGCGGAAGCGCCACAAACGACGGCGGCATAGGGTTGCTTATACCCTTGGGCTTTAAGTTCCTAGATAAAAATGGCAAAGACATAGAACCAACGGGAGCCGGCCTTAAGGATCTTGCAAAGATAGAGGTCCCGCAAACCCAGTTTAAGACAAAATTCATAGTAGCCACAGACGTGGAGAATACGCTGCTTGGCCCCGGCGGGGCGTCTTTGCAGTTTGCCCCGCAGAAGGGAGCAAGCCAAGAGGAGGCCCAGGCGCTCGAGCAAAACATGAAAAACCTCGTCGCAGTCACGGAAAAATGCCTTGGCAAGAGCATGCACGACTCGCCCGGAGCCGGAAGTGCCGGCGGTTGCGGCTACGCGCTTATGACTTTTCTAAACGCCGAGCAAATAAGCGGCTTTAAGCTCTTTGCCAAGTACAGCGAAATAGAAAAGCACATTAAAGCCTGCGACGTCGTCATAACCGGCGAGGGAAAATTTGACATGACGGACCGCCAAGGCAAGGGTCCGTACGAGCTTGCCAAGCTGGCGCTAAAGCACAAGAAAAAGGTATGGCTTTTCTGCGGAGAAAACAAGGTCGGCGACGAGGACCTGAAGGCCATGGGGCTCGATGGGATAAAAATCGGCCAAATTCTGCCGCTTGCCCCGAACGTAGTCGAGGCCCACAACAGGGCGCCTAAATTCTTGGCCGCGCTGGCTAAAGATTTTGTATCTACACTTAAGTAATATGAAAAAATACGGTTTTATAGGCGCCGGGAAAATGGGAGGCGCCATAGTTAGAGGGCTAATCGCCCATTCTGTAACCCCCGGAGATGTCGCCTGCGTAAGCGGAAACGACGATACCGGCAAAAATCTCGCCGCTCAAACCGGAATTTCCTGTTTTGAAAGCACTGCGGAGCTGCTGGAAAACTCGCAGGTAGTTGTGCTGGCGTGCAAGCCGCAGCAGTTGGCTGAAGTTGCAAAATCGGCCGCTAAAGCGCGCAACAAGATACTTATATCCATCCTTGCGGGAACATCCACTAAACGGCTGAGGCAATGCTTTGCAAATATCGACAAAATTGTCAGGGTGATGCCGAATATGCCCGCGCAAATCGGACAAGGGATATCGTGCTACGCGCCTGAAAAACCGCTATCCGATGCTGAAAAAGCGGCGGTGGAAAGCGTGCTCGGGGCGATAGGCGAATTCATGGAAGTGCCCGAAAGCCGACTCGATGCCGTAACCGCCCTTTCCGGCAGCGGTCCGGGATACATATTTGAGTTTGCCGCGGCCATGGTCGAGGGCGCAAAAGAAATTGGCTTCACGGAGGAAGAGGCGGTAAAGTTGGTAAACAAGACGATGCTGGGCAGCGCAATGCTGTTGGCGCAGTCGCCGCTGACGGCCGACGAGCTTTGCACCGCAGTTTCGAGCCCCGGCGGCACGACTCTGGCCGGCCTGCAGGAATTTAAAAACGCCAACTTTAGAGAGACGGTCTCAAAGGCTCTTAAGGCCGCCCAGAAGCGATCTCAAGAGCTCTCTAAACTTTAAACAAAAATTAACAAATTGCTTGACAAACCCGAGAAACGTCGGCTTACTGTAGAAAAACAACCCCAAAATTTATGAAGAAGATTATACTACCTATATTTGCGGCCCTGGCCGTATCGGCTTGCTCGTCAATCACTGAAGACCAGATAACAATAAATTCCGAACCCCAGGGCGCGGTCGTTGTCATAAACAACGAAGTTGTGGGCGTCACCCCCGCCACGGTAAGCCTTCCCAGGGACGGCGTGTACGAGGTAACTCTTTCCAGAAAGGGATATAAAGACCTAAAGACGACGATTTCCCCCATGTCGACGAACGACTTCATTAAATTCGGCCTCTTGGTCGATGCCGGATACTACAAAAAGCTCGCCTTTGCCGGCGGCGATTGCCAGATGGCTCCGGACTTCCTACCCGCATACAAGGGCACAAACGCTTTCGCCGATATGCAAAACAACATAGATAAAGTCGACGAGCTCAAGAAAAGCGGAAAGATTTCCCCGGAAGAACACTCCTATATGATCAAAAAGATCGTACAGTTCTACTCCGCAAAATAGCATTCCCTTTGAAAGAAACGCGAACCTCGAAATCGAGGTTCGCGTTTTTTTTTGCGGCGTTAATCATTATTCCCTAAATTCCGACGCGCAAAAACGCCACTAAAGAGAAAAATATAACATGCGACAATCAGAACATTCAATGCGATGCGGTCGAGTCTATACTTCATAGAAATGTACTGCCGACACGATTAAACGGCGGCGCAGACATGTATTTGCACGAATAACAACACGCGAAAAAGCACCAAAACTTAATCGGCAATAAAAGCAACCAAGTTTTTATGGAATAAA
Organism: uncultured Opitutales bacterium; assembly: GCA_944389175.1. Taxonomy (GTDB): domain Bacteria; phylum Verrucomicrobiota; class Verrucomicrobiia; order Opitutales; family Intestinicryptomonadaceae; genus Merdousia. The sequence goes on from CALXLK010000004.1 coordinate 133,212, forward strand.
ACCAGATTGTCCTTCCTTATAGACGGCCCCATATCGCCGCTTGCAGAAAAAAAAATAACGAGACGCCGAATGGCTTGCAAGCGTTTATGAACGAGAGCTCCGCGCATTATACCCCGGGAGATTTTCGCATAAACGGTAATAAATATTTGCTAATATTTTACCCGAATGAATGTTGGAAATATTGAAAGCCTACTATCCTCCTACAACGATTCATTACAGGACGCACAATCCGCGCTGCCAGATACGTGTAAATGGAAAGACGCCAAAAACCGCTCCTTGCCATGCAAGCGCAGTTAAAGATAGATACCCGCCCGAGGGCTTTTATTCCCAAAAGCCAAAACGGCACTGAAGGGATGGAGAGAAAAATTGGAGAGGCAATAAAATGCTCCTACAAATAAAAGCCGTCAACGTCCGCAAGAAATCTTGGCAACCCGCCGTAAAACAAGGGTTCTTTCCGACTTCACAACATTATAGAAAGGCCGTTTGGCATTATATAAATTTTGCCGCCGCGCTGGATAAACCGCCGATATGCGCGCTGCTAAAAAATGTTTACATCGGGCAAAAATTGTACAATATGGCATGCAACATGATTTCCAATGTACTTGCAGAAAGATACGCCTCGCAGGCGCTCAAAGATATATGGAGCGCCGAAGGAAAAATTTTAATGGAGCGCAATCTATGGATTGCGGTGATGAAAGCGCAAAAAGAACTCGGCTTAGACATACCGCAGGAGGCAATCGACGCCTATGAAAAAGTCAAAAACATCATAAGGGTAGACGAGATAAACAAGCGCGAAAAAATCACGCGCCACGACGTGAAGGCGCGCATCGAGGAATTTTGCAGTCTTGCCGGCTACGAGCACATACACAAGGGCATGACAAGCCGCGACCTGACGGAATGCGTGGAGCAACTCCAGGTATTCGAGTCGCTAAAGCTCATAAGGATAAAAGCGGCGGCGGCTCTATGGCTCCTTTCGCAAAAGGCGCGCAAATACGAAAACCTGGTGCTTGCCGCGCGCACGCACAACGTAATAGCGCAGCTGACGACATTCGGCAAAAGGCTCGCCGAATTCGGGGAAGATTCGCTAAGAGCCCTCGAACGGCTCGACCAGCTGATAGACAGCTACGCAGTGCGCGGGCTCAAGGGCGCCGTCGGCACGCAGCTGGACCAGCTTACCCTCTTTGACGGCGACGCGTCTAAGGCGGTCGCCCTCGACGAGAAAGTGCGCAAATACCTGGGAATATCGCGCTGCATAGGAGCCACCGGGCAGGTCTATCCGCGCACGTTCGACTTTGAATGCGTATCGTGCCTCTACCAAGTTGGCGCGGGCGCCTCAAGCTTTGCAAAGACGCTGCGAATAATGGCCGGCATGGAGCTTGCAAGCGAAGGTTTTGCAAAGGGCCAGACGGGCTCGTCGGCAATGCCGCACAAGATGAACTCGCGCAGCTGCGAACGCATCAACGGCTTCCACGTCATATTGCGCGGATATATGGAAATGGCGGCCTCGCTGGCGGGCGACCAGTGGAACGAGGGAGACGTATCGTGCTCGGTTGTCAGGAGGGTCGTCCTGCCGGACTCGTTCTTTGCAATAGACGGCCTTCTTGAGACATTCATAACGGTCATGAACCAGATGGTCGTCAACGAGGCCGTCATAAAGGCAGAATGCGACAAATACATGCCCTTCCTGCTGACGACGACCGTTCTTATGAACGCCGTCAAAAAAGGGCTCGGCAGGGAGGACGCCCATGAAATAATCAAGGAACACGCCGTGGCCACGGCAAACGACCTCCGCGCAGGCAAAATAACAAAGAACGACCTGCTCAAGCGCCTCGCCGAAGATCCGCGCATGCCGCTCGACGCTGCCGAACTCGAAGAGATAAGGGCCTCAGGCAGCTGCGCAACCGCCCTGGCCCAAACCCAAGTCGAGGACTTCTGCGCCCGGGCCGAGGCTGAAGTTGAAAAAACGCCGTCGGCGAAGTCGTACAAGGCCGGCCCGATTCTTTAGCATGTTTAAAATTCTCAATAAATGCCCGCAGACGCGCGCGCGGCGCGGGGAGCTGGCTACGGCCCACGGCCTGATACATACCCCCGTGTTCATGCCCGTTGGCACCCAGGCGACGGTCAAAGGACTCACTCCGGCGCAAGTCGAGGAAACCGGAGCGCAAATAATACTGGCAAATACCTACCACTTGAACATACGCCCCACGTCTGAACTGATTGCGCGCATGGGCGGTTTGCACTCTTTCATGAGATGGGATAAGCCCATACTCACAGACAGCGGCGGCTTTCAGGCCTTCAGCCTTTCAAAGTTGCGAAAGATAAGCGAAGAGGGAATACAGTTTAGCTCCCACCTCGACGGGAAGAAACTATTTATCAGCCCCGAATCGTGCATGCAGATACAAAAGAACCTGGGCTCCGACATATGCATGGCTCTCGACGAGTGCATACCCTACCCTTGCGAATACGGCGCGTGCGAAAAGTCGCTCGAGCGCACCCTGCGCTGGGCCGGACGCTGTTTCGACGAATATGTGCGCCTTGGCATGCCGCAGTCGGGCAGGCTGCTTTTCGGGATAGCGCAGGGCTCGTGCTATAAAGACCTGCGCCAGCGCTGCTGCAGGCGGCTCTCTGAAATCGATTTTCCCGGATACGCCATAGGCGGCGTGAGCGTCGGCGAACCGGAAAAGGAAATGCTTGAGCAGGTGGACTACTGCACCGAAATATTGCCGGAGGAAAAGCCCCGCTACGTAATGGGCGTTGGAACGCCCCCGCAGATTCTCCAGATGATAGGGCTGGGCGCCGACATGTTCGACTGCGTTATGCCCACGCGCCTTGCCCGCCACGCATGCGCGTTTACCCTCGACGGGGAAATAAATTTAAAGAATGCCAAGTTCGCGGAGGATCCCCTGCCCCTGGATCCCGAAATCGACAGTTATGCGTCGAATTTCTCGCGCGCGTACATCAGGCATTTGGTCAAGGCAAATGAGATGCTTGCCTGCACCTTAATTTCCATACACAACATACGATTTTTTCAAATACTGACAAGCCAGGCGCGCCGCCATATCCAAGACGGAGACTTTTGCCAATGGAGCGCCGAATGGATAAAACGCTATCGGGCAAACGAAACACAGGCATAAATATGAAATTAAGGCTGCTTACCGCATCCAGGAGTACGGCCGTCGCCGGACTCGACTATGAAGTATCGTACGACGACCTTTATAAAAGGGCAAAAAAGCTTTCCGAAGCGCTCGGCCCCGACCTAAAAAAAGCCGCGCTTTTTGCCGAGAACTCGCCCGACTGGATAGCCGCCTGTTACGGCATATGGGCAAGCGGCGGCACGCTCGTGCCCGTCGACGCAAACTCTACGGCCGAAGAGGCCGCATTCGCCGTAAAGGACTCGCAGGCCTCCGTATTGCTGGCCTCCGACGAAAATTTCCAAACGGCAAAGCGCGCGTTGGAAGCATCGGGAACGGACGCGCGCCTAATAAACATAAGCCAGTTTTTCAGGGAATCTGAATATAGGGACCCCGAAAGGGGAGCGTTCCTGGAGCGCGACGAGGGCGATCTGGCGCTGATAGTTTATACGTCAGGGACGACGGGCATGCCCAAGGGCGTAATGCTTACGTTTGCAAACATGTCGGCAAATATGTCGGCTGTGGTGGAGGCCAAGTACTACTTCCCAAAAATAAGGGTATTTGCGATGCTGCCTTTCCACCACATACTGCCTCTGATGGGAACAGTGGTCATGCCGATTGCCATAGGGGGCAAAGTTGTAATACCGCCTTCGCTTGCGCCGCAGGACTTGGCCGGAACGCTCCAAAAGCACAACGTCGATATGGTTATAAGCGTGCCCCGCTTCTACGAGACGCTGCATTCGACAATCATGGCAAAAATAAGCCAGTCGAAAATAGCAAGCGCCCTTTTCTCGGCGGCAAAACTTGCAAACAACATCAGGGTATCGCAATTTATATTTTCGGCAATACACAAAAAATTCGGGGGGTCGATAAAGTTTTGGATATCCGGGGGAGCGGCGCTTGACAAGAAAGTATGGAGCGACCTGTACACGCTGGGATTTTCGCTTCGCGAGGGCTACGGCATGACCGAATGCGCGCCGATTATAGCTTTCCCGCGGCTGGGCAACATAAAAATGGGCTCGCCCGGGCAACCCCTGCCCGGGGTCGAAGTAAGGATAGTCGACGGCGAGATAACGGTGAAAGGCAAAAACGTCACGAGCGGCTATTACAACCGCCCCGAAGAGACAGCGGAAACGATTAGAAACGGCTGGCTCTACACCGGCGATCTCGGGTATATCGACGACGACGGATTCATATTTATAACCGGCCGCCGCAAGGAGATTATAGTGCTGGCAAACGGCAAAAACATCAATCCCGCCGAAATAGAGATAAACCTTCAAAGACAATGCCACGACATATTGGAAGCGGGCGTTCTCATGTATGAAAACACGCTCTGGGCCGTAATCAGGGTAAGCCCCGAATTTGTGGGGAAGCTGGGCGAGGAAGAGGCGCTTGAAAAGATAAGAAACGATGGCATTCTCCCATACAACAGAGGCGCCCCGTCGTACAAGCGCATAATAAAGGTGTCTCTGACTACCGACGAACTGCCGCGCACGCGCGTCGGAAAGCTCAAAAGGCACCTTCTTGCCGCATACGTCGAAGGAAAGGGGAAGCTGGAAAAGAAGGCCCCCCTGCCCGAACCCGACAGCCAAATATACGCCGAGTTGAAAGCCGTACTGGAGAAGCAGATATCGCTGCCGATGGATTGCGACGCGCACATGGAGATGGATTTGGGGCTTGATTCCCTTGGTAAAATATCCCTGCAATGCTTTGTGAAGGAAAACTACGGCGTTGAAATATCGGAACGCGACTTCCAGGCCTATCCCAGCCTGCGCGAGTTCGCCAAGATGGTTGAGGACAACCGCGCGGCCGATTTTGACGGGGAAGTCAAGGACGTATCTTGGGGCGAAATAATCTCGAAGGCGCAGGAGGCAAAAATACGCCCCCCGCAGCCGCTGCATATGCTCACGATATGGCTATTGAGGGGATTTTCCAGGATTTTCTACAAGGTTAGCGTCTCGGGTCAGGAAAACGCGCCCGAAGGCGTTAGGCTAATCCTTGCGGCAAACCATCAATCTTACATCGACGGCATATTTATCGTCGGCAACTCTTCCAAGAGGCAGATATACAAGACGTATTTCTTCGCGAAGATACGCAACATAATAAAAAGCGGACTGCTGAGAAAATTTGCCGACCGGAGCAACGTAATAATAATGGACATAAACGACAACGTTAAAGACTCCATTATGAAATTGGCAAAAGCGCTGCTTTTGGGCAACCGCATAGCGATATTCCCGGAGGGCACGAGGACCAAAGACGGCGAAATAGCCGAATTCAAACAGACATTTGCAATACTTGCCAAAGAGACGAAAACGCCCGTTGTGCCCGTCTGCATAAGCGGGGCGTATGAGAATATTCCCGCCGGCAAGACTCTGCCGAAATTCGGCTCGAGAATAAGCGTAAAATACCTCAAGGAGATGGTTCCCGAAGACGGAGAGAGCTACCAGGCCTTTGCCGACAGGGTTCGGGCCGAAATAGAAAAAAACATGCCGGATTTGCGCCGCAACGAACGCGCCGACGCGCCGGAGAGCAAATAGCCCAAACCGGCGCGACGGGCTCGAAAAGCATTGACAGACTACTAAACAAATACCACGATAGCGCAAAATTTAGCGCTCAAATAAAAGGCGTACGCGCCCGATACGAGAGCGGGTTTATACAAGGCAAAAAAAAAATGTTAGACAAAATCTTAAACGTAAAAGGCAAGGGCGTTTTCGTGCCCGGGAACGATATAGACACCGACAGAATCATACCTGCGCGCTTCATGGTGTGCATAACATTCGAGGGTCTGGGCAAGTACGCATTCTACGACGAGAGGAAAAATGCCGACGGCACCGACAAGAAGCACCCTCTTACCGATCCGCGCAAACAAAACGCCAAAATACTGCTATCCGGTGCGAACTTTGGCTGCGGCTCTTCGAGGGAGCATGCGCCGCAGTCGCTCTGGCATTACGGAATAAGGGCCATAGTGGCCGAAAGCTTTGCGGAAATTTTCTTTGGAAATGCGACGACGCTTGGCATACCCTGCGTTTGCGCGTCGGCTGAAGACATTGCAAAGATTGCCGATGTCATAGAGAAGGATCCCGAGGCGCAAATCGACGTCGACGTGGAAAACCTCAAGGTTTCCTGCAAGGATGTCTGCATAAAATGCACACTTCCCGACAACGCCAGGAAGGCGCTTATATCCGGGACGTGGGATCCGATTGCCGAATTGATTGAGGCCGAAGATAAAATAGCGCAAACGGCCTCAAAACTCCCGTATTTTAAATAATGAATTTTATCATCGAGGGAGCGGGGGCGTTCATCTACCCGCTTGGGCTTTGTTCTGTCGCGGCGGCGTTCATAATAATTGAGCGCCTGATATCGTTGCGCTCGGGAAAGGTCATACCGTCTCGCATTGAAAGGGCGCTCTACGAGGGAAAGATACCCGATGTAAACGGCAAGTCGGCCGCGGGCAGGATCGTCTCTTTTTACCGCGACTGCGACAGCGACCCCGAGGCGCTCAAGGCTTTCGCGCAGCTTGAGGTAAACAAGTTGGAGCGCGGCATGTTCATATTGGACATCGTAATAAGCGCGGCGCCCCTGCTTGGCCTGTTGGGCACGGTGGCGGGCCTTGTCGGGGTGTTTGCCTCGGGCGACGGAATTCCCACGCCGGAGTCGATATCAAAAGGCGTGGGGCTGGCGCTCTCGACGACGATAATAGGACTTAGCATTGCAATACCTGCGATTATCGGCAGCGCGTATTTAAACAGGAAAATAGACAAGCTCGCCGCGCGCCTGAATGTGTGCATAGAGCGCCTTTTAAACATCAAGAAATAAAGCCTTGGCAATTTTAAGGAAAAAGAGAGCGCTTGCGCAGATAAACATAGTGCCGCTTGTGGACGTGCTGACGGCGCTTATATTCTTTTTTCTTATAACGATGCAGTTTAAGGACGTCTACTCCGTCGATATAACGCCGCCTACGATGAAGACGTCGACAAACGACAATCTGGCGCAGCCGAACGTGCTGCTAATAAAGAAGGACGGCTCTTTTATACTGAATAAAAAGCCCTCTTCGGAAGCCGACATAGAGAGGGAATTTAAAAGAATATCCCAGTCTAAAGACTCTACGGTGCTAATCTACGCCGACAGCCAGACGCCGCTTAAATTTGTGGCCCAGGCCATAGACTCTGCGAGGCTTGCGAAAATAAAGAAGGTGAGCCTGCGCGCCGAAAACAAGTAATATTACTTAGCAAAAGATTTCTCGCGCCGCGCTCAAGGCGGCGGCTGTATTTTTGGCATATAAGGCCTGCGCATCGGCGCGAGACTGTAGTTTAATGGGCGCTTCAAACTTCCCGCCGGGAACCGGCGCGCCGCGGAAAAATTTTCAAACATGCGGGCAAAAAATTATCCGAAGGGAAATAGCCGCGAATAATTTTAGGCTTGAAAAGGCGGGTTACTTCTGACTTAATTGGGGCAATTTACGGAATGCATATCCGTTTAATCTAATGTGCGTATTGGGCGCGGCATAAAAAATATCGTCAAGGCGCGCCCCTCTAAATACAAAATGGACAATCTTCAAATAGTAGATGTGAGCGGTATTTTCGCGCCCACGACAAATAATAACGGCGTGCTTTTAAACCCCAAATTTGGCGGCAAATCAAAGCAGTCCGACCCGTACGTGCCCAAGGAGCTCGTACAGCGCTTCAACGTCAAAAAGGGGCAATTTATCAAGGCAAAGGCGCATCTTGCGGCGGGCCACATGAATCCGAAGGTGAGATTCATAGAAACGATAGACGGCCTGCCCTGCATGGAGAGGCGCAAGGTCGAGAAATTTCAGAACCTCACGAGCGTGGCTCCGCGGCAGAAGTTGAAGCTTGAAATGAAGGACGGGCGGCTGACGAACAGAATAATCGATATCTTCTGCCCGATAGGCAAAGGCACGAGGGGGCTTATAGTCGCTCCGCCCCGCACGGGCAAGACTACGCTGCTTAAAAACATAGCCCAGGGCATAATTGAAAACCACAAGGAATGCCACCTGATGATACTGCTTGTCGACGAGCGCCCCGAGGAGGTCACAGACTTTAGAATGGATGTTCCGGAAGCGGAGCTGTTCGCCTCATCAAACGACGAAGACATCAACACGCATATTCGCATATCCGACCTCGCCATAGAGCGCGCCAAGCATTTGGTGGAAACGGGCAAAGACGTTGTGCTTTTGATGGATTCGCTTACGAGGCTCGCCCGTGCGCACAACGCGGCAAAGGCAAACGGCGGAAGAACGATGTCCGGAGGATTGGACATTCGGGCCCTGGAACGCCCGAGGCAGATGTTCTCGGCGGCGCGGGCCACGGAAGAGGGGGGCTCCCTTACTATAATAGCCTCGGCCCTGATTGAAACGGGCTCGCGAATGGACGAGCTGATATTTCAAGAATTTAAGGGCACAGGCAACATGGAAATGGTTCTCGACAGAAAAATAGCAGAAATGCGAATTTGGCCGGCCATAAACGTCGCGGCCTCGGGCACGCGCCGCGAAGAGCTGCTCCTCTCAGAAGACGAGCTGGCCGCCTCCGAATTTCTCAGGCGCGCCATGGCCGGCGCAAAGCCCGAAGCCGTGGCCGAAACGCTCGTATCGAGAATGAAACAGAGCAAGACAAACGCCGAGTTTATACAGATGATTTTATAAGGCGTGCCTCAATGTAAAACAGCGCTTAAAAGCTCTTTTACATTCTTTCGTCGACACAGCATTTTATTAATACTCCCTTTAAACAAAAAGAGCCAAAAGGGCGAACGCGCGAAAAAAATACATCCTGCCCCCTACCCGTTTGACGGGGTACGGGCCGTGCGCGACAAAGGCGCCGCGCGCGCAAAACGAGCTGCCTACAAAAGCATGGCGCAAGCGCACGCAAGATAAACTGCATGCAAAAGCATGGGAGGCAACCGGGCACAAATTTTTTCAAAAATTATCCTTGGATACGAATCTGCAAATATGCAAGATGGCGCTTTGCCCGAACGGGAAATTTTTCACTCTGCCGGCGCAGTGCATAGGCGAATAACTATTCATTGAGAAAACGCCCCGCAACATGGCGCTACAAAAGGGCTAATGTTCTTCGTAGACCGTAGGGTCGGCAACGCCAGCCAAGGCAAAGGCCTCTTTGCGCTCCACGCAAGTGCCGCATTTGCCGCAGTGCAAATGCCCGCCCTTGTAGCACGACCACGTAAGGGAAAAATCGACCCCGAGCTGATCCCCCAATTTTACGATATCGGCCTTGGTCATGTTTACGAAGGGCCTGCAGAGTTTAACGGGCCAATAGTGGCACAGGCGCAAGACGCCGTCGAGCGCGTCGGCAAACTCGGGACGGCAATCCGGATATATCGCGTGGTCACCCGAATGCGCCGCGTAGGCAACTTCATCAGTACCTAGCGATATCGCGCGGGCCGCGGCGATGGAAATCATAATCATATTCCTGTTGGGAACTACCGTGGACATCATGTTTTCGTCTTTATACCCACCCTCCGGGACATCAACGCCCGCATCGGTCAGGGAATTGCCGCCAAAGAGCGAAGTTATTGAGGTGAGGTTTGCGATATCGTAGGGCACGCCCAACTTTTTGCAGTTGGCCACGGCAAATTCGAGCTCTTTTTTATGCTTTTGCCCGTAGTCGAACATCAGCGCGGCAAAAGCCTTGCCGTTTGCCTTCAGATAATGCAGAAGCACGGTCGAATCGAGACCTCCCGAATATACTATTAAAGCCATCGGAAGCCAGAGTGTCCCTTTTTTGCGCGCATTTCAACACAAAAAATATTACTCTCGCACAGGCTAAAGTGCGTTAAAATTGCGCGAGGTACTTCAAACGCTCGTGATAGGAATCGGGCCGCCCCCTGAGCCATTGCATGTATTTGTCGAGGCATATTTCCACAAGCTCCACATTTATGCCGTATGTGCGCTTAAGGTAAATGGAAATGTCTATCATGGCCATGGTATAGGCTTTGTTGTCTGAAAACTCGGGCCTGAATATTTGCAAGGTTTTACTATCGTGGTAAATTGTTATTTTAAGTCTGTCGGGATAGCCGCCGATTTGTTTTCCCAACATCTCAATGTCGCGGCAAAATTTCGATTTTAATCTCTCCATAAGCAAAAATACAGTTTATAAACACGCCTGAAAAAAAAATGATTACGGTTCGAATCATTGCCTCAAAAATCGATTTTTTTATAAAATTTTCTCGATTTTTTTTAATATTATCGGAATTTTAACTAAATTTTAAAAATCAAAAACATGAAAAATACTATAGCCAAACTCTACGGCGGACTCTTTCTCGTCGCGCTAATAACGCTTGCAAGCTTCTACATAGCCGATACGCAAATAGCCAGTGACCTGAGCATAAGCCCGCTTATAGTTGCAATTCTGCTGGGCTTTCTATACGCCAACACCGCGCCGAAAACGCCCGAAGATTGGCTGCCGGGAATCGCATTCGCGCAGAAGCGGATTTTGCGCATAGGAATAATATTTTTTGGATTTAGAATATCATTTCAAGATATAGCAAACGTGGGGCCTACGGCGCTAGTTCTCGACTGCGCCGTAGTATTGCTGATTTTTGTCGCCGGATATTTCATAGGCACGAAGCTCTTCGGCCTCGACCGCAGGCTCTCAACCATCATATCCTCAGGCAGCGCCATATGCGGAGCGGCCGCCGTAATGGCTACAGAACCCACAATCAAGGCCAAGCCCCACGAGACATCGCTTGCTGTGGCCACTGTCGTAATCTACGGGACAATAGCCATGTTTTTATTTCCGCAGCTGCTTAAATTTACCGGCCTCGACGCCCACAACGCAGGCATAGCCCTCGGGGCGACCGTGCACGAGGTCGCCCAAGTGGTGGCGGCAGGCAGCGCCATATCGATGCAGGCTACCGAAACCGCCGTAATTGTAAAGCTCACCCGCGTTATGCTTCTGGTCCCCGCAATAGTGGTTCTTGGCGGCATATTTGCAGAACCGACCCAAAAGAACGAAAGCCGACTCAAGATTTACCTGTCCGCATTCCCCTATTTTGCGATGGGCTTTGTGCTGGTTAGCGCATTTAATTCCCTCGACCTGCTCCCGCAAAACATAAAGGAAATAATCATTAACATCGACACGTTCCTGCTCGCCATGGCAATGGCCGCCCTCGGAGTCTCTACCAACTTCAAAAGCATTAAGGCAGTCGGAATAAAACCCTTTCTTTTGGCCGGGGCTCTGTTTGTAATTCTGGCCCTCGTTCTGATGTCGACTCCCCTATTTTTATAATATCTACCCCCGACAAAAAAAGGCGCCCCCAGGCGCCTTTTTTTTTGTTCCGATTAAACGGCATAAGCTTTACTTTTGCCGAACCGCACTATGAATTCTCAGACATTTCAAGACGAGTTGCTCAAGCCTATCCAGCGGCCATTGCGTAGCCGCGTCGCTTAGCGCCTTCTCGGGGTTCGGATGGGTCTCTATGAAGATGCCGTCCGCCCCCGCCGCCATGGCAGCCAAGGCAAGCGGTTCCACAAAGCGCCTGTCTCCGCCGCTCACCCCACCCGCGGCGCTTGGCAACTGGGTCGAGTGCGTGGCGTCGATTAAAGTGGGCGCGCCGTTCTCGGCCATTATGGGAAAAGAGCGCATATCCACGACGAGGTTGCCGTATCCAAAAGTCGTCCCCCTGTCGGTCTGCCATGTTTCGGCGCAACCAGAGCGGCGCATCTTTTCCACGACGTACTTCATGTCTCCGGGCGCCATAAATTGGCCTTTTTTTACATTGACGGTCCTCCCGGTGCGCGCCGCGGCGACAAGCAAATCCGTCTGTCTCGACAAAAATGCGGGTATTTGGATCGCCTGGCACACCTGCCCCACCTTTTTGCACTGGCAGCTTTCATGGACATCTGTTATCACGGGCAATGAAAATTCCCTGCCGACCTCCGAAAGAATCTCAAGCCCCTCGTCTATGCCGGGCCCGCGGGGACTGCTTAAAGACGTCCTGTTGGCCTTGTCAAAACTGCCCTTGAACACAACGGTCAGCCTGTCCCCGTATTTCCGGGCCAACTCCGCCACTGCCTCGGCGACCTTAAAGCTAAGATCCCTACATTCCAGAGAGCATGGCCCCGCAATTAAAAGCATTTTGTTTCTGTCTGTAAAAATCATAGAAGAGCCTTTTGTTTGAAATGACGCCGCTTTGCCTCTCGATAGAGTCTCCCGACAAAGCGGCAAAAAGCCGAATTAGGCCTGAGGCCCCTTGGCGGATTTAGCCCTCTTTAGCGCCTGCCCGACAAACGCGCAGAATAGCGGATGCGGCTTTGAAGGCTTCGACTGGAATTCGGGGTGGAACTGCACGCCTACCATCCACGGATGATTGCTTACCTCCACTATCTCGACGAGGTCTCGCTTGGGATTTATGCCGGCTATTCTAAGCCCGGCCTTTACGAGCGCATCGCGGTAGTCGTTGTTAAATTCAAACCTGTGGCGGTGGCGCTCGCTTATGATTTCTTTTCCGTAGGCCGCATACGAAAGAGTGCCCTTGGCGAGCTTGCACTCGTAGGCGCCAAGACGCATAGTCGCGCCCTTGTCGACGATTTGCTTCTGCTCGTCCATAATTGTAATCACCGGATACGGCGTCGACTCGTTAAATTCGGTGCTGTTTGCCCCCTTCAGCCCGAGAACGTCGCGCGCATACTCTATTACGGCTATCTGCATGCCCAGGCAAATTCCAAAATATGGAATATTGTTTTCGCGCGCGTATTTTGCGGCGAGAATTTTTCCCTCAATGCCCCTGTCGCCAAATCCTCCGGGGATTAGAATGCCGTCGACATCCTTAAGAAGCTTCTCTGCGCCGAGTCTCTCGACATCCTCGGAATCCACGCGCAGCACCTTGACGGCGCAATCGTTGCCTACCCCGGCATGGGCCAGAGATTCGTATATAGACTTGTATGCGTCCTGCAAGTCTATGTATTTGCCGACGACGGCCACCTTGCACTCTCCGCCCGTGGGCGAGACAAGGCGGCGCACGATCGTGCGCCACGGCTCGATATTGCTCTCGGGAGCGTCGATGCCGAGCTTCTTTACGATGAGCTCGTCCATCCCCTCCTCGGCCAGCATAAGCGGCAGCTCATAAATGGAATGCTCCACGTCGCGCTCTTCTATTACCGCACGCTGCTCGACATTGCAAAACATTGAAAGCTTTACGCGCATGTCGTCTGTCATGGGCTTTTCCGTGCGGCAGACCAATATGTCGGGCTGAATGCCTATTTCGCGCAACTTTGCAACGCTCTGCTGCGACGGCTTCGTCTTGAGTTCCCCCGCCGCCTTGAGATACGGCAGCAGCGTAACATGGATAAAAAGCACGTTCTCTTTTCCGACTTCCAGCGAAAACTGGCGCAAAGCCTCCAAAAACGGCAGACCCTCTATATCGCCAACAGTGCCGCCAATCTCGGTTATTAGAACATCGACGTCCTTGCCGGCCGCATACATTCTCTCCTTGATTTCATTTGTCACGTGAGGAATCACCTGCACAGTCTTGCCGAGATAGTCGCCGCGGCGCTCTTTCTGGAGCACGTGCTCGTAAATTTGGCCTGATGTCAGATTGTTAAAGCGGCTCAAATGGCCGTGGGTAAAGCGCTCGTAGTGGCCCAAATCCAGGTCGGTTTCGGCTCCGTCGTCGAGAACGTAAACTTCGCCGTGTTGAAAAGGGCTCATCGTGCCGGGATCGACATTGAGATACGGGTCAAATTTCTGGATTCTGACCTTCAAATTTCTCGTTTCAAGAAGCGCGCCCAGCGCGCCCGAAGTTAAACCTTTTCCAAGAGAGGAGACAACACCGCCTGTGATAAAAATGTATTTCATTTCGGGACTCGATTTAAATCTTAAAACCCCGGGGCTTGGCAAGCTTTTTCGGAAAATCTTGCAAAAAAACGCGCTTTGGCACAGCCGCGCTAAAGCGCAGGCAATACATCCAATTACTGCAAAATTTTATTCCTATTGCACATTGAAAAAAATCCGGGAAAGCCCAAACAGAAATAGCCCCGGCCGCTCATTTCATACGGCACCGAACGCGCCAAGGCAAAAGATGAAAATTAAACCGAATATTTTTTTACCGACACGGCGCGCAGAGTAAAAAAAATGCCGGCTTTAAGGCCGCATAAGGCCGTTTTCTATAGAGGGACAAAAACCGACAACATCTGCATACCGTCAAACCGTATCAGACAAAAAACTACAACTGCCCGCCTACCCTGCAAAGAAACAAAAAAACTAGGCACAAGACGCTTACTCGCTTTTGGCCAACCGCCCAAACAATCTCCCACCCCATAAAAAAAGCGCGGCAAGAGCCGCGCCATGGGAAAAGAACCGATTGACTATTCTTCGTCGGAACCGCCGCCGTCGCCGTAGTCTTCGGCGATAGCCTGAACGTTGGACTTTAGAATATTCTTGGAACCGCCCCTGATTGCGCTGGCGATATTAAACGTTCTGAAAGTCTTGTTGTAGACATTGAGGATGCCCTGCCCGCTCTCCTCGTCCTTGAGGCTCGAATACCACTCCACGTGGGCGTCGACAAAGGCTATGTGGCCGCCTTCGGAACCAAACACTCCAGTTTCTTCATCCCAAACGCCGCTGGACTTCAAGCCGCGCGTCCAAACCAGCGGGGTGGTTGCCTTTGCGTTTGTGGGGACGTTGTTGGCGACTTCCCAGCTTATCGGGAACACCTTAAACTCGGGGTTTATCTTCGATATTGTGCCGACCTTGTTAACCACGGAAATGGGCATCGGGTTCGAGCTTCTGACCGAAGCTACGAGAGGGTCGAAGTCCAAAATCCAGATCTGGGGATTGTTGAGATCCTGCTTGTCGGCGAGAACCTTTATCCACTCGTAAATATTGGGCTTATTGATAACCCTGGTATGCGATCCCGTCTTGGCGTACGACATCCACGCGTTTGCGATGTTTCTTGCGTTGTTCATCGACTTAACCTGACTGCCTACCCCCAGAACCTTCGTCAACGACGGGAAAATCAAGCCCGCCAAAACGCCGATGATGGCGATAACAATCAACAATTCAACGAGAGTGAAAGCCCTCGAACCATTTTTTTTGATAGATTTTTGCATATTATTTACTCTGTGTTTTTTAAAGTTAGGGGTAATTGAAGTGCGGGTCAAATAGAAGCCCCGTCGCTTAATAGACTTTCACAAAGTCCGCCTTTTTGCAAGAATATTTTGATTGCAGCCCCATAATAATAATTTCTACGCCGCGTGCGTATTGTCTTGAAATTTTGAAAAAAATGGGCAAACAAGGTCTAATAGTTTACAACCCCGGAAACAACCATGGCGCGCGAAGAAGAAATTAAGGATATCCAGCCCGATATCGGCTATTCGCTCGAAGAACTCGTCAGCTTCTCGACAAACGACGAGCTGGATAAAATCGACAGCCGTAAACTTGCCGATACGAACCCGAGGACGGTGGCGCTCTTCCTCGAGCGCATCGACGTGGATAGGCAGCGCGCCGTGCTGCGGCGTTTCAGTCCGGAAAAGGTCTCCGAGGTGGTCTCGGAGATGGATCCCGAACTTTCCGCGGAGCTCGTCTCGGAAATGCGCGAATTCCGCGCGGTATCGGTTCTAAACGAACTTGAACCCGACGACGCAGCCGATATTGTCAGAGGGCTCGAAGACGAGGATAAAGACCGCCTCCTAAAGGGAATGCAGCGCGACAATCCCGAGTCTGTCGAAGACATCAAAGAGCTTCTCGAATATCCCGAGGACACTGCCGGAGCAATAATGAACCCCCACGTGGCCACGCTCAACAACACCATGACGATAGAGGAGGCCATTTCGAGCGTCAGGCAAATGCGCGACGAATACGAGAACATATACTATCTGTACGTCGTAAACTCGGAAAATGTCTTGGTGGGAGTCCTTTCCCTGCGCAACCTGCTTTTGGCTCCGAGGGGGGCAAAAATAGAAAACATAATGGCAAAGACGCTAATAGGCCTGCTGGCTCCGACTATGGACAAGGAGGTCGTAGCCCAAATTATGGCAGATACCGATTACCACACTCTGCCCGTCGTAAGCGACAGCGGGCAGCTGCTGGGCATCATAACCCACGACGACGTCATCGACATTATGATAGAGGAAGGCACCGAAGACATGCAAAAGCTCGCCGGCGCCGGCGCCGACGAAGGCCTGTTCGACCCGATCCCTCTGAGCATGAAACAGCGGATACCCTGGCTGCTTGTAAACCTCATCACCGCATTCGTAGCCTCCGCGATAGTCGGCCTTTTTGACAAAAACATAGCCCTTCTTCCGCTTCTTGCCGTATTCATGCCTATAATAGCGGGAATAGGCGGAAACACGGGCGCGCAGACGCTCGCCGTTACGGTGAGGTCTCTGGCGCTGGGGGAAGTCGGGGTATTTGACCGCGGCAGGGTCTGCCTGCGCGAGGCCGGCAAGGGATTGTTAAACGGCCTTATAATCGGGGCTCTCGGCGCGCTCATCGCGCTTGCTACGACGTTTCGCTTAGACTTCGCCCTGATTGTGTGGGCCTCGATGCTGATAAACATGGCCCTCGGCGGCTTCATGGGCAGCTACATTCCCTTTACCCTAAAAAAGCATGGACTCGACCCGGCGAGCGGCTCTTCCGTATTTGCAACCGGCGTAACCGACAGCGGCGGCTTCTTCATTTTCCTCGGCCTCGGATCCCTGTTTCTGCTTAAGTAGACTCTTTCAAAACATTCGGCGGCAATTGTGTTTTGCCGTTTTTTTTTACGCCAAGAAAGTTGACATTTTTCCAAAGCGCATTTACAAAGCGCGGATAAACTAAAAAATATCATGGCAGAAGCTACTACTACAACACCGAAAGAAAGCCGCGAATGCGGAAAAGGCGAAACAATTAGGCGCGGGGCCGACATTCAAAAGTACGTTGACAACTACGACAAAATTTTCAGGCATACAAATTCCTCAAAAAAGTGCCGCCGCGAAAAATAATCGCCCTCGTCTTTAAAAGCGCGAAACGGGCAAAGAATGCGGGCGCTGGCCCGTTTTTTTTGTAAGAGAAGATTTCTTGAGCGCATGCGCGAAGAAAGCTCGTGGGAAAACTTGCCGCACCTTCCCAGCGGCTTATCGGCCTCAAGGCAAATTATGACGGCCAAAAAACAAAAAAGAGAATTTTTGCATGCACTGCCTGCGCCGCTTTTTCCTTTGAAGGAAGCCAGTTTAATTACTTTGCGTGCGCAAGCCCCCGAAAATAAGCGCGGCGGGCCCGAAATATTGAAAGCGTTGGCGGCAAAGTAGCGCGGCGGCGCGCAAAGACTAATTGCGGCGTATAAACTCTCCAAATTCGCAAAGCGCCCTCTCGTATGCGCCGTCCATCGACTTCTGCGTAATAAAGGCGTGCACAGCGCCCTCAAAGCACACATACCTGGACTTTGACAAATTTGAGAGCTTGGCGTAAAACTCCTGGGCTTCGTCGCGCAAGATGTCGCATTCGCCCATCACTATAAGCGAAGGCGGAAGGCCGGAGAGATTTTTGTTCAACAGCGACGCACCCTCGAGAGATTTTTCATCCGGGGCGTAAGCCTTTATAAAGAGCTCCATCAACTCTCCGTTTAGCGAATAGCCTTCGCCGAAGATATTAAATGTCTTTCGCTCTCTCGTCGATATCAAGTCGGTCGGAGGATAAAAGGCAATCACCCCGGCTGGCATGGGCGCGGCATCGTCGCGCAAGTCTATGGCGAGGTGAAAAGCCAAATGTCCGCCGGAGCTATCCCCCGCCAAAAATATCTTTTCCACATCTATTCCCAAACGCCCGCCATTTTCAAGCATCCACCCGTATGCGCGCTTTGCGTCGATACAGGAGGCCGGGTACTTGTTCTCGGGAGCAAGACGGTAGTCGGGAGCCACAACTACGAGGTCCTCCCTCAAGACGATATCCCTGCAGAAGCGCTCGCATGTCTCCGGGCTGTTGATAGCCCAGCCGCCCCCGTGCAAGTACAATACGGCCCTTCTCTGAGTCTTGGCCCCAGACTTCGGCCGATAAATGCGCATGCGGTTGAGATCTTTTGAAAAGACCTCGTCGAGCCGGACCGAAGATAGGTCGTATTCGGAGATTCTGCGCTTGCTGCGAACCTGCTCAAGGTCCGCGCTATCGCCTGCAATGGCTTTCTCGAGCGCCCTTTTCTGAAAATTTAAAAAGTCTGCCGAATAGGAGTTTTTCAAAAATTCCGCCGCTTCGTCAGAAGGCCTTGCCATGGTGTAAGGGCGACCGACCCCGTTGAACGTGTAGTAGCTTTGCATTTATTACCTTTCTATAAGACTTCATCGAGAGCCTCTTTTATATCTTCGACATTTTCAAGCCCTATTGAAAGGCGAAGCAGCTCGGGCGTCAGGCCGCCCTGGGCTTGGCGCTCGGCGGAAAGCTGCCCGTGAGAGGTGCTCGCGGGATGCAGAATAAGGCTCTTTGAATCTCCGACATTGGCGACATTGCTAAATAGGCTTATGTTGTCGACAACCCTGATAGCCGCCTCGTATCCACCTTTGACGCCAAATACGACTACGCCTCCAAAACCGTTTTTCAAATATTTCTTTGCCAGCGGATAACTTGGATCGCCCGGCAGGCCCGGATACCTAACCCAATCCACCCGCTTGTGCGATTTTAGAAATTTTGCGACCTCCAAAGCGTTCTCGCTGTGGCGCCGTATTCTAAGCGGTAGGCTCTGAAGCCCCTGCAGAAATATCCACGCCGAATCCGGCGATAGCGTCGGCCCCAGATTCCGCAAGCCCACGGTTCTCAAACGCAATATGAAAGCCTGATTGTTCAGCTCTCCCAAATCGTGCGCGAACCTCATTCCGTGGTATCCGGAGTCGGGCTCGTTGTACAGGGCGAATTTTTTATCGCTCCAATCGAAGTTGCCGGCGTCGATGACGGCACCGCCTATTGCCGTGCCGTGCCCGCCAATCCACTTTGAAAGTGAGTGAATGACGATGTTCGCGCCGCAGTCTATGCTCTTTATGAGCGTCGGCGGGGTAAATGTCGCGTCGACAATCAATGGAATGTGATGGCGTTTTGCTATTTTGGAATATCCTTCAATGTCGGCGACGTCGAGCGCGGGGTTGCCAAGGGTCTCTATGTAGATTGCCCTAGTGCGCTCGTTGATGGCCGCCTCAACTTGGGCGAAATCGTTTACGGGCGTAAAGTGCGTCCGTATGCCAAATTGCGGCAATATGCTTTCAAACTGGGTGTATGTGCCGCCGTATAGGTTGTTTGCGGCAACAAGCTCGTCTGAGGCGCGCAATATATTGGTAATGGTAAATGCTATGGCCGCAGTACCCGAGGCAAGCGACAATGCACCGACCCCACCCTCAAGGGCGGCAAGGCGCTTCTCCAAAACATCGTTCGTGGGATTCATAAGCCGCGAGTAAATATTGCCGCGTTCCTTCAGTGCAAAGAGATCTGCCGCATGCTTGGCGCTCTTAAAATTATAGGCGGTAGTCCGATATACCGCAACCGCGCGCGAAAGCGTCGCTTCGTCGGGCTCTTGCCCGGCGTGCAAAGCCAAAGTCTCGGGTCTGTAATTCTTTTTTGCCATGTCGTTCCTTTCTAATTGAGCTGTCCATCAACCCGCAACGGCGGCCTATTCGTTTATGTAGACTGCAACCGCCGCGCCGATAAAACTCAAACGCAGGCGGCAACAACCACTTAGAAATAAAAGTACAGCCGGCCGTAAAATATAGCAGTATTAAATGTCTACCTTTATGGTAGTATTTATCCCCGAGTCAACGTTTTTGCAAACGGCAACCAATAAATTTACTTTTTTTTACGACAAAATTTAGCGGGGCAATGTTGCCAAATTTGCCCGCGCCGAGTCTCCCCATTTAAAAATGCTATTTTTTATAACTGAGATGAGCTTGATAAAAATAAGCATAAAAACGCAAAAAAGGCGCGGCCAAAATATCATTGGCCGCGCCGCGCGCGTTATGCCGAGTGTTCTTAGTGGGCGTGCGCTATTTATCGTGGCGATGTTCTTGATGCGAACAAGAGCACGAACAGCCTCCGCCGCAGGAGCAACCGCCCGAGCAAGAGCCGGAGTGTTTTCTGAGGGCGCGCTTTATCAAGAATAGTCCCGCAAGAACGAGCAGGACAGCTATTATTGTTATTTCAGTTTCCATTTTTATCCTAAAAGTTTTGTGCCGATGCCAAAGAGCGAGCCTAGCTGGTAGACGATAAACGTCAGCGAATAGGCCAGTACGAACAACCCCGCCGCCGTGGTAAACGTCAGAGACCAAGAGTTAAGTTCGCGCTTCATTACCGCAAGTGTCGCCAGACATGGTATTGAAAGCAGGCTAAAAAGCATTAGGCAAAACCCCTGAAGTGGCGTGTAATTGCGTATCAACTGCTGGCGCAGCGGCACAGACTCCTCGTCGGCAGACCCCTCCGCATACAGTATGCCAAGCTGTGAGACAAAGACCTCCTTTGCCGCCAGCGCGCCGATTGCCGCAGTGGTTGCCTTCCAATCAAAGCCTATGTGCCTAAATACCGGCTCGAGAAATTTGCCCACCCTGCCCGAGATTGTAAACTCCATCATCTCGGCCGCCTTTTCGTTTTCAAGGGCTACTGCGCGCCCGTTTGCAATATTTGAATTTTGCACTATCGCCTTTTGGGCGGGCGTGAGCTTTTTTTCGGACAGCCGCTGGGCCAATTCGTCGGAAATAGAGCCCTGGGCCTTTATTTGGGCGATTTCTTCATCCGATAGAATCGCACCAACAGACAGTTGGGCCAACTCGTCGGCGGTTATCTGCCCTGCCTTTTGGGCTTCTTGAATTTGGGCGTCGAAGTCTTTGGAGAAGTTCTGCTTTTGAGGATATGTGTTGCAGATGTAAAGTATAATTGAGGTGGCAAATATTATCGTTCCCGCCTTGTGCAGGTACATCTTGCCCCTGTCCCACATGTGCAAAAGCAAGCTCCTGGCCGAAGGCATGCGGTATGGGGGAAGCTCCATAAGGTAGACCTCGCCGTCGCCCTTGAAGAAGGTCGACCTCATTAGGCGCGCACCCAGCAGTGCTATGCAAATGCCTATTGCATACATTGCAAACATCACGCCCGCCTGGTACTGCCGCGCAAAAAACGCGGGAATTATAAGGGCGTAAATTGGAAGTCGCGCGCCGCAACTTATCAGCGGAATAATCATTATAGTTGTTTTGCGGTCGCGGTCGCTCTCTATTGTGCGGGTGGCCATAATCGCCGGAACATTGCAGCCAAAGCCCAGAATTAGCGGCACAAACGACCTTCCCTGCAGGCCAAACTTCCGCATTATGCCGTCCATGACAAACGCGGCTCTCGACATGTAGCCGCTGTCCTCGAGGATCGCTATGGCAAAAAATAGGAACAAAATGTTTGGCAGGAAAACCAAGACTCCGCCTACGCCGGCTATCGCGCCGTCAATTACAAGCGAGCGCAGATACGGAAGCGTTTGCTGGCTCCAATGCGCCCCGATAAACTCCCCCAACCAGCCGAACCCGGCCTCTATCCAGTCCATAAACGGCTGCGCGCATGTAAATGTAAACCAAAACGTAACGTATATAATTGCAAAAAATATCGGCAGCCCCAAAAATTTGTTTGTCATTACGGCGTCGATTTTGTCCGAAATTTCGCGGCGCCGCTGGCCCGTCATAGAAATTGAGTCCCTGCACGCCCCGGAGATCATCGCATAGCGCCTGTCGGCCATAAACGTCGTCGTATCGTCGATGGCGTGGATTTCCGAAAGGTGCTTTATTTGGGCGGCAACCTCGCCCCATACGGGCTTGAATTCGGGAAGGCGCATCGTGCAGGAATCGCTCTCGAGAAGCTTTATTGCAAAAAAGCGCGACGGTATGTGGGAATATTTCTGAATTTTCAGGGCGTCGATCTTGTCGGCGACGTCCTTGATCGAATCGTCGATGTCCCCGCCGTAGGTGAGCATCGGAACGCCGTGGTGGTCGAGGTCCCCGAGAGCCTTTGAAAGCTTTTTGACCAGCTCGGACACCCCCGCGGCCGTACGACCCACCGTCTGGACAATCGGAGAGCCGAAGTATTTTTCAAGTTTTGGAATATCGAATTTTATCCCCTTTTTCAGGGCGTCGTCGCTCATGTTAAAGACGAGCATCATTGGTATGTGGAGCTCGGCAAGCTGCGTGGTAAGATAGAGGCTGCGCCTGGGTATGGAAGAATCTATTACGTTGAGAATAAGGTCTATTCCCGGCTTTGTCAGCTCTTCAAATACGACGTTTTCCTCAGGCGAACTCGACGAAAGCGAGTAAACGCCGGGCAAGTCCACAAGCTCTATTTCTATATCGCCTATAAAAAACGACCCGCTCTTGCTTTCGACCGTCACGCCGGGATAATTGCCCACATGCTGGCGCGCCCCCGTAAGCGCATTGAAAATAGATGTCTTGCCGCAATTCGGATTGCCCGCCAAGGCTATTTTAAAGTGGTTTTTCATGGCGCTACTCCTCCCGGCTCATCAATATTTTCTTCGCGTCGGAGCTGTGAAGGGCTATGCTCGTTTCCATAACCTTCACCCGAATAAGCCCGCCAAACGGCGCGCGTGCCTCCATGATAAGCTCGGTTCCGGGAACGAGCCCGACGTCGGCAAATTTTTTTTCGCCCCGCGAATGCGGTATAATTTTGACTATTTTCGCCGTGGCTCCAATGGGCAAATCGGCCAGCGTAGTCTCTTTTTTTTGCGTGCTTGTACTTTGTGCTTTTTCGTTATTCATGTAGACTCTAAACTTATAAATCGTAAAATCTCGGCATTTCCCCGGCGCGGCGTCGGCCGAGTGTTAGATTAACCTAACTTTACCGCTTAAAAAAAACGATTTCACCGACGGCCTTTCGCTTGAGCTAAAATTTTCGGAGTTTGCGAAAAGAAAGAGCCGGGGCAAACCGAATTTTCCTCGAAAGCATGTTAGCGCAATCTAATTTGTCAAGTTTTTTCTTCGGTTATGCAAAAAACTCCGCAAGGCTTCGGCAGACGGCTGGTTTTTGCGTGATAAAAAAAGGAGCTTTTTGGTGTCATTGCGGTACTGTATGTTGCGAGAGTATAGGAGCATAGGGAATAGATCGGGAAATAGCAAAAAAGCGAAATCTTAAAAAAAACGGAAAACCATAACGGGAGAAAGAAAAAATACGAGAAGAGGGGAAGCCCCATCGCCGCTTTTATGCGGGAAACGGCCCCAATATAAGCGCAGAAAACATCTCGCAAATAATTTTTGCACGGCAGCCCGTCTGTAATTTATTCCATCTTATCCAAAAACTCCCGACGGGCAAATGTCTCGGCGCAAACATTAAAAAGTTTGGTTGACATAAATTCTCCGACTGCCGATAAACCGAGACTGACATATGCAGAAAGCACCCGACAATACCCCTGGGCAATCTCCCAGAAAAAAGTACAGACTGCTTGATTTTTCGGTCTATATACCGAAAAACTTGGGCGCGTTAAAAACAATGACAAGATCTTTAAGGTACAGGGATTTTCTTCTGTACCTTGCGGGAATGTTTATCGTAAACATAGGGGTGTGGATTCAGCAGGTGGCCACGGGCTGGCTGATTTTTAGGCTCACAGACTCGCTCTCCCAGCTTTCCACCGCAGTTTTCTTGTCGCAAATACCGATTCTGTTCATAGAGCCCTTCGCCGGCGTCTTGAGCGACCGCTTTAACCGCAGGCACATAATGATATGCACGCAGACCGGCTTAATGCTTGTAATATTTGCCCTTGGATTATTGACTCTTACAAACACCATAAGCATATACGCCATATACGTCTTGAATTTCATCTCCGGGGTAATCGTAGGCTTTGACGCCCCCGCCAGGCAGGCTCTGTATTCCAAGCTCGTTCCGCCCGAAGACATACCCAATGCAATCGCGCTGAACTCGGTGGCCCTAAACGCCTCGCGCTTTGCCGGGCCCGCAATTGGCGGGTTCTTAATAGGAATCGTCGGCGAGGGCTGGTGCTTTATAATATCGGCGTGCGCCTTTGCGGCGATTCTGTCGACACTTTTTATAATAAGGTTTGACTATGTCCCGAAAGACGCGGGCTCGTGCAACGCAGTTTGCCAGTTTATGCAGGGTGTAAAATACCTGACTGCATCTATGCCCCTTAGGACGCTGGTGGGCTTGCTGTGCATTGTCTGCTTTTTTAGCTTTCCTTTTACAATGCTACTGGCGGCGTTTGTGGGCGACACGCTAAAAGGCGATTCCAACACGCTGGGAAATATGATGAGCCTAATAGGCGGCGGCTCCCTCGTGGCGGGCATTTACCTAACATCGCGCAAAAGCGCCCTCGGCCTCGGCCGCGTCATAACGCTTGCAACTTTTGCAAGCGGAGCCGGCCTGGCCTGCTTTGGCCTCGTGCGCTCAATTCCCGCGGTATACTGCCTGTGCCCGATTATCGGCTTTGGAATGATTGCCAC
This sequence comes from uncultured Opitutales bacterium, assembly GCA_944389175.1. Classification (GTDB taxonomy): domain Bacteria; phylum Verrucomicrobiota; class Verrucomicrobiia; order Opitutales; family Intestinicryptomonadaceae; genus Merdousia. The sequence continues at coordinate 157,755 of CALXLK010000004.1, forward strand.
GGCCGCGTCAATAAATGTGATGATTCAGTCGATTGTCGACGAAGACATGCGCGGGCGCATGATGAGCTTCTTCGGAATGGCCTTTTTTGGCATGCCGCCCATAGGAAGCGTGCTGCAAGGCTATGCGGCAAAGCTCATTCCGTGGGATTGGATTATTTTGATGTGCGGCTTAACATGCATGCTTGCGGCATGCGTCTTTGAATATTTCCGCCCCATGATACGCGAGCAGGCGCGCCAAATAATAGCAAAGCGCGATTCCGTAAGCCCGGAAATTGCCGCAAGCCTGAAAAGATAATGCGCACTCCGGAATTGGCCGCCTTGCACATTCCCTCAGCCTCAGATTGACCCGCTCCGCATCGCCCGGCGGGCGTAAGCTGCGCGCTCGAAACAATGTCCGACAGACAGACAACGCCACCACGGTCAAGCGAACGTCCCGAAATGCAAATAAACATCTTTTAGCGACGCCCGTGCTATTCCCTTGAGAGAAAATAAACCAAAAGGGCTTTTTAGAATTTTATTATGCAAAAACCGAGATAATGCGACACGCCCCCACCCGTGCAATATCTTGCGCCCAAGGCGCGGCAATTTCATTTTTCGATCGGCTATCATCCACTGTAATTGGCGCAAAATCCGATGTTGTTTTTGCTTGATTGAAAGCGCTTGGTTGGTAGAATCATAAAGTCTATGAAAAAGTCTATATTATTATTCTGCGTTATCGCGGCGTCGTTGCCCGCATTTGCCGAGATTAAAATGCCTGCCATTTTTGGCGACAACATGGTTCTCCAGCGAGGCAAACCCGCGTGCATATGGGGGAAATCCGATGCCAAATCGAAAATTGAAGTCCAATTTGGTTCAAACAAGGCCCATGCAAAGGCCGACAAGGACGGAAATTGGAAGCTCTACCTAAAGCCGATGAAAGCCGACAAAAATGCGAAGCAGCTCAAAGTTTTCGAAAACGGCAAGGAGGAAAAAAGCTTCAATAACGTCCTCGTCGGAGAGGTTTGGGTTCTCAGCGGACAGAGCAACATGGAATACCCGGTAAGCGGGTGGAATCCGAAAAATCCCGACGCCGAAAACGTCAAGAAGAGGGCAAACTACCCTCTTATGCGCTCGATTAAGCTGGTCGGCTGCTCCGCGCGCGGGCCGCAAAGCGACGTAATCTCAGCCTCGAAAGGCTGGCGCGTTACGACGCCCGAATGCGTCCTCTCCTATAGCGCGGTAGGCTTTAATTTCGCGGAAATTATCATGAAAGACATCGATGTGCCGGTTGCAATAATAGACACGTCTTTAGGCGGCAGTAAAATGTGCGCATGGATACCTCCGGAATACATAAATAAGGACGAATATCTCGCTCCCCAGTATAAGAATTTCTTGAAGGCGCTCGAGGCCTACGACTACAAAAAGGCGCTCGAGACCTACAATGCGGACATGAAAAAATATACTGAAAACGTCAAGGCGGGCAAAAAGCTCAGACGCCCGAGACAACCCCTTCCCGATTCGCCATATTCGCAACAGGCGACCTTCTCGGGTCTGTACAACGCGAGGATAAGCCCCATAGGCGGCTACACCGCAAGAGGCGTGCTCTGGTACCAGGGCGAGAGCGACTCAAACATAAAAGCCGAACAATTCACCAGCCAGCTTGAAAAAATTGTCGATTCTTGGCGCGCGCTCTGGAATGACAAATCGCTGTGGTTTTTGCAGGTTCAGCTGACCTCCTTCGAAACGAGTGCCAACTGGCCGGAAGCGCGCAAGGGCCAATTTGACGCGGCAAAAAGCATTAAAAACTGCGGCATAGTCAATATAATCGACCTCGGCGACAAAAAGGATATCCACCCGCTGAATAAGAAGGACGTCGGCAAGCGCCTGGCAAATCTCGCGCTCCGCAAAGTCTACAAGAAGAAAGCCCCCAACTTCAACACGTCGTACGCCTCCTGCAAGTTCGACGGCTCGAAGGCGACTCTAAAACTCGACAGGGAATGTTCAAATGAAAAGGTGAGCCTCGAAGGGGAAATGCGCGGCATAGAGGTAAAAGTCGACGGCAAATGGGTCGCGCCCAAGTCGGCAAAACTGCAGGGTAACAAGCTCGTCGTAAGCGCGGACTCAAAAATAGAGGGAGTGCGCTACCTGTGGAAAAACTGGGCAAACGACGATGTGTGCCTGTTTAATTCAAGCAAAGTTCCCGTTTTCCCGTTTATATTCGAAACAAAGTAAACGCATAAAACATAAAGCAAAAAGGCGCGGAGTTTCCGCGCCTTTTTGTTTATAGAAATTTATAAAAGCAATACCCAAATTTAAATGGCACATATCGGCAAAAAGATCTAAAAAAACGGAGTGCCAGTCTTCAACAGCCCCCACGGCAGCCGCAACTAAATTAAAACTTACTATTTCCCTCCTGGCGTATTCCGCCATATCTTTTCCCCTATCCGACAGCCGTTTGCATTTCCCGCTTTTGAAGGCCACAAACAGCCCCCGGTCGTCTCAAACGCGCTTTTTACCCCTCCTCCATGCCCGCAGCCTTCAAAAAAAGCCCAAAGGCTTTCGCAACCTTTGGGCCATTTGCGCCAAAGCGCCTGCGCGCCGGCAAGCACGCTATTTAATCAAGAGATAGTCCTTAGCCTTTACCTTGTTGCCCTTGTAGTCGAAATCCTTATCGGTATAGTTTGTGATTATCGACTCTCCGTTTGAAAATTCCGTCAGGAATACATTTGGGGCAATTTCGCTGTGGTTTTCCATGAATTCGTACTGCAGATGCTTCATGGGCTGGTACTCGTCGTAGGCTTCCTTTATCGGCTTGTAGCCAAGTTTTCTATAATTTGCAAAATAGAAGGTCGGCCTGCCGTTGAACTCGGCCATCTTCAGGCGGCGCGTAGTCTTGTCCCTAAAAAGCGCATACGGCAGCCACGAGCGCGACGTGTCGTTCTCATACGTGTAGTCGATAGTCGAGTAGTATGGATTGCTCAATATAATTCCGTGATAGGCAATCTGCCATATAGGCACAAGCCTGTCGACAAGCGGATTGTCCCTGCCCACCCATCGGGGATAGGCCCAGACGTAAAGGGCGTAGTCGAGCGTCTGCGCTACGTGGTCGCAGGGGCCCTCCGATCCAAAGCCGCCAAAATATTTTTTGCACTTCCAGCCTATCTTGTTCATCGCATCGGCCGTCTGCTGGCGATTGCATGGATGGTGCTTGTCGAAGCACGGATACGGCGTTATGCAAGAGGTGACATCTATGTGGTGAGTGCCTTTGAGGCCGAGCGCCCGCATCTGGGTATAGTCTTCATCTATATAGCGGTCGTTGACGCATTCAAAGCACGGATTGTAGGCTCGTCCTCCTGCCATATGGGCATACGGGCGCAAACTCCCGTCGGGAAGCTTCGCCACAGAATACTCGTCAAAGCGTTTTGCTATGCGGTAAAAGTCGGTGTTGCAAACGTGGCAGACAGTCTGATAGCCGAGCGAATGGGCCACTTCTATGGCCTCGCGCATTTTTTTCTCGCCGCCAAATTTCTCCTCTACGGGGAAAAGATCAGGGAATCGGCCGTCAAAACCGCCGCTATTCCAGCCGACAAAGCACATTTCTATTTTGTCTATGCCCATCGCCTTGAATTCCCTGGCGGCATTTGCAAAATCGTCAAAAGTATAGCTGACGACTATCGGCGGCTCGTTCTCGGGCGTCTGGTGTTCGACTTTAGAGGGTTCCTTCACCCCGAATTTCATGCGGAAGAACATCGACTCTACCGAATATTTGAGCGTAGGATACTCCTTTACCCTCTCCTTTAGCGGCTTTACCTCGCCGCGGTCGAGCTGGTACTTGCGGTATATGCGCCCCATCGCCGAATAGTTGGCGTCTTTGCCCTCGAGTTCGTAGAAGTCGATGACGGCGTCCTCATACGGCTCAAAGCCTATTTGGGAGACAAGAAAGCTCGGATATATCTCGTAGGCTCCTCCCTTGGCGTCGACATTCATCGAAAACTCGTATTTGAGCCCCTTTACTATGCCAAGAAGCGCCCTGTCGCCTTTCTTTACACCGTAGAGCGGCATGGGGTTGCGCCTCTCCTTCAAGGTGCCGTTTTCCCTCGTAAAGTGACCGAGGCGGCCGTCGGAAAGAACCCAATAACCGTCCTCACCAGTCTTGGCGCGAGCCTCGTCGGTGAGAACGTCTATAGATTTTTTACCCGAGAGATCCTTTTTCGATATGACAAGGCGCTTGGCCCCGTCGGGCATTTTTTGCAGAGTCTGCCTCTTAATTTGCTCTTTGCCGTCAGCCCCGACAATGCGCAAATCCACAAAATCTATTGCAAGCGACCAGTTCGCAAGCAACAACGCAATTATACATAGATATTTCTTCATAGATGGTCCTCCAAAAAAAAGTTAATAAAAGCGGCGCATTTGCACGCGCCGCTTTTCGCGCAAGACTGCCCTGCCGGCAAGACTATGCGCCTCCGGTAAGTTTTGTGATAATCTGAATAATGGGCAGGAACAGCGCTATGACGATCGTGCCGACAACGACAGCCAAAAACACTATCATTATAGGCTCAATGACCGATGTTATAGCGCCCACGGAATTGTCGACTTCCTCATCGTAGTTGTCGGCAATGCGAATCAACATTTCAGAAAGCTGGCCGGTTTCCTCTCCGACCTCGACCATGCTCGTGACCATAGTCGGGAATATGTGCTGCTGGTCGAGCGGCGCAGCCAAAGGCTCGCCGTCGCGGACGCGGTCGTGGACTCGCAGCAGAGCGTCGGTTATCAGCGAATTGTTTATGGTACCGCGGGTTATGTTTAGAGCCTCCAGAATCGGAACGCCCGAAGCCAATAGGGTGCCGAATGTTCTGGTAAAGCGCGCAACGGTAGATTTCATCACCATGTCGCCTATCTTCGGGGCTTTCAACGCCGCGGTATCCCATATGCGAATGCCTATCTTAGTTTTCAGGAACAGCTTAAAGCCAACAATCACGGCAACGACAATGAGTATCGTAAGAATGTAATTGTCGCGCATAAAGTCGGAAATGTTTATTATCATCTGCGTAAGGCCTGGCATGGCCGCGCCGTTTAACATTTCCGAGAAAATCTTCTGGAACTGCGGTATGACAAATACCATCAAAATCGCGACAATAATCACCGCAACCGACATAATCACTATAGGATAGACCATCGCGCTCTTGACCTTGTTCGTAGTCTTCAACGCCTTTTCCTGGAAAGTGGAAAGACGGTCCAAGACGACGTCGAGAACGCCGCCGGCCTCGCCCGCACGGGCCATGTTGACGTAGAGTTTGTCGAATACTTTCGGATTCTGAGCCAAACCTTCGGAGAACTTATTGCCGGTTCTTACGCTGTCGGCTATATCCTCTATTATGCCCTTAAAGTAGGGGTTTTTCTCCTGCCGGGCAATTACCTCCAAAGAGCGCAAGAGCGGTAGGCCAGCTTTTAACAGCGTGGCCAACTGGCGCGAAAATATCGTCACATTTTCGCTCTTGACGCCCGTACCAAACAGCGGCTTTGGGCGCTTCTTCGCCTTGGCCGATGCTTTCTTTTCAGTCACTACTACTTCCGACATCTTCGTAACAGTGAAGCCCTGCGAGGCCAATTCCTTCCTCGCGCGGCTCTCGCTGGTCGATTCAATCGTTCCTTCGATTTCATGGCCCTCCTTGTCGGCGGCCGTATATGCGAACTTTGCCATATTTTCCTTTGAGAGATGAGATATTATTAGGTGTATTTCAAAACTTCGTCGACTGTCGTCGCCCCGTCAAAAATCGCCCTCAGGCCGTCATCGCGCAGCGTGCGCATGCCCAACTCTATGGCCTTCTGTTTCAGAACCATCGTCGGCGCGCGCGCCGTAATTAGGTCGCGAAGGGCGTCGGTAACCAACAACAACTCGAAAAGACCCTGTCTGCCGCGGTATCCCGAGCCTCCGCAGTCCGAGCAGCCCTTGCCAAAGAAGAACTTCTTGTCGGCGATTTCAATGGGATCGACGCCGAGCTTGTCTATGGTCTCCTGGTCGGGCTCAAACGCCGTGCGGCAAGTCGTGCAAATTCTTCTGACGAGTCGCTGGCCCAACACGCCCTCGAGCGACGCGGCTATCAGGTAGGGCTCAAGCCCCATATCCATCAGTCGAGTGACGGCGCCGGGAGAGTCGTTCGTGTGCAGAGTCGCCAACACTACGTGGCCGGTAAGAGAGGCCTGCACGGCTATCTGCGCCGTTTCCAAGTCGCGGATTTCTCCGACCATTATCTTGTCGGGGTCCTGACGCAGGAACGCCCTCAAGCATCGGGCGAAGTCCAACCCCACCTGGTGGTTGATCTGCACCTGCATGATTCCGTCAATTTCGTATTCGACAGGATCCTCCGCAGTCAAAATCTTAACATCGACGGTGTTTACCTCGCGCAAGGCCGAATAAAGCGTGGTGGTCTTACCGGAACCGGTGGGGCCAGTTACAATAAATATGCCGTTTGGCATCTTCACCAGCCTGCGTATGTTGCTCTTAATCTCGTCGGCCATGGATAGCTTCTCAAGGTCGAGACTCACCACGCCCTTGTCGAGCACGCGCAATACGACGCTCTCTCCAAACTGCGTCGGCAGCGTCGAAACACGCAAGTCTATTGGCCTGCCCGAAATGGTTATCTTTATTCTTCCGTCTTGCGGAATTCTGTTCTCGGCTATATTCAAATTTGCCAAGACCTTTATGCGCGATATGACCGGAAGCGCCAGGCTCTTGGGCGGCGGCGTCATCTCGTAAAGCGCGCCGTCTATACGGTAGCGAATTCTAAACTGGTCCTCAAACGGCTCAAAGTGAATATCGCTTGCCTTGTCCTTTACGGCCTGCTGCAATATCAAATTTACAAAGCGTATAATCGGGGTGTCGTTGGCCTTCGCAGACGCGTCGGCGGAAAGATCCTCGTCTTTTATCTCAGAAAGTATCTCGTCTATGCTGGCGGTGTCCTCGCCATAATACTGGACGATCATCGAATCGACCTTCTCGGGATCCATGACTACCAGATGGACGTCCTTGTTCAGAGAAAAAGTAAGGTCGTCTATTATGGCGTTGTTGAACGGGTCTTTGGCTACGAGGGTGACGTTCGTGTCGTCATACTTAAGCGGCACCACGCCGTAATTGCGCGCCATATTCGGACGCAGCAGCTTTATCGTCTCCTCGGGTATGTCGGCCGGCGGATACGGCAAGTACTCGTACTGAAGGTCCTTGGCTATAGCCTTTAGCATGGTTTCCTTGTCCACCAAGCCGGAATCCATAATCACGTCGGCAAGAGACTTGCCCGTATTGACATGCGTTTCGTCAAACTCGTCAAGCTGGGCCTTCGTCAACAGGCCGCTTGAAAGCATAATGTCGTAAATGGCGTTGTTGTGGTCTTCAAACATACAAAATCCTACGCTTCGTTCATTGTTACCTTGAGCACTTCGTCGGCCGTCGTCAGGCCGGAAGCCACTTTTCTTACTCCGTCCTCACGCATCGTCCGCATGCCCAGCTCCCTGGCCTTGGCCCTCAATTCCACAAGCGTGCGCCCCTCATATATCATCTGCTGCAGCTCTTCGTTGATTATGAACATCTCAAATATGCCCATTCGCCCTTTGTAACCTATGTTGTTGCACTTCGGGCATCCGACGCCGTGCATGAAATTCATGCCCGCGGCCTCCTTGTCGCCTATGCCTATGGCCTGGAGAACGCGCTTGTCGGGCGTGTAGGCCTCCTTGCAGGCCGCGCAGTTCTTGCGGACCAGTCGCTGCGCCAGCGCCGCGCGCAAAGACGCAGAAACTAGGAAGGGCTTTACGCCGATATCGACGAGTCGCGTAACGGCGCTCGGGGCGTCGTTCGTGTGCAAAGTACTAAATACCATGTGGCCGGTCAGCGACGCATTTATGGCAATTTCGGCCGTCTCAAGGTCTCGAATTTCACCTATCATGATGATGTTGGGCGCCTGGCGCAACATCGAACGCAAAGCCGCGGCAAACGTCATGCCGACGTCCCTGCGAACCTGAACCTGGTTTATGCCCGTCATCTGGTACTCGACGGGGTCTTCGACGGTTATTATCTTGCGGTCGGGGTGGTTCAAATAGTTGAGCGCCGAATAAAGCGTGGTGGACTTACCCGAACCTGTGGGGCCCGTCACCAGGAATATGCCGTCGGCCATGCCTACTATCCTCTCAAAAGTTGTCTGGTCGTCGGAGAAAAAGCCCAGTTCCGGCAGACCCAAGCGCAACCCCTCCTTGTCGAGAATACGCATTACTATGCTTTCCCCGTAGACGGTGGGCAAACTGGATACGCGCAAGTCTATGCTCTTGTCGTTGTAGGTAATTTGTATGCGGCCGTCAAGAGGCACTCTCTTTTCGGCTATGGACATCTCAGCCATCAATTTTAAGCGCGATATAATCGAGGGCTGAAGCCTCTTTGGCGGATTTTCAACCTCCACAAGCACGCCGTCTATGCGGTATCTGACGCGAAAACGCTTCTCGAGGGGCTCCAAGTGAATATCGCTCGCCCTGCGCTTGACGGCCTCAGTTATCAGCGACTGCACGTACTTGATTATGGGCGCCTCCTCTTCGGTCGCCTTGCCCGTATCCATCTTCAATTCCCCGCTGGAATCAAGTATCGAGGAAAAGTCGCCCTTCAAGCCGTATTGCGCCTCGATTGCCTCGGTTATGGTGTGTGGTGGAGCAAGGCGCAAATCAAGGGGCATGCCTATGATCCTGGAAATTGTGTCGATGGTGTCCATATCCATGGGGTCGGATACGACAAGCTCCATCTGGCCGTTGGTTATGCCTATGGGCAATACATTGTACTTGCGGACTATGTCTTCGGGAACAACATTCTTTACATCGTCTCCTATACTTATTTCGTTCAGGGACGAAGCCAGCGGCATATTAAATTCTTCCGAGAGTATCTGGTATATCTGATCAAATGTGCAATAGTGCTTTTCAACCAGAAGGTCTATCGCCTTCGAGTCAAGTTCCGAGGATGGAACCCCTTCCGAGCGGAGCTGGTCTTTGGCGACCTTTATAATATCTTCTCCAACAATGCCGCGCTCGTGCAACAGTTGCAATACAAAATCGTCTGCTGATGTCATCGTTATCTATTCAATTTAAGGTGATAAAAAAGTAGCTGCTAACTTATCTATTCAATCCGAGCAAAAATTCAACATTTGTTTTTGTCTTTTTTAATCTTTGTATGAGCATCTCCATGGCGTCGACTATCGGAACGCCGTTTAGAACCCTGCGCAGCGTGTACACCTTTTCAAGCTCGGCCGGGTGATACAAAAGCTCCTCCTTGCGCGTTCCGGACTTTTCTATGTTGATGGCCGGGAATATGCGCTTGTCGGATAGCGCGCGCTCAAGATGCAGTTCCAAATTGCCGGTACCCTTGAACTCCTCAAAAATGACCTCGTCCATCTTGCTGCCCGTCTCGATTAGCGCGGTCGCCAAAATGGTGAGAGAGCCGCCGCCCTCGATGTTGCGGGCCGAACCGAAAAATTTCTTCGGCTTTTGCAAGGCGTTTGCCTCCACGCCGCCCGACATTGTCCTGCCCCCGTTTGGCATAAGCGCGTTGTAGGCGCGCGCAAGCCTCGTGATGGAGTCTAGCAATATTACGACGTCCAATCCCATTTCCACCATTCTGCGCGCCCTGCTTATGACCATTTCCGCCGTGTGGACATGGTTCTTGGCATCCTCGTCAAAAGTGGATGCGGCAACCTCGGCATTGACCGAACGCTTGAAGTCGGTAACCTCTTCGGGACGCTCGTCTACGAGCAGAATTATCAAATGCGCCTCGGGCATGTTTTCGAGAATCGAGTGCGCCATACTCTGCATAAGCACCGTCTTGCCCGTGCGCGGCGGCGCGACTATCAGCCCGCGCTGCCCCAGCCCCACGGGCGCTATCAAATCCACCGCCCTCATCGATATGTTGGCCTTGGCCGACTGCGTGGGACTCTCCATTATTATGCGCTTCGTCGGATAATACGGCACGAGGTCGTTGAAGGCGGGCACATGCTTTATGTCGTCCGGATTTCCGCCCATTACCGAACATATTTTAACGGCAAACGGGCATTGCGCGAAGGGCGAGACCATAGACAAAATTTCCAGCTTATGCCCGCGCTTTAGCTCATATTTGTCTATAAAAAGCTTGGGCACGAACGCCGAATAATTCAAAATCTTATAATTGTCTTCGGCAAATACGAGAGCCCCGCCCCGCCCCGATTCGTCCACGTCGAGATACCCCGAGACCTTTACAAGCTTACATTTTGAAAGCGCATCCCGATAAAAGTCGAACACGAGGGCATTTTTATTTAGGCCGGGAGAGTGGCTTATGCCCAGCTCGTCGAGCGCCTCGGCCAGCTCCGCGGGCGTTTTCTTGCAAACGCAATCAAATTCTGCCGGATTTTCAAGCCGCCGGCAACCCTCAATTTCAAAAGAATAGTCCGGGACAAACTGCCCCTGCGACTCCTGCTGCTGTGTGGGCGCCTTATCCCCGGCGCCCGCCTCCAAAAATTCGCGCAGAGAAGCCTGCCTGGGCGATTTGTCCGGTTGGCTCTGAGTCGATTTTTCATAGAGCGCGCCGTTGGAACGCTCCAGCATTTCCCAGTATGAAAGATCTTTCTGTGCCTGGGCGTGCTCGGCCATGCGTTTGCCCAGCAAATCCTCGTGTGGCTGGCTTTCCGAAGCCTCGGCGGGAACGGGAGAGCCCGCGGCCGGTTCTTGAGCGTCGCTTGAGGGCTCGTTCTCGGCATCGCCAAAGCTCTTTCCAAAATATATTTCGGCAAGAAGCCTCCGAATTGACTCCTCCGATTTCAAAACGTCCCAATCGACGAGCCTCGCCGCGCACTGCGTCCAAAAATTCTGCTCGGGCTTGGGCTGCTTTAGCTGCTTGTTCTGCTGGTTTTGCTGCCCCTGCCTATTCTGCTGATTTTGCTGCTGGCGGGCATTGCGGCCGTTCTTATTCTGCTGATTTTGCCTGTTCTGTTGGTTCGGTCTGCCCTGCTGAAGCCCCTGCTGGACATTTTTGCGGTTTCGCCATTTGTTGTTTTGCCTGTCCTGGTTCTGGCGGTGTTGGAAAAATTCCCCGCGGCGGTTCTGGTTGCGGCGCTCAAAAGAGTCCTGTCTGTCCTTGGGCGACGGTGCGGCATACTCCTGTGACTGGGAAACGCCCTCCTCATCCATATCACCGTCCTCGCGCGGAACCGAACGGTAGGCGTCCTGCACCAAATCTTCGTCTGTCGTGGAATAGGAGCTCGGAATATCGTCATCTTCGTCAAAGCGCGCCGGCGTCGTCTCGCCGCCGGATTCTTCAACGTAATAGTCGGACTCTTCACCGGCGTTATTCCCCTCGTAATCTCCCGTGGCCCCGCCGTTGCCGCCGAGCTCAAACTCCGCGCCCGGTTCGCCGTAGTCGTCCTGCAAGTCCTCCTCTTGGCTCTGCTCGGGAACGTCACGCCATTGCGGGCCGTCTTCGCGCTTTAAGCCCTTATACGATGCGGCATCTTTCCCGCCTTTGTGCGCCCCCGAGGCCGCCTCGTCAAACCTGGCTGCGGCCTCCCTGGCGGCTGCATCGCCCGAAACACCGGGCTGCTCGGCCGAAGAAACCTCCGCAGAGTCGTCGGTAAAGGGCAGTTCCGCCGTTCCGGTCTCGACCTTCTTTGAACGCCTGCCGCGCCTTTTGGGCTGGGCTGAGTCGTGTTTCTTGGCGGGCCTGCCGCGCCTCTTGGGCTGCGCGGCCTCTGATTGATTCTGGTCTGGATCTTGCATCTATTCTTTTAAACGAGAAATTACCAAACGCGCCTGCTGCTTCAAAAAATCCGTCGTAGATTCGTTTAACAAAACAACGTCGGCCAACTCGGCCTTCTTAAACGGCGACATTTGCAAGGCGTCGCGCCTGAGAATCTCTTCGGCGCTCATTCCCCTGTCCAAAAGCCGCCTGCGGCGCAACTGCTCACTGCAGAATACATCAATGCACAAATCAAAGCCCCCTTCAAGCTTTTTTTCAAACAGCAGAGGCACTTCCACGAGGCAAAGCGCCTCGTTTTCAGACTCCTTAAGCCAGAGCCTCTCAACCGCGGGATGAACGCACTCTTCCAACCTTTCGAGTTTTGCCTTGTCTGAAAAAACGGCTCTTGCTATGGCCGTGCGGTCGGCCCGCCCGTCCCGATAGGCGCAGGGACCGACAATTTCCATGAGGCACTCGCGCACTCTGCCGTCCTCGTCGAGGGCCCTATGGGCGAGTTTGTCGGCATCCAATACGCGCACTCCCAATTCGGCGAACGCCGCGCTTGCAACGCTCTTGCCGCACCCCATTGCGCCGGTCAAAGCTATTAAAGTTTTTTTCATTTTCAACTGCCAAACCATACCCTTATCTTTTCAAAACATAAAGACAAGACGACATCTTGCATTCGGAAATTTTTTTGATATGAATAAAACCGCGCACCCGCTACAACAACGCCGACAACAGGTTGAAATATAAGACCGCAAGAATACGGGAATACGACGCCCCGCCTATTTTGAATCTTTCCTATCCCCGGCGGCCGCGTTTGCCGAGGATTCTTTTTTCATTTCTTTTAGATAGTCGCGCGTCTGGCGGCGCAGCTTCTTTATCTTATTCTCAATTTTAAATAGATCTTTATTTGAAAGCCTGTTGACGAAACAAACCCCGTTTAGATGGTCGAACTCGTGCTGGACGCAACGCGCAAAAAGATCGTCGCAGACAAGGACATGTCGCGCGCCGTCGGTATCAAAATAAGTCAGCCTCACCGTGTCGACCCGCTCAACCGGAGCGTAAATTCCCGGAAACGACAGGCAACCCTCCTCTGCGGTCTCTATGTACTGACCTATGAGCTCGAGTTTTGGATTCACCGCCACAAACGGCATTGCTATGTCCATCGGCAGCGCGACGCCGTCGATAGTATAGTTGCACGGAGCCTCCGTATTGAGGCGCCTGCGCATGTCTATTACAAAGACCGAAAGCAATTCGCCGACCTGCGGAGCCGCAAGCCCCAGGCCGTTTGCCTGGTACATGGAGTCTAACATGTCTTCGGCCAGGCGCTTTAGCGACTCGTCGAATTTCTCGACGGGCCTCGTCTTGGCCCGCAGCACATCTTCGCCGTATTTTGTTATGCGACGGACGGACATGCCTTAAAATTCCTCCTCTTTTGGCGCCTTGGGAAGCTTCCCGTTTGTCGTCATTATTAGCACCGGCTCCTTGTTTTTAAGCCATATCTTATGCTCTTTGTAAATTTTTGCCGAACCGAACCTCACGGCCTCGTCGATAGTCTGAATAGGCATTCTGCGCCCCTTTGGGGTGACGTTGAAGTCGTAGGCTCCCCAATGCAGTTTTTGCAGCGCGCTCTGCGGGGCGTCGTCGGCGGGAATTTGAACGACCCATCCGGAATACTCAAAGCCCGTAGCCGCTATCTTTCCGTACGGGTCGTTTACTATAACTACAAATTGTTTTTTTACGGGGGGTTCTTTTTCCGAAGCCTCCTTTGCGGCCTCGGTTTCGTTTTTTATATCTTCAATAATTCTCGCTATCTGGGTGGTCTCCACCTTAGCGCGCTTGAGGACAACCTCTACCAACTCCAAATCTACTTTTGCCATGCTCTCCAGATAAAAGCAAACCGCCGTTTCTTGTCAAAAAAAAATATGAGAAATGTTTTGCCTTGAAAAGGCACGCGCTTTCTGCAATATGGCCCGTGCATAGTTTTTTTTTAAGAATTATGCGTTCAAATCACTAGACAAAAATGTTTGCGACCATATTCAACATACTGGGCAGTTTGGGTCTCTTTCTTTTCGGAATGAAAATGATGAGCGACGGCCTTCAAAAAGTTTCCGGGGAGAAATTACGCAGCGTCATGCGGACTATGACGGGCAACCGTTTCAAAGGAATAATATCCGGGACGCTAATTACAACTGCAGTGCAGTCGTCGTCGCTTACAACGGTAATGGTAGTAAGTTTCGTCAATGCGGGGCTGCTTACGCTAAAAGAGGCGATAGGCGTGATAATGGGCGCAAACCTCGGCACCACCACCACCGCTTGGGTGATAGCGCTTATAGGTTTTAAGGTTTCCCTTTCGGATATTGCCCTGCCGGTTGTGGGTATAGGTGTCGTTCTAAGCTTTTTCAAAAAGCCCCAAGTGCGCGATTTCGGCGAATTCATTGTGGGGTTTGGCCTGCTGTTCATGGGGCTAGACCTCCTCAAAGACGCCGTTCCGGACATGCAGGGGCACCCCGAGTGGCTGGAGTGGGTCAACAACGTCTCGGACATGGGCTACGTTTCAGTGCTTTTGTTCCTCGGCATAGGCGTTGTGCTTACTCTGATTGTCCAGGCCTCGTCCGTGACCATGGCAATTACAATAACCATGGCGGCGAAGGGGTGGATTACATTCGACCTTGCCGCGGCCATTGTTTTGGGCGAAAATATAGGAACTACCATAACGGCGAATCTCGCGGCTTTGCAGGCCAGTTGGAACGCCAAGCGCGCGGCGATTGCGCACCTTATATTCAACGTGCTTGGCTGCGTGTGGGCACTGATATTCTTCTACTGGTTCACAGATTTGATATGCTGGCTCATTCCCGCCCCTCAGTCGGTTCCGCCGGATATGCTACCGAACTTCGGAGTCGAAAAGACTGCCGTGCTCACGGCGGCACAGCATGCCGACATCATGCAGCGCGCCGCCGTCCCGGAACGCTTGGCTTTATTCCATACGCTGTTTAATCTCTTCAATATATTTATACTGGTAAGCTTTGTAAGCCAGATAGAAAAGATCGCCTGCTGGATCCTCAAAGATTCGCCCGACCGCAAGCACAGAACATCCGAACAAAAGCTCGAATATCTTGCCGGCAACATTGCCGACCTCGGCGAACTTGCAATAGTGGAGGGGCAAAAAGAGCTTCTAAAACTCTCCCAAATTTCTGGGGAAATGTTTAACGGCTTTGTGCACATAGTAAAGAACCCCGACAAAGATTTGAGCGCTGAGGTCAACCATTTGAGGGAGCTCGAGGACGAATCCGACAAGCTTGCCATAGCCCTGACAAACTTTTTCGTACAATGCTCCTCGCAGAAGCTCGCGCAGGAGACGCTCAAGCAGGTATCGCGCGACATGATGGTCATTCCGGAACTCGAGGCCATATGCGATGCGTGCTACCGCCTCATAACATTTGCGCGCAAGAGATATCGCCGGCAACTTTCAGACTCGATACTGCGTTCGTCGGCGTTCATTCAGCTGTGCGAGGAAATGAGCAAGTTTATTAAGCTCGCAAACAAGGCGATAGAGCGCGGAGAGCCGTTAAATGCCGCAGTTGAGGGCTTCTCCACTACGCGCGAGAGCCTCAGCCTTGTCCGCAAGAGCCTCAGGAAAGAAGCCATAGCGCAAATGGAAAGCGGCGGCGTGACCCAGGGCGGCATTTTGTTTATCGAGATGCTCTCGGCCTGCGGCCGGGTAAACGCCCACGCGCTCAATGTGCTCGAGGCCATGTCCATGAAATAAGGCCGGGCTCAAACACTCAGCCATAGGATACTTTCTTTGCAGAGGCGCCGCGCGGCGCCTTTTTTGTCGCTGGAATTTTTTTTGCATGTATGCGGACGGAAGGCTGGGTAAAGAAGCGAGCCCAGAGCAATAAATCACAGTCGGCATTTTACCGAGAAAATAAAAATATTGAACTTTTGAGCAAATTAGGTTAGCCATGCTACATGAGATTTTGCTTTTTATTTACCTGCGCGATATTTTCAATAGTTTTCGGACCTCTCTCCCATGCGAGGATAGGCGAAACCAAGGCCGATATGGGCGAAAGAATGTTTACAATCACCCAGAGGGCCTATGTTTACAACTCAAAGGAAGACCGGCTGCGCGAGGCCCTCGAGTTGCCGTATAAAAACATCATACCAATGTTTCCGGCTGGAGTGGAGCACATATTCATGTTCAAGAACGCCGCCGAGGGAACCAGCTCGCAAGGCGACACAATCCAACAGCACGACCTGTACGGTTGGGAACTGCACGTCGTATTTTACAAGGGCAAATCCGTGCTCGAGTTTTACCGCAGGCACGGGGATCCAATGACAGTTGAAGAAGCCGAGGCTCTGATGTTTGCCGTGCGGAAGGCAAAAACAAATTCTCCGTGGGAACAAGTTGACGACGCCGTATTGCGCAGAAGCTGGAATTATACATTCAAGGACGGGAAACTCTCCCTCAAGACAAAAAACGACGCCAAGACGCTGCGCCAGATGCTCCCCGAGTCGAGCTCGCGCTACATATTCGTCGAAATCCCCGAAGCTGTAAAAAACGACGGCAAATACAAACTCAGCCTCGTATCCGACATGATGGTTATCGAACAGAGGAAAGCCAACGACAAATACCGCAATTACATCTCAAAAAAGGCGCAGGAGAAGTCTGCCAAGAGTTCCAAAAACAGGAACATGCGCAAGAACGCCCCGCCCAAGATAACACCTTTTAACGGAAAGTCGCACAAGTACGTCAGCCAAACGTTTTACGACGAAAAGACAAACAGCCTCGATACCATAGAGTATTACGCCCAAGACGTAATGCTGGGAAACCGCGCTCCTGTCGACTACGACAAATCCATAGAGATGGTCACCTATCTTCCGCCTCAGGACGAAACGGCGTTTGGCTACATGTTTCAGACTCAGGACAAATCGATAAGGGCGAAGTTGTTCGATAAGGGAATCCTGTTCATCGACGCCGAATTCGACAAAGAAATGCGCGCCTACATGGACAAGCTCTATCTAAAGCAGTCTAACCAGCGAAAAGACGACGCACAGCGAAGCACTTCGAGCTTCTAAAAGGCTAAAGACAATCCTCCGTTAAACACAAAAATGCGCGCCCAATCTTCGGCGCGCATTTTTTATGCAGCCTCTTTCAAGGTTAAAAATAAATCCGACCTCTCGAGCTTGCCTTTGGCGCGCATTTTTTCCTCCTTTTTCAACGTGGAGGGAAAAAAAGGAAAAAAACGCCGCAATTTAAGAATTTTTTTCGACAACTGCCGCACGCCTACGGCGATTTCGGGCCCCGTTTAATTCTAAAGCAAAGCCGTGTTCCCACATAATTGAAACGCCCTTGAGAGTCCCCGACGCCGGATTGCTTAGCAGCAGAAGAAAATGGGGAACAATGGGAGTTGAAAAAAACACTGCAGCGGGTCGTTTTGTGAAAGTGCGCGCCGACACGACGCAAAAGAAGCGCAAATTCAGCATGAACGCCGTATCTGATGCGCCGGGTTTTACGCGAACTGGGCGCGCGCCCATATTGACAGGGGCAACTCGTAGCCAGACTTGGGCTTGAGTGACAACTCCCCGTATGATAGGCTAAAGCCCTCGACCCCTCCAAAATACTCCTTTAGCATATTGGCCGCCATAATGGAAGAGGCGTCGATGCTGTAAATGGTCATCAGCACAAATACGGGATTTTTTGAAAGCAAAGCCGAACATACCTGAAGAAGCTGCGGCAGCATTTTTTCAAGTTTCCACAGCTCGCCCTTTGGCCCCCGCCCAAATGCGGGCGGATCTAAAACTATGGCGTCGTATTTAACTCCCCTGCGCAGCTGGCGCGCCGCAAATTTCAGCGCGTCGTCGACAATCCAGCGGATTCGGCAATCTTGCAATCCCGACACCTGCTGGTTTTTTCGAGCCCACTCCACCGATGGGCGCGACGCGTCGACGTGCGTCACCGCGTAGCCGGCGCGAGCTGCAAACAGGCTCGCCGCGCCGGTATAGCCGAACAGGTTAAGCAAATTAGGCTCGGGTGAGCGCGCGAGCTTTGCGCTGTCTGTTATATAGCGCCAGTGTGGCAGCTGCTCGGGAAATACGCCCAAATGCTTCGAGCCGTCCATGAACTTCGTGCAAAACTTTATCCCGTCAAAGTCGAGAACGGGCGCGGCCTGGCGGCGCACAAATTCCCAATGTTTGCGCGGCGACTCGTCGTCGTAGACGCAGTCGGCCTTCTCCCAGAGTTTGGGATACAGCGGCCTCCACCACGCCTTGGGCTCGCTTCTAACAGTGTACACGCCTCCGAAACGCTCCAATTTTCTGCGGTTGCCGCTATCTACAAGCTCGTAGTCGGCGGATTCCTGGCTTAGTACCTCTATGCCCATTTTTCGACAGAGGCCAACGCCTCCTTCAAATCTATTTTTTTCTCGTAAATCGCCTTGCCTATAATGACGCCGTCGAGATTTTCAAATTCCCCTGCCAGGGCCAGGAGCTTGCGCACATCGGCGATTGAAGCCACTCCGCCCGAGGCGATTAGCCTCCCGCCGCACGGCAGAAGCCTCTCCAGCATCTTTTTCTGGGCGACAACGTTTACGCCGGTAAGCATGCCGTCGGTGTCTATGTCGGTGTATATAAAAGTTTTTACGCCGCCGTTTGCAAGCCTTACGGCCAAATCGTACGCGTCGGAATCGGAAACTTCCACCCAACCTTTAATGGCGACTTTCCCGCCCCTTGCGTCTATGCCAACGGCTATTTTCTCGCCGTACTTCTGCGCCAAGTCTATTGCAAACTCCGGATTGGTGCAGGCCTTTGTGCCTATAATTGCCCGCGAAACGCCCGCATCGAAAGCCGCGCCGACGGCCGATTCGTCCCTCATGCCGCCGCCTAGCTCCACAAACATTCCAAGCCCCGCAATAGAGGATATAACCTCGAGGTTCTTAAGCCTGCCCTCAAAGGCTCCGTCGAGGTCAACGACGTGTATGTTCTTCGAGCCCGTATCGAGAAAAGCCTTTGCCGCATCGAGCGGATTTTCATAATAAATTGTCTTTGCATCGGCGGCCCCCTGCCGCAGACGCACGCATTTGCCGTCTTTTATATCGACTGCCGGATAGATTTTCATGCTATTTCTCAACTGTTATTCTGAAGCCGAAAGTGCGCTTTCGCCCTTTCCTGTCTATGGTGCTTTTCGCCATGCCGACGATCGAATCGGGCGTCGAGGTTATGCTGCCGCCCATAAGCGTGGCGTCGGGCGCGTCGGGCGCGCGCTTTACGAACTCCTCAACGTTGCCAAGCAAATCGTAAAAGCCCTTGTCGTTAGGTTTCTTTGTCGCTACAGGGTGCGTCATGCCATCGGAATTGAAATTGTTCCATGAGACCGCGTTTATATCGACGTACCTAAGCGACCCCACCGCATCCTTAAATTCCGCCTCCGTAGGCAGCGACACCTTCGCTGCCATAAGCCATGAAAGGCGCGTGCAGAAGCGCTCGGCGTCGTCGTAGCTGACGCTGTCCACGGGGTTTTTGCCCTCGGAAGTGTTGCGGCTTGGATTTTCCTTCATAACAGCCTTGTAAAGGTCCTGCCAAACTTCGGTCTTTAGCATTTTCTTATTTGCTGATATCCCTATGAGGTTCTCCTGAACGAGTTGCGTTATCTGCGGAATATCCCTGCCCATAAACTTTATGTAGCGCAATTTTAATATGGTATCCTCGGGCAAAAGATCGCTCCTGGGGAAATCCTTCTTGAACTGTTCGGCCTTGTAAAGCAAGTTTGAGGATATTTCCATCATCAAGGGCAAGTCCTTCTTATTTATTGCATCGTACAGCTTCTTTTCTAGAGAATTTATCTCCTTTATGTAGTCCCAGCTGAAAGCGTCGTTCTTTTGGCGCTCGAGAAGTTTCAGATTGTCTTCCGAGGCGTGCAGGCTGCGCGGATACACCTTGTTTATGGAGCGCTGAATTTCAGCGGCGTCGCCGTAAAGTTCGGCCGCCGCGGGGTAGTTCTTTTTGGCCTTCTGCTCTTCGGCCCTCTTCAGCACCGCTTCCAGCTTCATGTACATGGGCGTCGATTTCAGCGATTCAAGCTCGGAATCGAGCGTTTGCAGGCGCGAAAAGTCAGTGTATGCCGTATCGGGAAATTCCGAATTCAAGCGCGAGACGAGACTTATTGCCCTTTCAAACTCGCGCCTGGCCTCCTCCCATTTTTTCGCGGCCATTGCAGCGCGCGCCGACTTCTCGGCCTTCACGCTCTCCTGGTAGAGCGGGCGGGCCTTCATGAGCTTTGACCTGCTGTCGTAGTACATGGCCTTCTCAACGCTCTTGAATTTGGAAAGCGAGTATTCGAGATTTATTCTGTTCTGCATGACGTAGGCCTGGGCATAGAGTTTTGAAGCCTCGTCGACGCGGTTGGCCTCGTCGGCGGCTTTGGCGTTTCTTTCGATTTGGGATATAGTCTCAGAAATCGGCTTTGCCTCTATGTTTTGCAGGCGCGTTCTAAGTTTCATCAGGCGCTCCGCCGGCGCCCTGTCGCGCGATGACGAGCGGTCTATATAGACTTCCTGCAGCGATATTGCCTTGCGCAGCAAATTTACAACATCCTCGTTGAGACCGCGGCTTACAGCCTTCTGCTCAAACTCCCTCTCGAGCTTTTCGGACTCAACCAAAAGCTTAGCGCCGCCGTCGGAAGAGTAGAACATGTCCTCGGAATCCTCCGTTACGGGTTTTGGGGAAAGTAGCGTCATAAAGTAGAACCCGCCTATTACCAAGGCGGCCAATATAAAAGCCGACAATATTTTTAAAAACTTCATACCTAACTAAAGCCGATATTGAAATATCACTTATAAATGTCAATTTTTTAACTTTAAAACAGACCGCGTTTTTTTCTTACTTAAGCAAAAACAGCCCGTCTTCATCTTTTACCTTCCAATTCTCCCGAAAACAAAGCGGCTTTTTGCAAATCTCAAGACGACAAAACAACTCTTAGTAAAACTTGCCCCTTCCACCCTGCGCGATAGCTCCGCGCAAGACAGTATAGAAGCGCCCTACCATTTCACTCGCATGCCATGAAAAAACGCTATCCTTTTTATCGATAGCGCACATGCAAAATTCCTTACTCATTGCTGCATATCTTTAGCTTACGCTATCCACACGCATCGCCTTAGATGTGTATTGTGCGCGTGATGGCAGTTTATGACATATATTATAGCGTGTGTGTATGTGTGTGTTATGATTTGTGGGGAAAAAACGGGGAAAGAAGGAGATAGAAAAGAGAAAAACGGCGGGAGACAAACTCGAAAAAAAAGAAAGAGAAGAACGCATAAAAATACGCAAAGAAAAAAATAAAAGCGGTAAAAGCAGCAAGCGTGCAAAAATAATAAAGCAACATCATACAAACGCTGCTAGAGCGCGAGTGATTCATCAAGATAACTCTTTGCAATCTAAAAACGCGTTCTTATGAACCCGCCATTGCAGCATTCCATGCTTGATATAGCGCGGCAAGGCCGCTTCGAAAAAAAATGATCCGCAAAAAAAAACGCCCGCGCGTTATCGGAGAAAGCGCGGGCGTTTTTTGCTTAAATTGGCCTATTTTGTCGAGGCCTGCTTGATTTCTATTACATCGTGGGTGGTGCTTTCGCGCTGACCGGCGTTGGTAAGGCGCGTGTATCTGGCGTTCTTTCTCAATTCGGGAAGAGTTCTCGCCCCGAGATACCCCATGCCGCTTTGAATTCCGCCTACGAACTGGCGCAAGACGTCGTCAACCGACATGGAAACCTCCTTGAGAGCCTCGACGCCCTCGGCGGTAATCTTGTCGGTTTTATTCTTGATATCGTGGCCGTATCTCGCGGCGCTGCCGGCCTTCATTGCCGAAAGGCTGCCCATTCCCCTGTACTGTTTGTACATCTTGCCGTTGATTTCCATTATCTGTCCGGGGGCCTCCGGGCAGCCGGCTAGCAATCCGCCGCAAATCATGCAGTCGGCGAGCGTCAGAGCCTTGACCATGTCGCCGCTCTTTGTTATGCCGCCGTCGGCTATGGTTCTAACGCCGAGCTGGCGCGCCTGCTTCGAGCACACGTAAAGGGCCGTCAGCTGCGGAACTCCCACGCCTGCTACGATTCTCGTCGTGCAAATCGACCCCGGCCCCTGCCCTATCTTTATGGCGTCGGCGCCGCAGCCGGCCAGGAACTCGACTCCGGAGGCGTTTGTAACGTTGCCGCCGATTAGCGTCAGCTCGGGGAAGGCCTTGCGCAGAGCCTTTACAGTATCGCCGACGCCCACGGTAAAGCCGTGAGCTGTGGAAACCGCCGCCACATCGAGCCCCGCATCGACCATAGCGCCTACGTGGGAAATAATATTATCAAAGTCCAAAGACCCGTCGGGCTTGCGCATCAGGGCAATCGATGCGCCCACGCGCAGGCGGAATTTCGAGTCGCGGGCGTTGTGGAGGTGTCGGTTGCGCTCGTCGGAAATGCGCTCGATGTCGCTTAGGGTAAACAATCCGCAAAGTTTGTCCTGGCTGTCGACGACAAGAAGCTTGTGGACGCCAAAGTGCTCGTCAAAGAATTTGTCGGCCACGGCTATGGGATCCTCTCCCAGGGCGTCCTGCGCCACGGTAAAGACTTCGGAGCGCTTTGTCATGACCTTTGCTACAGTCAGCGCCGAATATCTCTCCTTGACTATGCTGCCGGGCAAAAGACCCACGAGCTTGTTCGCCTTGTCGACCACCGGGAACGTGCGGAATCGGAAATTTTTCGACCCCACTATCGCCAAAACGTCGCCCACGCACATGTCGGGCGTAACCGTCAGCGGATTTTGAATCAAACCGTGAATATAGTTCTTTACCCGCACCACCTCCGCAAGCTGGTCCTTCTGCGTCATGTTGCAGTGCAAAAGCCCCAATCCGCCGTTTAGAGCCATGGCTATGGCCATCTTCGACTCGGTGACGGTGTCCATATCGGAAGATATTATCGGAACGGGAAGGTCTATCGAATCCGACAGCGAGGAATCAAGACGCGTCTCCCGGGGCAAAACATCGGAATACTGCGTCGCCAACGACACGTCGTCATACGTGAGGGCGTATCCGGCATTTGCGGTAAAGAACGCGTCGGCGTTCAAAAAGAATTTTTCGTCTATGCTGTTCATAGTTGGTTGATTTTCCCTAAAGTGCAGTATCGGCGCGCCCCCGCACTGTCAAGCAATTTTTAAGGAAAGAGCTTTTTGACGGCGTCTATGAGAGTGGTGGTGGCGTACACGCGCCCGCGACGCTCGACAACCATGACCCTGCATTTCCTTCCGATCTCGTCGGGATTGTAGCTTACTATCTCCATGCTGCCGCTTCCGGATTTCGCCGCGTCGGCGCCGCTTACCCTGCGAAGTTTCTGCGGAAGCGCATACCAGGTAAAATATATATCCCAGGCCTCGCCCTCGAGCGGCCCCTCCACGAGATTGGGATACATTTTCGCAAAATCGGGGATAGCCGAAGTGTACACACGGACGACAAACGCCGTCGGCAGACTCTTTATGTAGCCTGCCATAGAATCCACTTTGCCCGCGCGCGCCGCGTAAAAAAAGGCCAGAGGGTCGAACCCGGTCAAATTGATGCCGTTGTAATTGCCGAACCTGTTCTTTGTCTTGAACTTTTTCGAGGCGTAGTACCACTTGTCAAAATTCATGCTCGAGGCCAGACCAATCTCAAAATGCAAATGCGACTGGGCCTTGCCTATCGCATACTGGGCCGAACGCCCCATTCTGCCAAGGCGCGCCCCGGCAGAAACCCTATCGCCGCGCCTGAGTGAGGCATCTATCTCGGACAAGTGCGCATAGAGCGTGTACACGGCGACGTCTTCGTCTGTATGGGTCAAGACCACGTACCTGCCGTACCCGCTGTTGCCGGAAACCCGATTGACGCAGGAGACAACGCCGTCCATTGCCGCATATATGTCGTCGAGCGCCTCGCCGCGCCTGTCGCGCCTTTCGGGCCTTATGTCAATCCCCTCGTGAAAGCGGTAGCCGTTGTTCCGCACGTCGCCAAATGCGCCGCTTAAGGGCTTGCCCCCGGCCGTGGGCTGAAGAAAAGTCTCCGGGGGCTGCCCCAAGGCAAACCCCTTTGAAGGCGTGGGCCAGACAATATCGGCAAAAGACCGACAAACGAGCAAAACCGCAAACAGTGACGCCCAAAAGCTTCTCATCAAAAGCCCCTAGTTTTTCTTCATTTCATTGACATCTTTTACGGAATTCATCATCTCGGCGGCGAGCTTGTGCATACTGTCAAAGTCTTCGCCGTATTCGCTGCAAACAAAGAGCCTGCCGTCGGTGATTACAGTGTCGATAATGCGCAGGCCTATCGGCTTGCCGTCATACATCATCACGATGTACGAACCTATGTTCGAAGCAGTCACGTTGGTGAGCTTGTTCTTTGCCCGGCCGGAAAAATATACAAAGAATCCGGGAATTTTTTCGCCTGTGGGCATGGTGTTTTCGGCCACGTGGATTTCCGAAATATCCCCGCTGTAAAGGACGATATCGGTGTTCATTATCAGCTTCGTGCCCGATATCGGCATTACTACGGTCTTGTAGGCAAGCCCCGTATCTACGCCCGTCCTGGTGGCCACGTTGAACGTCACAAGCTTTGTATCCTTGCCCCCGCATGAAACCAGTACGGCCGACAAAGCCAACAACGCAATGTTCAAAATCTTCTTCATATTATTATGCTTCCTAATTGAGTTTGTATCTTTAAGATTAAGTCTTCCGACAAATTGTACTGCGGAACGTCGAATATCCTCTTCGACGAAACATGCAAATATTTTTGAATCCCCCCGCGCGGCCTGCCGACGGGCCGCAAGATGCGCTTTCTCTCAAGCAAGAGGGCCAACATCTGCTTTACCACCCCCGCTTCCTCCGCGACAACTGCGGATTTTTCGTCAAAAAGCGACATGAAAAAATCCTCCGAAGAGGCGAGAGCCATTTTGCGGGCCATGCGCTCGTCGGCGTCCGGATTGGCGCCAACTTTGCGTTCCCACCGGCCAATTACGCGCCCGGGAATTTTCGACTCGTCGAACTCGCTTAAAATAAAGTCGGCCCGGTCGAAGTTTCCGGCGGCGTCGACATACACCGCCGAAACCACGATATCTCCAACCTTTATGTCGGTGCCCAACGCCGATTTTTTAGCCAATGGTTTTATTTGCCAATCCAACATACGCCCTTCGCCGCCCAAAAATTTTTACCGGTGCATTTTCAACATAAAACTAATCGCCGTCAACCTGAATATTTTTGTTTCTGGCAGTCGGCCCCCCGGCGCGCAGCCAGGCGTTTATGAATATGTCTATATCGCCGTCCATTACGGCCTGGACGTTGCCGGTCTCGGCGCCCGTGCGCAAGTCCTTGACCATTTGATAGGGCTGAAAGACGTAGCTGCGTATCTGGTTGCCCCACGAAATTTCGCCCTTGGGACCGTAAAATTTGTCCATTTCGCTGCGGCGCTGGTCTTCGAGCTTTTCGTACAGGCGGCTCTTTAGTATCTTCATGGCAGTCGCCTTGTTCTTGAATTGGGAGCGCTCGTTCTGGCACGAGACAACTATGCCGGTGGGCATATGGGTTATCCTGACTGCGCTCTCGGTTTTATTCACGTGCTGCCCTCCAGCCCCGCTTGAACGGTACGTGTCTATTTTCAGATCCTCCTCCTTGACGTCTATGTCGATGTCGTCCTCCACCTCGGCTATCACATCGACAGAGGCAAACGACGTATGCCTGCGCTTATTCGCGTCGAAAGGGCTTATTCTTACAAGCCTGTGCACACCGCGCTCGGCCTTCGCGTAGCCGTAGGCGTTGGGCCCGATTATTCTGAAGGTGACTCTCGAAAAACCGGCCTCCTCGCCGGGCTGCATGTCCTCAAGGGAGGTCTCGTAGCCCCTGCGCTCGGCCCAGCGCATGTACATGCGCAAAAGCATCTCGGCCCAGTCGCAACTCTCGGTGCCACCGGCCCCGGCGTGTATGGTGAGGATCGCATTGCACTTGTCGTGCGGACCGCTTAGAAAAGACTCTATCTCCACCCTGTCCAAAATCGCCGACAAATCCGCAGCCTCGCGCGACAAATCCGCCGCGAGGGCGGGGTCTTCATCGGATTCCTCGGCAAGCTCGAAGAGCGCGTCGAGGTCGCCGATGCTCGCCTTCAGCTTCAACAGAGGCGCCACGAGCGCGCGCAGCGACGAAAGCTCGGAAACGGTTTTCTGCGCCGAAGCCTGGTCGTCCCAAAAGCCCTCCGAGGCCATGAGGGACTCAAGTTCACGTATCCTTTCGCGCTTTTTATCTACGTCAAAGAAACCTCCATAGATGGCCCGCGCGCTTTTTTATGTTCTCTGCCGAATTTTTTACCTCTGCGTCTATAATCATGGCCGCATTTTCAAAAAAAACGATTTTTTTGGCAACACAAAAAAGCTTGAAATAGTCAATGCAATTTGAAATACTTTGCCTAAACAACTTTCCAATTTCTACAAATATTACCTACTATGTCAGACGAAAAACAAATACTACCAGAAGCCCCTAAGGCAGTTCTACCCGAAGCTCCAAAACCCGTTCTACCCGAAGCTCCAAAACCCGTTTTGCCCGAAGCGCCCAAAGCCGCGGCCGCAAAGCCGGTATTGCCGGAAGCCCCCAAGGCCGTATTGCCCGAGGCTCCAAAAGCCGCGGCTGCAAAGCCTGCAATTTCTTTGGCGCCCAAACCGGCGGTCGCTGTTAAGCCGGCTGTATCCATAGCGCCAAAGCCTGCGGCGGCAAGGCCTATTCCGCCGAAAGTTGCCGCTGTAAAGCCCGCGGCGCCGATGCCGCAGGTGAAAGCTTCCGGCGATTCCGTGAGCCCGATGTCGATTGCATTAGACTTCGCGGCGGCGGCAATATCTGTGGCTTTTGCAATTCTCATCGTTTTTGAAATGTAATTAAATTAAAACAGGGTTAAAAATTCCGAAACAAAGATATGTCAGTAAAACACTTAACATCTCAGGATTTCGATTCCACCATAAATTCCGACAAGCCCGTGCTCGTGGACTTCTGGGCCACTTGGTGCGGCCCGTGCAGAATGCTCGGCCCTACTATTGACGCCCTCGCAAACGAAGTCGGCGACAGCGCCCTCGTCTGCAAACTCGACGTCGACCAGTCTCCGGAAATTGCCGAAAGATTTGGCATAAACGCCGTCCCAACTATCCTGTTTTTTAAAAAGGGCAAGATGGTCGGCATGAGCGGCATGGCGACAAAGGACGCCCTGCTTGCAAGGCTGAAGGATTTGGCCTAATACGCTTTTTACGGCGCGCCGGCTTTTTGTCGGCGCGTTTTTTTTTGGCATGACCCCGCCGCGCTTTAACAGCTTGCGCATTTTGCGGCGTTTTAAATCTAAGGCGCGGGGAAAAACCAACGTCCAAGATATACAATATCTGAAATCTAAGACCTAAAAAACAAAAATAAAAAACCCGCTTTTTGGCGGGTTTTTTATTTGTCATTTTAGGACTGACCGGATTGCATCGAGCATATCTTTTGGATTTGGCGACTTCGACACCGCGTCGACCTTCATAGAGTGTTTTCGCACCGCCTCGGCCGTAGTCGGGCCAATGGCGACGATTTTCGGGCGCACCGCCCCCTTCTCCAAGCCAAGGTGCTCCGCATTCTTTACGAAGCTTTCAACCGCCGACGGGCTCGAAAAAACAACCGCGTGGGCACCAACCTCGCGAAATTTCTTGGCGCATTCATCGTCCTTTTTCAATTTTCTGTGCGAAGTCTTGTAAACTTCAAACGTATCGACTATGGCCCGCTGGGCCTCGAGCGCCTTAACCAAGTCTCCTATGGCCATGTTCCCGTGGACGGAAAGCACCTTCAAGTTTTCGATGGATTCGTACGCGCCTATGGCCTTGGCCATGGCCAGCCCCGTCTGCTCGTCGGGAATGACTGCCGCGTCGAGGTAGAACTTGCGAAGCTCCCTGGCGGTGGCCTCGCCCACGCAGGCTATGCGCACTATCCCCAACGAACGAATATCCCTAAACGTCGCCAAAAATTCCTTAAAAAAGCCCTTTACGGCATTCGGGCTTGAAAACGTCAGCCAGTCGTACGCGCCGAGCTCTTCAAAAATATCGGCGGCCTCCGCCGGATCCGCGCAAAGGCTGCACTCTATAAGAGGCATCTCAAGCGCCTCTATCCCCTCGGCTTTCAATAGCGACGAAAGCGCCGAATTGTCCTGTCTTGTCAAGAGAACCCTCTTCATACTAATACGTAAAATCGTCGGTTTCGGAAAGCGACTTGGCGAAGGCGGCAAGCAGCTCCACGCAAGCTTCAATGTCGTTTAAGTTTGCAACCTCGCCGGGAGTATGCATGTAGCGCAAGGGTATGCTAAGCAGACCGGTTGCCACGCCGCCGCGCGTCATTTGAATAACGCGCGCGTCGGTGCCTGTCGGGCGCGGCTCCGACTCTATCTGATAGGCTATGCCTCCTGCTTCCGCAAGCTCTATTAGGCGCCCGGTAACCTTCGGGTTGAGGTTTGGCCCGCGCGATATCACCACTCCGCCGCCGAGCTTTATGTCGCCAAATTTGCGGCAGTCGCACGTCGGAAAATCGGTGGCGTGCGTGACGTCGACTGCTATGCCGACGTCGGCCCCAACTGCGTAGGCGGAAGTCGTCGCGCCCCGCGTGCCTATCTCCTCTTGCGTCGTGCCCACGCACACCAACTGGCATTTGAGGTCGCCCTTTTGCTTGGAAAGCCTGCGGAAGGCCTCGAAAATGCTGTATGCGCCCGCCTTGTCGTCGAAGGCCCGCGACGCGCAGGCGTTGTTGGCGAGCTCCACAAGGCGGGTGTCGTAGACAATAGGATCCCCTATGCAGACCATTCGCAGAGCCTCCTCGCGGCTGCGCGCGCCGATGTCTATCCATATCTGATGGGTCTCGGGAACCTCCTTGCGCTCCTTGGCGTCCATCAGGTGTATTGCCCTCTTGCCGGTTACGCCCGGAACAGGCCCCTTGTCCGTCAGAATCCACACGCTGCGCCCAGATATCATGACATTGTCGTGGCCGCCGAGCTGCTGGAAGAAAATAAAGCCGTCTTTGTCTATGTAAGATACCTGAAAGCCTATCTCGTCTATGTGGCCGGCGTACATCAGCTTTCTGGAACCGGAACCTATGACGGCTATCCTGTTGCCCAAAACATCGCGGCTAAAAGAGTCGGCGCAGGGCTTCACATACTTTTCTATTACGTTGGCAGCCTCGGTTTCCATTCCGGTGGGAGAGCGAGTCTGAAGCAATTCTGTCAAAAATTCGTCCATAATATTCTCTTTTGGTAAAAAAACGCTATTTGTTGCGCATCTGCTTAAGCGAGATTCCGGTAAGCTTGTACGAAAGCAAATCGAGATCGTACTCTGAGCCTATGAAGTGGAATGTGCGCTGAAGATGGAACTGGCTTCTGCCCGCGGCAAGGCTAAGCGCCGGAGAATTCGTCTGTATAGAGTAAAACAGATTCGAAAAATAGATGTTCTTGGAGACCGGGCCGTTGTTGAAAACGGATATTGCATCGCCGTCGAGCGAGTTGCTCGTATCGCGCCAGGACATCGGCAAATACGCCCTCGCGCCGGAGGGCCTAATATAGAGGACTATCGTCAGGAGCGAATTTTTGTCGTCGTAGGAAACAACTATGCCCTCGCTGCGCCGCGCGCTTATGCCCACGCCGGAAATATGGCGGCCGTCGCACTTAAACCTGACATAGTCGTCGGAGACAAACACCCTGCCGGTATTCGACGTGCCGAAAGAAGAGTCGAAAACGTTGTCGCGGACTATGTCGCCGAGAGCGGAGGCGTCGCCCGGGCGGTACGGGATAAACGTATTTACAGTCTTATTTGCATTGAAGGCGCCCACGACGCCGATGTTGAGCATGCCGTGTTTTTCAGACCAGTCGGCCTTCGAGGTATTGGTGATCTTATTCATCGACTGAAACGCGGCGACCTTCAAATTCGCCGGAATTTCAACGCCAAGAATCTTTGAAACGTCGTCCCTTGAAAGCAGCGAAATTTCCCTCTCGGCTTTAACCGAAAAGCTCGCGCCCTTGGCATTGGTAAATTCCGAGACAGCCTCAAAACGCGCGCGCGTCTTCGAGGCGCCTACCAGCTTCCACGGCAACGTCGACATAATTTCGGGCATTTTCCTGTTTTCCTCGGAAAAAATAGCGCCTTGGTCGAAATAAATAGAGGCGTCTCCGCCCTCGGGCCCGACTACGAATGAATCCTCGCCGCCCAGATATTCCGTGCGCGGATTTTTATTCTTTAGAGCCATGACCTCGCGGTTGTACCAGCCGAGGCTCGAGGCCTTCTCGTCGCCGCACCCCGAGGTGAGCACGCGCCCCTGATAGTGGGGCGAATACAATACCATGGCGTCGTCGTTGCGCAGTATGCGCGCGTCGATCGAATACTTCGAAAGGAAAGAAAGCTCTTGTCCGATCGACCAGAGTTTCGACTCGTCGGTCGCGAAGGCGTTCTCCCTCACTGCGCCGCACGAGCACATAAGCGCAGCCGAAAGCGCCGCAAATGCTGCCGGAAAAATCTTCATACGCCCCAGATATGAACAAATATCCGCCCCCGCTTCAACACTTTTTTACATTCCCGCCGCGGCGCCATGCTAAAGACTCCACGCCGCTTGCCCGTCGGCGCCGCGCGAAAAGGCTCTGAAAAATTTTGAAAAAGAACTGCCCCGCCGCCGCGCAAGTTGGGCGCCGAGGCCGCGGCGCCATGCTAAAGACTCCACGCCGCTTGCCCGTCGGCGCCGCGCGAAAAGGCTCTGAAAAATTTTGAAAA
>CALXLK010000005.1 GCA_944389175.1 uncultured Opitutales bacterium
TCCAAAATTACAGATTGAGGGTCTTGGTTCTATGCGGCGTCTTTCATTAAAATCCACTCTCTTTGGTGTTGACCCAAAACAACGGAATAACCGAAGGCTTCCACAGGAAAATGAAACTGATACAACGAATGGCTTACG
Organism: uncultured Opitutales bacterium; assembly: GCA_944389175.1. GTDB lineage: Bacteria > Verrucomicrobiota > Verrucomicrobiia > Opitutales > Intestinicryptomonadaceae > Merdousia. Next base: position 139 of record CALXLK010000005.1, read on the forward strand.
GTTATAAAAACTTTGAAAATTACAGATTGAGGGTCTTGGTTCTATGCGGCGTCTTTCATTAAAATCCACTCTCTTTGGTGTTGACCCCAAAGATTTAACTATCTCTCAAAAAAACATTAAATCCGGCGCGCTACCGGTAATTAACGGGCCAAAAAAAATCTTATTAAACCCCGGCAATCACCCGGTAATTAGGGCCCCCGCCCCCTCCCAAAAAAACGGCGCCCTGAGGCGCCGAAAGCAAAGCTTAAAAACGGAGAGGATGAGATTCGAACTCACGGTAGGGATTTAACCCCCTACACCGGTTTAGCAAACCAGCGCAATCGGCCACTCTGCCACCTCTCCATTTTTAAGCCGCCTATCACATACAAATGTTGGCCAAAGCGCAAGAAAAATTTTGCCGACGGCAAAAAAATATATTGAAAACATCAAAAAAAATTAAAACAATCGCGCCGAAGTGAGAAGAAGGTACACAATCGCAATTACTTTGGCTATACTTTTCTTTTGGATTTGGGCGGTTGTCGTAGAGCCGTACGGAATGCTCGTTGTAAAAGAACAAACAGTCAAAGTAAAAGATTTTCCCGAAAACTTTGAAAAGCTTAAGATAGCTGTGGTGTCCGACATACACGTCGGCCGCGGTTTTTGGGAAAGCTGGCGCATGAAAAGAATAATACGGGCCGTCAACAGACAAAATCCCGACGTTATAATATTTCTGGGCGACTACACAAACGGATACCCTTTTCAGACCTCCCCCTCCGATGCCGACTTAATCGCCTACTTTTCGGCCTTTAATGCAAAATACGGAAAATTCGGCATATACGGAAACCACGAATACGTCGGAGGGCCGGCCCGCATGGCAAAAATACTCGCGGCTTCCGGCGTGGAGCTTTTAAATAACTCGAACGCCCTTGTAAAAACGCCGTATGGATCATTTTATTTGGCCGCGATAGCCGACCCTCAAACGATGGACTATTCTTACGGTGCTGCCCTAAATGGAATTCCCGATGAAGCTCCCCTAATATTTTTGACCCACGATCCCGCAGTGCTTAGGGAAATTCCCCAAAGGGTAAACATAGTTCTTTCAGGCCATACACACGGCGGCCAATTCAGGCTACCGTGGATTGGAAACATAATGCCAATCAGGCATACGCAAAGAAAATACGTAGGGCAGACGCAATACTACGACGGCCGACTGCTAAGCATAAATTCTAAGGGATTGGGCACAAGCAGGATTCCCGCGCGTTTTTTCTGCCCGCCTGAACTTACAATTTTACGAATAGTCCCGAAAAAAATAAAGGAGTATAAATGATAAGGAACTACATCATAGTCATAGCGCTGGTTGCCACGATTGTTGATGCGGCGGCGTCGAGAAGGAACTACTTCAAAGCCCACAGATTCGACGAGCACACGGAAAAACCCATTCCCATGGCCTCCGATTATAGGGATGAAATCGGCGTTAGAGAGCATTTAAGCGACGTTTCATTCGATGATTGGTTCAACGGACCATACTTAATGCCCATGCGCCGATATATACTCGAAGACCAAGGCATAGTGCCGGCTATATCTTATTTGGGCAACTTTGCCGCAAATCCGTGGGGCGGATTTTCGCGAGGGGCGGCGATTTCAAGCAACGTGAATATGGACCTGGGCATAGACCTGGGGAAACTCACAAAGGCAAAAGAACTAAAGGGCTTTTCAATAAACACGACGTGGTCTTGGCGCTTCGGCAATAGTCTGACAAAAGAGAGAATAGGCAACGCCTTCAACGTACAACAGTGCTATGGAGACCCAACTATCCGCTCGCAGGCGCTATACCTCTCATACAACAAGCAAATCGACGACTGGAGCCTGCTCGTAAAAGTAGGCCGCATAGCCGCCGGCGACAACTTTCTTTCAAACCCCATTTACTGGCTTTACCAAAACAACGCCTTTGACGGAAATCCTGTCGGAATATTCAAGCAGCAGAAATGGAGCGCATATCCGGGCTCCACATGGGGCGCGTTTGTAAAAATCGACAACGCAAACGGGGCTTATTTTAAGGCCGGCGTATATAAGATAAATACCGACGAGCAGGATTCTCCCCACGAACACGGCTTGGACTGGTCGATGTCGGGCGACGGCGTCAACGCCAACTTTGAAATGGGTTGGAACATCAACCATGACAATAGCGGACGCTCCCCCGGCTGCATTGCGGTGGGAATCGCAAACGACTGGTATAACGTGCCGTACCTAAATTCGACGAAAACAGCCACCGATTTTAGCTACACTGTATATCTGCACGCCGACTACATGCTCTGGAATCTCGGCGCGCCGAAAAAGCACGTTAAAAACGCCGCCTTCATAGAACGCGATAAAGACGCCTACAGAGACCTGCGCGGCCTGGTAGCCTGGTGCGTTGTCCAGTACAATCCGAACCAGAACACGGCGCTTATGCCCCTTTTTATAAACGGCGGCCTGCTCTTCAACGCGCCTTTTGAAAGCAGGGCCGACGACGTCGTCTGCTTCGGTTTTGCCTACGGCAAGTTCTCAAACAGCCTAACGACCCAAAACAAGGGCTCGTACGAACTGGCGCTCGAGTTAAACTACAAATTTCAGGTCAACAAATTTTTCTTCATTCAGCCCAATATACAATATATAAACAACACAAACGGCGGCGAATACCCCGATGCGCTCGTGCTGGGCATGCAGTTCGGATTGAATTTGTAGGGCGGCAAAGGCCGGCGCCCATAAAAAAAGGAAAACGCCCGGGCAAAACGCGCATATTCAAATACTGCATACTATCTGCAGTATTTATGGGCGGCAATTCTTTGGATGGAGATGTCGGCATAATAAATTTGCTTGAGCGGCGCAGTCTTTAATGTATGCTGCCGCCCATGAAAAAATTTGTTTTAAGCTTGATGGTATCGATGCTTGCGCTCCTGCTGAATGCGCAGGAGGCGAAGGTTGTATCCGCCGTATTTAATTATAAAAACAAAACCACCGACGTGCGCCAAATTCCGCTGACGCAGAATAAGGACGGATCGTGGAGGCTGCAGATAGACAAGAAAAACATTCCCGAAACCGTCGACTACATAGACATATCAGCCGATTTCTCCAAGGCGATAAAAGGAGACAAAGGCTACATAATCTATCCGAGAAACGAATTGATAAAATTTGAGGCCGACGAGGGAAGGATTGTATCAAGCGTATGCATGCCCGTCTGGGGAATGAAGTCTCAACAGGGCGCCTATGCGGCAATAGTAAAGGGGCTAAAACACGAGTTTACTATCATAACGGAAGTCTCGAACGGCTGCTACAACGTATTTCCCCGTTTTTTAATATCGAAAATGGGAGTTCCCGCCTACGAGAACCTGCGCATAGACTACTATTTTCTCGAGCCCGAGGCCACATATGTGGACATGGCAAAGATCTACCGCAAATACCAGCTCGGGCGCAAGGCGGTCAAGCCTATGAAAGAGCGCCTCAAGAAGCAGCCGAAGCTTGAATATCTGGCAAAAACCATACAGGTGCGGCTCCAAGCGCACGCCGCCAAGCCCTGGCCAAGCCCCGTCGAGGATCAGACGCCCGAAAACGAACCGAAAGTGAAAGCCAACCCGAACCTCACCTATGAAAAGTCTAAAATATTCGTCCAGCTTTTGAAGAACGCGGGTGTGGAATACGCCGACATATGCACGTGCGGATGGAATTCTGGGGGCCACGACGGCCGCTATCCCCAGGTGTTGCCGGTGGAGACCGCATGCGGGACGGAGGCCGAATTTAGGGATTTCATAGAGCACACGAAGGCGCTCGGCTATCAGATAGCCCCGCATATAAACTATACCGATGCATACAAGGTTGCAAACATCTGGAGCGACGATCTCATCTGCCGCGACCCCTCTGGCAAAATGACAAGAAACGCCGTCTGGTGCGGCGGGCGCGCGTACAACCTCTGCGCAAAATCGTCGTGGGAAAAGTTCATACCGGCGCAGCTTGAAGAGATTTCAAAATACGGGTTTAACGGGGCCCTGTATATAGACGTGCTTTCCGCCATAAACCCCTACCAGTGCAACGCAAAAGGCCACGAAGCGACCCACAAGGAACAGGCCAAGTACTACAACAAGATACTCTCGCGCTGCAAGAAGATATGGGGCTTGGCCGCGAGCGAATGCGGATTCGACGCCGTTGCAAGAAACATAGACTACTGCAATTACGTTACCTCTTCCATACGCGACATGCAAAACGGCAAGACAAACAAGCTTGTATCAGCGGTGGTGCCCTTCTGGCAGATTGTCTATCACGGCATTGTCATGAGCAATCCCGACCGCATAACGCAAGGCAGACTCACCCCGTATTCAAGGCTTAAGCTCGTTGAATTTGGCGGGCGCCCGGTATTTTATACGGGCGGATCCCTTGGTACTGTGGAAAGTATTGCCCAAAGCTACAACACGTACAAGCCCCTTGCCTACCTTCAGTGGGAATTCATGGAAGACCACCGCGAAATAGCCCCCGGCATAATCGAGACATCGTATTCGAACGGGGATAAGACCGTCTGCAACTACACAAAAAACGAATACGACTACCAAGGCAAAAAAGTCCCGCCCATGGACTATATTCTGGTAAAAAACAAATAATTGCGCTCATTGTGCGATTTTTTACGGATGAAAGACCGCCTTTTGTGCGGTCTTCTTTTTCTTAGTACTCAAAAGGGACACGTACCTAAAGAGGAAAGGCGCAGTATCTCGCATTTGCTACATTGGGCAAATCAAAGGCACGCGAAATGTAGAGCGGGTTTGTACGAACGTATATAAAATAAGTTGACTATTGCATGGACTCAATAGTAATCTGGCCGCCAAAATAAGACCATATATGATGGAAACTATTATCGTAGCAAAACATCCCTTGAGATGGGATTTGGAAATCCCGCAGGTTAGGGTCGTATCGCCCAGACAATACATAACCGATGCCGAATTTGCAAAACTTGGCGCGTTTAAAGTGTTTAACATGTGCAACGCCTTCAAGTACCAAAATATGGGCTATTATGTATCGCTTTTGGCGAGGGCCAGGGGGCACAATCCGGAGCCTTCTGTAAAAACGATAATGGACTTTAGAAGCCGCCGCATGATGAAACTCGCCGAGCCCGAAATCGAGGCTGCGGCAAATCGCGCGCTAAGAAAAAGCCGCAAGCAGAAGGTGAGCTTTAACGTGTATTTCGGCAAAACTCCGATGCATGAGTGCGAATCGATTGCGCGCAAGCTCTTCAAGCTTTTTAAAGTGCCGGCCTTCAACGCCGAATTTCACAAATCAAAGGACGGTTGGAAAATCGAAAGGCTCGAGGCTATGTCGTCGGCCCAGATAAGCCGAAAAGACGTGCCGTTTGCCTCCGAAGCGACGGCAAACTACATCGCCCACCGCCACAAGATAAGCGACCAGATAAGCAACAGCAGGTTTTGCATGGCGATTCTAGTCGACGACGACGAAGAGCTGCCGCCGTCGAATAAGAAGGCTCTCGAACGCTTCAAGCGCGCCGCCTCAAATGCGGGTTTCTACTGCGAATTTATAACTAAGGACGACTTTTCACGCATAAACGAATTCGACGCCTTGTTTATCCGCGCCACCACAAACGTCAACAATTACACGTATAGATTTTCCCGCGCGGCCGAAGCGCAGGGGCTGGCGGTAGTCGACGACGCCGACTCCATAATACGCTGCGCCAACAAAGTTTTTCAGGCCGAACAGGCCGCCATACGCAAAATTCCCACGCCCCGCACGCTTATAGTGCATAAGGACAACTCAAAGCAAATAGCAAAGCAGCTCGGCTTTCCCATTGTCATCAAGCAGCCCGACAGCCAGTTTTCCCAGGGGGTTTACAAGGTCGAGGACGAGAAGCAGCTTGATAAAATACTCGAAAAACTTCTCAAAGACTCCGACCTGCTAATCGCCCAGGAATTCGTGCCCACCGAATTCGACTGGCGCATCGGCATATTCGACAAAAAACCCATTTTTGCCTGCAAATACTTCATGGCAAAAAAGCACTGGCAGATTGTCGACAAGGACAACCACAACGCCGAGGGGACATCGCAGACGCTTCCTATTTCCGACGTCGAAGGCAAAGTTGTCGACGTAGCGCTAAAGACTGCCAACCTCATAGGAGACGGCCTTTACGGTGTCGACATTAAGCAGACAAAAGACGGCCGAACGCTTCTGATAGAAATAAACGACAACCCAAACATCGACGCCGGCATAGAAGACAAAGTTGCAGGCCCCGCCCTTTACGAGGCAATAATGGACGGTTTTATGCGCCGAGTATGCAGAATAAAAAATGCCGCCGCAAAAATTAAGAAATAAATATATATGGATATTAAAAGCGCAAAAATAACATTTAGAAACACTCCGCGGCCGGGCGACGGCAAAATAGTCAGACGCATCATGAAATCTACCGGATTCTTCGAGGCCGTCTTTGACGAGCTCGACAGCGCCGAGGCGAACGCCGAAGCCATAGCGGGCAATCCTAAATCAGAAGAAAAGCTTTTGTTTATTGAGGTTGGCGGCGTCGAGGAGGGCTTTGCAATATTCGGCCGCGAGAGCTGCTGCGACGCCACGGTGTATATGAGCTGGCTTTGCGTAAACAACTCCCTCAGGGGAATGGGACTTGGCAAGAGGCTGATGGCCGAGGTGCTTCGGCAGTCGTGGGAAAACAATGCCCGCAAGCTAATTCTTCAAACGTCGGGGCGCCCGCAATACGAGCCCACGCGCGCCTTCTACCAAAAGCTCGGCTTTTCAAAAGAAGCCGAAATTGCAGACTACTACACGGACGGGGAATCCACCTTTTTCTACACTATCTACAATCCGCAATACCTCGCAAAAAAATTAAAAAAATAGCGCTGTGCATCCTGCGTTTTTTCTCTTTTTTCGTTTGGAGAGAGAAAAAAGAATATAGAAAAAAAGAAAAAAATTCTGCGCGCCGTCGCGGCTATTTGCTGCCAAGACGGCGCGAAAACGCCAAAGAATAAAAATTGGCCGAAAAAATGGCGAATTTAGTGTAAACTGCGGCGCGGAGTTGAAATATCTCCGTGCCGTTTCCGCCGCTTGCAATACGGATGAAAGGGAGAAATTTTCACACCTTTGGAAATAATATAAAAAATAAATAAAAGATAAAAACGCCTTGCTTTCAAAAGAGCGCAGGGAAAGAATTCTCAAAAGAAAGCGGTTAGCTTTCCCTCTTTCGCGGAAAAAAGACAATTAATAGTCCGCCAGAGATTTGCGCCCGCGTTTTTTTTGCAATATTTCGCGCAGAACATGCCGCAAACAATAAATGATCCCCGCAACGAGAGAGAGGGGGGGGCGAGAGATAAAGAAAAAAAGAAAAAAGACGGGCATAGCGCCGCAACATTCTCCGCTGGCGCACCTTCCCCTTCCCGCATAAAAAATAGCGGCAAAAAACACCGCTTTACAAGGCCGCCGAATGCGGCGAAAAAAAAATCAACCCGCGCCTGAAAGAGAACTCTGAGGCTTCCGCTACGGCAACTGCGCGCTCGACCCCGCCGTAGCCCGCGCACAAACGCGAAATGCGGGGAAAAACTTGGCGGCGGCAAACCCCGGCCGCCAAGAGCCTCCGAATAGCGCCGCTTAAACGCCGCCTAAAAAAACGCAACGCGCGAGGGCGCCGCGGCAGATTAGCTGTTATAGTTGGGTAACTATGGCGTCGGCAAGGCCGTACTTGATTGCCTCTTCGGCCGTCATAAAGAAGTCTCTATCCGTATCGGCCGTCACTTTTTCAAGCGGCTGCCCGGAGGCCTCGGAAAGGATCTTGTTCAACTCTTGGCGCATGCGCTCCAGCTCCATAGCTTGGATGTGCATATCGACTGCAGTTCCGCTCATTTCCCCCATGATGAGGGGCTGGTGAATCATAACGCGGGCGCTCGGGAAAAGGAACCGTTTGCCTTTCGGGGCGGCCGAGAGCAGAATAGAGCCCATGCTCATTGCTATGCCAGTCACAACAACCTTAACCGGAGCCTTAATCAGCTTCATGGTGTCGTATATCGACATGCCCGCGCTAATTGACCCGCCCGGAGTGCTCATATAAAAAGTTATCTCCTTCTCGTGGTCGAGCATATCCAAATAAAGGAGCTTCTCAACTATTTCGGCGGCAGACTTGTCTGTTACGGAATCCCACAAGAATATCTTGCGCTCATCGAGAAAGCGCCTCTGCATTTCGGCCGATATCGACGGAATCTGGTCGTTTTTTTTATTTTCTTCTTCGCAGTTCATAAGTATTACCTGTCTTTTGATATTTCAAAGAGCGCATATCCCGAAAATATGTTCGGGGCGAATTTGCACGGGGTCTCCCAATCGCCGCGCAAAAAATGCTCTCTTTTTATTGTTATATCGTTTCTTTTGCAAAAATTTCTAAACGAATTCACCGAAATCGAATTCATCGGGCGCGAGGCCTCCCAGCGGTCGGGATAGACCTCGTTTACGATTCTGTCTCCGGTAAAAAGAATGCTTAGGCGGTTTCGCCAGTACGCGTAATTTACAAACCCTACAGCGACGCTCTTTGCCACCTTCAGCGATTTCAACAAGACTTCGCTGGCGTTCTCAAGCTCGGGAAGCGTCCGAGAACAGATGATCCAGTCGAAAGAGTCGTCGGGGAAAGTGGAAAGCATGTCCATAATGTCGCCGTGGTATGCCGAGACGCCCTTCTTCATGCACAGCGATATTTTTTCAAAATCGCTGTCGACGCCGACGGCGTAGATGTTGCGCCGGCGCACGAGCTCGTAGAGCAATATCCCCCTGCCGCAACCCAAATCGAGCACGCGGCTGCCCTCGCCGACCCACTCGCAGACGGCTTTGAGCTCTATCTTCTTTTTTAGAAGATTTTTCTGATTCTTTTCCTCAGCCATTTAAAAAGTATCCGATGAGTTTGTATAGTTTCGGGGAGTGTATCAGGAACGAATCGTGCCCGAGATCGCTTTTTATTTCGGCGTACGAGGCGTTCTTGCCGTCGCGCAGAAGCGCTTTTACAATCTCCCTGTTCTGCTCGGGCGGGAAAAGCCAATCGCTTGTAAAGCCCACGACCAGAAAACGCGCCTGCACATTTTTAAACGCCGCCTCGAGAGAGCCGCCTATCAAGCTCAGGTCGAACAAGTCGAGCGCGCGCGTAAAATACAGGTACGAATTCGCGTCGAAGCGGTTCACAAAGCTTTGCCCCTGGTGATGGAGGTAGCTTTCAACCTCGAACGAGGGCTTGAAAATTTCGCTGCCGTCAATCTTCCTGTGGCCGCGGCCGAACTTCCCCTGCATGCCTTTGTCGGAAAGGTACGTTATATGCGCCATCATTCTGGCTATGCCAAGGCCAACGCTCGGAATGCGCTCAAGGGCGTAGTTGCCGCCCTGCCATACGGGATCTTGCATTATGGCGGAACGCCCTACCTCGTTGAAGGCTATGGCCTGGGCATTCTGGCGCGAAGTCGTCGCCAGCGCGCAGACCTTTTCAACCATGTCGGGATAATCTATGGCCCATTGAAGAGTCTGCATTCCGCCCATGCTGCCGCCTATCGCCATCTTGAGGCGCTTTATGCCCAAATGGTCGATGAGCCTCTTCTGGGCCGCCACCATGTCGCGCATGGTGACCGCCGGAAAAGTCAGGTTGTAGCGCTTGCCCGTCTTTGGATTTATCGACACGGGCCCAGTGGTTCCGCGGCACCCCCCGATGCAGTTGGAGCATATTACAAAATATTTATTGGTATCCAGCGGCTTGGCCGGGCCGATGATATTGTTCCACCAGCCCGACTTTTTGTCGTTTAGGGAATAGACGCCGGCGCAGTGGTGGTCGCCGGTGAGGGCGTGGCAGACCAAGATGGCGTTCGACTTGTCGTCGTTGAGGCGCCCGTAGGTCTCGTACCTGATGTTGAACGACTCCAGCACGCCGCCGAGCTGAAAATGCAATGGCGAGTCGCAAAAATAATCCTGGTAGGCGACAATTCCCACATCGCCGCCATCCTCAAGAAAAGATGTGTCCTCAAAATCGTTCATTACTCCGGCCGATAATGGACAAACCCGCCCGACAATCAACAATATTTTACACGAGGGGCTTCTGGAAGAAATCCTGCGCAAAATATGTCAGAATCATGTCGGCGCCGGCGCGCTTTATGCAAAGGAGCGTCTCGTCGCGCACTTTGGCGTAGTCGAGCCAGCCCTTTAGCGCGGATGCGGCAATCATCGAATATTCTCCGGATACCTGGTAGGCCGCCACGGGCAAGTCTGTCGAGGCCTTTACCTTGGCGAGAATGTCCAGATAGGGCAGCGCGGGCTTTACCATGAGTATGTCGGCGCCCTCGTCCTCGTCCATGCGCGACTCCTTCAGCGCCTCCGAGGCGTTCGCGGGATTGAGCTGGTAGCCGCGCTTGTCCAAATACTTTTTTGCGCCCTTCTTGCCCTTCGGCGCAGAGCCTATGGCGTCGCGGAACGGGCCGTAAAAAGCCGAAGCGTACTTGGCGCTGTAGGCCATTATCGCAGTATTTTCAAGATCGGCATCGTCGAGGGCGCTGCGGATTGCCCCTATGCGTCCGTCCATCATATCGCTCGGGGCGATTACGTCGGCGCCGGCCTCGGCCGCCGACACAGCCATCTGGCACAAGATGGCGACGGTCTGGTCGTTTATAATCCACGTGCCCGAGTCGTCCAAAATGCCGTCGTGGCCGTGCGAAGTGTATGGATCCAAAGCCGCGTCGGCTACTACGAGCATTTCAGGGAAACGCCTCTTAACTGCCGCGATTGCCCTGTTGGCAAGCGACATCGGATTAAACGCCTCGCGCGCGTCGAGCGATTTATCGGCCGCGTCGACCATCGGGAAAGGCGCTATGGCCTTTATGTCGGCTTTTAGTGCCGCCTCGCAGTAATGCAGGAGGGAGTCGATTGTATGCCTGTGTATGTTGGGCATCGACGGTATCTCTTTCGAGCCTTTGAGCCCTTCCTGAATGAATACCGGCAAAATTAGATCTTTTGGGCAAATGCGGTTTTCGGCGCACAAATCCAATATGGCCGCGCTTCTGCGCAAGCGCCTGGGCCGCGACGGGAGATATAGCTTGAAATTTTTGTTCATAATGCCTTTAATTGTTCGACACATTAATGAAAATCGCAAACTAAAAATGAAGCCGAGCATATACAATACCCTCACAAGGCGAAAAGAGGAGCTTGAACAGACCTCTGGAGAATTTGGAATGTACTGCTGCGGGCCCACGGTATACGGCCCGGCCCACATCGGAAACTTTAGAACTTTTTTGGCCCAGGACGTCCTGCGCAGGACGCTCGAATGCGCCGGATACAATGTCAAGCATGTGCGCAACATAACCGACGTGGACGATAAGACCATTCGGGAAAGCCAAAAGCAGGGGCTGAGCCTCAAAGAGTTCACCTCGCGCTGGGAAGACAAATTCCACAGCGACTGCAAAAAGCTCAACATGCTGCCTCCGACCGTGGAGCCGCGCGCCACAGAGCACATAAAAGAGCAGCTGGAAATGGTCCAGAAGCTCGTCGATAAGGGTTTTGCCTATCCGACGAAGGACGGCAGCGTCTATTTCAAGATTTCGGCCTTTCCCGAATACGGGCAACTGACGGGGCTCGACTTCGAGCATATGGCAACCCAGTCGACCAACTCGGCCGGCGAGGCCAACAATGCCGACGAATACGACAGGGAAAACGTTGCGGATTTCGCGCTATGGAAAGGCAGAAAGCCCGAAGACGGCCCGAATTTTTGGAAGTCGCCGTGGGGCGAAGGCAGGCCCGGCTGGCACATAGAGTGCTCGGCGATGTCCTCAAAATACCTCGGCGATACTTTTGACCTTCACGGCGGCGGCATAGACCTGTGCTTCCCGCACCACGAAAACGAGATAGCCCAAAGCCAGTGCGCCACGGGCAAGTCGCCTTACGTGCGCTACTGGTTCCACAGCGCGCATCTGATGGTGGAGGGGCAAAAGATGTCAAAGAGCCTCGGCAACCTCTACACGCTCGACCAGCTAGTGGAGAAAGGATACACTCCCGCCCAGATACGCTACGCACTAATATCGGGCCATTACCGCCAGCAGCTTAATTTCACGTTCAAAGGCCTCGACGACGCAAAAAGCGCCATGTCGAAAATGAAGAAAGGCCTCGATGCCGCCCTGGAAAAAACGGGGGTTAGCGAGGACGAATTCAAGGCGTATATAAAGCCGGCAAACGCATTCGCCAATACGGTCTTTGAAGGCGCGTGGGAGGCATTGATAGACGACATCAACGTCCCAAAGGCGCTGGGCAAAATATTCTCGGCCCTGCCCGAGGCCTCGACAAAGGCCGACTTGCAGGCTTTCGGCGCGCTTCTGTACGCGCTTGGCATAGACTTGTTTGAAGACGCCGGACAGCACGGCGACATACCCGCCGAGGTCAGGCAACTCGCCCAGGCCCGCTGGGACGCTAAAAAGGCCAAGGATTGGGCTAAGGCGGACGAGTTCAGGGCGAAAATAAAGTCCCTCGGGTATGAAGTTTTCGACAGCAAAGATGGATTCGATATCAAAAAGGCCTAAAATGAAAGTCTTAAGAGCCAAAAGCGCAGGCTTCTGTTTCGGAGTCGAGCGCGCAATAGGGATAGCCACAACGTGCACCGAAAACGGGAAGCGCAGGGTCTTTACCGACGGCCCGCTTATCCACAATTCGCAAATGATGGAGCTTCTCGAAAAAAGCGGGGTAAAGGAAATAGGCGACTATGCCAGCAAGACGGCAATCGACGCCGATATCAAAGACGCAAAAGACGCAATGCTTGTAATACGGGCACACGGAGTATCCCCGCAGAGGCGCGCTTATCTGAAATCGCTGGGGTTGCCCTGCAAAGACGCCACTTGCCCCGACGTCGGCAAGATAGCAGGCACAATAAAAATCCACGCCATAAAAGATTACAACGTCGTCATAGTAGGCGACCCGAAACACCCGGAAGTCATAGGCCTTCTCGGGTATGCGAAGCCCGGCAAGGGATTTGTCATAAAGAATAAGCAGGACGTCGACAACCTCGGCCAAATTGAGGGCCCCTGCTGCATAGTGTCGCAATCGACGATGTTCCCCGACGATTTTGAAGAATTGGCCGAATACTTTAAAAGCCGCTTCCCTGACACGAAGATAGTCGACACCATATGCGGGGCGACAAAAGAGCGCCAGAATGAAGTAGTGCGCCTTGCAAAAAACGGCGCGCAGGCTATAATAGTCATAGGCGGAAAACACTCCGCAAACACGGTGAAACTGGCCCTTCTTGTAAAGCGCACCGGGCTTGCCTGCTTCCATATTGAAACAATCAACGAGTTGGATATGGACGCCATAAGCAAATTTCAGGTAGTGGGGGTTACGGCGGGCGCATCGACCCCCGCATTTCTCATAGACGAGGTTTGCAACAAGCTTGAAAGTCTCTAAAAGAACCGGAATTTTACAATGAACCGAAAAAAGACGCCAAGGGCATTCAGTTTATTTGAACTATTGCTCATACTTGCCTCTGTTGTGCTGCTTGGCTTCTTTGTGTTTAAAAACCTCGATATTTTTTCTGACTATCGGAAAAACACCCGGGCAAAGGCGTACGTAAGCCAGACTCTCGCCGCACCTCTTATGGCATTCAAACTTTCCATCGGCAGGTACCCCACGACGCAAGAAGGTCTGCGCGCGCTCGTGGCGCCACCCAAAGACGTAGCCGATAAGTGGACGGGGCCCTACATAAACGATATCGAACCCGACCCGTGGCAGCGCACGTACAACTACCGCTTCCCGGCAAAGAACAGCCCCGAAGGTTACGACCTCTGGTCAAACGGCGCTGACGGCAAACCTGAAACGAACGACGACGTAGGCAACTGGTAGCCTGCCCGCCCCCTTGAGCAACTCGGCACCTCCGCGCGCTATGGAAATATCAAATTTAAAACTATGCGCGCGTGTTGTTTTCGTTCTCCTTTGTCGGGCAGGCTAAAAAACGCAAAAAAACAGAGACGCGCATACATTCATATCGATGAGTCTATGACAGCATAAATTAGGCAAAGGCGCTCAAATTTTCGATTCTCCAACAGATAAAAAACCTGCGGCGGCTTACCGCATGGAAGATAGCGATGTGGCATTGCACATAGTTTTGGGAGGCCGCCCGATGCTTGCAAATTGCAATAACTTCCAAGCGGCGCTCAAAATGCAAAATAAAAAGCGCCCCGCTTCTGGAGGCGCTTTACCTTCTACTTCCCCTTTCTATTGAGAGGGCAAACTACTTGTTAAAGTAGCGATTTAACAGGCCCTGGAATGCGCAGCCATGACGGGCTTCGTCCTTGCACATCTCATGCACTGTGTCGTGAATTGCGTCGTACCCGAGTTCCTTGGCGCGCTTTGCAAGGGCCAATTTGCCGGCGGTAGCGCCATTTTCGGCCTCCACGCGAGCGGTGAGGTTTTTCTTTGTATCTGCCTCGACGCACTCGCCGAGCAATTCGGCAAACTTTGCCGCGTGTTCGGCCTCCTCGAAAGCTATGCGCTTGTAGGCCTCGGCGACTTCCGGATAGCCCTCTCTGTCGGCCTGGCGGCTCATTGCAAGGTACATGCCCACTTCGGTGCATTCGCCCGTAAAGTTGGCGCGCAGTCCCTCAACGACCTCAGCGTCAAGACCCTTGGCGACCCCTATCCTGTGCTCATCGGCCCAAGAAAGTTTCTTCGCGTCTTCAACCACGACGAACTTCGACCTTGGCGCCTTGCACTGTGGGCAAACCTCGGGAAGGTTTTCCGAATCCATTACATATCCGCAAACTGAACATACTACTTTTGCCATTGTTTTTCCTTTTTTTATTTTTGGAAGACGGTACTTCCGCCTTCTTGTTATTGTGAAAAATTATTTCATGTAGCCCTTGATTAGCTCCTTTACCTTTGAATAGCAGGATTGCGGAACCGCATGGCGAGCCTCGGGATTTGTTATGAGAGTCTTGGGCGCTTTTATATTGGCGTATGCCGCAAAGCACGAGGAAGGCTGGCAGACATCGTCGGAAAGGTCAACTACAAATATAACAGGAGCCTTTATAAGGGGGGCAAAGTTCATGGCGTCAACGTACCTTATCGCCTCAAACAAATTCTTGTCATACTGCCCGTACTTGCCGTCTTTGTCCGGCTTTATGTAATGAGGCCAGCCGTTTATGCGGTTCTTTACCATTCCGGTCTGGTCGCACAAGGCGGGAACGAAAGCGCAAACCAGGCTTACCTTATCGCGATAAAGGCCGCCGGCTGCAAGAGCCTGTGCCCCGCCCTGGCTCGTGCCGTAAACTATCAGGTTTTTGCCGTCCCACTGCGGTTGGGCCATGCCCACGTCCATGGCGCGGCAAAGGCGCAGATACATGGTGCGAAAGAAATTTGTATCCCTGTTGTCGGCCTTTTTAAGCCAATAGCCGGCATTCTCTTTCTTAAGCTCCTTAAGCCTTTCCTGCGTGCCGTCGCTGTCCAGCCCGAGAGCGTTGAAGTCTATGGCCATATAGCCGGCGGCGGCAAACTCCACGCCGTAACAAAAGCGGCTATAGCGCACCCCGGCGCCATGCGGAAGGATAACCAGCGGCAGCGACTTTGCCTTGGCGTTTTTGGGCATAAACAGGTAGGCGTCAAGAATGCCGTTGAAAGTGTCGGCCTTGACTATGTACACGTCTATGGCGTCCTTTATTTTCTTTGGCAGGCTCTTGTCCTCGGCGAGGACATTGTTGCGCAGCTGCAACTTCATGTTCATGGGAATCTTTGCAAGCATCGCTTTTTGGGCATCCCAATACGACTGGAAATCCTCGGGCGCGGGAAGGCTCGGCAGAATCTTTTCGGGCTCGAAACCAGCCCCGCAAAGCATGGCAAGCTGTTTCTTTTGGTCGGGAAACTTTACCGATACCGCGCACTTGAGAAACCCCGGCTCGTCCAAAGAACCGATAAACTTATGCACAGACCCCGAATTGGACACCTTTTTCTTGGACAACGGAGCGACGCCGTCTTTGGATATCACGCACGAAAGCTCGGCTCCGTCAAACGGCTTGCCATCTTTAAAAATTTTTATTTCGAATTCGGCCTTATCCCCCACTTTGTATATGGAGTCAGGCTTCGTAGTCTTTAGCGAAACAACGTAATCGCCGAGCCTTTTTGTTTCGGAGAATGAAGAGTACGCGCCAAATAGGCAGACAACCGAAACTACAACGATTCTGAAAATACTCATAGCTTCGACTACCTACCCCCACCATGCTGATTGTCAACAAATATTTTGCCGCCAAAACCGATTAAATATCATACGCCGGAAAAATCTTTAAGAAGGTTTAACCGCCGAAAAAAAGGCGCATGCCCAAAGCTCGCACAATGGCTTGACAAGCGCCTCCAAACATCGACAATGTAGGCCTTTTAAATAGAACAGATGGAAGAAAATGCAGACAATAGTATATCCGCCTCTTAATCTCTGTCCCAAAAGCCAGCTAAGCGACGTCCAAAAAAAGATTCTGGACGCAAAAAAGCGCCGCAATGCCGTAATATTGGCCCATAATTACGTATGCCGGGAAATTCAGGAGATAGCCGACTACGTCGGAGACTCGCTCGGCCTGTCGCGCCAGGCTAAAAAAACCGACGCCGATGTGATAGCCTTCGCCGGAGTCGACTTCATGGCCGAAACCGCCAAAATACTCAATCCCTCAAAAACCGTAGTTTTGCCCGACCACGCCGCCGGCTGCACGCTTGAGGAGCTTTGCGATCCGATAGAGCTTGCGTATTTTAAAAAGCAACACCCCGGGGCCCTCGTAATTTCCTACATAAACTGCAGCGCGAAAGTCAAAGAGCTAAGCGACATAATATGCACAAGCGGCAACGCCCTGGACATAGTCAGCCAAATACCAAAAGACAGGGAAATAATTTTTGCCCCCGACCAGCACCTCGGGTCGTGGATCATGGAAAAGACGGGGCGCCAGATGATTCTCTGGCACGGCTACTGCTGGGCCCACACCCAGTATAAGGCCCAGGAACTTATTGCGCTAAAAAAGGCCTTCAAGGGCGCGCCCCTGGTATGCCATCCCGAATGCCCCAAAGAAGTCCGCGACGTGGCAGACGAGGTCTGCAGCACGGAAAAGATGATTTCCTTCTGCCGAAACCACGCCTCTGACAGGATAATTGTGGCGACGGTCGTTGAAATGATACACCGCCTGCGCCGCGAAATACCCGAAAAGACATTCATAGCGGCAATATCCTCGGGCAAGCCCGCCCAGCACTGCCGAAACATGCTTATGAACACGCCCGAAAAGCTGCTGGCCTGCCTGGAAAATCTGGAGCCGCGCATAGAGCTCGACGAGCAGACCATAAAGAATGCACTCGTGCCGATAGAGCGCATGTTGGAGATGTCAAAATAGCCCTTTTCTCGCTCCGCGGCGGTCAAAATTTTGTTGCCATGGACTTGCGAAAGAATAATAAAGATTAAAAATTTGTAAAAGAAGATGAGTCAGGAAAACACGAAGATTGAAGACAACAGCCATGATTTGTGGGCGGTGCGCAAGGCCAAGCTCGACAACATGCGCGCCTCCGGATTCGACCCGTACAGGGAGAATTGGAACCAGACGCACACTAGCAAGACGGCCATAGAATCGTACGACCCCTCCACGCCGGAGGGCGAGAACTCGCAGCACGAGGTTTCCGTCGCCGGCAGGGTGATAATTTTCCGCCTCATGGGCAAGGCGAGCTTTCTAAAGATATTGGACAGAGACGGCATCATCCAGCTGTACGTTTCCAGGGACGGCCTGCCCGAGGGCGTATACAACAACGATTTCAAGAAGAACCTCGACGTAGGCGACATTATCGGGGCCCGCGGCAAGCTTTTCAAGACCAAGACCGGCGAAATCACCGTCAGGGTAAGCGAGTACAAGATGCTCAGCAAAAGCATGCGCCCCCTGCCCGAGAAATTCCACGGCTTGACAGACAGCGAGCAGATTTACCGCCAGCGCTATCTCGACCTCATCATGAACGGGGAATCGCGCAAGCGCTTCAAGATGAGGAGCGCCATAATCCGCGAGATACGCCAATTTTTGTGGGAACGCGACTTCACCGAGGTGGAGACGCCCGTTCTCCACGGCGTCGCCGGCGGAGCGGCCGCCAGGCCCTTTGTGACGCACTTTAACGCACTCGACTGCCAGTTCTATCTGCGCATAGCCCTGGAGCTGTATTTAAAGCGCATGCTCATAGGCGGATTCGACAGGGTCTTTGAAATGGGCCGGGTCTTCAGGAACGAGGGCTTGGATCGCAAGCACAATCCCGAATTTACGATGCTTGAAGTCTACCAGGCCTACACCGACCATTTCGGCATGATGGAGCTTGTAAAGTCGCTAATCGGCAGGCTCTGCAAAAACGTGCTTGGCACGACGAGCATACCGAGGGCCGACGGCGGCACGATAGAGCTCGGCGGAGAATGGAGGCAAGTCGACTACAAGGATCTCATCATAGAGGCCACCGGCGACAAGGACTGGTTTAGCAGGACGAAGCAGGAGAAGCTGCAGGCCTGCCAAAAGCTCGGCATACAAGTCGATCCGTCCCTCGACGACTACGAAGTCACGGAGAACGTCTACGGCAAGCTCGTCGAGCCGAGCCTAATCCAACCGACGTTTGTAATGCATATTCCGAAGCAGCTTTGCCCGCTTGCCAAGCTCAACAAGAAGGATCCGAGCGTTCTCGACGTGTTTGAACTGTGCATAAACGGCCAGGAGATAGCCCCCGCCTATTCCGAACAAAACGATCCCTTTATCCAGCGCGAAATGTTTGAGGCGCAAGTTGGCGAGGAGAAGCAGAACCTCGACGAGGACTTCCTGGTAGCAATGGAACACGGCATGCCCCCGGCCGGAGGAATGGGCATAGGCATAGACCGCCTCGTGATTTTGCTCACCAGCGCGGCCAACATAAGAGACACAATCCTCTTCCCCTCTTTGCGCCCCGAATAAAGCCTATGCCGTGGTGGTTGTACATAGCCCTCAAGCAGCTCTTTCCCAGCGGAAAAATCATTTCGTTTTTCGCGGCAGTGTCGATTCTCGGCGTGGCTCTTGGGGTGTTGGGGCTGTTTGGGACACAGAGCGTGATGAACGGCTTCCACGAAAGAATAGGCGAAAAATTGCGCGACACCACAGGCGACGTTCTAATACGCAATTTCGGGCAGCCCATATACGACTGCGAAAAGCTCTGCTCTAGGCTCGAAAAGCTCCCAGGGGTAAAGGCGGTCGAGCGCGTTGCAAGCGGGCCGGTCATGATGGTGTGCAACAATGTGCCCGTCTTTCCGATGCTGCGCAGCTACGACACCGTCAAAAACGAATCGGCGCTTCCCTTTGAGCAGAAGAACTACATAAAGATGGGCAAACTCGACGACCTCGACGACGACGGCATAATACTCGGTTCGAGACTCGCCGCCCAAAACGGAATATCCGTAGGCGACACCGTCGAGATATTTTCGCCGACGATGCTCGACAAACTAAAGAAGGACGAAGTGCCCATGCCCGCCTCGCTGAAGGTTGTCGGGCTGCTAAATACCGACTACTCGGAAGTGGACGGCAACGTGGCACTTGTTTCGCTGCGGCGCATGCGCGATCTCTACGGGCTGGGCGAAGCCGTGCATGCTATCGTTCTGCGCCTGGGCGCAAATGCCGACTGCGAAGACTTTGCCCAAAAGCTGCGCTACAAAGAGGCAATTCCGTATCGGATAACCACGTGGCTGACGGCGAACGAGGGCTTTCTGCGCGTCATAAAAATGGAAAAGGTTATGATGTCGCTTATAATATTTTTGATAATAATAGTGGCGTCGTTTTCGATATGCATTTCGCTATACACTTCGGTGCTGCGCAAGACGCGCGAAATCGGCCTGGTGGGAGCCATGGGGGCGCGCGCGTGGCAGATTGCCCTCACGTACTGCTTCCAGGGCTTTGTAATAGGCCTGCTGGGGTCGGCGGCGGGGCTGGCGCTGACGTGGCTGGTGCTCACCTTTAGGGAGTCGTTGGTCAAGGTGATAGTCGGACAGGAAGCCCTCATAGAATTTTACCACTTCGCAAGCCTGCCGGTAAAATACGACCCTTCGGACGCCCTGAGAGCCTGCGTGTTCGCAGTGTTCTTGTGCACGCTCGCGGGCGTTTTTCCGGCCGTGCGCGCGGCAAGGCTAAAGATATCGGAGGCTATGCGCAATGAGTGAAAATGCGGAAAATTCCGGGGCGGCAGCGCCCGTGCTTGAGGCCGCGGGGATAAGGAAGTCTTTCGCATCCCCGGACGGTTCGTCCATAGAGATTCTCAAAGGCGCATCGCTCAGGGTAAACGAGGGGGAAAGCGTGGCCCTGCGAGGCGAAAGCGGAGCGGGAAAAACGACGTTTATGAACATACTCTCAGGATTTGAAAACCCCACGTCGGGGGAGGTCCGCTGGGCTGGAAAGAGAATCGACGGTCTGTCGAATTCTGCCCAAGCGCGGCTGAGGGCGGGCTTCATGGGATTTGTCTTTCAGCAGTATTGCCTGCTGCCGGAGCTTACCGCCCTTGAAAACGTCGAGCTTTCAAGCAGAATTTTGGGTAGATTCGACAGGCGCGCCAAATCGAAGGCGAAAGAGCTGCTTGAGCGCGTCGGGCTAAAGGATAGAATAAACTATATGCCATACAAGCTTAGCGGCGGTGAAAAACAGCGGGTGGCCATAGCCAGGGCGGTTATGAACTCGCCAAAGGTGCTCCTCGCCGACGAACCTACGGGGAATCTCGACGAAGATACGGCAAAAAACGTAATGGAAATGATGCTTGGCCTATGCAGGGAAAACAAGGCCGCCTTGATGTTGATAACCCACAATATAGATTTTGCAAAAATGACGGATAAAGAAGTATTTCTATCACAGGGAGAAATAACTGAAATCCGTTAAAAAATTGCTTGATAAAGGCCTGCCGGAGCGTAGTCTCCGAGTTGATTTGACGTTCGACATTCTGTCGGGGCGCGCCGCCTCTGTTGCGTTATTTTTTTGCGATAAGGCGGTTGGGAAGCTGCGATAAAATGCCCGCGCGGGGCTAAAACGTGTTGACAATGACGCCCCTGCGTGAAAAAATGCGTGAATATTTCACAGAAAGGATAGGTATCATGATTGGAAAAATCGACCATATTGGCATAGCAGTTAAATCTCTCGATGAAGCTGTAAAGTATTACGAAAACGCTCTGGGCTTGAAATGCGAAGGCATTGAAGAGGTCGCAGACCAGAAGGTGAAGACGGCGTTCTTCAACGTCGGCGGCACGCATGTGGAACTTTTGGAGCCCACGTCGGCAGACAGCCCGATTGCCAAATACCTGGAAAAGAATCCCAGGGGCGGAATCCACCATGTGGCCTTCAACAGCAACGACATAATCGCCGACCTGGCCAAGGCCAAGGACGCCGGCGTAATATTGTTGAACGAGACGCCCAAGATCGGCGCGCACTCCAAGAAGATAGCCTTCTTGCACCCGAAATCGACATTCGGCGTTCTCACTGAAATCTGCCAAGACTAATTTTTAGCAAACGCAGGTAAGAATATGGCAATATCCAAGGAAAAGATGCAGGAGCTGGCGGAGCGCAGGGAAACGGCGCTCAACGCCGGCGGCAAAGAAAAAATCGAGGCGCGCCACCAGAAGGGTTTGCTATCGGCCCGCGAAAGGCTGATGGCATTCTTTGACGAGGGCTCGTTTCAGGAATTCGGCATGCACGTGCAGCACGACTGCCACAACTTCGGCATGGAGAAGAAGAAGCTCCCCACCGACGGCGTCGTGTGCGGAACCGGGTTGGTAAACGGCCGTCCGGTTGCGGCCTTCAGCCAGGATTTCACGGTATCGGGCGGATCTCTCGGAGCAAACCACGCGAAGAAGATTGTCGATATAATGCAGTTTGCCGCAAAGACGGGCATGCCCGTAGTGGGCGTCAACGACAGCGGCGGCGCGCGCATTCAGGAAGGCGTCGCTTCGCTTTCCGGGTATGCGCAGATATTCCGCGCCAATGTCGAAAACTCGGGCGTAATTCCGCAGATTTCAATCATAGCAGGCCCCTGCGCGGGCGGAGCAGCCTACAGCCCCGCGCTCATGGACTTCATCATAATGACCGAAAAGAACTCCGACTTGTTCATATGCGGCCCCCAGGTCATCAAAGCCGCCATGGGCGAAGAGGCAACGCTTGATATGTTTGCAACCGCAAACGCCCACGCGACGGTATCGGGCAACATACACTTGGTGGCCCGCGACGACAAGCACGCGCTTGAGCTGGCGGCCAAGCTGCTTTCCTACCTGCCCTCGAACAACATGCAGGAGCCCCCGCACGATTTGTCGCAGCCGGTGGTGATGGACTACGATCCCGTTCTAAACGACATTGTCCCGCCGGACTCAAACACCGGGTACAACGTAAAGGACGTCATCTCGAGGCTCGTCGACGGCGGAGAATTCTTCGAAATACAGGAGCACTTTGCAAAGAACGTAGTTGTGGGTTTTGCCAGGATTCAGGGAGTTGTCATAGGCATCATAGCCAACCAGCCCAACTTCAAGGCCGGCTGCCTCGACATAGACGCCTCCGACAAGGCCGCCAGGTTCATACTCACTTGCAACGCGTACAACATTCCCATGCTTACGCTCGTGGACGTTCCCGGCTTCATGCCCGGCTTGGCGCAGGAGCGAGGCGGCATAATCCGCCACGGTGCCAAAGTTCTCTACGCATATGCGGCCTCGACGGTTCCGATGATTTCGCTTGTGATGCGCAAAGCCTACGGCGGCGCGTACATTGCAATGTGCTGCAAGGATCTCGGCGCAGACATGTCGTTTGCGTGGCCGACGGCCGAAATAGCCGTTATGGGCGCCAAGGGCGCAATAAACGTCCTTTACGGAAAAGAGCTCAAGAAAATTGAGGATCCCAAAGAAAAGGCGGAAACGGCGGCAAAATACAGGGCAGAATACAGCGCAAAGTTTGAAAGCCCCTACCAGGCGGCGGGTCTGGGCAAGGTTACAGACGTAATAGAGCCCGCGCAGTCGCGCGGAGTGCTGGCGATGGCCTTTAGGGCTACGCTTTCAAAGCGCGCCGTCACGACGCCCAAGAAAAACGGCAACATGCCCGTCTAAAAAAGGAAGGCAATACGATGCACTTAATGGCAGTTATTCCGCTAAGGCCGGAGATGGAAGACATAATATCGTTTTCCATGTCGGGCTTTCTACTGGTGATGATTGTCTTGGCGCTATTGTCGACGATGACGTCGATAATAGGCCAGGCATTCATCTTTGCCGACAAGGCAAAGGCCGCGAAAGCCAAAGCAAAGGCCTCCCCTGCGGAAGCGGCGCCCAAGGGGGTATCCGACGACCACGCCAGGGTAATAGCCGCGGCAGTGGCCTCGGTCATGCCCGAATTGGAAAACGACTCCGCCAAACTCGTCGCGGTGCTTTCGGCCGCAGCGGCCGTGGCCCTCGACGAAGAATGCAGGGTTGTAAACTACAAGCCAATATCGGGAGAATTTTCCAAGTTCGGCAGGGAGCAAATCTTTGCCTCGCACAATTACACACCAAGCAAATTTAACAACAAATAACGGATAGGTAAAAATATTTATGAAAAAATTACGCATTACAGTTGACGGTAAAACGTACGAAGTTGAAGTGGAAATTCTCGGTTCGAGAATTTCGTCGGTAGCCCCTGTTGCTCCCGCTGTTGCAGCGCCGGCTCCGGTGGTAGCCCCGGCGGCTCCGGCTCCGGCGGCAAAGCCCGCAGTGGCGGCGGCCAAGGCCCAGGCAGGCGACGTGGCATGCCCCCTGGCGGCGACGATTGTCAACGTTGCAGTTAAGGAAGGCCAGCAGGTTAAGGCGGGCGATCTCTTGGTGATGCTTGAGGCCATGAAGATGAACACACCCGTAAACGCAGTCGTCGACGGCACCGTCACGAAAGTCTACGTATCGGCCGGCCAGAGCGTACAGGAAGGCGAACCGCTGGTAGCTCTCTCATAATCGCCGCCGATATTTCGGCGCGCCAACTTAACGCAAACCATGTTAAACAGTTTAAAAGAACTATTCTTCGAGACGGGTTTTTGCTACGTAGATTGGCGAATGCTTGTTATGTGGATGGTGGTCGCGGTTCTGATGTATTTGGCCGTGTACCGCCAGTACGAACCGCTGCTGCTGGTTCCCATAGCATTCGGCGCGCTAATAGCAAATCTCCCGACCGAAGGAGTAATAAACAAGCCCGCCACGTACCTGATTTCGCCTGTCGACGGCATAGTCAACCAGGTGTACGTAAAAGAGGGCGATTCGGCTTTCGTGCCGCGAATGGTCAAGCAAATTCCCACGAGGATTGCAGACGTAGTCAAGACTGCGGAGTCGGCGCAGGCCGACATTCAGTCGTACTTGAACTTCGTCGAGGATATGACCTCCAAGAGCGCGCGCGAAGACGTCTTTAAAAAGGCAAAGGGCGTTCCGGACCTCATGGCCTTCGTCTCCCCGGGGACATTCACTCCGAAGAGGGACGCCGAAAAGGCTATTCAGGGGAAGAAGTTCCTAGTCAAATTCAAAGGCAAGGAAACGGTGGTTGACGCCTCTTCCATGTTCGTGTGGGCCCAGTCGTCGGGCAAGGTAACCGAAGTCGCGGCGAAAGCCGGAGACAAGGTTCTGACCGGCACAAAGATGATAGACGTCTACAGCGCGCGAACCGGAGGCCTGTACTACTATCTGCAGATGGGCGTTCTTCTGGAATTGTTCCCGCCGCTAATATTCTTGGGCGTGGGAGCGTTGACAGACTTCGGGCCGCTAATTGCAAATCCTAAGACGCTGCTTCTAGGCGGCGCGGCGCAGTTTGGCGTATTTGCCACGCTCATGGGGGCTCTGGCTCTTGGATTCACCTCGCCCGAAGCAGCATCGATAGGCATTATCGGAGGCGCCGACGGCCCGACGTCTATATTCACGACGAACAAACTGGCCCCGCACCTGCTGGCGCCAATAGCGGTGGCAGCTTACAGCTATATGGCGCTCGTCCCGATTATCCAGCCGCCGCTTATGCGAATGCTGACGACAATGAAAGAGCGCAAGATAAAGATGAAGAGCCTGCGTAAAGTCACAAAGCTTGAAAAGTTGATCTTTGCGCTTGTAGTGGCCATAGCCTGCATACTTCTGACGCCCGACGTATCGGCGCTTATCTGCATGCTGATGCTGGGCAACTTCCTCAAGGAAAGCGGAGTCTGCGATAGGCTCACAAAAGCCGCACAGAACGAGGTAATCAACGTGGTGACCATCTTCCTTGGAACGTCGGTTGGCATAACCATGACAGGCGACAGGTTCATCAGAACGGAGACGATTTTCATTCTGCTTCTCGGCGTTGTGGCCTTTGGCTTCTCGACGATAGCAGGTGTTCTGATGGCAAAGGGAATGAACTTGTTCCTCAAGGAAAAGATAAATCCGCTAATCGGCTCGGCCGGCGTTTCGGCGGTGCCGATGGCAGCCCGCGTGTCGCAGGTTGAGGGCGCGAAAGCCGACCCGTCAAACTTCCTGCTCATGCACGCCATGGGCCCGAATGTTGCCGGTGTTATAGGCACGGCGCTGGTGGCGGGTTACTTCATAGCAACCCTGGGGCATTAAAAAAAATAAATACAAAAGGAAATTCGGCGACGTCGCCAGCTGGCGCGCGCCGAATACATTTTTATACGAAGAAAACATACAATGAGCTACAACTACATTACAGCTGAAGAAGCAGCCAGCCTGATAAAAAACGGGCAGCAAATTGCCTTTAGCGGATTCACACCCGCGGGCGCTACAAAAGTAATTCCCTCGGCCATAGCCGCGAAGGCTGAACAAGAGCATGCCCAGGGCAGAGAATTCAAAATTGCCGTCGTCACCGGCGCGTCGTCGGGCGATCTCTGCGAAGGCGTTCTGGCCAGAGCCAAGGCGATAAGCTACAGGGCTCCGTACCAAACCAACGCCGATATCCGCAAGGCTGCAAACGCAAACGAAATCCGCTATACCGACCTGCACCTGTCCATGACGCCCCAGTACATGAACTACGGCTTCATGGGAAAATTCGACTGGGCCATAGTGGAAGCCGCCGACGTCAGCGACAACGGCGAAATATTGCTGACGACGTCTGTGGGCATCTCCCCGACGGGCCTAAAGCTCGCCGACAAAATACTAATAGAGCTTAATGCCCACCAATCGAAGGGGCTCTACGGCATCCACGACATATACGAGACGGCAAACCCGCCGCTGCGCCGCGAAATTCCGATTTATGCAGCCGGCGACAGAATCGGCTCTCCGGTGGTGAAGGTCGACCCGAAAAAGATTGTCGGCATAGTCAAGACAGACATGCCCGACCAGGTTGCCCCGTTTAAGCCCAGCGATCCGGTAACGCAGAAGATTGGCCAAAACGTAGCCGATTTCCTGGCCGCCGAAGTCAAGGCCGGCAGAATTCCCCAGTGCTTCCTTCCGATTCAAAGCGGCGTAGGCAACATCGCAAACGCAGTTTTGGGCGCTCTCGGAGAAAACCCGGACATTCCGCAGTTCTGCATGTACTCGGAAGTGCTGCAAGACTCCGTCATCGAATTGATAGAGCACGGGCACATAAAGTGCGCCTCGGCCACGTCGCTTACGTGCACGGCCGGGAAGATCGACGAAGTTTACCAAAATATAGACTTTTTCAAGGATAAGCTCGTTCTCCGCCCGCAGGAGATATCGAACAGCCCCGAGGTTGCCCGCAGAATAGGCGTGATATCAATGAACACGGCAATCGAGGTCGACCTGTCCGGCAACGTCAACAGCTCGCATATCATGGGGCAGAAGATAATGAACGGCATAGGCGGCTCGGGAGACTTCACGAGGGCGGCGTACCTGTCTATATATACGTGTCCTTCGGTTGCCAAGGGCGGCCTGATTAGCGCGATAGTTCCGAATGTTTCGCACTGCGACCACACCGAACACAGCGTAAACGTCATAGTCACCGAAAATGGCGTTGCCGACCTGAGGGGCAAGACCCCCGTGGAAAGGGCCCACCTCATAATAGAGAAGTGCGCCGGCGAAGACTATAAGCCCCTGTTGCGCGACTTCCTAAAGGCCGTGCCCTGCGGCCACACTCCGCAGACTCTGGCAAAAGCGTACGCCATGCACGAGGCGTTCGTGCAACAAGGCGATATGCGCCTGGCAAAGTTCTAATAGTTGCCAATTAAAAGGCCGCCCATACGGGCGGCTTTTTTTATGCGTTTCTATTTCCTTTTTTCCCACGTATTCTCATTTCCCGCATCATAAAACGGATAAAGGCCCACTCAATAAAAATTGGGGCAAAATATAAGAGCAAAAGCGCCCCACCAGCCGATAAAAATGGACGTATCCCGCACTGAGCATATGGGAAGCGGCGGTGTGTATGTTGGAAGAGTAAAAAAAAGAAAAATAAAAGAGGCGCTCATTACTAATTAAGCCCCGTGAGAGTGCAACTGACATGGCTTGTTTTTCAAAATTTCTCTTAAGGTATAAAAATTTTTCTGATAACCATACCGCCGGTTCTTAAGACATTTTCATACGCTCCATTAACCCCCAGTGAAAAGTTTTTTTATCCGCAGACGCTACTTTTCGATGCAATAAAAAAGCAAATGGACGCACATGCTAAAGACAATGCGCAAAAGCGCGGCAAAGAAACCGCATAGGCGCCCTAATAAAACAATAAAAAGCCCCTCCCTTTTTTGCGGAAATGCGGCCGCGCGAAGGGAGAGGGGATGGAAAAAAAAAGAAAAAAAAGATCAAATCGGCGGGGGGCGTCTAATACGCCCTTACCTCGAATATGGAAGCGTATTCCGAGCCGTTGGTCGCAAGGCACTTTACCATAAGCGCCTTGGCCTCCGTCGCGTCAAAATCGGCTATTACCAATTTCTGGTAATTGCCGCGCACTTCCTTTAGCGTCTTTTCGGAACCGTCCGGCAAGACGGCGACTATGTCAAAATCGCGCAAAGTCTCGGGCTGTGGAGCGTGAATCATCGCCTTGACAAACGACACCTGGGAGGTCTGCGTTATCATCCTGCAGCCGGTATCCAAATTTAGGCGCACCTGCGAAATGCAAACGGGCTTTTCCCACGAGAGCTCAAGAACGGGCTTCTCGTCGATGGGGGCAAGCCACTTGTTATCGTTGCGGTCCTTGAAATCATACGCCACGCCGTTTAAGACGTTGGAAGCTGACGTGCCAAGCGCGGAAGAAACATTCGAGACAGCCTTTGCCTTGCGCGCCAAGTCGGCCTCGTCCTCATTTTTAAACCCGACGACGATATTGCCGTCTTTGATGAGCTTCTGGCGCAGGCGCGAAAGCGCGGCTGCGTCTTTGTCAAGCTGTCTCGCCGTCATGTTTTCTCTCGCGCACATCGCCGCCGCATTGCCGACGACCTCTCCGGCAAGAGCGCCGGTATTCATGACTCTTGTGGACGTGAAGGCTATGTGGCTTGTATTCATGTTGCGCCCGGCCATCATGAGATTGTCGATATCGCAGGAATACATCGTGCTGAAGGGCAGATTGTAAAACGGCGTCTTGCCCCCGTATATGGAGGGCTTGCCTTTGAAATAAAAACCGTCGGAGGGCTGGTCCTCCATGGGCCAGCCGACTGTTATTATTTGATCGGGCCTGTCCTTCCACTTGCCGTCTATGTCGTGCTGGGTAAAAATGTCGTAGCCCTTGATCCTGTTTGTGTCGCGGCGGGCCGGGAACATGGCGACAAAGTCGAGGTCGAGATTCTTAGTCTGCGGATACTTGCCGCTATTTTTTAGATATCCCCAAACTCCCAACAATATCGAAAGCAACTCGCGGCGGATTATCTCGGTATCGTGGATTATATCAAGCTTGCCGCCGAAAGATATAAACCAATAGCCGTAGAGAAAATCGCTGGGCTCCCTAAACTTGAGGTTTTCCTCGGTTATCTTGTGCGCCCACGACGGCGGGGTAAACTTTACCTGGCAACCGGCGTCGTGTGAGGTAAACATCATCGAACAGCAGAGGTGGTCGCCCTTGGTAAACACGCCCGCCAGACTCTCGCCGTACTTTTCCGGACCGTCGCGCCCCGACATCACCTCGGCGCCGGCCTCGAGCCCAAGGCGGCAGTCGCCGGTGCAATCTATGAACTGCTTCGCCGAAATTATATAGTTTGTCAAAGACATATCGCAGCGGGCGTAGGCGCGCGTTATCTTTCTGTCGCAGACGTCGGCCCCGTAGACGGTGGTGTCCAGCAGCAATGTTATGTTTTCCTCGCAGCGGATTTTGTCGTAAAGCATCACGTCCCATACGACCCAGCTCAACTGCGTGTTTTCCACTATGTTTTTAAGCTTCAGCTCCTCGAGTATTCCGCTTTCCCTAAAGCCCACCTTGTTCGAGTCTATGCCGAGGGCGTGCATTCTGACTTCCGAGCTCGAATTGCCGCCCAGGCGCGACCTGTTCTGCACGAGCACGACCTTAGCGCCGCTCCTGGCCGCCGCCAAAGACGCGCAAACCCCCGTAAGCCCGCCGCCTGCCACGAGAACGTCGCAGTCCAACTTTACATTCTGCATAGTGCTCTGCCCGAACGTAGGTTCGCAGCCGCGCTTCTGGCCCGCAGCGTCCGCCTTTTTACAGCACTCCCCAACGCCCGCCGAAGGCTCGTCGACGCTTACCATCAGCGAGTATCCCAGCAGCCCCATAGCCGCAGTGCTTAAAAATTCCCTGTCTTTCATGATGCGGTATTCCTTTCGTATTTACAACGCCCCCGCCACAAACGACGGCAGTTTTACGGGTTTATTCAACAATTTGTCCTCAGCAAGCTTCAAGAGCCACGGCTTATTGCATGAAATTGCGCGGGCTATCAAAACTTTCCCCGATTCGACGTCGCGAATTTCAAACTTGTCAATGCTAAACTCTATGCGCGAATCCTCGCCGGCGAGAGTCGCGCCGATTTTTAAATAGCAGTCCTGAGTGTTTAAATCTGCGGTAAAGTCGTTCGACTGCAGATATGCGCCGTATTTGTTGCGCACGTAGCCCTCGAGAGCCGCCGATCTGATTTTGTCCAACATATATTATTTCCTGTACTTTTTTATCGTCGAATATGCGTCGTTGACGCGCGAAAGTTCCTGCTCGAGAGCCCTAACTGCTATATCGCCGAGCCCCTTGCTGCGCATTAGGTCGGGATGCAACTCCTTGCACCTGCGCCGATAGGCCTTTTTTATCTCCTCGTCGCCGGCGTTTGCCGAAACGCCCAATGTGGCGTAGGCGCTCTCGAGTTCCGACGGCTGCACGTAGGAGCTCGCCGAAGAGGCTCCGCCTCGACCACCGCTATACTCCCCGCCATAGCCGGAAGACCGCCCCGACGAATAATCCGTCCACACAAATTCGCCTATGTCAAAACCCAAAATTTTTGCCGTATTCGAGAGCACGGCCAGCTCCATGCGCGAAATGCCCCCGTCGGCTGCGGCGACGCGGCAAAGGATTATCATGTAGGCCCTGCGCGCGAAGTAGTCTGTAAACTCGCCCGCAAAAGACTCGGTAATGTCCTCTAGCGTTTCTGAGGACATCTTGGAGGCGTTGAAAATTTCTATCGCCCGCCTGCGCGCCTGCGAATCTATATTGAAAGCCCTAAAAAATTCCTCGACGGCGTCGATTTCCTCGCGCGTTACTCTGCCGTCAATTCTTGCGATTTTTGCCAGAGCCCTGCAGACATACTTAAAGTAGAGCTCTTTCCGCGCGCGTTTTTTGGGCGAATCCCAGACAATATGGCCCAAAATAGCCCCCAACAAGGCTCCCCATATGCCCTTGAGCGCCCAAAGCCCCACAAAAAAACCTACCAATTTGCCAAGCATGATCAATCGCCGAATTTTCTAAAGGAAAAACGGGGCGTTAATCAACAAAAAACGCTTCAAAAAACTTCGCAGACATTCTCAATACAAACAGCGCCAAAACAACGCACATTCCGCATGCCGCCCCATAGATACCGCATATGCGTTGGGAAAATTTTTCCAAAAAACGCCTTTTACTTCCCCGTAAATGCGCAAAACTTTTGCGCCCGCCTTCCGAGAGAGTTTTGGGAAAAGTAAAAGCGTTCACTTTAGCGACGGTGAAAACGGCATCCGCGCAAGGGAGCGTTCAAAAAGCATTTTAACCTGCAACAACCCAACAAGCCTTTAACCCCGGGTTGACATGGGTACAAACACACGGCAAAGCGCAAAACAATACCAAGAAATAATAAAAAGCAAAAATGGGCAAGTAGCGGAAAATGTTTTAACCGACAAAGGCCTCATAAATGCAAAAACCCCGCGCACACAAGTGCGGCGCAAGCGCAAGACAAATCGAGAAAATAAAGACCTGCAAACGAGTTAACTTGCGCCTATGAAAGGGCGCGCAGAAGCGCAAAAAAAAATAAAAAGAGTTGAAAAGAAAGCGCTATTCTGCCTAAATGGGGAGTGTTATTTTTTGTAAAGACAACCGAAACAAAAATCATAGGTATGAAAAAATTAATTCTGACACCGCTGATAAAGAAGTTTGTGATGGCAGTTACCGGCTTTGTGCTGGCGTCCTTCCTTCTTATACACATGCTGGGAAACCTGCAAGTGCTCGAAGGGCCCAAGGCCATAAATGTGTACGCAAACTTCCTGCAAACGCTGCCTTGGGAGATACTCTGGGGCTTTAGAATCGGGCTGGCAGCCTGCTTCGTAATCCATTTCTGCTTGGCATATTTGCTGGTGGTGGAAAACGCCAAGGCCAGGCCGCAGTCGTACTCGGTCAAGAAGTCGCAGGCGTGCACGCTCGCGGCCCGTACCATGATATATACGGGAACTCTCGTATTGCTGTTTGCGGTAATACATATACTCCACTACACGGTGCTGTGCCTAAACCCCGAATTTTCCCAACTCGAATGGAAATATGAAGGCAAGGCAATCCACGACGTGTACGCCATGCTCATTCTGGGGTTCTCAAACGAGTGGGTGTCGCTGGGCTACATAGTGGCGATGATTGCAATATCGTTCCACCTTTCGCATGGCGTGACGAGCATGTTCCAGAGCATCGGTTTTAGAAACGAGACTTGGAGGTATTTTCTAAACAAAGTCGCCGTGGCCTACTGCATAATCATAGGGATCGGCTTCTGCGTAAACCCCGCGGTTGTTCTGATATCGAGCTATACGGACTGCCAGATAGTCCCGGCCAAGTGCGTAATCAAGCAGTATGAAGCCCAGAAAGACAAAAAGGGGCCAATTTTCATAAAGTACGCGTGCCCGAAGACGGCTGCCACATGCACAATTTCCGTCGCGCCCGCAACGAAAACCAACACAGCAAAATAAAGGTTTAATATGAATTTAGATTCAAAAATACCGGAAGGTCCGATAGACCAAAAGTGGTCGAATTTCAAATTTCATGCAAAGCTTGTAAACCCATCAAACCGCCGCAAATTTAAGGTAATAGTTGTCGGCAGCGGATTGGCGGGCGCAAGCGCCGCGGCATCGCTTGCGGAACAGGGCTACAATGTGCAGTGCTTCTGCTACCAGGACAGCCCCCGCCGCGCGCACTCAATAGCGGCCCAGGGCGGCATAAACGCTGCCAAGAACTACCAGAACGACGGCGACAGCATTTACCGCCTCTTCTACGACACCGTAAAAGGCGGCGACTTCCGCTCCAGGGAAGCCAACGTTTACCGCCTCGCCGAGGTCAGCGTAAACATAATAGACCAGTGCGTAGCCCAGGGCGTTCCGTTCGCCCGCGAATACGGCGGCCTTTTGGCAAACCGCTCTTTCGGCGGCGCCCAGGTCAGCCGCACATTCTACGCAAGGGGCCAGACCGGCCAGCAGCTTCTCTTGGGCGCGTACGCTGCCCTCGAAAGGCAGATCGCATTGGGCAAGGTAAAGATGTACACGCGCCGCGAGATGCTCGACTTGGTAAAGATTAAGGATCCGAAATCAGGAGAGGAACACGCCAAGGGAATAATCGTGCGCAACCTCGTCGATGGCAAGATTGAGCGCTATGCAGCCGACGCGGTTCTCCTGTGCACCGGCGGCTACGGCAACGTCTTCTATCTTTCGACAAACGCCCAGGGCTGCAACGTAACGGCCGCATACCGCTGCTATAGGCGCGGCGCCGGTTTTGCAAACCCCTGCTTCACGCAGATACACCCCACCTGCATACCGCAGCACGGCGACCAGCAGAGCAAGCTCACCCTCATGAGCGAATCGCTGCGCAACGACGGCCGCGTATGGGTTCCCAAGAAGAGGGAAGACTGCACGAAGGATCCCAACGACATCGCCGAGGCGGACAGAGACTACTACCTGGAAAGGAAATACCCGAGCTTCGGCAACCTCGCCCCGCGCGACATATCCTCAAGGGCGGCCAAGGAAGCCTGCGACGACGGTCGCGGCGTCGGCCCGGCAGTCAACGGCGAACGCAGGGGCGTCTATCTGGACTTTGCCGACGCCATCAAGCGCGACGGCTTGAATGTGGTAAAGGAAAAGTACGGCAACCTCTTTGAGATGTACGAGCGCATCACCGGCGAAAACGCCTACAAGACGCCGATGAGAATATATCCTGCCTCGCACTACACGATGGGCGGCCTGTGGGTCGACTACAACCTACAGAGCACAATTCCCGGACTTTTCGTTCTGGGAGAGGCAAACTTCTCCGACCACGGAGCCAACCGCCTGGGCGCATCGGCGCTTATGCAGGGTCTCGCCGACGGATATTTTGTAATTCCCTACACGCTGCCGGATTATCTGGCGAGGGTGGGCGCGCAAAACGTCTCTACGGAAGCACCGGAGTTCTCGGAAGTTGAAAGCCAGGTCAAGGCCAAGATTGCCAAGCTCATGGCCGTAAAGGGTACGAAGAGCCCGCGCTACTTCCACATAAAACTCGGCAAAGTCATGTGGGAATACTGCGGAATGGCGCGCTCGAGGGAGAGTCTGACAAAGGCTCTGGAATTGATACCGCAAATCCGCGAAGAGTTCTGGAAGGACGTCAAGGTAGTTGGCGAAGAAGACACGATAAATACCGAGCTCGAAAGGGCCGGCAGAGTCGCCGACTTCCTCGAGTTCGCCGAAATCATGGTTCGCGACGCGCTCAACCGCGAAGAGAGCTGCGGCGCGCACTTTAGGGTTGAATACCAGACCCCCGACGGCGAAGCCCAGAGAAACGACGCCGAGTATTCGTACGCGGCCGTTTGGGAATTCGCCGGAGACGGCAAGGAGCCGATACTGCACAAGGAATCCATCACGCACGACGAAGTAAAGCCTGTCGTTCGCTCGTACAAATAATATAACATAGGTATCGAAATGAAAATTCATCTTAAAGTTTGGAGACAAAAAGACGCCAACGACAAGGGGCACTTCGAAAAGTACACTGTCGACAATGTAAGCGAAGAGAGTTCGTTCCTTGAAATGTTCGATATTCTGAACGAACAGCTCGTTGCCCAGGACAAAGAACCCATAGTTTTCGACCACGACTGCCGCGAAGGCATTTGCGGAATGTGCTCGATGACCATAAACGGCGTGCCGCACGGGCCTGAAGCAGAAACCACGGTTTGCCAGCTGCATATGCGCAAGTTTAAGGACGGAGACACGATAGTTGTGGAACCTTGGAGAGCCGGTCCGTTCCCGGTAAAGAAGGACCTCATCGTCTCGCGCGACGCCCTCGACCTCATACAGCAGGCCGGCGGCTACATTTCTGTGCGCACGGGTTCTGCGCGCGACGCCAACGAAATTCCGATTCCCAAGGAAGTGGCGGACAAGTCCATGGACGCGGCCCAGTGCATCGGTTGCGGCGCGTGCGTGGCGGCCTGCCCGAACGCATCGGCCATGCTGTTTACGGCCGCCAAGGTCTGCCACCTAAACTACCTGCCGCAGGGCGCGCCCGAAAAGGACAAGCGCACAATCGCGATGGTGGAAAAGATGCAGGAACTGGGCTTTGGCAACTGCTCGAACTATGGCGAGTGCCAGGCTGTCTGCCCGAAGGGAATCACGCTTGACTTCATCGCGAAAATGAACCGCGACTACGCCCTTGCAAAGGCGCGGCAGTTCTTGAAGTAATAAAAAGTTTTAAAGACGAAAGCGCTCCGATGAGGGGCGCTTTTTTTTATATAAAAAACTTGCTCGACCTTGGATATTTTGGCACTCTAAGCGCACTGGGCGGCTCTCGCCAAACAGGAGGAATATCGTATTATGGATAGGGAAAAATTAAGAAAATTTATGTTTGCGGGGCTTATGGCAGTCTCCGGCGCGCTAGTAGTCGGGGCTGAGCTGACGCCGGTATCCTTCGACAAGGTCAAATTGCAGGATACATTCTGGCTTGAAAGAATGAAGGCGCAAAAGAATGTGCTCATACCGCTTGCGTTTGAAAAAACGGCCGTGGGGCTTGAAAATCTGCGCATAGCAGGGCGCGTGCAAAAAGCCGACACTAACATTCGCTCGGGGCGTTCTTTTTTCGACACGTCCGATCTTTACAAAGTCATAGAGGGCGCCGCATACCTGCTAAAGATAGAGCGCGACGATGCCCTGGAGGCGAAAATAGACTCGATATCCAAAGACATAGCCTCTGCAATGGAGCCCGACGGGTATCTCTACCCGCCGATAACGGGCAAAGCATATGACAAAGCGCGCTACGGCGACATAGCCTTCGGGCACGAGCTCTACAACGTGGGGCACCTATACGAGGCCGCTGTGGCCTACTATCTTGCCACCGGCAAGCGCAACTTGCTCGACATCGCCGAAAAAAACGCCAGGCATGTCAACAAAGCTTTTTTCATAGGCGGCGACGAGAAGTACAACGGCGGCAAGCCGGTCAACCAGGCGCCAGGGCACCAAGAAATAGAACTTGCGCTTGTAAAGCTCTATAAGGCCACGGGCGATAGGCTATACCTCGATATGGCAAAGCGTTTTTTGGATATCCGGGCCCTCACATACGTGGCCCCGCCAAAGAACTCGCAACCGCCCAAATACGCGAGGCTACTTCGGCCCGAATACGCCCAGCAGGACAAGCCCGTCAGGGAATTGAGGGAAGTTAGCGGGCACTGTGTGAGAGCATGCTACATGTACGCGGCGATGGCCGACGTCGGCTCTGCCGCGGGCGATCCGACTTTCAAAACCGCCCTTGAAAGCCTGTGGGCCGACATAGTTGACACCCGCATGCACATAACAGGCGGCATAGGAGCCGTCCGCGAAATAGAGGGCTTCGGCCCGAAATACGTTTTGCCAAACGAGACAGCCTACGATGAAACGTGCGCGGCAATAGCAAACATGTTTTTCAATTTTAGAATGTTTCTGCTTGAGCTCGACGCCAAGTATATGGACGTCGCCGAGGTGGCGCTTCTAAACAATGTACTGGCCGGGGTAAATCTCGCAGGCGACAGGTTTTTCTACGACAATCCGCTGGAATGTTATTCGACAAAAGGGCGCTCAAAATGGTTCGGCTGCGCGTGTTGCCCGACAAACCTTGCGCGCGTAATACCGCAGGTGCCGGGCATGATGTACGCCTACAGCGCCGACGAGGCGTATCTGTGCCTCTACGCCTCGAGCCAAACGGAAATACCGCTTGAATTGGGCAAAGTAAGAATCGAACAAAAGTCGGACTACCCTCTCGACGGCAAGGTTCAAATAAGGGTGTACCCGCAAAAAGGCGAATCAAAATTCGCTTTGATGCTTAGAATTCCGAGCTGGGCCACAAAACAATTCGTGCCCGGAAAGCTCTACTATTACACAGGCAAAGAGCCCCGGCAGAAATGGTCGCTTAAGATAAACGGGGAAGAGATAAGTGATGTCAAAATGAGCAAGGGCTTCGCCCGCATAGAAAGGACGTGGCGCTCAGGCGACACCGCAGAGCTCAACCTGCCCATGCCCGTGCGTTTCAACAAGGCCGTAAACGAGGTGGAGGCCGACAGGGGGCGCGTTGCCCTGACCCGCGGGCCGCTCGTGCTATGCGCCGAGGGCATAGACAACGAAGCGCCACCAAATGCAATAGCCCTGTGCGATTTTTCCCAAACTCCCAACGTAGAGAGAATAAAGAAAGGCCCGCTAAAAGGAATCCCCAGAGCGAGCCTCGAGAAGGCAAATTACATAGACGCCAAAGGCAGATGGCTGCCGACGAAATGTTCTCTCATACCCTACTATGCGTGGAATAACCGCGGAAATTATCCGATGAACGTATGGTTTGCCGACAGCAGGCAGTCACTAGAAAAAAATGTGAATTTAAGCCGCGTTTACAAAAGCGAGGAAATAGTCGGGGAAATTTCCGCCCCGAGGGGAGACGGCGACATAAAATCTACGGTCAAAAAATCTACCCCGCTATCATCAAAAGATATTGAAAGCGGGGGGTGGATATGCGGGGAAAACGCTTCGAAGATAGTCGTCGAATACGAGTTTAAACGCGTAATAAACCTGTGGGAAATCGGCATATACTGGGCCGACGGTGTCAACGGCGCGAAAGCGCCCCGCAGTTGGACTGCCCTCTACCGCGAACCCGAGACGAAAACGTGGTACGCCTACCCGAAATATTTGACCGAGGACTACGGCACGCTGAAAGACCAGCTCAACACCGTAAAGTCGGCGCGCAATTTTATATCAACCGACGCCGTTAGAATAGTAATAACTCCCCAAGACGGCACCCGCGCCGGCATTCTGCGCGCCAGATTTTCCGAATAGAGGGCGCGCGGGATTTTCAGC
The DNA here is from genome assembly GCA_944389175.1 of uncultured Opitutales bacterium. Lineage (GTDB taxonomy): Bacteria > Verrucomicrobiota > Verrucomicrobiia > Opitutales > Intestinicryptomonadaceae > Merdousia. The sequence continues at coordinate 37,742 of CALXLK010000005.1, forward strand.
ACATTGCAAGCGCCCCCGACAAGAGGGCGCTTCTTTTAGTTTTTATTTTGCCGATAAGGATAAAATTCGGGGAAAAATACAAGGCGCCCCAGGAGCCTCGGGAGGGCGATAAACAAGCAAAAAAAGCTTGCATTGAAGGGGGAAAAAAACGAGTATTAAAAACAAGGTCGGGCCCTATGCAATTTGCGAAGTCGCCAACCCCGCCAGGTTCGGAAGAAAGCAACGGTAACGTTCTTCCAGATGTGCCGTAGGTAGCCTGACCCCCTTTCCGTTTTTATGAGCCTTCACAAAGCAAAAATGAATATACCGCGTCATATTGCCATAATTATGGACGGCAACGGCCGCTGGGCGAAGAAGAAAGGCAAGACGCGCATAGAAGGCCACAAAAAGGGCGCCGAACAGATACGCCACGTTTTGAGCGCGGCCAAAAAGCTCGGCGTCGAGTACGTGACGCTCTACGCGTTTTCATCGGAGAACTGGAATAGGCCTAAAAGCGAGGTTACGGCGCTGATGAGGCTTCTCGAGGCGTCGATAAAGGCGAACGAAAAGCTGTTTGTAAAAAACGGTGTAAGGTTTGAGACCATAGGCGATACAACCGCCCTGCCCGCCTACTGCCAAAAGGCAATATCGCACATAAAAGCGGCCACTAAAAACTGCAAAAACCAGACGCTGGTGCTGGCCCTAAACTACGGTTCGCGCGATGAAATTGCGAGGGTTGTAAACGAAATAGCCAGGGAGGCAGCCGAGGGGAAACTAAAAAAAGCCCCCCTTGAATACGGCGACATCGCCGCGAGGCTCGACACGGCGCAAATTCCCGATCCCGACCTGATAATAAGGACCTCGGGCGAACAGCGTCTCAGCAATTATTTGATGCTCCAAGGGGCCTATTCGGAGTTGTACTTCACCGACGTGCTCTGGCCGGACTTCGGCGAAAAAGAGCTCGAAAAAGCCGTGGCAGAATACTCAAAACGCGAACGCCGCTACGGTTTAACCTCGGAACAACTCAAATGATGCAAAAGAGAATTTTTAGCACGATAGCATTATGGGCGATAGCCGTGCTGGCCATAGTCTACGGAGCAAGCGCAGGCTTTACGCTGATTGTCTGCGCGCTTGCTCTCGGAGCCAATTACGAAGTTTGCCAGCTGCTGAGGAAAGCGGGGTTCGAGCCGAAGTTAAAATACATACAGGTTTCAACCGTTCTTATTTTCTTGCTTAGCGGGGTAGACTTCTACCGCTACACGAACCTCTTAAACGCCTGCGCGCTGTCGCAGTCGGGCGCAGACATAGTCGCGGCGTTATCGGTGGCAATTGTGTCGGTCATGGCGCTAAGAGACCCGTACGGGCCATACTTTAAAAAGACGGTTCTGCCTACAGCCGCAATTATTGTGGCGATTCCGTTCATGTTAAAATGGTATGTAGTAGTGGGCGCTTCATCGGGCGAATATGTTGATATAATGCTTGCCGTGTGGATAATCGCGGCGGCGAAATTCTCCGACGTGGGCGCATACGTCATAGGGGCCGCGTTCGGACGGCATAAAATGGCCCCGAACATAAGCCCCAACAAGACGTGGGAGGGCGCAGTCGGAGGCGTGTTGTCATCGGCGGCAATAGGCGCTGCAATTTCGTGGATATGCGGAATGTACAATATTTTCCCGCAGGCGCTCACGCCTCTTGCCACGGCGGCGGCATCGCTTTTCATAGGCGCGGCCGCGGTGGTAAGCGACTTGCTTGAATCGCTTTTAAAGCGCAGGGTCGGGGTAAAGGACTCGGGCGCGGCGATACCCGGCATAGGCGGAATACTCGATTTGGCCGATTCGCTGATTTTGTGCGCGCCGCTGGCCGCGGCAATGAAATATGCATTCGTTATAATTTATCTAAACGCGTAATGAAACTTGTAAGAAAACTTTCAATTTTGGGCGCGACCGGATCAATCGGGGACAACACGCTCTCCGTGGTCAGGGCCAATCCCGACAGGCTAAAGGTCGTCGGCATCGCAGGCAGGAAAAATTTTCAAAAGCTTGCGCGCATAGCGGCGGAATTCGGCGTCAAAGACGTCGCCATACGCGACGAAGAAGCCTACGAGCAAGCCAAGGCCTCAAAATTATTTTCCGCCGACACCCGTCTTTATTGCGGGACGGAAGGGCTGACTGCGGTTGCCACATTGCCAGAAGCCGACACTGTCGTTGCTGCGGTAGTGGGAACATCGGCCCTGAGGCCTACGCTTGCGGCCATAGAGGCCGGCAAAGACATCGCCCTGGCGAATAAAGAGCTGCTTGTAATGGCCGGCAAATTTGTAATGGGCGCGGCAAAGGAAAAGGGGGTCGACATGCTGCCCCTTGACAGCGAGCACAACGCCATATTCCAGTGCCTTGTCGGAGAGCGGATCGACGACGTGGCAAAGCTGCTGATAACGGCCTCGGGGGGAATGTTCCGCGATTACAGCGTAGAGCAGATGAAACAAATAAAGCCCGCGCAGGCGCTAAAGCACCCGAACTGGAACATGGGCCCCAAAGTGACGATAGACTCGTCGACGCTGGCAAACAAGGGCCTTGAGGTCATAGAGGCAAAATGGTTGTTTGGGGTCAGCCCGGAACAGATACAGGTGGTTGTGCAAAAGCAAAGCCTGGTGCATTCGATGGTGCAGTTTAAAGACGGCTCGATAAAGGCGCACTTCTCGCCCCCGTCGATGACTTTTGCGATATCGCACAGCCTTCTCTACGGCAAGCGCGGGCTCCCCGCGGTCGAGACGCTCGACTTTTGCAAACCCATGCAAATAGATTTTGCCCCTCCGGACACGGCGCGCTTTCCGTGCCTAAAACACGCCTATGCTGCGCTGAGAGCCGGCGGGACGGCGACTACGTGTTTTAATGCGGCAAACGAACAGGCAGTGGCTAGCTTCATCAAAGGAGGCCTGCCGTGGATAAACATAGCCGACGTCGTCGGGCAGACGCTTGAAAAGACCCCGCATGTCGACCCGCAATCGCTTGAAGAAGTCTTGCAATACGACAGCCTCGCGCGCCAAAACGCCGACGCCATAATTGCTAAAATGGGATATTAGGCCATGGAATATTTTTCCGGAACGTGGGGAATTGTGCTGATAGTTTTGCTATTCGGCGGCTCAATTTTTGTGCACGAGTTCGGACATTTTCTTGCGGCGAAAGCCTTCGGGCTGAAGGTGCTCAGATTCTCGATAGGCTTTGGGCCGACGCTGTTTGAATGGAAGGGCAAGGACGGCTGCAAATATATGATATCGCTGCTGCCGCTTGGCGGATATGTCGCAATACCGCAGTTGGTATCGCTCGGAAAGCTCGAGGGCGAAGAGGAAGGCGACGCCGAATCGACGGCGGGTCTGCCCAAGGCGGGGTGCCTTGCAAAAATATGCGTATCCGCCGCGGGAGCGCTTTTTAACTTGATTCTGGCGTTCGCGCTGGCGGCGGTTGTCTACGCGGTGGGAGTGCCCTCGCAGGAAATTCTGCAGACGACGGTCGTGGGCTCTCTTTCCGATATAACCGACGCAAACGGCCTAAAGTACGAGTCTCCGGCGCGGCTTGCAGGCATAAGGGAGGGAGACAAGATAATTTCAATCGACGGGAAAAAGGCGGACAATTTTGAAAACATAATTGAGCTTGTGGCTATAGGCTCTGGCCGCGGAAGCGACGGCAAACCGCTTGCAAAGATACGCGTTGAGCGCGGCGGCAAAAATATCGACTTCGACGTAAAGCCAAAGTTAATAGTCACGAACCCCACTTCCGGCGACGAAATAAGAATGATAGGCGTGCAGCCGGCGATGAAAATGCTCGTGGGCCAAATAATGAAAAACTCCCCGGCGCAAAAGGCGGGGTTGAAGGAGGGCGATATTGTTTTGGGATTCAACTCAAAGCCCATATACTCGCCGGCGCACATGTCGGCGGCTACCGAGGCCTACGCGGGGAAGACGATAAAGCTCGATATCGTGCGCGGCGGCAAAAAGATGGCCATAGACATAGTCCCGCAGCGGGTAAATCTGACAAAGCCCCTTCTGAAAATCTCGTTTGATTCCAACCAGATATCAGTCTTGGAAACGGGCGGCGAGAGCGGCGTAAAATGCGTAAGGGTGCTTTCGGCAAAGGGCCTAAAAGGCGTCGGAGCCTCCGATATCCTCTACCAGATAGACGATGCGAAAGTATCGTCGCTTGCCGACGTAGAAAAGGCCTTTGCGCAAAAGAAAAAAGTGCGCCAGCTTAAATTTTCCGACGATCAATTCAACCTCAAAGAGGTGCCCGCCCGAGGCGCGGTTTTGGAGGCCCAAAAGCCGCAAACGAGGGTAATGCTCGGATACGCGCTCAAGGGCGACGAGACAATCCGCCACATTCCCATCTCCGAACAGTTCGCCGACTCCCTGTGGAAAGTCTACAATGCTATAACGTCCCTGGCAAATCCCAAGAGCGATATCGGGATAAGCTCGCTTGCGGGCCCCGTCGATATCGGGAGGCTGATATACAGGCTCTCGTACACGGGCATAATGGCGGTGCTTTCGTTTACGGTGCTATTAAACATAAACCTGGCCGTGCTTAATATGCTGCCCATTCCGGTGTTAGACGGCGGGCACATAGTCTTTGCAATAATAGAAAAACTGCGCGGCAGACCGTTGCCTGCGGCGGTGTTTGCGGGAATACAAACGGCTTTCTCGCTAATGTTTCTGGCGCTTATGGGCTATGTCGTCTACATAGGCTTCGCCCGTTGGGACGGCGACAACGCCAGGGAAAAACAATCTGAAATTTACAACCAATACTACGAAAAAATAAAGTTTTAGACCATGGAAAGCTATTGCAAATCGAGAGTAAACTGCGTGAGAACCCCAAACCGCCAAGTTGACGTGGGCGGGGTCAAGATAGGCGGCGGGGCGCCCATTGTTGTGCAGTCGATGACAAACACCAAAACTTGCGACGTTGAAGCCTCCGTAAAACAATGCATAGCCCTGGCCGAGGCCGGCTGCCAAATAATAAGGCTTACCGCACAAAATCTCGAAGCGGCAAAGGCGCTAAAAGACATATCAAAAAAATTCCGCGCCGCCGGATTTTCAAATCCGCTGGTAGCCGATATACACTTTCTGCCGCAAACGGCGATGGAGGCCGTCGAACACGTCGAAAAGATAAGAATAAATCCCGGCAATTTTACCGACAAACGCCTGACATCAGCCAAGGACTATACCGACGCCGAATACGAGGAGGAGCTTGAAAAAATCCGCGAAAAATTTACGCCGCTTGTGCTCAGGTGCAAAGAGCTCGGGCGCGCGCTGCGCATAGGCACAAACCACGGCTCTCTCTCCGACAGAATCGTGCGGCGCTATGGCGACACTTCTTACGGCATGGTCGAGGCCGCATTTGAATTTGCGCGCATCTGCAGAGATCTGGATTTCCACAATTTTGTCTTTTCATTTAAATCGAGCAACACGCGCGTCATGGTGGAAACGTACAGACTGGCAGCCAAGAGAATGTCCGAAGAGGGCTTTTCGTATCCCCTGCACCTCGGCGTCACCGAGGCCGGATTCGGCATAGACGCGCGCATAAAAAGCGCCATGGGCATAGGAGGGCTGCTTTTCGACGGCATAGGCGACACAATACGCGTGTCCCTCACGGAGGATCCCGTCGCCGAAGTTCCTGTTGCGAAGAATCTGGCCGCGCTCGTAGACAAAATTAGGAGCCAAAAGCCGCTTCCGCAGCCTGAGGAGGGCATAGATTTCTATTCATACAACAGGAGGGAATCGATAGTGGTCGACTGCTCGAAGTTCAAAGTCGGCGGCAACGATGTGCCTGCGGTGATATCGGCGGGCAAGTCGACGAAAGCCGACGCGTCGCTCGAAAACTCGGCGGCTGTCCTTTCCGACGGCAGAAAGCTAAAGCTGGCCAAATACGACTGCCCGTGCGCGCTTGAAGACGACCTTAAAGAAGGCGTCGTCGCCGCGGAGGTGACCATTGAACTTCTGCCAAAATGCAAACACCTTTTCAACAATACCAATCTTATATTTGTGGCGCCGCCGCCCTCCGGGGGCAGACATGCCGTGGGGCAAGCCAGAGAATTTGCCGCGAAGCTTAGGCAGCTTGGCTCAAAGAATCCTATTTGGCTGAGGTTTGGCGCCGACAAGCTTGTTGACAAAAGCGTGGGCGAGATGGAAAAGCTAAACGAGGCCGCCATATATCTCGGATCGCTTTTGGTCGACGGCATAGGCGATATTGTTTCAGTGGAAATATCCGGCGACCCCGAGAAGGACGCCGAATACGCCTTGGCTATTTTGCAGGGGGCTCGGGCGAGGCGCTCAAAGGCCGAATACATAGCCTGCCCCAGTTGCGGCAGGACGCTCTACAACATACAGGAGGCCGTCGCCAAAATCGAAGAGGCCACGAAGCACCTCAAGAACATAACAATAGGCGTAATGGGCTGCATAGTAAACGGGCCTGGAGAAATGGCCGACGCCGACTACGGGTACGTGGGCGGCGCGCCCGGAAAGATAAACTTGTACAAGGGCAAGAAATGCGTAGCCGTAAACATTCCGCAGGAGGAGGCCATAGAACGCCTTGTGGAATTGATAAAATCTGAAGGCAGATGGACGGACAAATAACATTTTCCAAAGCGAATAAAAGCGCCCGATTTTTCGGGCGTTTTTTTTTACTTTCAGGGAGAAGCGCGGTGTAAAATTTAGGGTCTAAAGTTTCCCGAAATTGCATGCAATTTTTTTGGGATATGAGGGCGCTGAAAACGCGCGTGAACGGAGCCTGCAAACGCGCAAAAAAAACGCTTTTTTTTCAATAAAAGTGTTGCCAAGAAAAGCGGCGTAAAATATGGTATTTACAAGCGCTGGCCAAAATGGCCGAGTGCGCGTTGCAAGGCCGTTTTTGAGGGTGTTGTAGAGGGATAAAAAACCTGATAAAACGGGCGATTTTTTTTAAAAAATGATAAGAAAGAAAAATGGCAGACGATAAAAAGAACAACGATGTGTACGATGCCTCAAAGATCCAAAAGCTGGAGGGTTTGGAAGGCGTCAGAAAGCGTCCCGACATGTACATTGGGGACACAAACGAAAGAGGCCTTCACCACTGCGTTTACGAAATAGTGGACAACTCCATAGACGAGGCGCTCGCCGGCTACTGCACGCTGATAAAGGTGACCATACACGCAAACGGCGCCTGCTCAATAGAAGACAACGGCCGCGGCATTCCCGTTGACATCCACCCGAAATACAAAATTCCGGCGCTTGAGCTTGTAATGACTAACCTGCACGCCGGCGGAAAATTCGGCAAGGGCGCATACCAAGTATCGGGGGGACTGCACGGCGTCGGCGCCAAGTGCGTGAACGCGGTGTCGGAGTATTTTGAAGTGGAAGTCCGCAAGAACGGCAAAATCTACAAAATGGAATTCTCCAGGGGCAAAACAACAATGCCAATGACAGTTGTGGGGAACACGAAGGGATCGGGGACAAAAATAACGTTCATACCCGATCCGGAAATCTTTCTTGAAACGCGCGAATTCAAGTATGAAATTCTTTCAAACAGGCTCCGCGAGCTTGCGTTTTTGAATCCCGGGATAACGATCCAGCTGACGGACGAGCGCATACCAAAGACGGAGGAGTTCCACTTCAGAAACGGCATATCCGAATACGTCACGTTCCTAAACCGAAACAAAAACGTAATCAACCAGCAGGTGATATCCATCACAGGAGAGGCGCCCGTTTCTGAGGGCAGCTCTTCAAAGATAATAGTTGACATCGCCCTGCAATACAACGACACCTACACCGAACAGATCTACGCCTACGCGAATTCTATTTTTAACGTTGAAGGAGGCACGCATTTAAGCGGCTTTAGGACGGCGCTTACGCGCGTAATAAACAACTACGCCAAGCAAAACAACCTAATAAAGGACAAAGACCCTGCGATATCGGGCGAAGACTGCAGAGAGGGTCTGACTGCGGTAATATCGGTAAAGGTTCCCGAGCCCCGCTTCGAGGGCCAGACGAAAACGAAGCTCTCCAACGGCGAAGTTGACGGAATCGTGCAAAAGGTGGTGGGAGAAAAGCTCAAATACGCATTCGAAACCGATCCGTCCACGGCAAAGCGCATAATAGAAAAGTGCATAAACGCAGCCCGCGCCAGGGAAGCGGCGAGAAAAGCCCGTGAGACGGTGCGCAAGACGGTCATGGCCTCCGGGGGCATGCCCGGGAAGCTGGCGGACTGTTCCGAGAGGGATCCGTCGCTGTGCGAACTCTACATAGTCGAGGGAGACTCCGCCGGCGGCTCCGCAAAACAGGGGCGCGACAGAAAATACCAGGCGATACTTCCGATAAAGGGCAAAATTCTAAACGTCGAAAAGGCGCGGCTTGACAAAATACTAAACAACGCCGAGATAAGGACAATAATCACCGCCTGCGGAACCGGGATAGGAAACTCGGGCGACGGGGCGTTCGACGTAACGAAGGCCAGGTACCACAAAGTGGTAATCATGACCGACGCCGATGTCGACGGCGCGCACATAAGAACGCTTCTGCTTACATTCTTCTTCCGCCAGATGAGGGGGCTCATAGAGAACGGCTACGTGTATATAGCCCAGCCGCCGCTTTACAGAATTAAGCGCAAGAAGAAGGAGCGCTACGTCATGAACGACCAGGAGATGAACAAGATTCTTTTGGAACTCGGGTCGGCCGACGTCGTGTTAAAGCGGGTGAGCGACGGCATGGAATTCTCGGCGCAGAAGATAGACAAGATAGTCGAGCTATTTTCCAGGGTCGAGGTTCTCGGCCGCGGGATAACGCGCTACGCATGCGCGCTTACGGATTATCTCGACAGCGCCCGCGACGGAAAATTCCCCAAGTACATAGCGCGCATAAAGACGGGCAACAAGGAGGAATTCAAGTTTTTCTTCAACGACGAGGAGCGCTCGGCGTTCTTCATACAGCAGGGCAACTCCGAAGACATATTCGACGGCAACACCGTGCGCGAAGTCATCGACGAGTCCGGGAACAAGGTTCAACAGCGCATAAACGTATACGAAATATACGAGGCCTTGCAGCTTGAAAAGATAATGACGGAGGTTTCCAAACAGGGCATAGACATAAGCAAATTTGCCCCGCAGGACGAGCCTGTATACACGCTTTCTGAAATCCAGGGTGGAGAAAAGGCCGAGACGGTAAACATATACTCGCCTCTGGAGCTCGTCGGAAAGATACGCGAACTGGGCAAGAAGGGAATGACAATACAGCGCTACAAAGGCCTTGGAGAAATGAACCCCAAGCAGCTTTTTGAAACGACTATGGATCCGCAAAAGCGCTCTTTCCTGCGCGTAAGCATTGAAGACGCGGCCGAGGCCGACGCCACATTCTCTATGCTTATGGGCGAAGACGTGCCAATACGCAGGGCCTTCATAGAAGACAACGCGCTAAACGTATCGTACTTGGATATATAAGAAAGGCATTTTAGATGTACACGGAAAACGAGAAGATAACAGATTCTGGCATTACGCAGATAATGCAGACGGCCTATATAGACTATTCCATGTCTGTAATAGTCTCCCGCGCGCTTCCCGACGTGCGCGACGGCCTAAAGCCGGTACAGCGCAGGGTGCTTTACGCGATGTTGCGCGAAGGGCTTTTGCACAACCGCTCATTCGACAAGTGCGCAGGCGTCGTCGGCGAAGTGCTCAAGAACTACCACCCGCACGGAGACAGCTCGGTTTACGACACGCTCACGAGGCTCGCCCAAGACTGGGTGATGCGCTACCCGCTGGTCATACCGCAGGGCAATTTCGGCTCGATAGAGGGCGACTCGCCCGCGGCCTACCGATACACCGAATGTAAGCTGGCCGAGCTTGCCGAAGACATGATTGCCGATATCGATTGCGATACGGTTGACTTCATGCCGAACTACAAGGAGACCACTACGGAACCCGTCGTGCTTCCCGCGGCGCTGCCGATGTTGCTGATGAACGGCTCTACGGGCATTGCAGTCGGCATGACCACTAACATTCCCCCGCACAATGTAGGCGAGCTCATCGACGCCATATGCATGCTCATCGACGCGCCGAACACTTCGATAACCGAGCTCATGCAGGTAATCAAGGGGCCCGATTTTCCGACGGGCGGGGTAATAGTTGGCAAAAGCGGCATAGAAAGCTACATGAAGACCGGGCGCGGCATAGTAAAGATGCGCGGCGTCGCGCGGGTCGAGGAGCTAAAAAACGGCAAGGAGCAGATTGTAATAACGGAGATACCCTACAACGTAAACAGGGCCTCCCTCGTGGAAAACATAGCGGAGCTCGTGCACGAAAAGATACTTTCAGAGGTAAGCGATGTCCGCAACGAATCCGACGAAAATACGCGCATAGTAATAGAGCTAAAGCGCGGTGAATCGCCGCGCGTTGTGATGAACAAGCTTTTCAAGCACACGCAGCTTGAGAGCTCGTTCGGCGTGATATTGCTTGCCCTTGACAAGCGCACGCCCAAGCAGATGAACATACGCGAAATGCTCGAGTGCTACATAGAGCACCGCAGGGAGGTGACGTACCGCAGGGTTAGTTTTCTGCTCAAGAAGGCCGAAGACCGCGCGCACATTCTCGAGGGCTACAAGATAGCCTTCAACAACATTGACGACTTCATAAAGATAATAAAAGACTCAAAGAGCAAGGACGACGCCAAAGTTGCCCTGATGGCAAAATATCCGCTCTCTGAGCGCCAGACAAACGCCATTCTCGACCTTCGCCTGCACCAGCTCACCGGGCTTGAAATCGAGGCCATAGAAACCGAATACCGCGATCTCATGCGCAAGATTCAGGAGTTTAAGTCGATTCTCGAAAACGAGAAGAAGCTTTTGGGCGTGATAAAGAAAGAGCTGGGCGCCATGAAAGAGAAGTACCAGTCGCCGCGCAAAACGCAGCTGATTGCCGCCGAGGGCGAATTTAGAATGGAAGACGTCATAGCGAACGAGGGCTGCATAATAAGCGTATCCCACAACGGCTTCATCAAGCGCACAAGCGTAAGCTCGTACCGCTCCCAAAAGCGCGGCGGCAAGGGCGTAATCGGCAGCGGCCAATACGACGAGGACTTCATAGAACATATTTTTACGGCCTCCACCCACGACAACATCATGTTCTTTATGAACAACGGCAGAGTCTACGTGGAGAAGGTGTATGAAATTCCGGAAGGCAGCCGCATATCGAAGGGGCGCTCCATCAAGAACGTGCTCGAGCTCAAAGGCGACGAGAAGATTGCCGCTATGATTTGCGCCAAGAATCTCGACGATCCCAAGTACGCGCTCGTAATGGCCACGAAGAACGGCGTCGTTAAAAAGACGATGCTTTCCGAGTACAAAAATTGCCGCAAAGGCGGCATAAAGGGCATATCGCTCGACGAGGGCGACGACCTCATCGGCGTGGTAATGACCGAACCCGACTCAAACATCGTCCTCGTCACGCACGAAGGCATGTCAATACGCTTTAGCGAGGCCGATTTGCGCGCGCTCAGCCGCGACACGAGGGGCGTGCGCGGCGTGACGCTGAAAAAAGACAACGACTGCGTCAAGGCGATAGTCGTTGTCGACCCGAACTCAACGCTATTGATAGCCGGTGAAAACGGCCAGGGCAAACGCTCCGCATACGACGAATACAGGGTTCAAAACAGGGGCGGTTCGGGCGTTATCGCAATGAAGACAAACGGCGTGGCGGGCGCCCTATCGGTGCGCGAAGACGACGAAATAATGATGTTTACCCACGACGGGCAAGCGGTCCGCTCCCCGGTAAAGGACATCCGCGTAATCGGAAGAACCACGCAGGGCGTGCGCCTAATCAATCTCGCCGAATCCGACAAGCTTATAGGCATATGCAGAATTGTCGATATCCGCGACGACGCAGGGCCGTCGGCCGACGCACCTCAGCAGTAGCCTAAGCGCAACATCAGGCGCCGAAAAAAAATAAGCACATTAAAAGCCCCGATTTTTTTACGGGGCTTTTTTTTACGCTTAGAACAGGCGCATACATACTTAGCTGTGCTCTTGTGTGCAGTATGCGGCGCGCGCGTGGTGTGTGTATGGGGGGGGGAAAAAAGAGAGAGAGAAAAAAAGAAAATTAGGGGAAGATAAAAAAAAGAAATTTGGCAATTAAAAGGTATAAAACGAGGGAAAATCATTTTTAGGCAATTTTAATCCATTCAATTTCGCATCGCGGGAGATTATTTTAAGAATTCACCCCGATAAGAGCCGTTCATTAAAAGCCCAAATACATTTTACGCGCCGCTTGCACACAAAGAGAAATTTTTGGCGCACCCCCATAAAAAACAAGACGCAAAACTTCATTGCAACGCGCAGAATAAAAAAGGCTCTCTTCTACCCTTCCCACACGCTAGGCGCAAAAAAGTTTTTTTTATTTTCAATTAAACAAGGGAAAGAGTGAAAAAACTTCGACTGCCCATTCCACAAAATCTGCGGCAATCCGCCGCCATAAGCGGCGCAGGCCACACTTAAACGGAATAGCGCGGCTCTAAATTTAGTCAAAAAAAAAGCCGCGCATTGCGCGGCCTTCAAAGAAGAAAAGAGAGGCTATTTTACGTTCAGGGGCGTTGTCTTAGAAAGATCGACACAGCGCTTTAAAATAGTCTTCCAATTTTGCTCGGGCGCAATCATATAGCGGACTTTCCCCTTCTTGCTGTCCATGAAAACGGTAGTTCCGTTTCTGGCGACTTCGACATCGCCGTTGCCCGAAAGGGTGAAAAGCTCGGGCTCAAAGACATATAGAACACTCGTTAAATCCCAAATGTGGCGGTCGAGCTCGGCGGTTTGCTTTTTGCGCTCAAACAGCCACTGCAATAACACCTTGCAGGCATAGGCGGCGGGATTGTTCGGGGCGTCGTAGAAGCCGTGCTCCACATAGTAGTACGGAAAGCGCATATTCATTCCCAATTCAAACGGGCTCAATATAATCGGGCAAGGCGGATTCTCCAATATCCTTTTGGTCGCGGGAATATCTATCCTTGCGTTATATTCGGGGCGCACATGTGTGGCGCGCGCGTTCCATATCGGAATGTCAAACGTCGCAAAACCTCCGGCCATGGCGGAGACGTATTTGACCTTCTTTGCAATCAGCTCGGCCCCCGTAAGCGGAGAAATATCGTCGGCGGGCGAGTCCGCAAGGCGCGCCAAGTTGGTAAAAAATCCTATGGAAATATACACGACCGAATTGTCGGGCTGGGCCGCCAACACTTTGCGAAGCCCCTTTATGCTTTCCTCGTATTTCTCGTCGGGATTCTTAAGCTTGAACTTTAACGAGCCGTCGGGGTTCTTGGCCTCCACAGTGCGGCGCAAAAATGGACCGTCCTTGTGCTCATATCCGTTTTCCACCCTGAAAATCGGAATGTCGTCGAAACCGTAATATTGGCAAATCAAGCTTATGAGCTGCGGAGAGCACGGGTTGTCCTTATTCGAGGCTATGCACAACAGCTTCGCCTTGCCCTGCTTCACGTAGTCAAACAACATAACCTGCGCTATGGCGTCGTCGCAATCGTTCCCCATGTCGGTGTCGAAAATTATGGACTGCGGCTGCGTCGCCGCGGAGCCGACAAGCACAAAGGCGAAAGCGGCAAAGAATGATGTAATAGTTTTTATCATTTATTATCCTCCAATATTATTCCGTGTTTTAGATTGAAAAAGGTCTGGCGTATGCATCCGGCTTTAAGAAACAGGCAAAGCCTGTGCATGGTGAGGAATGCGGCAGCTATTATGTCGGAACGCGAGGGCTCTATTGAGTATTTGCCGACAAGCTCTTCGGGCGTTGAAGAGAGCGCAATCCGGGCCATATTTTGAAGGTCCGTGGCGCTTATTATAGCCGGATTGTCTCCAGGGCAAATGCGTTCTTTCATAAATCGCGCCGCGGCCACCGCCCCGCCTGCGCCTATCAAATCTGCGCCGGAGGGCATGTTTGATAGATTTTCCCAAAAGACTCCGTCGAGGTATTCCGACAATTTTTTTGCACCGCCGCAAGATTCGCCGGTTAAAAATTTTTTAGTCATGCGGACCGCCCCGACGGGCATGCTGCATGAAAGAACGGGCTTTTTGCCGTCCCCGTAGACGACTTCGAGACTGCCGCCGCCCAAGTCGAAATACGTGCACGGCCGCGGGTTGTCCATTCCGCTGACAGCCCCTTTGTAAGACAGGAAAGCCTCCTCTTCCCCGCTTAGAACGCGTATCTTCTCCCCGGTAAGCCTCATCACCTCGGCTACGACGGAATCCCTCTGGGGAGAGTCGCGCAGGGCGCTCGTTGCTACAACTTCGGTTTCAAAATGTTTCGAAATCCCCGAGGCAATCTTCTTAAAATGCGATATTGCCCCCGCAATCATAACCGCGGCGCGGGGGACGAGAGAATTGCCGTCGGCACAGATGCGCAACCCGAGAGTCTGCTCGAATGCGGAGGATACCCTTCCCCCCACATTCTCTCCGAGAATGCCTTTTATGGTGTTTGAGCCGATATCTATGGCAAGCTTCACAGGCTATATCCCTCCGGGGCTATCATCACCACGAATTCGCCCTTTGTGGAGGCCTTTTCAAGCTCGCCCCGCACGTCGGCCATGCGCCCTATAAAAAAGCGCTCGTACACTTTTGAAATTTCTTTGGCAAAGCATACCGTGCGGTCGGGGCCAAAAATCTCGAGGGCATCGTCTGCAAACTTCTGTATGCGGTACGGCGACTCGTAGAAAATAAGGGTGTGCCCAAAATCGTAATATTTTTGAAAGAAGGCCTTTCGGGCCGCAGTCTTGGCGGGCAGAAACCCGGCGAATAAAAACGAGTCGCTTGGCAAACCCGACGCCGAAAGAGCCGCCACAAAAGCGCACGCGCCGGGAACGGGTATGACATTTATGCCCTCGGCCCGGCACGCGCGCACTATTCTAAAGCCGGGATCGCTAATGCAGGGTGTACCCGCATCGCTTACAAGCGCTATGTTTTGCCCCGAGCGAAGTTTCTCAAGCAGCTGGCCGCACACGGCCCTCTCCCGCGAGTCTTCGTTTACAAACATCGGCTTGGAAATGTCGAATTTTTTCAGAAGCGCGCCGGTCAAGCGGGTGTCTTCGCATACGACGAGGTCGCACGAGCGCAAAATTTCGAGCGCGCGCGCGCTGATGTCGGCCAAATTCCCTATCGGCGTGGCTACTATGTAGAGAGTTCCCTCTTCCATGCTAAAGCGTGCAAATTGTCTTATAGGCGCGCCTCTTCGTGCGGAGTATCCGCTCGGCCTCCGGGAAATTTGCGCCCGATATGAGGCCATCATCTAGCAAATCCAGCAGCGGGGCAAGAACAAAATCGCGCTCCGACCACCCCGCATGCGGTATTACCAGTCTCTGGGAAATGCAATCGCCGCCCTCGTAAAAGATTATGTCAACGTCTATGGGGCGCGGGGCGTTTCTAAAAGAGGGCACACGCCCCATCTCTTTTTCCACCTGCTTGCAGATATCAAGCAGATCCAAAGGTTCGACTTCGGCGGAAACAGCCAAAGCCGAATTGTAAAAATCGGGCTGGTCCAAATAGAAGGCCGGCGGCGTTTTATACACGCCTGCGCATCCTAAAATCGGGAATCGCTCTGATAAAAGACTCTTGGCGCGCCGCAGATTTCCAATGCAGTCGCCGACATTCGAGCCCAGGGCCAGAATCGCCGTTCCCCTCATAAGCGCCCCTATCCCTTTATGTAGTCTTCGCGCCTTCTGTGTATTTTCACCGATATGCGCGAAAACCTATAACCCACGTCAACGTTCTTTTTAACGACCTCTATTTCGGCCTCCCTGAGCAATTCAAAGCGCACGAAGAGCCTTTCGGCTATAATGTCGGCAAGTTTCTCAATTAGCCTGACGCTCTCGCCCTCCAAAACTCCCTCGGCTATTGCCATAGCCTTGGGATAATCTATGGTATCCTCGAGCGAATCGGTCTTTGCGGCGCGGCTTGTATCGAGAAAAAGACGCATCGACACCTCAAAATCCCTCCACTCGTCGCGCTCGGCCGCAAAACAGCCGTGCTTTCCCTGGAGCTGAAGCCCCTCTATAAAAATTTCGTCCATATTACAAAAGTTTCAAAATAGTTTTCATTGCCGCGATGTTTGCCGCGACGTTGTGCACGCGCAAAATCTGGGCAGATTTAAAGTACGCGCAATACGCCGATACGGCGCAGGTTGCCGCGTCGAGCTCCTCTATGGAAGGCCCGGCAACACCATAAAAAAGCGACTTGCGCGATACTCCAAGCAATACCGCGCATCCGAATTCTTCCATGAGCGGAAGATTTTTTACAAGCTCAAAATTTTGTTCCCGGGTCTTTCCGAACCCCACTCCGGGATCGAGAATTATGTTGTCCTTTTGCATGCCCTCGCCGAGAGCCTCATTTAGACGGCTCTCCATACCGCCTAGGAAAAAATCCATAAAATTCCCGAGACAAATTTCACCCCTGCAAGAGTGCGTGAGCACAAGCGGCGCCCCCAGATGCGCGGCGACGCGCGCCATCGGATAGCCGCCTGCATCGCGGTATGCGTAGACGTCGTTTATTATGTCGGCGCCCTCTTCCACCGCTATTTGGGCAACCTCCGGCTTATATGTGTCCACGGATATGGGCATCTCGGGGAAATGGGCGCGCACAGACTTCAACTTGGGTATAAGAATTCCAAGCTCTTCATCCAAAGAAACGGGCTGCGCGCCCGGGCGCGTGGATTCAGCGCCGATGTCGATTATGTCGGCGCCCTGCTCGGCCATTTCCCCAGCGCGGGCGAGCGCCTCGGCGTCGCCCGAGTAGAGGCCGCCGTCGCTAAACGAGCCGCTCCCGACATTGAGCACTCCCATAACAAGGGGCATCGCCTCCGGCGAAGGCAACTCCCTACCGTGGGGACTTTTCCATTTCATCAGCATACTCTCTCAATTTTTTTCCCACCTTTTCGATTTCGCGCGACGGGTATTTTTGCGCTATCTCCTCCGCATACGCCACAGCCTGCGCATAGCTCTTGCGCGCCACGGCCGAACGCAATAGGCCGTACAAGGCCGTCTTCTCCCGCGAAGGGTCGGCGCGCAGGCGCGCAAACATGGCCGCGCTTGAAACGTAGTCTTTAAGGCTAAAATACACCTCGGCCAGTTCCGCCGTCACGAGCATATCCGTCTTGTTCTTTTTAAGGTAGGATTCCAACTTTTCCTTTGCCTCCCAGTTCTTCGAGGCTCTGGCGGCCGCCAATCCCGACACCCTGAGGCGCAGGGGCTCGTCTGCAATTTTCGATGCGGCGATCCGGGCGGTTTGAAAATCTCCGGCGTTTAGCGACGCAAATGCCGCATTTGCAAGCTTTGTATCGCTAAACGGAGCCCTCGCATACAAATCTACGGCTTTTGCGCGCGCGCCGATAGAGAGGTAGAGATCCCCCATTAAAAACAAATCCGACCTCTCAAGCGTATCTAAGGCCCCGAACATCTCCATGTACGAGAGCGCTCCGGGCTTGTCGCCGAGCTCTACTGCGCACATGGCGCATATTTTAAGGAATCTGCTCTGCCCTGTCTTTTCAAACGCCGCAAACGCCGCGGATATGGCGCTTGAAAACATGCCAGTTTTTGAAAGGAAAAGGCTTTGCGCGTACATCAAATCGGCATTGTCGGGCTGGTAGATGAGCGCCTGAGCGCACATGGCAAGCGCCGCCGTATAATCGCCATTGCCGGCACTATTGTCCGCCAGCCACATCAGGCATTGCACGTCGGAATTGCCCGAAATTGCAAGGGCCTTCAAAAACGCCCGGCGCGCCTCGGGAAGTTTAGATTGGGCGGCGAGGGCGTAGCCTAAATTCTTATAGCAGGCAAAAAACTTTTGTTTTTCGAGCGCTTTTTTGTAATGCTGCTCCGCCTCCGAGTAGCGGCCGCCCTTGTAGGAAATATTGCCCAAATTAAACAAAAGCGGCGCACCCGCCCAGCTCTTTGACGAATGTTCCGACAACAAAGCATAGGCTTTTTTATCGTCGTTAAGCTTCTGCGCCTCCGATATTATCTCAGCCTCATACTTGTTCATCGTCGGCTTTTCCAGAAGCTCCCCGACGACGCCCTGTCCGAAACACGGCGGCAACGTAAACAATGCTGCTATTATGCAAAGTAGGTATTTCATCTTACAATTCTAAACGGTATTGGCAAAACAAAGCGCGCCTTGACTGTCTTGCCGTTTTTCGTAGGCGGTTCGTAAACGAAGCGCGAAGCCGCCTCGACGGCGCTGTCCCTGAAAAATTTGTTCGTGGCCTTTATTACCTTTTCCACGACTATCGAGCCCGACGTGTCTATTACCACGAGCAAATCCACCTCTCCCTCGACTCCCCTCTTGAGCATTTGCCTCGGATATTCGACGCGCGCGTTGTCGAGCCTCTTGGGAACCTTGTCAAGCATGTCGATGTCGAAAATTTCCACGTCCATATCCTCGCCCGACGGCGCCGAAAACGCCGCAAACGAAAATTCGTCAATTTTCCCCTGGGATGAGCTCAGCGAGTATTCCGGGATTGAAAAGTCGGAGGCCGAATGGGCGGGTATATCCACAGGCAACGCCTCCGAAGCGGCTCCATATACTGCCTTCAACTCGGTCTCTGCGGGCTTTTTGCTCTCTCTTTTTGGCTGGTTTTGCCGCTTTGGCTCAAGGCTCTTTAACTGAAAGAGCTCAACTTCCGGGCGCGATACGGAAAGCGAATAGGCCTGCAAAATAAACAGCGCCGCAACCGCCGCGACCGCAAGCCCGGCGCGCGCGCACTTCGATGAAAAAACAATTTCCGACAACGGCCTCATTTTTTCACAGTCGCCACGAATACGGATTTAACGCCCGCAGATTTAACCTCGTCAAAAACCGAGACGAGCAGATCCGCGCGCGTGGACTTGTCGGCGTAGACCACCACTTTTGACGGCTTCATGCGCGCAATCTTTAACGATAGCGCCGAAATCGGGCAAGGCTGCCCGCCGACGTATATTTTGCCGCCGCCGTCTATCTCGACCGTGGCCGAATCGGCAGGCAAAGCGCCCGAATTATCGGCAGAAGGCACGTCCAAATCGAGGGCGTTTTTGTTGGAAAAAGACATAGTAACTATGAAGAATATCAGCAGTATGAATATGACGTCTATAAGCGGCGAAATATTTATTTCGGCCGACGCGCCTTCATCGTTAAAATCTTTGTCAAACTTTCTCATCGGGCAGTCTCGGAAGCGTTAAATTCAATTTCCAGCGTTTTGATTTTCGAGGCGATAACAATGGCTGCAATCCATTCGGGTATGGCCAACACAAGCCCCGTCTGCGTGGTTAAAAGCGCGCACGAAATGCCCTCGGCTACGGCCTGGGCGCTTCCCGAGGCCCCCACGCACTCGCCGATGCCCACGACCGTTCCAAGCAACCCCAACATGGGGGACGCTCCGGCGAGCACTTTGAGCGTAAACACATCTCTGCGGGCCCTTGCAAACGCCTCGGCTGACGGGCTCCTTGCAAGCACTTTAAGCGTCCAAACGCACGAAAAGACCATGTAAAAAGCGCACAGCGAAGCCAGCGCCAACGCCGACATTAAAATCGGCGCAGACTCAAATATCGAAACTATGGCCCCGCTTATCGACTCCATTATTTTCCGCCCCCGATTCTAATCCGCGCAAACTCCCTCAAAGGCGAGATCCTGTTGCCTGCCATTCCCGAAAGCAGAGCCGCCAATATCAGAGCCGGTATTGCCACAATCAAGCCATACTCGGTAGTTATCAGCGCCTCGGCGATTCCGTCGCTTATCCTGCGGGATTGGTCTGCAGCCGCGGATAAATCCGCAAAGGTCTTGATGATACCGCTTACGGTACCAAGCAGCCCGAATAGCGGAGCCACCGCCGCCGTGATGCTTAGCAGGCTTATTCCATATTTTAGGCTGGCTGACGCCCTCGATATCTCGACAAACGCCGCGTCCTCCTTTTCTTGGGACCCGTCTGCGGCGTCGATTGCCGAGGCAAGGCTATCGAAAGGCTTTGCAAGAGATCCGTCCTTCAGATACGCAGATCTCGGAAACAATGCAATCTGAACGAATTTAACGATCGCTGCAACCAGGGAGAGAGCACCGAGAATTAGAATCGGGACAAGCCACACCCCGCCCTTTTCAATCTGCGTTAGTATGTCCATCTGCGACCTCTCCCTCAGAAGCAATTCGCCAAAGCTCGTATCCGCGGGAATCTTGCCCGACTTAGTTTTTGCAAACTCCTTTATCTGCGGCGCGTATTCCTCGCCGTAGAGGGCATTGTCTGCGCCCAAAAAGCCGGCGCGGTCCTCCGATACAAAATAGCGAAGGGCTCCGACCCTAAACGAACGCCCGTAGAGCTTTTGGGAATCCCTTACCGCCGTCGCCGCAACAGGAACCTCCGAAAGGGGGTTCTTAAGCCCGTCAAAATACTCGTTCAAATTTTTCTTGAAAGCGTAGAATATCTCCGAGGCCGAAACGGCGGGTTCGGCGGCGGCCGGGAAAGCCCTGGCAAATTCAAGCGAGAGCTCGGCGCATACGGCCTTGCCCTGCGATACCTCGGCCGAGAGGTTTTCCAATCGCAGAGCCTCCCGTTTCTGGGCGTCGAGCTTCTTTTCAACCTCGTTTATTTTCGCGCAGAGGCTCTCGAACTCGGCCGTCTTCTGGGCGTTGAGCTTTTCCGCGTTGTCGAGCGCCTGTGCATATTCCTTGCGCGCGCTTTCAAGCTGCGCTTCGGCGGCGGGCAAAAGCGCCTGGGAAGCGTCGGCCCGGGATATTTTTGCGACTATCCAGCACACTAGCGCGGCGGCTATTAACATCAAAATGCGCATCATTTTAAACCTCCCTTCCCCGAAACCTCAAGCACGGAGACCTCCCCTTTGACCGGGCCGCGGGCGCGCACAAAAACACCCGTGCAGAATTCGCCGTTTTCAAGCACGCGCGCCTGGCAATCGCAGTCCTTTAGACTCTGCAGCAGAGCCAGCACCGCGCGCAGTTTTTCCGGCAGCAGCTTGCCGTCGAGATTTTTTGCGGGCTCTTTACCCGCAGGGAAAGTTCCTGAGGGTACTTCCGAGAGGATGCGGGCGTAAAAGCCGTCGAGAAAGCGCGAAAACGCCGCCAAAGCGTCGGCGTCACGCGCGAGAGCGCGGCTAGTTTGTTTGAGAGCCTCCCTGCGTTCATCGTTCGCCTTTTTTAGGGCCTCCAGGTCGGTTTCGAGCGCGGCCAAATGCGCCCGCGCGGCTCCTATTAGGCGGTCCAGGTTCGCAGCCTGCTCCGCGCCAAGGGCAGATGTCTTTGCCGTCAGCTGGCAAATCCTCACCGACTCCCTAAAGGCCTCGCGCGCCTGCGAAGCCTCCGAGGCGACCGCCAAATGCCCCAGCGCCAAAATTGCACACAAAATTAAAATTCTCATTTTTTTACGTTTATTTTTACAAGTTTAGTTCCTTCCGGGGCTTCGGCCAATATGACAAGCTGGCGCGCGTCGGCACCCAGATTGTCAATCAACTTTACGGCTTCCTCAAAAGAGCCCACGTGTTGCGAATTTATTTCCCTTATGAGATCTCCGTCGGCCAAAGTCGAAGAAGCCGCACCCTCGCGCTTGTTCAGCTCCGGCCCGACATAGTCGACCACGCATCCCTTCGGCGAAGCGTCCATTGCGCCCAAGCGCTCGGAATCGTCCATTAGCATCTCGCGCACGGCAAAGCCGAGGTTTTTGTAGTATTTGGCCTTACATTGCCTGTAAGTCTTGGGCCTGGGGCCGACGAATACCTCCACGTCTTTTTTCTCGGCCCCGTCAAATATTTTCAATCTCAGCGGCTCCCCGATTCTCTTCGAATCTATCGCCGCGGAAAAAGCGTCCAAAGTCTGCTGCGCCATCGGGCTGTTGGGGATATTCTTTCCGTCCACCTCGAGCACTATGTCGCCCTGTTTGAGCCCGGCGCGCTCGGCCGGGGAATTTTTGAGAACATCGCCGATTGTCAGAGCCGCGGAATCCCCCAAACCCATGAGGCGCGCCGCGCCCCTGTCCATTATGCCTACATTGTAAACGCCAATCCAGCAGGATTTCGACTCCTCGGGACTCTTCGGCGCCCGCCGCACAGCCGCCGCCACAGACTCTGCAGAAAGTACGATATTTGGGATGTCATACATCTCCAGAGGGATTTTTTCCGTATCGCCTCCCTGCGAAACGAGTACTGTCCGCGCCGACGAATCCGCCGTTATGCCGGCAAAGGCTCCTGATTTGTCAAAGACGGGCTCGCCCATTCTCGATACTCCCGAGCATAAGATATGGCGCCTGTTGACCCCGTCGAAGCTAATCGAAACTTTAGAAGAGTAAAATTCGGCGACATGACAATTGGACGCCTCCGCAAGCGCCGCCCCCCAAACGTCGTCGGCCACATTCAGCTTTTCCCTGCGCGGCAGATCGCCCACGGGGAAGAGCTCCTTTGCGGGGTTGTCCAATTTTAGGAAGCCCAGTCCGGAAATTTCATCAAAGCCCAAAAAGCGGGCCTTTAGGCCGAGCTCGTCGCCGCCTTTAAAAAATACGCGGAAATCTCTGATATCGGCAAAGCGCATGCGCATGGGAATGTCGCTATAGCAAAAGATTGCAAGCCCGTCGGAACTCCAAAAAGTGCCCCTGAGAAATATTTTAGATTCGCCGTCGTAGCCCGAGTGCTTAAAGGTAATGGCTAGGCACGAGGTGCTGCGCTGCCGGAATAATTCGGGCAAATTCTCCGCGCATAGCACCCCCGCGCGGCAACAGATAAAGACTAAAAATAAGGCCAGAGCTCTGTACAGCATTATTCGATAACCCAGTTGTAGTGATATTTCGAGAGCATGCGCGCCCCGCCCTGCTCGACGAGGACATTGTCCTCTATTCTGCAGCCGCCTATTTCCCTGTAATACAGGCCGGGTTCCACAGTTACTACGTTGCCGCTTTCGAGAATGCACCTGCGGGTACCAAGCGACGGCCCCTCATGAACCTCCAAGCCCAGTCCGTGCCCTGTCGAGTGGAAAAATCCCCCCCAGTGTCCCCTGGAAAATTTCGTCTTAAAGCCGTCGGCCTCGAAAGAGTCAACCACCGCCGAATGGACCTTAGCCCCGTCAACGCCCTCGGCTATCATATCAAGCGCCCTAGACTGCGCCCTCAGAACCGATTCCACGAGCCTTATCTGTTTTTGGTTGGGCGTCCCCTTCAAAAACGTGCGCGTCATGTCGCCGAAGTAGCCCGACGAGCGCAGGCGCGGGAAAATATCGAATACTATTAGCGAATTGGGCTTGACCGGCCCGCTGCCGGCCTCGTGCGGATCGCAGGCCTGAATGCCGGAGGCGGCAATTGTATCGAGGGCGTCGGCGCCCAGCGATATGGACAACTTCTCTATCTCGGTGCGGAGAAATTCGCTGGTGAGAATCTCCCCCTGGTATATCAGGCGGTCTCCGCGAATCTCGCTGGAGCGCAAAATTTCCTCGGCCAGGCAAAAGCAGGCGGAGGCCACGTCGTTTGCCTTGGCTATTTCAGCCTGCTCAAAGGCGCTTTTTCTTTCCCTCTCCGGGAATATTTGAGACTGGCATATTTCTATGTCGAAGCCCTCCTCGAGAAAATTCTCCAACATCGCCGCGGGAAAATCTTTCGGAACGGCAAATGAGCGTATGCGAGCCTTGCGCAAGATGTACACGGCGGCGTCAAAATACGATTTCTGGTGTTTGCCGGGCATGGCGGCGCAAACCTCGTTAAAGTCGAAAATTTCGTCGAGGGTCGACGTGCGGCGCGCGCGCCCTATTTCAAGCGGACTCAGAAGCGCGCATTTGCGGCCCTTTTTTGTAAAGAAAAAGTAGTCGTCATGAATTGGCATTCCGCAAAAATAACGAATGTCGGCGCTATTTCTTGTGTTTCCGAATAAAAGTATCTGGTTTTTCATACGAAACTTTCAAAATTTATATTGCCTAATCCGTTCCGATTTACAACATTAAACTAATGTTTTTTGCACGTATAAAATCGATTGCGGCGCTGCTGTTTGGCGCTATGTGCATCTCGTGCGCGCCCAAAGAGGCGGCGGCGCCCTTTGACGCGGTGTTTGAGATTGGCCTCGGGGGGAAAAGCCTCGAATGCCAGATAGCCGTTTCGCCGTATGAAAAGGCGCGGGGGCTCATGTTTAGGGAATCTCTGGGCAAGAACGCGGCTATGGTGTTTGTCCTGGGCGCTCCGCAAAGGGCCTCGTTCTGGATGAAAAACACGCAGATTCCGCTGGATATCGCCTTTCTGGACAAAGACGGCCGCATAACCGAGATACGCAAAATGTACCCGTTTGACCTCAATGCGGTAAGCTCGGCGAGCGATAAAATCTGCTATTGCATAGAGACGAACCAAGGTTGGTTTGCCGACAATAAAATAACGGCGGGAGACGCCATCGACATGGACGCGTTCCTGTCCGCGCTGAAAAAGAGAAAACTCTGGAATGAAAAGGGTTCCAATTAGGCTAAAACTGTTTCTCTTTGCAGTCGGCGCCGCCGTGGCGTGCGCGGTGGCGCTCGTTTACTACGAAGGGGCCTCGAGGAATATGACGCCGTGGCAGCGCGAACAAAAGATAGACTTTCAAAAGCAGACCGGCTCCACAAAGTTTGAAGCCCTTATAGAGTCGATGATAGCCGGCGGGCTGGCCTTCTGCCTGACCGCAATCGGCGCAACGGCAGCGTACAAAATTTACTTGAAAGGCAAAAGATGAGCACAACAATCGTCGCCCCTGCGACACCCACGGGCGAATCGGCCATAGCGGTAGTCAGGCTTAGCGGCCCCGAATGCGGGCGCTTTGCCAAAGAGGTATTCGGCAAACTGCCCGAACCCAGGAAATCGGTCTTTGCGCATTACCGGGATGTGGACGGCAACACCATAGACGAATGCACGTTTGTTTTTTTTAAAGGCCCCGCCTCGTACACCGGGGAGGATTCTCTTGAAATATCCACCCACGGCAATCCATTCATAGTAAAAGCCGTCTTGGACGACCTCTGCCGCCGCGGCGCCGTCCTGGCCGACCACGGCGAATTTACGCGAAGGGCCTTCTTGAACAACAAGATGGATTTAAGCCAGGCCGAGGCCGTTTCCCTCGCCATAGGCGCGCGTTCAAACAAGGCTCTAAAAGCAGCCCAAAAACAGCTATCGGGAGAGCTCGGCAGGCGCATAAACGAAATGTCGGCGCGCCTGCTCGATGCGCTCGCCCTCGCCGAGGCCTACATAGATTTTCCCGAGGAGGAGCTTCCCGAGGAGGACATCGGCCTGTTTGAAAACAGCCTTTACCAAACGCTCGGGCAAATACAAAGCCTGGTCGAAACGGCAAAGATCACCCCGCTTGTGCACGGCGGAATCGACATTGTCATAGCGGGGGCCCCCAATGCGGGAAAATCCTCGCTTTTAAACGCACTTTTAGGCGACGAGCGCGCGATAGTAAGCGACATAGCGGGCACCACGCGCGATTTCATCCGCGAACGCACCGCCTTTGGCGACTACGCCGTCAATCTGACCGACACCGCAGGCCTGCGCCGCGGCGCGGACGCCCTTGAAAGCGAGGGCATCAGGCGCGCCATGGAAAAGATTTCCGGGGCAGACATATGCCTGATGGTCGTCGATGCGGCCGCGCCCTCCGCCGAAGCTCTCGAGGGCGCCTACAAGCTTTCCCCAAATAACTCGATAATTGTCCTAAACAAGTGCGACGCAGCCGGACAAACTTCGGATATTGAAGAAAAATTCCAGGGGTTTTGCCTGTGCAAGGTTTCGTGCCTCAAACGCGAAGGAATAGACGAATTAAAGAGCGCGGTTATAGAGCTGATAAAGAAATTCCACATCACCGCCTCGGCCGACGATATTTTGGTATCGGCGCGCCACGCGTCCGCCCTATCGAAAGCGGCCGAATTTATCAACCAGGCGCTCGAAAACTCCAAAATGCGCGCTCCGGCGGAAATTACCGCAAGCGACCTGCGGAGCGCCCTCGAGAGCCTCGGCGAAATAGTCGGCAAAGTCGACAACGAGGAGGTCTTGGACAGGATCTTCTCAAAGTTTTGCATAGGCAAATAATTGGCCAATCCCTGCAAAAGGCAACGCCCGCCGCCAGAAACTCTCCCCGCCGCATTTTCGTACTTTTTTGCGTGTCTTGTGCGTTAAAAATAGGGGAAAAGGAGGAAGGGAAAGGAGTGTGCCCATATCGGAAGTGAAAAAAAAGCGCGTGGAGGGAGGGGGAATAGCATGTCTAAGAGGAAATAGAAAACTCCTTGCCACCATGCATTGCGCGGGCTTGAAATTTTAAAGCTATTTGGCGCTTATGCCCCCGCAAGATTTTCCACTGTGCGCCAAGCCAAACCCCGCTCAACAAAAGAGATCCTCCCGCCGACATATCGCCCCGCGCCAATAAAAGCCTCTTTTTGCTTTTTTTTGCATTTATATTTGCAATAGATAGGCTCGCCACATGCCCAAGACAAAATAGCAAAAAAAGCAAGAAATACGTTCGTGGGGCGCAGTTATTAGGGGGGAGTCCGAACCGGGCGGCGGAATATCAATTAGCCTTCTGCGCCCTCTTAAGGCCCGTGGGAATGTCGACGTAAACGGGGCGGTGGTCGCTCGCCTCGGGCGGGCACGCCAGAACAACCGCGCGCGGCAACGTCTTAAAATTGGCCGCGACAAAGAAATCGTATTGGTAAAAAATATTCTTTTTTGCCCAGTAGTGCGTATAGTTTAGGCCGAAGGAGTCGGACTGCGGCACTACCTGATAGCCTTTAAGGTTTCGCATGATAGACTTTGTGGGCTCGGCGTTGAAATCGCCTGCTATTAGCGTTTTCTCGGAGCCTGCCACGGATTTTATCCTCGCCGAAATGGCCCTGAGTTCGGCATGGCGAAACGGCGCGAACTGCTCGTCGCGCTTTCTCGCGCCCACCTTGCTTTTTAGATGTACTGCAAAGACGTACATTTGAAGGTCGGCAACGCTTACTTTCACGCCGATAGTTCCCCGCGGCGATACGACATTTCCGCCGTCAAAGGCAAATTTCGTGTACGAGAAATCAAAGACCCTATCCGGGGGAATCTTTGACAAGATGGCAAGCCTTGAGGGCGCATCGCGTTTTGCGACAATGCCGAAGGCGTACTTTAGGCCGAGCTTTTCGAGTCGGCTGCGCAGATCCTCGAGGAACGTCTCATCGCCCATTTCTTCTATTAGCACTATGTCGGCGTCGATGTTTTTTAAGACTTGGCAGACTTCCCGCCGCTCGTTTTCGGGTTTCGGGTACGATTGCCATAGTTTATTGACTCTTCGGTTGGAAACATTGTAGTTTCGCACATTCCAAGTGCACACCCGCACCGAGTCGGACGGCGTATATGCGGGGTATTGCCGAGCCGTAAAATACTTTTCCAGCTCGCCCGAGTTTTCGGGCGAAAACAGCAAATAAAAGACGTAGGCTATCAGCGATATCAGAAGCGCATAGAAGCGCTTTTTCGGGAAAACCCCGGCGTGCCTTCTGGCTCTGCGCGGCATAGATTAGGGCTGGTAGGGGGATTTTTCGCGGTTTCCCGAGGCGACTTTTTCAGCGTATTTTGCCAGAATGTCGTATTCTACGTTGACATACTTGCCGACAGCGCACTCGCAAAGATTTGTCACCTCGAGCGTGTGGGGAATAAGCCAGACTCCCACATAATCGTCGATTGCATCTGCTATCGTGAGGGAAATGCCGTCGATTGCGATGCTGCCTTTGTACACGCAATACTTCCTAAACTCGCTCCCCACTGCTATGCGCAGATAAACATTCTTGCCCTTTTGGCTAAATTCCAACACGCGCGAGCGCTCGTCGATGTGCCCCGTGACAAAATGCCCGCCCAGGCGCGCGCCCGCGGCAAGGGGGCGCTCCAAATTGACCAAGGCCCCATTTGAAATTCCCTCGAAATCGGTCAGGCGGATAGTCTCCTCCAAAAGTTCGAAAGAGAGCGTGTTTAAGTCCTTGCCGACAACCGTCAGGCAGCAGCCGTTGCAAGCCAAAGAATCGCCCTGCTTAAGCGAATCCGCTATAAATTGCCCGACCGACAGTTTCAACAACCAAGCGGCTTTTTTTTCCTCGAACGAGACAACCTTCCCCGTCGCCTCAACTATGCCAGTAAACATGTAATACCTTATATCTTAGCGTTTAATTTTGTTGACTGGGTTCTCTAGAGAATATACAATTTCTTGTCAACATTATTGAAGGACGGCATGCAAAGGAGGAAATTTCTAACATCTATTTCGGGCGCAATGGCGGGGTACGGTCTGTTTGTATCGGCTCCGCAAACAATTGGGGCGGCCGAAATAAAATACAAACGCGGAGGCGCAAAAGCTTCAAAGGCCGCAGGGGGCTCGTACGAGGAGGATCCGCTAATGGATAAGACCGAGCTCGAATGCGATCTTTTCATATGCGGGGGCGGCCTTGCCGGGGTATGCGCTGCGATAGCGGCAGCCAGGGGCGGCGCGAAAGTCGTCTTGATGCAGGATCGCTCGAGGCTCGGTGGAAACGCAAGTTCTGAAATCAAAATGCATCCCCTGGGCGTAAACTCAAAGGCTGTCGGCTGGAGAGAGGGCGGAATTCTCGAAGAATTGGAAATAGAAAACGCCCTGCGCAACCCGACCTTTTCGTGGGAGATTTGGGATTTGCTACTCTACGACAAATGCATTTGCCAGCCAAACATAAGGCTTTTTCTGGATACCGACGTATACAAAGCCGAAGTAAAAGACGGCAATATAACATGCGCATGGGCGCGCTCCGACTCCACCAGAAACGTATACAAAGTAAAGGCGAAAATTTACGCCGATTGCTCCGGAGACAGCCGCATGGGGCTGTCGGCGGGAGCCAACTACTTTAGCGGGCGGGAGGGCTCAAAACTCTACGGAGAGTCGCTTGCCGACTTCGACCCGATAGGAACCAGGCAGGGATCCTCGCTCATGTTCACCTCTAAGATGTGCGATTTTCCCGTCCCCTTCAAAGCCCCCTCATGGGCAAAAAAAATAACGCCCGAGATGCTGAAATACCGCAGGGTTGGAGATATTTTTTACGGAATGTGGTGGATAGAGCTCGGAGGCGTCTACGACGCGATAAAAGACAACGAGCAGCTTCGCTTTGAGCTTTTGTCGATAGCGCTTGGAGTTTGGGACCACGTAAAAAACAGCGGGCAGTACAAGGGTGTTGAGAACGTCGCCCTCGATACGATAGGCATGCTGCCGGGGCGGCGCGAAACTTACCGCCTCGAGGGTAACTACGTATTGAAACAGCAGGATATAGAGGGATTGTGGAGGCGCTTTCCCGACGCCGTAAGCGTAGGCGGCTGGACTATGGACGACCACCCCGCGGAGGGCTTTTACGCCTTCGACAGGAAACCCTGCAGGCAGGCAAAAATACCCGGGCCCTACAATATTCCCTACAGGTGCATATGCTCTAAAAACATCGGCAATCTAATGATGGCGGGCAGGAACATATCGTGTTCGCACGTGGCGTTTACATCGACGAGGGTCATGGGCACGTGCGCATCTTTGGGCCAGGCTCTTGGCACGGCGGCTGCAATATGCCTAAGCGCGGGAGTTTCGCCGAAACAGCTCGGCGAAAATCAAAAGCTTGTAAATAGGCTCCAGCAGAATCTCCTTCGCGACGGGTTGGCCATACTCAACGTTAAAAACAACGATGAAAACGACGTTGCCCGATTTGCAGAAATAACTGCCTCTGAGTCCATAGGCGGTTCGGCCGCCGAAAACGTGGTATCGGGAGTCGTCCTCGACAAGCCGGGCGAAAACAAAAACAGGTGGGTCGCCTCGGCGGCGAATAAGCCGTATTTGAACTTTGAATTTAAGCAGCCCCAAAGAATAAAAAACATACATGTGGTCTTCGACGCCGGCTGCTATGTCCTGACGCAGACCGGACAGCGCAACTTGCTCAGAAACATTCCCCGCGGCAGGCAGCCCGACATCGTCAAGTCGTTTAATGCGACGGCCGAACTTGCCGACGGATCGAAAAAAACGCTCGTGCGCGAAACGGACAACGCCGCAAAAATAGTCGACTACAAAATTCCGGGAGACCTGTACAAGTCAATACGTTTCGATTTTTTGCAAACCAACGGTTCTGAGTCGGTTATAGTCAAGGAAATCAGGCTTGAGATAGCTTGAGAAATTTGAGGCCAGAAAATCCAACACAATTGTTGACATGCAAAAAAGCATGTGTTCTAATCCACAAAAGCGCATGTCTGGGCATAGATGAAAT
The DNA here is from genome assembly GCA_944389175.1 of uncultured Opitutales bacterium. Lineage (GTDB taxonomy): Bacteria > Verrucomicrobiota > Verrucomicrobiia > Opitutales > Intestinicryptomonadaceae > Merdousia. The sequence goes on from CALXLK010000005.1 coordinate 67,951, forward strand.
TCACCGTAGGATACCAAGCAAACGACGACTTGAAAGAGGCCGTTATCGAGAACCGGGGGAAAATTACAGAAATATACTTCCCCTGGGGCGGCTTTACGAGCGGGCGCGGAGTGGTAGTTGATAAATTTGAGCAACGCAAAATGGAGGAGGATCTCGACGAGTACGTCGCCGAAGGCCTCGGGGCGAATTTGCTGCTAAACGGCAACTGCTACGGGCGCCATGCGCAATCGAGGGCGTTTTTCAACAGCATTGGCGACACTGTAGAAGAGCTCGTCGGGCGCTACAAGCTCGGCTCTGTGACGACGACTTCGCCGCTGATAGCCAAATTTTTGAAGGTTAATTTTCCCTCGATAGAGGTTCGCGCCTCGATAAACATGGAGATAGGCGCCATAGACGGCTTTGAGTACATAGCCGAATGGTTTGACAGCTATTATCTCAGGCGCGAGTACAACTATTATCTTTCAAAGCTCAAGGCCGCGAAAAAGTGGTGCGAAGAGAACGGCAAAAAACTCTATCTGCTTGCAAACAGCGGCTGTATGAATTTCTGCTCGGCGCACAATTTCCACGACAACCTTGTGGCGCACCAGCACGAGATAGCCGAAATGGACAACGCCTACGATTTTCGCGGTATATGCCACGGATTTTTCTCGAAGCAGCAGAACAAGAAGTCGATGTTGCGCCACTCGAATTTTATACGGCCCGAGGATGTGGACCTGTACGAAGGTCTGTGCGAGGGCATGAAGCTTGCGACGCGCACGAACCGGTCGCCCGGCGATGTACTCAGGGCGTACTGCCGGGGGCATTACAGCGCGAACATACTCGATCTTACCGAGCCGAGTTTTGCCGGGCATCTGTACCCGTCGGTGATAGAGAACGGCAAGATAAGCCCAGAGTACGCCAGGCACAGGCTCTCATGCGATAAAGATTGCCGCAGATGCTCGTTCTGCGAGGACGTCCAGGAGAAAGCGACGGTGAATCTCGAGCAGACCTGACGCTCATTTCCCCCGCAAAACAGTGGACAAAACGCGGGAGGGTCGAAAATAAAAATTTCAAAAACCAAGCTGACTTATCGGTCGTGTTGGCGGAGAAAGAAACAACCCAACTTGTATATAGGAGGACAGATAAATGTTAACAAGCCAAATGGTAAAGAAGGCAGCTCTTGCAGCGGGCGCCGACGCGTGCGGCATAAGCGATATGAATCGATTTGAGACCGCGCCGAAGGAACTCGATCCCAGGGAGCTGTTTCCTGAAGCCAAATCAGTAATAGGTATGCTCTTCCGCATTCCGAGAGGATTGCAGAGGGGCATTGAGGAGGGTACGCAGTTTTACCAGTATCCCTCCATGGCGTACGGCGGCATAAACGAAATATCGGCGCCGGCCGTGCTTTATAAAGTGGGCAAGCTCATAGAGGACCACGGCTACGAGGCGTTTGCCTACCGCAATACCGGCGCGCGCGGCTGCGTATCCGACATGGACGGCAAGCCCGGCAAGACGGTATCGCCGGAAGAGCACGCTGAGATAACAGAGCTCATAAACAGCGGCGCTCCGCTGTGGAAGCACGACTACAACCGTTCCGCGATGGCGCGTCCGGCGCGTCCGGGGCAGGTTCCGCCAGACTTGCTCATACACTTCCGCCTTGTCGGCGTGGCGTGCGGTCTCGGCGAAATAGGGTGGTCGAAGATGTTCCTAAGCCCCCAGTTTGGCTCGAGGCAGCGCCTGGCGTTCATATTCACCGACGCCGAGCTTGAGCCGGATCCGCTGTACTCGGGGAAGCCCCTGTGCCGCCGTTGCTATGCGTGCGTGAGGGAATGTCCGGGACACTGCATAAGCCAGACGGAAAGCATAAAGGTTACAGTAGGCGGCAAAGTTTGCGAATGGGGCAAGCTCGACGAATGGAAGTGCTACGCCTTCTATACGCACGGCGGCCCGAAGTACAACCCGTTTGTCCCGAAGGAAGTCTGGGACAACGACCCCAACGGCGACCTCGATTTGCTCAAGGGCAAGAAAGCCGCCAATGTCGAGGAATGCTTAAAGGCCTATGGAAATCTGGAAAAGTATTTCCCGTCGTGGGTGGGCTACAACATGGCAAAATGCGGCGGCTGCCTGCGCGGCTGCGAAAGCATGCTGGAAAAGAAGGGCGGCACGCTCTACGGCAAGTTTGAACATCCGCTGCGCCACAGAGCAAAACCCTGGGCAATGGATAGATAGGAGGCACCATGATAAACGCACAAATCATAAAGCAAAAAGCTATTGAGTTCGGTGCCGTAGCCTGCGGTATCGGAGATATAAAATATTTTGAAGGCACAAATCCGCAGAGGGATCCCAAATCGATACTTCCGTGGGCCAAGTGTGTAATCGGCTTTGCATTCCGCGTCCCCAAGGCGCTCTACCGCGTTATGGACGAAGGCAAGCAGTTCTTCAACTACACGCAGCTGGGCACGAAATTCATAGACGAGGAAATGTCGGAAGTATTCCTGTTGAGGATGAGCTCGCTCATTGAAGACGAGGGGTACGACGCCTGTCTGCAAAGAAACGTCTCCAACTTGAGAATCAAGGGCGACAAGACGACGAACCCGGAACTTGGCGACACCTACGAGCTCATACACGTGCAGCCGGTTGAGCCCGGCAAGCCCGCGCCGGAAATCATAATGGACTTCAACCAGGCCGCGCAAATTTGCGGTTTGGGCGCGGCTGGAAAGAACGGCCATGTAATTATGCCCAAGTTTGGCCCGTACGTCCGTTTCGTATTCATCGTCACCGACGCTCCGCTCGAATGCGACGAGCCCTTCAAGGGCAATCTCTGCGACGGTTGCGACGAGTGCGTCAAGGCCTGCCCCGGGCACGCCATAGCCGAGGACGGCACTATAAACACATGGCAGTGCGCCGTGTATTACCGCGGCGCTCACAAGTCTAATCCGTTCATGACCGACGACTTCCTCAAGGGCGATCCCGAGAGGGAGGCAATCATCAACGGCGACAAGGTTTTCGACAGAGAATCGGCTCGCCAGATATACAAGAAGATAGACTTTCTGCCCTGCCATCCGACCGGATACTCGCCGTGTCTGTGCGGCAAGAAGTGCGATACAGTCTGCTATAAACACCTAAAGGAAAAGAACGTTTTATGAGTACTTTGAAGGAAAAGATAATCGAAGAAATCAAGAGTGCCGGTGCGGACATAGCCGTATTTGGCAATGCCGACCGCTTTCGCGACAAGAACGTGAAGTTTTTGTCGCCGAATGCCAAGACGGTTATCTGCATAGCCGCGCGTTCGCTCAGAGGCAGCCGCAGGGGTGTCGAGGAGGGCACGTCGTACCACCACTTCACGACGGTCGGCCTGGAAACGCTCGAGGAGACGATTCTGCCCATGGCGCTTATGAGGGTCTGCAACGTGCTTGAAGACGCCGGCTTTGAGGCTCTTCCCCAGCGCAGGAACCAGCTTGTAATGTCGGAGGACGACAGCACGAACCCCGAGGTCAGCTACAAAAAGATCTACCGCGGGAAGAAGGCCGAGCACACGCTCGACTTTGAAGAGTGCGCAGTCGACGCCGGGCTTGGCGAGCGCGGCCTGCACGGGACGATTCTCACCGACGAATACGGCCCGTTCCAGCGCTATGCCTTTGTAATAACAGATGCGGAAATAGAGCCCGATCCCGTGGTGAAGCCCCACTTGTGCGACAAGTGCGGGGAGTGCGTCAAAGCCTGCCCCGGACACGCCATCGCCGAAGACGGCACGCTCAACCGCTGGCAGTGCGCCGCCTACTACGTCGGCGCAAACGGCACGAAGAACCCCTTCATGCCCGACTACGCCTTCGAGAACGAGCCCGACCGCATGGATATCATTCACGGCAAGGTCTCTCTGACGCCCGAGCGCGCCAGAGAGATCATCGACCAGGTGAACTTCTATCCGCCCATACGCCACGCGTATTGCTCGAGCATATGCGGCAAAGCCTGCGACACGGCCTGCTACATTCACCTCGAGAAGAAGGGCGTTTTGTCCAAGAAGTTTGAAACGCCTTTCAGGAAACGTCCTGAATGGTTTATTCCCTTCGAAGACAAGAAATAGCATAAATTGCAGGACGCCGCGCGGCATTATTGTGCGGCGTCCTTTATTTTGATTTGGCAAATTTCACATCGTAGCGCATACGCATATTACACCGACGAAAGGAAGAAATGGACGATTTAACTAACTTCGCAAGCACACTTAGCAGCGCGCAGAGAAAGAAGTACCGAATCTTGGCGTACGCCTCAACATGGTTCGGCAATTTCTCCGACGTGATGATAGACAGCAGCGCCATACTCATTCTATACTTTACCATGCTTGGCAGTTCGAGCTCGATGGTGATGCTGACGACGAGCTTAACGGGATTGACGTCCATGTTTCTTTTTATCCCGTCGGCGGGAATAGTAAACAAGTTCGGGCCGAAAAAGGTTATAGAATACTCGTGTTATTTAGGCACGATTTCGCTCTTGTTTGTGGCCGTAAGCCCGTTTTTTGGCGAGACGCTAGACCAATACATAGCGTTTGCCGGCTGCCTGTTCTACTGTATTTCCAAGGCAATCTGGCCGCCAGCTTGGTATCCGATTCTCAACAGCATACTCCTGCCTAAAGAGCGCGCCGGCTTTTTCGGTTTTCTCAGGTTCAGCTACTTTATTCTGACTGGTTCAGTGTTTTGGCTTATCGGCCACTTCATGGGAGAGAAACCGCCAGTATGGTTTCTTCAGCTAGTAATCGGCATAATAGGCGTCATGGTAATGGGCAGGCACTTCTGCCTGGTAAGAATCCCGTTGCCTGAAATAAAATCGGAATCGACGAATATAAAAGAGTCGCTCATTGCGACAATAAAAAATTCGTCGCTTGTGGGCTTTTCGGTGTATATATGCATTCTGCTGTTTGCGTTTTCGCCGGTGCTGCCGTTGGCTCTAAAATACTTAAAAAGCGGCCTGAATTTGGGCGACGGCTTCGTGCAGGAAGTTTCGGCTTTCGGCATTGCCGGCATGGTATTGGGCTATCTTTTGTACAGCACTATTTTAAGGCTCATCGGAATGAGAGCCCTTCAGCTGTCCGTCCACGCGCTTTACTTTGTCGTGCCGGTCGGAATTTTCTTCTTTGGCGCAAACCATATAGCGGTGACCCTGCTGTACTTCGTGGGAAGTTTCGCGTATGCATGCTTCTGGTGCATGATGTCGCAGGAAATTTTGGCGCTGGCAAATCCCAAAAGCTTCGCGATGGGAAGCGCCTTTGTCCAAACATACCAGATGATAGGCATGGGGCTAGGCCGCGTTGCCTCGTCTGTCCTGCTATGCGGAATGCTCGCGGTTACATGGGACTGGAAAGTAGATTTGGGCTTTATTGACATTACACTTACCATCAGCCAGTACCAAACAATATTCCTTTTCTGCGGCGCGATGAGCCTGCTTTCGGCCATATTTATAGTATGCCTGCCAAGCATCGTCCCGCAGCACGACGATTACTACAACCCGTAAAAACATTTAACAAAAAAACGGCAAGCGTACATATATGCGCCTTGCCGTTTTTTTTTGCGCCCGAAACCAAAACGCAAGGCGCAAAACCTGATGGGCCTAGAACCATTGAAGGCCTAAGAATGGCGCGCCGCGCTTCAACAAAGAATATTGATCCATCCGCATTGCCCTCTCCTCTTTAACAACGAGCATTGTTCCATCCACGTCGCGTTAATACAGATGGAAACTTCCAAGCTCACGCAAACGAAATAAAGGCAACATACAAGCTATTTTGCCCAAACTGCTTGAGGTCGTCGGCAATTTTTGCGGCGATAATTGGGGCGATTTGCAATTAACGCGCGCCTAATGACGTTGTCTCCAAACCTGCCACGCCGCAGGCCAAGGGCCGCGCCTTCTTTACAAAACCGCCACAGCGGCGTTTTCTTGAAAAAACTTAGCCAAACAAAAGTCGGGCTGGCTAAAATTTTAACTAAACCTACAAGACTCCCGTAGCCTCCATACATCAATTTATTAGAGCAAGACACGCATAAACATAATCCCATTATGAAAAAATGGCGGCGGCGCGGCACACATGTATGTACATGGGGGGGGGAGAGAGAGAAAAATTTATTTTTTACGTGTAAAACGTATGTTAAAAAAGTGTTATAAAAAGAAATAGAGAAATGTGAATAAAGAAGCAGCAAGGCCAAAAGCACCGATTTCTCCTTGCACGCCACCATGCATTGCAGGCAAGCAATAAACAAGCCCAAAAGCGAATCTGCATTTCTAAAGGCGCCGTATAATATCGCTTTTCCCCTCCCCGAACGGCGACCCTCCCCCGGCACAAAAAAAGCGCCGCTTTTGCGGCGCCTAAAATCAATCGCGAACGGCCTTTAAGCCTCTCAAGAGTCTCGTTCTTCCGCCGTTGTTTGCGGAACAGAAAGCGCGGATACCCTTCATTTCGTCCTGGTTTATTTTTTCATCTTTTCCCTTAAAGACAATCATATTGACGACCGGAGGCTTTAGGTTGCGGTCATAATATATCTCTTTCAACAAATTTTTGTGGTAGAAATTAAAGATGCCCTTGGCCCCGTAAGACTTGTAGCGCACCACCGGAGCCTTAACTTTAATAGCCGGCGGTTTTTCACCCTCATACTTGGGGATAAGTTTCTGCTCGTGCGCGGCGTCCTGCGGAGTGCCGACGTACAATGGAATGCCTTTCGCGGCTCTTTCCTTGTTTGTATTGCGAACCCAGTCGCGGCCTTTCTTTATGCCCTCGGCGTAGAGCTTCCGAGTCTTAAAAAGATATAACGCCTGGTCTTCGAGAGTCCATTTGGCGGCCTTGCGCGCCTTTTCTACATCGTTCTGGTATTTCTCGTTGCGCTTCTGCAGGGAGATAATCTGGGCGTCGGTAATGGGCTGCTGCACTCTGTCAGGATTTATCCATGAAGTCGTCAAAAACCATATTGCGTCGGCACCCTGCTCAAGCGCGGCCTGATAAACTCGATAAATGTTGTTTGCGCCCTCGCGGCCGGCCGGCTGGGGCAGAAACTTGTACTTTAGATTATACTGCTTGCCGCGGACGCCGATGAGCTTGAGGCTCGAGTTGATAGGGTCTATCCATACGCCGGCAAGCTTCTTGTTAAGGGGGGTAGCCGCCACCAGATTAGGCTGGAAAAAGCTCATCTGGGTGCCGCTGGTAATATCAAAGCACATGAGGTTAAACAGCGACGTCGAAGGAAGCTGGTTGACGACCTTTTTAATATCCTCTCTGATAACCTTGTAAGTGTCAAGACCGCCGCGCTCGTCAGTCATCAAATACGGGCTTGCGTCAATGCATATGAGAACCTTTTCCGCCTTGGTCGAAACGCCGAAAAGCCCGACCGTGGAAATTGGTATTTTCATGTTGGCGCTAATCTGCTTGTCGGAGATGGTCGAAATGCCGCCGCCCGACATGATGGTCGCGGGAAGGTTAATCTTCACCTCCGGCGTATTGATATTGTTGGGGTTGGATATGCTTATGCGCTTCGTCAGCTTTGAAGATTTCTTCTGCTGGCGCTCCACTTGCACTTTCTGCTGCTTTGGGGTAATGTCGAGCTTTTCCGTCACCGGCGGAGCCTTAAATTCGCTTTCGTCCTCAAGCACAGTCTTGGTAACGACGTATCCGCCCAGCGAAACAAGCAGCGTAACCTGTATGGCCGCCACCACTACAAAGACTTTGTATATAAGCCCTTTTTTCTCTTTCTTCGGATTAAAATGATGGAATTTCATAGCAATGCAATATTCTTAAAAATTACTCGTCCTCTTCATCGTCGTAGTCGTCTTCGTCCTCATGCGAGACTTCCTCGGCGACTTTTTTCTTCTCTATCTTCACCATTTGCTTCGCGCCGAGCTTTGCATACTGGCTTTCCGGATACATCGAAGCTATCTGGCTAAATATCTCGTTGGAGGCTACAAAACTCTTCATTGCCTTGTACGCCATGCCCGTCCTGTAGAGAAGCTCAGGCATGCAATCGCAAGAGACCTTTCCAAAGACAATGCCTTCGGCATACGCATCGAGCGCCGCGCCGATGTCCGGCTTTTTGGGATCGGTTTCTTTCAGGTAGCCTTGAACCATCTTAAGCAGCGGATATGCGTCGGAATTTTTATTCACCTTGACGGCTCCAATGGAAACCTCGGCAGTCATTCTATTGCCCAAAAGCGCATCGCAGAATATGCCCCAGAGCTTAAACTGCGGCGCCGACGGATTATCCGAAGCCCCCAAACGGGCGTAGATGGGCAATATCTGCTTCACCATTCCGGCTCCCCTGAGAGCCGAAAGCAAGTCTATAACAGCAGGCGAAGCATCGTATTGAGAGGCGTTCTTTATTTCAAGATTGCCTACTATATCGAGGGCCTTCTGATATTGACCTTTTTTTACCAACGCATCAGCCACGCTAACGGCGGCGTTTATTATGGAAGAGTCGGCCTGGTCGATGGGCAGCGCCTTTGCAAAGGCGTAAGCCTCGTTGAGCCTGCCGACGTTCAACAGCGAATCCACAAAAATCTGCACGTACTCCTCAGAGGCGAACGCGCTCTGGCTAAGCCCAGCAACCGGTATAATCGGGTAGACTATCGGGCGCATATACAGCACCGCCGACTCCCAATCGCCCTTGTTATACGCCGCGCCCGCCTTGTTGAGCGCGTCTTTGTCGGCCTTGAGGACGAATTTGAACGTGTCAGAACCGGGCTCTACCTTTAATTCGGCCCCGGTGGCGTCTGTAAATACTATTGTTTTGCCGGCGGTCTCTTTGTAAACTACGGGGTTTTCCTTGCCGTTTACAAAATACGCCAGCTGCGCCTTTTTATCGGCGTAATCGCCCAAATACGACCTGTCCTCCCCGGCGGGTTTTGAAGCCGCCTGCTTGGCCTCCTGGGCGTAAACTGCGGCAACCGGCGCGGCAAACAAAGCCGCGACCGCAAAAATGAACGTTAATTTCGAATGTTTCATATGCATATGCGCCGTTTTTTACAAAGTTTCGTTAAGGAGTTTTATTTCGTTGTATTCGGGAGAGGCCTTATTGGCAACATTGTTGATAAACTCGGTACATATCGACTTCGCCTCGGCGCCCTTTCCGTTCATAGACAGCAGCTTCGCCGCCTCCAAAACGGCCTTGCCTGTCCACTTATAGCAGTTTGCAAACCCCAGATAGCAGCGGTCGTAGTACATCAAAGCCGCGTCGACTTTGTTGTTGGATCGCGACAATTCCCCGAGCTTGAAAAGAGCCTGCGCATGGGCTTCGCCGCGCCAGGCCGGCGAGCGCAATACCGTCTCGTACTCCTTGAAGGCCTTGGCTTTCTGGCCGAGGTTGGAGTAGGCGTCCCCCTTGCTTATTACAGCCTCGGCTGCGCGCGGATCGGCCGGAAACTCGTTTTCTATGGCCGTGTAAAGCTTGAGGACATCGCCCCACCTCTTTTGGCGCACCTCCAAGTCGGCATGGGCAAAGAGCGCGTCTATCTCATACTCGTACTCGTCGCGCGCCCGCGCCTCGGCGTACGCCTTTCGCGCGGCATCGGCGCTGTATTTTTCGTTCTCCTTGCCTATCCAGACAAGCGTGCGGACAGAGGCCTTTTTAAAGTCGTCCTCGGTGAACATCTTGCTGTGGGGAACGGGCTTGCCGATATTGTCGAGCCCCATCATGATTCGGTATTCAAGCGTGACATTCTTGGCGGCCTTGGCGCGCTCGTATATGCCCTTGAATACGTCCTCGGTGCCCTTGGGATATTTTGCAATCTGGCCCTCGTACTTGGCAAGCAAATCCTCGAGAACCTTCGTATTCTTTAACAGGGCAGCCCCGTAGGCCCTGTCGCGCTTGAAGCTTTCGTAGAGGCGCCTGTCAATCTTGGGATGCGCCTGGAAATAGCGGTATCTCTGGGCGGGAACCGATATCATCTCAGCCAGAAGCTTTTTATCGGAAAGGAGCTTCTTGATGAATTCCACGGTGGCCTGCATCTTGGCGTAATTTTCTTTGTACATCTTATCGTACTCGAGAATCATTCTGTCAACCGCATCGTCCTTGCAGTTGCCGCCGCCGCGCTCTATCGCCTTTTCAAACTCCATGAGCGCATCCGCGGGCCGGCCGAGCATTTCAAGAGCCTTGCCCTTGTTGTAGGAGGCCTCTGTGAGGTTGCCCTTGGGATACTTGGCTATGTAAGTGTCCATGAGCTTGGCCTCTTCCTCGTACTTGTCGACGTTGTGCAGCAGCTTGGCGCCCTGCATATACGCATTTGTTATAAAAGTCTTGTTCTTGGTGCACTTTTCAACGGCCATGTAATGGGCCATTGCCAAATCGACGGCGTTTACATTTGCATAAATGTCGCCGAGGAAGAACTCGACCTCGCCGCGCAAAGCGCTGGAGGGGAACTTCTGCAGAAATTCCTCGAGCGTGTCGCGCGCCGCGGTATAGTGCCCGGCGCCGAAAGCCGATACGCCGCAGCGGTACGTGCCGTCTTCGACATAGATGCCAATCGGAAAACTGTCTATCATGCCTCGGAACATCTTCATCGCCGGCTCAAATTCCGACTTTGCCATGTATCCCATTCCGGCCCAATACATGCAAGACTCGGATATGGACGAATCGGGGTATTTCTTGATGTATTGCGTAAAAGTTTTTATCATCATGTCCGGCTTTTTCAAATCCAGCCAGGTCTTGCCCATGAGGAAAATCACGTCTTTCGACTGCCTCGTGGTGTCGCCGTTTTCGTCGATAAACTTCATGGCGTTGGCAAAGAAGGCCTCGTAGTCCTTCTTGCCAAGATAATACTGTATTATGCCAAGTTCGACGTCCTTTACATACTGCCCCTCCTCGAACTTTTCAAGGTACTCTTTGCTCAGCTGGTACATGGTGTCGAGCTTGTTCACGCGCAGCGCGCAGACTATCGTGGCAAAATAGAAGTCCTCTATGTTCTTGTGGTCGGGGAAAGTCTTTGTCAGCTGCCAGTACGCCCAGAAGCTTTCGTAATTGCGCTCGGTGCGCAGATAGTTGTTCGCCGCGCGCGCCATCATGTCGGAAGCTATGTCGGGGACGCTCTTTGCCATTTTTATCATGGAATCAAGCGTCTTTACCTGGTTCGAATACTCCGTTATAAGCGGGCTCGCCGCATTCAGCGCCTTGACGGCGTTTAGCTTCTTCTGCTCCGCGGCCTTGAAGGCCTCAAGGTTCTTGGCCATGACGTCGCGGCTGAAGAACATATTGAAGAACACGGAAGCGTCCCCGAATTTCTCGCGACGGGAAAGCTCGTCGCCGGCTGTGATAAATGCTATATTGAGAGCCGGGTCGTTTCTGGCAATGGTATTGTAAACCATGTACGGTATGTACTTCTTGGCCTCGTCAAAATTTTTCTCGGCAATGGCGCTCTGAATGAGAGCCGATGCGCCGAATACCTTGTCCTCGCGCGTAGTGCCCTGCTCGAGAATCCTCTTAAACCACGGCTGGCCTATTTTCCACTTTCTATTATTATAGAGAACTTGGCATATGCGCTTGAGAACTTCATAGCGCTCCTTGTTGGTAAGCTTCATGGCGTAGGGAAGCTTTAGGAGCATCGCGCGCGTCTCGACGGCGTTTTCAAAGTCCTGAACAGCCTCGTAGCAGTTGGCCTTCGTCTTGATCGCGTCGACGGCGAACTCGCCGTCGGGATAATTTTTTATTACTTTGTCGAAGCCGTCGATGGCCTTGGCTACGAGCTTCTGGTCGGAAGAGCCGCCGGCGTCGTATTCCTGCAAATACCCGTAGGCCTCAAAAAAGTAAAACTGCTGCAACAGCGCCCTCAACGACTTGTCTTCGGATGGCTCTATGCGTTTGATAAGTTCGGCTATGTATGGGCGCGCCTCAAGGTATCTGCGAGCGTTTGCAAGACTTGTAGCCTCGTCCCTGAGCTCGGTTGTGCTCATGCCCGAGACGTCCTGCGCGGAGGCGGAACCGGAAAACGCCGCCGCCAGCAATAACACGGATACTGTTTTTGCTATGATATTTCTTTTAAACTTCATCTTATGTTTCGTTAAAATTTTCCGTATTATGGAGCCGCAAAAAAAATAGTAAATATTTTTTGCAAACCCCAGACCGTATTAAGATTGTCGATTGAATAGTTAATTTGCGTTTTTTTCCAGCTTTTTTTTTGCCCAATGCGCAGACGCCTTAAAAAATTGTTGAAGAAAAGCCTCAAAGGTGTAAAGTCGGACAATTATTAAGATGCTATGCGCACATTGGCGCTGTAAATGTAGACACAAAAAACAAGACGAAGTATGAATAAGACGAAAAAAAGACCCGAAGAAAAATCCAAAGCGCAAACTCCGATGAAGGGGGCCGACGTACTGGTCAGATGCTTGGAAAATGAAGGGGTCGACACTCTTTTTGCCTATCCCGGCGGACAATCGATAGACTTGCACGATTCGTTCTCGAAGTCTAAGAAGATACGCGTGATACTGCCCAGGCATGAACAGGGCTGCGGCTTCATGGCCCAGGGATACGCCCGCGCCACCGGAAAGGTCGGCGTATGCATGGCAACCAGCGGCCCGGGAGCCATGAATCTGCTGACCACCATTTCCGACGCGTTTATGGACAGCATTCCCATGGTGGCAATCACCGGACAGGTTTTCCAGAAGATGATAGGCAAGAGCGCCTTCCAGGAAACCGACGTCTTTGGAATGACCCTTCCGGTAGTAAAGCACAGCTATCTTGTCCTGGAGGCGGAAAAAATACCGCAGATAATAAAGGAGGCCTTTAAGATAGCAAAGACCGGGCGCCCCGGCCCCGTCGTCATAGACCTGCCAAAGGACGTCCAGCAGAAAGTTTTTGTGCCCGACTTCGACGCCGAACCCGACCTGCCCGGGCTCCCGCCCGTGCCGCACGCCGACGACGCAAACCTTGAAGAGCTCCTCGATTTAATTTCGAAATCAAAGCAACCAGTGGTCTACGCCGGCGGCGGCGTTATCTCTGCCGACGCGTCCAAAGAGCTGCGCCAGTTTACCGACATGCTCGACCTGCCCGTGGCCACAACGCTCATGGGCATGGGAGTTGCCGATCCGTTCGAAAAGAAGAATCTATATTGGTTTGGCATGCACGGCACGTATGTGGGCAACCGCGCCGTATTTGAGTCGGACTTGCTAATAGCAGTCGGCGCGCGTTTTTCGGACAGAATTACCGGCACTGTCAGCAAGTTTGCCCCTCATGCGACCATAGTGCACATCGACATAGACGTAGCCGAGGAAAACAAGAACGTCAAAGCCGCCCTTCCCATCACAAGCGACGTCAAATACGCGCTTGCGCGTCTCATTCAGCTGGCAAAGAAGCGGCGCATGTCCAAGCCTAACTTAAAAGATTGGCTTGAAAAGATAGAGCAATGGAAGGCAAAATACAACTATCCCTTTGCCTACAGGAACCGCAAGCACATAACCGCGCAGGAGGCCATAGCGACCCTCTACAACGTCAGCAAGGGAAAGCTTACAATAACAACCGGCGTGGGCCAGCACCAGATGTGGACTCCGCAAAACTACATATTTACCAGGCCGCGCCAGTTTTTAAGTTCGTTGGGCGCGGGCACGATGGGCTTTGGCTTGCCCGCCGCGCTCGGGGCGAAAGTTGCCCTGCCCGGCGAGGAGGTTGTCGATATAGACGGCGACGGTTCATTCCAGATGAATATCCAGGAAATGGCCACTGCGGTTGCCGAACATATTCCGGTGAAGGTTCTGCTAATAAACAACCAATTCCTGGGAATGGTCATGCAGTGGCAAGACTTGCTCTTCAAGAGCAACTACGCCAACACTGTTCTTTCGATAGACAAAAACAATATTGGCGGCCCCGAAAACCTCAAGGCAATCTATCCGGATTACTGCAAGATAGCCGAGGGCTACGAGTGGGAAGCCGCGCGGGTCTATAAAAAAGAGGACCTCAAAGGCGCAATAGAGAAGATGCTCGCCTCCAAGAGGCCTTATCTGCTCGAGGTTATAACAGAGCACGACGAACACGTGCTGCCGTTTATCCCGCCGGGAAAATCGGCCGAAGACATAATTACAATCAAACCAGCAAAGGATTAATTCATGAAAAAAGACCTTTTTGCCACGATAAAGACAAACCGCGGCGACATAAAGATCCGCCTATACCCGGACATCGCGCCCAAGACCTGCGAAAACTTCGCGACTCTGGCCAAGAAAGGCTACTACGACGGCGTTATATTCCACCGCGTAATCAAGGAGTTTATGATTCAGGGCGGCGACCCCACGGGAACGGGCTGCGGAGGAGAGTCGTGCTGGGGCGGAACATTCGAGGACGAATGCGACCCCAACGTATCCTTCGACAAAAAGGGTCTCATTGCAATGGCAAATGCGGGCCCCGGAACAAACGGCAGCCAGTTTTTTATAACGACCGCCCTGACGCCGTGGCTGCACATGCACCACACTATTTTCGGCGAAGTAGTCGACGGATACGATGTCGTTGAAAAGATTGAAAATTGCCGCACGGGCTTCATGGACAAGCCCCTCGAAGAACAAAAAATTCTTTCCGTGGAAATATCGCAATAGCTACCGCTGTCATGGCATAACATGCCCGCGGAGAATTTTCGGCTAAAGAAAAGTAAGAAAGGCGCGCGTTCGCGCCTTTTTTTGTGCCCGGGGTAAATCGCGCCTTTTGTCGGCCAATTCATGCGAAAAAAATGGAATGCGCTAACAGACATGCGAAGTTAGTGTTGATACAAGCCGAATAGAGCTTGCTGCCATATTTCGAATCGTACCGACGCGCAAAAGAATGCAAAAAAAACAAGCGCTCTTTTTACTTTAATTATTTTCCGCACCGTCCATGGCAATTCAAGTAAAGATGCGCAAGGGGGCTCGAACAAAAAAAAGCGGCGCCGAACTTCCCGCTTTGGGATTGTCGGCGCCGCGCATACATATGGAAATTATTTCAGAGACTCGATGAGGCTCTTATTCGTCTGGCGCAGCTTTTCCTCGTCAAACTTGACGACTTCGCGGTCGTACGTCATAATGCCGTTGGTCTCGTTCTCGACGTCGGTAGTCTGGGTATAGACGGCGCCGCAAATTCCCAGGGGAACAAGGTTTTTGAGCATTCCTATAAACTCGTCGTACTTGGCCTGCATGGAAGGCGTGTCCTTGAAATTCTTATATCCCCAAGTCTTGCGGTTTGCCCAGGTGTGCCCCTCTTGAACAAAGCCAAGACCCCCGAATTCGCCGATGACATTTGCCTTACCGCGCTCGAAGATGTGGAACTTGGGCTCCGGATAGTGGTGGCTGTCGATAATGTCTCCATCGCAAACCAGATAGTTGCCGCCGCTGGCCGCGTTCACAAGGCGCGTGGGATCATACTTTTTCGTCCACGCGACTATTTCCGTGGTATTGAACTGGCCCCAGTTCTCGTTAAACGGAACCCACACGACAACCGACGGGAACGACCACAAGCTGTCTATTATTTGACGGAATTCCTTCTTGTAATTGAGGTTTGTCGCTTTGCTGACAACGCCGTCGTCGCTTTTGATAAGCTCTGTGCGCACCCACGGGCCGGTGTATCTTCCGCTGCAGCAGGGCATATCCTGCCAAACGATGATGCCGATCTTGTCGCAATGGTAATACCAGCGCGCCGGCTCAACCTTGATGTGTTTGCGAATCATGTTGAAGCCCCATTTTTTCGTCTTTTCGATGTCGAATTTGAGCGCCTCGTCGCTCGGAGCCGTATAGAGGCCGTCGGGCCACCAGCCCTGGTCGAGCGGACCGTAGTTGTATATGGGCTTGTTGTTTAGGCATATTTTCGACACGGTATTGACGGCAGCCCTGCCTTTTGCCGAAAGCGATATTTTGCGCATGCCCGCATAACTTGTAACTTCGTCGAGAACCTCGCCGCCGTTTTCGAGTTTGATTTTAAGATCGTAAAGGAACGGGGAATCCGGCGACCAAAGCTTCGGATTTTTTATGTAGGCGACAGCCTCCCTGCCCGACTTTGCCGAGGCCTTCGCGACAACTTTTCCGCCGTCTAAAACCTCGACGGTAAATGTCGTGCCCCTGGGCGCGCGCACCGACACATTCAAGGCGGATTTGTCGACATCGGGTGTAATTTTGAGACTGCGAATGTAGCGCTGCGGCACAGGCTCAAGCCATACCGTCTGCCAAATGCCGCTTACCGCCGTGTAGAAGCAGCCCTTCGGGTTTAGGGCCTGCTTGCCGCAAGGCTGGACGAGTTCGTTATTCGCGTCGGTCGCGTCCTCGACGCGTATTTTTAGGTTGTTCTGGCCCTTAACGAGCGCGTCGGTAATATCGACTGAGAACGGCGTATACCCACCCGTGTGCGTCGCCCAGTTCTTGCCGTTTACAATAACCGTGCACTTCCAATCTACGGCGCCGAAATTCAAAAGAATCTTTTTGCCCTCCCACTCCTGCGGAATTTCAAAATTTCTCTCGTACCACAGGCTCTGGTCGGGCTTTAGGAACTTGCCAACTCCCGAAAGGGCGGATTCGACGGCGAAGGGAACCAGAATCTTTCCGTCGGCCTTTTCGTATCCAGCACCCGCCTTCGTGATTGCATAATCCCAAAGGCCGTTAAGGTTTTTCCAGGTCGGGCGCACCATTTGCGGGCGCGGGTATTCGGGCAAGACGTTGTTGACGTCGATATTCTTGCCCCATTTGGTCATAATCTGCTCTCCCGCAGGCTTCCATTGCGCGTTGGCGGCGGGCAAAAGCGCCAGAACCGCAGCGCACACAGACAGTCTCAATACATTATTCATCATATTTTGTTTCGGATATTTGTTGTTAGTTAGGTGAAAATCTAAACATTCTCATAACCGGAAATTGCACTTGCAAGCGTCATCCAGCCGAGCGAATTTTTCAGGGAATCGTTTGCGGCCTTCCACACGTTGCGCGCCGCGCACGACCCGCACCGGCTGCAGCACCCCGGAGAGTCGAGACAATCGACTATCGAAAGCTTCCCCTCCATGGCCTCAAATACCTCCAAAATCGAAATCGAACTTGGGCTTCTTGCCAATACATAGCCGCCCTTAACGCCTCGTATAGACTTTATGAGGCCAGCATTGCGCAACTTAAGCGTCAGCGCCCCAGCATACTTTGACGATATTCCCTGCGATTGGGCAATGTCTTTAATCATGCGCGGAGAACCGTTTGAATGGACTGCGATGTCGATCAATATGCGCAAACCGTAGCGCCCTTTCGTGGAAACTTTCATAAAAGTCTATAAAAATGCTTAGATTTTGTTTTTCAAGCAAAAAAAAGGATGGTAAAAGATTGTTGACAAGGCCGGGGGCGAACCAAATACTGGGCGGCCGTATGGCTTCTAGATCGCACAGGTGGGATTTTTTCAGAGCCGGCGGCTCTGTACAGGTAAACATTGTAAGCGGCGGCGACATAAAAGATATCGACAGCCTCGACCCGAAACTATGGAGCGCCCTCAGTTGTCCGACGAGCGGGCTGAGCTTTGACGAGACCACTTTGAAGCTTATAGACTCCGACGGCGACGGCCGGATCCGCCGGGAGGAAATAATAGAGGCCTGCCGATGGGCGTGCTCGCACTTGAAAGACGCCGATATTCTCCTTCTTAGCTCTCCCGAGCTTCCGCTCTCGGCAATCGACGAGGGTGCAGACGGCGCCGTGATGCTAAAGAGCGCAAAAAAGATTCTCGAGAATCTCGGCAAGCCGCAAGCGCAATCGATATCGGTAGCCGACTTTGCCGACGAAAGCAAAATATTTGCCGATACTCCCTTTAACGCCGACGGCATAATAACGGAGCTATCCTGCGGAAACGACGACGATTTAAAAGGCGTTTTTGCCGACGTTCTGGCCTGCTCCGTCCCCAAGCGCGACCGCAGCGGGCTCGACGGCATAGACGCCGAGGCGGTTAACGTTTTCTTCGATTCGGCGCAGGCGCTTTCCAGATGGGAGGAAAGCCCAGGGCAAGATCCATCGATAATGCATTTGGGCGAAAAAACAGCCGAAGCCTTTGAAGCTCTGAAAGGGATTCGCCAAAAGATA
Source organism: uncultured Opitutales bacterium (assembly GCA_944389175.1). Classification (GTDB taxonomy): domain Bacteria; phylum Verrucomicrobiota; class Verrucomicrobiia; order Opitutales; family Intestinicryptomonadaceae; genus Merdousia. Next base: position 85,931 of record CALXLK010000005.1, read on the forward strand.
GACGAATGGTTTGAGCGCGCCGACATTCTAAAGTTTGATCCCGACGCATGCGGGCAAATACGGGCGCAAACGAGCGAAAAAATAGTCGCCGCGTACTCGACGATGGACGCCGAGTCAATAAAGGCCCTTCCCCTGTTTGCCTTAAACGGAGAATCCATAGATTTTTCCTCAACGCCGAACCCGCAATGGGCGGGGCAAATTCACAGCTTCAAAAAAAACGTGCTCGAGACCGACGGGCTGGGCCAAACATTGACCAGATCCGACTGGCTTAGGCTGCAGTCAAGATACGCCCCGTATGAGCAGTGGATTAATTCGAAGCCCCAAAACAATTTGGGCGCTCTCGACCGCGGCAGGCTCGCGGCGATTTCAAGCGACGAAAACCGCAACAAGCTCTTGTCCCTGATAGAAAAGGACGAGTCCGTAAGGCAGGAGGTTGAAAACATAGCGGCTGTCGAAAAGCTCGTCAGGTACAATGCAAACCTCTACATGCTCTTAAAAAATTTCGTCTCCTTCCAGTCATTTTACACGAGGGGCCTCAATGGGATTTTTCAATTCGGGCGCCTTTTCATAGACAGGCGCATGTGCTCTTTGTGCGTAAAGGTCGACGACGTGGCAAAACACTCGGCAATGGCGGCACTCGGAGGCGGCTACCTCGTATACTGCAAGTGTTCCAGAAAGGGCCAGCCCGATATTACCATAGCCGCGATGGTCACCGCGGGCGATTCCGACAGCCTCATAGTCGGCCGCAACGGCATATTCTACGACAATTCCGGGGCCGAGTGGGACGCCACAATCATAAAGATAGTCGACAATCCCATAGGCCTCGGGCAAGCCTTTCTTTCGCCCTACAAGCGCATTGCCAGATGGGTAGGCCAGCAGATTTCAAAACAGGCCGCCGACAGCGACAAAAGCGTAGTCTCAAATGTAGCCACCGCAAACATAGTAAAGCCTGCCGCGCCCGATAAAAAGAAAATAGACGTTGGCACAGTCGCGGCCTTGGGCGTGGCTGTCGGCGGCGTGACGACGGCGTTTGGCATGGTGCTCGAGGCCGTATTTGGCCTTGGATACTGGCTTCCGCTGGGAGTCCTCGGCATTGTGCTTGCAATATCGCTGCCGTCCGTATTGATGGCCTGGATGAAACTGCGCATGCGCAACCTCGCGCCCCTGCTCGACGGCAACGGCTGGGCCGTTAATTGCGACGCAAAGATAAACGCCGCATTCGGCGCACAACTAACAAAGCTTGCAAAGATTCCGGTTTCGGCGCATTTCTCGAAGAAGGACGACTTCCCGTCGAAATCCATAATAAATAAGAAGACCTGCGCCGCGGCCGCGGCGGCAGTGGCGCTTTTGGCTCTAATATGCCTTAAATGCTGCGGCACAACCGGCCAGGAGCAACAACCGGCGCCCGGCGCCGAAACAAAAAAGGCGGAGAAAGCCAAGCCGGCGTTAAAATTGCCCCACGCGCAAAATACGGCCGCCGCCGCAAAACAGCCAAAGGCGCGTTAAAAGCTCTGAATCGGCGCGAACTCGGTGTCTTGAGAGCGGGAACAATTAAGAGGAGTGCATCGCGCGTTCTTTGCTTTTTTTTGGAAAAAAATTAAGAGGGTTTCATCGCGCCGCTGTTTTCAATGTCCAGAAGAGCCCTTTTTATGGCGACCCCCTTCGCATAGCCCACGAGAGAGCCGTCCTTGCCTATGAGGCGATGGCATGGCACTATTATGGCTATGGGATTGTTGTGCGCGGCCTGGGCAACGGCCCTGCAGGCTTTCGCATTGCCTAACTCCGCGGCAACGCCGCTGTAGGCGCGGGTCTGCGCGTACGGTATTTCCAAAAGCTTGTTCCAAACGCGCCGCTGAAACTCGGTGCCATGCAGGCGAAATTTCACGTCGAAATTTTTTAGCTTTCCGGCGGCGTACATGCAAAGCTGGCGGTATAGGCTTAAAGGGGCAAGCGGGCGAGAAGGCGAAGTGGAATCGACTATGCAAAACTCACCCTTGAGGCTGCCTGCGGCCGGGCTTAGGGTATTGTCGACTATATACTGCATGACGGCGGCGGCCTCGGCGCCCACTAAAAAGCCGAGAGCGGTCAAGACTTCGCCGTCGTAACGCCCCTCGATAAGGGGCAACCTTTCGACTCTAAAAAATACCCTCATCTGGCCTATTGCCTCGTCATCAGATAACCGCCGTTCGAGCCGCCGGTTGGACCTAACTCTATGATGTAGTCGGCCAATCTTATAAAATCGGGGTGGTGCTCAATGACGATAATTGTGTTGCCGCAATCGCGCAGTTTAAACAGGAGGCTAAGAAGCTTGCCTATGTCGTCCCAATGCAGCCCGGTGGTGGGCTCGTCGAGAATGTAGAGGGCCTGCCCGCGGGTGCGCCTGGAAAGTTCCAGGGAAAGCTTTATGCGCTGGGCCTCTCCGCCTGAAAGGGTGTTCGCAGGCTGGCCCAAATGTATGTATCCCAACCCGACGTCTTTTAGCGTCTGGAGTTTGGCCATAATTTTCGGGTGCGCCGAAAAGACCTCGAGAGCCTCGTCGACCGTCAGATTGAGAGCCTCGGCTATGTTTAGGCCCTTGTAGCGAACCTCGAGCGTCTCGCGGTTGTAGCGCTTTCCGCCGCAGCTGGGGCACGTTACAAATACGTCGCCTAGAAACTGCATATCCAGCCTTATGAATCCGTCGCCCTGGCAGTTCTCGCAGCGCCCGCCCTTGACGTTAAAGCTAAAGCGCCCCGCCTTGTACCCGCGCGCCTTCGACAGCGGACACATGGCGTACAATTCGCGCAGCAGGTCGAACAGCTTTGTGTATGTGGCCGGATTTGAGCGCGGGCTCTTGCCTATGGGAGATTGATCGACGCGCACGCACGTCGTAAAATTTTCAAGCCCCGTGATTCCGCCGTGCCTGCCGGGAATTTCTTTTGCGCCGTTTAGCTTGAATGCGGCCGCGCGCGCCAGGATATCGTTTACAAGCGTCGACTTCCCCGACCCCGAAACACCAGTAACAACCGTGAAAAGCCCCACGGGGAATTTTACCGTTATATTTTTTAGGTTGTTCTCCGAGGCCTTTTTCACGGTTATGTATCTGTCGACTATCGAAAGCTTTGGCGCGGGCCGCTGTATTTTAGCCCTGCCCGAAAGATACATTCCCGTGCGCGATACCGGAGAGCGTAGGCAATCTTCGAGGGTGCCGTTGAAGATGAGTTGCCCGCCCTTTTCGCCGGCCTCGGGGCCGAGCTCGACAACCCAATCCGCCGCGCGCAGGGCGTCTTCGTCGTGCTCCACCAAAAGCACGCTGTTTCCGCGGTTTTTTAGGGTTTTTATGGCGTTGATAAGCCTAAAGTTGTCGATTTTGCTAAGTCCTATGGTGGGCTCATCGAGAACGTAGGTCACCCCCGTCAAGTCCATGCCCAACTGGGTTGCCAGCCTGGCTCTTTGCGCTTCTCCGCCGGAAAGGGTTGAAGCCTCGCGGTCCAGCCCGAGATAGCCCAGGCCCACGGCCTCAAGGAAAGAGAGCCTGTCTTTCAAGCCCTTGAGCGCGTCGGCAACCGGAGCGTATTCGGGATTGTCCAATACTTTCGTTATGAACTTTAGGGCGTCCTCCACGCACATCGAACAAAACTTGTCGTATCCAACACCTTCGACAAAGACGTTTCTCGAGCGTTTCGACAGCCTCGCGCCGCCGCATTCCGGGCAAACCGAAGTGCTCTGAAAGGCCGACAGGCGGGCCCTAACGGCGTCGCTTTGCGTCTCCGAGCATATCCTATCGACGTCTGCCAAAATTCCGTCAAAGGCCATTTCAACAGGCCGCGAGTTGCCGCGGTGGATGCGCAATTTAAAGATTCTGTTCTTATCCCCGTAAAGGAGAAAGTTTTGCACTTTTTCCGGGAGGTCGCGCCATGGGGTGTCCAGATCGAACGGATATTGCTGGGCGAGCTGGCGCAGTATGCGGTTGTGCAGAATTATGATCGTCTTTGAGCCGACCCGCCAGGCCCTTATCGCGCCGCCGGATATCGATTTTGACGTATCCGGCACAGCCAGCTCGGGCTGGGTGCGCATTACCTTGCCGATGCCTCCGCAGTATTCACAAGCGCCGTCGGGGTGGTTGAAAGAAAAGCTGCGCACGCTAAGCGGCGAATAAATCGTGCCGCATTTTTCGCAGGCGAAAGCCGAAGACAAAATTAAGCTGTTAGTCTGCCCGCCCGTCTGGTAAACTACGACGGCCTTATCCGACCCCTCCCTGAAGGCGAGCTCAAGGGAGTCGGCTATTCTGTCGCGCGCGGCCGAGGACATGGGGAACCTGTCGATGACTATCTCCAACGACACTTGCCCCTTTAGCGAGGCCAAAATCGACTTTTCCGAATCGGGATCGTCGAGGTCTAAAATTTCCGAATTTACGCGAGCGCGCTGCCAGGCCTGCTGGCGCAGCTTCTTCAGCTCGGCCTTAATCTCGGAGGATTTAAATACGCCGCGCGGGGCCAGTATGTACACGCGCGCCTCTGCCGGAAGTTTTTGCACTTCGGCCACGCAGTCGTCAAGGCTGCGCCTTATAATGCGCCCGCCGTCCTTCGGGCAGAGCTGCTTCCCCGCAATCGACCAAACCAGGCGCGCGTAGTCGGCAATTTCTGTGAGAGTGGCGAGCGTGCTCCTAGGGTTCGATCCCAGCGACTTGACCTGCTCTATAGCTATTACCGGAGAAAGCCCCTTTATAGATTCCACATTCGGCTTGTCGATCTGGCTCAGCAGGCGGCGCGCGTCGGCCGAAAGGCTTTCCATATACTTGCGGTAGCCCTCCGCGTATATGGTGTCGAAGGCCAGTGTGGATTTGCCCGAGCCGCTTTTCCCCGTAAAGGCCACAATTTTGCCCCTGGGAATTTTTAGGCTCAAATTCTTAAGATTGTGTTCCTTTGCGCCGACAACTTCGATAAATCCCGCCGGTTGGGCAAGTTGATTGTTTATATCAAAACTCTTATCCATTTTTTGTTGCAATGATGCGACATCTTGGGAAAATTAAAAGTAAATGTTAAACCTTTTCCAAAAAAAAATAGCCTCTTACGCGATTACTGCGTTGTCGATAACGGTGATTGCCGCCTTTATCATACTTTTGCTGAGGGCGCTGGGCCTTTTTCTCGACGAATTTTATTACGTGCTGCTGCCCGTTTTCTGCGCGGTGATAATCTCGTACATAGCAGAGCCCGCGGTGATATTTATGGCCGACAAGCTCGGCCTTTCAAAGCGGGTGTCGGTGGCCGCCATATTCTCGCTGGCAATCGTGGCCATTGCCGTAGTTGCGGCAGTGGGGCTTCCGTACCTGATTGAGCAGATATCAAATCTCATCGACAACCTTCCCAAACTCGCAAAGAACGCAAGCAGTTATTTTGCCGAAAAGGCGCCAAAGCTAAGAGAGGCCTTTCAACAGGTAGTCTCGGGTCTATGCGGAAATTTCGACGCCTCCCAGGGCGGCGCAAAGCTCGCCCGCGGCGCGACGAAATTGGCGGCCACAGCCACGGCCGAAATCCACAACATTGTCGCCCTGAGCGCGTCTTTGGCGGTCGTGCCCATTTATCTCTACTACATGCTCGTCGCCGAGTTTGATTTTTACAAATGGCTGAAAGACCGCACTACATTCCTGCCCGACGGCGCGCGCGAGACTTTGATATTTTTCATACGCCGTTTTTCGGAGATTATGCAGTCGTTTTTCCGCGGGCAACTTCTAATAGCGGCAATCATGGGGCTTCTCCTTGGAACGGGGCTAAAAATAGCCGGGGTAAAATTCGGCTTCATGCTCGGCTTCTCGGCCGGCCTGCTCAACATTATTCCGTATTTTGGCACTATTATAGGCCTTGGAACCATATTGCCCATGGCCTTTTTCCAGGAGGGCGGCGGCATAATTCTATGCGCCGTGGCTCTGGGGATTTTCATAGTTGTCCAGCTTATAGAAGGCTACATACTCACCCCGAAAATTATGGGCGACAAGACTGGCCTCCACCCGACGATTATAATCTTTTCCGTATTCTTTTGGGGCACGGCGCTCAACGGGATACTCGGCATGATTCTTGCAATACCCTTTTCGGCCTTTGTCGTGGCCGCCTATCCCACGCTTCAGCGCTGGATGGCGGAAAAATTTAAGGATAAAGAAGGCAACCCGAGCGGAGAATCGGAAAATTCTTAACATCGGCGCCACCCCACACCTGCCTCAAATAATCTATAGCGGCGAATAAAAAACTAACGGCGCGCCCGGCGACGCGAACCAAGACGCGCAGAAAACGGCGCACTTTCACCTGCGCTTTGCGTCTGGGGTTCGGCGACATCTGCGATAGGCGCGGTCTTTCTGCGCAAAGCGCCCGAACGTAAAAGGCCACCATACAATTACCACGAGCACCGCCTGCCAAGCCTATAAAAAAGACAATCCGCACAATCTGATTCCTTCCGATACAAGATGCGTCATTAAAAGACAATCCGCGCATTCAAAGCGTTGATGTTTACTTTGGCGGGCTTCCGCGGGAAACTTGCCTTTTGCAGTTGCAAAGACCAAAAATAGGCGCCTGAATATTTGCTCTTGCGAAATGCAAATACTAATACAAAAAAAGGCGGCCTGTTTAGGCGCGCCTTTTTGTATTTTTTGAACTTTAAAGTTAAAGCATCTTAAAGAAGTCGTTGCCCTTGTCGTCGACGAGTATAAACGCCGGGAAGTCCACGACTTCAATTTTCCAAATTGCCTCCATGCCCAACTCGGGATACTCCAGCAGCTCTACTTTCTTGATGTTTTCCTTCGCCAGCAGAGCCGCGGGGCCGCCGATTGAGCCGAGATAAAAACCGCCGTGTTTTTTGCATGCGTCGGTTACGACCTGCGAGCGGTTTCCCTTTGCAATCATAATCAGGCTGCCGCCGTTGGACTGGAAAAGATCGACGTACGGATCCATTCTGCCGGCCGTAGTCGGGCCGAAAGAGCCCGACGGCATGCCAGCGGGCGTCTTGGCAGGCCCTGCGTAGTAAATGGGGTGGTCCTTTATGTACTGCGGAAGCCCCTCGCCCCTGTCGAGCCTCTCCTTGAGCTTCGCATGCGCTATGTCGCGGCCCACGATAATCGTGCCGGTGAGCTTCAGTCGGGTCTTCACCGGATACTTCGAAAGTTCGGCCAATATCTCAGGCATTGGCCTGTTGAGGTCAATGGCGACGGCTCCGTCGGAGGTGTTGACGCCGCGGTATTTGGCGGGAATATACTTGCCCGGATCGTATTCGAGCTGCTCGAGCCACACGCCGTTCTCGTCGATTTTGGCCTTTATATTTCTGTCGGCCGAGCACGAGACGCCCAAGCCAATCGGACAGCTCGCGCCGTGGCGCGGCATTCTTATGATGCGCACATCAAGGGCAAAATTGGCGCCGCCAAACTGCGCGCCGATTCCGAGCTTGCGCGACTCCTCGAGTATGCGCTTTTCAAGCTCGACGTCGCGGAAGGCGTGTCCGAGTTCGTTGCCGCATGTCGGAAGAGTGTCGTAGTACTTGGTCGAGGCCATCTTCACCGTCTTCATGCAAAGCTCGGCGCTGGTGCCGCCTATTACAAAGGCGATGTGGTAGGGAGGGCACGCCGCGGTGCCGAGGCTCTTCATCTTTTCAATCATGAAGGGAATGAGCCTTTCGGGCGTAAGTATGGCTTTGGTCTCCTGGTAGAGGTACATCTTGTTGGCCGAACCGCCGCCTTTGGCCACAAACAGAAATTCGTACTTGTCGGTATTGGTGGAATAAATGTCTATCTGGGCGGGCAGATTGCAGCGGGTGTTGACCTCTTTCCACATGGTAAGCGGCGCATTTTGCGAATAGCGGAGGTTTTCCTGCGTATAGCAATCGTAAACGCCCTTGGAGAGATATTCCTCGTCGCAGGAATCGGTCCAAACGCGCTGGCCTTTTTTTGCGACAATAGTGGCCGTGCCGGTGTCCTGGCAGAGGGGCAGCTTGCCCATGGAGGCGACTTCGGCGTTGCGCAGCATGGTCAAAGCCACGCTCTTGTCGTTGTCGCTGGCCTCGGGATCGTCGAGGATTTTTGCGACAAGCTGCAAGTGCGCGGGGCGCAGGAAAAACGATACGTCGCGCATGGCCGTCCTAGCCAAAAGGCTCAGGGCCTCGGGCTTTACCTTCAATATTTTTTTGCCTTCAAACTCGGCTGTTGAAACGTAGTCCTTGGTCAGCAGGCGATACTGTGTGGTCTCGTCCTTGGCCATGGGAAACATAGGCTGATACTTAAACTCTGGTGTCATAACTCTATTTGAGATTGTTCTTGCGTTTTATGATAGTGGCCGAATTTTCGCCCATGCGCCGCCTTTAGACAAGCTTTTACTTAAAAAAATTTAGCGCGCGAGCCTTGATATTGTCTTGACGCTTGCTTTCATCGGTGCAATAAGTATATTCGATGAGTTTTCCCTAAGAAAAACTCAGTTAACACTGCAACGCGCGTATGAAGATTATCGATTCAAAGATTGTCGATTGTAACTGGGAAGAATTTTCAAAAATCCCCGGGCTGGACTGCAACTTGGGCTATGCGGCGCTATTGGGTTTGTCCAGGGAAACGTCGAAGCCCCACATATACGATTTCTCCCTGAAGCGCGAACTCGACCGCGGGACGACCCTTGCGGTGGCTCTGGCACTCAAAGAATACATTCAGCGGGAGTTCCCCACCCAAAAGCGGATAGGGATTGCCCTGCCCTCGTGCTTCCCGGGAATAGTTGTAAACCTGGCCGTGCAGATGGCCGGGAAGTCGAGCGTAAACGTAAATTTCACCATGGGCGAGGACGCGGCCAAAGCCGCCTACAAAAGGGTAGGCCTCGAATGCATAATAGGCTCGAACAAGGTTCGCGAAAAGGTCGACGAGCACTGCAAGAACTATCCGTGGACCGACGATTTTCGCGACATAGCCGACATTCTAAAAAGCCTCGGCAAAAAAGCCATATTGCCAAAGTTGATAATGGTAAAGCTAATGCCTGCTAAATTTCTGGCCTGGTACTATAAAATTCCGAAAGTAGGCGGCGACAAGGAGGCCTCAATAATTTTTACGAGCGGCTCGGAAGGGGCGCCGAAGGCCGCGATGCTCACACACCGCAATCTCGTTGCAAACGCGCACCAAATAGAGGAAGTCCACCTGGTGGTCGGCAACTGCGACACCCTCCTGGCGAACTTGCCGCTTTTCCACAGCTTTGGCCAGACCATCCAGGTTTGGTTTACTTCGATGTTCAAGGTGGCCCAGGTAACGGTGCAAAGCCCTCTCGAGGTTCAGGCAAATTTGAAAGCCATTAAGGAGCGCGGGGCTACGGTGATAATAAGCACGCCCACGTTCCTGCGCTCGTACTACAAGAAGGCCACCAGCGCCGACTTCCCCAAGCTTAAAAACGTAATCGCCGGGGCCGAGAAGACGCCCGAGGGGTTCGCCGAGGCGTGGATGGCAAAGTTTCCAAGTGTCAGGTATCTGGAAGGCTACGGTCTTACGGAAGCCTCGCCGGTAGTCGCGGTAAATCTGCCAAGCGATATTCCCCCGCGGCGCTTCGGCAATCCGAACGGGCAGGCGCGCAAACATTCCGTCGGCGAGCTTTTCCCCGGCATGCAAGCTGCCATAGTAAGCCCCGAGACGGGCGAGTTCCTGGAAATAGGCGAGGTCGGCCTCCTCTATCTAAAGGGCGACAACGTATTCAAGGGCTACTACAACCAGCCCGAAGAGGACAAAAAGCGCTTTGACCGCGGCTGGCTTAACACCGGCGACTTGGCGATGCTCGACGAAGACGGCTTTATCTACATAAAGGGGCGAATTTCGCGTTTCTCGAAAATAGGCGGGGAGATGGTTCCCCACTACACTGTGGAGGCGGCAATCATAAAGGCCCTGGGGATAGAAAACAGCGAAAAGAATTTGGTTGCAATAGGCTCGCGCCCGGACAGCGCAAAGGGAGAGGCTTTGGTGCTCTTGTCGGCAATAGACGTAGATATGGCCTATTTGAGGCAGAAACTTGTCGCCGCGGGGCTGCCGAATTTGTGGATACCCAAGCAAATTGTAAGGCTCGACGAAATTCCGGTGCTTTCAACCGGAAAGCTCGATTTGGGCAAAATACAAAAAATCTGCAAATTTTCATAGGGCGCGCTTGGCTCTTTCGCGCATGGGAGGGAAAAGGATTGACTTGATTCCGCCGCGCATTAAGGATTCGCAGCTAATGAGCTCCATCGTTAAAATTTTTGTAAGTCTTGCAATTCTTGCGTATATTTCCCCCCTGTTTGCGCAGGAAAATGCTCCTAAAGACGTACAATCTCAAGAGCGCCCCGCGCAAGCCCGAAAGGACATTTCGACACAGAGCGCAAAAAAAGACGAGCCCATAGCCATGGCGTTTGTCACCCGCCAAGATCCCGGCCTGGATTTTTCTTTCAGGGTGCTGCCCAACAGGATGGTCGTCCATACCATACAAAGCGCCTATAAGAATGAGGAGCTCACCCTGCTTTTTTGCGTTGCCAACATGGTAGGCGACGACTGCAAGTACGACACGGACTATTCCGTCAGGATACAATCCCCCGACGGCAAATGGGAGTATATCTTAAAAGACAAAAATATAAAGGGTACTCTCGGCGATAAGAACTTCCTCCAATTTCTGGGCGATACCGTAACGCTTATTTTTGAGGACGCCGACGCCTTTGGCAAATACAGGGTCGAGCTTTCCGCGCGCAACAAGCTCAACGGGAAAACGGGCAAGTCCATCACCGACATAGAGCTAAAGCCGTGGGAAAACCTGCCGCTGGAGTTTGACGATTCCCGATCCTACATGCTTGCGATAATGAAATACAACGAGGGGTTTCTTCCGGAAAATCTTTACAGGATATACAAGTCGAAATTTAGCTCTTTGCTCACGAAAAAGGGCAAGGTAAATTACATGTTGTACATGTTTTTAAGGGAGGCCTTTAAGGCGAAGCCCTTCCTGTTGGAAAAGCTTGCCGGAGAGTTCGACACCGCCATGGAAACCGAGCGCATAAACGATATTCTGATATTCGCCGCGCTCGGCAAGAGCCAGCTAATTGCAAAAAAAGAAATGACTCAGAGAGAAAAGAAGCTAAGCGATATAGCTTTCAAAGCAGTCACCGCCATACCGTCTGCGTATGAAAAATCTTTCACCTCAGCCGCATTCGATCTCCTCTGGGGCGAGTTTTACGCAAAGGGAACCTACGCGCCGATAGAAAAGCTCATGTCGTACTACAAGAACTATGATGCGGCCGAAAAATATGTAGAGGCCTACGAGAAGGGCCAGATTTCAAAGCTTGATTCCAAGACGGTCTTGGAGGCTTCTAAATTTCTGTCGCTTACGTACTCAATACTTAGCAATATAAAGGGGAGACTGGCGATGGACTACGTGTACTACTACGCAAAAGCGAACAAAATACCGCCGCAGGATTTGAAAAAATCCTTAGACTTGTGCGTGCGCTACATGAAGACTTATAAGGCAAATGCAAAAGGCAAAAAGGCGCCCGAGCCCGACAATGCCAGGCAAAAGCCAAGTTCCGCGCCCATTGCAAATTAAGCTGCAAATGCGGGCACAAAAAAGGCGCCGACAATCGGCGCTTTTTTTGTAAAATGCGGTTTTGCCAAAAGGAATCACTGCTAAATGCCACAAAAACGCCGGCGTGCCGCGCGCATTCGGCGCGTTTTTAGCATTGTTTGCGCCCATGTATAGAATAAAGAGAAAAAAGATAAAGGCAGCGGGATATACGGGAAAAGATGCGGAGGCAAAGGGAAAGCTACGCCTTCTCGTTTCTATCCTCCTCCTTCTTCTCGAAAATCGTCAAAATTATGTATAGGATGACGCCTATGCATATGCCGCAATCGGCGACGTTAAAAGCCGGCCAGCGATAGTCTATGATAGGCAGGTGAACGTCGATAAAATCAATGACGTGGCCGTAATGGATTCTGTCGAAGAGGTTTCCCAGCACTCCGCCTGCAAACATGCCCATAGTAAGCTGGCCTACCTTTGTAGAAAAGCCCAGATAATTTCTAAAAAGCCACATTGCCGCAAGCGCGATGACTGCTATGGATGAAAGCAGGTAAATCTGGCCGGAAAGTATGCCCCAGGCGGCGCCCTCGTTTGTAATATGCACCAGGTAGATGAAATTATCAATTATGGGAATGGGCTCGTTGCCGCCACCGAAATGGTAGGTCGGGTTATCCGGATTCCACGGAATTTTGGCGACCACCGCCCACTTCGTCAGCTGGTCCAAAGCAAACGTGCCCAAGAGCGCGCAAAAAAACACAAAAGAAGATTTCGTTTTCATCTGCGAGCTACATTGACGAATCGCCGTCGTCATCGTCGGCAGACTGCGAACCGGAGGACGAGTCCATCCCCATGTCGTAGACGCCGCTGTCCCTGCGAATGTTCTTTACGCGCCGCAACTGGCTCTCGTGGATTTCCTGGCCCTCTTTCGTATAGCGCGTAAAGGGTATGGCCTCAAGGCGTTTCTCGGGAATCGGTTTTCCGGTCACCTCGCAAATGCCGTAAGTGCCGTTTTTAATGCGCTCAATCGCGGCCTCGATTTCGGCGAGAACTTCGGTCTGGTTGCTAATCATGTTGTAGGCGAGGTCGCGCTCGAAGCTGCCAGACCCCGCGTCGGCGAGGTGCTGGCCGTATGAGGACAAATCTCCGGAATCCTCCTTGGCGGAACGCTTCATGACCTCCTCGGAACGCGACGCCACCCCGCTTGAATAGCGCTTGCGCAAGTCGACGAGCAACGCGTAGTACTTCTTCCACTTTTTGGGAACGTCCCTTTCCTCAAGCTTTTCAACGCTCGGCGTCTCGACGGGATTAAACCCCAAAATGTCGAAAATTGTGGCAACCCCCTCTGACTTGTTGTCGAGCTTTATCTCGCCCTTTGGCTGCTTTTTCACGGGCTGCTCGACGCGCTTGGGCTCAAAATTTTCGGGCTCTTTCCTTGCGGATTTCATGCCCTCGTTTTTTGCCGCATTCTCAAAATAAGCGTCGAGATCCTCCAGAGTAAAAGCTATGTGGTGCGACGGCCTGTCGACCGCCGCGGGGCGCGGCGGCTGCTTTTTGGGCACCACTACCGGCTCGACGGGATCGGCTTTGGCCCGTATCTCAACTTTTGACTCGCTCTTTTTGCTCTTGGAAAGCGACACCGATACGGCCTTGTCGGAAAGTTTTTTCGCCTTGCCCGTCTTTGCCTTGACACGCACCTTTACCGCGGTCTTCGACGAGGGCTTCTTCGCGGAAACCGATATCTTTTTCGCCGCGCTCTTAGACGCTTTTTTGGGCCCGCCTGCCGGCGCACTTGAAGCCGCCTTTTTTGGCTTGCCTGCCGATTTTACAGCCTGCGTTTTCTTTTTCGGGGTCTTCATAATCTTAAGAATTCTTTACCGCCTCCGCGCAGCGCGGACAAATACCGTTTTCATCGACGCTCTTGACAGTCCTCCAGCAGCGCGCGCAGCGCACTCCCTCGGCCTTTACGGCGCCGACTTCAAGTTTTTCGACACCGCCCACAGACACCCTGACGTCTGAAACAATAAATATCTCGGGCAGGCTGTTCTTGTACTTCATAAGAAGATCGCCCGCCTCGCCCTCCGGGGCGGCTATGTCGATTTCGGCCTCGAGACTCTTGCCGATCGTCTTGTCTTGGCGCAGTTTTTCAAGCTTTTCGTTGACGATGTCGCGAATGCGCAAAATTTCATCAATCTCGGCTGCGACTTCCGGAGAGTACGGCAGAGCCGATACGTCGGGGAAATCCTGCAGGTGGATTGAATCGTCGCAATACTCGGCGCCGCGCTTGAAAGAATAGGCTTCGTCGCAAGTAAAGGTAAGTATCGGAGCGGCCACTTTCATAAGTATGTCGCTTATGATGTCCATCGCCGTCTGCGAGGAAAGCCTCTGGTAAGACTTCGCCGCAAAGGTGTAGAGGCGGTCCTTCAGAATATCGTGGTATATTCTCGAAAGGGTAACACCGCAAAAATTGTCGATTAGCTTGTAAACCTTGTGGAATTCGAACCCGGCGTAGGCCTTGTCGGCCTCCTTCGCAAACTCGACCGCCTTCGTCACCGCCCACATGTCTATGGCGTCGAGCTTGTCGGCGGCAACGGCCTCCGACTTGTCGAAATCGGCCAAGTTCCCCAACTGGTACATTATCGTGTTTCTAAAGCCGCGGTAGGCGTTTGCAACGTGCGCGAGAATATCCTCGGAAATCGGAATGTCGTTCTGGTAGTCGACAGAGCTAATCCACAGGCGCACTATGTCGGCGCCCCACTTGTTGACATACATGTCGGCCGTGTGCGGCTTGCCGTCGCTCTTGGAAATCTTTTTGCGGTTCTGGTCCACTATGAAGCCGTGGGTTATAACCTCCTTGTAGGGGGCGGCGCCCTTTGTGGCTATGGCCGTCCAAAGCGAGCTTTGGAACCAGCCGCGGTGCTGGTCGCTCCCCTCAAAATACAAATCCGCAGGCCAGGAAAGATCGGGATGGCGCGCAAGGCATGCTATGTGGCTGGAGCCCGAGTCTATCCACACATCGAGCGTGTCGGTGCCCTTCTTTAGCGCCGAAACATCGCCCCATTCGGCGGGCACCTTTATACCGTCTAAAATCTCGGCCTCGGAGGCCTCAAACCAGAAATTGGTACCCTTTTTCTCAACTTTGTCGGCTATCGAATCTATCACGTCGGCGTCGATAAAGGCCTTGCCGTTGGAATAGAAGGCGGGAATGGGCACACCCCAGGCTCTCTGGCGCGAAATGCACCAGTCCGGACGCGACTCAACCGCGCCCCTTATCCTGTTTTCCCCGCGCTCGGGAATCCACTTGACAGTGGATATGGCATCCAGAGCCTGCTGGCGGAAGCCGTTCTTGTCCAGCGCCACAAACCACTGGTCCATGGCCCTGAATATCACGGGCGTCTTCGAGCGCCAACAATACGGATACTGGTGGGAAACTTTGGCTATTTTAAGAAGCGCCCCGCACTTGTCGAGCATGTCTAAGACGGCTCCGTTTGCCGCACTCCGGCCGCTTTCGTTTTCGAGCACGCTTATGCCCACGAGCTCCGCGGGAACCTTGCCGTCGTCCACGTACCTGCCCTCGTCGTCGAGCGGGGAATATATGTCTAGGCCGTGTTCGAGGCCCACCTGGTAGTCCTCCAAGCCGTGGCCGGGCGCTATGTGGACAACTCCGGTTCCCGAATCGGTGGTTACGTAAAGGGCGCAGTAAACGGTGCTCTTCCTATTGCATATCGGGTGGTACGCGCTCACGCCCTCGATGTCGGATCCTTTGCCGAGATCCTTGAGGCCCGCCTGCTCTAGCCCGCACGAGGAAAGGAAATTTTCAAGCAGCGGCTTGCAAACTATGAACGTGCGCCCCGAGGAAACCGTCACGGCCACATACTCAACCGACGGGTTTACGGCCATTGCCAAGTTCGAGGGAATTGTCCAGGGGGTCGTCGTCCATATTACTATTTCCGCATTTTTCAGCCCGAGCTTTGCGTTGCTTTCGTCGTCGAGCTTGAAAGCCACCCATATCGAAGAACTGGTGTGGTCTTTGTACTCTATCTCGGCCTCGGCCAGAGCCGTGGCGCAGGGTATCGACCAATAGACGGGCTTCTTGCTCCTGTAAACGAGCCCCTTGCGCACAAACGTGGCAAACGTGCGCAATATGTCGGCCTCGTACGAGGGATCCTTAGTCTTGTACTCCCTCTTCCAATCCGCCAGAACCCCGAGCCTCACAAACTGCCTGCGCTGCTTTTCTATGTACTCCGACGAGAAATTAGCGCACTCCCTGCGCAACTGGGCCGTGCTCAGGTGCTTGTTCTGTTCGCGCAGCATCTTGGATACTTTGTGCTCAATCGGCAGGCCGTGGCAGTCCCACCCGGGAACGTAGGGCGTGTAAAAGCCCTTCATTGACTTGTAGCGCAATATTACGTCTTTTAAAATCTTGTTGAGCGCCGTGCCAATGTGGACGTCGCCGTTTGTGAAGGGCGGGCCGTCGTGAATGATGTATTTGGGACACCCGGCATGCTTTTGTTGGATTCTGTCATAGAGGCCTATCTTTTGCCAGTGCTCTATGCGGGCGGGCTCGCGCCTGACGAGATCCCCCCTCATGGGGAATTTCGTGCTGGGCAAATTCAGTGTCTTTTTGAAGTCTTTTTCCGACATTTTTTCTCTTCCAATTATTGGGTGAACCAGTCCCAAAAGCTCTGTTCCTCTTTTGAGACCGGCACATCTTTAGCGTGTTTGTTTAAATCTTCCTCAACTATTTTTTCCGCCTCGGCCTGCCCAATCTTGCCCTTGGACGGGAAATTTCCCGAGTTCTTCAAATCGTTAAGCTCTGTCCTTACCTTCCTGAGATTTACGCGCAGGCGCTTGTTCTCGGCTCTCAGTGAATCCAAATACCCTTCCAATTCCGCCACGCGCGCTTTAAGAGCCTCAACGCTCTCCTGCGCTATCTCCTGCCCGGTTTCCGCCCGACCTCCGTGTGCGTCGGCCGCCATGGAAACGCCGCATACAACAAGGCACAACGCTGCAAAAAATACTTTCATAAGCGCGGCATTTAATACCCTATTTGCCATTTTGCAATTTTTTTCTAACACCTATATGCAAAATGCACAAAAGGCATTTTATCTTGGCAGGCGCGCTTAAATCCGGGGCGCGCTCAAAAAATATCCATCAAAAAACACCGTTTTGCAAGCGCCGCAAAAAACAAAAATAAAGCAGGCAAAACAGACCGCCATACGACGCCCGCACTTAGGCCGCGTCCTATTTTTCCCTGAACCCGACAGGCTGCATTAACGCAATCAGCCTTAAACACACACACGGCGTCCTCGTCATGTGTCTTTAACTGCTTATCGAATTGCCCATACAGGTTTTTTCACCGCCGTCTTTTCCCTCTTTTTTCTCTCCCCCCATTGAAAAAAACGACGGCGCAAACGCCTATAAACGCTTTGCAAAATCGCCCCACGTATATCGAGCAAAAAGCTTTCAAAAAACGCGCGAGCAAACTGACGAGCAGGCTACAGGCTAAACAAAAAAATACAAAAAAGAGGGGCGTTAAAATGCGCCCCCCTCATAAAAACCTACCCCTACGACTATCCGCCGCTTGGCCTTCAAGAACACCCTACGGCGAGCCACCGCTTGGCCTTCAAGAAAAGAGCAGCCTACTCTCTTTTTAGCTCGGCGACGAACGCGTCGCCGACGCTGTAGGAATGCGCCCTTGAAAGGCTCAAGTATCCGTCCTTTATCTCAAAGTTTTTAAATACCCTCGGATACATGTACTCGTCGAAAAGCGCCGTGAGGGGCCGAATCATTTTCACAGTCGTCCCCTTGGGAAGCTTTATCTTGGCGTCGGGATTCAAGAAGCAAAAGAAAAGCTTTTTTGTCTCGGGATGAATCGCCCATACGACGTCTTTTGACAGGTGTGCCGTGGGGCTGTTATATGTGTTTGACGGCGAATCCCAGTGGCGCTGCGAAATGGGCGTGTGGTTCAAATTTTCCCATGTGGCCACCGCTCGGCTAATTTTCATGCGAGCCGGCACGTCGCGTATGGTGGGTAAGGTCGGACACGGATTGCCAAACCACACGCTCCAAGCCCCAACCGACGCCGACGCGCCAACCGCCCGAATTTCCTTTGAGAAATCGTAAGCGTAAAGGTCGCAGGCAGTGGCGGTGTTTTCAGCCTTGATGTAGCCGCTGCTCCAGGCCTTCTTGTTTTTTAGGTAGTTGTCGGGACCGCCTTCCAGCTGTATGTAGTCGGCAAGCGCCGGATCGCCCGGCTTTACGCCAAGTCGCACGAAATCGGCCAGATAGTGCCCCCATATTAGGGCGGGATCCACAATCAATCTAATCGGTTTTTCCCTGCCGGCAAAAGCCGCGCGTATAGCCCTGTAAAAGGCCACCCTACCCTCGCTATACGTCGGATAGTCGGGTTTTTGCCCCTTGGGGAAAGAGGCGCTGTCCACGCCGCGCCAATGCGATAGGCCGCACTGTTTGTACGAAACCCATGTCTTTCCCCTTATCTCCCCCCAAAAGTCGCCATCGAGCTGCGGGACGTCCCAGACAAAACCGGCAAATTTAAAGTCGGGATTGCGTTTTTCGATAGCCTCAACGCGCTCTTTGTTGCGCTTTACCACGGCGTCGATGACTTTTTTCTTCTGCATGTTTAGCACGAGCGTCACAACCCCGTACTCGGGATGGTCGGGTTTCCATTCGCGGTGGTTAAAGCGGTTAAACCAGCCCGTTGCCATACAGTCGGGAAAAGGCAGCGACGCGTCTTTCATGGCGCAAAAATCCATCCAATGGGCTATCTGCTCCTTGGTGTACGTCGGGACCTTTTTGAAGTCCATCATGCGCTTGTAGACCCCGCAGTATTCGGGATCGGAAAAATAAAAATACATCCCCTTAGACTCCGGAAGATTCTCCATTCCCCACAGGTATATCAAGTGGCGCATGGCCATGTTGCGCGCAAAGCGCAGGTTGTCCTTGGGGTTCCCTATCCAGCAGCCGAAATAGTTGCGGTAATCGTCCACCTTGTAGTTGAGTTTGCCCTCGACTGGCTTTGCCAATATTGGGTCTTCGGGTCTGACTTTCGGCTCTTTTTCGATGGCCCACAGCGCCGACACGGGAACTGCAAGCGCGCAAAAAACCGCGACATATTTTCCAAATGATAACTTCATAGACAATCCTCCATTATTCCATTATATTACTTTAGCGATTCGAACGGAAGCGCCGGGAAGCCGTTGTTGCCAAAAAGGCAAACCTCCGGAGCGTTCCAACATTTCCACGCGTACCTTACGCCGCGGATTTCAGAGCCGTCGGCCGATTTGACGAGCACGTCGCCGCCGTTTACAGAGACATTGGCAGGCGCCCATTTGCCGTTACTGAGAGTTTCAAAGCCCCTGGGCTTGCCCTTGACCGCCAACGGGCCGTCAAATGTTTGGAATTTTACCGTAGCGGTGTCGCCGTCGTACGATACAGCCTTTAATACGGGAGCATCCGCGCATATATTTTTCCCGTAAATCTTGGCCAGGGCTATATCGGCCAGGCGCTGCCCGGGAATTGTTTTTTGAACCGGATGGATGTCGTCTTTCTGGCCCGTGTCGCATATCGGAGCCATGTAGACGTTCTTGAACAGCTTTGTATTTTCATACTGGGCCTGGCGCGCACGCGGCCATTGGGATGTCGTTCCATACGAGGCCAGCTGAACCTGCAAAAACGGCAAATCAGCATCGCCCAAAGAATCCCTCCAGCTTTCAATTAAGACTCTAAAGCTGTCACTAAAGTGGCCGACCTTCTCGCCGCCGGCATTGCCTTCGCCCTGATACCAAATGACGCCCCTTACTGCAAAATGACCCAAGGGGACAATCTTGCCGTTGAAGTGCAGCGACGGCGTCTTGTAGTCGTATTGGGGCGACTGGTCGTTTGGCGGTATTGAAAAATCCCAACGAACCTTGGGCACGGGTTTATTTTCGGCCTTGCATTTTGCAATAAGCGCGGCGCGGTCGGCCATCTTTTTCTTGTGCGCGGCCAGAAGTTTTTTGTACTTTGCCTGGTCGTATGCGTCGAGATCCTTGAACGCCTGGGCGAATTCCTTTTTGCCCCACGGCGTCTGGAGGATTTTGCCTCTCTCAGACCACGTCTCCATCGAGGCGGCCCCCTTCGACGAGTAGACTATCGCCACGGGGACATCTAGCGCCGGAATGAGCTTTTCGGCAAAATAGAAAGACACCGCCGACATCAATTCGACGTTTTTACCGTCAACCTCAATCCATTTTGCCCCGGGCTGAAATTCCGTCTTGGGCACGCGGGAAAAGCCCGCTGAAGACTGCAGGAAGTAGCGCAATTTCCCATAGAGCTTATCGGCAGAGGCCTTGGCCTTTTCAAAATCGCAAGACCTGTTGACCCTAAATTCCATGTTGCTTTGGCCGCCGGCAATCCAAACTTCGCCAACGAGAATGTTTGAGATTTTTTTGCTCGGGAAACCGTCCTCAAACATCGTCAGGGCGTAGTTTTTGTAGGAGGCCTTCTCCGCGGGGAGGCTCATTTCCCACTTGCCGTTTTTGTCGGCTTTGGTCTCGGTAAACTTGAAATTAAAATAGGCCTTGACCACCGAGTTTGGCTTGGCCGTCCCCCAAATGTTTATCGGCTTCCCCTGCTGGAAAACCATGTTGTTGGAAAATATCGCCGGCATTTTTACTTCCGCAAAGACGGACATTGCGGCCGCGGCGATGACGAGTATTGAGCATATTTTTTTCATATTTTTTAAATGGGAATTAATCGTTTTCCTCAAAGGCTTGCGCGAAACTCGCACAAACTCCGCGCACAAAACCCATCCTCCCCCAAAGCGGCGATAAAACTCTAAGGTTTCTGCCGTAAGCTCCAACAAAAATCCAACAAGTCCAACCGAATCGGGTCTGGTAAGTATTGGATGTGAAACAAATATTGTCAAGAATCAATTTTAAATAGGCTTGAAAGCGCCGTTTAAATGTAATAAACAACGCACACATATTAAGACAAGATGCTCATAGATCAAAATAAGATTTTAAAGAAGTCGAAATCGCTGACCGGCGGATTCAAAGGCGTCGTGCCAAAACTCGGCGGCGGCAAACGGACACCGCTTGTGTATTTTCGGATGTTCATAGGCATAATGCTTACGGTCGCCCTTGTTGCCGGGACCATTATTTTGTTCTGGAATTTGCTCTCGGTGGGCAAAAGCCTTTCGCAGGAAAGGCAAAACAAAAAGACCGAATACATAGAAGTAATATACAAGCCGAAGAATAAATGATGAAGAGAGCCGACGAGCTTCTTGTCGGGGCGGCGCTTACGAACAGCCGCTCAAAGGCCAGAGCCATAATAGAAGAGGGCAAAGTGTTTGTAAACGGGCGGGCCGTTGACAAGCCCTCGAGAAAATTTCCCGAAGAGACGGTTTTTGAAATAGCCGGCGATAATTCCGCCCTGCGGTACGTCTCGAGGGCGGGGTTAAAGCTGGAAGCTTTTCTGGAAAAGTACAGGATATCCCTGCAAGACCTGCGGGTGCTCGACGCCGGGGCCTCCACTGGCGGCTTTACCGATTGCGCCCTCGCCCACGGCGCGGCCGAATCGGTATGCGTGGACATCGGCTGCGGCCAGCTGCACGCCAAGCTGCTAAACGATAGCCGTGTTACAAACTTTGAAAAGACAGACGTGAGGTCTCTTACTCCGGAATTTTTCGGAGGCAAGCTATTCGACTTCATCTGCGCGGACTTGTCGTTTATATCGCTTGAAAAGACTCTTCCGTTTCTGTCTCCGCTGCTTAAAAAAAGGTGCTGCATGGTGTGTCTGATAAAGCCCCAGTTTGAGTCGTCGCCAAAGTTAATGAGGAAAAACAAGGGCGTAATAAGAGACGAAGAAAGCGTACTTGCGGCTGTGGATAAAATAAGGGACTATGTCTGCAAGAACCAAAAGCAACTCGAGATAATAGGGACTATGCAGTCGCCCATAAAGGGGGGAGACGGCAATGTCGAATACCTGATAGGCCTGAGAAAAATTGACGCCTGAGAGGCCTTGGCTAAAAATATTTTTTAATAAGGGCGCACAAATAAATGGATTTTAAAACTTGCAATTTGCCGGGCAGATGAAATACTCGGGATTAAAGAGATAAAAAGATGAAGAAGTTATTGGCATGCATACTTTCCTCCGTCTGCGCCCTGACGCTCGCGGCGCAGGACAAGGCCCTGCTTGAGACCCTCGTAAAAAAAGGCATGCTCACGCGCCAGGAGGCCACGCAGATAGCAAAAGAGTCTGTTGCGGTAAAACCCGCAGCCAAAGAGACGAAGTCTATAAAGGTTTTCGGGGGCATACAGGGGTGGTTTAAATGGGCCAACAATTCCATATCCGAAGGCGCGGGCTCGATGGACCAGATTAGCGGCTTCGAGCTCAGATACGTAAAGGTGGGGCTCTTTGCCGACGTCGGGCACGGCTGGACGGCCACGCTTGTTATGGACTTCGGTTCCGACGGCGACAAGCGCAACTATCTGGACAAAGTTGTAATTTCCAAAAAGGTCGACATAGACTACGTAAACGGCGAACTGCAGATAGGCCTGAGAAAGTCGAACATGGGCATAGAGCAGATTACCGACGATTTCTCCCTTTTGGCCATAGACCGGTCTGTGGCGACTAATTTCTTCACCCATACAGGCTATTCCGACAGTTCGAAAAAGTATTTTGGCAGCCGCACGGTCGGAATATTCTGGGACGGCCAAGTATCGGAAGTTGACGGGCTCTATTACAGCGCGGCAATCACGTCGGAGATAACGGAGGGCAACGACAGCGAGCTTATCAACAACATCAACGCAAACAGCGGCCTCAGCTACTATGTCGCCGTCGGATACAAGAATTTGATGGAACTCGACGGCCGCAACCTCCACTACGACTTCGGCATCAACATGGGATACGCCTCGAAAGGTTTTACAAGGACTCCCACGAGCTCTAAAACCGAAATATTCGGCATCAACCCATACATAAAAATAAAGTACGGCGATTTTTCGGCCATGGCTGAAATGTTCCTGCAGAGCGTCGAAAGCGGGAAGGCGAACGGTTCGTCGGCCACGCCAATCGGCGCCAATGTGATACTCTCCTACAAAGTCGAGCTCGACAACCAGTGGGGAACGCTTGAGCCGGTGCTTAGATTTTCCTATGTCTCGGCCGACTCGATGGGCGTAGCGGTTACTTCAGCCGGGAATACCTGCTATTTTAACGAGGCAAAAACCGTATTTTTAGGCGTCAACCTTTACTTCAGCGACTCCATAAAGACGTCGCTTGGATACGAGTTTGGCTACTACCAGTCGGGAAACAACCCGGCCTTTGCCGAAGAGCTGAAAAGCAATACGGTCCTTGCGCAGCTCCAAGTTATTTTTTAGGCAAAGGATTCAAAAAAGGCGCTCTGCGCCTTTTTTTTGCGTCCGCCATTGCCGCGGTGTCTAACCAGAACCTCCCCCACCCGCCTTAAACTCATATACTGCTTGACACCGGCGCTAAAAAGCGAGTTGATTATTGAAAGCGACCGCCTTGCGCGCGCCGTGTTCCTTGCCGCGACCCCATCCACGCAATTTTGCCAGTCTCCAAATTTAAAGCTGTGGATTGTAAAAATTCCCCCGCATCAAATCAAAAAGCCATAAGACAAGTGCGAATATCTTTATGAGCACGTGCGGGTAAAGGCGAAACGTGCGGGTGGGGGGGGGAGAGAGAGAAAAAAGCGAATAAAAAATGGATGTGGGAAGAGAAAAAAGGGGGAAAAGATGACATATAAAAGCCCTAGTTTTTCCCCCCCCCACCAAAAAAAATAAAATGAGAATATGTGCCGCGTTTGCCGACTTAGCGCGAATCCGAAAATAAAAAAGGTTCCTAAAAGTGCGGGTTTTTTATTTGCGCGGGAGAAAAAAATATAATTGAATCGCCGAAGAATATGAACGTATTGCTAATTGATGGATACAACTTGGGCTTTCGGTGCTTTTACGCCATGCCCGACTTGTCGCGCTCGGACGGCTTCCCGACCGGGGCCCTGCATGCTTTTTTTGCCAGTCTTTTAAAACTCGCCGGCCAATACGATATGCAGGCAACTGCCGTGTTTTTTGACAAGGGCGGCTCGCAAAGGCATCTGAAGTTGCTCCCGCAATACAAGGCCAACAGGGCCCAGGCCCCGGATAATTTCCGCAAACAGATTCCCTCGATGAAATACCTGTGCGAAATATTCGGCTTTTACCCAACGGAGATGGAGGGCGTTGAGGCCGACGACCTGCTCGCATCGGTGGCGGTTAGGGAAAAGGAAATCGGCAATACAACTTTCATAGCAAGCGCCGACAAAGACTTTGCCCAGCTCGTCGGCCTCAACGTGCGCCAGATGCTGCCGCCGACTCCAAAATGCAAGGAATGGACAGTTCTCGACAGCATAGCAGTAAAAGGCAAGTTCGGCGTCACCCCCGCCCAAATTCCCGACTACCTCTCCCTAATAGGAGACAGCGCCGACAATATCGACGGCATAAGCGGCGTGGGGCCGAAAACCGCGGCAAAATGGCTCAAGGACTTCGGCGATCTCGAGACAATCATCAAGCGCTACGACTGGCTCAAGCCCGAAAAATTCCGCCCGCTCATAAGAGACGGCGAGCCGCTCCTGCGCCGAAATTTGCAATTGATACGCTTTGACACCTCTTTCGAGACGCCGCTGCCTCAGCCGCGCACTCCGGACTTCGATAAAATAATAGAGTTTCTCGAGGACATGGAGATGAAAAAATCCCTCACGAGCCTTAGGAAGTTCGCCAAGGACAAATACAGTGTGGAATTGTAGAATCGGCGCCGAGTGCACGGGAAGGCGGCTGCCAACAGCCCAACCACCGTTCTCGGAGGTAAAAGTATCAACTCTATGTAAAAAAGCAGCGGTAATTTAAGCGCCTTTTATTTTTTTAGGCGCTTTAGGCAAGGCCGCTATTAAGTTTTACAGGCTCAAGCTTGCAGCCGGCGCGAAAGTTTCCCGATATTTGATATGCTCTTTTCCGCCCCCCCCCACGAAGGCGCAATCACTTGGGGAAGTCGCGTAAATGGATATTTACTATTTTTCCCCGCACCCCTAAAAGAGATAGCGCCTCGCCTATTTAGCAACAACAGCTTCTTGGGCATGTTCGCGCATGGGCGAAAAAGATCGACACCCGCGATGGTCGGCTACTCGGAAATTTTTACCAAGACTTTCTTAGCCTCTTCGTCACCTGCTTCGGCGGCTTTGCGGATGAGCGCCCTGCCCTTATTGACGTCCTTGTCTAAGCCGATGCCCGTATAATAGCATGCTCCAAGATGAAGAATTGCCCTGGGTATCCCGGCTTCGGCCGCGTCGGAAAGGTACGATATGCCCAAGGGCAAATCCCTCTCTATTTTCTCGCCGTCTACAAGCATGATTCCAAGCGAGGCCTTTGCGCGGACATCGCCCGCAGCGGCGGCGCGGGAAAGCCAATGCGCCGCCTCGATAAAATTCTCCTCAGTGCCCTTTCCATCGGCGTAGCACTGCCCGAGCCTATATTCGGCGTCAGTATTGCCCTCGCGCGCGGCCTTTTTTAGATATTCTACGGCGAGCCGATAATTGCCTGAAATGCCGTCGAGGTAGCATATGGCCAAATTTGCGCACGCAACCGGATATCCGGAGTCGGCTGAACGCCTGAAATATTCCACCGCAAGCGGCAGATTTTTTTCGACTGCGATGCCGTTTTTGTAGCACACTCCAAGATTATTCTGTGCCTTTGCGTTTCCGGCCTTCGCCGCAGACATAAGCATTTTTATTGCCGCCTTTTCGTCGGCCATGCACCCGACGCCTTTAAGCAGATTCATGCCCAACAGCGACTGCGCAGAATCGACGCCTTTCTCGGCGGCTATCCGCAGCAGGCGGTTTGATTCAAGCACGTCCTTGTCTACCCCCACCCCGTCGCTATACATAAGCGCAAGCGCGTAATCGGCTTCCGGATTGCCCTTTTTGGAAAGTTTTTTTACGGCCTCTGCAAGCCCTTTCGAATCGACCGGAGTCAGCGAATTTTCAAGGCAGAAGCGCGCCAACTCCACCGCGCCCCTTTCGGAACCGTACGCAAAGGCCTTTTCGTAAAAAGCCTTTGCCGCAGTCGGATTTTTCTCCACACCCAAACCGCGTTCGTAACAGTACGCCAAGGCCCTCGAGGCCGGCGCGAAATCGCGCCTTTCAAGCGACCTAAAAAGTTCGAGCGCGCCCTTTTGGTTTTTCGCCGTGCCTACGCCTTCAAGCATGCAAAGAGCCATCGCATACTTGGCGCGCTCGTCGCCGGAAAACGAGGCTGTGGCAAAATTTTCAACAGCCCGCGTCGGATTTTTTTCCGCGGAAATTCCCCGCAACAGGCACACGCCCCTCTCAAAAGGCCCTATCTTGGCGGGGCTCTCTGAGGGAATTGCAACGTGTGCGTTCGGGAACTCAAGCGCGTCGAAAAACACGTCGGCTAGCCCGATTAGACAGGCCAGAAGTGCCGCAATAATTGACGCGCCGCGCAGCATCACTTGTTTCCGCAAGACGGCAGGCAAGAAAGGGCCATGGCAATTTCATGCTCGTCGTACTCGTAGTTTTTGAGTTTGCCCGCAAAATAATCTAGATACGCGGCCATATCCAAATGGCCGTGGCCCGAGAGGTTAAACAATATAGCCTTCTCCTGGCCCGTTTCCTTGCACTCGAGCGCCTTGTTTATCGCCGCGCATATCGCATGGGCCGACTCGGGAGCCGGAACAATGCCTTCGGCCCGGGCAAATATAATGGCCTTCTGGAAGACATCGAGCTGGTTGACGCTTTCGGCCTTCATCAGCCCCTGGTGCAGGATGTTGCTAACCTGCGGAGCCATTCCGTGATAGCGCAACCCGCCTGCGTGAACCGCCGGGGGAATAAACGAACTGCCGAGCGTGTACATGCGCATAAGCGGCGTCTTTTTTGCGACGTCGCCGTAATCGTAGGCATACTTGCCCTTGGTAAGCGACGGGCATGCCGCAGGCTCAATGCCTATAATTTCAACCTTCTTGCCCCCGCGGAGCATCTCCCCCAAGAACGGATTTGAAATGCCCGCGAAATTGGAACCGCCGCCGCATGCGCCTATAATCATGTCGGGATAGTCGCCTGCAAGCTTGAATTGTTCGATGGCCTCAAGGCCTATTACCGACTGGTGCATGAGCACGTGGTTTAAGACCGAACCGAGGCAATACTTTGTGTCGGGATCTTTTAGAGCCTCTTCTACGGCTTCTGAAATTGCGATTCCCAGCGAACCCCTGCAATTGGGATCCTTTGCCAAAATCGCCCGGCCGGCCTCGGTCTCGTTGCTTGGCGACGGAATCACAGTCCCGCCAAAGATCTCCATCATGGCCTTGCGGTACGGCTTCTGGTCGAAGGAGCAGCGCACCATGAACACCCTGCAGGATATGCCGAAGGCGTTGCAGGCCTGCGACAATGCCGAACCCCACTGGCCGGCCCCGGTTTCTGTTGTGATGCGCTTGACGCCGCACTTTTTGCACTCGTAGGCCTGCGCGACGGCGCTGTTTGTCTTGTGGGATCCAGACGGACTCACGCCTTCGTATTTGTAGTAGATTCTCGCCGGCGTCCCCAAGGCCTCCTCAAGGCGGCGCGCCCTAAACAGCGGAGAGGGCCTCCACTGGCGCATCAAGCTTCGGACCGGATCGGGAATTTTTACGTAGCGCTCGCGCGTCATTTCCTGCTCCAACGCGCCGTCGGAAAATATCATGCGAAGCTTCTCGATATCCATGGGCTGCCCCGTAGTATCGTCTATGGGCGGCGGCGTCTTTTGGGGGAGGTCGGCCTCTATGTTGTACCAATGCGTCGGAATTTTATCTTCCGGAAGAATGTATTTTATCTGTTGGCTTGATGACATTTTAGTATTCTATGAGTGTTGTCTTTTCTTTTTGAGGATCCTTCGTGAGGTCGAAGAAGATTCTCTCGGGAACCACGCTCTCTTCGGGCGCGGCCTTTCTATATCCGGGAAACGTCTCAACCTGCGTGAAATTCTTTTCGGAGGCGGGTATGAGGGTTATGGCCGTCTTCTTTACAAAGCAGCCATCTTCCGTAGTTTCTACCCCTACCTCGATGGGCGTCTTGCCCAGCTTAAAACCGTCGATTATCACCGACGCGCCCTGCGGATTCGAATCTATCCTAATCTGTCTGGAATAGACGTCCCTGTCGTCCTTGACGCACCCAAAGGCCAACAGCGCCGACAAAAGCATGTACAAGTATTTTTTCATTCGGCAAAACATTACTGTGCCCCCGCGAAAACCAATACTGCCGCCGATATCGCCAGAACGCAGATTGCCAGCAAAACAATAGTCTGCTTGGCCGCCGCCGTGGGCGCGAATTGGCAAGGCGTTTTATCCTCGGGCTCCGCCATGGAGCGAATCCAGCTAAAGTAGTAATATATCGAGACGACTGAACCGGCAACCATTATGCCCAAGAGCCAGTAGAGCTGCGCGTACCACGCCAAGACCAAAACCATCAGCTTTGCAAAGAACCCGGAAGTCGGCGGAATTCCCGCAAGCGAGGCCAGGTTCACCGACAGCGCAAGCGATACCACCGGGTGCTTCTTGAAGCTTCCGCGGTAGTCGGAAAGCGTCTGAGCGGTCTGGTTTGCCTCCGGGAACTGCCCGACTGCTATAAACAGCGCGTAATTGGCCATCATGTATGCGCCCAAGTAGAAAATGAGCACCGTGTTAAACGCGTAGGCCGAACTCGGTTCGGCAAGCAAGGCCGCAATCAATACGAGCAGGTAACCGGCGTTCGATATTCCGGAAAAGGCCAACAGGCGCTTCGTCCTCATTTGGGTTATGCCGCCGAGATTGCCTACGATAATCGTCGCGCCGGCTATGACTGAGAGCGTCAAAACAACATCTTCTTTAACCGAAAGAAGGTCAGCAGAATTGAAGTTTAAGTACGCGCAAATCTTTGCCAAGAACACCACTCCGGCTATCTTTGAAGCGACGGCGAAGAACGCCGACGAGGGCGTCGGCGCGCCCTGATAGACGTCCGGAGCCCAGAATTGGAACGGGAAGGCCGCTATTTTGAAAAATACGCCGGCAAAAACGAGCACCAAACCCGTTTTAAAGAATCCGTTCAAAAGCCCCGCCGAGAAATTGCCCATGTACATGAAATCGACGCCTTCAATGCGCCCCGCCCCGTACATAAAGGCAATGCCCATCAGCATCAGCGCGCCGCTAAAGCCGCCGACTATGAGGTATTTTACGCCCGCCTCAAGGGAAGAGGCGCAGTCTTTTGAGAATGCTGCCATTATGTAGAGGCAGATTGTTGCGCATTCCAAGGCCACGAAGGCCACCATCATATTGTCGGTATTGCCGAAAAGGATAAGCCCCGCCGCAGACATCATCACCACCGCTATGTATTCGTTGCGCGACTGGCCCGAGCGGCCGAGCTTGTCGAAGAACGAAAAGCTCATCTGGCTTGTAAGCAGAGCGCATATGACAATCAGACAGCCGTACGCGCAGTACATGAGCCTGTCGGCGAAGACGCACGCCAAAATCAAGGCCAAATACATGCCCACGAACGCCAGAGCCGATACAGACGTCTGAAAGCGCCTGGGCAGCGCAACCGCAGACAGCAGTGCAAGGACTGCAAATATAACAAGGGCGGCTTCCATTTTAACTGACGCCCAATCGAATGAATACAACGTTTCCATATGTTATTTGCCCTGATTGTATGCCGGGAAAGATTTAAGAAGGACATCCGCCGGCTTTGTTATAAGGCCCGGGCATGTTCCCGCAAGTATTAGAACCGCCACCAAGACGGAGGCGGCAACGCGCTCCGCCCCGCTTATGTCGGCTATCGAAGAAATATTTTTTGAAAGCTCGCCCGATGGGACGCCCATAAATATTCTCGCGACGGCTCTCAGGCCGTAAACGGCCGAGAATATCAGCCCCGTCGCGCCAAGGGCGCATATGGCCGGCGAGAAAGACCAAAGAGATGTCAATATCGCCAACTCTCCCCAGAAATTTGCAAACATCGGCAAGCCGACTGTCGCCATTGTGCCGGCGATAAAGAAGCCGGCGAGCACGGGGGTCCGCTTGTAGAGGCCGCCCATTTTCATCATATCCCACTGGTTTGTGCGGTTGACTACGATGTTTGAGAGCATGAGCATAAGCGCCACGCTTAGGCCGTGGCCAAACATCATTATAATTGCGCCGCCTACGCCCAGAACGCTCATTGTGGCAAGGCCCAGGAAGCACATGCCCATGTGGCCGACGCTCGAGTAGGAAACCATAAGCTTTACGTCGCGCTGGGCCATGGTGACAAATCCGATATAGATTACGTTAAAGAGCGCAAGCACGGCCATCGTATGCGACCAATCCGCGCAGCCGAGCGGCAGCACCGGTATTGCAAACTGAATGAGCATAAACAAGCCGAACTTTTTGAGCACTCCCGCATGCAGCATTGCAAATGCCGTCGGCGCGCAGGCGTAAGTTCTGGGCGCCCATGTGTAGAACGGGAACAAGCTCACCAGCGTGCCCAAGCCGAACATCAGCATTGCAAAAATATAATATTGCCAGTACTGCGATACCGGCTTTGAAACCACCGCCGCCGATATTGCTTCCATGTTAAAGCCGGCCGCGCCCGTGACTGCATATACGGCAATTATACCCACAAGAGATACGAGCGCGCCCAAAGTCAGGTAGATTGCCATCTGCATAGCCGCCATGCGCTTGCCGGCGCTGCCCCATATTACCATTGCTATAAACGTGGGCACGAGGGCGAACTCGTGGAACATGTACATCCACAGCACGTTTGCCGAAGTAAACGCGCCGCAAAGGCCGCCCTGCATGACTAGCAGCAGCACAAAGTAAAGCTTTGCATTTTTTATATCCAGGCTAAGCGAATAGATTGTGGCCGCAAGCGAAACAGTCGCGGCCAAAAACAGCATCGGGGCCGATACTCCGCTTAGGCACAGTTGCGGCAACATGTAGAGCTGCTCGGCGGGGGCAAACATTGCCATATTCGAACCGAGCTTATAAAAGCCCCAGCAGGCCGCGAGCGCACTTACGAACGACACGCCCGACGAAAGCGCCGCAATGGCCGCCGCTGTCTTGGAACCGATTGCTTTCCAAAGCACGGCAATTATAATCGCGAAGGCAAACGGCGCGTAAACTGCCGTATTGAGTGTTATGTCAAAAGAGGTGTCCATATAGCAATCCTACGCAAAAATTAGCACAAATACCAAAACGACGCCGGCGACCATCCACTTGACCTGCGAATTTGCCGAACAATCGTGAAGTTTCTTGACTCCCTGCCCGACGACCGCGCCGACGATTCCCGAGCCCCTGACGCAAAGCAGCTCGATAAAGAACAGGTCTGCGAAAGTGGCCAAGAATATTGCTATTCTCTGCTGAACCTTCGCCACGTACCAATCGTAGAGGTCGTCGAACCAGCCGTGTTTGTTAAGAACCTTGTACAGGGCCGGCATTTTGCCTTCCACGGGATCCGAACCGCCTGCTCTGCCGTAAACTAAGCACGCAAATGCAATGCCCGCCAATGTGACAAGCAAGGCCACCCATTCGAAAACATCATATCCTGCGGCCTTGTGGATATACTGGGCATTCTCCGCCAGAAAACTTCCCACAAAGGAAGTCGAAGCCGCGGGCAACAGGCCGGAGAATTTGCCGTCCAGCCACGAAAATCCGCCCACAAATCCCCACGCGCCGCCGAGGGAGTAAACTGAGAGTATCACCAGCGGAACAGTCATAAACAGGCCGCTCTCGCTGGCCTCTTCCGCCTCTTTGGAATGGGGGCGTCCCAAAAATACGTTGAAGAAGAGCCTGCCCATGTAAACGGGCGTCAGGAAGGCCGCGCAAATCAACAGGGCAAACGCGGTATCGTACAGTGCCGAGCCCGTCTGGCTGGCCTTTGCAAAGGCCGTTGCAAGAATTGCCTCTTTGCTGTAGTTTCCTGCGAAGAACGGCACCGCTATAATGGAGAGCGTGGCCACAAGCGCCACTATCGAGGTCACGGGCATTCTCTTGAATATGCCGCCCATCTTAAATATGTCCTGCTGGTGGTGGCAGGCGTGGATTATGGAACCGGCGACGAGGAAGAGAGTCGCCTTAAAGAATGCGTGGGTTGTCAGGTGGAACATCGCAAGCCCCGCCCCGAGCCCTATGCCGGCGCCCATCATTCCAAGGTGCGCAAGCGTCGAATAGGCCAATATCTTCTTAATATCGTTTTGACCCAGCGCCCAAAGACCGGCACAGAAGGCCATCAAGGAGCACAGTATGAGAACCACGGCCAAGACCTCTCCCGTAAGAAATCCGATATGGGAGAGGCGCGTCATCATAAACACGCCAGCTGCTACCATAGTCGCCGCATGGATTAGCGCCGAAACGGGCGTAGGGCCGGCCATGGCGTCGCTAAGCCATACCTGCAGGGGAAACTGCGCGCTCTTTCCCAGGAAGCCGCACAAAATCAGCAGCCCCATGAAAGTTGAAGCCTTGTCGGGGAATGACCAGAATATCGAGGCCAGCTCGCAAAAATCGGTAGTGCCGAAAGTCGCATAGCAAAATATTATGCCCAGCAAAAAGCCGAAGTCGCCAACTCGGTTTACGATGAAGGCCTTTTTAGAAGCCTCGCGCGCGACCTCGGTGTCGGCGTAATGGGCTATCAGCGCGTAGGAGCAAAAGCCAACAAGCTCCCAATAGACGAACATCATAAACAGGTTCGAGGCCAGCACTATGCCCGTCATCGAGAACATGAAAAAGCTCATTCCCGCGAAGAACCTGCCCTTGGCCGGGTCGTCGTCCATGTAGCCGATGCTGTAGACATGGATTAAAAGCCCCACGCCGCAGACTACAAATATCATGTTTGCCGTGAGGCTGTCGTAGAAGAGGCCCACGTTAAATGTAAAGTCCCCCAGGGCAAAGAGCGCCAGAGAGCTCTTAAAGACGGAATTTGCGCTGTCTCCCAAAAGAATCGAAACAGCCACGGCAAAGCATGCCGCCGCCGACGCCGTCGAAAGTATTGCCCCCAGCCATTTCGATCTTCTCAGAAACAGCACGATAATCGCGGCGCTCAGAAGCGGGAGAAGCAGTAATAGATTCAAAGATTGCATATAAATTAGTCTCCGAGGGTATTGATTTCCTTTGTGGACAGGGTGTCGTCGACCTTAAAAAGCCTCGTTAGTATTGCCAAGCCAACCGCCACTTCGCTGGCGGCTATGGCGATGATAAAGAATACGAAGACGCCGCCCTCGATATCGTTTGTCGCCGAGGCAAACGCCGTAAAGACAAGCATCGCGGCCACGAGCATCATTTCAACGCACATGAAAATGGTTATCATATTGCGCTTGAACATGACGCCGAGCATGCCCGTTACAAACAGCATCGCCGCGGGCACAATAAAGTTTGTTAAACATTCCGTCATATAAAAATCCCCTAAAGCATGTCAGATTTATGTTTGCCCCTGGCCTCCGGCTTGGCTATCGCCACAACGCCGACAACCGCCGCCAGCAGAAGCACCCCCACAACCTGCAGGGGCAGTATAAACTTGGTCAGCAAACACGCCCCGTAGGCGTTTATATTTGCCAGAACGCCCGCCGAGGGCATAGGCCTGGGCGCCCCGTCGAGCAGGCTCGGCACAAAAACGCCGCTCAAAGCGCACAGCAGGGCCCAAACGACGAACAAAGCCAGCCGTTTTCCCCAATGGCGCTGTTCGAGTTTGTCGCCTATTAGCATGACGACGAACACGAAAAGCACCATGACCGCGCCGCCGTAGACAGACACCATTATGAAAGCCGCAAAATACGCGTGCATTAAAAGCATCAGACCCGCCGCTCCGAGCATGGAAAGCAACATCGACATTGCCGAGTTGACGAAATCGCGGATGATTATCACCCCGAGCGCGCCGCCTACAAGCATTGCGCAAAACACATAGTACAATACGTCTTGCATTACTTGGCCTCCCTTTCTTTGATTTTTTGCCATTTCATGATTTTGTCGGGAACTACGCCGCCGATTTTGTAGAGGTCGTCTTTGTGGCGCACCAAGCCGGCGCGCGTGTAGGCGTTTATTGAAAATTCGGAGCCCATAAAGATGGCCTGTTCCGGGCAGGCCTCTTGGCAGAGGCCGCAATATATGCAGCGCGACATGTCTATCTGGAAATCAGCTGGCCCTTTTTCTATGAATGCGTACTGGCTGTCCTCGGGAATCGCCGACGGGGTAACCTTTATCGCCTTCGACGGGCACACAAACTCGCACAACTGGCACGATACGCACTTGTGGCGTCCGTCGCTGTCGCAGACAAGCACCGGCGCGCCCCTGTATCCCTGCGGGATGACGGGCTGCTGGTCGGGGTACTCCAACGTAACCTTCGGCGCAAAGAAATTTTTCAGCGTTATGTACAGGCCCGAGAGTATCTGGGGCAGATAAGTTCTCTCCCAGAAGCTCAGGCGTTTTCTTTCAACGATTATTGCCATATAAGTTAAGCTATTGAAGTGTAAATTAAGTAGGCCACAAAGTTGAGGGCGGCCAGCGGAACCAGGCACTTCCAACCCAGGGTCATAACCTGGTCGTTTCTAAAGCGGGGCACTGTCCAGCGTATCCATATGAAGAACACGACCATAAACGCAACCTTGACAAGGAACGTCGCCACCGACAGCAGCGTCGAGACAATTCCCCAGCTCGACGGCCAATCGCAACCCGGCAGCGGATCCCATCCGCCGAGAAACAGCGCTATAAACAGCGCAGACCCGACAACCACATGGCCGTATTCGCCGACGAAAAACAGGCCGAATTTAAAGCTGCCGTACTCGGTATGGTAGCCGCTGACAAAGTCGGTCTCGCTCTCGGCCATATCGAAGGGAAGCCTGTTTGTCTCGGCGAAGAGCGCCACTAGAAATATCAGGGCGGACAATGGCTGAAGCATGCACAGCCACACGTCGCCGCTTTGCATCTTTGCAATCTCGAATATGCTAAGCGCCGACACGCCGTTGTAGGAGGCCATTAGTATGACCGGCAACACCGAAAGCCCCATCGCAAGCTCGTAGCTGATGACCTGCGCGGCGGCTCTCATCGCGCCCAAATACGGATACTTGCTGTTCGAGGACCATCCGGCCATTATCGCCCCGTAGACACCCAGGCCGCCGACTGCAAGCGCCACGAGAAGGCTTATATCGATATTTGCTATTGAGACCGGATATGCCCTGCCGTCCTGCCAATAGACTCCGAAGGGAATCACTCCGGCGACTATCAGCACGGGGGCAAGCGCCATTACGGGGGCGAGCATATACCAAATCTTTTTGACGTGCTTGGGAAGCGGATCCTCCTTTAGCAAAAATTTCAGGCCGTCGGCGGCGAGCTGCATGAGGCCGTTTTTCTTCAGGAAATTTCCGACGAACGGAATGTCCTCAACGACGGCGATAGCCGTCCTGTTCGGGCCCCACCTGCCCTGAATGTACGCGCAAACCTTTCTTTCGGCCACGACGCTCAATCCGGCAAAAGCCATTATTATGAACACGCACAAGACAGACAGGCCAAAATATATGGCCCCGTTTATCAGTGCGCAGTCGCTAAATATGTGGTAAGATTGCATATTTTTACTCTCCCGCCTTTGATGAAGTTGCCCCAGCGAAGTTTATTGCCGCGGCCTCGGGAAACTCGATTGCGGAAAATTTCGAGCCGTCGAGCACCAGCCCCGAGGAGGGAACACTCGCGCAGTCTTTGAGGATCTCGTTTTTCGAGGCTATGACGGCGCGCAGCGCCCCGACCGATGGTATCTTAAACGACTCTCCCGTGGCGTCGCGCAACAGCCCCGCGATAAAGTCGATGTCGTTTACGGCGGCCTTGGGCGCATCCACCGCCTTCTTGAAGCGCTGGATTCTAAACTGCCTATTGACCCACAGGCCGTCTTTTTCAAATTCGGAATACAGCGGCAGGCATATTTTGGCCTCCGCCGAAGTGTCGTTTTCGAGCGCGCCGCAGTATATGACGTTGACGCCCTTGAGCAAATGCTGCAACCCGAGCACGGCCAGGTCTTCGCCGAAGCAGAGTATAGTCTTTACCCCGCCGCCCTGTATTTGCCGCTCCAGATCGCCGAGGTTGGGCTTCGGGTATTCCGATATTATCCCGGTTATCAAGGCGCCGCGGATATTGGGCGCGCCCTCCGCCGACACGAGTTTGCCGTCGTCGGGCTGCGGATGGCTCGCCATGTATATCTTCGCCCCGCACGCCTTTGCAAGCTCGCCGAGCAGATACATCTCCTCGACGCTCTGCCAGCCGTTTGCAACTATCGCCACGCCGCCGAGCTTAAGAATCTCCGAAGCGCGCGATACCGCGTATTCGGTCTGGCAGGGAGAGGCGTCTATCGTGGCATGGTCCAACCTTCTCTGCTCGTATTTTTTGAATGTGTAGCGGCCGGAGTCGCTCATGAACATGTCGTTTACAAAAGGATTTTGGCGCGGGGTTATCCTGTAGATTTTGCCTCCGCGCGACCACACGCGGGTATTCACCCCGGCGCTGCTCTCGCCGCATATGCTCTCTGTCGTCTTTAGAAACCACGTGCGCATTTTAAAACGGAACGCCGTCTCCGTAAGCGCGCCGACCGGACAGCCGTCGACGACGTTCAACAGATAGTTGCTGTCGTTGTCGGCGTTGTCGTAAAAGCCTATCTCCACCTTGGAGCCCCTCTTCGTGAAGCCGAGAATGCTCTTGCCTATAAATTCCTTGCAGAAACGTATGCACCTGGAGCACTGTATGCAGCGTTCGGCGTCCACCATTATTTTCGTGCCCAGCGGCCTCTTCTTGCGCTTGATGTTCTTTTCCTCCACATAGCGCGAAGTCTGCCTGCCGTAGGCGTGCGTGTACTCCTGAAGCTTGCACTCTCCCGCCTTGTCGCATATTGGGCAGTCGAGGGGGTGGTTTAGAAGCAAAAATTCCAGAACTGCCCTGCGGCAGTCGGCCACGTATTCGCTGTCGGTCAAAATATGCATGCCCTCGGAAACCTTCGTGCCGCACGAAATGACGGGCTTTGGCATCCAGGCAATCTTCTGAACGCCGTTTTCGTCGAGAATCGGAGCGCCCGTCGCCCTGTCCCTGGCGGGGGTACCCATCTGAACGAGGCACATTCTGCACGAGCCGGCCACCTTGAGGCTGGGATGATAGCAAAAAAACGGGATCTCTATTCCGAGACTCTTGCAGGCTTCAAGTATGTTTAGCCCCGCCGCAACCTCGTAGTCGGCGCCGTTTATGTTTACTTTTACCTTTTGGTTTTCCATGGCAATTAAATGAGTCTATATGCGTTGTTGTCGGCGCGCCCAAGGCCGCCCTGCGACAGCTGCGCGGCTATTTTGCGCTCGTATTCGTCGCGGAACTTTGAAACGTTGCTCTGCACGGGCCACGCCGCGCCCTCGCCGAGCGCGCAGATCGTCCTGCCGCAAATATTGTCGGCCACGTTTTTGAGAAGATCGACGTCTTCGAGCCTGCCGCCGCCCTCGCATATGCGGCGCGTTATGCGCGACATCCACATCGTCCCCTCGCGGCACGGCGTGCACTGCCCGCAGCTTTCATGCGCGTAGAAGGCGCTCAAGTTCGCCAGCGCCTCCGGCATGTCGACGGTGTTGTCCATAACTATTATGCCGCACGAGCCTATGGCCGTGCCCACCTGCATAAACGAGGCCGAATCAAGCGGAATATCCTCAACTTTGCGCTCTATCATTGTGCCGTTGGGCTGCTTTATCGAAAACTTTTCGTCCCAGCGCAAAATCTTCATAGAAGATCCGCCGGGGATTATCGCTTTGAAGCGCCTGCCTGCAAGCGGCCCGCCGCACAAGTCGTAAAGGAGCTCCCCGAGCGTGCAAGAACCCGTCTCTATCTCGTATCTTCCCGGCTTCTGAACCTGGCCGCTGACGCCCCAGACGTGGGTGCCCGGATCGAGCGGGCAACCGATTTTCGAGACGTTTTCGCCACCGAGCTTAAATACCTTTGGAACCCAGCAGAGAGTCTCGACGTTGTTTACGACCGTCGGGCAGTCGTAAAGGCCCATCACTGCGGGAAAATACGGCGGCTTGATTCTCGGATACGCCCTGCCCCCGGCAAGCGACGATATCAAGCCCGTCTCCTCGCCGCAGACATAGCAGCCCGCGCCGCGGCAAACCGTAATCTGGCAGCTGTAGTCCGACCCGCAGATTTTATCGCCTACAAAGCCCTTTGCCTTGGCCTCTTCTATTGCATTTACAAGTATGCGGTATCCGTTGATGTACTCGCCCCTTATGTATATGAAGGCCTGCGCGGCGTTGATGGCATAGGCGGTGCACATAATTCCCTCTATTATGGAATGGGGATCCTGATAAATCAATAGCCTGTCCTTGCACGTTCCAGGCTCCGACTCGTCGGCATTGCAAACCAGATATATGGGCTTCCCGCTCTTGCGGTCGAGAAATTTCCACTTCATTCCCGTTGGGAAACCCGCTCCGCCGCGGCCCTTGAGCTTGGATTTTTCCATCTCCGCGCAAAGCTCGGCCCTGTCGCGCTTGACGGTGTCGGCCAAAATCGAATAGCCTCCGTCGGAGATGTACTTGTCTATCGAGGCGTTCCAACCTTCGAGGTCTATATGTTTGTAAATTATTCTGTGTTCGGTAGCCATATATTAGCCTTTGTACGCCGGCGAATTTACGTCTATGCCGCCCTGTGGTTTGTCGAAGGCAGACTTGGGTTCGAGATCGCCCGAGGCGTCGAGCGTTTTGATTTTCGTGATAAAGTCTTCAACCCCCTCACGGCTGACTCCTTCAAAAAGCCTGTCGTTGACCTGCACGTTTGCCGCCTTTGCGCAGTTGCCAAGGCATTCCACGAACTCTATGGTGTATATGCCGCTCGTCGAGCCGACGGGGCAGTTGAGCTTCTCGGCGAGCTCCCTTCCGAACTCGACCGATCCGGCCAGCGCGCACGAGAGCGTGCGGCAAACCTTTATGTGGATTCTGCCGCGCGGCTTCTGCGTAAACATCGGGTAAAACGTGAGCATGCCGTATATCTCTATTGGCTCCACTCCGAGTTTGCCCGCCACAAACAATATCGCCTCGTCGTCAAAATAGCCGCATTTTTCCTGAATGAGGTGCATCATCATCATGGCCGCCGACTTCTTCTTGGGGTATTGCCCCATGAGTTCGTCGCATTTTTTTTCAATTTCGGGAGTAATTTTCATTGTCTGCTTTCTATCTGTCGCATTCGCCCAGGACAAAATCGAACGAGCCCAGTATGACGGGTATGTCGCTTATATGGTGTCCGGGCAGTATCTGCTGCATCGCGCTCAAAGAGACAAACGAGGGAGCCCTGATCTTGACCCTGTACGGCACGCCGCCGCCCTTGGACATCACGTAGAAGCCCAGCGCCCCCTTGGGGTTGTCCGCCTCGAAATAGGCCTCCCCGGCCGGAATATCGGGACCCTGGGTGACCACTAGGAAGTTGTTTATCAGGTCTTCCATGTCGCTTTGCACGCCCTTTTTCTCCGGAAGCGAAATCTTTGAATTGGGCACCTTAATCGGACCGTCGGGCATTTTTTCTATGGCCTGGCGCACTATCCTTATGCTCTGTCGCATCTCTTCTATGCGAACCATCCACCTGTCGTAGCAATCCCCCTTGGAGCCAACCACGACCTCAAAGTCATAGTCTTCATAGCCGAGGTACGGGACGTCCTTGCGCAAATCGCTTACGACGCCGCTGCCACGCAAATTCGCGCCCGTGAGCCCCCACTGCAAGGCGGCTTCCTTGGAAACAACCCCCACTCCGGCAGCCCTATCGACAAATATGCGGTTGCGCGTAATAAGGTTATCGACCTCGTCGAGCTTGGGCAAAAACCAGTTCGCAAAGGAATTGACCCTTCCCATCCAGCCCTCGGGAATGTCCCTGGCAACCCCGCCTATTCTCGCGTAAGAGGCCGTCATTCTCGCGCCGGTAAGCTCCTCGAAGAGCGTGAGAATTTTCTCGCGCATTGTAAAACAATACATGAAGCCTGTGGTGGAGCCCGCGTCCATGGCGTAGGCTGCTATGCCCACGAGGTGGCTTGCTATTCTTGAAAGCTCGCAACAGATCACCCTAATTGCCTTGCAGCGGGACGTGATTTCTATGCCGGCAAGCTTTTCCACGCATTGGGCAAAGGCTATGTTGTTGCTCATCGGCGCCAGATAATCGAGCCTGTCGGTAAAGGGGATAAACTGGTTGTAGGTCATGTTCTCGGCCAATTTCTCCTGCCCCCTGTGCAGCTGGCCGACCATCGGATCGGCCCTGAGGATAAGGTCGCCGTCTATCTCGAGCTTCAGGCGCAACACCCCGTGCGTGGCCGGATGCGACGGCCCCATGTTTATTACCATCTTCTCGCCGATCTGGCAGTCGGAAAGGCCGGCGGGTTCCGGATATGTAAATTCTTCTTCCATTTCCTGCATTCCTATACGTTGTCGAGTTTTTCCATGTCTTGGGCCTCGGCGCTGCGCGGCTCCTTCTGCGCCACCGCCGAAACTCCGGAGTTCGGCGAGTGGAACGGGCCGCCCTCCTCGGGCGCCGGGATTATTTCCGCGGCGTCCATCTGGCCCTCAAATAGCGGCGGCAGCGGCGCCTGGCGCCCGGCAAGCGGAAAATCCTTGCGAAGCGGGTGCCACGGATAGCTCTCCCACATCAAAATTCTGCGCAACGAGGGATGTCCCTCAAACTTTATGCCCATCATGTCGTAGGCTTCCCTCTCATGCCAATCCGCGCCCTTGTAGACGGAGCACAGAGACGGCAACGATGGCTCGTCGGCGCTCTGGCAAGAGGCGTATATCCTGGCGTAGCACTTCTTGGAGTGCGAATAGAAATGGTAAACGGCGCCGAAGCGCTCTTGGCCTGCGTCTTCGCCGTTGTCTATGGCGGCAATGTCCTCGAGGGCTTCAAACCCGTAGGCGTCCCTCAAGCGCAAGGCGACCTTCACAAGCGCGCTCTTTTTGCAGTTAAAGGCCTCGATGCCGTCGCGCGACGGCCTCGCGGAAAGGGCGTCTTGAAATTCGGAAATGAGTTTTTCGAGCATGTCGAATCCTTTATTTTGCGCTAAAGAGCGCCTTTGTCGAGCCGCTCGTATGCTTTATTTTATTTTGCAGAGACACCAGCGCGTCGAGCAAGGCCTCGGGGCGTGCCGGACAACCGCTTAGATACACGTCAACAGGAATAATTTTGTCGACGCCCTGCAAGACCGAATACGTCCTGAACATGCCCCCCGAGCACGCGCACGCCCCCATGGCAATTACCCATTTGGGGGAAGCCATCTGCTCGTAAACTCTGCGCACTGCGCCCGCCATCTTATACGTCACTGTGCCCGCGACAATCATGCAGTCGCTCTGGCGCGGCGAAAACCTCATCACCTCGGAGCCGAAGCGCGCTATGTCGAAACGCGAGCCGCCGACGGCCATCAACTCTATGGCGCAGCAAGCCAAACCCATGGGCTGCGGCCAGATTGAATTTGCCCTAACCCAGTTTATTACGGAATCCAAACGGCTGTATATGAAACCGCTCTGGCTTTGAGGGTCAAAAGTCTGATTACAATTGTCCATAATGAAAACTTTTACCGTTGAATAAGGCCTTTCGTCCAAAAAGACAACCAATATTTATACAAATTTCCCGGACGGCCGATTTCCAAATTTATCGTACGAAAACCCGCTTGAAAAAACTCCTATCCCAAATACTTCAAGGCGGCTGGCGGCAACTGCCATGTTTTATGCTTAGCATCAAATAAACAAAAAAAATAGGCGCTGCAAAAGCGACAAAAAAGCGCCCTCAGAAGCCGATTCTTTTTTTTGCAAAAGAGCAAATGTGGCTGTACAACCGCAAGATGCGCGCTTTGTCCGTCCTTTCCGCCTCGGTTTGAAGGCTTCTCTTTGCCTGTAAGGGCACGACATATGCGTTTTTTTACAGAGAAAAGGCAAGCGGAGAGAAAACCAAAAGATTCAGGAAAATAAAAAGTTGTAGCGATAGTCTTAAAACTTGCCCAAAGCGCCCGGCCAAGCGCCGTTAACGGAGCCCGCCACGCATACCCCTTTGAGCCGCGGCGATCAAAAAAACGAAAAAAAACGGCGCGAAAGCGCGCCGCAACAAAATTCCTTGATTAGAAAATATCGTACCACTTTTTTGCTGGGAAAAGCTCGTACCACTTGGGCTTTATAACTTTTCCCTCATATTCGAAAGGTTCGTCGCGATAATTGCATACCATGACTTCGCCGTTTGAATACTTCGTAAGGAATACCTTGTCGGCTATTTGCTTGTGGTCTTCCATGAAGTAGTATTGCAGGTGGCGGCGGTTCATGTAGTCGTCGTAGGCCCTCTTCATGGGCGAAAAATCCTTGCTCTTGTAGTCGATGTAATAGAACGACGGGCGCCCGCCGCACTCAATCATCTTCAAGAACCTGTCTTCGGTGGAACCCAAGTAGGTGTACGACTTGTTGCTGTCGGAAAACTTTTCGTTCTCGCGCGGATACGAGGCGTCTATGGTCGCATAGAAAGGCCCGCCGCTTAAAATTATGCCGTGGTAGACTATCTGCCAAACGGGCACCACGCCCTTGACAAACTTGGGATCGCGCTGGTCGCCGCCCGTCCATGTAACATACAGGGCGTAGTCGGTAACGCCCGCTATGTGGTCTATGCCGCATTCGGAACTGTAGGCGCCGAACGCGTCGATGTACTTCTGCGAAATCTGGCGCTGCCATTCGACCTGCTGCTTCCTGTTGTTGGGATGCAGCGGATTGTGGCAAGGGGCGGGAAGGCGCGCAGTGACGACATCGACGTGCTGAACGCCGTTGCACCCGAGGCGCTTAAGGCCCAAAATATCCTCGTCGATCCACCTGTGGTTGACGACCTGGAAGCATGTGAAGTAGAGCTGGCCAATTGGAAGAAAGATATACTTATATTCGTTGCCGTTTACGTCCCAGCTGACGTCCCACTTGTTGTAGCGAACCGCAGCCTTTACGGCGTCGTGGTTGTTGCAATGGGTCGTCATCTGGAAGCCGAGTTTCTTGCCGAACTCAATGGTCTCAATCATGCCCTTCTCGCCGCCGAGCTCTTTGGGAATCGGGAAGAGATCCGGATACGGGCCGTTGTGGCCGCCTTTTTGCCAGCCGACAAAGCAGAACTCTACATCGTCCATTCCGGCGTCCTTAATGCGCTGAAGCGCCTGGCGCCCCTCTTCGAAGGTGTACTGAACCGTCATCGGAACTTTCGGCCAATCCTTGCGCGGAACTCCGCGGTGTACGCGCGTGGAAAACTTTATGCGAACGTAGATAGACTCGGCCGCGTTCTTTAAGACGGGATTGTTTTTCACCCTCTCGGCCAGCGGCTTTACCGCCCCGCGGTCGAGCTGGTATTTGCGGTATACCCGCGCCGCGCCCGCGTAAGTTGCATCTTCGCCCTCGAGTTTGTGGAAATCGACTATTATATCTTCGTACGGGTCAAACTGGATATCTTTTATGTTAAAACGCGGGAAAATCTCATAGTTGCCATCTTTTGCGACAACCCAGTGGTGATATTCGAACTCCAGGCCTTTTACTATTATTGCCGCACAGCCTCTGGGAGTCTTGTAGCCCATTAGCGAAATGCGCCTTATGCAGCTGTACTTGCCGTTGTCGCAGGTAAACTCCATGTAGGAGCCGTCCCCGACAAAACACCAACCGGGATCGCCTTTTTTCGCCTTGGCCGAATCGGCCACGACATCCAGATACAGAGCCTCTCTGGGGATTTCCCTCACGGGTATTTGCACGCGGTAAACTTCCTGCCCGTCGAGCTTTTTCATATCGACTGTGCGCGTAGTCACCTTGTTGTCGGGCATAGTTATTCTTATGGTAGCCTTTTCCGCCATCGCCGTTATAGCCAGCGACACCGCAAAAAAGCCAAGCACTATATTCCTTAATTTTCCCATATCACCGTTTTAATGTCGTTGTTCTCTATACCCCCCTGCACGGGGAAAACTCACAAGCCCTAAGGTATAATTTGTTCAAATTGAGGTCAAGCGCAAATTTGACGAAACCAACATAATTGCAGAAAAGACCAAGGCCGCGATATCGCCGATTGTCTCAAAAAGAAAACTTGCCGAAACGGCGGAACTTTCGGAGACGATTTATTATGAAGCTACAAATGCCCTACTTGCAATAAAAGGGTAAAATCGGGAAGAAAAAAATGCGGGATGCAGAGGGCTAAACGCTCGGGCTCTGGAATTGCCTGGGAAGAAAATACGAGCATAAAAAAAGCGCCCGAGGGTTTGCCGGGCGCTTTTTTGATTAGAAAATATCGTACCACTTCTTCGCGGGAAAAAGCTCGTACCACTTGGGCTTTATAACTTTTCCCTCATATTCGAAAGGTTCGTCGCGATAATTGCATACCATGACTTCGCCGTTTGAATACTTCGTAAGGAATACCTTGTCGGCTATTTGCTTGTGGTCTTCCATGAAGTAGTATTGCAGGTGGCGGCGGTTCATGTAGTCGTCGTAGGCCCTCTTCATGGGCGAAAAATCCTTGCTCTTGTAGTCGATGTAATAGAACGACGGGCGCCCGCCGCACTCAATCATCTTCAAGAACCTGTCTTCGGTGGAACCCAAGTAGGTGTACGACTTGTTGCTGTCGGAAAACTTTTCGTTCTCGCGCGGATACGAGGCGTCTATGGTCGCATAGAAAGGCCCGCCGCTTAAAATTATGCCGTGGTAGACTATCTGCCAAACGGGCACCACGCCCTTGACAAACTTGGGATCGCGCTGGTCGCCGCCCGTCCATGTAACATACAGGGCGTAGTCGGTAACGCCCGCTATGTGGTCTATGCCGCATTCGGAACTGTAAC
Source organism: uncultured Opitutales bacterium (assembly GCA_944389175.1). Classification (GTDB taxonomy): domain Bacteria; phylum Verrucomicrobiota; class Verrucomicrobiia; order Opitutales; family Intestinicryptomonadaceae; genus Merdousia. Next base: position 130,271 of record CALXLK010000005.1, read on the forward strand.
CGCCGAAAGCGTCGATATACTTCTGCGAAACCTGGCGCTGCCATTCGACCTGTTGCTTCCTGTTGTTGGGATGCAGCGGATTGTGGCACGGGGCGGGGAGGCGCGCGGTGACGACGTCGACGTGCTGAACTCCGTTGAGCCCGAGGCGCTTAAGGCCTAAAATATCCTCGTCGATCCACCTGTGGTTGACGACCTGGAAGCATGTGAAGTAAACCTGGCCGCCGGGAAGAACGGTGTACTTATATTCGTTGCCGTTTACGTCCCAGCTGACGTCCCACTTGTTGTAGCGCGCCGCAGACTGCACGGCGTCGTGGTTGTTGCCGTGGGTCGTCATCTGGAAGCCGAGTTTCTTGCCGAACTCAATGGTCTCAATCATGCCCTTCTCGCCGCCGAGCTCTTTGGGAATCGGGAAGAGATCCGGATACGGGCCGTTGTGGCCGCCTTTTTGCCAGCCGACAAAGCAGAACTCTACATCGTCCATTCCGGCGTCCTTAATGCGCTGAAGCGCCTGGCGCCCCTCTTCGAAGGTGTACTGAACCGTCATCGGAACTTTCGGCCAATCCTTGCGCGGAACTCCGCGGTGTACGCGCGTGGAAAACTTTATGCGAACGTAGATAGACTCGGCCGCGTTCTTTAAGACGGGATTGTTTTTCACCCTCTCGGCCAGCGGCTTTACCGCCCCGCGGTCGAGCTGGTATTTGCGGTATACCCGCGCCGCGCCCGCGTAAGTTGCATCTTCGCCCTCGAGTTTGTGGAAATCGACTATTATATCTTCGTACGGGTCAAACTGGATATCTTTTATGTTAAAACGCGGGAAAATCTCATAGTTGCCATCTTTTGCGACAACCCAGTGGTGATATTCGAACTCCAGGCCTTTTACTATTATTGCCGCACAGCCTCTGGGAGTCTTGTAGCCCATTAGCGAAATGCGCCTTATGCAGCTGTACTTGCCGTTGTCGCAGGTAAACTCCATGTAGGAGCCGTCCCCGACAAAACACCAACCGGGATCGCCTTTTTTCGCCTTGGCCGAATCGGCCACGACATCCAGATACAGAGCCTCTCTGGGGATTTCCCTCACGGGTATTTGCACGCGGTAAACTTCCTGCCCGTCGAGCTTTTTCATATCGACTGTGCGCGTAGTCACCTTGTTGTCGGGCATAGTTATTCTTATGGTAGCCTTTTCCGCCATCGCCGTTATAGCTAGCGACACCGCAAAAAAGCTAAGCACTATATTCCTTATTCTTCTCATATCACCGTTTCAATGTTGTTGTTCTCTCTCCCCCCTACACGGGAAAAACTTATACATTTGCCACCGTATAGTTTGATCAAATTGAGGTCAAGCGCAAATTTGACGAAACCAACATAATTGCAGAAAACACCAAGGCAGCAGTATCGCCGATTGTCTCAAAAAGAAAACTTGCCGAAACGGCGGAACGTTTGGAGATGATTTATTATGAAGCTACAATGCCTTAGTTGACATAAAGTTGTTAAAAATTCCGGATGTAAAAACGCTGCGGCGGCCGCGCCGTTACGCTTCACCGCGCCTGTGCGATAGTTTGCAACATTCTTTGTTCTCGTAGAAAAATACAAAATATTTTTTGTATGTGTATGTCGGTGTGTGTGGGAGAGGTGGGGAAAGAATTATTTGCTAAAAAAAGCAAGTGGGGAAAATAAAAAAGGTAAGGCCGGTGAGAAAAACGCGAAACGTCGGAAGGCTAAACGCTCGGACTCTCGATTTTTTTTTGGGAAAAAGAAATAGAGAGAAATCATATGCGAAAAAAAACGCCCGGAATTTGCCGGGCGTTTTTTTCGTGGCGCAATGGAATTAGTTTTTGCGCAAATAATCGATGCACTTTTTAATCTTGCCGACGTTGTCTTGCCAATCGGCTTCGTACTCGATTACAAAGTAACCGTCGTAGCCTTGCCTGTCGAGCTCAGCCAAGACGCCCTTTATATCGAGAACGCCCTCTCCGAGGGGAACGCACTTATTGTTGATGTCGTTAAATCTCATCTCGTCTTTCATGTGCACAGAGGCGATGAGCCCTTCGAGAGTCTTGAGGCTCTTGACTAAGTCTCTGCCGGCGCGGCCCCAGTGCCCCGGGTCGGGATTTGCCCTGACGTTTGAGTAGCCGCTTACATATTTTTTCATGACTTCGGCGTCCCAATACTGGTTGGAGGAATTTGTCGCGTGGTGGTGCAGGCACATTGTAAGGCCGTACTTTTTGCAATACTTATTCCAAACGGGAATCCAATACACGGGAGACTCCGTGAGGACGCGCTCGGCGCCCATTTCCTTGGCAAACTGGCAAATTTTCTCGATTTCGGCCTCGTTGCTAGCCCCAGTCACGCCAAAGCTTATCATCTTGAGATTGGCGTCCTTGAGGAGCTTTTTCATATACGCCCTTTCCTCCGCATTCAAAGACGGCCCAACTTTTGCCTTGGGGTATTTATCGCTCAATCTCTGGCCGGGAAAGCACTCTATGCCGTCGAGCCCGAGGCCCTTTACCTTATTGAGAGCCTCCTCAAGGGTGAAAGCCCGCAACGAATAAGACTGCAGCGCCACCTTGCGGGGCTGTTTGGGCGCCTGCTTTTGCGCTTGCGCCTGGGTTGCGCAGTAGCAACCCGTAACAACGAGCGCGGCCACCATCAACAATACAGATATCAACTTTTTCATAGGTAGTATGTCAGCTAATACCTATAAATACTCTTTTCAAGCCTATTTTCTTAAAAAAAAAGCTTTATTTTAACCCCGCCCTATATTAGAACTGTCCATCCAAACACCAACTAAAATAGAGAATTAATATGAATAGAAGAGAGTTCACAAAAGCAGCAGTGGCGGCGATGTTGTCGACGGTTGTCGCCCGCAGTTCCTTTGGCGCGGTCAAAGTGCAGGATATAGCCGAAAGCTCGGCTCCCTACAAGAGCAAGTTCGCCCCGCATTTTGGCACGATGAAAACGAGCATGAAAGGGCTCAGCTTTACCGACCAACTGCAATTCTTCTACGATTGCGGTTTCCGCGCGCTTGAAGACAACGGCATGATGCGCCGCTCTGTCGACGACCAAAACGCCATAGCAAAGAAAATGGAGTCACTGGGCATGGAAATGGGCGTCTTCTGCGCTCTCACCGAGTGGAAGCTCCCCAGCTTCACGGGGTTTAAAACCGGAAACAAAAAACGCCCGCGCGACCCGAAGGCAATCCGCGAAAACCTCGTCGCCCAGATGGAAAAGGCGATTGAGGTGGGCAAGAGGGTCAATGCCAAGTGGTGCACTGTCGTTCCCGGCCTGGAGGACCCCTCGCTCGAGCCCGAATACCAGTTTGCAAACGTCGTGGAAAACTTAAAGTACATGTGCGACGTCTGCGCAAAGACCGGCATAATTATGGTGCTTGAGCCTTTGAATATAATCAACCACCCGTCCCTGTATCTAAAGAGAATTCCGCAGGCCTATGCAATATGCAAGGCGGTCAACAGCCCCTATTGCAAGATTCTCGACGACTTGTACCACCAGCAGGTCACCGAGGGGAACCTCATTACAAACTTTGACGCCGCTCGTTCGGAAATAGCGTACATTCAGGTGGGCGACGCCCCGGGCAGAAAAGAACCTCTGACGGGCGAAATCAATTATAAGAACGTCTTCCAGCACCTTTGGGACGCCGGATACAGGGGAATAATAGGCATGGAACACGGCCAATCCGAAGTCTCCGTAGAGGGCGACAAAAAACTCCTCAGGGCCTACAGAAGCGTAGACGTTGCCTAATATCTAAAAAGCGTCACACAAAAGGCGAAAGTTTAAAGCTTTCGCTTTTTTTTTGCGTTTTACCACTGTTTTTACCGCTCGAGAGGGGTCATGATGTAGAAAGCGTAGAACTATAAAAAGAGTGGGAAAGCTCCGAGTTTTTTCCCAAAAAAAGAAAGGCTGGAATGCTATCCGCGCGCAGTCGAATGCGCAAATTTCAAATCGTTTTTCTGCAAGACTGCTTAATGCGTTGCCGTTTATAGCGCGATGGTATACAAAAACACGCGCATTAGCGCAGTTTTGCCATGCGTTGGGCGCAACTGCGCGCCATATATACGCAAACCAAACTCTCAAATGGCATAATCCGGACAAAAAATCCTAGCAAAAAGTAAAAATGCCCCCGCGCGAAGTTCGTTGTCGGCAAATATGATTAAATTCAAATAAAACCGAAACAATGCGGCGCTGAAGTTTTGGCTGTAAAAAAGATCTCCTGCACAAAACAAAAAAGGTTCGGCTTTGACCGAACCCTTTTTTTGTTGGAATGTAAAGACAAACTATACGAGTTTGTATTTGCCCGGAACAGGCACTCCCGCCACGGGATTCTTTACGAAGGCAATCTGCTTGGGGACGAGATCTTCCTTCGACTTTCTCATCATCCACTCAAACTTAAACTTCTTGCCGCTGAATGCGCTCATGCGGCCGGCGATAGCCAACAGCGTGGAGTTGACGAGAGTCTTGAGCGTATTGACCTTTCTGCCCTCGCGGATTGCATCGAGGAGGAATTTATGCTCCATTTCCATGCACTGCGCCATTTTGCCGGTCGGCATGTATATGACTTTACCCTTGTGGTCGGTTATCTTGCAGGCGCTGCCCCACAATGCTGTGGTCATTATACCCTTTGAACCGACTATGCGCTCTCCAACTTCGTCGGAGGCTTTGGGATCCTGCTGGCAATAGCTTGCTATGCGCAACCCTTCGCCCATATCGAAGTCGACGGCAAAGTGGCTGAAACGGTCGCCATAGAGGGGCGTGGGAAGATCCGTGCTCCTGCCGCCCATTCCGCGGACGTCTACGGGCATTCTGTTGTCGCCGAGAGCCCACATTATAACGTCGATGTTGTGCACGTGCTGCTCTACTATGTGGTCGCCCGAGGTCCAAATAAAGGAGAACCAGTTCCTTATCTGGTATTCCATATCGTCGGGCTGCAAGCCCTTGAGAATACCGCGCTTTTCCATGGCGTCGTGCTGCCCGTGGCCTACATAGCCGGAGGAATTCCAGTAGCACTGGGCCGAAAGAAGTTCGCCAATGGCGCCGTCCTGAACGCGCTTAATGACTTCCTGGTACCCGCGGTGGTAGCGGCGCTGAGTGCCGCAGACTACAGACAGGCCCTTCGCATTCGCCTCGTCGGCCAAAGCCAGCATCTGGCGAGCCTGGGTAATGTCGATACAAGCCGGTTTTTCCAAGAATGCGTGTTTGCCGGCGGCAACAATCTTCTTGTAGTGCGGTGTGCGGAATACCGGAGGCGTCGCCTCTATGACCACGTCGATCTCTTTCATCGACAACAGCTGGTCGACGCAGTTAAACCCGGAAAATCTCTGAACCTTTGAAGGGTCGATTATATTCTTTGCCTGGTTGGGAAATTTCTTCTTTGCCTCCGCCTCTATCTTGCTTATCGACGGGCCAATCTTATCCTCAAACAAGTCGGCAAATGCCACAAACTCTATGTTCTGGTCGGCGTTTAACATGTTTATAGACGCACCGGTGCCTCTGCCGCCGCAGCCTATCAACCCGACCTTTATGCGATCCTTGCCCTTAACCGACGCCGAAAGGCAGCCGGGCATAACCGCTCCCGCGCCAACTATGGCGCCCGCTTTTATGAAATCACGTCTTTGCATTTGTTTTTCCTTTTTTATTAGTTAGTTGCTATTTTAGTAATAAATTCGAGGAAGCCAATCGCACAAGACGGCTCCATACACAGGGCAACGCCAGGCAAAACCTCCCCCAAAAAAAGCCTCCCCCGACGCTCAACGCAGTCGAGAAAAGCAGTTCTACTATTGGTATTTTTGCCGCAATGTCAAATAAAATTAAGCCGGCTTAAGCTTTTTTAAAAGCGCAAGACAAAAAGCATCGCGCCTTCTAAATTGCGTCATTGGGCAAAATATCCGCCGATTGAATTCCGAGGCGGGCTACATCTGCTTGTACACGCTGCCAAATTCCGACGGCGCATCTTTGCCCGCGTCGATAGCCTCAAGCATTCTCGCGGCGACCTCCGCCAGCTGCCCGCCCTTCTCCGCTTCTTTTATGCCCGCGCAAAGCTCGCGCGCCTTTTCGAGGTTTTTCTGCAAGCCAGCACCCGCCCACAGTTTCCACGCCAGGTGGATTTTATTTATAGAATTCATGCCCGATGCCGCGAAATCCAGCCACTTGCGCGACTTCTGCATATCGGCCTTTTCTCCCTGGGCGTATATTTCCGAAAGTTTGAGCGCGCTGTTTGGATCGACCTTTGCAATGCGCTCGAGAATCGGGATTGCCCCGTCTATGTTGCGCGATACGTACCGCCCCTCAATGTACATTGAAGAGAGCGTCTGGCAGGCCGGAATATAGCCGGCGTCGGAAGACTTTTTTAACCAGTAAATTGCCTTCGGAATGCTCTTGTAAAAGCCGCCTTTGCCCCCGATATATTTGCGGTACACCTCGTACATGGCTGCGGGATCTCCGTTTTGTGCCAGCTTGAGCTGGGCAAAGTTTTTTTCCTGCTTCCAATATTTTACCTGCTGGGCATCTCCGCGGTTTGTGTAAATTGAAATAAGCTGGTTGATTGCATCGGGGTGCCCCGCCTCGGCGGCCTGTTTTAGCCAATAAAGAGCCTTATTCTGGTCGGCGGGCAGCATGTACGCGTATATATACGAATTTGCAAGCGCGTATTTTTCCGCGGCCGAACCGCCGGATGCGGCAAGCTCCCTCCAATAAATCGCCTTTTTGTAGTCGAGCATGCCAAGGCGCTTGTCGCCGTAAATTGCGCCGAGAAAATTCATGGCGCCGCGGTTGCCGCCCTTGGCCGATTTCTCGAGCCATTCGACGGCCATTTTTATGTCGGATACTGCGGGCTTTATTCCGCGCGCGTAAAGAACGCCCATTATCAGCTGCGCTGAAGCGTCGCCGCCCGAGGCCTCGGCGAATATTTTGTCAAAATCCTCCCCGCTTATTTGGGTCGTCTGAGCGGTGATTGACGGAAAGGTCTTTCGCGCGCCGGCGCCATTTGGCCCCCCCTGCCCATCGCCGCCTTTTGCCGCAGCCTTTCCGCCGCCCGATTCAACGGCCGCCGCGGCTTCCACAGCGCCCTGCACGCCAGTTCCGCCGCGAAGTCCATCCGCGCCCAAGGCGGAATCATTTCGAGCATCTGCGGGCCGGGCAGTCGTTCGGGGGTGCCCGACGCCGTCTTTTGCGGCGGAATTTTCCGCCGAGTTTTCGCCCGCGAGCTCGCCGAGAGTCTGGGCAAAGGCCGCAGACGCGCAGCAGAAAAATATCAGTATTTTTATGTACATTTTTGACCTTGCACGGCCAGGCGGCCGCTCCTGTTATAGAAATCGTCCATTGTTATCCGGCATGTGGGAATTTTAGAACGGTCTATTTGTTTTGCATAATCGCCGAGATTTACGAATTCTACGCCGATGCTTTTAAGCCGGCGCACGAAATCCTTAAACCACTCGAAATAGGCCGCCCCCTCAAGCTCGGCGTGGATTGTCATAACCGAGAAATCGCTGGAGAGTATTTGCTTTGTGTACAGGTCTGCAAGCTCGCCTATCTTGCGGTCGCAGAGAACCTCGTCCAGAGTGTATAGTGTCGAGGGAATTTGCAGCGTCTTAAAAAAGCGGCCGCCCATTTCGGAATTAAACGCGGAGCTTCCGCGGACGTCGCTTGCGTAGTCGAGCCCGAGCTCGTCTTCAACTTCCAAATAAGGCTCCGACACCTGCCATGCGGCGCTGCCGCACGTTGCGCATTTTTTCCCCGTCAGCTCGTTGAGAGCCTCGTACGCCTTCATAAACTCGGCCCTCACCTGCTCGGCAGAGAGCTTAAAAAGCTTATTCTGCCAGTAATAGTGGTTCCAAGAATGAACCCCGCATTCAAACCCGTCGTCGGATACGGCCTTGATAAGCCCGCCGCACTTCTTGGAAATCACGGGAGAAGGCAAAAGAGTTCCGTAAAGAAGAGTCCTTACGCCGTAGTTTCCGGCGACGTTGCTTTTGAGGCACTTCCTGATAAAACCTTTCTTAAAGACCCTGAATATGGAGCGCCCCATCTGGTCTTTGCCAAGCGAGAACAAAAACGTCGGGCGTATGCCCTCAGCGCCGAAAAATCTGCGGAAGTTCTCCACGCCGATCTTCGTGCCCTGATAGGTATCGACGTCGATTTTAAAGGCCAGCTTCATAGTCCTTGCCCAAGAGGTGGTAGTCCAAGATGAGCTTGATTGAAGTCTTAAAGTCTGTCGTGGGCGCCCAGCCCAGAATGCTTTTTGCCTGCTCGATTGACGGCACGCGGCGCTGGGCGTCCTGGTAGCCCTGGCCGTAATAGTCGTCGCCCGATACGGTTTCTATAACGGCATCTTTTGCAAGCTGCGCGTATTCGGGATAGTTTTGGAACTCCCTTATCAACACCTCGGCGAGCTCTTTTACGGAATGCTCCTCGTCGGGATTGCCTATATTGAATATTTTGCCGTCGGCACAGCCGTCTTTGTTGAGGATAATCCGCACCAGGCAATCGACGCCGTCGTCGATAAACGTGAAGCAGCGCTTCTGGAGCCCGCCGTTGACAAGCTTTATCGGCTTGCCGTTTAGTATGTTGTGGGCAAACTGCGTAATCACGCGCGAAGACCCCTCGGCCTTCGCCTTAATGTCGTCGAGCCTCGGCCCTATGAAGTTGAAGGGGCGAAACAGCGTAAAAGATAAGCCTTCGTGCTTGCCGTAGGCCCAAATGAGGCGGTCGAGCATCTGTTTTATGCACGAATATATCCAGCGCTCTTTGGGAATCGGGCCGAGAACCAGCGGCGATTCGTATTCGTCGAAGGCCTCGTCGGGGCACATGCCGTACACTTCGGAAGTCGACGGGAACACGACCCTTTTGCCGTATTTTAGGCACATCTTAATCACCTCGACATTCGATTCGAAGTCGAGATTGTAAACTTTCACGGGGTCTTTGACGTAAAGAGCGGGGGTGGCTACGGCAATCAGCGGCAAGACAATATCGCAGTCTTTTACGGCCTGCTCCACATCGGACTTGTTTTTGAGAACATCCGTCTTGCAAAATGTGAACCTGTCCCTGCCGAGCACGTTCGAGAGCTTGCCGTCTGAAATATCAAAACCTACTACGTCGTAGTTTGTCTGCTTTAAAATTTTCCACACCAGCGACGAGCCTATGAAACCGTTGGCGCCCAGTATCAAAACTTTCTTTTTTTCCATACTCATTGCGATATTAAAAAAAACATAACTTTTTTTTACAACATTAAAATGGACGCCCTATTTTGGCTGTCAAATCGCTCTCAGCCGCTCATGGCGCAGCGGCGCGAAAGTTTTTCCAAATACGCAAAAATATACCAGCGCCGCGGGAACCGGCTGGGCAGCTCTCTGGAAGGCGCATTCGCGCCGCTTGCCAAAGCGGGGCAATATGCAAAAAATATGTTGCATGAAACAAAACGCCGCATAAAAACTGGAGGAGAGAAAACGATATAAAAGACATGAACCAAATTTACTGCGATATAGGATTGCTGGTGCTTCGCATCGGCCTAGGGGCTATGATGATAGTGCACGGCTTGGCAAAACTAAAAATAATAATCTCATCGGGTGCGCAGAACTGGCTTGATCCGATAGGTATAGGCCCTTCCGCGTCGCTGTATCTTGCGACATTTGCAGAACTGGCCTGCTCGGCGCTTGTAATGGCTGGGCTTTTTACGCGCTCGGCTTCCGCAATTCTAGCCTTTACAATGTTTGTGGCAGGCTTTGTATTCTTGAGGGAGGCCCCGTGGCAAAACAGAGAGCTGGCTGTCTTATTTTTTGTCGGATTTGTCGGGTTGGCCTTTTTGGGAGGCGGCCGATACAGCCTGTCTGCGCTGTTATTCGGAAGCGAAAAATTGGCAAACTTCTAAAGTCAACGGAGATTTCCGCCCCGCATGCGCGCGACAGAAACATGCGCAAAAAAAACGGGGCTCCGATATCGGAACCCCGCATGAAAGCCGAGTGGGGAAAAGCGCCTTTCGGCAAACAGGCGCTTTTTCCCCTCATTACGCACCCCGCCCGCTTTTTTTTGGGGAGGGGAAAAACATGAAGGGCACGATAGGCAAAGTATTCAACTATACGCGCTTCCTGCCACGCTTTTTTTTGGCGATCCAAAAGGCTTTGTATTTTATCGCCGCCAAGAGCTTATAATTTCTTATTTGGAGCTTCTGTAGCCGCACTTCGGACATACTCCGTCGACCATTGAAATCCCGCACATCGGACAGCGCTCTATGTTGTTTGAGGTCTTAAACTCGGCCGAGGCGCTGTTGTCTCCGCTTACGAATGTGAGCTTGACGATATTGAGTTTATCCTTGAGCAAATCGTAAACAATCTTAATCATGCCTTCCACCGTCATAGTTTCCTTCGTCACTACGAGGCGGCAGTCGGGATACGCCGTGGCCAACTCGCTCTTGAAGGCGGGCCCCTTGTTTGTATTGGTGGGCGCCCCGTTTTTTATGCCCTGCTTTTCATAGACATCGAGAATGGCAGGCAACAGGGGATCGTCGCTGCGCAAGATTAGCGCGTGGTCGAAATTTTGCAGCAAGGCCCACGCCGTCTTTTTTATTTCGTTGCATGGAAACACCATATTTACACCGGGATTTATTGAATCTTCAACCTCTATAGTTAGTATTCCGGTGTGCCCGTGCAGATATTGGGCTTCGCCTTTGAACCCGTAGAATCTGTGGGCGTATTGAAGATGCAGCGTAGTTATGCTTCTCATGGATATCCTTTCTGTTTTTTGTTAAGAGAGTCTCCGTGCGGCCTCTTTGTCCAAACTCTGCCAAATAGGCAAACACGTCCGACATTGTTAAGACTTTTTCCGCCTTGCTTTTTCGTCCAAACGCCGCCGCGACGTTTTCGAGTTCCATTCAAAAAACAATGCGGCGCATCTTAAGACGGTCTTGCTATAATCGACACTTATTGCGCCCCGTTAACAAAAACTAAAAAAAAACACACAAATAAAAAAGCCGCGTAAAAACTGCGGCCTATAATGAAATCTCTCTTATGTCTCTGTTATGCCGATACGCTGTTTAGCGCCGCGCCGCGCACAGAACTTCGTCTATAATTGAGCAGGCCTCCGACATATCGCCCTCATCTATGGTCGGGTGCACCAGCAGCATAAGCGAGGAATTTTTAAGCTCGTAGGCGTTCTTAAGTTCTTTTTCCGACTTATCCCAACCCATGTCCCTAAAACATTTCTCCTCAGATATGTTCCAACACGTCCCCGAAAATGCGGGCAGGCCGCGCTCGGAGAGCTCGGCGGCGATGCGGTCCCTGCTCCAGCCGCTTTTTAGCGCGCCCGAACCCACAAAACAGTAATATTTGTAAAAGGCGTGGACAATGTCGGAGGGCACAATAGTCTGGCGAATAAAACCAAACTTAGATAGGCACTGCCCATACATGCGCGCGTTCCTGTTTCTTATTTTTGTCCACTCGGGAAGCTTTTTGTACATAGATATTCCCAACGCCGCCTGCATCTCCGTCATGCGCCAGTTTGTGCCGAAACTTTCAATTAGCCAGCGGAATCCGTCGGGGTGCTTGCGGTTGAAACACGCATCGAAACTTTTGCCGTGGTCTTTATATTCCCACATTCTTTTCCATAGGCGTTCCGAATTTGTGGTGACTGCGCCGCCCTCGCCGCCGGTTGTTATGATTTTGTCCTGGCAGTAGCTCCATGCGCCGACATCGCCGATAGAACCCACCGGCCTGCCCTTATAGACGGCGCCGTGCGCCTGTGCGCAATCTTCAATGACAAATATCCCGCGCGGCCTGGCTATGGCTAAAATCGCGTCCATATCGCACGGAAACCCCGCGTGGTGGACGGCAACGATCGCCTTTGTGCGCCCTGTCAAAGCCTTTTCAACGGCTTCGGGAAGCAAATTTTGGGAATTTAAATCGACATCGACAACAACGGGCTTTGCGCCCCTCATCACCGCGGCGCTGGCGGAGGCCATAAAAGTGCGGCACGTCGTTATAACTTCGTCGCCTTCCTTCACCCCGGCGGCGACCAGAGCCAACTCAAGGGCCAGAGAGCCGTTTGCCACGGCTATTGCATGTTTGCAGCCGGTGCTTTTGCAAATCTCATCTTCAAATTCCACGTTCTTTGAGCCCGTCCAGCGGTTGACCTTGCCCGAGCGCAAGACGTCGGAGACTTCCTGAATGTCGGCATCGTCAAAATAGGGCCACTTTTTAAAGTTCTGCATGTTTTGTTGATAGGTTTGAGGCCGCCAAAAGTCAACCGAAATTGCCAATGTTCAAGCCGCAGAATAAATTTCCCGACATGGCCAAACCCGCGCATAATTCAAAACATCAAAAGATGCTTTGCAAGGGCGCATTTCCCTACAAAAAATTGCAAGTCTTGTCTCTGCCAAGCGGGATTCCTCCAAGCTATCGCATCTAAAATTCTTTCGCTAAACTCCCTATATAAGCAAGCGCATACGCATATACTATTGCGCGCGGCGCGCACGCGCACCTACACATACTTCTTTTGCGGGGCGATGAGCGTCTTTAGCGTGTGGGGATATAGAAGATAGAGAGTGTTTTGTACGCATGTGTGGTGGTTTGTGAGTGGGTGTTTTTTGTGGTGTGTGTGTGTGTGGGGGGGGGGAGAGAGAGAGAAAAAAAAAGAAACAAAGATAGGAAAAAGGGAGAGAAAATATAGTCAAAAAACGACAAAAACAGGGGAAGGAATGATGAGGGGTAATGAAAACGCCCGTAACTTGAATTATTAAAGGGGCAAATTCGGCAATTTTTATCTTCATTTATTGCGCATTTCGGAGTATTCATGCGGGCAGAAACGTTGCCACCGCTTGTACAAATTGGGGAAGGGAAAAATGCGGACACAAAAAAACGAAACCCCAAAATGAAACTTTGGCCGATTTCGCTCAAAAAAAAACTAATGGCTGTTCAGGCAGGGATCGAACCTGCGACCAAGTGATTAACAGTCACCTGCTCTACCGCTGAGCTACTGAACAATCATTAATGCGCAGTGTTATCCTATGTTGGCGCCCTCTTGTCAATACTTTTTTAAAAAAATTACCCGACAAACCGGCCAATATCATCTTCCTTCACAGTCCGCGCCTAAGCCGCCAAATGTTTTTAGAAAAAAAATGCAAACTCTAAAGGCTTCATATCGGGCGATGCTCCACTAACAATTCCCTCCGACAGCGCGCTCAATCATGCTGACGCGCCGAGTCGCCCGGAGAAAAAATTAAAAAAAAGTCTTGAATGCTTTCCCCAAAGTGCTAAGGTGTGTGTCTTATTAATCTTTGAGCAGGTGGGGTATCCAAGTGGTCAAAGGATGCGGACTGTAAATCCGTCCAGCTATGCTGTTCGTGGGTTCGACCCCCACCCCCACCACTCGAAAGATGAAACCGCCCGAACACGGCGGTTTTTTTGTCGCTTGAAACTAGGCCTGCCCCGAAGAATTGCCATTTATTTGCCAAACTGCAGACTTTTATTTGCCGCAGAGCGCACTTGCCGGGCACCAACACTTCCCTGCTGAAAAACATTCCCTGTCAAGAGTTTTGCTGCCGCCTTTTGGCAACCGATTTTTTCTGCCTACTAATGCAATCTTCGGAAAGAAGGCCGTGCAAAATCTTTTTCACTGCCAAAATGCGACAGCCCATTTGCGATAAAGCCATGCGCGCGCCGCAAATGATGCTCCGCGCGCGGTTGCCGACCGAAACGGCGCGCGAGCTGAGCCATTATCTTTAAGAGAAACGCCTATAGGGGCGTCTCCTCATGTTTGAGCACGAGAGTCGACATTGGCGGAAGCGTAAGCAGAGCCCCGTACGGCAGATTATTCATAGGCAATTCTCCCGCCTCTACGCCGCCGCAGTTGCCCGCGCCGGACCCGCAATAACAGAGTGCGTCGGTATTCAGGACCTCGCGCCATTTTCCTTTAAATGGCAAACCAAGGCCGTACTCTTGGCGCTTGACGGGCGTAAAATTGCTTATTACGGCGTAGCATGTCTTGCCGTCGTCGTCAAAGCGCAGGAATGAATAGACGCTGTAGTTGCCGTCGTCGGCGTTAATCCATTTAAAGCCGTCGGGATTAAAATCGTTGGCGGCGAGCCCCCTGTCGGCCTTGTAGAGCCCGGCGGCATCGCGCACAACGCTTTGCACGGCGCGGTGAACGTCGAAATCTAAGAGGTGCCACTCCACAGAGCCGTCGTAGCGCCACTCGGTGCTCTGGGCGATCTCGTCACCCATAAAGAGCGTCTTTTTGCCCGGCCAAAACCACATGAAGGCATAGAGGGCGCGGAGGTTGGCAAGTTTCTCGTTCCAGTCAAAGCACCCCATTTTGCCCACCATCGGGCTCTTTCCGTGCACGACCTCGTCGTGGGAATACACCAGCATAAACTTCTCCGTGAATTGGAACATCGACGGGAAAGTTATCTTGTTGTGGTGGTACTTCCTGTTGACGGGATTCTCTTTCATGTAGTCGAGAGTATCGTGCATCCAGCCGAGATTCCATTTAAAATCAAAGCCCAAGCCGCCGTCTTTAGTGGGCTTTGTCACGCCCTCGAAGGTGGTGCTTTCTTCGGCTATCATCAAAGCGCCTTTAAATTCGCCGTGCACGGCGTCGTTGGTGTGCTTTAAAAATTCGATGGCCTCCAAATTCTCGGCCCCGCCAAAGCGGTTGGGTATCCACTGGCTGCGCGAAAAGTTGAGATAGAGCATGGAAGCCACCGCGTCGACGCGCAGCCCGTCGACATGAAAACGATCAAACCACGCCAGCGCGCTCCCCATCAAAAAATTGGAAACTTCGGGCCTGCCGTAGTTGAAACATAGCGTCCCCCAGTCGGGGTTTGACCCCAGGCGCGGATCTTCATGCTCGTACAGGCACGAACCGTCGTAGCCGGCAAGCGCGAACGAATCGCGCGGAAAATGCGCGGGCACCCAGTCCATAATTACGCCTATGCCGTTCTTGTGCAGGGTATCCACCATCTGCATAAACTGCTGCGGCGTGCCGTATCGGTGCGTGGGCGCGTAAAAGCCCGTCACCTGATACCCCCACGAGCCGGGGAAAGGATACTCCGATAGCGGGAGAAATTCCACGTGCGTAAAATTCATCTGCCTGCAATACTCCGAGAGCTTCTCGCCGGCCTCCACATACGACAACTGCCTGCCGCCGTCTCCATCCACGCGCATCCACGAGCCCAGATGAACTTCGTAAACCGACACGGGAGCCTTGGCCCAGTCGGTCTGTTCCCTCCGCTTTATCCACTGGTCGTCGCCCCATTCGTAGCCCTCAAGGCTCCATATGATAGAGCTGTTGTTTGGAGGGGCTTCAAAATAGACCGCGTACGGGTCGATCTTTAAGAACGGGGTGTCGTTGCTGGCGGCCAGAATTTCGTATTTGTATTTCTGGCCGACCTTCGCCCCGGGCACAAAAATTTCCCAAATGCCCGACACGCCGACCGGGCGCATCTGGTTGTAGCGGCCGTCCCAGCCGTTGAAATCGCCCACAACGCTGACTCGGCGCGCCGTCGGCGCCCACACCGCAAACGACACGCCTTCGATTCCGTCTATCGAATACGGATGCGAGCCCATCTTTTGGTATATTTTTCTGTCGTCGCCCTTGCCTATCAGATAGATTTCAAATTCGCTAAATTGCGATTCAAACGCGTAGCTGTCGTAGACTTTTCTAATTCCGCCCCGATAGTCCTCCACTTCAAAGTGGTGCTTAAACAGAGCTCGTTTTCTGGGCATGAAAAGCTCGAACAGACCCGATTCGTGCAATTTTTGCATCTGGGTCTTTTCCCGCGTCTTTTCGTTCACGAGAAAACATTCCTTTGCGTCGATTATATAGCTTCTGGCTACGAGTCCGCCCTTGCATTTGTGCAACCCGAGATAATCGGCAATATTTGCGCATCTGGCCCCGACAATACTTTCAAGTTCGCATTCCCTTATTATCATATGCATTCCCTATCCGAAATCGGCCCGGAGAGCACTTCCTTAATTATAAAAGCCCTGCGCAAATCCGCGCCGCCGCGCGGCATGACAAACCGACCAGCCTCGCCGACAGGCTTGACCGCAGGCAACTTACCCGCATTCTTGAGTCTTGAAATTTGCGTGTTTAGCTCGTCCACCCTATTTCTAAGAAAGTTCATTTCTGCGACCATGGCCGCGATATTCCGCTCCAACGCTTCGTTTTCGGCCAAGAGCTGGGCGTAGGAGGGCCTGCCGAAATAGGGATCTATCGAAGGCGTTTCCCGCATCGGGGGCGGATCGCCCGCGCCGTAGGGCTCGCCGTCGAAAGTCCGATCGCTGCGGCCCGGTTCCTCATCATAGGAATCTTCCCGCAAATCCGGAGCCGCGTCCGCCTCGGCGAGCCTCCGGTATTCTTCTTGAAGGGCGACATCCGGCCTTTCGGGCTCTCTTCCGCCGTCGAGATTTCGGGCGTTGCGCCTTTTTATCTGCTCGACAAAATCGCGCGCCTGCTGCATGGAATCCCGACTTTGACCTGTGCCTGCCGCCGGCCTATCGCCGCCCCTCTTCCACGGCGGAATAGACGGCTGATCTCCCGCGCCGTCCTTCCCGGCGGATTTCATTGCCGCAAATACTATGTTTATAAATATCACGGCAAAGACTATGAGGAAAAACTCCATAGGCTACTTCCTCGGCTGGGCGTCCGTGGATATGCTTTCGCGCATGGAGGTGTCGGCCTTTATGTTCTGAAGCCTGTAGTAGTCCATAAAGCCCATTTTCCCATTGCGCAGAGCCTCTGCCAAAGCCATCGGCACTTGGGCCTCGGCCTCGGTGACTTTGGCCCTCATATCGACGACTTTGGCCTTCATTTCCTGTTCGAGGGCGACCGCCGCCGCCCTGCGAATTTCAGCCTGGGCCTGGGCCATATTCTTGTTGGCCATGGCCTGCGCCTCTTGGAGCTTCGCGCCGACATTCTCGCCCACGTCGACATCGGCTATGTCTATGGAAAGAATCTCATATGCAGTACCCGAGTCGAGGCCGCGTTCGAGTACAACTTTTGATATTCTGTCGGGATGCTCGAGGACAAATTTGTACGAGTCGGCCGAGCCGATAGTCGTAACAATGCCCTCGCCGACGCGGGCTATAATAGTCTCCTCCTGGGCGCCGCCGACAAAGCGGTCGAGGTTTGTCCTCACCGTTACGCGCGCGCGCACCTTCACCTGGATGCCGTCTTTTGCGACGCCGTCTATGGAGGTTCTGCCGCTGCCGGCACTCGGGCAGTCTATGACCTTTGGATTGATGGAAGTTCTAACGGCCTCGCCGACTGTCTTTGCGGTTCCTTTCGTGGCCAAGTCTATCGCGCAGGCCTGTTTCCATGAGAGATCCATTCCCGCCTTGTCAGAGGCTATTAGAGCCTGTATTGTCGGGATTAAATGGCCCTCGGCCAGATAATGCTCCTCGAGCTGGTTTACCGTCAGATCCAGCCCCGCCTTAACCGCCATAATTCGCGAATCCACAATCATTCCGTAAGGAACGCCGCGCAAGCGCATTGCAACGAGCGTCAGCATGCTCACAGGCGCCCCAGCAAGCATCGCCTTAAGCCACGTGTTCAAAAATGAAAAAACCACAATCGCGCAAACGAGCGCTATTATGGCAAGAATTAGTATTACTATCGTTGCTCCGTTCATATATTTCCTTATTAATTCTGTCTTTTTACGTATGCTATTTGCCCGAAACCTTTTTCACGGTAAGCGAAAAGCTGTCAAAGCCCACAACTTCTATCTCGACGCCCGCATCGATTGTAGGCTCGCTGCTTTTTGCGTCGTAAACGCCGTCGCCTATTTTGACCTTGCCCGAGGGCATCAGCGGGCTCACCACCACGCCAGTCTTCCCCACTAGCTCTTCAAATCTCGGCCGCGGCGCGGCCCCGCTTTGGACCGACGTCAGATATATGCTTTTGCCAAAGCGCGTCTTTGGAAGCACGTACAGCCAGAACAAAAACGCGCCTATGCACGCCAATATCGAAAACCCCGCCGATATCCACGCGCCCGGCTCCCCATACAAACCGTACGCAAGCCACACTCCCCACGAGCAGCTTATTATTCCCAGAACGCACCATATTCCGCCTATTAAAAGCGTCTCCGCAAAAATGAGAGCCGTTCCCAGCAGGATGTAAAGGATAATCTCAATCATGCCTAGGCTTCTACTTAATTCTCGTCCAAAATGCAAGAACGAATTAAAAAATACACCCCCTTTAAAAATCATTTTCCAGATAATAATTTTCATCTATAAATAGATCTCATCAAAAATTCTTTTTCGCGAGCGCGCCCCTCGCAAAGCGCGCTCCCAGGAAAAAAATCGGGGTGAAAGGCGGGAGGCTGCATTTGGGCGCACTCTAACGCCGGGCGCGGAGTTCCATTCCCGCTTTATTCGATGTTGGGGCGGATTTTTCCCGTAAATTTTGAAAGATTTTTTAAGGCGCGTGCGCGCAATATCAAATTTTAGGCCACATTGTTGCGGGCTCATTTTAAGGCTACAACGGCTTAATACAAAACGACTCCCCCCCCCCAAAAAAAAAGGCAAGGCCCCAATATTTGCCGAAGGCCGCCGGCACAAAAGCCGACGCCAAACCCACTGCGCCGCGCACGCGCATGCGGGACTTGGCGCCCAAGCGGCTAAAACGCCCCACCCACCGCAGTTTTCCGCGGCCTATCCAATCAAGCCCAACTTCTGGGATAGGGAAAGGGCGCGTTTTGAGATTTCAAGGCGCGCCTTTTGTATTTCGGCCTTGCGCCTGTGCATGTTGGCGTTTGCGATATCGGATAGGTTGGACATGTCGTAGAGGAATACGTCGTCTATATCCGAACAAGACTCGTCGACGTTTTTCGGAACGGAAAGGTCAATCAAAAACAAAGGGCTCGTTCGCATGCCTGCGGCCGCGGCGACGGCGTCTTTGCCGATAATCAAGCCCGCGGAACTGGCGCATATTATTATGTCGTAGAGGCCGAGCCTTTGCATCTCGGCATCCAAATCGGAACTGCCCACGCCTATTTGGGCGGCCAAAGCTTCGGCGTGGGCGCGGGTGCGCGAGACAATGGTTATGTCGCGGGCGCCGCGCACAAACAGGGCGTCTGCTATGAGGTGCCCCGCCTCTCCAGAGCCTATGAGCAGAATTTTTGCCTTGGAAATGTCGTCGAATATCTGCGCGGCGAGCTCGGCGCTCACGCCACCTATGCTTATCTTGCCGTGACCGATACCGGTCGTGCTTCTGATGATTTTGCCCACGTGGGCGGCTTTTTGAAATATTGCATTTAACACGGTCTTGCAATGCCCCGATTCAAACGCCCTCGAATAGGCGGCCTTCACCTGTCCGAAAATCTCGGTTTCGCCCGTCATCTGGGAACGCAGGCCGGCAGCAACCTCAAAAATATGCTCTACGACGCCCGCTCCCGACTCTATCTGGCAAATATCGGACAAATCCCCGAACTGCCCCGCGGCAAATTCCCGCATGTCTATGGGAGATTGGCTTTCAATGTAATACTCGACGCGGTTGCACGTGCTAAGCAGAAGGACTTCCCTCGCACCGTATTTTTCCAGAATCTCCGACTCTTTTTGCGCGCACAACTCCTTGGCGACCGAACATTTTCCGAGCTGCTCGGACGAGGCTTTTTCGTGCGAAATTCCGCACAAATACAGGTGGCGGCCGCTCATAGCTGGCTCCGATTGCACACTCCGTCCATGCGCCGAAACGCCGCGCAACAATCCAACAGGCGCGCGTTCAAATTCGGGAATTTTTCCAGCGCCGCCTCGGCCAGGGCTATTCGGTTGAGAATCTCGCTAGAGCACTCGCCGAGAACGCCCTCCTCGAACATGCGGCGGCGTATCTCCAAGAAATCCGACGACGGGAGATTTTTGACGAACTCCCTGGCCTTGTCTTTTGATAGGCGCTCGAGCATAATTATCAGCGGGAAAGTTTGCTTGCCCGAGACTAAGTCTGTGCCGAGCGTCTTTCCGGCCTGGGCCTCGCTCATGAACCAATCGCAGACGTCGTCGTAAATCTGGTAGGCAATGCCCAGCTCCTTGCCGGCCTCTGCGGCGGCCGACTCCCAACCGCGCGAACCGGTCGCCATGGCCCCGAGCCTGCAGGAAAGCTCAAACAAAGCGCCCGTTTTTCCGTAAACCATGTCGTAGTAGCGGGCGCGCGAAACGAGATCGGTCTTGTCGGAAAGCGTCTGGCGTATTTCCCCTTCGCAAATGACGCGCATGCACTTGGATACCTCTTCGATTACGCGCCTGTCCGGATCCTCGACTGCCATGACCATCACATGCGAAAATATCACGTCGCCTAGCAAGATAGCCGTGCGCGCGCCGTACCTGCTGTTGGCCGTCGGCAGACTGCGGCGAACCGACGCATTGTCGATTACGTCGTCGTGGATAAGGGTGGAAAGATGGGCCAGTTCCACGACCGCGCTGCGGCGCACCACCGTATCCAAGCCGGCGCTTTCCGAAGCCGCCGACATAACAAGCGTAGGCCTTATGTATTTGCCTTTAGGAATGATGGCAAATTTTGCCGCGTCGCGTATTTCCGGAGAAAAAGTCGACACCTGGGCAACCAGAAACTCCTCAAACTTGCGGAATGTCGGTGCCATTGAGGATACCACGTCCCCAAACGGATTATGGCTGTCTGTCTGCTTTTTCAAAACTCTGAAGAATATCCCACCGTTTTAGCCGGCGGGCAACAAAAAAATACCGCAAAGACAAAAAAACGAGACGCGCTCCGTGGCGAACTCGTTTCTTTGCATAAGGCTGTTTGCGCCGGACTATTCGGCGGGTTTTGTTTTGGGAAGGCCCGTTACGCGCGTGACCTGTTTCAGCGCTCCGCGTTTGCGCAGCAAGTCTATGCGCTCAAAACGCTTGAGAACGCTGCGTTTTTTTGACGATGACGAACCGCCGCTTTTGAAACTGTTGTGCTGTGACATAATTTCTCCTTTTTGAAAATCAATAAAGCGTCCAGTTAAGTATTTCGCCGACCATTTTGCAACACTTTTTTTATCGGCGCCCAAAATAGAGGTGGAAGCCCGATATCAATAGCCAGTTCTTTCCACGTCAATAACCGAGATTCTCGTTTATTATGACGACGTCTGCGGCGGCGCTCGTCGGGTTGTTCAGTATGCTTATTACCCGACATATCTTTTGGGGCGAGTTGCAGTTATAGCACTTGTCGGCCTTTACTGCGCACGGAGTTTTAAGGTTTAGTCGCCTCGCGTTCAACGGGGCTGCAACATTTTTTGCGCGAAAGAGCGCCGAATGTAGATCCTTTGTTATCTTGTTGATTCCGCAGATATATATGACGCGCTCGCGGTTTGCCCCCCATATCTGGGAAGACACCCTGTTGCCGCGGCCGTCTATGTTGACAATTTCGCCAGTCTGGGCAATAGCGTTAACCCCCGATATATAGATTTTTGCAAGAGCCGCATTTTTGAGGACATCCGGCGAATGGTCGAAAGAGTGGCAATAAACTTGATTGTTTTCCTTAAGCAGTTGGTAAAGGCCCAATTCCGATATCGTGACCGAACCGCCCATGCCTATTGTCGTATTTTTAAGATTTTCATAAAGAAAATCTTTTGCCTGTTGCGATGTTTCAAACACGCGCGGGGTAAATCCGCGCAATTTTAGGTTTTTAATCAATTGCTGCATTTGGAGGTAAACTCAACAACAAAATCCCAAAGAGTCGAGCCTTTCCTTAAAAAAAATGTTGTCTTTACGACAAAAATGTGTTGTTGTTGAACTTTTATCGGATTTGTCCGTCTCTGCAAAAATCCGCAGGGGTGCACGTCGACACCGAAAAATGTTCTTTTTAAAATAATCGACCGCGCGGCAGTTACAAAAAGAACATAGCAATGCACAAAAAAAGGAAGGCCGCGCGTTGCAAACCCAAACAAGGCAAACATGGAAGATAACAATCAAACCGACGCCTCGGCAGGTACTTGCGCAACTGTTCAAACAGAGCAGCCGGTAATTGCGCAGCAGAAGGCGGCCGTGCGTCGTAGAAACGGAAGAAATAGAGGTTCGGCAACTTACAAGCAGGCTAAAACGGCCGCAAACGCTTCTTGCGGCGAAATAGAAGATATAAGCCACGCTTCGGAAAAGCTCAGCGGTTCAAACGTCAACGGATACGCAAAGAAGCCCAGGGCGCAAGCCGAAGAGGCGCCTGCCCAGGAAGCCAAGCCCGAAAAGGAAGAAGTAAAAGACGCCCAACAATGCGATTGCCAACCTGAACATAATGGCCCTTCATTCGAGCAAAAGGCGTTTACGCCCAGGACGATAGAGGTTGGCCTTCAGGACCGCCGCCCGAAAAACCGCACCGACCATTCAAACGATGGCGTAGTTTCGTACAGCGCGGCCGACGAGGCTCAATGCAAAATCTCGTTCTTTGCAAAAGTTAAGGCGGCGCTGAAATCAATCTTCGGCGCAAAGCAGAAGAAATCGGACAAGCGCGACAGAAAGTTCGACAAAAACTTCAAGCGCGATTTCAAGGGCAAGAAAAATTATTCCAACAACAAAAACTTCAACAGGAATAAAAATTTTCACCGCAAAAGACCCAATAATTCAAACCGCCCAAGAAACGCGGCTCAACAACAAAACAACAACGCCTAATAAAAAAAACGCGCTCAAAAAGAGCGCGTTTTTTTTGCTGTTCGCGCATCGATATGCCCGATGGCCTAAAAATGAAAATCCATGCGCATTTAATTGAACATAGACTGCAAAAAAAGTTTTATACAAAAGCGCGTTAAACGAAGAGCTTCCGGGATTACAGAGTAGCAAAAAAAGGAAAAAGCTTCCATGCCAAGAGGGGGGGGGCGCGCGGAAGGGGAAAAAGAGACAAGTTTGCACTCCCCCCCCGCGCAGTCGTCTACAGGCTTTCAAACACCCTCTTGCGCGGTTATACTCATAAAAATTTTTCCATTTTTCAGCGTGCGCAAAAGTTTCTAAAACGAAAAGTAAAATATGCCTCCCTGCGGAAAGTTTTATCTCGCCCGCACAATGCGCATACCCTCACCTCCCCAAAAAAACGCTATATTTGGGAAATATGCCGCCCGAATGAAATGATTGACTCACATCAACATGCTTTGGCTCCAAGCACCCCGAAAGTCTGAACGCCTTTTTGTTTTCTTTTCCCCTTTTTACTGCGATGCAGATAGGTAACGCGTATTAGTTTTTAGCTCCGAAAAGCGAAAAAACAGATAGAAATAGCCTCGGAACGAGGAAAGAAAAAATACGCGCAAAAGAGAATGGGGGAATTTTTTTTTGGGGGGGGAAATCTGTGTGTGGGGGGAGGAAGAGAGAGGGGTGAAAAACGGCTAAAATAAAAATGGGAAGCGCCAAGCAATACTGTAAGGGAAAATATAGCGGTGCCAACATATCATCAGGAAGAATTTTCCTTAAAACATATCAATGGCGGCGGACTAACAGGTGATAAAAAACCTTGACCCAAATTTAATCATTTGATTTAACCATATGGGTTAATCAAATGGATAAGTACAACATAATCTCCAAAATAGCCGCAGCCGACATGGCCGACCCGCGCGCGCGCATAATGACGGGCGCCATAGAAGAGTTTGCAAAGATGTCGCTCGAGGGTGCGCGCACGCGGCGGATAGCGGCAAAAGCGGGCGTAAATTCGGCCGCAATAAGCTATTACTTCGGGGGCAAAAGCGGCCTTTACAAGGCGGTCATAGACCAGACGTCGGCCTACTTTGACGACGCCGTAAAGCCCTATTACGACGAGGGCAACGACATCATAAAACGGCGGGATTCAAAGGGCGCCCTGTCGCTTGCGAAACGATTTCTCGTCGGCTGCATAAAAAAGTTTTCCGAAGTGAGCGTTGTCTCGGACCTATCGCTAATACTGCTCAGGGAGGCCGATTCGCCGTCCCGATATTTTAAGCGCGCTTACGAGTCTCTGTACAGCTATCCGGTGGAATTTCTCTCCAAACTCCTGCAGACGGCCTCCAAGGGGAAGCTCGAACACGACATAAGCCTCGTTTACGCGCAGGCGCTCTGGGGGCATGTTCGCACGTATTCGTCGAAGACAAAGGCAGTCATGAAGCTGCATCGCTGGTCCCGATTCGGGAAAAAGGAAATAGGAATTCTGGAAGAGGCTTTGGGCAAAGTTTTAGAAAAAACACTCGGTTAAGCATATGAAAAAGGTTCAATTTTGCGGCGCAATTATGGCCGCGGTATTTTTGGGAGCGTTTTTTGGCTGCCAAAAAACGCCGGAGGCTAAGCGGGAATTGAAGGCTCCTGCGGTAAAGGTATCGGCGCCCAAAGTCGCAGACGTTCAAATAAAGAACGCCTATTCGGCAAAAGCGGTGGCTTACGAGCAGGCTGAAATCCGCGCGAGGGTGGGCGGCTATTTGGAAAAATCGCTGTTTAAAAAGGGAGGAAGGGTAAAGAAGGACGAAATTCTCTTTAAGATAGACGACCGACCCTACTCGGCGGCTCTGGCGGCCGCGGACGCAAGAGTCAAGGCTGCGGAATCCCAGATAGGCCTCGCCCAAAGCAATGCCGAGCGCACCCGGGTTTTGATAAAGACAAACGCCGTTTCGGAAGAGGCCTACCAAACGCGCGAGACGCAGCTGCTTGTGGCCAAGGCAAAACTATTGGAGGCAAAGGCCGCGCAAAGAAAGGCCAGGCTCGATCTCGAATACACAAACGTCAGGGCGCCAATGTCGGGAAAGGTGGGCGAGGCGCTCGTCGACGAGGGCAACCTCGTGGCCGCGCAGGCGTCACTGCTTGCAAGGATAGTTGACGATTCAAAGATGAGAATATACTTTGAACTAAACGGCGCCGACGCGGCAAGATACAGGGAAAGCGGCCTTCTTTCGGCAATAGACAAAGGCGACGGCGCCGCGGTAGAATTCAGGCCAAAGAACGGATCAAAAACCTTCAAAGGCAAACTCTGCTACTACGACAACGCCCTCGGCGCGGGGACGGCGTCGCTGATAATGAGGGCCGATATCGACAATCCGGGCGGGAATCTGATGTCGGGCGCCTACGGCGACATCGTCGTCATGGAAGGGGTAAGAAAAAATGCGCTGCTGCTGCCGGAAGAGGCCATCGGAACAGACTTGACAGGCAGATTTGTCTGGGTAGTGGACGATTCCGGCACGGCATGGCAGCGCCAGGTAAAACTGGGCGAGGCCGTCGGCAACATGCGCGTCATTCAAGGCGGACTGTCAAAGGGAGACCGCGTGGTGGTAAAGGGCCTTCAGCGGGCCGCCCACGGCAAAAAGCTCTCGCCGGAAAATATCGATTTGGATTCACTCCAATAGGGAGACGGCATGAAAAAATTTTGCGAATTTTTTATAGACAGACCGATATTTGCGACTGTTGTCTCGGTGGTCGTCACCCTTCTGGGAATAATCGGGTTTTCAAAGCTGCCGATAACGCAGTATCCCGACGTAGTTCCGCCTACGATTGCAATAGATGCGGCCTATCCGGGAGCCTCGCCCGAAGTTTTGATGGAAAACGTGGCCACCCCGATTGAACAGGAAGTAAACGGCGTAGAGGGCATGATGTACATGACTAGCCGCTGCAATTCCGACGGCACTGTTAGCATTGAAATTGCCTTCGAACTGGGGACAGACATAAATTCGGCGCAGGTGCTTGTGCAAAACAGGGTGGAAGTGGCAAAGCCGATGCTGCCCGAGGAGGTCAAAAATATCGGCGTAAGGGTGTCAAAACGCTCGCCGAGCCTGCTGCTTGGCATTGCAATATACTCTCCCGACAAATCGCGCGACACGGCATATGTGACGAATTACTACCTCACGCAAATGCGCGACAAGCTCCTGCGCATAAACGGCGTCGGCGATATCGTAGCATACGGCTCGCGCGAATACAGTATGCGCGTGTGGCTCGACCCCAACAAGCTGGCAGACTTGGGAATATCGCCGCTGGAAGTCTATTCGGCCATTCGCGCGCAAAACAAGCAGGTTGCGGCGGGGAAGCTAAACCAGTCTCCGGTAGCGACCGGAAACGAGGCGTTTGAGGTGCTAATCGAGATGCGCGGGCGCCTCGAGAGCGAAAAAGACTTCAGCCAAATAATCGTGCGCAAACTTCCCGACGGGCGCGTGATAAAGCTCGGCGACATAGCCAGATTGGAACTGGGCGCATACTCGTACACGAACAAGGCCTTCTACCGCGGGGGCGATGCCATATGCCTGCTCGTTTACCAGACGCCCGGCTCCAACGCATCGGATACCACCGGCAACGTGCTCCGAATGTTTTCGGAGATGAAGAAAGACTTTCCATCGGGGCTCGACTACGCCGTCGGCATGGACAACACCGTCTACATAGCAGACTCTATAAAGGCGCTCTTTGGCACTATTTTAGAGGCTACCGTGCTGGTCGTCATAGTGATGATGCTGTTTTTGCACAACTGGAAAGCAGCGCTGATTCCTCTTTTTGCAATACCGATCTCCCTGATAGGGACTTTCTTTTTCATGTACGTATTCGGGTTTACCATAAACAACCTGACGCTGTTCGGATTGGTTCTTGCCGTCGGCATTGTCGTCGACGACGCCATTGTCGTGGTTGAAAACGTCGAGCGCAACATGAAGGGGGGATCCGACAGCCTGAAGGCCTCAAAAGACGCCATGGGACAAGTCGCCGGAGCGCTGGTTGCAATTGTGCTTGTTCTCTCGGCGGTATTCGTGCCGACCGTCTTCATAGAGGGAATAACAGGGGCTTTTTACAGGCAGTTTGCCCTTACAATAGCGGCGTCTACGGCGATATCCGGCCTCGTGTCGCTTACGCTAACGCCGGCTCTGTCTGCAATATTCATGCGCAAGAGCGCAAATCCCGACCCGTTCACGCGCGCGTACAATTTCGCGTTCGGGAAATTCTTTTCGGCCTTCAATGCCGCATTCGAAATAGCGGCTAATTTCTACGGGAAATCGGTAAGGCTTTTTCTAAGGGCTGCGCCGCTGCTTGTGGTAGCCTATCTGTGTCTTTGCGCGTTGGCTTTTTGGGCGTTCAAGTCGGCAAAGAAGGGGTTTATACCTGCGCAGGATACGTGCTATTTCTACGTGGCCGTTGAGCTGCCCGATGCGGCGACGCTGGAGCGCACGGCGAAGGTCATGGAGCGGGCGGAGGCAATCGTGGCAAAGACTCTGCCGGAGGCTCAAAAGTACATGTCGCTTGTCGGACTCAACATAGCAAACATGGGCAGAATGTCAAACGGCGGCACCATGTTCGTACAGCTGGAGCCCAAGGAAATGAGAGTAAAAAAGGGAATTGGCCTCGACGAAAGCATCGCTAAACTGATGAGAGCCTTCGAAAAGGAAATTCCCGAGGCGCGATTTTACAGCGTAAAGCCCCCGATAATTTCGGGAATCGGCATGGGGGGCGACTTCAAAGGCTACATACAGGACAAATCAGCCAGAGGCCTGGCCGCACTTGACAAAAACATAAAAAAGGCGGTTGAAGAGGCAAACAAAGAGCCTTCGATAGCCGACGCGCTGACCATGTTTTCAATATCGAGCCCGCGCCTGCGGGTGGATGTGGACCGCGAACAAGCCGAGCGGATGGGTGTCGACGTATCGTCTATATTCAACGCCATGAGTTTCAATTTGGGCTCGGTTTACATAAACGATTTCAATATTCTAAACAGGGCCTACAGGGTCGTAGCCCAAGCCGAAAGCTCATCGAGAACGGACGAAAACAGCATTTTAAAGCTGCGCGTGCCCGCTCGTTCGGGCAAAAGCGTGCAAATAGGAAGCCTGGCGAAACTCAAGCGGACGCTCGGGCCCGAGATATTGACGCGCTACAATCTATATCCCGCGGCGGAAATAATGGGCAACGTAGCCCAGGGGCATTCCACCGCGCAAGCCATATCGGCAATAGAAAAGATAGCCGACGAAAAGCTCGAAAACGGCATGGGCGTCGAATGGACAGACCTCGCCTTTCAGGAAAAGCGCGTAAGCGGAAACGGCGTGCTTATAACATTGGCATTGTGCGTGGCCTTCGTGTTTCTGATACTTGCGGCCCTATACGAAAGTTGGGAGCTGCCGCTGTCCGTAATTTTAATAGTGCCGCTGGTGCTGCTTTTCTCGGTTTTGGGCGTCGAGGCGCTCGGGCTCGACGTAAATGTTTTAACCCAAGTGGGATTCTTCGTGCTCATAGGGCTGGCGTGCAAAAACGCCATCTTGATTGTCGAATTTGCAAAACAGAGGCAGGATAGCGGCCAAAACTGCGCCGACGCGGTATCGGAGGCCGCAAGAAACAGACTTCGCCCTATAATTATGACTTCCATGGCCTTCATATTGGGCGTAACGCCTCTTATGCTTGCAAAATCGACGGGATCGGAATTGCGCAACGCCCTCGGCACGCCCGTGTTTTTCGGCATGCTCGGCGTCACCATTGCGGGCCTTGTTTTCACGCCCGTATTTTTTTATCTGATAAGGCGAAACTATAAAAGAAAGGAAAGTTAGGCATGAAAAAGCAAGTCGAGAGCGCGCTAATGTGCGCATTTGCCCTAACGTTATCCAGCTGCATCGTTGGCCCCGATTACCAACCGCCGGAAGATTCGCAGGAAATCCGCCAGATAACGGCCTTTAAGCATTTCAAATACTCGCCCGAGCAATGGAAGAAGGCGACGCCAAAAGACGCCCAAGAGCGCGGCCCATGGTGGGAGATATTTCACGACGACAGGCTCTCCGAATACATGCTTGAGTGCGGCAAAAGCAACCCCGACATAAAGTCGCTCTCGTACAAGGTCGACCAGCTCGCCGAGGCCGCCAGAATCAGGCGCAGCGCGCTATATCCAAACGCCGTCGCAACCGGCGACTACGCAAAGCTCGAGGTGGGCGACAATTCCATTCTAAGGCCCTTTGGCAGCCAATTTGAAGACTGGGCGCTCGGGGCCACGCTCACCTGGGACGCCGATCTTTTCGGGCGAATCCGCAGCACGCTCGCCGCCTCCCGCGCCGAAGCGCAGTCCGCGGAGTTCGAATATGAGAGCGCCCTGCTTGCGCTCAGGGCAAGGATAGCCGCTTTGTACTTTTCAATACGCCAAATTAAAACGCAATGCGACATTCTTGAAAAAGACGTAGCAATACGCCAAAAAGAATCGTCTTTCATGGCCGAGCGGGCAAAGATAAACTTTGCAAGCCGTCTCGACGCCGAGCGCGCTCTCGCGCAGGAATTCAACGCCCGCGCACAGCTTACATCGGCAAGAGAATCCCTGGCGACGCTCAAAAACATGCTCGCCTACCTCCTCGGCAAAACGCCCGCGACACTCCAAATAACGGCGGCTCCCCTTGAAAAATTCGACTTGGATATACCCGCCCAAGTGCCCTCCCTGCTGCTTGAAAGGCGCTCCGACATAGCCGCTGCCGAACGGATGGTGCTGGCGGCAAACCACCGCATAGGAGCCGCCCAAGCGGCCTTCTTCCCGACCGTATCCATAACAAGCTCACTCGGCGTAGAATCGAGCGCATTTTCAAAATTGATTAATTCCAGCTCCTTTGCATGGGGAGTGAGCCCCCAGGTATACCTGCCCATATTTCAGGCGGGACGCCTCTGCGCCCAAAAGCGCATAGCCCTTGCAAAACACAAGGAGGCTCTCGAGAAATATAAAAGCACCGTTCTAAAGGCAATTAGAGAGACAGAAGACGCCCTCGCAAAATCAGCCTTTGCAAAGCGAAAAATATCGGAAATGCAAACCGCCGCAGATGCCGCCGCAAGGGTTGAAAAAATATCCGACGCCCAATATGAGCAGGGCGTCATAGACTACTTTCAAAAGGCGCAGGCAAGCCGCGCAAACCTCGCGGCAATGCTTGCGCTGGCGAGGGAACAAGGAAACCAATATAGAGCCGCAGTCGAACTTATCAGGGCTATCGGAGGCTTCTGGGAACGGCCGGGCGCGAAGGAAATACCGGCGGCGCAAAAAGCTGTGGAGGCCTTTGAAAAAGGCATTTAGCGCGCAAGCGCAACAAAAGGATTCAAACAATCTTTTAATTAAAAATTTTTAGCGAATATCAGCAAAGAAATAAATGCACTAAAAACGCCGCACAGTAAAAATAAGGCGACTTCGCAAAAGACAAAACCGCATCGAATATTTGGCAAAATTTTCGGCGTCTAACCCCTTCAAAGATATTTCCAAGGGGAACTCTTAATATTTACGAAACAGTTTTTGCAAAAATTGCCGCGCGCAAAAACCTCGCGCTTTTAAGGCTCAAATTTTGCACGGGGACAAAGAGAGCAATTTTATTGAGAATGTCCTATTCTTTACACAACGCGCCCTGCAAACATAAAATAACAACAAGCTCGAGAACGCTCATCCACGCCCTTCCGTGCAAATTGCGCGCAGAAATTTTCCGCAAGAAAAAACGAGAAGGCAAAAGTAAAGATGAAAATAACATGCGCCTATATTGTGTATGGAAATAGGCGCAAAAAAAAGTACTGCGAGAAAAAAAGACAAAGAAAAGGGGAATACAGCAGAAGATAAAACGCAGCCACACACGCAAAAAAAAAGCGGCGCGGCAAAAGAGAAAAAAATTGATGGATGTGTTTGTTCTTTTTTTTGGTGTGTGCGTGTGTGGAAAAAAAGAAGAAAAAACGCCAAAGAATAAGGATTGCGCAAGAGTAGTATTCTGCGCCAAACAATAAGAGAATGGCGCACCATGTTTTTTCCCCCCCCGAAAAAAAAAGCGCGCCGCGCGCATGAGCGCGGCGCGCTAATTATTATAAGGCGGCCAAGGCCTGGTCGAAATCGGCGATAATGTCGTCTATATGCTCTATGCCGCAGGAAATGCGAATAAGCTCGGGAAGGATGCCCGTTGCAATCTGCTCGCTGTCCGAGAGCTGGCGGTGCGTCGTGCTCGCCGGATGCAAAACGCAGGTGCGCGTATCGGCCACATGCGTTACTATTTTGGCAAGTTTTAGGGAATTCATGAGCTTTTCGGCCGCCGCCCTTCCGCCCTTCGGGCCGAAGGTCATCACCCCGCTGCAGGCTTTCAGATACTTTTTTGCAAGCTCCCTGTCGGGCGAATTTGCAAGGGAAGGATAATTGACCCATTCAACTTTGGGATGCTGGCTCAAATGTTCGGCCAGCAATTTTGCATTGTAGCTGTGCCGCTCCATGCGCAGACCGAGCGTTTCCAGATTCATGTTTGTCAGCCACGCATTTTGCGGAGACATCATCATTCCAAAGTCGCGCATCACGTGCGAACGCGCCTTCGCCAGAAAGGCAAACTTGCCGAACGTCTTTGTGTAGACGAGCCCGTGGTACGATTCGTCGGGCGTATTAAAGGCGGGGAACTTGTCGGAGGCGGCAAAGTCGAAATCGCCCTTGTCTATGAGCATTCCGCCCAGCGCGCAAGCGTGCCCGTCAGAATATTTCGACGTGCTGTGGACAATCATATTGGCGCCGAAATCAAACGGCCTGCACAGGAACGGGGTCGGGAAAGTATTGTCCACGGCGAAGGGAACTCCGGCGCGCCTTGCCACCCGGGCAAACTTTTCGAAGTCTAAAACCTTGACGCTCGGATTTGAAAGAGCCTCGCCAAAAATAAGCTTCGTATTCGGCCGCACCGCCGCAAAAATCTCCTCCTCGGAAGCCGTTTGGTCGACAAACGTAGTCTGGATGCCGAGCTTTTCAAAACTGTGGCCGAGAAGGTTTGTAGTTCCCCCGTAAATAGTGCTGGTGCTGACAATATGGTCGCCGGAATTGCAAAGCGTAAGCACGAGCGCCGTGGTTGCGCTCTGCCCGCTGGAAGTGCCCATAGCCCCTATGCCGCCCTCGAGCGCGGCCATCTTCTTTTCGAGAACTTCAACTGTCGGGTTGCTTAGCCTCGTGTAGAAATGGCCCGAGGCTTTTAGGTCGAAAAGGTCGGCCATGGCCTGGGCGTCGTCGTAGGCGTACGTTGTGCTTTGAACAATGGGCGCAACGCGGGGTTGTCCGTTCTGGGGTTCGTAGCCGGCTTGCACGGCAATCGTTTCGAGGTGTTTGAAGTTTTCCATATATTATGCGTATGTTTTTCTTAAAATTTCAACCGTGTCGAGAAAATCCCTCGGAGGCCGCGCCTGAACATCTATGCGGACGCCGGGCTTTGTGGGGTGGTCGAGCGAGAGTTTGTAGGCGTGAAGCATGACGCGCTGCGCGGCGGGAATCTCCTTTAGCTTGTTCTTCTGAAAGCCGTATATGTAGTCGCCGAGTATGGGAAATCCGAGATCGGACATATGCACGCGGATCTGGTGCGTCCGCCCGGTATAGATTTTACAGCTTATAAGGGAGGCCTTGTTGCCGAATTTTTCCTCGAGAAACCATTCGGTGTGGGCGTCGCGCCCGTTGGCGTCGTCGGAAATGCACATGCGCGTCTTAAAGCTCGGATGCCTGCCTATGGGCTTGCGTATAACGCCGCTTCTTACGGTCGGCACGCCGCAACATATGGCTATATACCGCTTGTCGAGCGCGCGTGACGAAAACATTTCAACAAGCCGATAGTAGGCGTTGTCGGTCTTGGCAAGAATCATTACTCCCGAGGTCTCCTTGTCGAGGCGGTGCACAATTCCGGGCCTCATGACTCCGCCGGCGAGGCTTAGATGGCCCTTCGTGTGGTGCATCATGGCATGCACAAGGGTGTCGTCCGACGTGCCGCTCCCCGGATGGACAGTCATTCCGGCCGGCTTGTTTACGACAACCACGTCGCCGTCCTCGTAAAGCACTTCCACGGGTATGTCCACCGGCGACACCTCGGTCGGCGGCGGCGGCGGAAGTTCTATTTCAACCTCCTGCCCAGGCTCGAGCCTGTGCTTCTTTTGAATGGAACGCCCGTTTATCCTTACCTTGCCGGCCCTGAAGCTCTCCTCAAGGCGCGTGCGCGACACCTCGTTTGAAAGAAAGGCCGCAACGGCCTTGTCGGCCCTTTCGGGGGCGGCGTCTTGCGGGTGGACGTATCTTCTAAGCAAATCCATTAGCCCAGCAGATATTCGGGATTGAGGCGGTCTATGCCCTCGCCTACAAACAAACCGCTCTCGCGCACCAGCTTGCCGTCGAAGAAAATCTTGCCGCCGCCGTATTCGGGCGTCTGAATGCAAACCATGTCCCAATGTATCTGGGAGCGGTTTCCGTTGTCGGCCTCTTCGTAGGCCTGTCCCGGAGTAAAATGGAAAGAGCCGGCTATCTTTTCGTCGAAAAGAATATCGCGCATGGGCGTCTTTACATAAGGATTAAACCCCATGGCAAATTCCCCTATGTAGCGCGCGCCCTCGTCGCTTGAAAGAATCTGCTCGAGCTTTGCGGCGTTTGACGGCGACGAGGCCTTGACTATCCTGCCCTTCTTAAACTCCAAACGCACCGAATCGAACGAAACGCCGTTGTAAACGGTGGGCGCATTGTACGTTATGACCCCTTCGACGCTGTCGCGCACGGGGGCTGTAAAAATCTCGCCGTCGGGAATATTAAACTGCCCCCCGCAGCCTACTGCGGGCATATTTTTTATCGAAAAGCAAATATCGGTGCCCTCTCCGGTTATCCTAACCTCATCGGTTGCCTCCATCAGCTCCTTCATCGACTGCATGCCAAGCTCCATTTTCGAGTAATCCATCGTGCACACGTCGAAATAGAATTTCTCAAACGCGTCGGTGCTCATCTGGGCAAGCTGCGCCATCGAGGGCGTAGGCCAGCGCAAAACGACCCACTTGGTCTTTCTGACGCGCCAGTCCAAGACGTCCTTCATCGCCGCCGACATCTCGGCCATTTTCGCATGCGGAACATCGGAGGTCTCAAAAATATTGTCGGCGCCGCGCACGGCTATATAGGCGTCCATTTTCTTCATCTGGTGCATGGCGCAGTCGGCGTCCACGGCAAAGGCCTCGCCCTGCGAAACCATCGCCAATTTGCGCGTTATGCGCCTGTCCGACAAATTGACGTGCGCGTGCGCGCCGCGCGAGGCGATTTCGTCTATAAGCGCCTCGATAAAAAGCGCCGGCGTCTGGCTGGCGTCTATTAAAACGTGCTCTCCCTGGGCAATCTTTGTCGAATGCCCGCAAAGAGTTTTTGCCAATTTTGCATACAGGGGATTCATTTCAACCCGCTTTCTAACTCTATGTTTTTTCGTGCCGCGCCATTATAGGCGCTCAAGCGCAGGCAATTCAACCTCTTTTTTTGCGGAGGACAGGAACGGCGCCATGCCCCAATTTAGGCCGAATTTGGCCGCGGTAAAGCGAAGGATGTCGCTGTCTTTGCTGATGTCGTCTTTGGCGGAAGCCTCGCGCGTTATCCATATGTCTCCTATGCGTTTTACCGACCCCAATCTCGCGGTTTTGTCGCAGGAGGCGCCGATTATCGATATTTTTGCCGGCGCGTTGAAATCGCGCGTGAGCGCCACTTCCACAATAATACCGGAAAAATCGGGATTTTTTAAATTGTAAAGATGCACCGCCTGGCCGATTCTGCCCGCTCCCGCATATTCGCACTTCCAAAATTTGTACGGCATTAGCAGGTCAAACGGCGAATAGACGAGACCCTTGCACATGGGCTTGAGCCAGTCGGCCTTGGGGACCTCCACAAAAGCGCCGTCTTGAAACTTCCAGACCATCGACCCATTCGGGGAGCTTTTAAGTATGTAGTCGGCCGAGTTTGTGGCGTCTGAGAGCTGCTGTATGTGCACGCGCGTGTACGTCCCGTCGGGGCGCTCGCCGCCGAGCATATAGCCGCTGTAGTAGACTTCTTTTGCCCTGCGCGGGCGGTGCTCTATTTTAAAAGTCATGCAGTAGTCGCCTGCAAGGCGCGCCGATGCAAATTCGGCCCAGCGTTCCGAAGCCGCCGCAGGCGAAAGGTCTATGCCCGTATCAAAGCGCGATTTCCGCACATGCTGGGCGAAAACTTCGGGCAAAAAAATGAGCACAAATAATGTGCTCAAAAAGGCTGTCAAATATGCCCGCATCTTACTTCTTTGCCGGAGACTGCGCCGGGGCTGGCTTCGAGGCTTCGGCCTGCTGCGCCGCCTTAGACTCTTTTGCCTTCGCGGGAGCTGCCTGCTGCGCCTTTGAATTGTCGGCCACGGCCGAAAGCGACAAGGGTTTGGCCTGTTCTATCTTGCTGCCGCCCGTCGTCCAGATATAGCCGAGGTACAACCCCGCCGACAAGACGAAAAATAAGACCGTAAGTTTCACCGTGGCGCGGGTAAGCACATTGCCGGCCTCGCCGCCGAACATGCCTTCGGCCGCGCCGCCGCCGAGCGCCGCGCCCATTCCGGCTTGCGCGTTGGGGCGCTGCATGAGAATCACGAGCACCAAAAGCACGCAAACAAGCACTAACACAAAAGTAAATATCCCTATAAGTATGGAACTCATTTTTATTCCTATTCGATTATTTAAGGCGTCGATATTGACCAGGTTTTGAAATTAGGCAACACTTTTTTCGGCCCGAGGCGATATTACATATCGGTTTTTTCAAACCCTAATTTCTTGAGCATAACGGCAAAGCGCTTGGGCAGGCGCGCATGGAGGCTCACCTGTCCGACTTCGGGCATGCCGAAATCGGCGCCGTTGAAGCTTACGGAGGAAAGGTGGATGGCCAAATGCGGGTAAAGAGCCTTTTCAAGCTCGTTTTTGCCAATCTTATAAGCGCCGTTTTTAAGCTTCGAGAGAAATACATACGGGGTTTTCGAGTAAATCCATTCCCCGACTATATCCAAGCCCATCTCGGCGGCGTGAACCCTTATCTGATGCGGGCGAACCGTGTTTGCGCGCGCCTTCCACAACTGGTAGTCGGCGCCGGATTCCGCCATGGTGAAATCGGTAAGCGCCTTTTTGCCGAACCGGTGCGATACAATCCAGACGGGCCTGTCCTCGTGCATGAGTATTGGAAGGTCTGCATGGAAGGATTTGTCGTCCTTGCGGCAGGCCCTGCAGAGAATCAAAAACTCGAATTCGAAGAAGCCCGACCACATCGCGTTGCGCATGCGCGTTGCGATGTCCTTGTTGTGGGCCAAAATCGAAACGCCCGAGCACTCGTAGTCTATCTGGTTTACGGCAAACGGAGCCTCTATGCCCAGGCGCGCAAATTCGCCCTTGCCCTGTTGCGCCCTCATTGCAAGCATCATGCTCGGAGCCTTTGGAGCGCCCAGATAAGAGTCGAACAAGACGTCGGCGGGCTTGTCAACGGCCGTGAATTTTCCGAACTGGGCGCCGACTACGTCGAGCCTCAGCGGCGATTCCGCGACGGTGCCGGCGGGGAAGCCTATCTTTTCCGGAATCGAATTTTGTGAAGACTGGCCGCTCACTTTTCGTCGGGGAATTTCGCGTTGAGGACGTCCTGTGTCTGGGCGCGGCGAAAATCCTCAAGCGTGGCCGCGTAGGAATCGTCGGAGAGCGCGAGAATCTCAAGCGCCGCCACTGCCGCGTTGACGGCGCCGGCCTTTCCGACCGCCAGCGTAAGAACCGGGACGCCGCGGGGCATCTGAACCGTCGAAAGCAGCGAATCGAGCCCGTCGAAAGCCCAACCTTTCATCGGCACGCCGAGGATTGGAAGGGGGGAGTGCGCTGCTAAAACTCCGGCCAGATGAGCCGCGCCGCCGGCGGCGGCTATTATAATCTTAACGCCGCGCTCTTTTGCCGTGGAGGCCAGCTCGAAGGCTTTTTGAGGCGTCCTGTGGGCGCTTGCTACGTTGCGCTCGTAGGGAATATTGAATTTCTGAAGCGTTTCGGCGCAATAGCGCATTGTATCCCAATCGCTGAGGCTGCCCATTATTATGCTTACCAAAGGTTTTTCCATAGTCTTAAAAAAATCGCCCAACCAATATAAAATTGACAAAATTAGTGCAACATTATTTTCCTAACGCGTTTCTAACAAATATATACTTGAAAAAGAGGGTATTTTTACCGAGAAAATACGCCATGAAAGAACAAAAGACGCAGAAGACGCTGCCGGCTCCGGTCTATTTCAACAGGGAGCTCAGCTGGCTCGCATTTAACAGGCGGGTGCTGAACCTATGCGTAAACGACGACTTCCCGCTGCTTGAAAAGCTGAGATTTCTGGCAATTGCAAGCAACAATCTCGACGAATTTTTCGAGATACGCGTGGCAGGTCTCGAGCAAAAGGTGGAATCCGGCGTAACAGAGGCGGGCTTCGACGGCATGGGGCCAAAAGAGCAGCTCTCGAAGATAGCCTGCATAACGTCGGCGTTCATGGCCGACGAGTACGACTGCTGGAAAAACAAGCTAATACCTGCGCTTGCCAAGGAGAACATATTTTTTAAAAAGCCCGAGGAGTGCACCGAAGAGGAGAAAAAGACGCTCAAAAAGCATTTTGAGGAAAGGATATTCCCGGCGCTCACCCCGATGCTTATCGACCCTGCGCATCCGTTCCCGCGGCTGCGCAACAAGGGCTTGTACGTCTTGGTGTCGATAGCCGATTCGTCCTTGCGCAGGGCCAAGAGCGAGATGGCCATAATCGCCGTGCCGCCGATTCTCAAGCGCCTGATAAAGTTCGATTCCCCCGACGGCAAGAAGACGACTTTCATATACCTTAGCGACACTATAAAGTACTTCTCGCAAACGCTTTTTTCCGGTTACAAGGTTCGCAACGCGGCGGTATTTAGGATAACGCGCAATTCCGACCTTTACTTCGACGAGGAAGAGACGGAAAACCTGCTAAAGACGATAGAAAAAGAGCTTCTAAACCGCAGGAAGGGAGCGGCCGTGAGGCTTGAAATTGAAAGCTGCGTCGCAGAGACCGAGCTTAGAAAGCTCGTCGCGGCGCTCGACCTCGACGAAAATTTTGTATTCAAGATTTCCGGAAGCCCGCTGAATTTGGCGCGCCTTTCATACGCCTACGACGTCCTCGACCGGCCCGACCTCAAGTTCAAGCCTTTTAAGCCGCATGTTCCCAAGCTTTTTGAGAAAGCCGAGAGCTATTTCGAGCTTCTGAAATCGCGCGACATGCTCTTGCACCACCCCTACGACAGTTTTTTGCCCGTCGAGGAATTCATATCGCGCGCGGCCAGGGACCCGAACGTTCTTGCCATAAAGCTGACCCTTTATAGGACAAACAAGGGCTCCCCCATAATAAACGCGCTCAAAGAGGCGGCTGAAAACGGCAAGCAGGTAACCGCCCTCATAGAACTTAAAGCGCGTTTTGACGAAGAGAACAACATTCAGTGGGCGCGCGCCCTTGAAGAGGCCGGCGCGCACGTTGTTTACGGCATTGTCGGCCTCAAGACGCACTGCAAAGTGTGCATGATAGTCAGGGCCGAGCCCGACGGCAGCCTGCGCCGCTACGTCCATCTGGGTACGGGCAACTACAATTCCATAACGGCAAAAATTTACACCGACTTATCGTTCTTCACCACCGACGAGCATATATGCGCGGAGGTCGCAAACCTGTTCAATACATTGACGGGGAAAATCCGCGATCCCAAATTCGACGAACTTATCGTCGCCCCGTTCAATTTCCACGACCGCTTCATCGAGCTTGTGGAAAATGAGATAAAAAACGCAAAGAACGGCAAAAAAGCGCACATAAAGATCAAGGTCAACTCGATAGTCGAAAAGGACTCCATCGACGCGCTCTACCGCGCATCGCAGGCGGGCGTGAAAATCGAGATTATAGCCCGCGGGATATGCGCGCTCGTGCCCGACATAAAGGGGCTAAGCGACAATATTTCCGTGCGCAGCATAGTGGGCGTGTATCTCGAGCATAGCCGCATATATTATTTTGAAAACGGCGGCAATCCGTTGATTTTCGTAGGCAGCGGCGACCTTATGACGCGCAACATGTATAGGCGTGTCGAATGCATATTCCCGATAAAGGACGAAGAATTGAAGAAGCGCGTCTGCGAAATTCTCGACGTCATGCTTTCCGATAACAAATTTGCCAATGTCCTGCACAGCAACGGCGCCTATTACCCGACTCCGGAAATGAAGAAGGCCAGCCTGCTGTCCGCCCAAAAATATTTTGAGGACCAGGCGAAGAAGGCGACCGAACTGGGAATCTAGCATGCCGCAATCGAGGCTGTGCACTAAAAAAAAGCGGCGCAAAAAATGCGCCGTTTTTTTTTAGCGGAAATATTAAGTCGAGGGCAGGCAAAATCCTAAAGCGACAATATCGCCTTGGTAAAGACCTCTGCGGTGAAATCGAGATCCTCCTGCGTGTGCGCCGCGCTCACAAAGGCTATTTCAAAGGGAGAGGGCGCTATGTAAACGCCGCCTTCCAGACACGAGTAGAAAAACTTTTTGTACATCTGCTTGGACGAGCGCATTGCAATTTCCATATTGTCCACGCGCTCCGGATTGAAGAACACCGAAATTAGAGAGCCCGCCATCGGGGTCTGAATCTCTATAGATTTTTGTTTTGCGGCGTCTTTTATGGCATCCGCGAGGAATTTCGCCTTCCGCTCGAGCTCGGCATAGGGCATGGTCTGTTTTACGAGTTTAAGCGCGGCCGTCCCCGCGGCCATTGCAAGAGGATTGCCGCTTAATGTGCCCGCCTGGTAGACGGGCCCCAGAGGAGATAGGTATTCCATAATATCCCGCCTGCCGCAAAAGGCCCCGACGGGCAATCCGCCCCCGATAATCTTGCCCAGTGCGCAGAGGTCGGGCATGACGTTTTCGCGCGCCTGCGCGCCGCCCTCGGCGACCCGGAATCCGGATATCACTTCGTCGAATATCAGCAGGCTGCCGTACTGGGTGCACTTGCTGCGCAGCAATTGCAAAAACCCGGGCAAGGGCACAATGAGGCCCACGTTTGCGGGATACGGCTCGAGAATTACCCCGGCTATTCTTTCGCCGAATTTTTCGAAACATTCCTCCACTGCGGCAAAGTCGTTAAACGGCAGCACTATCGTCAGGGCCGCTATGCCTTCCGGTATGCCGGCCGAATCGGGATTCCCGAAGGTCAGCGCGCCGCTGCCGGCCTTTACCAGAAGGCTGTCGCAGTGGCCGTGGTAGCATCCGGAGAACTTTACGATTAAGTCGCGTTTTGTCCAGCCCCGGGCGAGTCTGACGCACGACATTGTCGCCTCGGTGCCTGAATTTGTCATGCGCACAAGCTCGGCGCAAGGTATCATCTCAATAATCAACTTTGCCATTTCCAGTTCGCCGACCGACGGCGTGCCAAACGACGTCCCCTTGGCAAGCGCCGACTCTATCGCGGCGCGTATCGACGGATTGTTGTGGCCGAAAAGAGCCGGCCCCCACGTGCACACGTAGTCGACTAAGCTGCGGCCGTCGCAGGTGAAGATTCTCGCCCCGTCGACCCTGTCGGTAAAAAACGGCGTTCCCCCGACGTTGCCGAAAGCCCGAACCGGAGAGTTCACTCCGCCGGATATATACTTCTTTGATTCGTTGAAAAGTTCCAAGCTGTTCATTATTGGATTCCCCTCTTTGCCGCAATCGGAATTTTCCTGTCTGTCGAATAGGCCACACCTGAGATTTTCGGGCCTATCGGATACTGCGTGCGCTTGTACTCGGCCCTCATCACCTTCTTGGCTACATCCACAACGACGTCCTCGGGATAGCCCGCGTCGACAATTTCCGAGACCGACTTGTACTGGTCTATATGCATTTTTAAAATGGCATCGAGCAAGTCGTAGGGCGGCAGGGAGTCGACGTCCTTTTGGTCCGGGCGCAGTTCCGCCGACGGCGGCTTGTCAATGGTGTTTTGCGGTATTATCTTCCTTCCCGCCGCCGCGTTGATTTGTTCGGCGAGCCTGTAGACGTCTGTTTTATACACGTCGCAAATCGGCGCAAAGCCCCCGCAGGTGTCTCCGTATAGAGTGCAATAGCCTACGGCGCATTCGCTTTTATTTCCGGTTGTAAGCACGAGGGCCCCGAATTTGTTTGAAATTGCCATAAGCACCAAGCCGCGCGAGCGCGACTGTATGTTCTCCTCGGTCACGTCGGCTTTAAGGCCTTTGAAAAGCGGCGCCAAAGCCCCTTCGCAGGCCTCGACAATCTCTGCGATGCCAACGGTGTGAAATTCTATGTTAAGATTTTCGGCCAGCTCGCGGGCGTCGTCCCTGCTGTGCTGGCTCGAAACCCGCGAGGGCATCGAAACGCCCATGACGCGCTCCGGGCCGAGAGCCTCGACTGCCAACGCGGCGACCACCGCCGAATCTATGCCGCCGCTTAAGCCTATTAAGACCTTTTTTATGCCTATTTTATTTATGAAATCGCGCAGCGCCATTACCAGGGCCGCATGGACGTCTGCTATGCCGTTGAAGTCGAAAGAGTCGCCGTCGTAGCCTTCTATTTTTTCGCAGTCTATTACAGCGAGGCTCTCCTTAAATTTTGGAAGCGTCTTCGAGACTCCCTTTGCGGCGTCTATGTAAGACGTCCCGCCGGCGAATATTATTTCGTCGCATCCGCCGACAAGATTGCACCAAAGCAGAGGCGCGTTCACGGCCTTTGAAACCTGGTAGAGCATTCCGCCGCGCTTTCTGACATTGTCGTTTTCCGACGAGAACACGCTCGCTGAAATATTTATCAGCAAATCCACCCTGCCGGGAGTGTCGGAAAGCTTCATAAAGTACTCGAGCGGCCGCGGGAAACAGTCGTAGCGGTGGGCTGTGGATACGCTTGGCAGGGTCCAAATATCCTCGCAAATTGTAATGCCCAGGCGGGAACCCTTGAAGTTTACTATGCCGTATTGGACGCCCGAATCGAAGTTTCTGGCGTCGTTTAACGCGCCGTAGTTTGGCAGCAGGTGCTTGTCGCAGACGGCCGTAAACTTGCCGTCGACAATCCAGTATGCGGAGTTGAATATACCCACGCTTCCGCCGCTTTCCCTCGGCGCGCCGACAAGCAGCGGCAGGGGCGCATTGCGCGCTATCTCTTCAAGCGACATCTGCGCCTCGAATATAAACTTTTTATAAAAAACCAAGTCTTTGAGCGGATACCCCGATACTGCGCATTCCGGAAACACCGCAAAATCGGCGCCGTCTTCGGCGAGCCTGCGCGCCGCAGACAAAATTTTTTCGACATTCCCGCAGAAATCGCCGACTTTCGTGTCAATCTGTCCGACCCCAATTTTCATAAGGCCACATTTTCTATGCGCATAAGCGCACTTGCAAGTTTTTTTAAAGCCCTTAAAAAATTTTGGCAAATTATTTTAAGGCTCTCTCTGATAACCCATCGACATGAAAGTCCCGCGACGAACCCCAATAGCCTCCAAAGTCAATTGAAAGCCCCACCGAATAAGAGCTCGAAAAAAAAATCCCTCAACCCGCAGAGGCTGTGCGAAGCTGAAATATAGCGCTGCACTACATCAAACATAAAAAAAGCCGGCTTTTCTAGCCGGCTTTTTGACATCTGGTAAATGTCTATTTTTTATTGCTGTAGTAGTAGTCGACCTTCGCCGAAACATCTTTGTAGGAGGCATCTACAGTGTAGATTTCCTTATACTCTGCAAAGGCCAAGTCGGGCTTGCCCATCTTTTCGTAGACGCTAGCCAGCTCGTAAATAATCTCCTTTTTCGATTCGTTCATTATCTTGGCCTCGTTCTTGGCCGTCAACAACTGCTCGACAGCCAAGTCGTACTTGCCGCCGCGGAAGAAGGCCCTGCCCAAACCAAGCAGCGATTGCGCCCTGACTTTCGGGCTGCGCTGGGCAACCTGCAGCTGTTTGATTGCCTCGTCCAAAACGCCGTCCTCCAAATAGAGGGATCCCAAAACGTAGCGGTAATTGAAGTCGTTCGGATAGCGCTCCACCATTTCCTTTGCGTTTGCAAGCTTTATGGCGTGCTCCTTCTTGCGGGCCTCCTCGAGTTCCGCCTTTATGGAAGCGTCGTCCGGATTGGCCTCCAGTCTCTTTTTTATATCCTCGATATTCTGGTCGAGCTCGAGAACGACAAGGTCGTTTTCAAGCTTCTCAAATGTGGTATCGCCTGCGCCGAGGGGCTGCTTGCGCGCCTGGCGCACGTATTCCAACGCCTCCGAATAGCGGCGCAATTCCCTCAAATATTTGCAGATGTCGCGGTAAAGATTGATGTTTTGTACGTCCTCGGCAATCTTGACCTTGAGCTCCTCGACAAACTGCTTGAGGGTTTCCTCGTCGTTGACAGAGCTCGTCTGACGCTCGCGGGCCAGCTGTTCCTTGGCGTCTTTAACCTTCGTCCTGGCGCTGCCTTCCTCTTCCCACTTGCCCTTGTTCATGGTCTTCATAACCGACGCCGTGCGCGCCAGAGCCTGGGCTTCGCCGTTTGCCCTGTTTTTGTTCAGGATAGTTTCGCACACCTGCATCGCCTCGTCGGGCTGCTTGTTTTTGATGTAGGCGTTGGCGAGGGCCAAAAGATTTTCGTCGGTGGGCGCGTAGCGCGCCATCGCCATGTAGCCCGTAACCGAAACGCCGAAATAGCCGAGCGAGTCGGCCGCGTCTATGAGAAGCTTGCAAGCCACCGGATTGTCGGGGCACGAATTTAGCAGCTGCTCGGCGCCGGCAATAACGCCGAGGGCGTCTCCGGATTCGATCATTTTCTTTGCCTTGATGGCAAATATGGCCGCTTTTATAGAGGCCACGAACTTTGTAATAGCCGATCCCTTGCCGTATTTTGCGTACTGGGCCTGGCGCAAGATTTTGCGGACCTCTACGCAGTTGGGATATTTTCCCAATACGGTATTGCATATGTCTATCGCGTAGTCTGGGGATTTAGAGAGGTTTTTTTCGGCATTTTCAATCTGCCGCGCATAGCGGGGATCGATTTCCGAAAGGGTTATTTCTTTAATTTCCTGGGTTTCTTCTGCCATAATAAATAAACTAGGTTAAATACATTCCGGAATCTAAGGATTATTTGCCTTTACTGCAAGTCATTTTCAACCGATTTTTCAAGAACCTGCATGCATTCTTGCACTTTTGGGGCGTTTTTGCCCTCGACGAGCAGCCTGATTTTCTTTTCGGTACCGGAATAGCGCACGAGAGTCCGGCCTTCGGATCCCAACTCGGCGTCGCAGCGGGCTATGGCCGCGGCAAGGGTCGGGGTCTGGTCTATGGGTATCTTGTCGGCCACTTTCAAGGCCTTTGAAAGCGTCGGGTACATTTCCATGCCCCCGCGCAGCTGAGAAAGTTTTTTCGACTTGGAGGCCATGACCGAAAGCACCGAAAGCGCGGCGGCAAGGCCGTCTCCGCAAGGCGATATCTCGGAAAAAATAAAATGCCCCGAATTTTCCCCGCCTATATTGCAGCCGTTGTCGATCATCATTTTCATCACGAGCCTGTCGCCT
Source organism: uncultured Opitutales bacterium (assembly GCA_944389175.1). GTDB lineage: Bacteria > Verrucomicrobiota > Verrucomicrobiia > Opitutales > Intestinicryptomonadaceae > Merdousia. The sequence continues at coordinate 174,438 of CALXLK010000005.1, forward strand.
ATGCCGCTTCTAAGGACTTTTACGCCCTCGCGCGCCAGCGACTCGTCGAGCCCCAAATTGCTCTGCAGTGTCGTCACTATGGCCCCGCCGCGCAAGACTCCGCGCGCTTTGGCGTCCATTGCTATAAGGCGCAAAATCTCCTCGCCTGCAAGCACCCGGCATTTGTCGTCGACTACTATGACCCTGTCGCCGTCTCCGTCGTGCGCAAAGCCGACGTCCGCGCCGACTTCCCCGCAAAAACGGACTATCTCCGACGGATACTGGCTGCCGGCATTCTCGTTTATGTTCAACCCGTCGGGCTCGCGCGACTTTTCAAAGACCAAAGCCCCGTACGACTTTAAGACTTCGGACGAAACACCGCTTGTGGCGCCGTTTGCCATGTCTATTGCAATCCTCATTCCCTTGAGAAAATCCCTGCCGAATATTCCCGACATCTTCGCCGCGTAGTCGTTGAGCGCAAAGCTTCCAAGCTCGATTTTTCGCGGCTTAAAAGACTCGTACTTGGGCGCGCACTTGGATACGTCGAGATATTTCCCGAGCAGATTCTCCAGGAGCAACTGAACCTCGTCGCTTATCTTCAGCGCATTTGAATCGAAAAATTTAATGCCGTTGTCGGTATAAGGGTTGTGCGAGGCCGTAATCATGGCGCCCATTGCCGCGCCCTTTGCCATCACGCAATAGGCAAGAGCCGGTGTCGGCAACACTCCGACGTCTTCACAGCGCGCCCCGCCGTCAGTCACGCCGCGGACAAAGGCTTCTTTTAGGGTGTCGGTCGAGGCGCGGGTGTCTCCGCCGACTACCGCGTAATTGTTGCCGGGAAAAGCTCCATTAAGATATTCCGCCGCAGCGCGGCCCAAAGCGTAAAAAAACGGCTCGCAAATTTCGACATCGCCGTAGGTGCCGCGTATGCCGTCGGTTCCAAAATATTTCATGTTATTTTCTATCGGGTGTGTTTTTTGTTATTATATCGCGGAGCTCTTCCAACGAGGCATCGTCGAGATCTTTGCCGCGGCGCTTCAAATCTTCAAAAGTTTTCATGACCGTTTCCGTCATCATCTCGTGCGTCTCCTCCGTCCCGCCGACGATGGAAAAACGATCGGCCTGCGTTATGCGCTTTTGGCCGTCGCTGTCGAGCCCCAAGCCCAGTATCTTCGATTTTCCCTTCTTTTGCCTCATTTATGCGTTCCAAAGTTGGTGTTTTTTTTGCGCGCGGCAAGCTATTTTAAGAGGTTGCCCCAGCCGAGCCGGCATCAGGCTCCTCCCCCGAAGCGGCGGAGTCAGAATCGCCGCCCTGCAAAGAGCCGTCTTCGATTTTCGTGCAGTAAATCTCCCCGAAGGCCGCGTCCTGCTCAAGCTTTAGGCGCTTTAGGCGCGTGAGCTCAAGCATCGCCAAAAAAGTCGCCATCACCCTGACGATGCTCGCCTTCTGGCCGCCGAAAAGCGACGTAAACGAAAATGTTTTCTGCGGGAATTCCAATATGTATTCCATGCAGTCCGAAACGGTCGTATTCTCGCCCCTGATTTCGCCGTTGACGAGCTTTTCGGCGAGCCTTCGCAATATCAGATTAAACGTGTTCCATATCTGCATTTTGTCGGAGGGCTGCAGCGGCCGCGATTGGGGAAGGTCTTTGTCGGAGTCCAAAATAAGGCGTTCGCCAAAATTTTGGCGAGCATCTATCATATCTTCGAGGCTTTCGGCCGCCTGTTTTATCTTGCGGTATTCCAACAGCTGCTCGACCAGCTGCCAGCGCGGATCTATATCCGAATCGGCGTCCTCGCCCTCGGTCTGGGCTATGCGCTCGTCGGAGGGGAGAATCATGCGGCTTTTTATGTACATCAAGGTGGCCGCCATGACGAAAAATTCCCCGGCCACATCGAGGGAAAGCCTCTTCATGGAACGCAGCACTTCCATGTACTGGCGGGTGACTTCGGCGATGGGAATATCGTATATATCAAGCTCGTTCTTGCGGATGAGAAACAGCAGCAAGTCGAGCGGGCCCTCGAATACGTCGAGCTTAACAGACATATCCGATCCCGATTCTATGAGACCGTCCTCTATGTCAACATCAGCCGGCATTCTACATTCCCAATATTATTACGTTTACGCCGAATGAAAAGCTGTCCTCGCGCGTGGAGCCAGAGCGGTGGGAAATAAAGTAGTCCACTATCCACGTGGTTCCGATCTTCGTGCGCAGGCCGTAGCGCTGGTACACAAACTCCGACAATTCGGCGTCGTAATGCAGAGATGCAAACAGGCGGTAGCGCTGGCTGATGTTGTACTCTACCTGCAAGAAATACTGCTCGAGGCTGTCCTTTAGGTAAACGGAGCCGATTGTCAGAGAGGCTATATCAGTCTCCATTAGCGTCAGGTAGGTGTTGATTTCCGGCGCGCATGAATGCTCAAAACTAAAGCGCGAATACGTGCCGAGCGTAAGCCACCTCGTGGGAGAGACGCTCGCATTCACATACACGTCGGAATAGCGCTGGAAATATTCGGGATCGTCGTTCCAGTATTTGTGCCGCAGCGGAGGCGCGCGCCGCGTAAAGTTTAAATCGGCAAAGACGTCAAAGCGCGCCAGCTCGCGCGAGCCGAAGTCGGCGTCGCGGGTCTCAAACACGTTCATTATGCCAACGCGCATCGTGTTGAGCTCCGACAGATCGTCGACGTTGCGCATCGACGAAAGATCCAAAATGGGCGGATACGTCGTAAAATAGTCGTAGTCGACTATGTCGAAACGCCCCTTCCCCTGCTCCGCGGCCGGAATGTAGCGGTAGCTTACAAGCGGCGTTATGTGGTGCCTTATGCCGTCGATGCCCATCGTCTTGCTGGTGAAGTCAAATTGTCCCCAAATATCCATCTGGGCGTCGAAGCCAACCTGGCCGAGAACTCGCGTATAGTTTGAGTCGCGAACGCCCCCGCGGGTGTCGAAATAGCTCGTCAGGCGCACGCCGGCAACGGGCGTTATCTTGAACCAGTCGGAAAGCTGTATCGGGCGGTCTATGCCCGCGTACGCGTCGATTCGGGCCGTCTGGGCGCCGTCGCGGTAAACGAGGTCGTACGGGTCGAATACATTCAGGTACGCAGCCGACGCAAATGCCCTAAAGTACGCGCCCGTATTTAGCAGCTCCACCGGCTGTATGTCTATGCGCCCTTCGGGAAGGCGCTGGACGACTGTCTCCCAATTGTTGGGCGCAAAGCGCGTGAAAAGCGACGTCGTCCACATGTCGCCGTAGTACATGGCCTCGACAAAATTGTCGGGAGCCTGGTTGTCGTAAAAATAATCGTCGCGGAAATCGCGGGTGACGAACTCGTCGCTCCATGCGCTGACGACCGCAGTAAGGGATATTTTGTCGTCTATTATCTGGTTGTGCCTAAACTCGATGAAATATCGGTCGGGCTCGATTGGCCTGCCGTAGGAATTGACTCCGAGAATCTCGCGGCTGCCCACATCGTGGATATAGCCGGCCTCGAACTTCCCCAGCATTCTGTTGGAGCCCGAGTCCACATCGTAGCGCAGCGCGGGCCCGACGAGAACCGACCTCTTCGTATAGCCGTCGAGCAGGAAGCCCGGATCAAACCCCTCAAAGCCCGTGTAATAAACGGTGTTTTGCAAAGCCGCCCCGTAATCTCCGTTATACATGGCCCTCACCTTTATGTCCCACGGAAACTTTTGCTCCGCGCTCATCTCATACTCCGACATATACAGCACCGGCACGAACCCCACGTTGAAGACGACATCCTCCATGTTTATCATCTTCGTCTGGGTGTCGTATGTAATCTTCGAGGCGTCGGCGTTAAAGGAACCAAGTGCGGGCTCGCCGAAATAGGCCTTTGACCCGCTCAAAACGTACTTTTTCTCGTCGCCTGAGACAGAATTTGCCTCCACGAAAAGCGGGTACGTGCCAAAACGCGAATAATCGGCCTGCACGGCTTTGGGGTTCATGGATATGTCGGCCGCCGACGTTATCACGCGGTAGTTGTCCGACTCTATCTTGACGTCGTCCATTACACGGGCGGCGTTCTGCCTGCGCAAATACGATATCTGCCCGGCGGTAAGAGTGGCGCCGTTTGCCGTCATTTGCGCATTGCCGCGGGCTATCATGGCGCCGGATCCGTCGGTTGCGTACTCAAACTTGTCGGCCGAAAGCTCGGGGCGCCCCGTGCGCTTTGTTTTCTCTTTCTTTGCCGCAGGCGCCATCTTTCCTTCTTTTTGCGCCTTTTGCTGGGCCTTCTTGGCAAGTTCGCGCTGGTGGGCCAGCGATACCCACGGAACGTCCTCCCTGCAGTCGGCCGAACCTTGCGCATAAGATGCGCAACACAGGGCGGCCGCGCCCAGGCAAGCCGCTGCGCGCGCAAATATGTCGAGAATAAATTTCACGCCGAACATGCAATCCGAATTCGCATAAAAGACAAGCCTATTTTCTATTGCAAGAGCCTGTATTTGCGGCCTTAAATAACGAGCCTAAACAATGTTTGGCCGCGTCTTTTCATCGGGCAAGCCGCAGATTAAAACAATAAATTACTATACACACCCCGCCTTTCCCGAGGCCATAGGCGCGCAAAGAAACACTTAGCACCGCCAAAAGCTCAAATGCTTGGTCAAAAAGCCCGCCGCGCCCGACAGCTCAAAATACGCCCGACGGCAAAATGCCCCGGACAACGGCGTTTAAAGGCAATTCTTGGCAACGCCTGCAGACTCTTGATGCCAATTTATCGCACCCGGCAAAAAAAACGCAAAAGCAAAGCTTTCTATTTTACGCCGATTTTTCTAACCGCTGTCTACAAAAAGATGCGCCCATAGGAGTGGGAAAACGCGCCCCAAAAATCGGGAGAAAAGCGCCCGTAAGTCGGGAAAGGACGCACCGGGAAATCGAAAAAAAGGCGCACCGGAAGACGTGATGAAAACGCACCTCATAAAAGCGGTAAGGCGCGACCCCGAAAAAGGGGCGCGCCAAATGCACCGAAACGCCAAACCACCGGCCAACTCAATAGGGGCAAAAGCCGGAAAGCATTATGCGTCGAATCCGGCCGGCCAATCCCGCTATTTTTTCTTTGCGCTTTTGCGGGAAGAGTGCCTCTTTAGCTTGTAGCGCTTTATGAGGCTCTCGGTTACGAATTCAAAGGCGTCGTCGATTGTGTCGGAGAAATGTATAAGCTGCATGTCCTCCTTGGTGATGACGTCGTTTTTTATGAGTTCGTCGAAATTGATTATGGGATCCCAGAACTTTCTGTCGAAGAGCACGAGCGGAATTCTGTCCTCTTTCCCGGTCTTGACCAAAGTCAGGATCTCAAAGAATTCGTCCAACGTGCCGAAACCGCCGGGGCAGACGATAACCGCCCGCGCCATAGCCATAAGCCAAAACTTGCGCATGAAGAAGTAGTTGAACTGGTACCAAACGCCCCTGTCCACGTATATATTGCGCTGTTCCTCGGACGAAATTGGAATGGTCGCGCCCACGGGAACGCCGCCTGCCATGTACGCGCCCTTTGCCGCGGCCTCCATAATGCCGGGGCCGCCGCCTGTCATTATGTAGGGCTTGTCTGTCTCGGGTATGCCCGAATCGTTTATCCACATCTGCAGCTTGAAGGCCAAATCCTCCGACTGCTGGTAGTACTGCGACATTTCCACCGCATGCTTTGCAGCCGACAGGCGCGCCCTGTAGTCTTTTCGGCGCTTGTTCTTCATGACCTCCTCAAGCTCCTCTTTTGCCTTCGCCGGCGACTTTATGCGCGAAGCGCCAAAGAACGTAATCGTATTGCCTATCTTGTGGCGCGCAAAAATCAATGCCGGGACGATCAGACCCCTCTGAACCTTAAGGACCAGCTCCGACATATCCGAAAGCACGCTTTCGGCCGGATACGCCTGCGCATTGGTGAAAATTTCCCCTTTGTCAATTATGTTTGATGGTCTCTTTTTTTTCATATACTCAAACTTTGTTTCGAAAAAAGCCGCCGCAGCTGGATTATCCAACCAATCGGCGCTTTTTTAGTCAACAAAAATGTACGCGAAGTGGCCGCGGACAAAAAAAAGAGCGCCCGCTACAAAGCCGGCGCCCGGAAAGCAAAAAAGAGCTTTCTATTTTACAACCAGGGGGATTGCAACCTCCTTGAAGCCAAAGCCGTTGACGTATATAAAGCCGTTGCCCTTTGCGCCCGCCTTAAGGGGAACCGTCACGCCCCTGCGGCCGGCAGGCACAACGACGTCGTCCATAATCAGAGAGCTTGGAATGTTCGTCTTAACGTCGATTACATAGCCCTCGGCCGGAGCCTGAAAGCCGATATTAAAAGTAAGCGTGGCATCTTCGCCGCTGCGCAGTTCGAGCGACTTGGGCGAGACTTGAAGCTGGGCGTCGTCAACGCGGAAATCGCCTATGTTTATTTTCTTATCGGCTGTCGCCAGCTCGACCTTGTGGACCTTGTTCGATTCCACGGCGGGAATCGTAAATATCAGGGTGCTGTCCGAGACGCAGTTCGTATCGGCTGCAACACCGCCGACGAGCACCTTGTCGTCCTTGGTGAACCCCTTGCCCAAAAGCGTGATTTTCGAGCCTACATGGCCTCTGGTTGCCTCCATGCTTACAACGAACTTCGACTCGGTCGTAAACTCGTAAACCTGGCTGCTTTTTAGCCTGCGCTGCGCCGGCATTCCGCTGGCGACCTTGTTTACGTCGTAGTCGAACTGGAAGTAGTACTTCGCGCTCGACCTGCCCATGGGCATTACGTAATCGTACTCATACACGCCGTTTCCCTTGTAGGTCATGGGGTGAACCTGCGCATCGATTACAATGTATGGCTTGAACGAATCGGGAGAAACGGAACCGTCGTTAAGGTCGACCTTCATCGACAGCGTATAGGTTCTCGATGGATTTTCCGGCATTGTCTCCGGAGTGGTGTTTTCGACCGACGAACACGCGCTGAAAAGCGCCATCGCCAATCCGAACACAAAAGCAATAATTTTTTTGCAGATTCTCATAATCATATTTTAAAGTCGGAAACTTTTAACAACTTTGCAAATTCAATGCAAGTTTTTTTGAAGAGTGCCGACATATTTTAGCCCGCCGCGCCCCGACTGAAAGTCAAGCCCGAATGCGTATAGAACCCGCAATGGCGCCCAATGAAAAAAAACGCGCCAAAAATTTGGCGGGTTGCCCCCGTTTAGGCGCGCCTTTTAAAGCAAGTCAACGGCGACGCTGTCGGCGTAGAGCCTGCCCTCTTTGGTAAGCAATAGGCGGCTGTTTCTTTTTTCCAGAAGGCCGTTTTGGCAAAGAGTCGATATAGCCGCCGCGTACTTTTTTTCGTCGGCGCCCGGAAAGCGGCTTTTTAGCTCGGCCAAATCCACGCCGTCGTTTAGGCGCAGGCCGAATATGAGGGCGCTGGAATAAAGTTCGCAGTCGTCGAGTACAACCACGTCCTCCATGGCCGATGCGCCCGAGAGAGCATCGGCCCATTTTTTTACTGAGGCCGGATTTCGGAAACGAAGGCCGCCGAACTGCGAGGCCGCCGCCGGGCCGAAGCCGCGCCACTGCGCCATGTGCCATGTGCATAAATTGTGCAGACACCTGCTCTGCGGCGTCTTTGCATAGTTTGAGATTTCATACTGCCCAAAGCCGAGCTCAGGCAGGCGGCTCATCGCAAGTTCAAAAAGCTCGGCCTGGCGGGCGTTCTGGCTTTCCCATTCCGCGGTTTTTTCGCCCGCGCATGACGACGTTCCGCTTTCAAATTCCAGGCAGTAGGCGCTTATGTGGTCAACCGGGGAGGCGGCCGCGCGGCGCAAATCCGTTTCAAATTCTAAAACGCTTTGTCCCGCGGCCCCGAATATTAAGTCTATCGAGAAGTGTTCGAAATTTTTCGAGGCCACCAAGTCTATGGCCTTTAGGGTATCAGAAAGGCTGTGCCTTCGGCCGAGCCTTTTGAGCGTATTTTCGTTGAAGCTCTGAACGCCGAGGGAAATTCTCGTGACCCCGAGGCTTTTGTAGGCGTCGAGCTTTTCCGATGTGAGCGTCGACGGCGACACTTCTACAGTCCATTCTTTCGAGGGACTGAGCCCCTCAAATATTCTCCCCATTTTGCGTATATCTTCGGGAGATAAAATAGACGGCGTGCCGCCTCCCCAAAACATGGTATCTACCACTGTACAATCGGGATTCTCGCGCCTGAATTTATCCGCCTCCGCCTCGAGATTTTTCAAGTAAAACGCCACGTCGCCGCCACCCGGCACTTTCTTGTAGAACCTGCAATACCCGCACGCGCTCGCGCAAAAAGGCACGTGCACATATACGCCGAAATTCCGGTAAAGCTCTTTATCCGCCGAAGATTGCCGCATAAAGAAAAACAGGCTCCCTACATTAACAATCGCGCACGCGCGTCTTCGGCGTCGACTTCCACGATTTTATCGCGGGAAGTTTGCCCCGAGACTATGCGCACCCCGCAGCGGGGCAACCCGAGCTTCTTGGCTATGAACCTGACGAGCTCCTCGTTTGCCTTGCCGTCGATTGCGGGGGCAGCCACCTTTATTTTTAGCGCCTCGCCGTATTCGCCGGCGCACTGGCTTTTGGGCGCGTTTACAACGGCGTGTATTTTTATCTTGGGCATCGGCTACATCGGATAGCTGCCGAGCCATTTGATCATCGGCAGAGAGTACTTCAAGTACGAGGCTACGTCCCTGACGGCGTCGGACTCCCAATGGCCTTCAAAGTCGATAAAGAAGTAGTAGTCCCACGCCTTTTTGTGCGACGGCCTCGACTCTATGCGCAAGAGGTTTATTCCCGCCTTTTCAAACGGCGTTATAACCTCCGAAAGCGCGCCTGGGCGGTCGTTTATCGAGACTACTATGCTTGTGCGATAGCGCACTCCCGCGGCGAATTTATTGGGTTTTGTGCCGATGACAAGAAACCGCGTTTGGTTGTCCTTTTGGTCCTGAATTGAGCGCTCGCGGATTGGAACGCCGTAGCAAGTCGAGGCTACCTCGCTTGCTATTGCCGCTATTTCGGGATTTTCCGCCGCCATTTCGACGGCCTTGGCCGTGCTGTCGACCGACTCGAGCACGACGTTTGAAAGATTCCTGTGCAGCCAGCCGCGGCACTGGCCTATGGCCTGGTCTTTGGAACAGACCTTTCGGATAGACTCAAGAGTTCCGCGCGAGAGCAGACAGTGTTCTATCGGCTGGTAAACCTGCCCGACTATCGTAAGCGAAGTCTCGGCGAGCATGTCCATCGAGTGCAAAACGGCGCCCTCCGTGGAATTTTCAATGGGTATCACGCCGTAATCGGCGTCGCCTGCCTTGACGGCGAGGAAGACGTCGGGTATCGAGGGTATCGGCACGTATTCTACGCTCGAGCCAAAATTTTTAACGGCCGCCTGGTTTGTAAAAGTTGCCTTTGGCCCGAGATAGGCGACCATAAGCTTTTTTTCCGCGGAAATCGACGCCGATATAATCTCCCTGTATATAGCCTTCAGGGAACGCTCGGGAATCTTGCCGGCATTCTTTTTTTCAAGCTTTTCAAATATCAGCTTTTCGCGGCTTGGCGCGTATATGTCTTCGCCGTTGCCGGCTTTTATCTTGCCGATTTCTTTCGCGCAGCAAATGCGCCTGGCAAGCAAATCGAGGATTTGCGAGTCAATAGCGTCTATTTCTTTTCTGTATTTATCCACTGTAGTTTTCCTTTGCCAATTTTTGCATTGCCGATTTTGAAGATAGAAATCTCCGCCCAAATTCAATCGCCGTGCTCTTTGCTGGCGCCGCCGGAAGAATCCGCCGCGCCGCTTTCGGCTGTGAAACCGCCGTTTACCCACGGTTGAGAAGCATGTTCAGAATCATTCGGGCCTCGGGCGGAAAAATCCGAATTTTCCGCCGACTCGCCGCCGACGGCGGGATCGCCCCACCCTTCGCCGCGTTTTTCATGTTCATCGAAAGGTTCGGCTGAAGGAGTCCGCCCCGAGCCTGATGTTTTGCCCGCCGCATCGCCCGCAGAGAGCGCGTTTGAGCCGCCCAAATTGACGGATTGTTTGCCGTCCTCCGAAACGTCCTCCGAGGGCAGGCCGACATCGCCGTCTCTGGGAGCCGGGGCGCTGGCCCTGCGTATCCATTCGGAGATCTGCCCGGGGCTTAAGACGTCGGAGGCGGGAAGCTCATCGAGGGAATTCACCCCCGCGTAATCGAGAAAATTCTGAGTCGTAGAATACTGTATGGGGCGCCCCGGCAAGTCCGCCCGTCCGCTTACGTATATGAGGTCTTTTTCCGCCAGGCGCGTGATGGCCGAATCGGCGCCGACACCGCGAATGGCCTCGATTTCGGCGCGGGTAACCGGCTGCCTATAGGCGATAATTGCCAGGGTCTCCATGGCGGCTCTCGAAAGCTTTTGCGGGCGCGGATCGTTGCGCAAAAGGCGCACCCAATTCGAGTATTCTTTGGATATTACGAATTTAAAACCCGAGGAGCTTTGAACAAGGCGGAAAACCTCGCCGGCCTCGTCGAGTTCCGCCGCGATTGCGTCCATGGCCTCGCGTATCTGCGTAGCGGTAAGCAGGGTGGGCACCTGGGCAATTATGTCTTCTATAACCGTCTGCTCCTCGTCGGGCAGGACGTCCGGAACCTGCTGTTGCCCCGCCGCCGCCTTTTCCGCGGCCGAAGCCTCGTCGTGAAAACGCGCGACCACCGCCTGAATGTCTTTTATCGACAGCGGTTGGCTTGTCGAAAACAAAAGGCTTTTGAGGATTTTTTTCAGGTTAAAACTCATAATAAAGGCCTTAGACTATGAACTTTTCGGCAAAAACCTCAACAAAAAAACGAACACGCAAGTGCCTCTAAAAACGGGGATATCGTTGACAAATGGCTTGCTAACTGTTAGACCCTGTTCGTCTAATCTTAGCCGGTATATACATGATGATGAGAAAAAACACACTGATTACAAAAATAATAGCGCTTGCCGCTTCGGTCTTTTTGTTTTCCACGTGCGTCTTTGCGCGAGAAGTATGGACAGACGAACAGGCCAAGCAATGGATTGCAAAACAAAAATACAGGGCGGGCGTCAATTACATACCCTCTTACGCCGTCAATCAAATAGAATTATGGCAAAAGGAGACCTTTGACATAAAGACAATCGACAGGGAATTCGCCCTCATGAGGGCTACGGGCTTCAACGCTGTGCGCGTATTCTTAAGCGATCTCGTTTTTGAATCCAATCCCGATGGATTCATGGAGCGCTTTGAAGAATTCTTAAAAACAGCGGATAAGTACGGCATCGGGACAATGGTTGTGTTCTTCACAAACGGAGGAACCGACGATGCCAAGCTCGGCAAGCAGGTTGTACCCTCCCAATCCCATAACCCGGGCTGGAAAAAACAGCCTTCGTATTTGATACTCGGCGACAAATCAAAATGGGGTATTCTTGAAAAATTTGTAAAGACGGTCGTAGGCAAGTACGCGAAAGACCCGCGCGTGATATGTTGGGACATATTTAACGAACCCGACAACATAAAGAGCCTGCATATTGTCGGAGGCGCCAAAAACCTTTCCGACGACAGAATAAAGCACCTGAAAAGATGCTGTCTAGACCTCATCAGAGAGAGCGCCGAATGGGCGCGCTCGTGCGACCCCCAACAGCCTGTAACATTCGGCCTTTACAAGTACAAAGGAGGAGAAGAAGAAAAAATCTTCAATCCGCTCCAGATAAGCCAAAGCGACGTCATTTCATACCACACGTACGCCCCCCTCATAGACCATATACGCATAATCAAAAAAATAATGAAGCACACCAGCAAGCCGATTATGTGCACGGAATGGATGGGCAGGATTCGGGGAAGCACGTTTAACCCCATACTGTCATTCCACAAGAACAATAACATATGGTCGTTCCCCTTCGGATTTGTCGCGGGTAAAACGCAGACGTGGCGCCCTTGGCCCAACGACGACACTCCGGAAATGCAGGGGATATGGTTCCACGACATCTACAAAAGCGACCATACCCCGTATTGCCCCGAAGAAGTGGAATACATAAGGCGAATACTCGGCAAATAACGCCCGATATTATGCCATAGTCCGCGCAGATTCCCGCTATCCGCGTAGAATGCCGTGTTTTTTCCGCAAGGCAATCCCGACAAAGAAGTGGGTATGGCGGCGCATAATATATCCGCCTATGTGCAAGATAACACGCCCGTTTCCGATAAACAAAGCGCGCGCCGCAAGGGGAAAACTGCGCGCTACTCCGCGACCGGGAAAAAACTGTGCGCAGTTTTTGTCGCCGAAGCACCGGCAACTTATTTTGAGGGGAAAATGCTTACAAAAGCTGCAAAAAATCGCCATTTTGGTAAAATAGGGCGATTGTTTTTCGCTCATCGTCAAAGATAGTGGGATGAGGGTAGAAGAAGAAAAAAAGGGAGGCAAAGAGGACGGAAGTCCTACAA
>CALXLK010000006.1 GCA_944389175.1 uncultured Opitutales bacterium
TTGTAGGACTTCCGTCCTCTTTGCCTCCCTTTTTTTCTTCTTCTACCCTCATCCCACTATCTTTGACGATGAGCGAATCTTTGCGGCACTCGCAAGTTTTTGACCTGAGACTAAGGGATGTCGTATGGCCGTATCATGGAATGTTTGAGAGCGCGTGTTATCCGCGGCGCCCGATTTTTGTTTCAATGCATAGCCTTGCGCTCGCTTTAATTTTTTTACACTTAGCCCCTTACAGGCGCATAATCTCCTGCTTTAGGCACTCAGGAATTCTATCTTTGCCTTTTTCGTTATTTGCAGGATAAGATGCAAGCCGCGCAGCTGTGCTTTCTCAGTGTTATTCCTAAATGTGTACTCATGGTTGCACGGCCACAAATAAGCTGGGCATGTTTGCCTTTTTTATTCGTTTACGCTCTTTTTTCTCTCCTGTTTCCCCTACCTCTTTTCTACCCTTCCGCCCGATATCCGCCGAAAAAATCGGCAGACAACTACTCGTATGCTTTCGCACTTGTATTTTCGCTAAAAACGCGCATGCGCAAATACTAAAAATAAAAAACGCATTCGCATGCGCTCCCGATGATTCGGCGCTCGCTCGCGTTGCAATATATTTGCTTCGTTGGTAGACGGACAAGGCGTGCCCGGTAGGCGCAAAAAAAACGCGCACTCGTTGCGCGTTTTTTTGGGGGGGGAGGGAATCCGATATTGCCTTCGGTTATATTAGCGTCGATTTTCTGACCATGAGGTCGCCCTCGAATATTTTTGTCTTGGGCCCGTTGTAGTCCTTTATCACGGCATCGAAGCATTCTTTTGCAAACCGTTTGATCGGCTGCCTAAAGGAAGTTATAGACGGGATAAAGTTCGACGCTTCAGGGACGTCGTCGAAGCCTATTATTGCAACATCTTCGGGAACGCGTACGCCGTTTTGGCTAAACTCCTTTGTTATGCCCATGGCTATGTTGTCGGTCGCGCAAACAACCACTTCCGGCAGCGGTTTACCGTCGGCTAGTATTCTCTTTGCTATATCATTGCCGCAGGGGAAATCTTTGGGCTCTATATTTGAGAGCTTTACGTCCACCGTGCAGCCGTAATTTTTGGCAACCTCGAGAATGACATCGCGGCGCAACACGTGTGCGGGCAGATCGCGCATTGCGTAGGTGACGCGCGTCTTTTTCAAGTTCCCCGATATGTATCCAAAAATTTTGTGGCTGGCGTCGTATTCATCGATGCTTACAGACAACGTCAGGTTCTTGTGTTCGCCGTGGCCTATTCGCGCAATGGGCGTCTCGCCGAAGGCGTCGGTCCACGACAGGTCGCCAAATGAACCCAAAATGATTATGCCGTCGACAAAATGCTTGTACAGCGGCAGCAGGTCTGAAAAAGTCGGGTGGCGGTTTAGAAAACCGACGAGCAGCAAAGAGTAGTCCTTGTCGTGCGTCAGCTCTTGAATCTCGGCTATGAGTTCCGAAAAAAACGGTGTCCTAAAGTCGTAGGCGACCACTCCGATGGTGTTCGATTTCTTACCCCTCAAAGCCAGCGCCGCCGGGGAGGGCACATAATTGAGCTCTTTGGCTACCCGCATAATCTCGTCAATCTTGCTCTGGTGGACGCCTATTTTATGCGCCTGCCCCGAGAGAACCCTCGATACTAACGACGTCGATACGCCCAATTTTGTGGCTATGTCTTTTTGGGTGACTTTCATTTTTTGTATGTATGTGCAATTAAGTGGCCGAAATGTATTCGGATGATAGAAAGATTTGAATTTTCTTGACGCAAAATTAATCCTTTGAGAGACTTTTAGTCAATGGAAAAATTTATAACCGACGACTTTCTTTTAGAGTCGGACTTTGCCCGACAGCTGTATCACGATTATGCCGAAAAGCTACCGCTTGTCGACTTTCACTGCCATTTGGATCCCGCGGAAATCAGCCAGGATAAGAAGTGGGATAATATATCTCAAGTTTGGCTTGCCGCTGACCACTACAAATGGCGCCTAATGCGCTCGAACGGAGTTCCCGAGGAGTATATCACGGGAAAGGCCTCCGACAGGGAAAAATTCCAGAAATTTGCCGAGACGATGCCCATGATGTTGCGCAATCCGATGTATCATTGGTGCCATCTGGAACTGGCGCGGTTCTTCGGCATAGACGACGTCCTTCTTTCGGGTGATACAGCCGAGGAGGTTTGGACGCGCGCAAATGAGGCTCTCAAAAAACTTTCCGCGCGCAAGTGTATGAAGATGTGCAATGTCGAGGCCATATGCACCGCCGACGATCCAATCAGCGACTTGCGCTACCACAGGGAAATAGCCCAGAGCAATTTTGATGTGAAAGTGCGCCCGACTTTCAGGCCCGACAAAGCCTTTGCGCTGGAGGACCATTTCGCCTACATAAAATATCTCGAAAAGCTCGAGGTTGCCTCGGGTATAGAGATACGCTGTTTTGACGACCTCCTCGTGGCTCTCAAGCACCGCCACGACTATTTCCACGAAAACGGCTGCCGCGTCTCCGACTACGGCGTCGAGACTCTTTGGCACAAGACGGCCTTCAACTATGAAATTGAGGACACGTTCCAAAAAGCCATAACAAGCAGCGAAAAAGTTGCCCACGACGAGGCCGTCGCGTTTAAAAGCGCCATACTTCGCGAATGCGCGGCGATGGACGCCGACAAGGGTTGGGTGCGCCAGCTGCACATAGGACCTATGCGCAACAACAATAAATTGATGTTTAAGCAGCTCGGCCCGGACGTAGGCTTTGATTCAATCGGGGAATCGAACTACTCTCACTCGCTTTCAAAGCACCTAAACAACCTCAATAGCGCCGGAAAACTTGGAAAGACGATAATATACAATATCAATCCCAAGGATAATGAGATGGTCGCGTCGATGCTGGGCAATTTCCAAGATTCAAGCTGCCCGGGGAAGATTCAGATGGGCAGCGCATGGTGGTTTATGGACAGCCTCGACGGAATGCGCAGACAGCTCGACGCGCTGTCGAACATGTCGCTGTTGGGCAGGTTCGTCGGAATGCTAACCGACTCGCGCTCCTTCCTTTCCTATGCGCGCCACGAGTACTTCCGCAGGCTTCTGTGCAATATTTTAGGCGGAGAAATGCAGCGGGGGCTCTTGCCCAAAGATATGAAGCTAGTAGGCTCCCTCGTGGAGAACGTCTGCTACTACAATGCAAAAAACTATTTTAATCTTTGATATTTTGCATTAGGCGTACTTTGCGCGAAGAAGCCCTCATTCGGAGGGCTTCTTTATTTTTTTGCGATAGAGGCTCTCCTTATCCGATTTTGCCGCACGCGGCAAGTCGGCGCATTTAACAACCCCTATTTACATTCGCCTTTAAATGGAACGAGGGTATGCCCGTAGGGAAAAAAAGGAAAAAATCGCGCGGGGATTGTCGGGCGGGAATACACGCGATGTTGAAAGGCGGCGTTCGCATTTTGCCGATTTTTCCAAAGTTCCCATTTTTACTTCTTTTTCTGAGCTCCGAATTTCCCGTCGCAAAAGGCCGATAGCAATCGATTGTTTTTGCGGAGGAGCTATAGTTTTTCGCGGTGCAGGCGCGCGAAATTTGAGGGGCTTAGGCCGTGTTCTTTTTTGAACGCCTTGGAGAAAGATTGAATTGAGGCGTATCCGAGCTTTTTTGCGACAGTGCAGGGAGGGCTTCCGAGTGTTAGAAAGTCGCGGGCTTTTTTCATCAGTGCTTCTTTAGCCAGGCGCGCGAATGTCTGGCCGGTGCACGAGAGCGAGCGTTTGTTTAGTTCGTAGACGGTGATTTTATTTTTTGCCGCAAAGTTCTTTGCCGATACGTGATCTTCGGCAGCCCTCCGAATAATTTCGCCTTTGGGCGGAGGCGGGAAATCGCAGGCGATGCTTTCGCGTATGAGCACTGCCAGAGCCTCGAGCGCCCGCCGATTTAAAGACTTGGAGTATACCTTATCCCTATAGGATTGCGCAAGCCAAAGTATCTCCTTGAAATTTTTGCTCTCAAATAGCTTGGATTCACAGCCGAACATGGCGCATGAAAGCGGAGAGTCTTTGAAGTGAAACCACAGAACCTCCCACCTGTTGTTTACTCTCAGTTTCGTATTCGCCGATTTCGCCGAAAGGAAACACGAACCGGCTTTGAGGATTTTCACATTTCCGCCAAATTCGGCCCTCGCGCTTCCGGATATGGTGTACATGATGGTGGAAAACTTTTTGTTCACGCGTTCGCTGTAATAGCTCTTCGAATGGGTGCTGAAGGCCGCCGCGCTTATTCCCTCCTTTTCGAGAAAGCCCGCCGCGGCGTGGCTGGGCGCCGTGATCTGCGGAAATTTGGGCGTGTTGACTAGGTGCGCCGGAAGAAACGGCGCGGTGAGCGCGCATTCGGAATCGGCGCTGGGCCAAAGCTGCAGGGTGTCGTCGGCCTTTATAGACCACAATATTTTTGGGCGGCGGTGCTTGTCCATGGTCGATTTAATTGCATAGAAAAATCGGGCGCGCCCTGCAAGAATATTATCCAAAATTTAAAAAGTTGTCTAAATATAAGAATTCAAATGCGGGCTTAAAAGAAGTAGAATTGCGCTGTTATGATGGAAAAGATTTTTAATGCAACGCTGGCTGCGGTTGCGCTCTGGTCTTCGTCCGGAGTTTGCGCCCAGCTTCCCAAGATAGACCCCGGGGAAAACCCGCTAATAGCCATGTACGTCGTAAACGGCAAGCCCGAAAAGGCCTTTTTGGCGGATAACTTGTCCCGCATTAAGAAGGGGGGCATAACGCAGTTTTTAATATATCCGCGCAGCGGCTGCGAGTATGAATATATGAAGGAGGAGTGGCTTGATCTGGTGTCCTTCCTCGTCGACCAGGCGTGCCGGCAGAAGTTTACTTCGGTGTGGCTGTACGACGAATTCAACTGGCCGAGCGGAACTGCAAACAAGCAGACAATGAAGATAAATCCCGACTACGCGCTGGCCCAAATGTCGGTTGTAGCCAACGCCGACGGAGGGTACTCTTTTAAAATAGTCAGGAACCCACAAATGCCGGATTTGCTAAACGACGCGCCCGTTGACTGCTTTATAAACCTAACCCACGAAAAGTATTACGCTTTGCTTAAAGAGCATTTTGGAAAAATGGTTAAGGGTATCTTTACCGACGAGCCGAGCGTCGGGTATTTTGTAAAAGATGCGGCCTACCTGCGCACAATCCCCTATTACGAGGGGCTTGAGGCCGACTATAAGGCATTGACGGGCACCGACTTAAAGGAGGATATCATCTGCGGGATTCGCACCGGCACTTATCCCTACCAGGGGCCGCTTTCCAAGTTGATAGGAATGCGTTTTAAATCGTGCTTTACGAAAAAAATTTCCGACTGGTGCCTTGAGCACGGCATATACGCCACCGGGCACATGCTTTCGGAGCACGTCATGAAAGAGGCCTCGAAATCAAACGGCTACATTCTCGATTCCCTTTCGGGGTTGAGCTTTCCCGGTATCGACGAAATCAGGACGCACGAAACCATGCTCGGGTTCGAATGGCTGACGTTTGGCACCGGCGCCTACGCGGTTAAAAGGAACGGAAACGGCGGCATGGCCGAGCTTTTCGCCCTCGGGCCAAGCGATATGCCGATAGCGCAAATAAGGCGCCAAATATGGATGTCGGCGGCCTTCGGCATCAACCGGTATCTTTTGGCCATTACCCAGACGGACCTTCGCGTAAAGATCTCAAAGGATCCCCACCACAAAGACTCCTTTACTGGGTGGCTAAACAGCATATCGCCATCCCAGCCGTGGTTTGCCGAATTTGCGGCATTTGCCCCCGAGGCAAAGAAGGCGGCGCGGTTTGCGGGAAAAGAGCCCGATGTTTTAGTGAGCGTGGTCTATCCGTATGAATTGGCCGACATAAACGACGTGCTTATAATGCTCAATAAAGAGCAGCTTTCGTGGAAACTCATCAAGCCCGGCGAAAAGGCCGGCACAAAGTTTGTGTTGCGTTTTGAAAACGCGCTGCCGTCTGGTTCCCAACGCTCGTTCGCCCAGCAGATTGACGCATTTTCGCGCGCAGCGGCGCAGCGCCCAATGGTTCTGGAAAACGGCAAAAAAGCCGATGATGTTTTCGTGCGCCCGTATAAGGACGGGTCGATAGTCATAGTCAACTTTAGCGATTGCAAACGGACTCTCGAACTCTCACGCGGAGGGACTATTAAGGCTTTTACAATTTATCCCAAAGGCGTCGTAGCCCTCGAAGGCGGACAGGAACCCGAGCTTGAAGGAGCGCCGATTTCCGGATTTCAGCAGCCAAAGTGGCGCGTCGATATTTCCGACAACAACATTCTCCGTCCAAATTTCAAGGATTCCAACACGTATAAGTTTAAACTTGAAAGCCCGATGAAAATCGACGTTATTGTCCGGGATTTCGACGGCACGGGAAAGATCTTTATCGACGGCAAGAAGCTTGAATGCTCGCATAAGTATGCCGGTCCGATAGACGGGTTTAAGCCGCTTTACAAACAGGCGAGCCTCGAGTTAAAAGAGGGCGTGCATACGGTGGAAATAGGCGGAGATACCCAAGACTACGCATACCTTCCGGCGGTTTTACTATCGGGAAAATTTTCCAATAAAGGCGGTGTTCTAAGCGAATATGCAGGCGATGGCCGCGGGCTCGACGGATATGTGGGGCGGATTATCCAGAGTGCCGACGTCTCTATACCGGCAAATGCAAGGCGCGTGGATTTCGACACCCAGATGCTCGTCTCGAAGTTGTTTATAAACGGTCGGGATCTCGGCGCAAGGCTGTATCCCCCGTTTGAGTGGGAGATTCCGGCCGACCTGAGGGGTAAGACGGTGAAGATGGAGTTGGTGCGCTATACGTCAATCGGCAGGGCCTTCGGTCTCGTCGAAAACATGACAAAAATTCCCAGCGGCTGGAGCCGCAGGGTGTTCGACCGTTATTTCCCGCGCAACGATTTGGAGCTTTTGCCTTTCGCGCCGGTGAGCTTTGGGGAGTAGCCGCAGCTTCCCGTCGGCCGCTGTGGCAAAAGTTTTTATTCCTTGTCTTAGCCGCCCCGAATATAGGTTTCGGGGCGGTTCTTATTTTTTAATAAAAGTGTTGAAAAGAATGGCTGCGGCCGTAGTCTAAGGCAAAATATAAACTTAACACCGACACTATGAAAGGCGAAAAAATTACAATATCCAACGGGGAGCTCAAAGTTCCCAACAATCCAATTATGCCCTTTATCGAGGGCGACGGTATAGGCCCGGACATCTGGCGCGCTTCCGTGCGCGTTTTCGACGCTGCCGTCGAGAAGGCTTACGGCGGCGAGCGCAAGATTAATTGGCTGGAGGTGTTGGCCGGCGAAAAGGCCTTCAAGCAGACGGGCAGCTGGCTTCCCAAAGAGACTCTCGAGGCTTTCGGCGAATACCTCGTGGGCATAAAGGGCCCGCTTACCACGCCGATTGGCGGCGGTATACGTTCGTTGAACGTGGCGTTGCGCCAGCAGCTCGACCTGTACGTATGCCAGCGTCCGGTTCGTTATTTTAGCGGGGTGGACAGCCCCGTAAAACGCCCCGACTTGGTCGACATGGTCATATTCCGCGAAAACACGGAGGATATTTATGCCGGCATAGAGTTTGAGCGGGGCTCAAAAGACGTGGAAAAGCTCAAGGCCTACTTGAAGGCCGAGTTCCCCGAAAGATACGCAAAGATACGTTTCCCCGAAAGCTGCGGCATAGGCATAAAGCCTGTTTCGCAGGAAGGCACCGCACGCCTGGTTCGCGCCGCAATAAAGTACGCAATAGCCCAGGGCAGGAAATCTGTGACGCTTGTGCACAAGGGCAACATAATGAAGTTCACCGAGGGTGCTTTCCGCGACTGGGGCTACAAGGTCGCCAAGGAGGAATTTGGCGCGGTCGAGCTGAACGGCGGTCCCTGGTGCCAGTTGCCAAACGGAATTGTCGTTAAGGACGTCATTGCCGACGCATTCCTGCAGCAGATTTTAACAAGACCCGCCGAATACGACGTCGTGGCCACGCTAAACCTCAACGGCGACTACATTTCCGACGCTCTTGCCGCGCAGGTGGGCGGCATAGGCATCGCCCCCGGCGGAAACATAAATTACACTAGCGGGCACGCAATATTCGAGGCGACGCACGGCACGGCGCCAAAATATGCCAACCTCGACAAGGTAAATCCAGGATCGCTAATTTTGTCGGGCGAGATGATGTTCCGTTACATGGGTTGGAACGAGGCCGCAGAGCTCGTTATAAAGGGGCTTGAGGGCGCGATAAAGTCGAAGGTTGTCACGTACGACTTGGCGCGTCTGATAGCAGGTTCCCGCGAGGTGAAGTGCTCGCAGTTCGCCGATGAAATTATAGCTCAACTTTCCAAATAGAACTATGGCGGACTTGCTTGTATTCGGCTCGATAGCCTACGATTGCATTGAAACTCCGACAGCCAGCGAGGATTATATCTTGGGCGGGTCGGCCAGCTACGCGGCTTTGGCGGCTTCCTATTTTGCCCCGGTAAAAATATCGGGCATAGTGGGTGCCGATTTTAAACCGTCTGATTTGGAGCGTTTTCGAGCGCGCCAAATCAACATTTCGGGTCTTGAATACAGCGGCAAGCCCACGTTCTTTTGGCGCGGCAGGTACCACGACAACTTCAATTCGCGGGATACGCTTGAATTGCGCCTAAACGCGTTTGAGGGGTACGTGCCGCAATTGCCGCCATCGTGCGCCGACGCCGAGTATGTACTGCTTGGAAATATTTCTCCCGACCATCAAAAAAAGGTGCTTGAAAGCGTAAAAAATCCAAAATTTGTTGTGCTTGACACCATGAATTTTTGGATAGAGACGGCGCTGGATTCGCTCGTGGAAATGGTCGGCAGGGCCGACTTGTTCATAGTAAACGACAGCGAGGCGAAAATGCTCTCGCAGGAGCGCAACATAATTCTGGCCGGGCGAAAGCTCCGCAAGATGTGCCCCGGAGCCGTAATCGTCAAAACAGGCGAATATGGGGCGATGCTGTTCCACAAAGACGGCTTTTTCGTCGTCCCGGCGTATCCGGTAAGCGATCTCCACGACCCGACCGGGGCGGGAGACTCTTTTGCCGGAGCATTGGCGGGCTATCTTGCCGGGATAGAAAAGACGGATTTTGCCTCGATAAAGAAAGCGATGGTTTACGGCGCGGCGACCGCCTCGATAACGGTGGAATCCTTCTCGTGCTACAAGCTTGAAATGACAGGCCGCCAAGAAATCGAGCGCCGTGCAAAATACATAAAAGAAATTTCGCAGTTTTAATATGATTTTGGAAATAGCACAGAAAGCGCGCAAGGCGAGCCTCGAGCTTGCGGTTGCCTCGACCGAGCAGAAAAACAGGGCCCTGAGGGCCATAGCAAAGAATTTGAGGGCTGCTGCGGCGGAAATTCTTGCCGAAAACAAGCTCGACGTTGAAAAGGCCGCCAGTGGGGGGCTTTCCAAGCCCATGCTCGAAAGGCTCGCCCTCAGCGGGGAGAAAATCGAGTCGATAGCAAAGGGCGTGGAGGCCGTAATAGACTTGCCCGATCCCGTGGGCGCAGTGCTCGAGAAGACCACGAGGCCAAACGGCCTTGAGATAAGCAAGGTGAGCACTCCCATAGGGGTTATTGCCATAATATACGAAAGCAGGCCAAACGTCACCATAGACTGCGCGGTTCTATGCCTTAAAAGCGGCAACGCGGCGATATTGCGCGGCGGAAGCGAGGCGTTTAAGACGAACATGGCTTTGGCGTCGGTCATTTCAAAGTCTCTCGCCGAGTCGGGGCTTAATCCCGACTGCGTGCAGATAATACCCACGAGCGACCGCGCGGCGCTGGGCGAATTGTTGACCATGCGCCAATACGTCAACTGCGTGATTCCGCGAGGCGGGGAGGGCCTTATAAAATTTGTGGTCGAGACGTCCACAATACCGGTGATAAAGCATTACAAAGGCGTATGCACTGTGTATCTGGACAAGTTTGCCGACGAAAAGATGTCAGACATTCTGGCCATAGATTCGAAATGCCAGAGGCCGAGCGTATGCAACGCCGCCGAAAACCTGATTGTGCACAAGGATTGCGCGCAGAGGCTGCTGCCCGAAGTTGCATCGAAACTTGCGCAGAGGGGTGTCGAGCTTAGGGCGTCGGCGCGCGCCAAGGATATTTTGGACAAGGCGGGCATACCTTGCAAAGAGGCCACTGCGGAGGATTTTCAGACGGAATATACGGATTTGATAATTTCCATAGACGTAGTCGATTCCCTGCAGCAGGCAATAGACTTCATAAATACCAACGGCTCAGGCCATTCGGATTTAATTGTCACAAACGACGCCGGGAGGGCTCAAGAATTTCAGAACAAAGTCGATTCATCTACTGTCTACTGGAATGCCTCGACGCGCTTTACCGACGGCTACGAGTTTGGCCTCGGCGCCGAGATAGGCATTTCCACCGACAAGCTCCACGCACGCGGTCCGATGGGGCTTCGCGAGCTTTGCTCATACAAGTACAAAGTTTGCGGCTGCGGGCAGACGCGTGGCAAACCGGCTCTGTGAGCCCGTTTGCGGTTTTTGTTGGAGCGCCTGGGCGTGCGGGCGGGAGGCCGCGCGCCTATTTGAAATGGGTCAAAAGTGAATAAGGACGACGACAAGATATCGCAGGATAATTTAGATTCCGAACATGGCTCTTCCGATAGTAGTTCTGTCGGTGGAAACCCCAAGCGCAGGGTATTGAAGGCCGCCAAGCCCGAAGATTACGATTACATATATTTGGGCGAAGACGAAATCGACGACGGGGAAGATATTCAAGAGCCGCCGCCAAATTTTCCCCCTATGCCTGGCATGCCCGGCGAGTATATGCCACAGGTGCCGCTCGGCGCGGGGTTTGCCGCGGAATATGATCTGGAGGACGAAGATGTCGACGCTGATGAAGAATTGCCTCAGCCCGTTGGTGAAGGGCCGATCCCTAAGAAGATGGGGCGCAATTTGGCAAGGGTATCCGCCCAAGGCTACGAAGCCGGGCCTTCGCAGCGGCATGATATTGACGGCTCTGCTGAGCCCCGCATGATTTGCGGCCGTTTTTCGGCCATAGTGCGGTTTATATGCAAGGCTGTCGTATCGGCGCTTATATTGTGCGCGTTTTTTTGCGTTTGCATGTATGCCTACAAGACGTATTACAAGCGCAGTCTCACCCAGGAAAATGTCTCCCTTGCACTCAAGGAGCCTGCGGCCGAGGTCGAGGCATTGCAATTGCCAAAGGGCGGTGCGAGGGAAGCTTTGGAGCGCTTTTATTCGGCAATAGGCGCCGATCCAAGGGCGATATCTACCATTGACGTATTCCTAAACGGCAACATAGACGTAAGAAAAAAGGAGATAAGGAACATATACGCCATAGTTAAAAAGTCGGAAGACAAAATGTATGTGCGCATAGGCTCAAGCGGGATTGTCCGAGCCTACTACGTGGATATTGCCAAAAATACGGCGCAGAGATTGCTCGATGGCGGCATGGGCGGAAAGCGGGAAGACGTAGGCCAATTTCGCGCGCTCGTGGTAAGGGGAATTGCATGTTTTGACGAGTCTTTGTTAAGAAACGCCACTGCGGCCGGAGCTGAGGGGCGTTTTGCATTTGATGGAGAGGCGAATATTGACGGGCGCGCGTGCAATGTGGTAAGCCTCGACGAGGGCGGGGGAGTGAAGTCGCGTTATTATTTTGAGCGGGAGAGCGGGCTGTTGTGCAAGGCGCTCTACCAGTACAAATCGCAAACATGCGAAGTTTACTATTCCGACTACCAGCGCTTAGAGGGCGGCCGCGCTTATCCGGTTCAGCGGAGGATAGACGTAAATTCAAAGCCCTTTGCAAAGATTAAATTTGGCACGGCGGCAAAATGCCAGGGCATGGTATTCCCAAGCTAAGGAACTACCTCTAATAAGAAAATCGCCCTCTAAAATTTTCTTTTATTTTCTTTTGCGTGCTTTTTTTACGGGCGCATTACACTCGTATTTTGCGAATCTTTTCAAAAAAACACATGATGCTATTGCGGCACATGCTTTTTTCTCGTTTAGTTTTTCCCTTTTTCTCCTTCCATTCTCTTCCTTTATTGGCCGCGCTTCATTTTCCTTTTGCAGCCCCTATTTTGACAAATTTTTTTATTTCGCTTGTTTTCTCTTTACCCCCCATCATGCACAAAAAGCGATGGCACCGCGCGAATATGGCGCTAAGACGCACAGACTCGGTTACCGATTTTTATTGATCCTGTTGAAGTGGTTGCCTGTTCGGAGTTATTAAAGGCGCAAAATAAAACACACAAATAATAAGACACACAAAAGTTTGCCGCCCGACGATTCGCGCCCCGCCGACAAGCCGCTCGCAGCTTTTACAGGCCGCCTATTGCAGATAGGGAATATCTGTTATGAGTATATAAGATTATTATATAATATCTATAAATTTTATACGTTTTGCGACGTGTTCTGTAAATATGTTGACTAAAGGAAAATGTTTATTTATGATGAGGTCAATATATGGAAAATCGTGTAAATATCTGGGGTTTTGACATAGGGAAAGGTTCGCTCGGCGAGGCTGTAAGAATCGGTTCCGAGATAAAGCATGTCCAGTCGCTTATTTTGTATAAGGACTTTGGAGAGATAAAGACGGCTGCGGAGATCCGCCGCCAGTACAGGACGCGCAAGGCGCACCGCGCGCGGGAAAAGTTTCTTGAGAAGGTTCTCGGGGAGTGCGGCATAGAAGTGCTTAGGCGCAGGGAGGTCGGGATTGTCGACGGTTGTTGGAAGCTCATAGCAAAGGGAGATATCCGCCTTGAAAAGGAGTTTCCCTCTCCCGGCGAGGACGTCTGCTACAACTCTATAGCGTTGCGCTGCAAGCTGCTGTTGGGCGAGCCTCTCGAGAGCTGGCAGGTTTTCAAGGCCCTAAATTCCGCGATCCAAAACAGGGGTTACGATCCCGATATTCCGTGGACGGAAACGGACGCCGACAAGAAGGAGGACAGCGATTGGGCGAAGAAGCTTTCGGCCTACGAGGACGAAAAGAAGGTTCTTTTTTCTGGCTTGGCAGATCCACAGAGGTACGACTACCCGTGTTTTTTTAAGGCCTACAAGATGGGCTTATGGTCGCCGGAGGATCCCGAGATAGTGAAATTGCGCATAGACAACCACGCCGAAAAGGCAAAAAATTATGTAATTCCGCGCAAATGCGTCGAGGCCGAGTTCGAAAAGCTCGTTGAGAAGGCATCCTTGCAGTATCCCAAGCTAAAGGGAAAGGCTCTGTACATAATGTTCGGGCCGGCGCAGAAGGAGTATTCATCGCTAAATCCCGAGCTTAGGAGGCAGTTCAACCTTAAGCGCGGAGCCGACACCGATTGGACTGCTCTTGGCCAGAAGATACCGCGCTTTGACAACCGCATTGTCGACAAGTGCAAGCTTATGCCCCGATTTAACGTCTGCAAGATAAGGCCGCTTGATGAAATAAAAAATCCGGCGGACTTTTTGCCGTATGAGATAACTACGCTTATGAAGCTTCTAAATCTCCGCTTTTTGCGCAACGGCACGATAGAGTCGCTTGCATGCGACGAGCTAAAAGAGGCCTTCGAGTTGGCGCGTTCCAACAAATATAAGCTATCGAAGACGGCGCTAAAAAAGTTCCTGAAGAAGATAGGCGCCGAGGTGCTTGACGAGGACCAGTCGAAGATTGAAGCGCCCAGAAGCGGCGGCAGGGCGTCGTTTTCGCGCCCGGCCATGGCGGTGCTCAAGGAGTTGATACTCTCGGGTGAATCTCCCGCTAAGTTTCACACGCGCAAAGTATCGCAGATTGAAAATACCGACAAGCTCAAGGGGCTGGTGGCCTCAGATTTTGATTTTATCAAACAAATGGGCGACATAGCGTGGGGGAAAATATTCATACCCGACATGCGCCTGCTCGAGTTTGCCAACAGGCAGAATATCGACGCCGAGGCAAGAATAAACAAGCTGATAGGCTCGCAGAATGACCCAATCGTAAGGCACAGGCTGGGGTTCTTTTACGATAGAATCAAATTTCTCGAGTCGAAATTCGGCGTTCCCGACAAGATAGTCATAGAATTTGTCAGAGACGATTTTCTCGGCGAAAAGGCCAAGAAGGAATACCAGAAGGCCATAAACGAGCGTTTTAAGGAGAAACAGGAGCTTGCCAAGGAAATGGACGAGGCCGGATACAAGGGCGCGAAAATGCTTTTAAAACTCGAGCTTTACAAGAAGCAGGGCGGGCAGTGCGTCTACACCGGCGAGGCTCTTCCTTCGTCGGAAATAGCAAGCCTCGAGATAGAGCATATTGTCCCGCGCAGCAGGGGCGGGCCCGACTCTATATACAACTACGTCTTGACGCGCGAAAGCACGAACAAGGAGAAAGCCGACATGACGCCCTACGAATGGCTGTCGAGGGATCAGCAGAGGTGGAACGCGTATGTATCGCGGGTAAATTCGCTTTACAAGAGCCTCGGGGGAAAGCGCTGCAAGCTTCTGCTTGCAAATAACGCCGAGGAACTCGTCGACAAGTACACGGCGCTTGCCGAGACTGCGTGGATTTCCAGGCTTGCCCAGCAGGTCGTCTGCCTTCACTTTGGTTTCCAGTTCGGGGGCATGGAGGGGCAAAGGCGCGTATTTTGCATACCCGGTGGCGTGACTGCGCGCATAAGGGGCATGTTCGGCCTCAACGAGCTTCTGCATGTAAAAGACTACGATACCGACTCCATGAGCGAGACGGAAATTGTCGAGCTGCACAAGCGGCTTGAGAAGAAGAACCGCGAAAACAAGAAGCACCACGCCCTCGATGCCATGTGCCTATGTTTTGCGCCGACCGGCAGCCAAATAAAGCGCTTCGACGCCAAGACGATAATGCCCGAGGGAATTTTGGGCAGGGAAAAGCAATACTTTAAATCGTATCTGGACAAGATTGTGCCAAACGAGGTTGCCACGCAGAAGCCGCGCCTTGAACAGACGCTGTATTCCAAACGCGTTGTAGGGGGCAAAGAGTGCATTGTGCGCAAATTTAACCTTGTCGATTTGGCGTACAAGAGCGGGCTGAAGCCCGTGTACGACTTGCAGACTATAAAAAAGCTCGTCGGGAAAGACCAGTCTGAAAGCGACATAATAAATCCGGTGGTGGGCGCTCTCGTGAGGGAGTTTATAGCGACAGACCCCACCGAGGAGCAGTGGAGAGCCTGGTGCGGCGAAGTATGTATGCCGTCGGAATCGTTTACCGGCAGCAGAATCAAGCGCGTTCTCGTGCGCTGCGGCAACCCCGACGAGTTTAAGGATCTATCCAAGGACGGCTGCGGCGCCTACCGCAAGGGCGACGCCCACAAGGGGCAGATTGTATGGCGTTCCACAAACGGCAAATGCTATGTCTTGCCCATATATGTGCACGCCTCAAAATACGGCCTTATCGAGGCGCTTAAAAAGCGCGCCGATTTCAAGGAAATCGTCGGGCTGTTTAGAATGCATTGCCTCGTTAATATAGAGCGCGACGTATTCGATAAAAAAGGCCAAAAACTCCTACCGCCGGGTATTTATATGTTGAATACTATTATAGTTACTGGACAGACCATTTTGACAAACACCGACGGAGTAAAGCAAAAAGCGATAAATATAAACTATCTTGTCGAAAGCGGCATGAGGCCGATAAAGGTGGACTACTGATGAGCTACCATATCCTGCACATTGGCGACTTTGGCTGCAAGCTTACCAAGGAGCGCGGGTTGCTGGTGTGCAGGAAAGACTCGGCCCTCGTGGGCAAGATAGCCATAGAGGATTTGCGCGCGGTCGTTTTAACCAGCCAGGCAGTTTCCATAAGCGGTTCCGCAATATCGGCAATAGTTGAAAACGATGCCGTAATAGTGCATTGCCTTAACTACAAGCCGCTTGGCCTTACAATACCGAATATGCGCACGTATGATGCGCGCGTTGTGCTAAACCAGGCAGCCGGCAACAAAAACCTAAATGACGCAATATGGAGCCGCCTGCTTCGCGCGAAAGTAAAAAACGGCGCCGCTTGCCTAAAGAATATGGGCGTAAAAAACTGCAGACTCTCGGCCATGCTCAATCGGCGCGGGGGCGAGCTAAACGAGGCCTGGTGCGCGCGCGAATACTGGCGCGAATATTTTCCCGCGCTCGGGTTTTATTCAGACAAACGCGACGCCCAAGACAAATCGTCGAAGCCGAATGTGCTGTTGAATTACGGCTACGGCGTGCTCGGGGCCCTGGTGCACCGCTCGATAATAGTTTCCGGTTTAAATTATCTTTTGGGCGTAAACCACAAGACATACTACAAGAACACGCCGCTTGTCTACGATATGATTGAGCCTTTCAGGGCCTTTGTAGATTACGCATTGTACAACTTTACGCGCGAGTGCGCCCGCGCCGAAATCAGGGCTTGGGCAGTTTATTTTGGAAAATTTTTAAGGGACATGCGCGTGCGCAAAGGCGCCAACACGCTAAAGCTTATGGACAGCATAGACGTTGCCTGCATTAGTTTGGCAAACGCCTACAGGGACAAGAAAGCGCAAAATTTATGGGTTCCGGAGCTGGAGTAAAAAACGCGAGAAAAAGTCCGTACAGAATGGGTTGGCTTATGGCAATGTTTGATCTGCCCGTTCTTCTGGAGGAAGAGCGCAGGGAGGCTACGCGCTTTAGAAAGGCGCTTTTAGACGACGGCTTTATAATGATACAATACTCCGTATATTCTCGGCCGTGTGTTACGGCCGAGAGAATGCAAAAGTATTACCAGCGCGTAAAAAACTACGCGCCCACCACCGGGGAAGTTCGCCTTCTTTTTTTCACGGACAAGCAGTGGGCTACGAGCAAACTTGTAAGCAGGAGCAAAAAGAAACTTGAAAAACTACCCGAGCAAATAGAGTTTTTCGACATCATAAGCAAGCCCGCCATAGACGAGAAAGACAATAACTTTTTGCTGTTTTAAAAAAATTTGCCGAATATCATGGTGCGTTGCAGTGCACGATATTCGGCAAAATCAGTTAAGACTTTACAACTAAATTTTCGCCTAAATAGTGGAAACATATATTAATATGTCAATACTATTCTGAAAAAGAACATTATGTTGTAAAGTCAAAACGCGAGGGTACGGGAACGGGCGGCGCGATGAATTCTGAAAAAGAACATTATGTTGTAAAGTCAAAACGTATATTATTCAGTTCCATATTTTTTCCTTATTCTGAAAAAGAACATTATGTTGTAAAGTCAAAACCGTATAGAATTGGCTACTTTATCGACCGCCTGATTCTGAAAAAGAACATTATGTTGTAAAGTCAAAACTATCACGAAGTGGGACACATTTTGAAGCGGATTCTGAAAAAGAACATTATGTTGTAAAGTCAAAACTACGGGCGGGGTGGTGTAAAAGCCACCTCGATTCTGAAAAAGAACATTATGTTGTAAAGTCAAAACGGGCTGTGTCGCGTCCTTAATTGCTACTATATTCTGAAAAAGAACATTATGTTGTAAAGTCAAAACAGCTGCATAGAAGTCGAAACATTCGCTCGCATTCTGAAAAAGAACATTATGTTGTAAAGTCAAAACCGGTATCGATTACTGGATTTGACAATGGATCATTCTGAAAAAGAACATTATGATGTAAAGTCAAAACTATCTGTTCTTGGAAATTGTTGCGGATTAGGATTCTGAAAAAGAACATTATGTTGTAAAGTCAAAACAAGAGAGCCGCCAAAGAGAGCCCCAGAAGCATTCTGAAAAAGAACATTATGTTGTAAAGTCAAAAGGTGCGGAAGTTTCGCGGCGGCGTGTTCGCACCAATAATAAATATATTACGCCGCCGCGCCTGTTGTTTATCAAAATTTTTCCGCATATAAGCCTTCGAATCTCATAATAAACAACAAGCCAACTTGCGCCGATGTACGCAGCTTCCGCCAATAGGCTCAACGCCACAAAAAAAGCCTATCGCCGCCTCGGGCGGTTGCGTCCTTGTGCGGAGGAATCGCGCGCGAGGGCGAAGTCTATCTGGCGCTTGTAAACATCGACGCTCTCCACCCTTAGCATGACTTTGTCTCCAAGCTTGAATACTTGGTTCGTGCGCCGTCCGCGCAGTTCGGTGGCCGTGTCGTTCATGCGGTAAATGTCGTCGACGAGCGAATGAACGTGCACAAAACCAAACGCCATCGATTGCGTAAGCTCCACAAAAAAACCATGACCGGTTATCGAGGTTATTATGCCCTCAAAACTCTCGTCCTTGCCGACTGCGCGGCTGAAAAATTCAACGAGCTTTATCTTGCGCGACTCCCTCTCGGCTTCGGCGGAATTCTGCTCCGTGAACGTAATGTGCTGGGCGGTCTTTTCAAGCGCACTCTGCCTTATGAGCGCCTCGGGCATCTTCGACGTGTACTTAAAATGCATCATGCGCATGTAGTAGGCGAGATTGCGGTGCGTGGTAAGATCGGCATAGCGCCTTATCGGCGAGGTAAAATGCGAATAGTACTTCTTGTTAAGCCCATAGTGCCCGTCGGGACTGGCCCTGTACATGGCGCGCTTTAAACTGCGCAAAAACTTCGTCTTTAACAGCGAGCTCTGCGGATGCGCGCTTATGGCAGCCAGCGCCTTTATGGCCTCGCGCCTCTGGCGCAGGTCGCCGCAACCGATACCAAAAAGCAAAAGCTCCTCCCGCAAGTCGGCAAGCTTCTCTTCGTCGGGATCGTCGTGCACACGCGATATGTACGGTATCTTGTTGGCAAACAATTCCCGCGCCACGGCCTCGTTGGCCGCAAGCATGAACTCCTCGACAAGCTGGTGGCTCTCGTCGGAAACTATCTTCTCTATCCTGTCGGCGTAACCTTCGGCATCGCAGTATATCTTAAATTCGGGCACGTCGATCTCAAGCGCCCCCTTGCGCAGGCGCTTCTTCCTAAGCACCGCCGCTATCGACCACAACTTGTTCACCGCGCCGCGCAACCTCAAAAGATCGGCGTCGGACATGTCGGAAAGCGATTTCCCCGCATAGGCCGTCTCGTAATTTTTCGGCGGCTTCACCGCGCGTATCTTCGACAAATCGTCGGTCTTGAGCATGGCGTAGGCCTGCTCGTAACTGAGGCGCTTATCGCTGCGTATGACAGAATCGGCAAAGTGAACCTCCAGGCAGTCCCCCGCGGCGTCGTACGATAAAAATACGCTCTTTACAAGCCTGTCCTCGTTCTCCACAAGAGAGCATATCCCGTTGGACAGCGCCTCGGGAAGCATCGGTATGACCGTGCCAGTAAGATACGTGGAGTTGCCCCTCTTGAGCGCTTCGCGGTCTATCGCCGAATTCGGCCTCACATAATAGGAAACATCGGCTATGTGCACGCCGACAACCCACCCGCCGCGTCCGTCGGAACTTAGCGAGAGCGCATCGTCAAAATCTCGGGCGTCCTCGGGGTCTATGGTTATGGTAAACATGCCGCGCGCGTCAAAACGCCCGCGCATATCCTTGGACCCAACCGTCTGCGGTATCTTCTCAACCTCCGCCAAAACACCCGCGGGAAACGTCTCCTCAAGCTTGTACTTGGAAAGTATCGCCTTGTACTCCGACATCGGCGTATGGCTCTTGCCAAAATTTTCTATTATCTCCCCCGACGGATTTATGTGCCTCTGCGTCCACTCGTTGAGCCTCACCAGCACTTTGTCGTCCTCTTGCGGTGTCGGGAAAACGGCGCTCTTTTGCGGATCGGCAACTATCACATCGTAGAAAAAATGCGGGTCGTCGGGAACAATGTGCCAGAAATTGTACGAGCGCCTAAGCGTCCCAGATACGGTGGTGTTGCGCCTCTGCAATATCCTGATGACTTTCGCGTAGTTCTTCTCATACTCGGAGTTTGAACGGCGGCTGTCCTTTGAGTTCGCGCCGCTGCGAAACCTCTCGCGCGAGGATAGCCTGCGGTGCTGAATTCGCGCAAGAACTTTGTCGCCGTTGAGAGCAACCGACGTGTCTTCAGGCGATATTTCGCCGATTATCTCCCCTGTTTCCGACCTGAGCGTCGCCCAGCCGGACTGCCTGAATTCAATTATGCCGCTTGCCAAATCCAGGTCTTTCGACACCGCGTATCGGTCGTTCTTCACCTTTGCCACCGTCCCGCTTTGGAGCATCTCGGCGGCTATCGAGCGAAGCAAGTTCATGTCTTTGCGCTCAAGCCCCAGCGCCGCGCCAAGTTCCGGCAGCGTCATAGGCGCGTACCTGCGCCCCTTCATGTACTTCAAAAGTTTCTCGGATAATTCGTTCCTGTTCATTGCATCAGACTCCTTGCCTCTATCGGTATCAACCCTATCAGCGAAATTATCAAAAGCGCTATGGCCAACTTTTCAAGCGGCGCGCCCTTTATGTTCTGTCTCAAAATATTCAGGGCAACGTATCCCTGAACCAAAAATATGCACAGCCCGGCTGCGACTTTGGCGCCCATATAGGCGTCGAAATCGGCGGCGCCCAAGGCCGCAAACCCAATGGCAACGGCAAGTGCCATAGCAATGGCGGCGGCTACTATCGATATCTTTAGCGCCTTGTTAAGCCTGCCAAGCGGCATGCCAAAGCCCGATTTTACGGCGTCGCCCCTGCGCTTAAGCGCGGCTCTCTTGCCCATAGCCGCCAGCGCGCACGCCGCCGCGGCAAACATTAGCGCGTACGAGAGCGCCGCAAAAACTGCGTGCGCCTGCGCCACGACACCAACGGAAGGCTGCCTCATGGCCGATTCCAAAAAGGTCGGGCAAAAAGCCGGCAAAACCGTAAGGGCCGCGGCCGCGGCCGTAGGCAATTTTGTAAAGGCCTCTATTTTTAACGCCGCGCCCGCAAGGGCTATCGCGGCGCAAAACCAGCCGATTATTTCCGAGAGCCCCTGCGGATAGCCCGCCGGTATTGAGCTATCGCATGCAAAAAGAATGGCAAAGGCGGCAGTGTGCGCTGCGAGCCCCGCTGCAATAAGGGCTATCTGCCCGCCGGTTCTCCTCTCTGGAAAGAAATTTGCGGCAAAGGCCATGGCGTAGAAGGCGAAGGCCGCAAAGAAAAAATAAGGTGTAAAATATGTCATAAATATGATGCTTGTTGCGTTAAAAGTTGGGCGGCCAGCTTGGCGGCGGCATCCGAGGCACCGGGGCAGGGCAGCAGGTTAAACCTCTGCCCGCCCGATTCCAAAAAGACTCCGCGCAGTTTGCCCCCGAGCTCATCAATCGTCTCGGAACATTCGCAGGCAAACGACGCCGGCGAAACCGTCAGTTCTTTGACGCCCTCCGCTGCAAGCTCCCCGACCCTCTCATCGGCCTTCGGCCCGATCCAAGTTCCTTTTCCCATTTGCGATTGATAGGCTACGCATAACTTGCGCGCGCCGAGCCGCTGGGCGAGAAGCCGGGCGGTCTCGGAGCACTGGCGCCGGTATTCGCCGTCTTTGTCGTGGGATACCGGCACGGAATGAAAGGCGACCATTAAACATTCGCAGCCCCGCGCCGCGCCGCAGGCGAGCGACTCTATATAAAGGGGGTTGTCGAAGTACTCGCGCGCCAGAGCGTAGCGATTGCGCCCCATGGCTTCGGCAATCTTTAGCTTTGCCGAATGGGTCGTCGAAAGCGTCGATTGCGGATACATGCACGCAACGGCAAACCTCTCGGCGCCGAGCCTCTTGAGCTCGACTATCGTTTGTGAAATATTTTTGCCGCCGTAGCGGTAGGCGGCCCTCACGGGAAACCCGCACAGCCGTTCGACTTTTTCCGCAAGCGCGTCCATCGACGATTTCATCGGATGGCGCCCGTCCACAAAGATTTTTTCCAGCGCCTGCGCGTACGCTTGCGCCCTGTTTTTAGAGGCTTTTCGCGCTATTAAAAACCTGAGAGGCCATGGCAGGTTTATCACGCACTTGTCCGACAAAAATTCCCGCAAAAAAGCGCTCGCTGCGGCGGCTGTCGGCGCGTCGGGAGCTCCCAAATTAACAAGGATTCCTGCAATTTCGTTCACATTTGCATTCCGCGTTCGAGTTTTACGGCGGCCGAAATGGCGTTTTCTATGCATGCGCTAACCCCAACGCCGCCTCGGTACGAGCCAACGAAGGCCACATTGGGAAATTTCGCTTCGGCTTCGTCGAGCGTCTCGAGAAATGTTTCGTAGCCCAAATTATACTGCGGTATGGCGTGTTCCCAATAGTACAATTTTCTAAAGGCGGGCTCTCCCCTGACACCGAGGAGCTTCTTTATGTCGGCCATGACGAGCTTCTCCATCTCCTGTTGCGGCAGTTGCGCGTATTCGGGATGCCTCATGCCACCGACGTAATTTGTAAGCGTCACAAAACCCTCCGGCGCGCGCCCCTTGAATAGGCTCGACACAAATAAAGACCCGAGTATCGACATATTTTCCTTCCCCGGCAACAGCACGCCAAAACCGTCGAGCTTATGCGATACCTGCTTGCGCTTAAACCCCAGCGTGTACGTGGAAACGGGCGCGTAGACAATGCCACTTAACGGGCTTAATTGAGCGGCCATCGTCCCGGGCAGGGGAAGCTGGCATACCTGCGGGGCGGGAACGGCGACCACGAGGGCGTCGAAATCGTCGAAAGACTCCTCCTTGTCGGTCGCCCAGCTGACCTGCCAGGAAGTGCCCGTCAAGTCTATGGAAATGACTTTGGCGTTTGTAATAAGCGAACTTCCCAGATTTTTTGCTAGCGTGTCAACCAGCGTCTTCATGCCGCCGTCGAAAGAGACCATCATCGGCTTGAAAAAGTTTCCCGATGCGGCTTTTTCTTTCATTGATTTTATCGCCCCCTTAATGATGGAGCCGTACTTTTGTTCCAAATTCCAAAAAGGCGCGAAAGCGTGCCTTACCGACAGCCTCGAGGGATCGCCGCCGTACACGCCCGCCATGAACGGGTCTATGGCGTAGTCGAGCCCCTCTTGCCCGAGCCGCCTTGCGGCGAATTCGGCGACGCTTGGGTCAGCCTGCGGCGGAAATTTTTTTACAAACGGTTCAAGCAATAGCCTTATTTTCCCCGAGAGTGTAAAAAGGCGCGTAAACAGCAGGGAGAATGGGCCCATGGGCACGGCTCTCGGCTTGCCGTAGCGGGCAAAAAAACGCTTTTTTGCTGCGGGGGCGGTCTGCTGTATTTTTTCGGAAAGCCCCTCAGAGCAGAGGAAGTCGAGCGTTTTTTTCGAGTTTACCATGACGGTGTTCGAGCCGCTCTCGGCCTTGAAGCCGTTTTCCTCAAATGTTCCTATGACGCCCCCGGCTCTTTCCCTGCATTCGAGCACGGTGACATCAAAGCCGATTTTGCGCAGTTTGGCGGCGGCGGTTAGCCCGCTTATCCCGGCGCCAATGACAATTGCCTTCCTATTTTCCATCGCCTGCATTACAAACAATTACTCCTCTTATTGCAAGACGTTTCTTCTGCATTTCGGTTTCGCTTTTTATTCTTGCGCGTTTTAAATAATTGTGTTTAATTAATCGTCAAAATTTTAAAAAATGGCAGACAAAATATTTAGAAAAGGACCACACGCATCGAAAAACAAGGTCGTGGACGTTGAAGCAGTTCCCGTCTCCGACGAGCGCAAGACTGTAATTTTGGACGAGAATCTCGAAGGCGTAGAATTCGACGATAAAGTCTGGCTTTACTGGACGCGCAACAAAAAATCCATAATTTTTTCGGTGGTGTTGGCTTTTGCCATTATCGTCGGCGTGCAGAGCTACAAGCTCTACAAGCAGTATTCTGCCAAGGCTCTTTCCGACGTCTATCTCGCCGCCCAGACGAGCGCCGAATTGGAAAAATTTGCCAAGGAGCATGCGGGTACCAACCTGGCCGGCGTGGCCAATCTTCAAAACGCCGATTCCCTTTACAAGGCCAACAACTACGCCCAGGCCAAGCTCGCCTATTCAAAGGCAGCCAAGGATCTCTCTTCGACGGTGCTTTACGGCAGGGCACTGCTGGGCGAGGCCGTTTGCCAGTACGCCTTAGACAAGACACACGGCATAAAGAGCCTCGAGGCAGTCTACGCGCAGCAGTCGATTGAACCGGCTTACAAGGCGCAGGCGGGGTATCTGTTGGGCTTGGCTTATAGAACCCAGGGCAAATCTGCGGAGGCCAGGAAGATTCTCGAGTCGGTTGCGCAGTCGCCCCAGTCGGGATATTTTGCGTATCTTGCACAGCAGGCGCTGATGTCTTTATAATCCGTGTTGAAAAACCCCGCCTAAGCGGGGCTTTTTTTTGTATTTTGCTTGATAGCGCGTTTTGGCAATTGTCAGTTTTTTCTTTTGCCTATAATTTTAAAATTAAGTCGCTTTCTTGAAAAAAAAAGCTTGAATGATAAAAGCTTTTGCCTAATCCTATATGCCGTAAGGAGATTATTGTAGCATGAAAAAGATATTGTGCATTTCTTTCACTTTGGCGGCGTTGGCTTTGACTGGGAATGCGGCCAGGACGCTGACGGTAGCCCCTCAGGGCGGTGATTGGTCGTCAGATGCTACTTGGTTGGAGGGCGATTCGCCGACGACGGCGCCGACTTCCGGGGAATATATTGAATTGCGCGCCGAAGGCAGGTCTGCTCCTCTTATTGTAGATACTGACGCTTATGCAAATTCCATCTCGATGTGGGGGGCGGATAAAAGCATTGAAATAAATTCCGGAGTATCGCTTACCGTAGGAAGCACGGGAATGAACCTTCAGAATATTACGACCTCAATTTCCGGCGCCGGCACATTGACAACTTTAAGCGGCAATCTTATCATTTACGGCGGAAACTCCAACGCCTCGGCTCAGATATCTTCCAACGCTATCATAAGCAATGTCACCTTTAGAGGCAATTATTTTACTGACGATACTGTTTCGTCGGTCGTTTTTAACGCTTCCGGAAGCAACACGCTCACGACGAAGTTGCAGACTTCTGGCAAGAATGACGGGTTTACCGTGTCCGGCGGTGGGGCGTCGATTAAATCCGAGGTTAAGATAACCGGAAACGCGAAATTGGGCGATATCACGATATCTAACAATGGCCGCCTCGTAATAGATTCGGATAACTTTGTCATGAACGGAACCTACAACAAGGTGGAGGTCTATGCTTCCGTCATAGAGCTTGTAGGCGGAAAATCGAGCCCGTACAGCATATATTCCAAAATAAGGCTAAACGGCGCCTCGACTCTGATTCTCACAGGCGACAACGCCTACACCAACTTAACCAACATTCTATTTAATTCGGGTAACGCTTGGAATAAAATAGTGGTCAATGGCACGACGAATATGGCCGGCCTTTGTGTGTACGACAAAACTTCTTTGGCCCAAAAGACAATTATAATAGAGCTCGGCGAAGTGGCTGAGGGGCAGGATTATGTTTTGCACCTTGAGCATTTGACAACGGAAGCTAAGAATGTCTCAATTCTTGCCACGGATAGCCTGACAAAGACAACGACTTCCACCGGGACGGCGAGCCAAGTTGTAGAGGGTATGTTTGTGGAGTTCATTAACTTCGACAACGGCAAGGTAAGGTTGGACAACGACTTGCTGACTGCCGAGGATTGGGATCACGTCAAATCCGACGGTTGGGAGAATTTCCGCCTGGAGAATGGGTACATAACGGCAGATAGAATTGTCGTTCCCGAGCCCGCCCAGTGCGCGGCAATCCTCGCCGTTTTGGCGCTGGCTCTGGCCCTGCGTCGGCGGGGGTCTAGGTAAAAATTTAACTTGCTTGGCGGCCTCCGGATTCCCACCGGCGGCCGCTTTTTTACGGGACAAAATATTTGCGGCGATGTTTTTTTTGCCGAGTGGAAAAACTTGAAGGCATAAGCGTCGCATAACGGCTTAGGATAGTAATCTACGCGCCGAAATTTTATTGGCGCTCTTTTTTTCCCCTTGTGCGCTTTTTTGTTGAGTGTGGCAAAATGCGCTCTCGTGCAATTAGTGCGTGATTAGGCCTTTTAATTGGGCACTTACAGATTTCGGGATCGCCAAAAGCTCCGCGCTATGGTTTGTCGGTATATATTTTATATTTTTCTCTTTCCAGCCGCCATTTTTCCCGACCTCACAAATGAAAATATGAGATACTTGAGGTTTTATCACAAGTTGCGGATAGCTTTTTTTCTGCAGATTTTTTGAAGGCAAAATCGGCGGTGTT
This sequence comes from uncultured Opitutales bacterium, assembly GCA_944389175.1. GTDB lineage: Bacteria > Verrucomicrobiota > Verrucomicrobiia > Opitutales > Intestinicryptomonadaceae > Merdousia. Next base: position 26,105 of record CALXLK010000006.1, read on the forward strand.
TGCCGTTTTTGCTTTCTTGCTTATCTTTTTATTTGATGTCGCACACGAACTGGGCACTCGCACGACATATTTGAGCATTTTATGGGCACACGCACGGACTGAGCACGCGACATATTTGAGCATTTTCCACGGGCACGCGCGCAAAAAAAAGCCCCGATTGCGGGGGCTTTTTTTGCGTTTAACACGCCTGTTATTCTATGTCTATGTCGGCGTCGAAATTGCCGATTTGTATGCTTACCTTATTTGCCATGTCATTGGCGCAATTTTCGTCGAAACCCCTTTTGAGGAGTTCGGTGAAGAAGTAGTCTTTAAGAAGCTCTTCGAGAGCCTTGGTGCTGCTAAGACAGCCGAAAATTTCGGAAATCAATGCCGCCGAATTTGACGCGCAATCGCAATTCTTCTTCCCGCAACACGGCTTTGAGGGATTATTTTTGCACATCTTTTGCGCCTGTTTTTGCTGTTGTGGCGCGGCCTTTTTTGCCGGCTTTGTTTTCAACGGCTCCGCCTTTGTTACTTTTTTTACATTTTGCTGGGGTGCGGTTTTTTTTGCCGGCTTTGGAGCGCTCTTTTTCGCGGATTTTTCAACCTGGACTGGCTTGGAAGGCTTGAGCACTTTCTTGGCGACAACCTTGCTTTTTGGTTTTCCGCCCGAAACTTTTGGCTTCTTTGCCTCTTTAGACGACGATTTAGCGTTCACTTTTCCCATAGTGCCAGCATGTTAAATCTGAGCTGCAAATTTTTGCAAGCAAAAAAGTTGGTATTTTTGATATTTTACGCATAAATATTATTTGCTCTTTTTGGCAAAATAGTTTTGAATGCGGGACAATTATATGAAGGTACCACTGTTAGATTTGAAGACGCAGTACAAGCAGCTGCGCGAGCTTACAAAGACTTTGTTGGACGATATTCTCGACAGCCAATATTTTATCGGCGGCAAGTATGTAGCCAGGTTTGAGGAGGAAATTGCCTCGTACTGCAATGTCAAGGCGGCCGTGGGCGTATCCAGCGGCACCGACGCCCTTCTTTCATCTTTGATGGCAATGGACATAGCCGCCTCTCCGTTTAAGCGCGGCGAGCCCGACGAGGTCATTGTTCCGGACTATACGTTTTTTGCTACGGCCGGCTGCGTCTGGCGCACCGGCGCAAAGCCCGTGTTCGTCGACATAAACAGGGATACATACAACATAGACCCCGACCAGATAGAGGCAAAGATAACTCCGCGCACAAAAGCCATAATGCCGGTGCACCTCTATGGGCAGTGCGCTGAAATGGATAAAATTTGCGCCATAGCAAAGAAATACAATTTGTCCGTCATAGAAGACGGCGCCCAGGCAATAGGCGCAAAGCGTGACGGCGTCAAGGTTGGCAATTTTGGAGATTGCGCGTGTTTGAGCTTTTTCCCGTCGAAGAATCTCGGCGGATTGGGCGACGGCGGAATGGTGATAACAAACAACGAGGCTCTGGCCGAAAAAATCCGCCAGATGCGCAACCACGGCATGGAGCCGAAATATTACCACAAATTTGTAGGCGGCAACTTCCGCCTCGACGCAATCCAGGCCGCGGGCTTGTTGGTGAAGCTTCCGCATTTGGATACTTGGGGGCAGATGCGCCGCAGCAACGCCTCTATCTACAATGAGGCCTTTGAGAGCGTCGAGGAGATTAAGACTCCGTATATCCAGCCCCAGAATTACTCGATATTCAACCAATACATAGTAGCCGTCGACCACCGCGACGATGTAATTGCGTATCTGCGCTCGAAGGATATAGGGTGCGAAATATACTATCCCGTGCCGCTCCACATGCAGGAATGTTTTGCCCAGCTCGGCTACAAGGAAGGCGATTTCCCGAATGCCGAGTATGCGGCCAAACACACCATAGCCTTGCCGATTTATCCGGAATTGACACTCGACCAGCTAAATTATGTTATCGAAACGCTGAAAGAGGCCGTTGTTAAGTTTAGGTAAAGATGATAAAAATTCTTCTGACAATTATCCAGGTAGGCATAGTTATTGTTCCCCTATTCTTGGGAATATTGCTTGTTTTTAGGAGTTCGGCCTCGTACGAGGAGGCGCACCAGAACTCAAAGGCCGCCTCGTGGGGGATATCGCGCAGCCGGTATGCGCTGTTGATGCGCTTGCTGGGCGTGTTGTTGCTGTGCGTGTCGGCTTTTGCCGCGTATTCGCTGTTTTTTGAGCAGGAGCAAAAAGTCGACGACGAGGTGCGCGATTTCTGGAAGGACATAGAGGACAAGTCAAAAGACGCCTTCCCCAAGGCGGCCATGCTCCTGGGAGCTGCCATTGCTATACCTACGCGCATGTCCTCGACGCGTTTCCCCGGCAAGCCGCTTGCAAAATTGGGTTCTAAGACTGTCATAGAGCACGTTTATGAGCGCTGCATGAAAAGCGAGCTCGCCGAGAGGGCGGTAATTCTGACGGACAGCCCCCAGATTATGGATTTCGCAAAACAGATGGGGGCGGAGGCTATTATGACCTCCCCGCAATGTTCTTCGGGCACCGAGCGCATAATCGAGGCCTTCGACGAAATAGGGGCGGAGTTTGTTGTAAACGTCCAGGGCGACGAGCCTTTTATTTCGCCCAATTTGATAGACGCGCTCATTCAAAAGCGCGCCGAGACTTCGTGCGACCTCGTCACGGCGGCCTCCAGGATAAGCGACGTCGCCGCGCTTGAGAATGAAAACGTGGTCAAGGTGCTGCGGGCCGAGGACGGGCGCGCGATATATTTTAGCCGTTCTCCGCTTCCGTTTATAAGGGGCGTCCGCGAGCGGGAGAAGTGGCTTGAAAAGGCCGCGTACTGGCGCCACATAGGCATATACGGCTATTCGCGGAAGGCGCTGAATTTGTATGCGAAGTTCGGCCCGTGTGCGCTGGAAAAGTGCGAAATGCTCGAGCAGTTGCGCTTTATATCAAACGGAATGCAATTTGAAGTCGTGCAGACTCAGTACGAGTCTATAGGCATAGACACCCCCGCAGACTTGGTCGCCGCCGAGGAATTTCTAAAAAGGCAAAGCTAATGGACGACGAACAACTCATATCAATTGGCGCCGGCGTTCTCAAGAGCGAGGCCGATTCCATAACCGCATCGATTAAGAGCCTCGACGGCAATTTTGCCGCGGCTGTCAGGACGATACTGACGCACAAGGGAAAGATGATGGTTTGCGGAGTGGGCAAGTCCGGGCTCGTCGGGCAAAAAATAGCCGCGACCCTTTCAAGCACCGGCACGCCCGCCGTCTTTATGCACGCCTGCGACGCCGTCCATGGGGATCTCGGCGTTTACGAGCCGGCCGATCCGACGCTTCTTATTTCAAAAAGCGGCGCCACGGTGGAGTGCCTGCGCCTAATTCCAATTTTAAAGAAGTTTAATTCAAAGATAATAGCGCTGGTGGGCAATCTCGACTCGCCGATGGGCAGAGACTGCGATATAGTGCTAAATGCAAGCGTGGACTGCGAAGCGGATCCTATAGGGATAGTACCAACCAATTCCACCACTCTTGCTCTGGCCATGGGCGACGCGCTCGCGTGCGCGCTTATGAAGGCCCGCGGCTTTACGAGGGAGGATTTTGCGCGCTTCCATCCGGCCGGCCAGCTCGGCAGAAATTTGCTGCTGAAAGTCGGAGACGTAATGCATTCGCCCGAGCGCTGCGCGATAGTCTCCCCCGAGGCCAGCGCGCGCGAGGTTGTAATTGCAATGACGGAGAAGCCCCTCGGGGCCGCGTGCATAAGCGACGGTCATGGGCGGCTTTGCGGCTTGATTACCGACGGGGACATACGCAGAATGCTGCGCAGCGTTTCAAACATAGACAGTGTCAAGTGCGGCGATATCATGACTAAATCGCCCATATCCGTTTCGGCGGAAGCGCCGTTGTCGGAGGCCGTTCGCCTGATGGAGGCGCGCCGTTCAAAGCTGTCGGTGCTGCCTGTCGTCGACGGCGGAAAAATAATGGGCCTGATTCGCCTTCACGATATCTATCAACAGTAGTCCATGAAAGTCTCTGAATTTTTCGGATTTTTTTTCCGGTATGTGCGCAATCCCTCGTCGATTGGCGCAGTCTGTCCCAGCTCGAGCTTCCTCGGCCGAAAGATGGCAGCGGCGCTCTCGGGGGTTGTCGGCGACGGCGATGCCGTGGCGGAACTCGGCGCGGGCACGGGCGCGGTGACGAAATTTATTTTGGATACTCCCGGATTAAACCCGGAAAAGTTCTATTGCGTGGAGTTTGAAAAACGCTCTGCGGACATACTTGGCAAAAAGTTTCCGAAGGCAAAAATTTTCAACGACAGCGCCGAAAACATTGTCGAGATTATGTCCGGCGATGCGAAAGACCTCAAGTGCGTGGTATCGTCTCTTCCCCTTCTTTCCCTGCCCAGGCAATGTTCATCTTCCATATTGAGCCGTTGCGAGGACGCCTTGCCTAAGGGCGGCCTCTACGTCCAGTTTACGTACAATCTCTTTAATCCGCCCGCCGATAAATTCTTTAAAAACATGAAGCGCATAAAGACCTCCTACGTGTTTTTCAACATCCCGCCGGCGCGCGTGGACGTCTATCAAAAACAATAGTGCGCTAAAAGGGTGGGTGGTATTCGGCGGCGCGTCTTTGCAGGCGCGCTATTGTAGCGGCAGTTTTGCCCTGAGCTTTAGCGCCGTTTCCTGCACGCTCTTTAGCCCGGCGTTGCCCGAACATACAATGAGCCTCTCCAGCGCGGGGGCGAAGAATTTCGCGTATTCGGGCTTGCCTTTTTTTATGGACAGAAAGCCGTAAGCGCCCAAAGCCTGCAAGAGGCGCTGCGAGGCCGCCAGGTAAAAGAGTTTTAGCTCGCCGTCGTCGGGAGCGCGGCCAAAGTACAGGCGCAGGAGCCTCTGCCTCAGCGAATCGGATATGTCGGCGTAAGGGTCGTAGAGCAGGGAGGCCAAATCGTACATGGCGCAACCCATGCGCATGCCCTGGAAATCTATAATTGATATCGAATTTTCGCCGACGATTATGTTTTGCGACTGAAAATCGCGGTGAAGCAAAACCCGTGGCTGGCTCAGAAGGGTAGCTTTTAATTCGCGCAGCTGCGCCTCAAATTTTTCATCGGGCTCGATGGAGAATTTTGAGCGCATGCACTCCTGTTTAAAATAATTGTGCTCCCAATCGTAGAGGTCGCTGTCGAAGGGCTGCGAAATTTCAAACGGATGCCCGAGAAACCTTTGGGTTGCGGTTGTGTGCAGCCTCAAGGCGTTTCCCACCGCCATTTCGTAAAAACGTTCGGCCTTTTCGGGGGCGGCCTTGACGAGGGTGAGAAGGTCGAGATTGCCGCCGTCGCCCATGACGAAAATCCGCCGCCGCGCGTCGGCCAGCGCCGTTTTGGGGACGTCGATTTTGTTTGAAAGAAGAAATTTTGCTATGCGCGCGTAGAGGGCGTCTTCGCGCTTTGCCTTCGGGTAAAAACACGCCACGAGCTTTCGTCCGTCGCGCGCGTCGGTAAACCTGACAAATTTTCTGGCGGAGGCGCCCTTGTCGATGAGAGTCGGAGACGACGGTTCAAAGCCGAGGCATTTGAGTTTTGCAAGCATGCCCATGAAAGTATCCGAGTGCCTTCCGCAGGCCTTTAGATACTCGGCGGGCGTGCCTATATCGCTAAACGACCCCGAGTTTTCGGCGTAGAAGCCTACGCTTTGGGCGTCTCGGGCAATCAATTTCAAAATGACGTCGACTGTCGAAAAAACGTCCCCTTTCGCATTAAAGCACTCTTCCAAAAAACCTCTGCCGGCGGCAAAAAATCCCGTAAACTGGAGATTTTTTTCCGCGGGGTTGCCGAGCTTGTGGCGCATGTCGCAAACGCATTGGCGGCGTACGCCAACGTTCATGTTCGAACCGGAATTCCTCAGGCAAAGCACCGCAGCCTTGCCCTCGTCAAATATGGCCTTTGCCGCGCGCCCGATAAACCTGCGGGCGGGGGCGCTGAAGAGAATATCGGCGTTGTGGACAAGTATTGCATCTTCGCCGCGCAAGAGTTTTCGGGCGTGCTTTATGCCTCCGCCGGTGTCCAAAATTTTATCTTCGTAGCTGGGAAATATTTCGGCTCCCTTGTAGAAGAATCGGCCGTCCGGACGCCGCAAAGCGGCCAGTTTCGCGTCGAATTCGTGCCTGAGATGGTGGATATTGACGATAAATTTTGAAACTCCTGCGGCGATTAGCTTGTCGAATACAATCTCGAGAGGGGTCTTGCCGCGGATAGGCACGAGGGGCTTTGGTAAAATGTCGGTGAGAGGTCTTAGTCTGTTGCCGTATCCTGCCGATAGAATGAAAGCGCATCTAATCTTATTTTGCATATACAAATTTTAAAAACATAAAAATATGAAAATGTTGACAATGTCAACGCCGACTGTAATGTACTCGACTCAAAGATATATAAAGTATGATTACCTGGATTCAAACAGCACTTCAAAAACACCATAAAGTAGTATTCAGCATTCTGCTGGTAGTAATAACCATAGCATTTGTCTTTACAATCGGCCAAATTCCGTTCTTTGGCGACAGGTATCGCAGCGAGGACACCACCAAGAAAGACTTTTACGGCTTCGATCTCTCGAACGAAAATACGGTTCAATATCTGGGCACTTTTGCCGTTTACGACGCCCTCTTAAGGGGCGAGCAACCGACGAACGACTTCATAATTAAGCAGGCGTATCTGCGCCACATGGCAGACAAACTGGGCATAAGCGCTGTGACGCAAAAGGAGCTGCTCGACTATATCCACGCCTCGCCGCTGTTTATGGGCAAGGACGGCAAGTTCGACGCAAACAGGTGGAAGGAGTTTGTCGCCTACCGCGTGTCGTCGGGCAGAATGACCGAGGAAGATTTGACTCTCATCCTCTCCGAAAACGCTATGCTCGACAAGGTCGAAAAGATAATAGCAGGCCCCGGTTTTGTGTTTGGCGAAGACATTCAGCGCAACTACGACCACCAATTTGGCAAGTGGTCCTTCAAGATTGCGCGCATTCCCTACGGGGAGTTTAACCCGGAAATAAAAGTAACCGACGCCGATCTCGAAAAGTTCTACGCTGACAGGGCGGCGGCTTTTAAAGTGGGCGAGGGCGTCGTGCTTGAGACGGTGTTCTTCCCAATCAAGGATTTCGCCTCGGTAAAAATGCCCGGGGAGGCCCAATTAAAGACTTTCTACAACGCGAATCTCTCGAAGTACACCGACAAGGACTCAAAACAGCTTTCATTTGAGGCAGCCAGGGCGAAAGTGCTGGCCGACTACCTTTCGGATTCGGCCCACAGGGCGGCAAGCCAGAAGGCCGAAGACCTGGCCATGAAGATATACAACTCAAAGGCCAAGATGAATTCGGCGGAATTGAAGAAACTTTTGGCCGAAGAGAAGGTCGAAGTAAAGAGGTCGAAGCCCATGCGCACCACTGACAAGCAGCTGGACAGCTCGTTGCCGGCCCAGGTTGCCGCCGCGGGCTTTAAGCTTGACGAGCTCAACTTCTACACGGATCCCATGCCCGTTGACGACGGCGTGTACCTTGTTTTCCTGGCTCAAAAGCTTCCCTCATACCAGCCGAAGCTCTCCGAGGTAAAAAAGGCCGTCGAAGAGGCCTATGTATCCGAGCAAAAGCGCAAGCTCTTCGCCGAGTACGGGAAGAAGCTCGACGCCGCGTTTGCCGACGGAATGAAAGCAGGAAAGACGTTTGAAGAGGTAGCAAAGGCGAACAAGATTAAGGTTGAGAGCGTGCGCGGGCTGTCGATGGACAAGGTTCTCGAGGCTTCCCACCTGGTAAAAGAGGCCTTGCCTGTAATATCGACAGAGCTTTTGAAACTCAAGGTGGGCGGGGTTTCGAAAATGCAGTCTATGGGCGACGCCGGCTACATAGTCAACCTGACTTCGTTCCAGAAGCCGAATGTCGACGCCGCGCAAATGAATAAATCGCGCGAAAATTTCGAAAAGGGAATGTCAATGGCGACGTTTGGCTCCGTTCTGAGGAACGCCTCGGCCAACGTTGAAATCAAGGAGTGATATTTTTGATCTTTGGAGCACCTCCAAAAATACGAAAGGAAAAAATATGGCTTGCAGAGTTAAAAGACAAACAAAGCAATCCGCCGCCGCTAAGAAGACGGCGGTAGCTAAAACACCGGACGCCGAACCAAAATGCGCGGCCAAGAAGTGCGCTACGAAAAAGTGCGCTTCGAAGAAGATTACCCGCATAATAGCCAAAATAAATGTTGGCTGGGGGAATTCTCTCTTCATCAGGGGCGCGGGCGCCGAACTAAACTGGGACAAGGGTGTGGCCATGCAGTGCATCAGCGAGGACGAGTGGCTGTGGGAGCAGTATGTTCCCAAGGGCGATATTACCTTCAAGCTCCTTGTCAATGATTCGCAGTGGTCTGTCGGCGACGACTTTGTAGTCTCGGCGGGAGAATCTATTATTTGCAGACCCGAATTCTAATTAAAGCGTCTAGCTACGAGATGGCTCGCTGACGACGAGCCATTTTTTTTATATTTAGCATGCTTTATTTTGCATTATTGTTGCGCATACTGGCAAATCCGCTTGCCAACGTATTTCAGAAGAAACTTACTTCTTCAGGCGTGCAGGCTTCCGAGGTCAACATGTACGCTTACGTGTTCGCCTTTTTTGTATCGCTTGTCTGCCTTCATTTTTCGCCGGAGGTGCACGCGGGTCCGGGCGTGTTGCTGCTGTGCCTCTTTAGCGGCTTTCTGGGGGCTACGGGCAATTTCTTTCTAATTAAGGCGCTCGAATCGGGGGAGCTTTCCGTATTGGGGCCGATAAATTCCTACAAGCCGGTTTACGGGATAATTTTTGGCATTCTTCTGCTGGGCGAGTATCCCGACTTCTATGCGCTTTTGGGTGTTGCGGCGATAATATTTGGAAGCTATTTCATGTTTGATAGCAAAGGCGCCTTCAATGCCGACAAGCTTTTTAACAGGGCCATTGCCTATAGAATTGCGGCTTTGGCCCTCGCCTCTCTTGAGGCTGTCTTCTTAAAGAAAATCATAATCCAGACTTCCGCGGAATTCGGCTTTTGCGCGTGGGCCATGACGGGGGTGATTTTTTCCCTGCCTTTCGTCGCGCTCGGCGGCCGCCAAAAAAAATGCGCACCGAAAATTAGCAAGAGTAAACAGTTTTTATTCTTCGGGTTGACAGGCGCATTTGTCTCGGCAATGCAACTTTCCACGAACTGGGTGTTTGCGTACATGCAGGTGGGGCTTGCGCTTGCCCTATTCCAGCTGTCCGGGGTAATAAGCGTAATATTGGGCTTGTTGTTCTTCGGAGAAAAAAATTTCTGGCCGAAACTTGCGGGCTCTCTAATCATGTGCATGGGGGCTGCGGCAGTCATACTGTGAAGGCTGGGCCTCTTCGCTTTCGCAAAATGCCCCGCGTTTTTCCATGCCGCCCTCACGCTTTAAAATGCGCCTTTCCCGGGGCTTCTTGGGCGCTGCCTGATTTTTTTCCACCCCGTCATTTATTCCGCTGCTAAGGCGCGCAGGTTTCGCGGCGAATGCCTGTTCTCCTTCCCGCTATGCGAAATCGCATCCGCCAGTATTGTAAAGGTATGTCAGGCAAAATCAAGCGCAGGGATAACAAACATGGCGAGGACAACAAAAAAGCCATGTTGGCTCATGGCTTTTTTGTTTGGATTCCCGTTTAGCGCGGGTTTATTACGAATGCGTTGCGCGATACCACTTTTGCGTCGTCGAAGCGAACCCACGTGATTTGGAACCGTTCACCCCACGGGTTAGATACGGCGATCTCGTTTGACTTTTTATTGTAGCCGATAATTAGGCAAATATGCGCGCCTTCGGGCTTTTTCTTTAGCTTTTTTTGGTCGTCGATTTTCTTGCAGTAGTCTTGAAAATTTTCGCTTTTGCGCATGGCGGAGTTCTCCAACATGCGCTTCATGTAGTCGTCGGTTGAGAACATTGTCCAACATATGGGAGTGCCCTTGTCGACAAACCTTGCAATTGAATAAAGCGAAAGCGAACCCACGGGCGTCATTCTCAACTTGTAGGTGTTGCAGACCTTTTTAAAGTCGTTCATGACATTGTTAATAGTCGTGCCTCCGCCCATTTGGGTGTTGCACACGGCGGCTATCTTGTGCATGTCGACGCCGGCGATGTTGTAGTATTTAAAGCAGCGCTCGAGCGTTGCAGGAACACAGTAGCCTTTCGGCCCCTGGTCGACCATTGGAATATTGTCTATAAAAACGTCGCCGTTGGAGTTCTTCTTAACGTTTGCCGAACCGTCAAATTCTTCCGAATTTGACGCGGCTATAGAAACGGCGGCGCGTCTTTGCCCCTTTTGGCTAATGTGCAAAATTATGAATTCCTTGGGCTTGAACTCGAGCGAAAAAACGATGTCGTCGAAGTTCCAGATTTGGGCTTTGTTTTTCATCCGCCCCTCTCCCCAGGTGCCCTTTTGGCTCTTGCCGGCAAATTTATCGAGAGAGTCTTTGATGGCGTCCCACTGTTGCTTCATTTCCCGCTGCATTTGCGACGTCCAGCGCTTGCCCTCGACGGAATCGCCTTTGTTGAAAAATACCATCTCTATTTGGGAAAGCTTTCCATTGGAGGCGCTGAAGCGCAACTGCTCTATGGAGGCGTTGAGAATCTTCCCCTTGGCATATGTGGTATAGACTTTCAGATTGCCCATCTCGGTCTCTTCGAATTTTGCCCCGAGGCGCTTGACAAAGCTTTCGGGAGTGTCGTCCCAAAGGTTTTTATCCTGCAGAAAGTTTATGCCGAAAATTTTGTTTATCTGGTTGACCTGGTCCAAACTCAGCTCCGCAAACAGGCACTGATGCGCAAGCAGCGTTGCAATTAGGGAGAATAGGGCAAGGATGCGGGCGATCTTTTTCATGCACCCATTATTGGACGAATGCTGAAAAAGTCAAGCTTATATACGCGCAGACTATTATGATTGACTGTACAAAAACTAAATGTCTAGGCCCGGAATTTTATCCTTGTAAGATGGCAGCTTTGCCCTGGCTTCCTCAATCAGGGAAAAGTCAATATCGCAAAAGGATATGCTGTCGGGGCGGTCTATTTGGCAATCGGCAAGCACTTCACCCCATGGGCCTATGACTTCGGACCCGCCGAAATATTTTACTGCCTTTTGGCCAAAATTCTCCGTCCCGCATTGGTTCACGCAGACGAAAAAGACTTGGTTTTCCACGGCGCGCGCCCTCGAGAGCGTCTGCCAATGGTCGAGCCTCGGATAGGGCCAAGCCCCTACGAGGATTATTATGCCCGCTCCCGCGTCGGCCATGTCGGAAAACATTTTAGGAAAGCGCAAGTCGTAGCATATCGAAAGGCCTATCTTGCCAAATGGCGTTTCGGCAACGCATATTTCCCTGCCGGGGTTGCAGTGCAAATTTTCCCTGAAGAGCGAAAACAGGTGCATCTTATCGTACGAGGCGCGCGCGCATCCGCTCTGGTCGAAAAGCCAAAGCCTATTCGTCGGCAACTGCGCGCCTTCCAGATACGGCGCCGACCCGCACAGCCATATTTTATTGCGCTCGGCTATTTGGGAAAGGCGCCCCTGCGGCTGCCCGGGATTTCCCAAGACGTATTCTAAATTTTTTTTGTAGGAGAAGCCGCAGACGAACATTTCGGGGAAGACAACCATATCCGCGCCCTCGCGCTTTGCGCGCGCGGCGAAAGCGTCGGCCTTCTCAAAATTGAATTCGAAATCGGACTGTTTGACGGACATTTGAACTATTGCCAATTTCATACAAACCTAATCCTTTTTATGTCGCGGCAACCCTCCAGAGAAGTTATTCTTTCGAGTATCTTGTGCTGGTTAAAGGCGATTGCCTGCCTTGCGTGGGCGTCGAAGGTCGCAATGAATACAACGCCGTTGTTTACGCTTTGCAACGCGCATTTATCCTTGAGCGATTGCATGCATTGGCCCCAGTTTTCCAAAATAATATCGGCGGCCGCGCGCTTTGAGTACTGCTTTTGTATTTGGCCAATCACATCGGCGCATATGGCCGCAGATGGCGCGGGCCTGCCGCGCGTTTGGCGCGCCCTGCTGAAAGTCTCCTCATAGGGGACTTCCCGAAAATCGCTTAATAGTCTGCTATTTGGATACAGCGGCATTTGCCTTTTTGCGTTGCGCCCTCTTTTGGAGAGCCTTTTGCAGGAAATAAACGACATTTATTGCAATGCTGTGGTATATCTTTCCCGAGGCCACCATCTTGTCGAGATCGTCTATTCGGCAGAGCTTTGTTTGAATTTCCTCGTTCTCGTCCCAATGGACGCCGCCGACTTTCCTGCAATTTTCAATCAAAACCACATGGGCTTTGTTGTTTTGAATCGCGGGGTTGGGGCTGTAAGAGGCAAGCAATCTGGCGCGTCCGCCGGCGTAGCCGGTCTCTTCTTCCAACTCGCGCCGCGCAGCCTCCACGGGCGTCTCCGATTTCTCGACAATCCCGCCGGGAAATTCCCATGATGTTTTGCGGACTCCGAACCTGAATTGGTTGACAAGGATTATCTTTTGCCCATCGGCGTCGCCGACAAGCGCCGCGCATTGCACCCAGTCGTTTGACTTGTTTATGTAAAATTCGGCCTCGCGGCCGTCGGGATTGCGGAATGTCTCGCCTATTATTTTAAAGACGCGGCAGTCTGCAATGACTCTCGATTTCTTTAATTTCCACGCTTTGGGCGGCATCGTGTTTCCTTTCGCCGAAATCGACCATTTTAAGGGCGGGCTATTTTTGCGGAATCTTTATTTCCTGCCCGATTTTAAGCCGTTCCGGGTTCGCATCGGGATTAGCCTTCAAAATTGAACTAAGCGATACGGCGTACTTCTTGGCGAGTTTCGAAAGGGTGTCTCCGGACTGAATCTTATGGATTTTCATTCCATCGGCTGCGGGTTCCGCGTTGCCGCCCTGGGCGTTGTCTTGCGCGGGGGCGTCGGAAGAGGCCTGCGCGGGGCTTTGCGCCGGGCGCGGTGCGGCGCGCATTGAGGCGAGCTTTGATATGCTTTCCCTGTTTTTGACCAATTCGTCGCGCAGCTTGTTGAGGTTTGAATTGAGCACGTCGACGGCGTTTTGCGTTTGGGCCCTGAGCTCTCCGACCTTGGAGTCCGAGCCGCTTTTTATATCCTCAAGCTGCGCCGCGAGCGAATCGACTCTGTCGCTGATTTTTTTCAAGTCCAATTCGACGGCCGCGCTTTTTTCTATGCGCTGGTTTATGTCTGCCGACGTGCTGCTTATCTTCGATAGAGCCGTAGCGCCTATAGCCGTTGCGATTATTCCCAAGCCGAGGCCCACAAAGGCCATAATCGGCGCGTAGTTTGAGATCTTCTGCGATATTTGAGATTCTTGAGAGTCGTCTTCCATATTCGTAATAAATTATTTGCACATAGGGTAGGCTATTTGTTTTTAAAAGACAATATTTTCTTGTCCCATTTTCCCGATTTTTGCGCGCTTTAGGGCTTCGGTCAATTTGAATTGCCCCGTCGGCGGGCATCGCTATTTTTTTGCGCGCTTTATGTTTGTTTCGGCCTCGTGCCGCAAATATATAACGCGTTTTTTGCTATCAACTTTTTAATTGCCTTTAATCGGCGCATTTTCTACATTTGGGCAATTAATCGGCGTATTTCGGGTTGGGATGCTAATATTATCCGCCGTAATTCCGCCGACAACTGCAAATAAAAATATGAGAAAACGTTTATCGGATTTGGCGCGCGTTAGAAACTTGTTTCTACTGGTTGTCTATGCCGGGATATCCATTGTGTCGCTGGCTGTTTCCTACCTGCTGCGTTTCGACTTTAACATCGAGGCCATTCTCTCGAACAATCTAAATGTAATTGCCCCGACTATATCAATTACGTTTGTAAGCCTCGTTTCACTGGCGTTCTTTGGGCAGTTTAAAATATTCTTGGGCTGCTTTTATATGCGCGATTTGCTTGCGCTAATGCGCGCCTACATTTTTTCGTACGCGGTGGCCTTTGTGCTTATGGGGCTGTTCGACGCCTTGGCTATGTCAAGGGGCGTGTTTTTAATGAGCTTTGTAATATCGCTTGCTTTGGCGATATCCTTTAGGCTATCCTTTAGAATTTTGAGGGAGAGAACGCTTGTGACGCCCTCGGCGACGATGCGCACGCCCGTTCATGTAGCGGTGTTTGGCGCGGGCAATCTGGGGACGTCCCTCGTAGCCGACTTGCAGGCAAAGCGCCACCTTGGCGTCCTCCCCGTGGTGCTTTTCGACGACGATAAAGACAAGATAGGCACGAGGATTTCCGGCGTCGTCGTCGAGAAAATTCCGGAATCTTTCGACGAGGCCCGCAGGCACTGGCGCTTCGACCGCGCGATAATAGCCACATCAAAATTTCCGTCGCACAGGCTTACCGAAATTACTCTCGGCCTAAAGAAAATAGGCATAGAGCCCATGATGCAGCCCTCGTATTTCGATTTGGCTTCGGGCCGAATCAAGCTTGCCCCGATGCGCAAGGTGAACATTCTCGACGTATTGGGGCGCCCGCAGGCCGATATGCAAGACGAGCTCGTTGAAAGCAGTCTCGCGGGGAAGGTCGTCATGGTGACGGGCGCGGGCGGTTCTATCGGGAGCGAATTGTGCAGGCAGATTGCCATGTGCAAGGTTTCAACTCTGATACTCGTGGAGCGATGCGAGGTGCAGCTGTTTAAAATTCAGCAGGATCTGCTTTCGCGCAAATATGGCATAACGCTTAGAGCGTGCGTGGCCGACGTCTGCGACAGGGCCCGGATGAACCACCTCATATCGCTTGGCCGCCCCGATATCATATTCCATGCCGCAGCGCACAAGCATGTGCCAATGATGGAAAGCCAGCCGGGGGAGGCCCTTAAAAACAACGTCTACGGCACGTGGGTCGTCGCCGATTTGGCCAGCCGCAACAATGTCGAAAAATTCCTCCTTATCTCGACGGACAAGGCCGTCAACCCGACAAACGTCATGGGAGCTTCGAAACGCTTTGCGGAGCTTGTGGTGCAGTCGATGCAAAACCGCAAGGGCAACACTACAAAGTTTGTGGCCGTGCGTTTCGGCAACGTATTGGGATCATCTGGCTCGGTTATTCTTACATTCCAGAAGCAGATTGAGGCTGGCGGGCCGCTCACGCTCACACACCCCGACGTCACGCGCTACTTTATGACCATTCCCGAGGCCGTCGGACTGGTTCTTAAATGCGGTGAATACGCAACGGGCGGCGAGATTTTAGTTTTGGATATGGGCGAGCCCGTCAAGATTATGGATCTTGCCAAAAAGATGATTGTCCTAAACGGCCTCGAGCCCGACGTCGACATAAAGATAGATATCATAGGCCTTCGCCCCGGCGAAAAGCTGTATGAAGAGTTGCAGAACAAGGACGAGCGCCTCGTGCGCACGAGCCTCGACAAAGTATTCTGTTTCTCGTGCCAGCCCGAAAAATACGAAGATGTCTATAAATATGTGGAAAAGATAAAAGAAATTGCCGACTCTAAGGATGTCAACGACCTTAAGCGCTTTCTAAACGAGGTTGTCCCAGAATACAGGATACAATATTACGATTAAGATTGCTTGTGCGCGTTTTCAGGATATCGCAGGTGTTTGCCCTTTTGTTTGCCGCATGTGCCGCGTGTGCCTCGGGCGCGCCAAACAAAAGGCCGGCGCTTGATCTGCGTGCCGAGAAAATCAAAATAATAGCCCCTAAAAATTCTACTGAGGACGAGATTTTTGCCGCGCAGTTGCTGAGGAGCGAGCTCTCCAACATTCTCGATTTCCACCTTCGGGCCGATACGCCGCGCAGGCGTCCCCAAGTCGAGCTTTTTATCGGCGAAAAACGCGCCGTTTCCGATTTGCCCGGAGCTGCGGGCGATGGCCTTTCAGACGGAGCCGTTTCGAATAGCCATTTGTCGGAAAACTGCGGAAGCTTGCGCGGGCTCAACGGTCGGGAAATAGTGAAAAAGGCGCGCGGCGGCGTCTTTGCGGGATCTGTGCGCGGCGGCGTCTTTGTGGGATCTGCGCACGGCGGCTTTTTAGGCTCGTTTGCCAAGCAGGGCAAATGCGGCCGAATCCGCATATATTTGCAAAATTCGGGGGCGTTGGAAGGCTCTGGTGGCATTGTTTCGGCGATGGATTCGGCCGTATTTGAAGTCGTGGTAGGCGTCGGCTCCATAAGGATAATCTATCCAGCTCCGTGGAAGGCTCCCCAGGCTGTCGGCATATTTTTGCGCAAGTATTGCAAGGCCGTTTACTACACGCCATACGATTCCGACTACAGAAAATCAAGCCTCGTGTTTAAACGCGGCGTTAGGCGCTTTACGCCGCCGTTTTTAAGCGCGGTGATATTCGGGCGTGAAGAGGAGCATCGTTGGCTGTCGCTAAACGGATTTGATTTGCGTTCTCCGTATATGAGGTTTTCCCACAACCTAAGCTCCATATTTTCGGGCGAAGTCTGCAAGTCTTTCCCACAGACTATTTCCGTTTCCGCATCCGGACGTCCCGACTCGTCGGCGCAGCCGAATTTTTCGAACTACATCAGCGCCGACATCGCAGCAGCCGCGGCGGCAAGAGCCTTTGAGAAATCAGCCGCCATGTTTTCGATAGGCATAAAAGACACGCAACAAGTCGATTGCAGCGCACCTTCGGCGAAATTTAAGCGCGGTTATTTTAGGGGGTATGCCGATTGGTCGAACGCAGTGTTCGAATTTTCAAACAGGGTCGCCAATAAAGTTGGGGAAAAATATCCGGGCGGACTGTTGGGCTGTCTGGCGTATTTAATCTGCACAAATGCGCCGGATTTTAAATTGCATGAAAATTTGGTTCCGTTTGTAGCCACAGACAGGGGCAACTACTTTGACGCCGATTTTCGCCGCCAGGATTTTTTGCTGCTAAAGAAGTGGGGCGAGTGCGGTTCGCAGACTTTCGGCATTTACGACTACCTATACGGCAGTCCATATCTTTTCCCGCGCGAAATTTCAGAGTATGTCCATGCGGGCATCTCCGCCGCGCACGATTTCAACGCGCGGTTGTATTTTGCCGAGGCGAACCCCATATGGGGATTCGACGCCTTTAAAATGAACGTGGTTGCGCGGACTATCGAAAACCCTGATATAGATTTTAACGCGTTGAAGGGAGAGTTCTTTAGCTCATACTACGGGCGCGCCGCCGCGAAAATGGCCGAGTTTTTCGGGTTGGCGCGCGGCGCGCTCGATTCCCGCCGCGATTCCCCGCAGTGGCTTCGCCTTTACAAGGCCGAGAATTCAATAATGCTTTACGATGAAAACAGGATTGAAAAAATGCAAGCCGCGCTTTCCGAAGCGGCAGAGCTTGCCTGTTCCGACAAGAATCCCGCAGTGCGCGCGCGCGTGGGCGAAACCGCGCGCGCCTTTGAATTGACCAAAAAAGCATCGGCCTTAGGCAAGGCAAAAATTTCCCTTTGGCGCAACTGCCTAAAGGCGGCCGCCAGCCCCGAAAATAAAAATAACCTAATGCGCGCCTTTTGCGATTATCTTAAGCTGCGCTCAGACTTTCTAACATACATAGACAACCTGGCCTCCATCTGGCCGAATGCCGCCGGCTACAAACTTTACGGGCGCGAGATATACGCGCCTGTCGATTTTGCCCTTTGGCTCCTTGGCGATTTCTCCGCGCGGAACTTGCCGGCCGACTTTGCAGGCGCATTTGTGGCTGCAAAAAAAGCCTCCGAAGTAAAAGAATGGGAGTTTGCCTGGCAAAATTCTTATTGGGCCGACTTTAAGAAGCAGTTTCAGATTATAGAATACGACTGGCAGGGCGAGAAACTCACCCCGACAAACAGCGGCCTGCTATTTGAAAACTGCCAGCTTACCGGCATCTCAAAAATCTTCGATGTAAAAAACGGGCAGTGCGTAGACTTTTCAGGCCGAGTCGATAACGTTTCGTCGCCGGGGACAATGTGCTATGCAAGCCTTCTGTTTTTAGGCCGCGACAATTTTGTTGTAGATAGAAAAACTCTGGTGTTTCCCTCGGGGAAAAACATAGATTTTAAGTTGTTAGGAATTGCAAATGACGGTGTTATAAAGGTTGTCGCATCCGTATTTGCAACGCGGCAAAGCCGCGGCCAAAAACTTTTATTGAAAGAATTCGACGTAAAAATAGGCCGATAACCCAGGCGTAGAGCATTCTATTTTTACATTAATTGTAGCTTTTAGAAGCTTGTGCGACAAATTTGTAGCTTGTAAAATCTTAGCTACAAAATTGTCGCAATTTTTATTTATGTCAAAAATGTAGCGGTGTTTCTATAACTCGTTGGTATAGCAATAGAAGTAAAACTCTACAAGAGTTGGCACGAGTTCTGCTAGATAAGTTTCGTATAACCTAAAAAAGTTATGAAACTCATAATAGCATATATCAAACCCGAACAATTAGGCGAGGTCAAGAAGGAACTGTTTAAGAATCAGATTTACAGGATTTCCGCCACTAACGCACTCGGTTGCGGCCGCCAGCGCGGTTACAGCGAGAATTATCGAGGTAACGAGATAGAGGTGAATCTTCTTAAAAAGCTGCGCCTTGAGATAGCCGTCAACGACGAGTACGTCGACATAACGGTTAATTCGATAATGAAAGGCGCCAAAACCGACCACATCGGCGACGGCAAGATATTCATCCTTAACATAGAAGAGTGCATAAGGGTTCGCACGAATGAACGCGGATCTGTCGCGATTGGATAACGTGTAAAGGCTACTAAAATGAGAAAAACAATTTTGACACTAACAACATTTGCCGCCGCCGGCGCCGCTTTTGCAGAAGATGCCGCGCCCGCAGCAGCAGCCGCCAAGGTCAGCGCGGAAATGTTTACCATAAACAACCTGTGGATACTTCTGGGAGCCATTTTGGTCTTTGCGATGCATCCCGGGTTCGCATTGCTTGAGACGGGCTTGTGCCGGGCAAAGAACAGCGTGAACATATTGGCAAAAAATATGATCACGGTTGCAATCGGCATAATAACATACCTGGTAATAGGCTTTCAGATCATGTATCCCGGAGATAGCTGGATACTTGGCAAGTTCTTGGGCTGTTCCGGATTTTGGGTCTCGTGCCCCGACGGAGCCGCCGGTACGATAGCCTATAACGGAGGCAACTACGGCTACTGGACAGACTTCATCTTTCAGGCTATGTTCGCGGCGACCTCTGTGACTATAGTCTCTGGCGCTGTCGCCGAGCGCATTAAGTTCGGCGCTTACGTGGCCTTCGGCATACTCTATGCGACATTCGGCTACACGATCATCGGCTCGTGGGGCTGGGGCGGCGGCTGGCTCAAGGACTTGGGCTTCTACGACTTGGCCGGATCCACTTTCGTACACTCGGTCGGCGGTTGGGCAGCTTTGGTCGGCGCAATAATGGTCGGTCCGAGAACCGGCAAGTACGTCAACGGCAGGGCGCACGCTATTCCCGGTAGCAACCTCGGCTTTGCAACACTGGGAGTTTTCCTGCTGTGGTTCGGCTGGTTCGGATTTAACGGAGCTTCGGTATTCTCCGCAGATCCAAAGATGGTCGCCTACGTCTTCGTGACGACTTCTGTCTCGGCTGCCGCCGGCGCGATGTCCTCGATGTTCACCTCTTGGATAACCCAAAGAAAGCCCGACTTGTCAATGATCCTCAACGGCTGCTTGGCCGGTCTGGTAGGCATAACGGCTTCGGCCGACTGCGTGTCGGTCATGAGCGCCCTGGTAATAGGTATCATCTCCGGTGTGATAGTTGTTCTGGCGGTCTACTTCTTCGATAGAATCCGCATAGACGACCCCGTCGGCGCGCTCTCGGTGCACTTGGTCTGCGGCGTATGGGGCACCTTGGCAACCGGCATATTCTCTCCGGATCACGGCTTCCTCCCGCAACTCATAGGCGTGGTTGCTGTCGGTGTGGCTTCGGTGGCGATAAGCTTCATAATATTCTCCATCGTAAAGCGCGTCATAGGGTTGCGCGTCAGCCGCGAAGAGGAGCTCAAGGGCCTCGACGTCAGCGAGCACGGTATGGAAGCCTACAACGGATTCCAAATCTTCTCCAACGAATAAATATGGAATTTCTTCTCTAACGAGTAAACTGCACATCAAACGGCGGACGCCCTTAAAACGGCGTCCGTTTTTTGTATATGTGTGGGAATTTTTTTCTTGAAAAAAATAAAAAATAGTAAAATATGAGCGCCCTAAAAAACATATACCACTATAAAAAATATGAAAAAGATATTGTTTGCTATGTCGATTTGCGCGGCGGCTTTCGCCTATGCGCAGGATAACGGTGCGGCCGCCAACACCGGCGCGTCTGCCACTCAGCAAGCCGTTGCAGCCCAGCCACAGGAGAATCCTGCGGAGTCGTTGGCCGATCTCGATCTCGGCTCAAAGGTTCTCGACAGATTTTCAGCTGCTGTTTCGGTCGGCTTTGAATCGGAATACGTGTTCCGCGGTATAAAGAACGCCGGCTTGTCTGTGACTCCGCAGGTTGATCTCGGTTACGATTTCGGCGCCGGTTTTGCCGCGTACATAGGCTACTGGGGCAACTACGAAGTGGCCAACAACAACGACAGATTTGAGGAATCCGACCTCTATGCGGGTCTTACCTACACGATTAAGAACATAACCTTTGACGTCGGCGTAATCAACTATATCTACCCCGACAACGACGATGACGAGTGGGAATGGAAAGTTGCCATCAGCTACGACACTACCGAGCTCTTGGGCGACTTCAACGTTTGCCCGTCCATCGCCTACTTCTACAACAACAAGCTCGACGCGAACACGATCGAAGTTGGTCTGTCGTACTCGGCTCCTGTTATGAAGTGGATCAACGGCGACAACTGGCTCTCCATCGACTCTTCGGCCGTTTACGGCTATGTTTGCAGAGAAGGCCAGGTAGGCCGCGCTGCCGGCGACTACAGCTACTTCCAGATCAAGTCTGACGCTGTCGTTTCCATCACCAGCTACTGCAAATGGTCTATCGGCATCCGCTACTCGTTGGCTTCGAACAATTCCAAGAACTTTATCGATCCGGCCAGGCTCTATCCCTATGACGGCTGCGGCTCTTACGTATGGTTCGGTTCGGCCATATCGTTTGGCTTCTAATAGTTAAGATACCAAAAAAAAGCACTCCTTGGGGGGTGCTTTTTTTTGTGCCGTTTGGAACGGCGCCCGGGACAATGTAAGTCTTGACTCTTTTCGGGATGATTTTTGTGCGCCATTTGGAATAAAAGGTCATCAGTGCCTTTCCCTGGGGGCTTTGTCTAAGGGAGGTTTTTGCAGGGAGTGCTTTTTGTGCGGCTTTTGATAAAATTTCTAAGCCTGCCAAGTCAAACTCGGCCTAACTTTGCCGGCTTTTTCATCTATTGCAGTATTGCGATAGCGGCGGCATTATTTTTGCGGGCCTATTTCGCCCTTTTGTTTTGCCGCCGCCACACCGCATGGGGCACGTAGCTGCTTGGTCTTTTTATCTTCCGTTATGCTATGTGGATGGGGGCACAATGTGTGGGCTATTTCGGCAATTGCCCATCCTTTTTCATTGGGCGCATTGCATTCGCCGTTTTTATTTACATGCAAAAAAAAAGCGCCCCGCGATCGGGGCGCCAGAAATTTAATACTTCAAAGAACTATATTTTTTTGAGGTTCCAGATGTCCTCAGCGTACTCTCTTATCGTGCGGTCGGACGAGAAACGCCCGATGCGCGCGGTGTTGAGTATTGCCATCTTCGCCCAGCGCGGCTTGTCGCTGAAGGCCTCGTCGGCTTTCTTTTGGGCGTCGCAGTAGGCCTGGTAGTCGGCGCAGACCATGAACGGATCGCCCCAGTCGAGAACCGATTTTCTAAGCGGCATAAACGCGTTGGGGTCTCCCGGCATGAAGTAGTCGGAGACCAACCAGTCGAGGGCGTCCTTTAAATTCGGGTTGTTCGCGTAGTATTCCCACGGGTTGTATCCGCGCGCACGCAACTGCTGAACCTCTTCGACGGTCATGCCAAAGATAAATATGTTGTCGTCGCCGACGGCCTCCTTTATTTCGACGTTCGCCCCGTCGAGCGTGCCCATGGTGACCGCCCCGTTTAAGGCAAGCTTCATGTTGCTCGTTCCCGAGGCCTCTTTGCCGGCAGTTGAAATCTGCTCGGAGAGGTCGGCCGAAGGAATTATGTTCATTGCCGAGCTCACCCTGTAGTTGGGCATGAATACAACCTTGAGCTTGTCCTTGATGCGCTTGTCCGAATTGATCTTCTCGCCAACCTTGTTTATCGCGTATATTATATTCTTTGCAATATCGTAGCCGGGAGCGGCCTTCGCGCCAAATATGAAAACCCTCTGCGGAATATCCATATCGGGGTTGTGCAGAAGCTGGCGGTAGAGCGTCAAAATATGCAGCAATTTCAAATGCTGGCGCTTATACTCGTGAAGGCGCTTGATCTGCACGTCGAACATGGCCTCGGGATTTACCTCCACTGCGCACTCGGCGCGTATGATGTCGGCCATCTTGCGCTTGTTTTCAAGCTTTACGGCCATAAAGTCGCGCTGGAAAGACGGGTCGTCGGCGTACTTTTCCAGGCCCTTTAGCTTGTCGAGATCGGTCACCCACGAATCGCCAATCTTGGAGTCTATCAGCTTTGAGAGTCCGGGGTTGCAAACTTTAAGCCACCTGCGCGGAGTGACGCCGTTTGTCTTGTTGTTGAATTTTTCCGGCGACATGTCGGCAAAGTCCTTCAAGACGCTCGCTTTCAGCAGCTCGGTGTGCAGCTGGGCAACGCCGTTGACGCTGAAAGAGCCAACGACCGCCAAGTAAGCCATTCTTACCATCTTGGGCTGCGACTCCTCTATGATGGATAGCGCCTCAAGCTTCTGCGGGTTGTTCGGGTACTTCTTTGCAACCTGCTTGAGCCAGCGCGCGTTGATTTCGTATATAATCTGCAAGTGGCGCGGCAGAAGCTTCTCGAAGAAAGTTACCGACCACTTCTCGAGCGCCTCGGGGAGCAGCGTGTGATTCGTGTAGGCAAAGACTTTCGTGCAAATGGCCCACGCGCTGTCCCAATCCATATGGTACTCATCGACAAACAGGCGCATGAGCTCCGGCACCGCTATGGCCGGGTGCGTGTCGTTGAGCTGTATGACGACCTTTTGCGTAAATTCAGACCAATCGCTGTGCTGGGATAAATACCTGCGTATTATGTCCTGCAGGGAGCAGGATACGAAGAAATATTGTTGCATAAGGCGCAGCAGCTTGCCGTTTTCGGTCTTGTCGTTGGGGTAGAGGACTTTTGATATCGTCTCGCTCATGGCCTTTTCGTGCACGGCCTGCGCGTATCCGCCCTCGTTGAAGGCGTTAAGATCGAATTCGTTGGAGGCCCGCGATTCCCAAAGGCGCAGGAAATTCACCGTGCGCGCCCCGTAGCCGACTACGGGTATGTCCCACGGCACGCCCAAAAATTCCGCCTGGTGCCTCCAGACGGGCATCCAGTCTCCGCGGTCGCTCATCGTGCTTTCGACGTATCCGCCGACCTTGACTTTCGTCGTGTATTCGGGCCTTACTATTTCCCATGGAGAGCCGTATTTTAGCCAGTTGTCGGGCGATTCGACCTGCTTGCCGTTTTCGAAGCTTTGCGTAAACAAGCCAAATTCATACCGTATGCCGTAGCCCACCGCGGGATAGTCGAGGGTGGCCAGAGAGTCCTGGAAACATGCCGCCAGACGGCCGAGGCCGCCGTTGCCCAGGCCCATATCGACCTCCGCGTTCATTACGTCGTCGTAGTTTTGCCCGAGCTCGGAGAGAGCCTGTTTTGTGGCGTCGAGGAGGCCCAAATTGACGAGGCAGTCCTCCGCCAAGCGGCCGACCAGGTATTCAAGCGACATATAATAGACCCTGCGCGCGTCGGAGCCGCGCTGCCTTCTCGTGGTGTCGATAAGGCTAAGCATTATACGGTCTCTAATGGCCAATGCCGTCGATACCCACCAGTCTCGCGCCGAGGCGCTTTCCCTCTCTCGGGCAAGCGAAGTCTCAAGGTGAAAGACTATCGAGTTTTTCATGCCCTCCACGGAGTTATCAAGGGCGATTTCCTCCCTAAGGGCGGGGTTCCTCATGGCTGATGATTTTTTCATAGTCGTCATTATTTATCGGGGCGCAACGCCCCGCAATTAAAATAATTGCCCCCATTCTTAGCCCATTTTTTTACTTTGCAATATTTTTATGTTGCCATCGGCGGCTTTTATGTTGCTCTATGAAGGCCCAATGGGGAAATTAGACAAATACATATTCTGGCAGGTGGCATCGGCGGCTTTTATGACGGTGGCTCTGTTCGTGTTTGTCCTCGTATTGGGCAACGTATTCAAAGAGGTCCTCGGCGATTTGTTGGCCGGGAGAATGAGCTTTACATTCTTCTTAAAGGTCGTGGCGTTGATTATCCCGGGCGTAATTCCGTATTCGCTGCCCATGGGCATGCTTACGGGCATTCTGCTTGTCTTTGGGAGAATGTCGGCCCAGAGCGAGATTACGGCCATGAAAGCGTGCGGGCATTCAATATTTGCGATGACGGCTCCGGTGTTTCTGCTTTCCATATTGGCCTGCGTCGTTTCGTTTTTTATAAATTTTTATTACGCGCCCGCTGCCGATTACGCGTATAAGAACGCCATCAGAAACGTAATCAGGCAAAATCCCATGCAGTTTATAAAGGCAGGCTCCTTTGTTAAAGATTTTCCCGGATATGTGATTTTTGCCGACGAGGTTGGCTCTTCGGAAAACGAGTTGCTGGGCTTTAGAATCTGGGAGCTTGACGCGCAGGGCAGGGTTCGCGTCGCCGCGCGCGCCGATAAGGCCACAGCCCACTACGACGCCGAAAAAGACGATATCGTCATGAGGCTTGAAAACGCCACAGCCGAGTATTCCGACCAGAACGATCCGGAAATTCTCAACAAACCGCTTCGCTCCGGCAAATTCGGCGTCTCGGAGGTGCGCCTGCCTCTCGACAAAATCATCGGAGACTCGTACAAAGAGCGCAAGCGCCCCAAACGCATGACCTTGGACGAGCTCGTCGCATCAATCGATACCTGGCATAAAGTTCCCCTTGAGACTCTCCCGCCGGAAAAGCGCGCGCACCAGGCAAAAATAGACAGAATCGAGATAAGCACACAGATTCAGAAAAATTTTGCCATGGCCTTTTCCATTTTTTCGATGGTCGTCTTAGCCGTTCCTTTGGGCATCAAGGCCTCCAGAAGCGAAACATTTGTCAATTTGGCCATAGCCGTAGCGCTTGCAATGACGTATTACATGATCACCGTCTTTATAACATGGCTTGAAAATTACCCGCAGTTGCGCCCGGATCTTCTGATATGGATTCCCAATTTCCTATTCCAAGGCGTTGGCGCAGTTTTGATTTGGCGGGCTTCTAAGCATTAAATCGGGCTTTAGGGACGCAAAAAAGGCGGATTTTTTCCTTTTTTTTTGCTTTTATCTGCTATTTTTTTTCTTCTGACACCTCGTCTTTTCTTTTTCATCGCTTGTTTGTCTTGAAATGCCCATCATGGGAGGCAGAAATTCCAGCTTTGGCAAGGCAGACGCGCAAGCCTTGCCGTCCACGCAAACCAGCTCGCCGCAACAGGGAATGCATGGTACAACATAGAAGGCATACTATAGCAGAGAAAGCATATTGCGGATGGGTGGGGCTAGCTAATGAGATTAGGGGGCGTAGTTATAAATAGGAAGGTAAGAAAATCTTCTCTTTTATTCTTAAGGGGATGGGTAAATTGGCTCGCTTGAAGAGGCGGTCGAAAAAAAATGGCAAAAAGCTTCTTGACAAAAGCGGACAAGGTAGTAGGTTAAGGTGCTTTAAATAATTTCAAAGAGGTACAACCATGGGTCAACCAAAACGCAAACAGTCTAAACAGCGCACGCGTCTTCGTCGCGCTGCCAATAAGTATGAACTTCCGCAGGTAGTAAAGAACGCTGACGGCACTTTCTCGGTCCCCCACAGAGTCAATCCTTCAACGGGAACTTACAGAGGCCGCCAGGTAATATCGGTGGAAGTTTAGCAAACGTCTTTTAGAGACTTTTTTGTTGAAATGCGGAGTTATTTTTAGTAGGTAATTCCGCGTTTGTATTTTTACAAGGATGGGAAATTCCGCGCCGATAGTAGCCGTAGACGTCATGGGGTCCGACTTGGGTCCCGAGGAGTTGTTGTACGGAATAAAAGCCTTTCTCTCGGAAGATAAAGGCGATTATGAGATAGTCGTTGTAGGCAACGAGGAAATAACCGTCCCGATGATGATGCGCCTGGGCATTCTTAAGGATCCCCGAATAAAAAGCTACAACGCCAAAGAGGTCATAACCATGGAGGAGAAGCCCATTCAGGCTCTCAAGCAGAAAAAAAACGCCTCCATGATGCGCGCTATAGAAATAGTAAAAATAGGCACGGCCGACGCAGTGTTAAGCTGCGGCAATACGGGCGCATTGATGGCCGGCGGCACGATAAAGCTGCGCACGATGTCGGGCATAGAGCGCCCGGCGCTGGGTACGGTGATTCCCGGAAGGAAGCGCAACTTTGTCATGATAGACGTCGGGGCCTCTCCCGATCCGAAGCCGGAGACGCTTGTCGACAACGCGATTCTGGGCATAAATTACGCAAAAGTGGCTCTGGGCATAGAAAATCCCAAGGTAGGCCTGCTTAGCAACGGCACTGAAGACGGCAAGGGCAATATGCTTGTCCAGACGGCCCATAGGCTCTTCAAAATACAGTCGGAGGCTATCAATTACGGCGGGTTGTTGGAGGGCTTCAATCTCTTTGACGGCAGTTTTGACGTCGTCGTCTGCGACGGTTTTACGGGGAACGTCGTATTGAAATCTCTCGAGGGTTCCATGCGCATGTTCAAGCAGATTCTGAAAGAGGAAATCTCAAAATCGATAATAAGAAAAATAGGGATACTTCTTGCAAGTGGGGCGTTCTTCGGGCTGAGGAAGAGGCTGCCCATAGACAAATTCTCCGGGGCGCCGTTGCTCGGGCTCAACGGGCTGGTTGTAAAAGCGCACGGTTCGAGCACGCGCAAACAGATTGCCGGGGCACTCGAAATAACTGTCAAATGCCTTCGCAATAAAATGAACCAGAAGATAAGCGAAGATATCGCAAAAATCGAGGCGATTGTCCAGGCCAATAAGCGCGCGGCCTTGGAAAAGCAAAATATGGGCGCCTAAGAGGCGCGTACGGACGGTTGCGTCCTTGAATTTTTAACAGCAACAAATATTGATATGGAATTCGCAAAGCCTAACTCAATTATAATAAAGGGAATGGGTTATTATGTTCCCGAAAAAGTTGTCACTAACGACGATATCGCCCAGATTGTGGATACGTCGGACGCTTGGATTTATGAGCGCTCGGGCATTCGCCGCCGCCACGTCTCGGAAGGCGAATCGGCGTCTGATATGGCTGTAAAATCGGCGCGGGCGGCTCTTGAAGAGGCCAACCTTTCGGCCTCGGATATCGATTTGGTGATTGTAACAACCGTCACGCCCGACATGATGTTTCCGTCGACGGCGTGTCTGGTGCAGGCAAAACTTGGAATCCGCAACAACATACCGTGTTTCGACCTCGAGGCGGCATGCACGGGCTTTGTCTACGGAATGGAAGTTGCAACGTCCATGATGCAGTCGGGCAAGTACAAGAACGCCTTGGTCATCAGCAGCGAAAGGCTGTACCCGATTCTCAACCCGACCGACCGCTCGACGTGCTTTCTTTTTGGTGACGGTTCCGGCGCGGCTGTGTTAAGCTGCAGCGATGAGCCGGGCGTCGGCATAATAGGGAACGTTTTGGGCGCCGACGGGGCGGCAACAGCTGTCCTTAAAATCCCTGCGGGGGGCTCTCTTATGCCGACGACAGAGCAGACCGTAAAGGATGGACTGCATTATCTGCAGATGGACGGCAGGGAAATTTTTAAGAACGCAGTGCGCATAATGCAGGAGAAGGCCCTCGATGTGCTCGACTTGTGCGGCGTAAAGGCCGAGGATATATCGCTGCTTATTCCGCACCAGGCAAACATCAGAATTATCGAGACTGTGGCAAAGCGCCTGAAAATTCCGAGCCAGAAGGTGTATGTGAATATTGAGGAGTACGGCAACACGTCGTCGGCGTCCATACCGATAGCCCTCTCACAGGCGTTAAAGTCGGGCAGAATACACTCCGGAGACTATGTCCTGCTGGTGGCCTTCGGCGCCGGGCTTACTTGGGGGGCAACGCTTATAAAGTGGCAGTAGAGCGCTTTCGCAGGGGGTTGCCGTGCAATTTTTAAAAAGAATAGGAATCGATCCCTTTATTGTGGCGTTGTTCGCCGCAATTTTTTTGGCGTGGCTGCAGCCGGATATCGGGCGCGCCAGAGAGCCTTTCGGATTGGGTGACGCGGCCAACTGGGGGGTGAGTTTCATCTTCTTTTTCTACGGCCTGCGCCTAACCCGCCAAAAGCTCCTCAACGGCCTTAAAAACGTTAAGCTGCATGTGCTGGTGCACGTGTCGACTTTCGTGGTGTTTCCGCTTATCGTGCTCGGGGCGATGTGGCTTTTCGGCGGCTTCGACAAGTCGGGCACGCTCTATTACATATGGATAGGCTCGTTTTTTCTCGCCACGCTCCCCTCGACGGTGTCGTCGTCGGTGGTGATGGTGTCCATAGCCGGCGGAAATCTGCCTGCGGCCATTTTTAACGCCAGCATATCGAGCATGATCGGCGTTTTTTTGACGCCGCTTTGGATGGGCATATTCATGGACAACATATCCGGCTCGAACGATCTCGCCGACGTGATTGTAAAGCTTATCTTTCAAGTCTTGGTTCCCGTTTTTGCGGGGTTTTTCCTGAGCGGGCGCTACGGGTGGTTCGCCGAGAAACACAAAAAAGGGCTGCGGTTTTTCGACGAGAGCATAATTGTGCTCATAGTGTACACGTCGTTTTGCGACTCGTTCTTCAAGAAGATGTTTGAAGGATTCCCGTTTTCGACAATCCTCGTGTTGTCTGCGTGCATGATAGGCCTGTTCGTGTTGGCGATGGCGATAGTGTATTTGCTTTGCCGCTTAATGCGCTTCGACAGGGCAGACACAATTACGGCAGTTTTCTGCGGGTCCAAGAAATCGCTCGTCCACGGCTCTGTAATGAGCAGAGTATTGTTTGGGGCCAGCCCCATGACGGGCGTTATTCTCCTGCCCACAATGCTCTACCACGCATTTCAGCTGATAATAGTTTCAATTACCGCAAAAAAAATCGGCCAGGAGCAGTCCGAAAAATAGACGGGGGATATTTGCAGGCGTATTATTTTTTTGATCGCGCGGCATGTCCGCCGAGCCGTTTCCCGCGGCGGATTTTCAAACCGGGCGCGCCCGCCTATGCGTAAAAAAAAAGAAAAAAAGAGCAAAAAAAGCTTGACGATAAGGCGTAAATATTAAATTACTTAGTTTTTCTTTAGATAGATGAATACTACAATAGCAAAGAAACAGGAACAGAAGCAGTGGTACGTAGTTGACGCTACGGATCAGGTACTCGGTCGTCTTGCGGTAAGGATAGCCAATGTGCTGCGCGGCCGTCATAAGGCAATTTATACTCCGAACACTGATTGCGGTGACCATGTGGTTGTTATCAACGCCGAAAAGGTTCGAGTGACGGGCAAAAAGGAAGACGGCAAAGAATACATGTTCTACAGCGGCTTCGTGGGCGGAGAGAAGTATGTGAAACTTTCCGATATGCGCGCGCGCCGTCCGGAATTCCTGATAGAGGCTGCCGTAAAAGGCATGCTTCCCAAAAACAAGCTCGCCCGCGACATGTTCTTGAAATTGCACGTCTATGCAGGTCCCGAGCATCCGCATACCGCGCAGCAACCCAAACCATTTAACTTCTAATTATTAACATGAGCGAAATATTTGCATCGGTAGGTCGTCGCAAAACATCAGTAGCCAGAGTGCGTCTGACAAAAGGCGAGGGCAAACTCGTAGTCAACAACAAACCCCTCGAAGAATATTGCTATACGGACCATTTGGCCATGTTGGCGCTGCGTCCTTTGGTCACGACCTCGACGCGCAACGCAGTCGACGCCGATATTACCGTCAAAGGCGGCGGCCCCGTCGGCCAGGCTGGCGCAATCAGCCATGCATTGGCAAGGGCTTTGGAAAAGATGGATTCTTCGCTTAGAGCGGCACTCAAGGCCGAAGGCCTGATGACCAGAGACCCGCGTTCCAAGGAACGTAAGAAGTCTGGCCAGCCCGGCGCCCGCAAGCGCTTCCAGTTCTCTAAACGTTAATCGCTTTGCGAATTTTACACTGGAGCCCTTCCGCGCTTGGAGCGGTGGGGCTTTTGTGTTTCATCGGATCCCACTATCTTTTTGCTGTTCTTTTGGCATTGTTTTTACCCTTCCGGCGCTCCGGTTTAGCGCGGCGGTTCGCCGAGCGCAAGACTGCGCCAAATAAGCTTGATTTGCGCGGCTGTCGGGCCGTAAAATGGACTCTCTTTTTTTGCGGCGCAACTATGGCTGGCTCGTCTGCGGTTTGCCCGGAATAACGACAAAATTTTTACATAAAATGAAAACTAAAATAGGCATAGTTGGCGCTTCCGGATATGCGGGCGTCGAAATTGTAAAACTGATAGCGCGCCACCCGAATGTGGAGCTTGGCTGCGTTACATCGAGGAGCCTGGCGGGCACGCCCGTGGCCGAGGCTATGCCGTCGCTTACGCACCTTCTGCCCGAGGGGTTCAAGTTTGAGCAGTCTACGCCGGAGTCGGTTGCGGCCATGCAGGATATATCCGTATGGTTTTTGGCTTTGCCGCACGGGGCGGCGGCAGAGTACGCGCGCGCGCTTATAGCGGCGGGCAAGAAGGTGATCGACTTATCCGCCGACTTCCGCCTGCATTCGCTCGACATATACAAAGAGTATTACAAAGAGGATCACAAGGCGCCCGAGCTTTTAAAACTCGGCAAATACGTCATTGCGGAACTTTTCCCCGTATCTGGTGAAGACAAGCTCATAGCCTGCGCCGGCTGTTATCCGACGAGCATTTTGCTGCCGTTGATTCCCCTCATGAGGGAAGGGGCAGTCGGCCTGGAGCACATAGTAATAGACAGCTACAGCGGCGTATCCGGCGCCGGGAAAAAGAGCGACTTGGCCTATGCGTATAGCGAGCGCAACGAGAGCGCCAAGGCCTACGGCTTGCCGAAGCACCGGCACAATTCGGAGATAGAGGAGGAGCTTTCCATAGCTGCCGGGCGCACTGTCGTCGTGCAGTTTAACCCGCACTTGGCGCCAATGACGCGCGGAATTTCCACCACAATCACAATTCCGGCAAAGTACGATGGGGTGGATAAAATATACGATATTTGGCAAAAATACTACGGGGGAAGGCCGTTTGTAAAAATTCTTAAGAGCGGGCGGTTCCCCGACACGCTGCACGTATGCGGTACAAACCGCTGCGACATGTCTGCCGTGTACGATCCGCGTACGAAAAACCTGGTCATATGCAGCGTGATAGACAACATAGTCAAGGGCGCCAGCGGCCAGGCCGTCCAAATAATGAATTTAATGCTGGGCTTCGACGAAACGGCGGGCCTGCTATAATAATTTAGATTATAAAACATGGAAAAAAATTATAAGATAGACGTAGTTGAAGATGTCGCCGGGATTACTGTAGTAAAGGGCTTCCGCGCGGGGGCTGCCGCCTGCGACATCAGAAACAAGAACGATTTTGACCGCCTTGATACGGCCGTAATAGTTTCCGACAATCTGGCTACGGCGGCCGGCGTGTTCACCACAAACGACGTGAAAGCCGCGCCGGTTCTCACAGACATAGCCAATCTCGACCGCACGACGAAGGTTCGCGCGATAGTCGCAAACAGCGGAAACGCCAATGCGTGCACGGGGGATCGCGGCATGGAAGACGCCCGCCGCACCTGCGAATTTCTCGCCGAAAAGCTCGGCGTTGAGGCCAAGCAGGTTTTGGTGTGCTCCACCGGCAGAATCGGCGAATTTATGCCGATGGACAAGCTCTTTAAGGGCATTGAGGGGGCGCTCGGTAGCCTTTCGGATTCTGCCGAGAGCGCATCTGCGGCCGCGCGGGCCATAATGACAAGCGATACGCGCCCGAAAACGGTGCAGGTCGACGTCGAGTTCAACGGAAAGAAGATAAGGCTAGCCGGCATGGCCAAAGGCGCGGGCATGATAGAGCCGAATATGGCCACGATGCTGGCGTTCATAGTTTGCGACGCCGTGATTTCCCAGAGCCTGCTCAAAGAGTGCCTAAAGTTTGCCGCTAACAAATCCTTCAACAGGATAACCGTCGACGGAGACATGAGCACAAACGATACCGTTTTGTGCATGTGCAACGGCTCGAGCAAAGTTGAGATTTTGGAGAGCGACGCCGACTCGATAATGGCTTTCCGCAAAGGTTTGCTCGAAGTTTCAAAGGCTCTGGCGCGAAAGATTGTAGGCGACGGCGAGAAGATTACGAAGGTGGTGGAGGTCCACGTTTGCGGGGCCAAGACTGAAGGGCAGGCTGAAAAAATTTGCCGCAGCATAGGGAACTCTCTGCTGGTGAAATCGTCCTGGTTCGGGGAGGATCCCAACTGGGGGAGAATAACCGATTCGGCCGGGTACGCGCGCACGGGTATAAAGCTCGAGAAGATAGACCTCGATTACGACGGAATCCCCGTTTTGAAAGCCGGGCAGCCCGTCGCCGAAAACAAGCCGCTTTGGAAAAAGGCCGTCTCGAAAAAGACTTTCACAATAAACTTAAACCTAAATCTCGGGCAGGCCGAAGAGACGATTTTGGCCTCGGACCTCACCGAGGGGTACGTCAATTTTAACAAGGGCGAATAGGGCCCTGCGCGAAATGAATCTTGAAGAAATAACGAGAAAGGCCGATGTGCTCACCGAGGCGCTTCCGTATGTGCGGCGCTTCAGGAACTCGGTGTTTGTGGTTAAATACGGCGGGGCGTTTATGGACGATCCGAATCCGGACATAAGGGCGCGTGTTGCAAGGGATATAGCGTTCCTGGCGGCCGTCGGCATAAACGTTGTCGTAGTCCACGGGGGCGGCAAGGCGATAAGCAGAGCCATGGCAAAAAGCGGGCTCAAACCCGAATTTAAAAACGGAATGAGGGTCACGGACGGGAAAACCGTCAAGATTGTCGAGGACGTCCTCAACAACGAAGTGAACGCAGAAATTTGCAAGATGCTCTCCGACCAGGGCTGCGCGGCCGTTTCCGTGCGCGGCAACGATGTCTTTAAGTGCAAAAAGCATTTCAGCACCGACGCCGAGGGCAACGCTTCGGATATCGGGTATGTCGGCGAGGTGACCTCGTTTGATTCCTCGAAAATTTTGGCTCTGCTTGCAGCCGGCAAGACGCCCGTTATATCTCCCATTGCAATCGGAGAGGACGACGCCCACCCTTACAATACCAATGCCGATGTCGCAGCGAGCGCGGCGGCGGGCGCTTTGAAGGCGCGGCGCCTGGTCTTCCTGTGCGATGTTCCCGGCCTCATGCGGGATCCCAAGAACCGCGCAAGTCTCATACCCCACCTGAAGGTCGCGGAAGTTCCGGCTCTGAAGGCTTCGGGCGTAATAGGCGGGGGCATGATTCCCAAAGTCGACAGCGGCGTGCGCGCAATCGAAAACGGCGTTCACAGAATCCACTTCATAGACGGATATATGCCCCACAGCCTCCTGCTCGAGATTTTTACAGACCAGGGTATCGGCACGGAAATAGTCGGGGAAAAGGCCGATATTAAAAAGTAACAAAATCTATCTTAAAATGACAACCGTAGAGAAAGCAAAAAAGTACGCCATGCCCAATTTCGGCGAGAGAGACTTCGTTGTGGAATCGGGCAAGGGCTGCTATATTTTCGACGAAAAAGGCAGAAAATACCTCGATTTCGGCGCGGGGATAGCCGTCGCCAGCCTGGGGCACGCCAATGCGCGCTGGCTTAAGGCGCTGGCGGGGCAGGCGGCGAAAATATCGCACTGCAGCAATCTGTATCTGACAAAGCCCAATGCCGATCTTTGCCAGGCGCTGGTGCAGCGGATAGGTCCGGGCAAGGTGATGATGTGCAATTCGGGCACGGAGGCCAACGAGGCCCTTATCAAGGCCGCGCGCCTGCGCGGGTTGTCGGTCAGCGGCAAAGAGGGGGCAAAGAGCCGCATTATAACTGCAATTAACGGTTTTCACGGCAGGACGCTCGGAGCCGTCGCCGCTACGGCCCAGTACAAGATACAGCACGGCTTTGAACCGCTTTTGCAGGGCTTCTCGTACGGGGAGTTTAACAATCTTGAAAGTTTTGCAAAGCTCATGGGCGACGACGTTGCAGCTATACTTGTCGAGCCCGTCCAGGGCGAGAGCGGCGTCACGCCCGCGACAAAGGAATTTTTGAAAGGCCTCAGGGCGCTTGCCGACAAGTACAACGCGATGCTGCTCTTTGACGAAGTCCAGTGCGGTTTCGCGCGCTCTGGGAAATTCTTGGCTTGCCAGAAATACGGCGTAAAGCCCGACGGCGTTTCCATGGCCAAGGGTCTTGGAGGTTCGTTTCCAATCGGGGCGGTATGGCTGGCCAAGCCCTATCAAGACGTTTTTACGCCCGGGACGCACGGGACTACGTTCGGGGGAAATCCCCTGGCGTGCGCGGTCGCCCTGGCCACGATAGCGGAAGTCGACTCCAAAAAACTCGAGGCCAATGCCTCGAGCATGGGCGCGCTTCTGTCCCGTGGGCTGCGGGCCTTGGTGAAAAAATATCCCGACAAGTTGGAGTGCGAACGCGGGCTCGGCCTTATGAGGGCGGCTATATTCAAGCCGGAGTATAAAAATACCGAGGTTTGCGCAAAGCTCAGGGAAAACGGCCTTATTCTCATTCCCTCCGGGGCCAACGGATTGCGCTTTTTGCCGCCGCTTAACATAAAGGCCGCAGATGTAAACAAGGCGCTTAAAATTTTCGAATCAACATTGGAAAAATTGTAATAAAGATGGTACGTTCATTCTTAAAAGACACCGATTTTACTCCGCTCGAAGCCGCGGAAATATTCGAACTTGCCGCGCGCTACAAGGCCACGCGCTCGGCCGGCATAATAGATGTTCTGAACTCCCAGAGCTGGGGCGTTCTATTTTACAAAAAAAGCACGCGCACGCGCTTGTCTTTCGAGGCGGGTCTTTACGAGCTCGGCGGCCACCCGATGGTAATGTATGCGGACGACCTGCAGATATCCCGCGGCGAGACTATAGAAGATACGGCGCGCATAATGGGGCGTTTCCTCCACGGCCTTGTCATTAGGACTTTCGGGCAGGATATTGTTGAGAAGTTCGCCAAATATTCCGGGATACCGGTTGTCAACGCCCTCACGGATCTTTTGCATCCCTGCCAGAGCTATACCGACATGTTTACCATGACTGAATTCTTCAGCCAGGGCAAGGCCAATCCGGAATCGATAAAGGGCAAAAAATTTGTCTTTTACGGAGACACGGCGTGCAACATGGCCTACTCGCTGGCGCTTGCCGGAGCCATGTTCGGGGTGGAGGTCGTCCTTTGCGGCCCCGAAGAGTTTAGGCCTGCGCCCATTTTGGACGAGCTCTTCAGCGAGGTTAATTTGACGCCGACATGGTCGTTTACGTCGGATCCCATCGAGGCGGCGCGCGGGGCCAACGTGCTATACACCGACGTGTGGGTGAGCATGGGCAAAGAGGAGGAAAAGGCCCAGCGCATTAAGACTATGTCGCCGTACCAGGTAAATATGGATCTCTTTAAAGTCGCCGACAGGGGTGCGTACTTCATGCACTGTTTGCCTGCCCACGCCGGCGAAGAGGTCTCCCAGGAGGTGCTTGATAGCCCGCGCAGCATAGTCTTCGACCAGGCGGAGAACCGCCTGCACGTCCAGA
This sequence comes from uncultured Opitutales bacterium, assembly GCA_944389175.1. Classification (GTDB taxonomy): domain Bacteria; phylum Verrucomicrobiota; class Verrucomicrobiia; order Opitutales; family Intestinicryptomonadaceae; genus Merdousia. The sequence goes on from CALXLK010000006.1 coordinate 61,959, forward strand.
AGGCCATAGTAAGCTACCTCGTGAAGAAAAACAGGCAGCTTGGCAAGTAAAGCTTTACAAGGGGAAAAAAAGGCTTAGAAGTAGTATTTATCAAACTTTTAAGGGAATAAAATGAAAGTAGTATTAGCATATTCGGGTGGCTTGGACACCTCGGTTATCGTAAAGTGGATTAAGGATCGCTTCAATGCTGAAGTGATCACGTTCGCCGCCGACGTCGGTCAGGGCGAAGAGCTTTCGGGGCTGGCTCAGAAGGCGAAAGCCACGGGCGCTTCCGCGCACTATACGGTCGACCTTAAAGACGAATTTGTCTCGGACTTCATATATCCGATGATTCGGGCAAACGCCATTTACGAGGGTCAGTATTATTTGGGAACGTCGATAGCGCGCCCGCTCATTGCCAAGGTGCAGGTTGAGATTGCGCGCAAGGAAAAAGCCGACGCAGTCGCGCACGGGGCGACGGGCAAGGGAAACGACCAGTGCCGCTTCGAAATTTCCTACGGTGCGCTGGCTCCCGACCTTCAGATAATATCGCCTTGGAGAATGGCCGACTTCCGCGAAGCATTCCCGGGCCGCAGTGAAATGATAGAGTACTGCCGCAAACACAACATCAACGTTCAGGCTTCGGCCAAGAAACCGTACTCTATGGACAGAAACATGCTCCACATATCGTACGAGGCCGGCATTCTCGAAGATCCGTGGTTCGACCCGACGGTGCCCGAAAACAAGGATATGTTCAAGACGACCGTCGCTCCCGAGGACGCTCCCGACAAGCCGACGTATCTGGAGCTCGAGTTTGAAAACGGCGATTGTGTGGCCATAGACGGCGTTCGCATGAAGCCCTCCGAAGTTCTTATGAGGCTCAATAAAATCGGCGGCGAAAACGGCATAGGCAGAGTCGACATAGTTGAGAATCGTTTTGTGGGCATGAAAAGCCGCGGCGTTTATGAGACTCCGGGCGGGACTATTTTGGAATTTGCCCACCGCAATATGGAAACGCTTACGATGGACAGGGAACTGATGCATCTGCGCGATTCTCTCATACCCAAATATGCCGAGTTGATTTACAACGGTTTCTGGTACGCTCCCGAGCGCGAGGCGCTGCAGGCGTTTATCGACAAGAGCCAGGACACCGTCACCGGCACGGTCCGCATCAAGCTTTACAAGGGCAACCTCACATGCGTCGGCAGAAAGAGCCCGTTGAGCCTCTACGATGCGAACATCGCAAGCATGGAGGGTGTCAAGAGCGAATACAACCAGGACGACGCCACCGGCTTTATCAAGCTTCAGGCTCTGCGCCTGCGCCAACGCGCGCGCAAGCAGGGCGTAAGCGACAAGATCTTTGCGGCCAAGAGCATGCTCGTTCGCGAATAGTTTGCGCATGAAAATTTTAGCCCACATTTTTCTTCTTGCACTCCGACTTCGTTGCGAAGTGGGCGGATGTTGATGTGGAATCGAACTGAAAATTTTTAGCGTTTAAGCAGGGCACGATTTCACGTTAAAATGTAAATCGTGCTTTTTTTTAACAGAACCGAAGGGATTTTATATGAAAGATTTTACAGGCAAATATTACAGGCGCGCGGTCATAGACCTGCCAAACAGGCAATGGCCGAACAAGCACATAGACCGCCCGCCCATTTGGTGCAGCGTAGACTTACGCGACGGCAACCAGGCGTTGGCCGTCCCCATGAGCGTCGATGAAAAAATAAGGCTTTATAAGACTCTGTTGAAGATAGGCTTTAAGGAAATCGAAGTCGGGTTTCCGGCTGCGAGCGAAACCGAATTCAACTTTCTGCGCCGCCTCGTCGACGACGGGCTCGTGCCCGACGACGTCACAGTGCAGGTGCTTACACAGGCGCGCCAGCATCTGATAAAGAAGACGTTCGAGAGTCTGCGCGGCTGCAAGACGGCCATAGTCCACTTGTACAACAGCACGTCGCCGTTGCAGAGGAAGGTCACTTTCAACAAATCAGCAAAAGAGATCATCGAGATTGCAAAAGACGGCGTAAAGCTCGTGCGCGACATGGCCGCCGAGGCCGAGCAAAACGGGACTAAAATCCGCCTCGAGTATTCGCCGGAGAGTTTTAGCGACACAGAGCTGGAGTTTGCCCTTGAAATATGCGAGGAGGTTAAATCAATATGGAAGCCGACGCCGGATAATAAGATGATTGTCAATCTGCCGGAGACGGTGCAGTACAATCCCCCGAACGTCTATGCCGACCAGATAGAATGGATTAGCACGCACATATCGCAGCGCGACTGTGTCGAGATAAGTCTGCATTCCCACAACGACAGGGGGACGGGCGTGGCTTCTACGGAGCTTGGCATAATGGCTGGCGCCGACAGGGTCGAGGGCACTCTCTTTGGCAACGGCGAGCGCACGGGCAATGTCGACATAGTGACTGTCGCGCTGAACATGCATGCCGAAGGTGTTGAGTCGGGATTGGACTTTTCGGATTTGCCGGCAATTAGAAAGGTTTACGAGGAATGCACAAAGATGCAGGTTCCCCCGCGCCATCCCTACGCAGGCGATCTCGTCTTTACGGCCTTTAGCGGTTCCCACCAAGACGCCATAAAGAAGGGCATGGACCTGCGCAAGCGCCAGCATATATCGCGCTGGGAGGTTCCGTACCTCATGATAGACCCCACCGACATAGGCTGTTCCTACGAGGCCATTATCCGCATAAATTCGCAGAGCGGCAAAGGCGGCGTAGCCTATGTGTTGGCCGATAAATACGGGCTGGATTTGCCCAAGGCCATGCACCAGGAGGTGGGCGACTTCATCAATTCCGACGCCGACAAAGAGGGAAAAGAGCTCTCGCCCGAGGAAATATACAAGCTCTTCAAGGCCGAGTTTGTCGATAAGACATCTCCCTTGCGCCTGGTTTCCTATTCGGTTTCAACTTACGGCCCGGAGGATTCCCGCGAGGTGAAAATTATTGCAAAGCTCCTTAAAAATGGCGAAGAAATCGAAATATCCGCCGTCGGAAACGGCCCCGTCAACGCTTTTGTCAATGCGCTTGAAAAGGCCGGCCTGAAGGACTTTAAGCTCGTCGATTACTGCTCCCACGCAATCGGTTCGGGTTCCGCAACAAATTCGGCGGCCTATATCTGCCTGGAATCGCGCGTAGACGGCCACCGCGTATGGGGCGTTGGGTTAAATTCAAATATAGAGCATGCGGCGCTCGATGCGCTCGTGTGCGCGTATAACCGACTAAGGTAATTGCTCGCTTAAAAACGGCGGTTTTTCAACCGCCGCTTTTTTTTGCGGATTTTTTTCTCTTTTTGTTCCCTCTTTCAGGGCGTATTTTTTTTCTTCCACTTTTCTCTTTCATGATCCCCAAAAACGCGACTCTTTCCGCTTTACAGACTCGAGATTTGCCCGTTTTGCAAAAAAATAACACCCGCGCAGAGAGCATTCAAGAGGCGCACTTAAAATGTCGGCTTATAAAGAGTGCTCCACTTATAAAGAGCTCAAAATGTTTCGCCTTCCCGCAGACATCAGCTTTCCGTTCCCATTTTTTAGTGCGCGTTCTTTTCGTCAAATCCGCATAGAAAACCAAGAAAAAAAGCGGATCGAAATATCGACCCGCCTGGGAAAGTTAGATGAAAAAGCATATCTGCTTGCCCGGGCCGTGGACGCCCTCCACCAGCACGCCTTCAACGTCGGTAGTCTTTGAGGGGCCCGCCACAAGAATCGTATACGGGGTATTCTCAAGAATCTTTTCGAGCCCTTCGCCGATGGTTGTAAAAATATTTTCTTTTTTCACCACCGCAATGTGAACCCACGGGGCTATAGAGACCATTCTGTCTGCGATGTCGCAGTCCTTCATTGCAATAGTGCCGTCTTCGGCTATGACGAAAGAGCCGTTACTAATGCCGAAATCGTATTGGTCGGGATTTTCGATGTCGAATTTCCTCGAGAGCTCAAACTCTTTTTCAAGCCCGAGCGTGTCGATAAGCTTTTCGTCGGCGACGCCCTTCTTGCAGCCGAGCTGCCTAAGGCGTTCAACCAAAGCCGCTGCGTCTTCAAACACCTCGCCGTGGTTTGCCTTAAAGTTTCTCTTGAAGGCTTCCATGGGAGTGCCGCTAATGGCTGTCGTAGAAACGACGTCTTCGGCGGTAAACTGGGGCAGGGGCGAGGATTTCTTCTGCGCGCGCCTGACTGTGTCGATAAAGGCCTTCTTATCCATTTTTCTTAAACCACTTTCTAAATTCGCCGCCCTTAAACTTCGGGAGCTTTCTTGCTTTCAGCCAGCGTCCGAGCGTGCCGAATCTGAGTTTGTCTATCGGCAGATAATTTGCCAGCCTGTTAAACGGAATACCGAATTTCCATAGCCGCGGCGTTGTCGCGATAAAGCTCCACGCCTTGAAGCCTACATCGTTGGGAATTTTGCAGTGCCTGCGCTTTGCCTCGTCGCGCATCTGCACTATGAGGCTGGGCAGGGGAATCTTGGCGGGGCAAACTTCCGCGCAGCCCCCGCACAGAGAGCACGCCTTGGGCAGGTCGGCATACTTGCAAAACTCTTCGCCCGCCAACAGCGGCGACAACACTATACCCAAAGGCCCCGGATAAACCGCCCGATAGGCGTGTCCGCCAACGAGCCTAAAAACCGGGCACCTGTTCATGCAGGCGCCGCACCTCAAGCACTTTAGTATCTCGGCAAAACGGCTGGCGAGAATATCGCTACGGCCGTTGTCCATGAAAATCAGGTACATTTCCTCGGGGCTGTTCTTAGCCTTCCCGGGGCCCGCGACAAAGTCGGTATATACGGTGGTGTGCTGTCCCGTGGCGCTCCTGCCCAACAAATTTAGGAAAACAGAAAGTTCCCGCGCCGACGGTATCACCTTTTCAAACCCAGCAATTGCAATGTGCGTTTTCGCCCCGGCCATTGAGAAACGGGCGTTGCCCTCGTTAGTGGCAAGCACTATCGCGCCTTCCTTGGCCAGTACATAGTTGGCTCCGCTTATTACAACCTCGGCTTCAAAATATTTTTTTCTAAGATACTTTCTGGCGTTTAAGGTGATGTGGGTCGGCTCTTCGTCGTAGTCGGCTATGCCGTGCTTTTGAAAAGATGCGGCTATGTCGTCGCGCTTCCTGTGAATGGCCGGCTTGACTATGTGCGAGGGGCGCTCGTGGTCTATTTGGATTATTAGCTCTCCGAGGTCCGTCTCGACGGCGTTTATGCCGTGCTTGCCCAAAAACGCATTCAGCTCTATCTCCTCAGTCGTCATGCTCTTTACCTTGACGACGTTCTTTGCGTTTTTCTTCTTGATTATATCCAGAATAATCTTGCGCGCCTCGTCGGCGTCTTTTGCAAAGAGAACCTTTACGTTGTTGCGTTCGAGCGAAGAAACGGCCTTTTCCAGATTGTCGGCCAAATTTACAGACTTTATGGCGTTTGCAAGCTCGCGCAAATGTAGGGCTTTGCCCGGTTCCGGATACGCCTGGTCGAGAGACTGTTGGCGCGCCACCGTGCTGCCTATGCTGGCCTTGGTCAAGGCCTCCTTTATCTCGGGTTTTAGCTCCTTGCAGAACTGGTCTATCGGTTGGACGCTCATTATAGTAATCCTCCGTTTTTCATGGCTTCGACGTACACCTGGCAGACGTGCTTTGCCGGATATTCCAAGCCGCGCCTTTTGGCTATTCCGTACTGGTGCAACAGGCATGAAGTGTCTGCGGCGGTTATTATATCGGGCTTGCAGGCGAGTATGTTATCCACCTTCTTTATGCCGACCTCCTCCGACAGCTGCGGAAATACCACCGAAAACGTGCCTCCAAAGCCGCAGCAACCGTCTGCGTTGTACTGCGCAAGCTCGACTCCGTCTATGGACTCGAGCAGCTTTTTCATGGCCTCGGGCGTTCCCGTGTTCTTAGTGTGGCATGAGTTGTGCACGGCGATCCGCGCCTTTAGCTTGCCGCCGATCTTTTCAACCCCGAGGGCGTTCACGAGAAAATCGTTCAGTTCCCAAACCCTGCGCGCAAAATGCGCCACTTTTTCGAATACGGGCTTGTCGGCGTCTTTAAAGGCTATGAGGGCGCTGTCAAAAAGCATCGCAGCGCACGAGCCGCTTGGAACAACTACGGGGTAGTCGTTGCCGCCAAAGGCGTCTATGGTGTGCATAATCACTTTTCTGGCAGACTCGAAATCCCCGCTGTTGAAGGCGGGTTGGCCGCAACATGTCTGACCCTCGGGGAAAATAATATCGCAGCCAAATTTCTTTAATATCTGCACCGAGCACTCTGCGGCGTCGGCAAATATGGCGTCGCACAGGCACGTTGCCATGAAATTGATCTTTTTGCCTGTTATTCTGTTGTCGGGTGGTGTCATTTTCTTCTCTTCCTATTTATGCGCAGTCAATTAGAAACCACTTTGGCCCTTTTACAATTATTTTTTTTGCGCCGGACAAATGCCGCGCCGCCAGTTTAGCAAACGAGATCGCCAAAGTCGGAAAAATCCGCAGTGAACCCGCCGGGGCGCCCTTTGCAAATTACGCTTACGGCGTCGTGCGAATGCAGGCTTTCCAAATGGATGCAGGCTATTTCAAAGTCCTTTATTCGAGCGTCGGCATTGAATTCGCTGTAGAGCAGGCGCGCGGCGTCTTCTATGAATTTCGCGTAGGCTCCGTTTAGCTCGGCAAAGGCCTGTTCGTCCTCGCGCTTGACCATGGTCTGCGTCTCCGTCTTGAGCGCGGCGAGGCAGTGGGCGTGCATGTCCTCTATGCTCACGTGGGCGCTGTCCTCTATCTCTGCGCTAACGCGCGCGCGGCTGCGCTGGGAGTGCGGCACGCAGTATACGTCGCGCGTATAGCGGGCGTGCTCGCTCAACTCGGCCGAGCACGGGCATGCCGACGAATACACGAAGTCGAAATGTATTATCTTCCTGAATATGTCGAGATCGTCCATTAGCCCCTCGTACGTGCAGCTGTAATACTGCCACGCCGAGTGGCCGCTGCGCAGGCTCGACTGGCGTATCGGGTATTCAAACGATATTCTAAGCCGCGCCCTGGAGGTCTTTAGCTGCTCTTTCATTTTCGCCAATATTTCGCGCAGCGTATCGGGAGTGAAAATCCTGTCCTCAAACAAGTAGAAAACCTGCATGATTCTCGACATGTTTATACCCTTGCAGTCGGCCGCCAGCGACACCGTCGCCGTCACGGAGGCCTCCAGCGTGCAAACCTGGCAGTCGCCCCTCATGAATTTTAGCGGCAGCTTGAAATTGTGCATGCCCACCTGCATAATCGGCACGTTTGCGCCCTTTATCTGCTTCCTGTCGGCGTTTTGAACATCCGGCATGGATTTTTTGTATTCGGGCGTGACCTTGAAGCCTTCGTCGTAATGCGAAAGCGGGTGGTGGACTTGTTCGGACTGTTGAACAGACTCTTTCTTTGCAGTGTTCATACCAATTTTTTAAGCGCTAAATAATTGGCAACATGCCGCCGTTTGCAAGCTTTTTGTATGTGCTATTTCCTCTCGGGCAAAGCCGTTTTGCCTATCTTCACATACACGAAATAGGCCATGCCCGCGCTCACCGTAAGAATTGCAAAATTTGGCAGAAACTGTCCGAATGCCAGGGCGTACAACAAGTTTAACGCCAGCGCGGGCGTGCTTGATAGCATCGCAAGTTTGATGCACCTCGACATTCTCAGCAGCCTCCTTGGAATGTCGATTATAAGAATAAGCATTCCAGTGGTGAGCATGTTCCAAAAATTGACGCTCAGCGCCGCGGCAAAGGTCATTGCAGGCATTACGACAAAGCGCACCGTGTTCCACGGCGGCAGCGTCTGTGCGAGATTTTCCACCCCGCCGTATTGCATCTGGGAGAGGTCTAAAGACATTTCCTGCGAGCCCTGGTACATGCTAAGCCGGGTGCCTTCTATGGAAAATATCAACCCCTTCGTCTTTGTAGCATCTATGAATGTTTCGGATATTAACCCGTACATATTGCCTTGGGCGTCTTTTATCTGTATTTGGGGGCCTTTGTAGGCCTGTATTTTGCCCCCGGCAATTTTTACGCGGGAGAGAGCATCTTTTAGGCCGTCTATGTTTTCCGAATATCCCGTGCGGATTGGAGCGTAAATTGTGACAAAAGCCGATGCGGCAAACAAAACGCACAGAAACAAAAAATAGAGCGTCGACCTAAGAAAGCCCCATTTGAGAGCCTTCTTGTAAGAGGGAATATCGTAGAATGATTTTATTGCAAAGTTCATAATAAGTGCTGCTGCTAAAATTTTGCCCCGTTAATGGCCGCGCCGAAGCTTTCCGGCAACGGCGCCTCGGCGGAGAATTCCACGCTTTTGCCGTCAAGCTCAATGGTCAGCGACGTCCTCAGACAGTGCAGAAATAGCCTGTCTATTTTCGACAACGCCCTGAAGCGTTTGTTCGCGGCAAAGTCTCCGTATGTGGCGTCGCCTAATATCGGGTGGCGCCTCAGGGCGCACTGCAGGCGCAGTTGGTGCGTAAGCCCCGTCTTGGGCGATAGCTTTACAAACGTCAGATTCGCGCCGTTTTGTCCGAATTCTTCGACCTCGTAGCTTGTGGCGGCCGCATGCGCGGCCGGCCCGCCGGCCCTCGACCTCAGCCTGCCGCCAATTCTCGACGTGCTTATTCTGTCGGTCCATAGCCCGCGTTCGGGCCTGAGTTTGCCCAGTATTATGGCCGCGTATGTCTTTTCAACAGCCTTGTTTCTAAACTGGGCCTTTGCCGCCGCGGCGGCCTCGTCTGTGGAGCTTGCAAGTATTACGCCAGAGGTCGGAGCGTCGAGCCTGTTTATCAGGTAAAGCCTGCGCTTTATTCCCCCGTCGTCAATCCAGCTGAAATATTCCCTGTCAAAATTGTACGCGGCCATTACCATTGCCGGCCTCTCGGGGCGCGGGCCGTTGGGGTGCGAGGCGCGCCCGGCTTTTTTATTGATTGCTATTAAGCCGCAGTCGTTAGAGGCTATGACGGAGCATCCGTTTGCAAGCGGTATTGTGCTTATGAAGTCCATGTCATCTATACAGGAAATTTATCCGCACTCTCTGCGGAAGAGAGCCCAGGGTGTTTACCATTTCTTGCGTCCATACCCCGTACGGCGCAGTCGATAAAATGGCCTGTTGGCAAAGCCCCGCGCCTGTTTGGGTCGATGTGCTAAACAATACTTGCAGATTCGACAGTTGCCCCTCCGTATCGAGCCAAAATTCTATGAGAACCTGCGTGCCGTAGGCCGACGACAAGTCGTAGCGCGACCCCAGCAGATTCCACTGCCTTGATATGGCCTCTATCATTCTTTGCTGGTAGGCCCCGAATTCGCTAAAACGCGAGTCAACCGCCACAATGCCCGCCCGCGACGCGGCTCTATTGTTGTCGGCCAAAGGTCCCGGAGGAATGCGCATGCTAAGCTGCGGGCGCTTTCGCGGCGCGGGCAGCGCCGGATTTTCGGCTATGGCCGCCGCTTGCGACCCTCCGGCAGGGGCGGCGGGCGATATTTCGGGGAGTATTGTTTTTTGGGGCGTTAGAAGTGTCGCGGGGGTGTCGTTTGTCGAGATATTTTGGCGCGGCTTAAGCTGCGGAATGGCGATTGCCTGCGGATCGTCATTTGCGACTATTTTGTCTATCCTGTCGGGGTTGAGCGCCGATTCCGTTTTTGTTTTATCCGGCTGGTTTTGCGCCTCTGTCTGCTCTACGGGGCTTTTTTGCGCTGCGGCTTTTTGCATTTGCGCGGGTGTTTTTGCGCTTTGTTTCATCGGGGCGGGGGAATTGGCGGCTTGCCGAGCGGGGCGGGGGGCCTCTTGTTGCTCTTTGGCGTCGTTTTGTTGCATTACGTCGGCCATTGACTGCGGAGTTAGCGGACGCCTGAGAACATCGAGGACTTTCGACGGATCGAGCCTGTCCTGCTCTTGCGCAGTTCCTGATACTATCTTCTTGTAGCGCTTGTCTTCCCCCTTTACAAAAGGTCTGTTCGAGTCGGACGTCCTGTCGGGAATTTCGTCCGCCGCGCGCTGGTTTTTGAACGATACCGGAGCGGGCTTTTCGGGTTTGAGATCGTTGGCGTAGGGGTTTGCCTCGATGAAATCAGGCGTCTTGGGCTTTAGGTTTAGCGGCAAGATTTCTATAGAGGTTTGCTCCTTGGGTATTTTCGCCCATGAAAATTTCTCAGGGAGAACCTCGTATATGGCAACGTGGAGCAACAACGCCAAAATAAGCGCCACCGCGCTCCCGAAAAAATCCTCGGCGGGAGAGCCTAAAGAGTACGCTTTTGGTTGCGCTTTTTGCATTTGCCCTATTGGAAATTAGTGTTTTTTAGCAGTTCTTTTACTGTGGAAATCGGCAATCCCATGACATTGTCAAAGGGCCCCTCTATTTTTTCTATTATCATATCAGCGCATTCCTGGGCGGCGTACGCCCCGGCCTTGTCGAGGACGTTTACTTTTTCGAGATACTTGTCTATGGCGGCAGTGTCGAGCTTTTTAAACGATACTTTTGACGCGCAGATGCCGCTCGAGCTCTCGAGACCCGATGGCGTGCTTTTTACGAGGGCTACGGCAGTGTAGACGGTATGCGTTTTCCCGGAGAGCTCTCCGAGCATTTGCCTTGCCTGCCCGAGGTCTTTAGGCTTGCCGAATGTGCGGCGCCCGAGGGCTACGGTGGTGTCGGAACCTAGCACCAGGCGCTGCGGGTGGGCAAGTGCCACGCTTTCGGCCTTGAGTTTGGCGTTTCTTAGCACCATGTCCTCGGGATCGTCTTCCACTATTTCTTCAGCCCTTGAGGGGATTGCCTCAAATGCTATGCCTGCCTGCCTTAACAGTTGGCTTCTGCGCGGCGAGGCGGAGGCCAAGATTAAAACGGGCTCTTTGCTTTTATTTTGCATGTGCGCCATTAAAGACATCTGCGCGCAAAAAGGCAAAATAAATATATCCGGGCTCTCGAAGGCGTTTTTTACAGACTTTCCCCCGCTGAATGACAGTGGCTTTCAGTGGGCCGAAATAGCTTCTTTTATTGGGATTTTTGGGGCTGATTGAGGATCCCGAAATCAAAAAATTGTTGCAAAATTCATGGAAATTATGAGAATCAAGCCGTATGAAAAAAATCTTCTGCTTACTTATTGCGTCGGCTTCGGTTTTGATGTGTTCCTGCGTGACTAAGGTTCTCGTGGATTCCCCCGAAAGCCCGATGGCTACCTATGATGACATTACCCATGAGTTTCAGGGCCGCGTTAAGGCTTCGCTTTCAAATGTCTTTAAAGCCACGAATATCGCTCTCGAGCGCGATTTGGGCTTTTTCCGTTGCGGGCAGATTCCAAAGTCGGGCCAGTGGCTCATATATGCCAGGGCCAAGCGCGATATTCAGATGGTCGTAGACCTTAAGGACGAGGGGAATGGGTTCGTATCTATAACCCTCAGTTACGGCGAGGACGATTTGATGCTTTGCCAGAAGCTATTCAAGGCCATAGTCAACAACCTTAAAAATTACCAATAAGTTGAAAGAGGCCTTGTTGAAAAACAAGGCTTTTTTTTCTTCTTTGAGAGCGGGTTGTATCATGGATTTAATACCCTTTTATTCGTCTTTGAGGCTTTGCGGGCATTTGTCGTGCGCGTATGTGGCCGCCGTAATGTGCGGGACGGCTCTTTTTCTGGCGACGGCCTTTATGGACAAGGGTGGAATGTTTGAGCGCTCCTACACATTCGCGCTTGTAACCGGCAGCGCAATTTGGGTGTTGCCCGTACTTGTAAAGCTTTCCGACCAGGCGCAGCAGATTTCCGTCTGCGCCATCTTGGCGCTAAGTTTGATGTCGGTTAGGTACGCCTTTGGGAAACCGGCAAAACAAAGCGCGGTTTTGTGCGCGGTTTTTATTGCGGCGCAGGCGGTCGTGTTCTACATGGTTTACAAAAGGATTCTATGATGAAATTTGACGCAGTATCGTTTATTAAGGAGCTCGTCGGCATACCGAGCATCTCAGCCCAATCGGCTCATTCAGGCGACGTTGAGAGATGCGCGCGGGTTCTCTCCGACAAATTTCGGGAACTGGGCTTCGACAGCAAGATAGAGAAGACGCCGCTGCACCCAATTGTTTTCGCGCAGCGCAACTGCGCGAAAAAACCGCTCTTTAGGATACTTTGCTACGGGCACTACGATGTCCAGCCGGTCGACCCTCTAAACAAGTGGAAGAGCGACCCGTTCTCCCCGCAAGTTTTAGACGGCAGAATTTACGGGCGCGGAACGGCCGACAACAAGGGCCCCTTTACTTGCCTGCTTGCCGGAATTGCCGACTTTCTGGAGGCCCACCCTGACGCACCCATCGACTTTGGGATAATGGTTGAAGGCGAGGAGGAGGTGGGCAGCCCGAGCATGTCGGAATTTATCAAAAGCCATCCCGACCTGATTTCTTCATATGATTTTATCGTCTTAAGCGACACTTCAAGCCCGTCGGAAAATCAAATCGTAGTCACCACCGGGCTGCGCGGGACCGTCTCTTTTGATGCTGTATTCAAAGGCCCAAAGACCGACGTACACTCCGGAATGTTCGGCGGAATGGTCTACAACCCGATTCAGGCAATGGCCGAGGTCATGGCCTCTTTGCATTCCTGCGACGGGTTTGTAAATGTGCCTCATTTTTACGACGGCATATCTGAAATTCAGGATTGGGAGAGGGAACAGATAAAGCGCTCGCCGTTTACGGCAGAGGCCGTCAGAGGCCTGCTTGGCCTCAAGGGGCTTTACCGCCAGGGGAATGTCGATCCGATTATCGCGGGCAAGGTTCTGCCAACCCTCGAGTTTACGGGAGTAGGCGGCGGATACCAGGGCGAGGGCTCAAAATCTGTAATCGCCTCGGAATGTTTCTTCAAGGTTTGCATTCGCACCGTTCCACCGCAGCAGACGGCAAAGATTTTGGAGCTCGTAAAACAGGCCGTAAGAGAACGCACTCCGGAACAGGTCGATGTGGAGTTTATAGAGTACGATTCCGCGGGCGACGGCTACTTTGTCAATCCGCGCGAATTCGGATCCGATGCGCGTTCGCGCAAGCTTGAAAAGGCTTTTGCGGCCCTTGAGGAGTGCGTCGAGTCGAGTTTTGGCTGCAAGCCCCTGTTTTTGAGGGAGGGCGCCAGCATTCCGCTTATAGCCGACATAAAAAAATACACCGGCCTTGACAGCATAATGCTTGGCTTGTTTGGCCCAGCCGACAACATTCATGCCCCCAATGAAAGTTTTTCGATTTCCCTGATTGAAAAAGCCCGCAACTACTATAAAAAATTCTTCGAAAGGCTCTGCAAATGCTGACGTGTAAAAAGACGTATTTCGACATACCGTTTGCCCATAGGCAATATCTCCACGACGGGCATTGCGCCTACGTGCACGGGCACAACTGGGATATTTCCGTGACATTTGCCTGCAGCCAAACCGACGAGAACGGTTTCGTAGTGGACTTCGGCAAGGTGAAGTTCATAAAAAAATGGATTGACGAGAATCTCGACCATGCGTGCGTGTTTTCGGAATCAGATCCGCTTGCAAAAAAACTGATTGAAGCCGCCCCCGAGGCGTGGAATGCGCGCTTTGTAAAAGAGTGCTCGTGCGAGGGGCTAGCGCGCCACTTTTTCGGCGTTTTCGACGCCCTCGTGCGCGAAAACACAAACGGCCGCGCATGGGTCGTGCGCGTTTCTGTCAGCGAAGACAAGAAAAACACCGCCTGCTACGGGGAATAATTTTTATTGCATTTTGCCAAAATTTAATACTCTACATTTTATATTATGGATTGCGGTAGGAAATTCGGTTCGCGGTCGGTTTTCAAAAATATCCGCCGTGTACGATTTTCAGCGGCGCTTTATTATTCCGCGCTTCGACGATTTCTACGGCGCGGCGCTTTCTGCGCTCGGTCTGCCGCCGCCCGCGGACGCCTTGCTCTCGACAAGCATGCAACAGTAGCGGAGCGGAAAAAAACGGCTTTGCGACGCGGGCTTTAAAAGCGTTCAAATCCGCTATGAATATCTCGGTTTTGCGGTGTTTGCCGCGCGCAAATAAAACTAATTTCAACAATAACTATATATGATGATTACCAAAAATAGATTGAAAAAAATATTGTTTAATATTGCCGTTTCGGCGGCGCTTTGCGGCTGCTCGGGCGGTTTGACTCGGGCGGATTCCGCCGCGACGCGCGAATCGCTCGTGCCGGCGGAATCGGGAATATCGCCTACGGCGTGGTGCACTTGGGCGACGCAGAACCGTTCGCTCTCCGCAAAGAAATCCGCGGACGGCGGCGTCGACAAAATAATGTTTGCCGGCGACCAGGGCGCTTCGCTTGCGCGCGAAAACATAAACGAAAAAACGGTCTTTTCCGACGGCGGCTGGATTGACGACTGGCCGCAAATACGCGGCGATATGTTCTTCCTCTTCGACGACGGCTGGGACGTAAAGCCGTTTATCGACAGAAAAAGCGAAATTTACCTCTTCGGTTCGGTGGTTCTCGACGGCAAAAAATTTCCGTCATTTGCCGATGCGAATCCCGCACAGAGGCTCAAAAAACTCAACGACGAAGTAAAGTCGCGCGGCTGGAAGGGCGCGGGGCTTTGGATTGCCGCCCAGTGCGCGCGCTCGTTCCCCGGCGAAAAATTGACGCGCGAGCAGGTTCGCAGCTACTGGAAAACGCGCGTGTTGTGGTCGAAAGAGGCGGGCGTAAAGTATTGGAAGGTTGACTGGGGGTATCGCTGTCTCGACGTTGACTTCAGAAAAATGCTCACGGACTTGGGGCGCGAGCTTTATCCCGAGCTTTTGATTGAGCACAGCATTCCGCGCTATCCCGTAAATTCGCTTTCGTTCGACAAACGCAACAACCGTTTCGTCGGGAGCGGGCGCTTTGCAGACACCGACGCCGACACGCTCGGGAGAATCGGCAGTCTTCTGAAATTTAGCGACTACACGCGCGTCTACGACACCATCGCGCCCTTTACTACGGTCTCCACTCTCGACAGAATTTGCTACTACTTGACTGCGGCGGAGAAAATCGGTTCGGACGGTCTTTTGAATATCGAAGACGACGTCTACCTCGGTGCGGGATTGGGTTGCGCATACGGAATTATGCGCTCGAACCGCTGGAATTTCCCGACGCCGCACATTTTGCTCTTGGACAAAAAGTGTGCCGAGGTTGTTCGCGCAGTAAGATGGCAGCGCATAGCTCCCGCGTTTTCAGCAAAGAATTCCAAAACGCGGGTTTCCGAAAAGCGCCTTGAAGACAGCTGGACATTCAGTGACGGTCAAACTTGGTGGAGGGAGGCTTGGGGGCGAAAACTCTACCAGTCCGCCCCTGCGGTCGTTGCAAGAAACATAAAATTGCCGCGCGTGGTTTCCGCCGTTAAATCCGACGCCGACCTGCCCTTTGTCGCCGCGAGCAAAAGCCCCGACGGCGCGGTTGCCGTTGCGTTTCTTCCGCGCGTAAGCGACGCGCGCGGGGTTTATACGCCCAAAATTTCCCTTAGCGTAGACGAAGATATTTCGGGCAAAAAAGTCGGCTTGTTCGGCGATTTCGAGAGTGTATCGTTCAAAATGTCCGCCAAGCCGAAGCTTGTTCTTGCGCAGGATTTGATGTCAGATACTCCCGTTGACATCACCGCCGACTGTGCCTATTCCGGCGGCACCCTTACAATCTTCGGAAGCGTTGCGAGCAGGCTTTGTTCCGGACAGCCGAAGGGCGACATTTCCGCGCCCGCCATTGTGTTCAAGGCCGAGTAAAATTCCGCGTCCCGCAAATACAAAACGAAAAGCGCCAGCAGGCATTGCCGGCGTTTTTTTTGTTATTTCGAGTTGTTTTTTATTACTCTGTAGTTTTTGGAGGGGATTATTGTTGTTTTATATTTGAAATGATTGTCGGAGTAGTTTGTTATGGTTTCGTCTGAGTTTGAATATTTTGCGAGAAAGACGTTCGGGGCTATCTCTCTATGGTCGTCGATAAACTCGAGCTGCAGATAGGACTCCCGCGAAAATTCGTCGTACGCCTTTTTAAGCGGGGCAACGTCGGAGAGTTTCTTCGCGCCCGCGTAGACGACGGGGCGCCCGCCGTATTCGGCGGTTTGCAGCCTGCCTTCAATGCGGTCGCTTTCGTCTTTTGCGTATATGCTGTACATTGTTTTGTGGAACGGGTTGCTCAGAATTATTCCGTGGTAGACAATCTGCCAGAGCGGCACGCGCCCCTAAACCAGCGGCGACTTCGACGGGAACGTGTAAAACGCGGACGTGTAGAGGGCGAAGTCGAGCGTGCGCGCAACGTGGTCGAAGCCGGCCTCCGAGCCTTGCCCGCCGAAATACTTGTGCGACATTTCCTCAATTGCATTCATGGCCTCCGCGCCCTGTCTGCGCGTCTGCGGGTGTTTCGGGTCGCAGCAGAACGGCGGGCGGATTGCGGAATTTACGTCGAGGTGGAAGAGCCCCTCTATTCCGATGTCCCTGATGCGTTTGTAGTCCTCCTCCACAAAGAGTTCGAGCACACGCCGCATGCACGGCTGGTAGGAACGCCCGCCCGACCAAATGGATTTTTTCCACAGAGCCCCGTCGGGCATTTTTGCAATGTATTCGGGGCCCCATCTGTTCGATATTGTGAACGCGCCCGTGTAGGCGGTGTGGCATGTCATTTGATAGCCGAGCGATTTTCCCAAAGCTACGGCTTTCCTCATTTTCTCCTCTCCGCCGACCGCCTCCTCCACGGGGAAGAATTGCAGGGCGCGGCCGTCGTGCCCCTTTGTAATCCAGCCCGTGTAGCAGATTTGCACGTTGTCTATTCCCGCCGCCTTGAGGTTGCGCATAATCTCCATGGACGTGTCGAACGTGCAGAAGATGTGCAGCGGAGGATCGTTGTCTGGGGTCTGGTGCTCGATTTTGTCCTTGTTGTATTTTGTCGCAATTGAGATTTTCACGAAGACTGACTTGCAGGCGTACTCGAGGTGTTTGTTTGTCTTTATGCGCGCCTTCAGCGGTCTGACTTCGCCGCGCCCGAGCTGCCAGCGGCGGTAGATTTTCGCCATATCGACGTAGGTCGCCTCCCGCGGCAGATTGTAGAAATCAATCACTATGTCTTCGTACGGGGCAAAGTGCATTTTCCTGATTTCAAAGCGCGGAAAATACAGAATTTGCCGTCTTTTGCCTCGACTATCGGCAGGAATTCGTATTGCAGGCTCTTTACTATTGCCGCGAATTTTGGGTCGGGTTTTTCATTCCGAAGAGCGGCATTACCGGCTTTGCAATGTATACGCCGTCGGGAGTGTCGAACCTGCCGAAGACGCCGTCTGGGGCAATCCAGTAGCCGTCGTCGCCCCTGTTTGCGCCGGCGTGCCGGTAGCGCACTTCGAGCGTGTTTGCATTTTGCGGAATGTCCCTTGCGCGAATGCGCAGGCGGAACGCGCCGTCGGACATTTTTTGAGTTCGGCGTTTTCGACTGTCGCGCCGCCGTCGGTTTTAGAGATTCTTATCTGTGCCGTTTCGGAGAAAGCAGGCAATGCAAGAAAAGTTAAAATTGCAAAAAATAAATATTTCATATCAGGATTTGAGCTCGGTTATTTTGCAGGCTCGGATTGGTCTGTTCGGTAGTAAACCGCCGATTCGGGAAAATCTCAAGAATTATAAGAAATTTGTTTGAAAACCCGTTGAACGTTTTATTTCTTGCAGTGCAAAAATTTGCAAGTTTTAAATTATTACTGTATGAAAATGAGGCTTTCGGCGGCGTTTTCGTATTCTGCGGCGGTTTCGCGCGAGATTGTCGAGTCGGCTACGCTCGAGGGGAGGCGCGTTGCGCTTTTTCACGGCGACGGCGTTCTCTTTGAAAATCCTTTCGGGCTCGGCGTTTCAAACAGAGCCGATACCGGAAAACTTGCCGTTGATTTGCTTTTAAATTCCTTCGGCAATTCGGGTTTGCGCAAACGCGGGCCGGAGTCGGTTGTGATAACGCCGAAATTCAGATTCTGCGAACACTAAAAAACGCCCGATTTTCTCGGGCGTTCCGATTGAGTTGCGGAGCGTCGGCGCAGGCGGTGTGTGCCGCTGTGCAAAAATCCGCTATTGCTTGGGGGATTGCTTTTCGGGATTTTCGGTTTTTCCGTCTTTGGCGGCGGTTTTTTTTGTACCTGCGGTGCGCTTTGCAAACTCGAAGGCTATTCCGCGCCTTTGGTCGAGAATAAGCGACGCCGAGAATTTCTTGTGCGTCTTGCTCGATACAAAGTCGTCTATGACGGGCGTTTTGCCGAGCGTGCAAAGGCTGTTTATCTCGTCGATTGTTATCTTATGCGTAAGCATCGTCTTGCTGAGGCGGAAAGAGCACTTCTTATCCTTGTCGTCGGGGCATACGCACACATAGGAGGTTCCCGTATCAACAAGTTTTGCCCCTTTACATTTGCAGAGCTTCATTGCGCACATCGGGCAGTCCGCCACAACGGGGGCGTCGGATATGTCGACGGCGGATTCTTGGCGAGCCTTCCCAAAGTCGAACTTTACGGCGAAATTTTCGTCAAGATAAAGCCTCGCCGAATAGGGCTTGTTAAGCTTGCTGCGGAATCCGTCAAGGGGGCCGAGCGTTTTCTTTTCGAGCAGCTCGGCTATTTCTTCAGACGACATCTTTCTGTTGCCTATCGTCTTGTATATTACGAATTTTCCGTCTTTTGACTTGTACGAGCGGAACGTTTCCATCAGTGGGGAGCCGTCTATGGGGCTCTTTAATTCCGACTCGCGCGTTTCGAGATTTTCCTCCTTGAAGTTCTTCGTTTTGTCGATGAGGTCTTTCGTCATGGCGTCTATGGCCTTCATGAACTCTTTTCGAGTCAGCTGGTTCTTTTCAATTTGGCGCAGCTTATATTCCCATTCGCCCGTCATTGCCGGGCTTATTAGAGAGTCGATGCCGAGAACTTTCAAAAACGTAACAAGCCTGTCGGCTTTCGGCGTCGGAATCAGCTCGCGCTTTTGGCGCTCCACAAACTTGTGCGATATGAGGTTCTCTATTATCGTAGCGCGCGTGGCCGGTGTTCCCAAGCCCTTTTCCTTCATGGCGCCGGCCAACTCCTCGTCGTCGAGCAGCTTTCCGGCGCCCTCCATGGCCGAAAGCAGCGTCGCTTCAGTGTAGCGGGCCGGAGGCTTGGTCTTGTCGCGCGTCATGGCCGAGTCGGTCATCTGGGCTTTTTCACTTTTGCCCGATAGCGGTGGCAGAGAGGCCTTGTCGTCGGCGTCCTTATTGTAGACGTCCATCCAGCCGGGGCTGCGCATGACTTTCCCTTCGCTTTTAAAGGCGTGCGCGCCCACGAGCGTCGTGCGTTGCGTGACGTCGAATTGCGCCTCGGGGTAAAATGCGGCTATGAAGCGGCGCGTTATCATGTCGTATATTTTGCGCTCGTCTTCGGTGAGCTTTTGCGGCGCAACGCCGGTTGGTATTAGAGCAAAGTGGTCGCTTACCTGCTTCGAGTCGAAAATTCTCTTGCCGGCTTTCGATACGTACTTTTCATCGAGAGCCTTCTTTGCAAACTGCTCGTATTCCCCCTTGAGGTCGGACAGAGTGCGCGTTGCTACGCCGCGGTAGTCGTCGGGAAGGGCCCGCGAATCGGTCCTCGGGTAGGTGATTAGCTTGTGTTTTTCGTACAGCGCCTGCGCAAGCGAGAGCGTCTTATTCGCGGGGAAAGAATGTTTGTTGTTGGCTTCGCGCTGAAGGGATGTAAGGTCGAATAGCCTCGGGGCGGCCTGTTTTGAAAGCGTCTTCTTGTCGGTGGCCACCCCGCAGCCTGCCTCGCGGATTTCCTCGAGAATTCGCGCGCCTTGCGGGTGTTCCCATATCCTGTCGGCCTTGTCGTTGGGCGCCTTTTCCGACTGCTTAAAATCGGGCTTTTGGTAGACTCCCTCGTATTCGCCGCTTTCCACCTTGAACTTGGCCGTTATCCGCCAGTATTCTTCCGGCTTGAATTTTTGTATTTCCCTCTCGCGCTCGACAATCATGGCCAGCGTCGGGGTCTGGACGCGGCCGACGCTTGTGGCGTCCTTGCCGCGGGTGCCCATCTTTATAGTCAGCGCCCTCGTGCCGTTCATGCCTACGAGCCAGTCGGACTCGCTCCTGCAGCGCGCGGCGTCCTGCAGCCAGGCCATTTGCTGTTGCGTCTTTAAATTATTGAAGGCCTCCAGAATCGAGGAGGGCGTCATGGATGAAACCCACAGCCTTTGATACGGGAGCTTGCACTTGGTTATCTCGTAGATGTACGTAAATATCAGCTCGCCCTCGCGGCCGGCATCGCATGCGTTTATAAGCCCGTCGATATCCTTTCGCGACATGAGCTTCTTTAGCGATGCAAGCTTTGCCTTTGTCTTTTCTATGGGCTTTAGGCCGAACTTGGTGGGTATTATGGGCAACGCCGCAAGAGACCAGCGCGAAAATTTCTTGTCGATGTCGTCGGGTTTGAAGAGCTCGACGAGATGGCCCAATGCCGAGGCTATAACATACTGGTCGTTTTCGTAATAGTCGTCGTGCTTCTTGGCCTTGCCAAGAACCCTCGCCAAATCCGCGGCGACCGACGGTTTTTCAGCTATTATAAGTTTCTTCATCTGCCTTCTCTCGCGCGTTAAACTTTTACAATGCAAACAGACAAAATCGTTGCGCGCGCAGTTTCGCGCCCGCAACGATTTTTCGATATTTAGGCTATTTTTTAAACTCGGGAAGTATCGAGTCTATGTTGTCGAGCAGTTCCTGCATGGTCTGGGGAGTTTCGTCGCCCATGTTTGAAATGCGGAAGGTCTTGCCCTTGAGCTTGCCGTACCCGCCGTCGAAGGCCATGCTGTAGCGCTTTTTCAACTCGGCTATGACGCCTGCTATGTCGACGCCTATGGTGTTTTCAAAGCAGTTGAGCGTCACGGAACCGTATTTTTCCTCGGGGAAAAGCTTGAAGCCGTGGTTGTAGCCCCACTGGCGCACCAGCTGGTTGTTTTTCTGGTGGCGCGCGTAGCGGTTTTCAAAGCCCTCTGCAAAAATATCGTCGAGCTTGCTGTCGAGGGCCATAATCAGGCTGATTACGGGCGTCGACGGAGTCTGGTTCTTGTCGTAGAATTTTTTAAATTCGAGGAAATCGAAATAATATCCGCGACCCTCCACCTCGGCGGCTCTCTTCATCGCCTTGTCGGAGACTGAGAGGAGGGAAAGTCCGGGCGGGCAGGCGAGGGCCTTTTGCGAGCCCGTGACCATGACGTCGATTCCAAGTTCGTCCTTCTTTATGGGCAGCGCCGAGAACGAGCTGACCGTGTCTATTATCGAGACGACTTCCGGATACTTCCTTACAACCTGCATTAGCGCGGCTATGTCCGACATCGTTCCCGTCGAGGTCTCGTTGTGGATAATTGTTATGGAGTCGAACTTGCCGGTTGAGAGCGCCTTGTCGACGGCTTCCGGATCTACGGGTTTGCCCCATTCAAACTGGAGAAATTCGGCGTTTTTGCCGCAGCGCTTAGATACGTCAAACCACTTGTCGGAAAACGACCCGTTGCCGCAGTTGAGAACCGCCTTCTTCGTGACGTTCCTTATTGCCCCTTCCATGATTCCCCACGACGAGCTCGTGCTCAAAAATACGGGGTCTTTTGTGTAGAATAGCTGCTGAAGCCTGGGTTCCACCGACGCAAACAGGTCGGAAAATTCCTTCATTCTGTGTCCCATTATAGGGGCTGCCATAGCCTTGTATGTCTTTTCCGAAACGTTAATCGGGCCGGGTATGAATAATTTGTATGCCATATTATTAATTATCTTAGTTTTGTAGTTGTGGTTTAAAAACGCCAATCGCCGCGGTTTTGTCGCAGCGATATTTTTTTATGAAATTACATTCAAAGACTTAACAATTTTTGTGTTGTCGTCGGCAAGGGTGATTGTCTTTGGTTTGACATCCTTTGCCTCCGCGAGTTCGACATACCCGAAAGACATAATCACCAACAAGTCTCCCGGAGCGCCCAGATGCGCGGCGGCTCCCCTTATTGAAAAGGTCTTGCTGCCTCTCGGCGCCGGAATGGCGTACGTCTCGAAGCGTTTGCCGTTATTTATGTTGCCCACGAGAATTTTTTCGTAGGGCAACATGCCTACTTTGTCCATAAGCTCCTCGTCTATGGCCAGCGAGCCTTCGTAATCGACTCTGACGTCGGTGGCTTTAGCTCTAAGTATTTTCGATTTTAAAACTTGTATCAACATTTCCAAACAAATTTTAGAAAACGCCTACTAATATAATACTTTTATTTTTCGTCAACATATTTTTATGCGGCGCCATTTCGCATGTTCAGCACCGATTGTTTTTATCTAAATCATATCGATATCCCGATTTGGAACTATTTAATTTTCAACTTGTTGTCTTGAAAGGCCTCTATAGCCTAAAGCACTGCTTGCAAGTGGGCTACACTGCGGGCATGTCTGGCCGGGTGGATCGCCGTCACGGGCTAAAGCGCTCTTGCTAGCATGCGGCGTATGCGCGTTTAAGAATACCAAAAATAATTTTGTATTGACCGGCTACGTACTGTATTCTATCCGATTAAAAACGAAGAATGTGTTGCCGACAAAAATAGTGCATGGCGAATAAAAATTCGAGACTTTTTGAATATGTGGCTCTTGTTTGCGCGTTTGTGGCGGCAAGCCCCGTTGTTTATTTTCTCGTGGAGGGGCTTGTTTCGAGCCCGCAGCTGCGCGACGCTGTCGTGATTTTAGTGACGGTATGCCTGCTCTTTGCAATCGAGGGCGGCATCAAGCCGCGCCGGCCGGAGTTTTCGACTTCCGCTTTTGTGGCTCTGGCCCTGAGCATATCGACGCTGTTTTTGGCAAATTTTGCGATTCGGCCGAATTTCAGCTTCTTTGCATGTTTTGTGCCCGTGGAAGCCGCGTGGCTTGCGTATACGGTGCTTGCGTTCTTGGGCTTCGGCTTCTTTGTGGCGGCGGCGGGCTTTGTGTTTTTCGAGTCGAAGCGGTTTGTTTACGCGCTTTCAGGGGGCTTTGCGTCGTTTTCGGTAATATCGCTGTTCTTTCAGTTTGCCGATCTGCCGCTGCGAATATGGGCGGGCAGGGCGGCGGGAAACCTAATAGCAATGTCCGGGGCTAAGGTCTCTATGATATTTTACCGCGGCGAGCTTCCGCAAATAGCTTTGAACGTCGATGGAAAGGCTTTCCTTGTGGCCACCGAGTGCAACGGCTTTGGGATAATTTCGGCGTGCCTTATAATGTCCATCCTCATTGCAATTTTTTTGCCGGGAAAATGGTGGCGGAGGCTTTTACCCGTCGCATTTGCCCTACTTGTGGGCTTTGCCGCCAATACGCTTAGAATCGTCTGCATAATTGGCGCGTGGAGACTCTTTGGCGAGAAGTACTACTACTTCTACCACGAGGCCATCGGATACGCCTTCTTCGGCGCGGCTTTGGTCTTTGTGTGGATTTTGGCAAAAAAGATCGTCGGCAAAACAGCCGACAAAGAGATCAACTCCCCGGAGAGGCAGGCACATTTAAAGTGACGCCTCGTTTCATATGCGCGTCTCTATCTCCGCGCGCGGTGTGTTCGCGCCGATTTTGCGCAAAGCGTGCCATATGGCCGCAACTTGATTTTAGGTAGATCGTTATCAAGTTTTTTCCCTCTCTTCCTCCCCTCTCTCTTCCCCCCAAAAAAAATTTTCCCCTTTTTTGCGCTTATGTTTTTCTCTCGTCTTTTTTCACTTTTTTTTCGTACGCCCTTGTCTTTTACCCAATCTTGCCTTCTTCCCGACTTTTTTATCTTTTTTTCCATTCCCGCACACACACATACTCCCTAACGCACGCACAAAAAAATGGCAATTTTTTAGACAAAAGCGGCGATATCAGATTTTTTGTACATAATGGGGCAGCTCACCAGCTTTTACGGTGGCTAATATGGGCCGATTAAGGCGTGTAGACTATCCCTCATATTTGAGAGAACCCAAAAATTACTACTTGCTTAATAAATCGGGCTTTTTATTTGGGCGCGTAAGGCAAAAGCCCGTTACGGGCAAAAGGCGCGTTTGCGTGGGGGGGCGTATTGTCTGCTAATATTAGTAATTTGGCAGATTTTTTTGCCTGCTGTGCTAACCTGCCGCGCTAAAGAATGTGAGATTCTTCCAAAAAGGGGTTGGATAATTTTGCCGCTTAAAATTGAGAACTCAAAAGTTTCGGGCATTTTTTTTTGAAAACGTCGTTCATAATAATTTGCAAATGACGAAAACAAAGAAAGTGCACAAATTTGTAGTAAAAGGGCTAAAAAAGGCGCAGAAATAAAAAAAATAGTTGAATTGGGGGTTCGAGAGTGTAAAAAAGACAAGGTTTTTTATAAAAGAATCCTTTGTTAATAATCAAGGAGAAGAAAATGATAGATCCTAAAACAGTAAAAAATAAGGCGTTGGTGGAATGGGTTGACAAAGTTGCAAAACTTACGACCCCGACCAACGTGGTTTGGTGCGACGGTTCTCAGGAAGAGGCCAACGAGCTTTACGAGGCAATGATTGCCAAGAAGGCCTGCATCAAGCTCAATCAGCAGAAACGCCCCGGTTGTTACTACTTCCGCTCCGACCCGCGCGACGTAGCGCGTGTAGAATCGCGCACGTTTATATGCTCGAAGACGCAGCAGGAAGCCGGTCCGACGAACAACTGGATGGACCCCAAGGAAATGAAAGAGAAGCTCATGGGGCTATTCAAGGGTTGCATGAAGGGCCGTACGATGTACGTAATACCTTTCAGCATGGGTCCCATTGGCGGCCCCATCTCCCAGATTGGCGTTGAAATTACAGACTCGCCCTACGTTGTTGTGAGCATGCGCATTATGGCGCGCGTCTCGCCGAAGGTTCTCGACGTTTTGGGCGAAAACGGCAAGTTCATTCCGTGCTTGCACTCGGTCGGAAAGCCCATCAACTCGCCCGAGGACGACGTGGCTTGGCCCTGCAATCCGGAGAATACGTATATCACGCACTTCCCGGAAACGCGCGAGATCATCAGCTTTGGTTCCGGATACGGCGGCAACGCTCTGTTGGGCAAAAAGTGCTTCTCTTTGCGCATAGCTTCTGTCATGGGCAGAGACGAAGGCTGGATGGCCGAGCACATGCTCATCTTGGGCGTGAGAGACCCCAAGGGCAGAAAGAGCTACGTAACCGGCGCGTTCCCGTCGGCTTGCGGCAAGACGAATTTTGCAATGCTGATTGCTCCTAAGGAATTGCAGGATAAGGGCTGGAAGATTACGTGCGTTGGCGACGACATCGCATGGATCAAGCCCGGCCCGGACGGCAGGCTTTATGCAATCAACCCCGAGAACGGCTTCTTTGGCGTTGCTCCGGGAACGAGCATGAAGACAAATCCCAATGCGATGCTCTCCTGCTCGAAGAACACCATCTTTACGAACGTCGCCTTGACGGACGACGGCGACGTGTGGTGGGAAGGCATGACAAAAGAGCCGCCGGCGCACCTGATCGACTGGCATGGAAACGATTGGACGCCCGAATCGGGCACTCCGGCCGCCCATCCCAACAGCCGTTTTGCCGCTCCTATCGTCAACTGCCCGTGCCTCGACGAGAATGCCGAGAAGCTTGAGGGCGTTCCGATTTCGGCAATCGTCATTGGCGGACGCCGCCCGAAGGGCATTCCGCTGGTTTACGAGTCTTTCAATTGGACGCACGGCGTATATCTTGGGGCAATGATGGGTTCCGAGAGAACTGCTGCTGCGGAAGGCAAGCAGGGCGAACTTCGTTCCGACCCGATGGCTATGTTGCCCTTCGCAGGCTACAATATGGCCCATTACCTCGGCCACTTGGTAAAAATGGGCAAGGGCCTGAGCCAGACTCCGCGTTTCTACCATGTAAACTGGTTCCGCCGCGACGCCGAAGGCAACTTTATGTGGCCCGGATTCGGCGCGAATGCGCGCGTTTTGGCCTGGATTGTCAACCGCCAGAACGGAGAGGCCAAGGCCAAGGAAACGGCTATCGGCTTTGTCCCCGAATACGACGACCTCGATTGGGACGGCATGGACTACTCGAAAGACACCTTCAATGAATTGATGAGCTACGACGCCGAGACTGTGTCGGCCCAGCCGTTGAAGGAAGAGCTTTACGAACAGCTTCCCCACGCTCTGAAGATCGAGCGCGAGGCTCTTCTGGAAAGACTCTCCAAGTAGTTTTAACACGTCGAAAAATAGGCGCGGACATTTGTCCGCGCTTTTTTTATGCCTGTGGCGGAGATTTTTTTCTCTTATTTCTCCGTCAGTATTTTTTTTAGCGTTATTGATAGGTTAATTGGCGGAAACGGCCAACTGGCAAAGGCGCATTAAAATTCTGTGGATGGAAAATTCTTCTTTTTTTTTGGGGGGGTGAAAAAAGTTTAGGGTAGGCGGCTGCAAATAAACTTGTCCACATTATTATGTCACAAGTTAAACTGATAAACAGTAGTAGTTTTTTTTGTTTTCCCATTTTAATAAATATGCGCGAATGTCTTTAAGGCCAACTGGCGTTCGCCGTTTAAAAAGCCCTATCGCGCGTGGGAAATGAGGATTAATTGTTATTGTCGCTGAGCATCAACATCACACAGTCTCTTTCCTTGATTTTGAATAGCGCTTTTCTTTTTTAGCGTTCCTTTTTTCGCATATCGAGGCTTCGCCAAGACGACATGCGCGCGCCCAAAAAAAAGAATTCTTTTTTTTTCCGCTAATGTTTCTCTTTCGCGCGTTGACGCAGTAAACAAAAAACGCCGATATTCGGCGCTTTTTGTTCGGGTTACAGCAGTGTTATTTTAATTTTTTCCCGTTTGAATGTGGGCACGTCCAAATCGACGCCCTTTCGTTCGTTTGGCGGCGTGTTTTCAAACAGTCCGCGCTCGTCGAGGTTTAGAACCATTTGCTCTTTTTGGGTGTGCCGTTTCTTTTCGTGGGGCTTTGGCGCGACCTCCACGGGGGCGTCCACTTTTGACTGTATGGGGGCATCTTCGGGAACGAGCGCCTCGCCCGTCTGGGCGGGCATATCATCGTAGACGTCGCCGTCCGAGGCAGTGGGCATTTCTACAGGCTTGTCGGCAGGCGGCCGGGGCAGTGGCGCAGCGCGGGCATTGTCGTCTGTGCCATCGGTTCCGCCGGCGTTTTCCAAGGAAGATATTTGGCGCTCTTTTTCTTGAATTGCCTGGCTTTGGAAAATGCTATTATTGTTATCATCTGAGATATCTGCCGCGGCTTTTGGGGCGGCATTTTGTGCCTTTTCAGCGGGGGCCGACGGCGCGCTTTGGCGGGCGTCGCAACGGGCGGGCTCTTCCTCCGACAAAGGCAAATCCGGCCGCATTGCCCCTTGCGCGGACTCGGCCTTTGTGGAAAGTATGAGCACCTTCAGCTCTTTCGAGCTCTCCGAGGGGCAGACGCAAAACATTATTCTATCGGATACCCTGAATTTGTCCCTGGCCGTTTTTAAGACATTCTTTATGGAATCCATGGACATGTCTTTCGGGCACTT
Source organism: uncultured Opitutales bacterium (assembly GCA_944389175.1). Taxonomy (GTDB): domain Bacteria; phylum Verrucomicrobiota; class Verrucomicrobiia; order Opitutales; family Intestinicryptomonadaceae; genus Merdousia. The sequence goes on from CALXLK010000006.1 coordinate 89,380, forward strand.
TATAGCCGCCAATATGTTTTGTGAAGACATATCCTTATCAAACATTGGAGATGATTTTATATCGTCAAATGTTTTGTCTATTTGGGCCTCCGCGCCCTTGGAGCAGCCGGCGTACGAGCGTCTGCCTTCAAACATCGACTCAAACGCGCCCGCATCGATCTGCAAAAACGCTCCCCTCGAAAAGCCGGAGGCGATAATATCGACGACGTCGGCGACCTTTCCGTTGGCCTTTGCAAGCGCCTCCTGCGCGCCGACGAGGTTGTCGGAGAGCATTTTGTCGTTTTCAAGCGCGACCGCCGCAGTGGATTTAGACTTTATAAATTCGAAGCTTCTTTGGGCGATTAGCGCCCTCGAGTTGCCCTCTATATCAAGGGGCATGGCAAAAATCGATATGGCGATTGTCTGCTTTTGGACGAGCTTTAAAATCACCGGGGCTATAATGCTTGCCGTTCCCCCGCCGAGGCCGCCCAAGAGCACAAGGACGGGCGTTTTGCGGGCTACCTGCGCGAGGTATTTTATATATTTTACGGCGGCGTCTTTTGCTATTTTTGTATTGCCGCCCGTTCCGCGCCCCGCGGTTTCGTCCATGAACATGGGCAGTTTTTTTGCGACTGCGGCGTTCTTTGCGCATTCCGCGTCGACGTCGACTGCAACGGTGAGCACGTTCGGCAATTTAAGCGCCTCCACGGCCTCCGCCATTCTAATCCCAGCGGCCCCAATGCCAACTACCCTGACTTTGCTCTCGACATTCATCTTTAAAAAAACATGTTTTTAATCGTTCCCAAAAGGCCGCTTTTGTGCGTGCTTTTTTTCTGTTCGCGCATTCTGATGTGCTCGAGAACGCCTATCGGAGTGGCCCAGCTTTGAAGCCTCAGATGCTGCGGGAGTTCGGCGGGAAATTTTCCCTTGGAGCAGGGGCGCGAAAATATATCGCGGGCCAGATCGCATATTCCTTCGGTGTTTGCCGCTCCCCCCGTGAGCACGACCTCCTGAATTCCGTCCTCGCTGAGCAGCTCGACAACCTCCTCCCTGAGAATCTCCAGAAGCTCTATTACGCGGGATCTGACTATTTTGTTTACGGAGTCGGCCAGAATTTTTTTGTCGCCAATTTGCTTGTCGCCGATTGCCCAGTAGACCTTGTTTTTTTCGTCCTCCCTGAGGTTTAATTTTCCGCAGGAAATTTTGACGCTTTCGGCCGTTTTTGCCGATAGGCGCAGGCCGAGGGCTATGTCGTTTGTCACGTGGTTCCCGCCGACTGGCACTATGCCCGCCAAGACGACTTTGCCGTTTTTTATGCACGCATAGTCGGTGGAGCCGGCGCCTATGTCGGCCACCAAAACGCCGTCGGTTTTTTGCCGGGGCGATGTCACGGCTATGGCGGAGGCTATTCCCGAAAGTATAATGTCGTCGAATTCAAGGCCGGCGCTTCGGATTATGTTGGACATCTCCAATATTCGCGAATCCTCCCCGTGTATCATCAGATATTCGGCGTCTATTTTTGAGGCCGGCTTGCCCACAGGGCTTATGCAGAATTTTCCGTCGAGGTAGAATCCGCAGGAGATCTTCTGAATGTACGTCCGCCCGGATTCGAGAATTTTGCGCTTGGCGTCTTCTTTTGCCCTCTCCACGTCTTCCGGGCGCACCAGGCCGTCGGGGCTGGAGATCGTCGCCGAGCCGAGGTTCTTAAAGACCTTTATGTGGGTGCCGCTTATTGCAAGAGATACGGTTTTTATCTTTACCGAGCCCTTGCTCTCGGCGCTCGAAATTGCGTCGCGGGTTTTGCCGTATGTCTTGGGCACATCGATTATGTCGCCTTTCTTTACGGCCATGAGCGTATCGACGCTGCTTTTGGATATTACGTTGAGATTTTTACCGTCGACGAGTTCGGCGATGACCACCTTAACTTTCGACGTCCCCCATTCCAATACCGCTATTGTTTGACTCTCGCTCATTTCTTCTGGCTCCGCAATTTTACATCGGCTCTCTCTTTCAAAGATAAGTCTATTTGCTTTATGTTTTGCAGATAGTTGTTTTCTTTAGAATATTTCAAGACGTAGTCGAGCCTGTCGAACTGCTTTTCGTAGTCTTTCGGGGCGAATATAACCTTTATGCCGTTTTCGTCGATTGCGCTTATCAGGGGCGCAACCGAGCCTATTTGCGAGACGTCTATGTCTGTCCACTTCATCTGGGGCATTTTCGCCTGGGTGTACGCCAGAAATTCGTTTATCTGCTTTGCGCATGAAAGCGGTTTGGGCCGGCGACCCTCGAATTCCGCGCGGCAGCCCTCCAGCCGCGGGAGCCTTTTCAGAAAATCCGGGTTCATGCACACTGGTTCGTAGAAGGCGCCCTCCGGCGATATCGCATAAAAGACGCTTCTATTGTCTATTTTTATTTCCGTACGGGCCATAGGCACGTGTTCGGAAATGACAATGCGCAATTTGTCCGGATATATTCTTTCCACCCGGGCCCACTTGACCTGCGTGAGAGATTCAAGCATGCTCTTTACCGCGAAAATGTTGACATCCGACAGTGTCGTCGCCACCGGCAGGCTTACGAATTGGCCAATCCAGCCGGGCGTTATGACGCCGTCGGTCTTAAACTCTATGTGCCTTATTTTTTTGCTTCCCACGCCGAAAAAATCGTCGAAGAAGGCATTTGCGTACATGTAGTATATGCCGTACGCCGCGGCGCACGCGGCGGCGGCCAATAACAGGTATTTAATGCGCACAAACACAACGCGCGCCCGCGCGCGCCACGAAACGCTCTTGGGTTTCGATTTTCGGCCGTTGAGCAGTTCGCGCCAGTCGGGCGTCGATTTGTTTGCGTTTTTCTTCGGCATATTGCTATTTTACGAGGCGCTTTTGGGCGTTTTCAACCATCTTTGCGCATAAATCCTCAAAAGTGTAACCCACACACGAGGCGCTTTTTGGCAGCAGGCTCGTCGGCGTCATGCCAGGCAGCGTATTTAGCTCGAGTATGACAAATTTCGCCGCGTCGGCGTCTTCAAGAAGGAAGTCGACCCTCGCGAAATCCCTGCAGCCGCATACCTCGTAGGCTCTTTCCGCGGCGATTTGCATTTTCTTTAGAGTTTCTTGCGGCACTTTAGCGGGAAATTCATACCGCGTCGCCCCCGCCGTGTATTTGCGCTTAAAATCGTACACGCCGCCCTCGGGGATTATTTCCACCAGTCCAGCGGCTTTGCCGTCTATTACCCCCATTGAAAATTCCCTGCCTTTGACGTACTCCTCAACTATCCAATAGCCTTCCTTTATTCCGTCGATTGCTTCCTTTATCTGCTCCCGGGTATTGGCCACAACCAGACCCACGCTGCTCCCCTTGTCGGCCGGTTTTATCACCGCCTTTTTGAACATGCGCGCGATTGCCTCGGCGTCGGGCTTGTTGTCGGCGCAGAAGTCTACGGAGTTTGCCACGGGAAGCCCCGCGAACCTCATTAGGGCCTTCGCCGCCGGCTTGACCATGCAGACCCTGCTCGAAAGGCTTTGGCAGCCCGCATAGGAAAAACCCGCGGCCTCCAATTCGGCCTGAAGCGTGCCGTCTTCGCCGTAGTCGCCGTGCATTGCGGGGACAATCACGCACTCTTTCGGATTTAACCCCTCAGGTATGCGGTTTTGCTCCAGAACGACAAGCTCCGCGTCAAAATGTTTCTTCAGTGCCTCGAACACGTATTTGCCGCTGACTTTTGAAACTTCGCTCTCGGGTGATATTCCACCGCAAAAAACAACTATTTTTGACATTTTTTATCCTTAAGAAAATTTTTCGTTTCAAAGTAGATGTCGCCGGCTCCCACGATGGCTATCGCCGACTTCCCGCCGTTTGCCATTCTCCGGCTGAGAATATTGAAAATTTCGCCGCTGTTTGCAAGTATTATGGATTTATTTTTGCAGGCGCCTGCTATGTTTTCCGATGTGCCGCATGGATCGAAGCTCTCGCTTGCCGCATACACGGGGGCCAGAATCACCTGCGCCGAGTCTGCCGCCCCGTCGAGTATTTCGGCGAAATCCCTCGCGAACGATTTTGTGCGCGAATATCTGTGCGGCTGGAATACGACCGTGCGCTCCGCGTCCAAATATCTGCCGTTAAAGAGTTTTAAAAATGCCCTCAGCTCGCTTGGGTGGTGGGCGTAGTCGGCCACCACCGTGCAGTTTCGGCTTTTGTATATCGTCTCCTGCCTGCGGCGCAGACCCCCGAAGTCGTCAAAAATATCATCGGGAAGGCGCTCATGGAATATTTCCTCCAGCAGCGCGCGCGCAAATATTTTATTTGTGCGATTGAAGTCGTCGGAAATCTTAAGCGGCCTGGCCTTGTCTGCAAACTTGCCGGCAACCTCACTTAAGACGGCGTCTGATTCCGGGAAAAACACAGCCCTCTTCGTCCGCGAAAAGAGGCGCTCGAACATGCATTTTAACGCGCTCCAATCCGCGTATGTGTCGGTGTGGTCGAGGTCGGCGTTTAGGGCGGCGACATATTCGGGCTCAAAGCCCTCTATCGTGCCGTCGCTCTCGTCTATTTCAGAGATTAAGAAACGGCCCTCGGCGCAGCTTCTGTGCATTTCAAAGCCGTTTGGGAAAGCGCCCACGAGCCAGCCCGCGTCGGTATTCATCTTGTTTATCGTATGGGCGCAAAGCGCCGAAACGGTGCTTTTGCCGTGGCTGCCTATCACCGCCGCAAGCCGCCTTTTTCGGCATATTTGCGCCCAGCATTGCCCCCTAAACTGCACGCTTTTTGCGCCGGCTTCGACAAATTCGCCTATGCGCCTTTTTAGGGCGGTGGATATGACCACTGCATCGTAGGCGCGCAGATCGCCTTCCGGGGGCTCTATTTCCACGCCGTGCTTTGCCAAGTATGAAGCTACTTCCGGATCGGGGGTGTCGTCGAACCCGCGCACTGTGTTGCCCGTGTCGGATAAGAACGCCGCAAGCGGGGCCATTCCCATGCCGGTGACCCCTCCCATGTAAAAGGACGCCATATGCGCTATTCCTTTGCCGTTAAACGCGTTAGGTCTTCGACTATCTTGGAGCAGTCGTTTTGTTCGTCGACCCTCTCGAGGTTTTTCTTCATCGTCTCCTGAAGCCTCGGATTTTCGAGGATTGACACCGCTTCGTCGAAGAGCTTTTCCATGTACTTCTGCTCGACCACAACGCAGCAGCCCTGCTTTTCAAAACACTTGGCGTTTTCTAGCTGGTGGTTGTCGGCGGCGTACGGGTAGGGCACCAGTATTGACGGGACTTTGCAGCGCGCCAATTCCGCTATGGTGCCGGCGCCCGCGCGCGCTATGACCAGGTCCGCGCAAGAGAGCGCCGCGGCCATGTTGTCGCAAAACTCGAGGGTCTTTATCATGCGCATATGGCCGTCAGGAGATTTTACTTCGCGGTCTTCATACGTGTTTTTGTCCTGGCCGCATACGCACAGGACATCGCAGTTCTTGCCCGCGAGATTTTCAAAGTTGGCGTGGCACCAGTCGTTTAGCGCCTGGGCGCCCTGGCTGCCGCCGAGCACCAATATTATCTTCGCCGATTCCGGGAAGCCGAATATTTTTTTTGCGTCCGCTTTTTTTATCTGGCGGACTTCCTCTCTCAGGGGATATCCGGCAAACTTTACTTGGTTTATTTTTCGCCTCGGAATAGACACTCCAAACGGAACGTATACGCGCTTTGCAAAATGCCCCAAAAAACGCGTCGCCTTTCCCGTGCGCCTATTTGCCTCGTGAAGTATAAGCGGCTTGCCAAGCCACGCTGCAGCCAGCGAGAGGCCCAGTGAATTAAAGCCGCCGAAGCTTATGACGGCGTCGTAGTTGCCGCTTATGAGTATGCGCCTGCCGTCGAAAAACGCCCTTATCAATTCCCTTATAAAGCGCAGAAATTGCAGCGGATTTTTCGAGAAGGCTATGCCGGGCATTTTCATGAAATGCAGATCCTTGTATTTCTCGACGAGGCGCGCGTCGACGTCCTTCTTGCTAATTGAAAAGGTAACTTCGTGCCCGGCGGCAATCAACGCCTGGCCGATGGCTATCCCGGGAACGACATGCCCCCCCGTGCCTCCGCATGAAATAATAAATTTACTCATATTCTACCACCCTTATTTTTGCGGGCCTGCTCCAGCTCCTCATACAGTTTAGTATTATTCCGACAAATACCGACATCGCCACCAAATTCGACCCTCCATAGCTTATAAACGGCAGCGATATGCCTTTCGTGGGCATCAGCCCCGTGACTACGCACAGGTTAAAAATGGCTTGAAAAACTATCATGAAAACAGCCCCAGAGGCCATGAAAAATTCGAATTTATTTTGGGCCCTCCTAAGCGACCACACCGTTGCGAAAAACACCACCGCAAACATCAGCACCACTATTACCGTGAACACCATTCCCAACTCCTCGCCGACTATGGCGAAGATGAAGTCGGTGTGCGCTTCGGGCAGGAACGACAGCTGTTGCCTCCCGCGCCCGATTCCAGCCCCGTCGACGCCGCCGACGCCGAAGCCGAGTATTGCCTGGTACAGCTGGTACGAGCCCTCAAGCTTCGTGTTTTCTATGTCCAAAAATGCTAGGACCCTCTCACGTCGCACCGGGTTAAAGTAAACCAGTATGGAGCCTGCCGCAATGGCCGCCGATAAAATGCCAAAAAGAATTTTCTTGTTGCAGCCGGCCAGAAACATCATGCAAACCCCGACCATCCCGCAAAGGGCCGTAGTGCCGAAGTCGGGCTCAAATATTATCAGGGAGCAAAACAGGCCTATTATGACAAAGGGTTTGAAAATCCCCGTAAAGAAGTCTTCCACGTGTCTTTGGTTTTCGTGCAAAAAGGCCGACATGGCAACCACCAGCGCTATTTTGGCAAAATCGCTCGGCTGCACTGCGGCAATCCCCAAGTCTATCCACCTGCGCGACCCGTTTACCTCCTTGCCCACTCCGGGAATCAAAACAAGCGCCAGGGCAATTAGCGCAATCACAGCTATTGGAAAGGCAAATTCCTTGAGCTTTTGCAAGTTTATGAACGCGGCCGCAAAGAGAGCCACAACGGCCACGCACATAAACTTAAGCTGCTGAAATATAATCGAGTGGAGTTCGCTCTTGCCCGCCCCCGCGCTGTTTAGAATTACCAAGCCGATGCCGCAGAGAACCATAACCGCCAGTATCAAAGCCACAGACGCCAAAAGGAGTCCGTTGTCTCTTTCTCTGGGCATCGAATTAGCACTCCTTTGTTAGAGTTCGATTACCTGCACGTTTTCCTGGGCCTTCGGGGCGTCGGGCTGTACGGGGACTGTCTGCGTCTTGGGAGCTTCGGGAAGTATTACCGGAGCCGCAGTTTCGGCCTTGGGCGCGGTTACCGTCGCAGTGGCCGCGGGAGCTTTCGCCTCGGGTTTAGACACTGTCACTGTCGCTGTAGCCGCTGGAGCTTTTGGCTTTGGAGCCTCTTGCGCCTGCGTTTTCGGCTTGCCCTTTACGGGAATAATCAAAGTTTGCCCGGCGCGTATTTTCCTGGGATCTTTTATGTTGTTGCGCGCCTTAATGTCGGCTACCGTGACCGAATACTTGGCGGCTATCATGCCCAAAAATTCTCCGGCTTTTACTTTGTGTTTTATTTCATCGGAACTTGCAGATTCTTTCGCTTTGGGAGCATTTGCGTTTTCCGCGGTTTCGGCCTTCTTTACGTGCAATTTCTGGCCGATGCGGATATTTGCGTTCTTGAGGTTGTTTATCTTCATCAGCTGCTTTACGGTAGTACCCGTCCTCATGGATATCAGCGACAGCGAGTCGCCGCGCTGGACTGTGTACACGCTAAGCTCTTCTCCCGACTGCGTGGGCGCGGGTTCCGCGGCCTCGGCATGGCTGACTTTCGCTCCGGAGGGAAGCTTTAGCTTTTGGCCGATGCGTATCGAGTTGGCGTTCTTTATCGAGTTCTTTTCCAAAAGAACTTTTATCGGAATGCCGTGCTCGGCTGCGATTTTTGATATGGAATCGCCCTTCTTTACTATATAGTAGCTTTCGCCTTCCTGCTTCTTGGCATCGGCAATCATTTTTGAGGCTGGCTTCTTGGGCGCGATGAATTCCTCCTCCTTTGGGGAAGGTTCGGGCTGCGGTTCGACGACCGGCGCCATGTTCCATGTGGGTTTTGTCGGCTCCGCGCGCAGTGTCGGGCTGCCTTCGGCCGGCTTGTTGTCGCTGGGTTCCGAGACGTTTTTGTCTTCCGTCGATATTGTCGTTACCTCTTCCACCGAAGACGCCGCCTCAGGCGGAGTCTGATTCTCTTCGCTCGAGCTGCTGCAACCGGCCTGCGCTATGAGAAAGCAGGGGATTGCTATATGTATTGCTACAATTGTCAGATATAGTGATGTCTTTTTCATTTTGGCTCTCTTGTTATCTTATGCTTTTAATATTTCATCTTTTTTTAAATTCTTCAAACATAAAACGGCCTCGTCGAAACTCTTTCCGCGTTCGGCGTATCCGGAAAACATTCCAAAGCTTGAAAAACCAGGACTAAACAATACGCTATCGCCTTTTTTTGCAACTTCAAAACACTTTTTCACGGCCTTTTGCATATCGGGCTCAATATGGCATTCTACCCCTTTTGCACGGAGCATCTTCTGCAACTCCTGCGCGGTTTGGCCGATAAGCACGGCGTTCTTGCAGTGTTTTTCCACCTCGCAGGCCAACTCTTCGAGCCCGCAGTGTTTGTCCTTGCCGCCGCCGAGCCACACAAGGCTCTTATCCGCGGGAAATTCCCGCAGGGCCGCTATTGCAGCGTGGGCATTCGTGGCTTTCGAATCGTTGTAAAAGTTTACGCCGACTACCGTTTGCGCGCATGCAAACCTGAATTGCGGCAGCCTAAAATCCGCGGCAGACTTTGCAAGCAGGCGGTCATCGAGACCGAGCTTTTCCCAGAGCAGCCGCACGGCGTGGAAATTGCGCGACTGCATGGCGCTGGTAAACGGTTCGGGCGCCTCGTAGCTTTTGTCCTCGTCGAAAAAAACGGTAAACTCCGGCAGCGGTATCGAAAATTTTTGCGCCCACCATCCGACGCTTGAGCCCGCCACAAAGGCTTCGCCCTTTAAGCGCCTTACCAGATTTACTTTGGCGCAAAAATACTCGCGCATGTCTTTGTGCCAGTCGAGATGGTCGGCGTCAAAATTCGTCCAGAGCAGGGCCTCGGGGCTCAGGTATTCAAGGCTCATTGTTTGGAACGAGCTCAGTTCGCAGACTGCCGTAGCCGAGCTTCCTCCTTCGGCGCAGATTTGCGATAGCGGCGTGCCCACGTTTCCCGCCGCCACGGCCTTAATTCCGGCGTCATTTAGGGCTTTTGTCAGAAATTTTGTAGTTGTAGTCTTTCCGTTCGTGCCGGTTATTGCGATAATCTTTCCGCTGTGCGCAAGGCAGGCAAAATCGGGTTCGCACAGGCACGTGCAGCCTCCTTTTCGGGCGGTTTCAAGCCACGGGTTGTCCGGGCGAAACGCCGGGGAGTAAACTGTCAGAGAATGCCTCTTTGCCGCCGATTCGCCGAATAAATTTCCGCTATCTTGGGCGTAAATTTCGCCCTTGAGCCCGATTTTTTCAAGCAGCTTTTCAACCGATTTTCCGCTTATCCCGGCGCCGAAAATTGCGACCGGCTTTCCGTCGGCGAGACTTGCTATTCTGTCGAATCCGGCGTTCATATTACCTGAGTTTTAGCGTGGCCAGCCCCGCCATGGCAAAAAGCAGCGACATTATCCAAAAGCGTATTACCACTTTTGTTTCCTTCCAGTTTTTGTATTCGAAATGGTGGTGTATCGGCGTGCAGAGGAAAACGCGCTTGCCCGTGGCCTTGAACGACGCCACCTGTATCATAACCGAGAGAGCCTCCATTACGAAAATGCCGCCCACTATTACGAGCGTGAAGGGCTGTTGGGTGAGAAAGGCCAGCGCCCCTATCATGCCGCCGAGCGCAAGAGATCCGGTGTCGCCCATGAACACGTCGGCGGGGTAACAGTTGTACCACAGGAAGGCCAATGACGCGCCCACGAGCGCGCAACATACCACCGTTAGTTCCCCGCAGCCGGGTATTTGTTCCAAGAGCAAATATTTTGCCGAAACGGCGTCGCCTGCCACATATGCGAAAACCGCAAACGCAAGCGCCACCGTTATGGTGCAGCCTATCGCCAGGCCGTCTATGCCGTCTGTGAGGTTGATTGCGTTGCTGGAGCCCGCAATTACAAAAAAGAGAAACACAAACATAGCCCACAGCGGAATCGCCGTCAGAATCGGGCTCTTCATAAACGGCACGAACAATTCGCCGAGCAAAAATTTGTAGTTTGAGAAATACAAAATGGCTACGAATCCGGCAACGGTGAGCATTTGCACGGCCAGCTTCACCTTGCCCGAAACGCCCTTGCTGCTTTTTTTGACGATTTTTAGATAGTCGTCGGCGAACCCGAGCATTGTCAGCGCCGTATACACGAACACCGCCGAGACAACCAGCGTGTTGGGCTTGGCAAACAATACAACCGACAGCATCACTGCCGCATATATGATGATTCCGCCCATGGTGGGCGTGCCTTTTTTCCCGGCGTGAAGTTCGGCGAGTTTGCCCACTTCCTCTCTGGTTCTAAAACTTTGTCCAAATTTTAATGCGTGAAGCTCCCTTATTATGCGCGGGGCGATTACCGCCCCGAACAATAGCGCAAAGGCCAGACTCAAGCCGCAGCGGACGCTCAAATATTTGAACACCCTAAGCGGCCCGAATATGTTTTCAAAATTTGAGAGGTAGTACAGCATTTACAGGTCTCTTTCGTCTTCCGATTCGCGGGAAATTATTTCCTGGTCAAACTCCTCTTCCTGGAACTCTTCTTCTTCGCTTTCGTCTGCGGCTTTCGGGGCGTCCTCAGCGGGATTTTCCTGGATTTCTTCCGGTTCTTCCTCCTCTTTCTGCATCGGAATTTCCGCGGGCTTTTCCATAATTTCCACGACGTCTTCGGGCAGCGCTTTTTCAAGCTCGCAAATTCTGCTTCCCTTTACAAATACGAATCCGCCCTCGAATTTTTCGAGGCTTTCCCGCGCCTCCTGCGCCGTCGGGTAAACTTCTATATTCTCTTCGGCCCATCCTTTTTCAGTCATCCCGGCCTTGTATATTTCGGCGTTCGCGCCGACGAGGATCGCGCGCGAAAGGGGGTCGGCGGGAATGTTAGAGCCTATCTCCTTGTGGTGCCTGTGGGTGGCCAGGCCAAGTTCGGCCATGGAGCCCAACACGTAAAGCTTCTTCGGGGAATCCGACGATATTTTTGCAAAGTGGGCGAGCGCGTCGCGCATCGAGGTCGGAGAGGCGTTGTAGCAGTCTATGTAATACTTTGCCCTCGGCGTCTCGACTACGCTGCCGCGCATGGGCAGGGGCCTTATGGTTTCTATGCGCGACTGTATTTGCTCCTCCTTGGCGCCGAGCATAAGCGCGGTGGCTATTGCAAGCAGCAGGTTTTCCACCATGCCCCTGCTCATGTCGGGAGCCTCAAAATAGTATTCGTCTCCGCCCTCCACGCACATGTCTATGCCGTACGCAGAATTTTCAGCGGGCGATATGGAATATCTAAATACCAGATCCGCCTTTACCTCGGGAGCTTCCGCCGCCGCAAGTATGGCTTTCTTGCATGTGAGTTCGTCGAAGGCTTTCCAGCTAAGCAGATTTTGGTGCATGACGCACCAGCCGTTGGCGCTTACATGTTCGCCCATGCGCGCCTTTTCCCTGGCTACGGCGGAAATTTCCTTAAAGCCCTCCAGATGGGTTAGTCCGACGTTTGTGATTATTGCTATGTCGGGCTCTATCATGTCGGCGAGTTCCTCCATCTGCCCGGGCGCACCCACTCCTGCCTCTACTATGGCCATTTGGTTTTGGCGCATGTCTATGCGCGTAAGCGTCAGCGGAACGCCTATCTCATTGTTGAAGTTTTTTTCGGTTACCAGGGGATTCTTCCAGTCGAGTAGCCTGGCAAGCATGTGCTTTGTCGACGTCTTTCCGCACGAGCCGGTAATTCCAACAACGGGGTTTTCAAAGCGCAGCCTGTGAAATTTCGCTATCCTTTGAAAGGCCCTCAGGGCGTCTTTTACCACCAGAACCGGCACCCCCACGTCGAGCTCCCTGTCGGCTATTACGGCTGTGGCGCCGTTTTTTACCGCGTCTGCGGCAAATTCGCATCCGTCCCGCTGCCCTTTAAGGGCCACAAAGGCGAAGTCTTTGGACATCTCGCGGCTGTCGGTAGAAAAACCGCGAATGTCGGGTTTTGGCGTCGAGAGATTTTTCCACGATCCGCCGGTCCAAAGTTGAAGGTCGTCTGTCTTAAAGAATGGCATATTCGATTGGGGCTATACTATTTTTTTTAAACTTAAAAGCTCCTCGGCGACGCGCTTGTCGTCGAAGGGTATAATTGTGTTTCCCAGTTCCTGGAAAGTCTCGTGGCCCTTGCCGGCTATCAGTATGCAGTCGCCGGGTTTTGCGGCGGTTATGGCCAGGTTTATCGCGCGCCGCCTGTCGGGGATAAAGCATATCTTTGACTCGTCTCTGACCCCTTTTTTCATGTCGTCGAAGATTTGTTCCAGCGGTTCGCCCCTCGGGTTGTCGGAAGTCGCCCAGGCCATGTCCGCAAAGTCCTGCACGGCTTTCACCATGAGCGGGCGCTTTGTCCTATCGCGCTTGCCTCCGCAGCCGAATACTACCAATAGGCGCCCCTTTACTATCTTTTTGAGCATTGAAAGGCCGTTGCGCAGGGCGTCGTCGGTGTGGGCGTAGTCGACAAATATGTCGAAGTTAGCCTCCGAGGAGACTTTTTGCATCCTCCCGGGAACTCCTCCAAACGTAGAGAGCGATTCGGCGGCGCTTTTTATGTCGCAGCCCATCGCGTACGCTATCGACAGCGCCGCAAGCGCGTTCAATACGTTGTAGTGCCCGGGCATATTTACACTGGCTCTCACCCTGCCTTCGGGATAGACAACGTCAAAGACCGATTTCTGCGGAAGCATTTCTATGGCCTCGGCCCTGATTGTCGCGTCGGCGCTTTCTATCCCGAAACTTACAAGGCGCGTAGAGGGGTCGAGCATGGTGGCAATCTTCCTGCCGTACGGATCGTCGATGTTTATAACGGCGTTTTTCGGAATAGAGCCTATGCCGCCGGTAAACAGGGAGGCCTTCGTCTTGAAGTATTCCTCCATCGTCTTGTGGTAGTCGAGATGGTCCTGCGTGAGGTTCAGAAAACACGCGCAGTCGATATGGAGGCCCGAAACGCGCTTTTGGGCTATCGAGTGGGAGCTTATTTCCATGGCCACGGCTTTGCAGTCGGCAAAGCGCATCTGGCTGAGCATTGCGTGCAGCTCGAGGGCTTCGGGCGTCGTGCGGCTGGCCGGCAGACAGCGCCCGCCGAGATCGTAGTGGATGGTGCCTATGAGGCCGCACTTGACTTTTAGGTCGTTGAGTATTTTCTGAACCATCCACGAAACGCTCGTCTTGCCGTTTGTGCCCGTTATGCCTATTGTCTTTAAGGCGCCCTCCGTATTCCCGTAAAAGCTCTTGCCGGCCTTCGCCATCGCCTCTGATATGTTTCTTACCTCTATCCACGTGCAGGGGAAAAATCTCGGGGCGGGGCGCTCCGAAACTATGGCGCAGGCGCCCCTGTGCGCGGCTTCCTCGACAAACTTATTGCCGTCCGTGTTGTAGCCGTGGACCGCAAAAAACACCGTCGCCGGCGCAACCCTGCGGCTGTCGGCTATGAGCATTTTTACCTCGGCGTTTTTGTCGCCCGTTATCTTGACGGCGTCAACTGCTTTTGCGAGATCTTCAACCGTGTATGATATGGCGTTTAAATCCGACTGCGCGAACGAGAGCATTCTCGACTTCGCTCCGCAAAGGCATATTAAACTGTGCAAATCGTTAAATTTAATCATTTCTCTTGGCCTTCCAGGCTATCTTTTTTTCAAATTCTTCGTCGGACTGAATACCCAGGTATACTGCCAGCTGTTCGCCGATTTCCCTAAACGCAGGCGCCGCAACTATGCCGCCGTAGCCTATCCCATTTAGTTTCGGAGTGTCCACGACAACCGTTATTACCAGGCGCGGCGCCTTCGTCGGGAAAAATCCTGTAAATGAGCCGACGTGTTTTTTGTTGCTGTATTCGCCCCTCTTGCGCGGAGTTCCGTCGGGCAGGGGAGGCAGGTCCTTGGCCTTTATAAACTTCTGCGATGTCCCCGTCTTGCCGGCGACTTCAAAGCCCTTTATGGCCGCTCTTCGCGCCGTGCCCCCCGATATAGTAACTGTCGAAAGCATTTCGCTCATTAAAGCTGCCACCTTCGGCGAAATGACCCTGCGCATGGCACGGGGCGAATAATTGATTACAGTTTGCCCCTTGTTGTCATAGACCCTCTTTACAAGCTGGGGTTTCATGTAAATGCCCTGGTTTGCTATCACGCTCATGGCGCAATGTATTTGCAGCGGCGTGACGGCGACGGCATGGCCTATCGGCATTCGGGAAATCGTCAGACCGTCCCAGCGGTCCAGGGGCAAAAGAGTTCCCGATATTTCCCCCGAAAGGCCTATGTCGGTCTTTTCGCCTATCCCGAAGGCTTTCGCGTAGCTTATCAGCCGCGCGGCGCCGAGGCGCCCGCCTATTATCGCAGAGCCGCGGTTGCTGCTTTTTTGTATTATTTGGCGCGTCGTGGCACGGGGCCCGAGTGGGTGGTCGTCTTTGGGCAGGCGCACTTGGCGCCCGTTGTACATCATGCTTGTGGCGGTGCAGTCGAAAGCGTCGTCGGGCCCTATTATCCCCTCGTTTAGCGCACCGGCGACGGGAATTATCTTAAATGTCGATCCAGGCTCGTACTGCCCCGAAATTACAAAATTTAGAAAGTTTTCGTTTTTGAATTTCGTGTAGTTGTTCGGATCGAAATTCGGGTAGCTCGACATGGCCAGAATATATCCCGTAGCCGGGTCGCTTACTATTATTGCGGCCTTTTCCGGATGGAAAGCCGCGGCTATTTTTTCCATCTGGCGCTGTACTATCTCTTGTATGACAAGGTCTATGGAAAGCTCTATGTTGTTTCCGTCGGCCGGATCGACTTTCCTCTTTCTAAATTGGGCCTGCTCGGCGCGCCTGCCGTCGCGCTCGGTTTCAATCCAGCCGTCCTGACCGTTGAGATAGTACTGAAACTGCCTTTCAATGCCCATCACGGGCTGAAATTCCCTGTTTACAAAGCCGACTATGTGCGACATCAACGGCCCGGAGGGATATTTTCTGACGTATTTTCTGTTGCCGTATATTCCCTTTACGTTGAGCTTGCGTATTTGCTGGTAGACGTCTTCGTCTTCCACCACGGCTATTTTGTGCCAGCTGCCATCGCTTGTGCAGAGTTTGCAGAGCCTCTCGTAGGGCACGTTTAAAAGCTCGGATATTTCGCGCAGCTTTTGGCGCGTCTGTTCGGAGGGCTTGTAGGCCGACATTTGCGAAACTGTGGCGGCGGCTATCTGGCGGTTCGTCAGCCCGTTGTCGCGGCCTATTTGAAACTTAAACGTCTTCGGATCTACACCTATTGTTATCACCGGGCTCGAGATGGCAAGTATGTTGCTTTTCGAGTCCGTTATTGAGCCGCGCCGCGACGGAAGAATTTCGACCCTCTCTCTGGCTCTGCTCGTCTCAGCCACGCTCTCGGGCGCGCGCACCACGTGCAGGTAATACAGCCGCGCTATTATTGCGCAAAGCAACAGCGCCACGACAGCACATATGGAGGCAAGCCTGCCTCTGCTGTACATCAATATATCGCCGCCTGCAGCCTTTCTTTTCATCTAAACCTCATTTATCCTGCTGGGCCCTATTTTGGGGCGGGGTAAAGGAAAGGGTGTCGTCGGCTTTCTTGTACGAGCGCACGACCCTTCCGCCTTCGAAGTTTTCGTAGGCCCACACTATGCTTTCGGCCATGTTCGGCTGGATGAGCTTTGTCGAGGCCCTCTTCATAAGGCGCGTCGGATTTTCCTGTTCGGCTATTTTTACCGACAGTTCGTCTTTTGTACGGCGCAGATTGTTTATTCGCGCCTCGCATCCGGAGATGTCCCTGGCTATCTCCTTCTTCATCTTTTGCGCATTCGACATTGAAAACGCGCCCGTGACAAACACGCATACAAGCAGTATCGCCGAGAGCGTAAAAAACGGAATTCTAATTTTATTTGCCCTTTTCATTAGTCCTTTCTCAGCCCCCTAAGTTTTGCGCTCCTGCTTCTGGGGTTTTGCCGAATCTCCTCCGCAGTAGCCACGATGGGCTTGGTCGTCAGAAGGCTTGCGCGCTTGGTTCTGTCTTGTACGTAGGAATGGTCGGCTCTGCTTTCGGGGCGTCCGGCCTCCCTCTTGAAAAATTGCTTTACTATCCGGTCTTCGAGCGAATGAAAACTTATGGCGGCCATCACAGCGCCGCTCTTAAGCGCGTCGAAGGCCTTGGGAAGGGCCGCGCGTATTTCGCCGAGCTCGTCGTTTACCTGTATTCGCAGCGCCTGAAATGTTTTGGTTGCAGGGTGTATGTGCCCCCTGAGATTCGGCAATGCCGACGCGACAACCGCCGCCAAATCGGTGGTTGTTTTTATCTTGCCGCACTCCCTCCCCGCTATTATGGCCCTGGCGACTTTCCTGAATGATTTTTCCTCCCCGTATTCGCGCAATACACCGCCCAGCTCGAATTCGGACACCCTGTTTAAGTAGTCGAGCGCGCTTTCGCCCTCGCCTGAGTTCATGCGCATGTCAAGTGAGGCTTCCTTGTTTATCGAAAAGCCCCTATAAGCCTCGTCGAGCTGGTACGACGAGACTCCAAAATCAAACAAAATTCCGTCGTATCCGCTTCCAAATTCGTCGAGCTGCGAAAATTTTGCGCTGTGGAATTCAAACCTGCCGCCAAATTCCAAGCCGAGTTTTTCCGCCCGCTTTGCCGCTTCGGGATCGCGGTCTATTGCAACGACCGTGCAGTCGGCCGATTCGAGTATGGCGCGCGTGTGGCCGCCGCCGCCAAACGTACAATCCAAATATTTTCCCCCGTCTTTCGGGGCAAGCATGCACACAGTTTCCTTTAGCAGAACGGGGATGTGTCCGTTGCCTGAATTGTTTTGGAAACTGTCATCAGAGACTCTCATCTATCTTTTTATGCCCTTCGGCGGCGTCTTTTACCTGCCATCGGGCGGTTGTGCGGTATTTGTGCGTGCTTTTCATATATTGATGATTACAGACCCAGCTCTTCGGCTATGGAAATGTCGTCGACTGACGGGTCGTCCTCATTCATCCAGCTTTCCCTTCGCTTGGGATCCCAGAGTTCAAAAGACGTTCCCATTCCCACCATGTAGACGTCCTTGCCTATCCCCGCGCGTTTGAGAATCGATTCGCTCAGCATCGCGCGCCCCTGCTTGTCGCAACCAAATGTGCAACTATCCTGCAGGAAGCGCGCCAACGCCTTCCTCTTTGCCGGATTTGCAATGCTTATCCTTGAAATGTTTTCCATCAGCGCTTGCGCTCTGGCCGGGGGCAATACCTCTATGGAACCGTAATTTGTGGCTATTGCTATATATGCGTCGTCGGCATTGTCGCCGTCGAAGCGCCACTTCGCGGGTATCGTCAGACGCCTCTTTTCGTCGAGTTGCTTGGTGAACTCGCCGATGCAAGGTTTTTGTCTTTGTGATACTTCCGTCATCTTTTTTCGATTCCTCTATCTATCGCCCATTTTTCACCATTTTTAACCACTTCCACCCACTGTCAAGAAAATTCTGCCCACTTGCGGGCAATTTTTTATCATTTTTTTTGTTCGCGCATCGGGTGAGAGCGGCGTTTTTTTGGGGCTTGAATCCGAGTGTATTAGTGTTTGTAGTTTTGACAGTTAGGGCTGCAAAGCCCTCAAAGGGCCTATTGGAGAATATTTGTGTTTCCAGGTATAAGGCGCTCCGGGGGAGCGCATGCGCACTCAGGGGTCATCTTTAGGTGTTTTCCCGACTGATTGTTGTGCGCGGGTGCGGTTTTTTGTCGGGCGCTTTCGCGCAGACGATTTCTTGCTTGCAAAATTAACGCGAAAAATTTTTTTCGTTTTTTTTTGGGGAAAAAAGGGAGATTGCTCTCTATTGTCATTTCGGGCTCATCGGCAGATGATTCGACGCGCCTTTTACGGCCGCGCCGATGTATTAGAATTCGCTCAGTCGTGCCGGTTCATGCGAAGATCTCTTTTAACTGCGGCGGGCTACCGACAAAAACATGCCGCTTGCTTGTTAATTGCGCGCAAAAATTGAAATGGCCACACAATGCCTTAAGTCAAAGTTTTGCCGTTTTTTTTGCCTCTATGCGGCAAAAACTAAAAAGTTGGCGCATGTTTTGCCTTGGCTTGAGCAGCAGCTTTTCAGCGACAAAAAAAACGCGGCCAAACGCGCGCGTCTTTCTTGTCTGATGTGTGTGTTTTTATTTTGTCGGATATGTATTTTTTAGTCTGAAATTTTTTCAAGCAGGCAGACGGCGTGCGCGCCTATGCCTTCTTTTCGGCCTTCCCAGCCCATTTTTTCGTTGGTTGTGGCCTTTATTCCCACATCGTCGGCATCTACGCCGAGTGATTTTGCCAAGACGGCTTTCATCTTCTGTATGTGTGGGAGCATTTTCGGAGCCTCCGCTATTATTGTGCAATCGACGTTTCCTACTCTATAGCCCTTCTTCCCCGCTTCGGAAACCGCTTTTTGGATTATTTTTTGGGAGTCTATATCCTTGCACGTTGGATCTGAAGGGGGAAAGAAAAAACCGATGTCGGGGAGGGCGGCCGCGCCGAGAACGGCGTCGGCTATGGCGTGGCTAAGCACGTCGGCGTCGGAGTGGCCCAGCAGGCCGATGTCGCTTTGTATTTCCACTCCCCCTATTACGCAGCGCCTGCCGGGGGCGAATTGGTGGACGTCGTAACCGTAGCCTATCCTGTAATTACTCATTGTCTTGCCCTTTCTTTATAAATTGAATCAGCGCAATATCCTCGGGATTTGTAATCTTTATGTTGGGCGTTCCGTTTTCCACGACGGTAACTCTCCCGCCCGATATGGCGTACGCTGCGACGTCGTCTGTGACGGCGATTGCGCCCTCGCGCACGCGCTCGTAGGCGGCTTTTATGCGGGAACAGACAAATACCTGCGGCGTCTGCATCGCCCACAACCTTCCGCGGTCGAGGTCTTCAAGCACGCAATTGCGCGCGCTCTTGCACGAATCGGGCAGGCGCTTTATCGTGTCGGAAACTCTCGAGGCCAAAACGGCGGCCCCGTCGCTTGCGGCGGCCTCGTACAAGTCGGCCACATTTTTCTTTGTAATCATTGGGCGCGCCCCGTCGTGGATAAATACTATTGCCGACTCGTCGGAGACTTCCATAAGCCCGTTGAGGACGCTATCCTGCCTTTCCGCACCGCCGCGGGCAAATTTCACCGACACGGCCGCGCCCGGGAAATACTGGCGCATAATCTGCCCTATCTGCGCTTGTTGGAGGTCGTCTCTGCACACAAAGACGAGTTCGCCCACCAGGCCGCTTTCTATGAAAGCCTTTGCAGAGTGCGCTATTACGGGCATGCCATCGAGCATGTAAAGAACCTTGTCTTTTACGGTTCCCTTCATGCGCTTGCCGCTTCCGCCGGCCAGAAGTATCGCCGCAGTCTTTGCCATTAGGCCTCCAGTTCCGCAATTATGTCGCCGGCTGCCTTCGCGGGGTCTTGGGCTTTTAGTATGGGGCGGCCCACCACTATAAAGTTGGCTCCGGCATCGGCTGCCATCGAGGGCGTCATCACGCGTTTTTGTTCGTCTTTTGAACTGCCGGCGGGGCGTATTCCGGGCGTTACGAGCACCGTCTCCGGGGGAATTATCTTTCGCAGCATTTGAATTTCAAGGGGGGAGCATACAAGCCCCTTCATTCCGCTCTCGCAGGCGAGCTTTGCAAGCAGCTGCACCTGCATTGGCGGCGGCAATGCAACCCCCGTCTTTGCCAGGCCGCTCTCGTCGAACGATGTAAGTACCGTTACTCCAAGCAGCATTAGGTCTTTGTTTGCCGAGCCGGCGGCATCGAGGGCGGCCCTCATTGCCTCTTCGCCGGCGCTGGTGTGTATTGTAAGCATTGAAATCGGCAGATCCGATACGCTTTTTACAGCCGATGCGACAGTGTTTGGTATGTCGAAAAGTTTTAGGTCGAGAAAAATTTTAAAGCCCATGCGGGCGACTTCCTCCACGAACGGCGCCCCGTATTTTAAATACATTTGCAGGCCTATCTTAACCCATTGAAGCCCGCCACTTAGCCCCGAGAGCATATCGAGGGCGCTGGCTTTGTCGGGGAGGTCGAGCGCAAGTATGAGTTTGCAATCTTTTTTTGACATAGCGGGGTTTTTATGCAGCATGTACGCCGACTTTTCAAGTATTTTTGCCTATGAAGATAAAAAAGTTCTCACCCTGCAAAGTGAATTTAATGCTTGCTATTACCGGGGTCCGCGACGACGGTTTCCACAATCTGATTTCCCTCGTCACCCCCACGCACTTTGGCGACGAATTGAGCGCGGAAATTTCGACCGAGTCAACCGACAGGCTCTTTTGCAACGACGAAAACGTCCCGACAGACTCGTCGAATCTCGTCTTAAAGGCAGCCGAATTGTTCCGCCGCTCTTCAAACGCCGACGTCCACTTTAATTTCTGGCTCGAAAAGAAAGTGCCCATGGGCGCGGGGCTTGGCGGCGGAAGCTCAAACGGGGCCGCGGCTTTGCTTGCGGTAAACGAGCTCTGCTCAAATCCGCTGGATAGGTCAGCGCTGGAAAAAATAGCCTCTCAAATGGGTTCAGACTGCCCGCTGTTCTTGTCGAATTCGCCGGTCGTCATGCGGGGCAGGGGCGAAAAGGTGTTCCCTCTTTTCGGCCAGGCAAAAGAATACGTGGGCATGCTTAGGCTTATGCTTTTTAAGCCGGCCTTTTCGATAAACACGGGCTGGGCGTATTCGCAGATGAGGGCAAACCCCTCCGACTACATCGACCCCGACGAGGCGGAGGCAAAAATTTCCCAATGGCTGGAGAGCCCGAATTTCAGCGATATTCCCTTCTACAACAACATGCAGATAGAGGCGTTTAAAAAGTATCCGAGCCTTGAAATAGCGCTGGAGGGCGTGCGCCAAAAATTCAACATACCCGCGCTCATGAGCGGCTCGGGCAGCGCGTGCTTTGCCGTTGTAAACGATCTCGAGGAGCCCCGGGTAAAAGAGCTCGCCGACTACATAAGAAGCCTGTTCGGAGACTCGGCCTTCATAGCGCTGGCTTAGCTTGGGCTTTTTGTCATCGCCTAAGGCGTGCCGGTTCTTTTTTAAGGCCAGGTTGCGGCGAACGGGTAGGGGCGCGCCCTTTGGCCCGTTTGCGCCATTTGTCGTTTTTTGTATGCGCAAGTTGGCCGTCTATTACGCGTCATTTCCGCCTGATTTTTTGAGGGAAAGTCGCGAGTTTTTTTAGCGCCAAAATGTTTCCCCGCTTGGTGGAAAGTTTGCAAAAAAAAGCGGGCGCACCTAAAAGTACATGCGCGCCCGCCTCTTTTGCGGCGCCCAACTTCGCGCGGGCACCCGCCTATTGGGGAAACACGTTAAATGAGCCCGGCGAGGCGTTTTTCGTAGGCTTGCCAGTCCGTTATTTTGTGCCTTGCCACGCCGGAGTCTATCGCGGCTTTTGCCACGGCCGAGGACACCTTTACGATAAGCCTCTTGTCAAAGGGCTTGGGAAGGATATAGTCGGGGCCGAATACGAGATTTTCGTTTCTAAAAAGCGCCTTTATCTCCTCTGTCGCGGGCTCGTGGGCAAGCTCGGCCAAGGCGTAAACGGCGGCGTGTTTCATCTCTTCGTTTATGCATTTTGCCCCGGTGTCTAGTGCGCCGCGGAATATGAACGGAAATCCCAGGACATTGTTTACCTGGTTGGGATAGTCGGAGCGCCCGGTTGCAAATATTATATCCTTGCGCGTGGCGTGCGCCAAATCGTAGGAAATTTCAGGCCTCGGATTTGCCAGCGCAAACACTATCGGGTTTTCGTTCATCGAAAGCAGCATTTCGGCCGAGAGAACGTCGGCCTTGGAGACCCCGAGGAAAACGTCGGCGCCCTTCACCGCATCGGCGAGCGTTTTAGCCGAAGTCTCGATGGCAAAAAACTTCTTCATTTCATTGAGGTCGGTTCTCGACGTGCTTATGACGCCCTTTGAATCGCACATGTATATGTTCTCCCGCTTTACGCCCAGAGAAATATACATCTTTGCGCAGCAAATGGCAGCCGCACCCGCGCCGCTTACGACAACCTTTACATCTTCGGCCTTTTTGCCCGCCACTTCAAGCGCGTTTATGAGGGCCGCACCGGATATTATCGATGTGCCGTGCTGGTCGTCGTGCATGACGGGTATGTCCAGCTCTTCTTTGAGCCTGCGCTCTATTTCAAAGCATTCGGGCGCCTTTATGTCTTCGAGATTTATCCCGCCAAACGTCGGCGATATCGCTTTAACAGCCGATACAAATTTGTCGACGTCAGTTTCGGCGACTTCAATGTCAAAGGAGTCCAGCCCGGAAAAAATCTTGAATAGCAGAGCCTTGCCCTCCATTACGGGTTTCCCTGCGAGCGCGCCTATGTTCCCAAGGCCGAGAACGGCCGTTCCGTTCGATATTACGGCCACGAGGTTGCCCTTGCCGGTGTACTTATAGGCCTCGTCGGCGTTTTTCTGTATTTCAAGGCACGGCTCCGCCACTCCGGGTGTGTAGGCAAGCGACAAGTCTTCTTGGCTGGCATGCGGCTTTGTCGGCGTTATTTCAATCTTTCCCCTCTTTTCTCTGCTGTGGTATTCCAGGGCGGCTTCCCTGCTAATTGTAGGCATAATTATCCTTCTTTTTATTGATAAGTTCTTTGTTTAGGGCTCAGTAGCCTACGAGTTCGAATGGTCTGTCTACCCTTTTACCAGTCGACTGCGCCGCAACTTCTATCGGCGTCTTTTTCGGAATACATTACCCCCGCTTTTTTATATGTATAATCGCACCCATTTGAGCACGTTTTGCAAAATCTTTCAAGTGCTTATTTGATTTTTTTTGCCGGTTTGAGAAATTTGAGATCAATTTGGGTTCGATAATCATGTCTGTATAAGTCTCCAAATTGCCCAATGTTCACCGAAATTTATGCAGACAAGCTCTTCGTAGCGCCCATGTCGGCTCTCTTATGGCTGTGGATTTGAGAATTTTTAGTCGCAAAAATTAAGTTGACTTTCTAAATATTTAATCTCTACTAAAAAGATAATGATTAATGGTTCTTCAGTATTTTGATAAGCCTTGATCGTTGCCGCGTGTTTTGCGCTCTTGGGGGTAGAGGCGCCGCGGGCATGTGTTAAGATTTAAAATGGAAGGAGAGTCTTATGAAAGTGGCAAACAATGTGCTTGATTTAATCGGCAATACGCCTTTGGTGCGCATAAACAAGCTAAATGGCGCGGGGGCTCAAATATTTGCAAAGCTCGAATTTTTTAATCCGTCGGGGTCGGTGAAGGACAGGGCGGCGCTTTCGATGATAGAGGACGCGGAGAAAAGGGGTATACTAAAGCCCGGCGCCTTGATAATAGAGCCTACCAGCGGCAACACCGGCATTGGGCTAGCCCTCGTGGCGGCCGTCAAGAATTACAGATTGATTTTGACCATGCCCGAGACCATGAGCATAGAGCGCAGAAAGTTCCTGCTTAGCTTTGGCGCCGAGGTCGTGTTGACGGACGGGGCCAAGGGTATGACGGGCGCCATTGAAAAAGCCCTGCAATTGCAGAGCCAAAATCCCGGTTCGTTTATTCCACAGCAGTTTGAGAACTTTGCAAACGCGCAGATTCACGAGCGCACAACGGGCGTTGAAATCTGGAACGATACCGACGGCAAGGTCGATATCGTAGTTGCGGGAGTCGGCACGGGGGGTACTATAAGCGGCATTGGGCGGGCTCTTAAGCAGAGGAATCCGTCGGTTCAGATTTATGCCGTAGAGCCAGATACATCGGCAGTCCTCTCGGGTGGAAAAGCGGGCGCGCACAAAATTCAGGGTCTTGGAGCGGGTTTTGTTCCAAAGATTTACGACAAGAGCGTCGTCGACGGCGTCATAAGGGTAAGCGATGAAGACGCCGGGCAGACGGCCAGGAGGCTTGCCAGGGAAGAGGGGATACATTCGGGCATTTCCGCCGGCGCGGCCGTGTGGGCGTCACTCGAGCTTGCAAAAAAGCCTGAAAACGCGGGGAAAATTATAGTGGTAGTCATACCGGATTCCGGAACGCGCTACCTCTCGACGTGGCTGTATAGCTAGACGCACCGCTTAGCCGCGCCGCGACTTAACCCTAAAAAGGCTTTCCCCTCGGCAAGGCATTTGATATGCAAATTTAAGCTTTTCGCCTTCGGATAATCGGGGGGGCCTGTTCGCATTTACTGGAGGGGCGCGCGCCGTAACATCTGTTGCAAAGGCGGCGCCTTTTTTTGGGGGAGGGTGTATTGGCACTTTTCCCCTATGCTTTGCCTGCAATAAAAAATATTTTTTACAGCGGCAAAGTTGAGGCGCGTGCGACATCTTTTTTCAAAGCGCCTTTGATCGGGCAAACGTCTCTTATATTGCCTTTCCCGCGCGCCCGCCTAAGAAAAGCGCAGCCCGAGAAGATTTCGCGTCGGCGCGCATTTATTTCTTTTTTTCTTTATTCCCGCACTTTGACATATTTTTTTTATTCGGTTTTCGCCTTCTCGCGCCAAAAGGCAAGAGAGTTGGCCGCATGCAAATATGGCAGACTAAAGTTTTTTCCACTTCATTTACCTTTTATTATCCCCAGTTCCCATACGCCCCACGCGCTACTATAACCAATTTATTTTTTTTCTATTTTCCAGCCTTTCACATTGTTAAAACGCACAAAAAATGTAGTCCCACGCAAGAAACACACACATATTTCTTCCCCGATTTCCTCTATCTTTTCCCTATTTTTTCTCGCCACCGACGTCCCTCCTTTATCCCAACACACTACCAACACACACTTTCTATATGTCTCTATCCACATGCGCGCAGGGCTGCGTTATGGCTTATTGATATTGTTGCATCGTTTTTTTCTCGGGTGGAGACTTAATCTTGCATTAAAATAAAAAACGCCGCCCAACTCGCAGTTTGGGCGGCGTTTGAGAGAAAAAGGCTTTTAGACGGACAATATCTTGTATAGATATTCCACCAGATGTTTGACGCTTTCGTCGTGGTCCATAATGTCCTCGACAACTTTCATAGCGTGCATGACAGTCGCGTGGTTTTTGCCGCCAAAGCGCTTGCCAATTTCCTCGAGCGAGTGTGTGGTGAGCTTGCGCGATAAGTACATGGCTATTTGGCGCGCGAGGACTATGTTTGAGGTTCTCGACTTGCCGCAAATTTGCTCCACGCTCACCGAGCAGCGCTCGGCCGTCTTTTGCTGGATTTTTTCAATGTCTACAAGCTGGCCCTCGTCCTCCTCGATTAGCGCGGCGGAGAGCAGTTGCTGGGCCTTTTCAAGCGAAATTACGCTGTCTTTGCTTATGAGGGTGGCATAGCCTATTAGATTCGTCAGCGCGCCCTCCATGCGCCTTACGTTTTTTGTGAAGCGCCTGGCCACGAATTCCACGGCCTCCGGCGAAATGGAAACCCCGGCCTTGGAGGCCTCTATCTTTTTTTGCAAGATGGCAAGCCGAGTCTCGTAATCGGGAGCTTGAATGTCTATAGAGACGCCCCAACTAAAGCGCGATACTAAACGCTGCTCTATGTCGGATACTTCGTTTATCGGGCGGTCGCATGAAAGAACTATCTGTTTGCCAGCATTGAAAAGCTCGTTAAAGGTGTGGAAGAATTCGTTTTGCGAGGCCTCTTTCTTTGCGAAGAACTGTATGTCGTCGAGCAACAGGACGTCCGCGCAGCGGCACTTCTGGCGGAATATGGCCAGGTTGCCCGCCTTCATGGCCGATATGTATTCGTTTACGAAGCTTTCCGAGGAAAGGTACATTATGCGCTTTTGCGGGCTGTTTTTTAGCACGAAGTGGGCTATTGCATGCAGCAAATGCGTCTTGCCAAGGCCCGTGGCTCCGTATATTAGCAGCGGGTTAAAGGCCACTCCCAAGTTCTGCGCCACCGCCAAGGCGGCAGAGTAGGCAAATTGATTGCTCTCTCCGACGACGAAGTTTTCAAACGTATTGCGCGGAGATATCGCCGTGTTTATCCCGGCCGGCATACCCTCGGCGTCGCGGCGTATCCGCCCAACCCTGGGCTTTTCCTCAATTTCGGCGCCGGATTCTTCGGCCCTGGAGGATATGTCGGCGCAAATGTTGCGCCCGCAAACAAGGGAAAGGTTTTTCTCTATTAGGTCGCAGTAGTTGTCCTTTAGCCACAGCGCGGCAAACCCGTTTTCGGCGACAAGCCTAATCTTGTCTTCCGTCCCGCCCTCACATTCCAAATTCCTAAACCACGAGTTAAACATCTCCTTTGAGAGTTCGGCCTCTATCTGGGTCTTGGCCTTCTCCCATATCTGGCTGGGGTAAAATTCTTGTGTTTGCTCTATCATGTTAAATTCTCTTTTATTGACAGGAAAAAGACGCTCCTTAGTCAAGCCCAATCCTTCTTCATGCGGTGAAAATCATTTACTTTATTCACAAAAATATAGATATTCTACCGCCGAGCCCTGACGGGGCCTTTAGCGCAACTTTTCTTTCCGGGGTATGGTTTTTATCTCTGGCAATTTTCCTGTCTTTCTTGTTTGTTTTTATTTGCAATTCATTGTGTATTAGTATGAAATGCAATTTGTGCTCTCGGGGTGAGGCAGCGCAGCGATGTGTCGCCGCCGCCTACTTCGCCCTTCAACGACTCTTATATTTCACTATTTGCTTGAACTTTCAAGAAGAAGTTTTCGACAGGTTATTAACAATTTTTGTGTGTAAAAATCTACATTGACTTTTGCCCGGGATTTTTGGCCGCATATCTGCTTTTCTTGCTCCTTGAATTTTGGCATCTTACAAAGTTTTGCACAGCACTTTTTAAGTGTTTTAGCCGGTTTCGGTAATTCCAGTGCCAAAAAACGCGCAATTTTAGGAATCTGCAGACAAATTATCCTTTTTTGCCAATTTTCATTTAATATCAAAACATGGCCTATTTCTTACATTTTTGTACATTCCGTATTCGGCTTTTTTTATTAAAAAAGTTCAATTTTTTCCAAAATTGGGCGTTTTGCTTTGACCTTTACAGGCTGCAGATGTAGTTAGTGGAAAAAATGAATATCTTGGGCATAGATTACGGCGACAAGCGCATAGGCCTTTCCTACGCCGACAGCCAGATAGGTGTTGCCGTCCCGGTGCAAGCGGCGACGGAACATTCCTTTGAAGAGCGGCTGGGGCATATACTGTCTGAAATAAGGCAGAGGGGCGTGGAGAAGCTCGTGGTGGGCTATCCGCTTAATATGGACGGCACCATCAGCCGGAAGGCCCTCGATGTCGACGCCTTTATAGAAAAGCTCAGGCTTCATTTTAAGGGCGAAATAGTCCGCGTCGACGAGCGCCTTAGTTCATACCAGGCCGAAAGCGACATAAACAGCTTTAATTCGCGCAAGACGCGCACCGTCGCCGCCCGCAAGAAAAACAGAAAAACAGGCCAGATAGACTCCCGGGCGAGCGCTATTTTCCTCCAGGAGTATTTGGACGGCGGCGAGTCGATATAACTGCCATGGAATCGGGCGACCAACTCAGAGAACATTTTGCTGGGCGCAACGGCGGCGTCCGCGGGGCGTGCGCGCCGCGCGGCGCCAATCAGGAATCGGGCGCTGCCAAAGTTTGCGTCGGGGCGGCGCTCGAGGGGGATTGCCTGTCGGCCCCGCCGCGCGAGGGCGGCTGCGACGGGCAAAATCAAGCGCAGGATGGGAGCTGCAAGCGGCGTTTTAAGTGCGTTGTCGCATATGACGGCACCGATTTTTGCGGTTGGCAGTCGCAAATAACAAAGAATTCCGTCCAAGACTTTATAGAGCACCGCCTCAAGGCGATTTTCGGATTCCCCGTGCGCGTAAGCGGCAGCGGCAGGACAGACGCGGGCGTCCATGCGCGCGGGCAGGTCTTCCATTTCGACGCAGTTTGGAACCATTCCTGCCAGGCGCTATTAAGGGCCATGAGAACGAACGTTCAAAGCGTTAGGGTGCTAAGTTTGCAGGAGGTTCCCGCGTCTTTTCACGCGAGGTTTTCGGCAAAGGGCAAGCGCTACATATATAGAATTTGCAAAGACTATCCCATGCCGGATGTGGCTAGGTACAGGTGGTCGCTTGGCGGCAGAAATGTCGATGTGGAGGCTATGGCGGCGGCCTCGAGGCTGTTCCTGGGAACTCACGATTTTAAATCTTTTAGCGCAAACAGGGGCGCAGGCGCGCGCGAAAACACAGTCAAGACTCTCACGCGCCTCGACGTCTGCGATTCTCCGGAGGAAATTACAATCATCACCGAGGGCAGCGGATATCTATATAAGATGGTGCGAATGATTGTCGGGGCTCTCGTTCAGCGGGGTCTGGGGAAGATTTCCGACTCGGACATACAAAAGGCCCTCGAGAACCCGCATAGGGGCAACATATTTCAGGCCGCTCCGGCGGCGGGTTTGACTCTGGACGAAGTCTTTTACTAAAGCTGCCCTCTCAGACATGATGGCGCGCTCATGCATGCTTCGCGCTATCGCCCGCAGTGACTTTTTGATTTTTATATTATCGTTTCCTCCCGCTGTTATTATTTCTTATTTGATTATTTTTTCTTTCGTTTTTTATCTTTCTCTTTTAACCGTCTTCTTGTCTCCTTTTTGCCTACGTATAGACTGCCGCCATAGGGGGAAAAAGCGCGCGCCTTGCAACCGACAACAACTGACGTCTCAAGGAAAAACCGGGCGCAGAAAAAATATATGCTGCCAAAAATCAAAAATTAAAAAACGCCCGCAGTATTAGGGCGCTTTTGCATCAATACTTCATTAGCCGAAGAAACCGGCTGCGCGCGGCTAAATTTGCCCGCCCCTTAAGTCGGGCACTTCAATAAAAAAAGCGCCGTGCGGCGGCGGTATTTCAATGCGCGCTGCTGCGCAAAAGCGCCTTTTAGAACCGGAAAATTCGCGGGTGAAAGATTTGCGGGATAAAAAAGCTATTCGTCGGGCTCTATGTGAACGCTGATAGTTCCCTTGCCGAGCTTTTTCCGTATTTTGTGCTCTACTTTTTCGGAAATTTCGTGCGCCTCGACAATAGAGAGAGTGCGTTTTACGTGTATGTTTACGTTTACGTCGTATTCGGCTCCGTTGCTGCGCACGCGCAAATCGTGCCATCTGACGACGCCGCCGGTGTGTTTTATTATGGAGTCTATTTCGTCGGCGAGGCCTTTGGGGGCCGTGTCAATGAGGGCGTTTACGGCCCTTATTGCAAGCTTGCCGCTGACGTAGGCAACTATCACCGAAACGCCGAGGGCGGCGATGCTGTCGGCTTGCGTATAGCCGAATGCAGCCGATATCAAACCGACCAATACTACCGCCGAGCTCAATATGTCGGTTGAAAAGTGCAGGGCGTCCGCCTCGAGAGCCTGGCTGTTGTATTTTTTTGCGACCTTCATCAAGTGCCGGGAGCGGAAGAAGTCCACTAAAATCGACGTTATGACAACCGCGAACGCCCAAAAGTTTATTTCAAACCCTGTCTCTCCTGAGACGAGCCTGTCTATGGCCTCCCAGACTACCCAAACGCAAGTAAGCAGCAGTAGGCCCGCTTCGACGAGCGCGGATAGGTTTTCCACCTTTCCGTGCCCGAACATGTGGTCTTTGTCGGCGGGCTTGTCGGAGATTTTGACGGCAAACCACGTCATTGCGGCCGCGAGCAGGTCGAGCGCCGAGTGCAGGGCTTCGGAAAGTATGCCCAAACTTCCCGTGAGCAACCCCACCAGAAGCTTAAACGCAGTTAGTGCAGTCGCGGCGACCACCGAGAGCGCCGCAGCCAAGTTTTTCTCTTCCATAAAAGACGACGATAAAATTTTGCCCCGCCCAAACATCAAGCAAAAAATTTCCGCGCGCGCCGTGCGGGCCTGTTTTTCTCGCTTGCGGCGCGCGCCCCTTTTTTTCGTCGCATTTTTCGTGAAAAGGGCGGCCTGTTTGCCGATTAAGGCGCGTAAAAAAGTTTGCAAAAAGGGCGGGTATTTTTAAGCGTGGCAGAATGAAAAAAATAAAATGCCTTGTCACGGCGGGGGCGACGCGCGAGTATTTCGACCCCGTGCGCTTTATAAGCAACCCTTCCACGGGCAAGATGGGCTGGTTTGTGGCCGAGGCCGCAAAAAATGCCGGTTGGGACGTTGTGCTGGTCATGGGGCCGTCGCAATTGCCGGCGATAGACGGGGTGAGGACAATAGGCGTAGTTTCGGCACAAGATATGCTTCGGGCCTGCCTCAAAGAATTTGACGACTGCCACGTGCTTATCATGTCGGCGGCGGTAAGCGATGTCCGGCCTAAATTTGTGGCCGCGCAAAAGGTAAAGAAGGGCGATATCGACTTGAATCCGCAGCTTGAACGCACCCCCGACATACTTTTGGAGCTTTCAAAACGCAAGCGCAACCAGGTTGTAATAGGGTTTGCCGCCGAGACCACCGATGTGGAAAACTACGCCAAGGCGAAAATGGCCGAAAAAAAACTCGACGCCATAGTTGCAAACGACGTTTCCGCAAAGGGCGTGGGATTCGCGTCAGACTTCAACAAAATATCCATATATTTCCCAAATGCCGCCGCATTTTTC
This sequence comes from uncultured Opitutales bacterium, assembly GCA_944389175.1. Classification (GTDB taxonomy): domain Bacteria; phylum Verrucomicrobiota; class Verrucomicrobiia; order Opitutales; family Intestinicryptomonadaceae; genus Merdousia. The sequence continues at coordinate 120,159 of CALXLK010000006.1, forward strand.
CCGCCGCTTGATACGAAAAAGAATTTGGCCTCGGCAATAGTTGATTGCGCGGCAGGCCTCATAGAGAAAAAGCGCGCGGGCAAGGCATAAGAGTATCCGCAAAAAGAAGGAGGGGCGTCCCGGGAAAATCGGAACGCCCCAATTGCATACTTCAACAACACCAATACAACGCTGATAACAGCTTTTAGCTTAGCGGAGGTTTTCGGGCTTCATTTAGCTTTTTTTTATTTTTTTTCAAAATTTAATTCGCGCCTTATTTGCCGATTTTTACAAAGCGCCGCCCATTGCGCGGCGGATTCACGTTGTAAATAAGGTATGTTATGAAAAATTATATCTATGCGATTACAGCTTCGGCGTGCATATTTTGCGCCGAGATTTTTGCGGGGGCAAATAGCGCGCCTCAATCCCAATCGGCACAGGCTACTGAGAATTCGCAGGCGGCGGGCAGCCAGCAGTCGGAAGTCAACCGTCAGGGCAACTCGGCCGTATCTTCCCAAACAGTCGGCGCACAGCAGGGCGGAAAATCCAATGCAAATGGGCAGAGTGTTGCGGCGGAGGGCGGCGCAAACGGCTCTTCGGCCTCTCCCGCGGCGGCAAATGCCAATTTGAATTCGGCCCAACAAAGCCACGCGGCCTCCCAGAAGCCCAACGGATCCGCGGCTAAGGCGTCCGTCGCGGCAAATACAGGCGTTGCGGCGAACTCGCCTGAGGAGGCGGTAGAGGTTGTCGAGGAGGAGGATATTTCGTGGACTGAATACGCCTTTACCCCGGTGAAGAGCTCCCCGTATTTGGCGACGAAGAATGCGCAGAGAAAAAGCCTGTATTCGAAAAAGTCTCCGGCGGTAAAATCCGGAGAGAGCCAGTTGAATATCCCCTTTGGAGCGTTCGGGCTCGAGTACGCATGCAACGCCATAAACCAAGCCAACGCAAAAATGCGCGCCGATACGGGCGTGGGATTCTTTTACGACTATTACGGCGTGGTTGCAGGCGTAGCCTCGGGCGGAGCATCGGGGGGCACCAACTACACCAGCGAGATGATATTCGGGCTCGACTTCGATTTCGAAAAAATAGCCTCGATAAAGGGGCTCTCGTTTACGATATCCGGCGCTTACAACACGGGCGCAAATTTGTCGAACAGGGTCGGGAATTTCTTCACAATAGCAGAGTCTTACGTGACAAACGGGGCTATGTTTTACGAGATGTACTTAACCCAAAACATCGAGATCAACGACGATTACAGTGTCTCCGTGAATATCGGCAGGATGTCCATGAGCGACGTTTTTATGAGCCTTCCCTCGTTCGGATACTTGGTAAGCGGCGGCATCGACAACGTTCCCGAAGCTGTTTTCTACAATGGCCCGTTTACAAGTTCGCCCCTTGCCACATGGGGTGTAAACGCAGTCATTTCCATGCCCGAAAATCTGCAGATGGCCTTTGGGGCCTACCAGATCCCGCTCGACATAAATTCCCCGAATTGGAACGGCACAAACTTCTCAATTTCATCCGACGACGCATACATGCTCATGTGGCAACTGCAGTGGTCGCCCCAATTCTCGTGTTCGTCGGGAGCCAAGCTTTCCGGCGTTTACCAAATTGGCGCCTATTACTACGGCGGCTATATCCAGGAGAAATTTTTGGGCGGTCAGAGGGGCAACGCCTACGGCTTTTATATACAGGGCCAGCAGCAAGTGTGGGTCGACGAAGACAACCCCAACAGATATGTGTCGGTCTGGGCCGGCGCGCAATTTGCCCCGGTGGAATCTATCTGCATTATGCCGTTTATGTTCTATGCGGGGGTGCAATTCCAGGGCTTTGTGCCGATGCGCGAAAACGACGGGCTCTTCATATCGTGGGTGGGCGGCTGGTTTAGCGACCAATACGCCGACAAGTTTTCCTACGATTGCACCTGCGAACATGTCATAGAGGCAACATACGTAATTTCAATCACCGAAAACATTTCCATTCAGCCCGACATACAGTACATAATACGCCCCTACGGCAACCCCAATATAGACAACGCGCTCGTCTTGGCCGGCCAACTGATTATTTCTTTCTAATTTTTCCTATATTAGTTTGGTTCGTATCGGCGCCCCTTTCCGGGGCGCCTTTTTTGTGAAAATTGTGCGTTACCCCGCCGAAAATATGGGGTAAAATGGGTTGAAAATTCTTTTTGCATGTGCATAGCATGTGCGGATAATCTGCGCGGGATATTTTCCTTTCCAGCTTTGCCGGCGGCGCAGATCGGATGCAGTTTACGAATTTTAGCCATGTCAGAGAGATTAAAAGGCCACCTGTTTATATTGGCCACAAACACAATTTTTGGCGTTTTCATACCGGTATCCAAGTATTTGCTTAACGGGTATGTTTCGCCTATGATGTTGACGTGTTTTAGGATTGTCGGGGCGACTCTCCTGTTTTGGATGGCCTCGTTTTTTATTTCCGACAATAAGGTTACGTGGAAGGCCCTGTTGTGGTTTTTATTTTTCGCCCTCACTGGGATTGTATTCAACCAGGGGCTTTTCATTTTTGGCTTGCGCCACACATCGCCCGTGGACGCGTCGGTCATACTGACGGCGACGCCGTTTTCGGCCCTTTTCATATCGGCTTTGTATTTCGGAGACAAGATTACCGGGCGCAAGCTGCTTGGAATAGCAACGGGAGCGGCCGGGGCGATATGGCTTATAATTACGGCCGCCGGATCGCACAGCGGCAATTCGGGCTCGATACTCGGGAATGCAATAGTCCTCGTTACCACTATTTGCGCGGCAATCTACTTTGTGACGTCAAAGCCCATGACGAAGTATTACACATCGTTTACCATGATGAAATGGATGTTCACCTTTTCCACACTCATGCTTTGGCCGTTTTTTTACAGCGAATGCAAAGATGAGTTTTTGGGCCTGTCGAATCTGGGCTTCGGCGCGTGGGCGGGCATTCTCTACGTAGTGGTGGCGGCTACTTTTTTGGCCTATTTATTCTTGCCCATGGGAATCAAGAGAATGCGCCCGACTACCGTGGCAATGTACATATATGTCCAGCCGATAGTTTCTTCGATAGTGGCCATAATTGTCGGGCAGGACAGTTTCATGTGGTCGAAAGTATTTGCATCGGTGCTCGTCTTTATAGGCGTATATATAGTGACCACGTCGCCGCGCTACGAGGACAAATCCGCCGCAGACTCCTCCAATTAGGACGTCTGTGCCCTTATCTTTTTCTTCTGCCGACTTTATTGCCACCCGAATTTGCAAAAAGCCTAAAATTTTTTTTCGACTTTTCCCGATTAATACCACAAAATTAAGCCATGAAAAAGGACAGCGTTATTTTCAAGAGGCGCTCGATACGCGCCTACGATTCCTCAAAAAAGGTTTCAAAAGAGCAGATAGTCGACATGCTCGATGCGGCTATGCACGCTCCGACGGCCATGAATACGCAGCCGTGGGAATTTATGGTCGCCACCGATCCCGAGGCCGTCGCAAAAATCATGAAGATTCATCCGTATTGCCAGTCGCTGAAAGAGGCGGGCGCGGCCGTCGTCGTGTGCGCCAATCTCGACAAAGAGTTCAGGACGCCCTCCGGCGGATACGCCATTTACGACTGTTCCGCGGCAACCCAGAATTTGCTTTTGCGCGCCGCCGAACTCGGATTGGGTACTTGCTGGTGCGGCATAGCGCCGGAAAAGGAGCTTATGGGCGCGTTCAGAAAGGCCTTTTCAATGCCAGAAAATATAGAGCCCATGGCGCTCGTCATAGTGGGGTATCCGGCGGAAAATCCACAGATTTCCCCGCGCTACGACGAATCCAAAGTCCATTGGCAAAAGTGGTAGCCGCCCATTGGCTGCGCCCCCGCAGGGCATTTTTGCATTTGGGGCGGAAACCTCCGCCCAAGGCTCTCTTGCGGCCGACGCAATAGAATTGCGTTTTTTTTTCGCGTCGGCGCCTTTGCAATTAGGTAGGCGCCTAGTCTGCGCCCGTCTGCGCTTTGCCGCGTTGCACTCGGCATGGGCGCGTTGCAGTTTGCGCGCCAAAAGCGCATCTTTTGCCCATCGGCGTACTTTTTTTATCTTTTTTTACCTTTTCCCACACACATTCGCTCTATACATATATATCGCGCGTTCGTTTTACTTGCCGCAAGGTGTTTTTTTTTGGGGGCAATGCGAGAGAGGCGTCGACATTGGGCGGCCGCGCCGTGCAATTGTCGCCTATTTGCGCGGGTGTCAGCCGACTATTTCCGCGGAGAGCGCGGTGACTGTAGCCGAATTTATCTTCACGTTCACCGTCTTTGCTATGTAAGATTCGTCGGCTTTAAAAATGCACTTCCTGTGGTTGCGCGTGCGCCCCATAAACATGTCTTGGCCCCTTTTGGCGCGGTCTTCCACGAGAACATCGAATGTGCGCCCGATCATGTTTTCATGGAAGCGCATTGACTGCTCGCCCAATATTTCCAGCAGGATTTTATTGCGCTGGTCTTTTATGCTTTCGGGTACGTCGTCGGGCTGTTGGGCGCTTTTTGTGCCCTCGCGCGGGCTGTATTTGAAAATAAAGGCCATGTCGAAGGCGGCTTGCTTAAAAACATCGACGGTCTGCCGGAAATCTTCCGGAGTTTCCCCCGGGTAGCCTACGATGACGTCAGTGGAAATAGACATGTCTGCGACCTTCTCCCTCAGGCGTTCGGCAATTCGCAGGAAGTCTTCGGCCCTATACGGGCGGTTCATGGCTCTGAGTATGGAATTGCTGCCCGATTGCAAAGGCAGATGCACATATTGGCAGAGCTTTTCCAGCCGGCCGTAAGCCTCGATGAGATCGTCCTTAAAAAATGAGGGGTGCGGCGAGGTGAATCTTATGCGCTGTAGGCCCTCTATGGCATTGAGCCTTTCAAGCAAATCGACAAACTCCGACACCTTGCCCGGTGCGCGCCTTTCAATTCCGAATGCGTTTACAACCTGGCCCAAAAGGGTGACCTCTTTCACCCCGCTGTCGACCAAGGCGCGCACCTCCGCCACTATGTCGGCCGTCGGGCGCGAGCGCATGGGGCCGCGCACTTTTGGCACTATGCAGTAAGAGCAGTTCATCTGGCAGCCCTGCATTATGGAGACGAACGCGCACACTTTAGAGGAGCGGGCAAGGGGGTAGTGCTTGTCGATGTTAAGGTGGCTTGTGAGGTCGTCCGATACGTCTACGACGGGTGCCACGGGAACCCTGCCTGTGAGCTTTTGCCTGTAAATTTGTTCGGCGATGTCGGCTACCTTGTGCGTCTTTCGCGCGCCCGCCACAAAATCCAGACCGGGCAGTATTTTTACAAGTTGCCCACCGCGGTTTTGCGCCATGCAGCCGGTTACCCCTATAACCGGCAGGTTTTTGCCCGTAAAATTGCGGTAGTTTATCAGGTGCCCGAGCTTGCCTATGGCCTTGTTTTCAGCCTGCTCCCGAACGGAGCATGTGTTGACGATAATCGCATCGGCTTCATCTTCGTTATTAGTTATAGACCAGCCTCTTTCAACAAAATTTGCCGCTATGTTCTCCGAGTCGCGCTCGTTCATCTGGCAACCGTATGTACGTATGTGCGCTTTCATCTTTTTTTCTTGAAATTATTATCTGCCGATACGATTATCAATAGTCAAATATATTCGATTTCCCCGAGAGTGGAAAATCCGATTATTATTCAGACTACACTACAACCTAACACTTTTAACAGTAACCTTAAAAATAAGCCTAAGTATGAAACCCATAGTATTTAATAACACAGTGCTAAGAGACGGCCACCAGTCGTTGGCGGCCACGAGAATGTCGACTGCCGACATGCTTCCGGCGTGCCCCATACTCGACAGCATGGGCTTTGGCGCGCTCGAAACTTGGGGCGGGGCTACGATAGACTCGGGCCTGCGTTTTCTGGGAGAATTTCCGTTCGACAGGCTCGACGCGCTGCGAAAAGCATGCCCGAAAACGAAGCAGATGATGCTCTTCCGCGGCCAAAACATAGTCGCATATTCGCATTTTCCCGACGACGTAGTCACGGCTTTTGTCAAGGCCTCCGCCAAACACGGAATGGATATCTTTAGGATATTCGACGCCCTCAACGACGTCAGGAACATGGAGTGTTCCATAAACGCTGCCAGAGCCGCCGGCAAGGAGCCCCACGGCACCATATGCTACACTCAAAGCCCCGTGCACACAGTGGAGAGCTTTGTGAAAATGGGCTGCGAACTTGAGGATATGGGCTGTTCGGCCGTGGTGATAAAGGACATGGCGGGGCTGATACCCCCGTACGTGGCCTACGAGATTGTAAAGGGTCTAAAGGCTAACATAAAAATACCCGTGATAATCCACACCCACGAAACGGCCGGAATGGGCGCGCCGACTTATTACGCGGCCATAGACGCGGGCGTAGACGCCTGCGATACGTCGATTGCGCCTTTTGCAAACGGCACGGGGCAGCCCGATACGGCGCGCATGATTGCAATGCTCGCCGACCACCCGCGCAAGCCCGATTACGATTTGGCAAAGCTTGCCGAGCTCAGAAAATATTTCACGAAGATTTACGAAAAGCTTGGCTTTTACACAATGGCGAAGAACGAGGTCATAGACACCGACGCCCTAGTCTACCAAGTTCCCGGCGGAATGCTCTCCAACTTTAGGGTCCAGCTGAAAGAGCAGAAAATGGAGGATAAGTTCGACGAGGTTTTTGCCGAAGTTCCCTACGTGCGCGAAAAGCTCGGCTGGATACCGCTTGTAACGCCGACCTCGCAGATAGTCGGCACGCAGGCCATGATGAACGTAAAGTTCGGCCGCTGGAAAATGTTCACGCCGCAGGCCATAGACATAGCCCTCGGCTACTATGGGCGTACTCCCGCGCCGGTTGATCCGGAGATAAAGAAACTGGCCGAGCAAAAGTCGGGCAAGCATCCCATAGAGTGCCGCCCCGCCGATTTGAAGAAGCCGGCCATGGAGCAGCTGCGCAGGGAGCTGAGGCAAAAGGGCATAAAAGACGACGACGAGCATTGCGTAATTTATGCCATGTTCCCGCAGCAGCTTGAAGACCTCTACAAGAAGCCCCGCGAGGCTTTCAAGCTCAAGACGCCGGAGGACAAGAAGATTGCCGCGGCCGTTGCCGCCGGCAGGGAAAAGACCTTCAGCATCGCAATCGACGGCTCGGCGCCTAAGAACGTAAAGGTTGTTGAGCTTTAGGAGCGGGTGCGCTCCGGCGTTGCGGCCGGGGTCGTATCTGGCGACGTTATACCAACTTACAAACGACATGAAAAATATGCAAGAATTCGCAGGAGTATGGACAGCTTTGGTAACGCCAATGACGGAGCTGGGCGTCGATTTCGACGGTTTAAAAGATTTGGTTGAATCTCAGATAAGGGGCGGGGTCAACGGCCTCGTGTCGGTGGGCACTACGGGCGAGTCTCCGACGCTCGACCCGGTGGAGCACATTGTCACGATAAGAAAAACCATCGAGTACGCCAAGGGGAGGGTACCGGTCTTTGCGGGCACGGGATCGAATTGCACAAAGGAGGCCGTACATCTAACGCGCGAGGCCGACGAGGCCGGCGCCGACGGCTTTCTAATTGTGGCCCCCTATTACAACAAACCCTCCCAGGAGGGAGTGTTTTTGCACATGAGCCAGATAGCAAAGTGCACGAAAAAGCCCGTGATGCTCTATTCGATTCCCGGGCGCTGCGGCATTGAGATATCAAACGATACCGCCATGCGCCTGGCCCGGGAGTACCCAAATTTCAAGGTGATGAAAGAGGCCGGCGGAAAAGTCGAAAAAGTTGCCGATTTGCACAAGAGAGCCGGAGATCTGATGGATATTCTAAGCGGCGACGACGCCTTGACCGTAGAATTTATGAAGGCGGGCGCAAAGGGCGTTGTGAGCGTGGCGTCGAACTTGATTCCCGAGACGATAGTTGAGCTTGTCAAACTGTGTAAGGAGGGCAAGTGGGAACAGGCGCAGTCGCTTGACGCCAAGCTTCACGGCTTCTTTAAGGCGCTTTTCATAGAGCCCAATCCGGTGCCCGCAAAGACGGCTCTGGCGCTCACGGGCAAAATTAAGAACGACTACGTGCGCCTGCCGCTTTGTAAAATGTCGCCTCAGAATCTCGAAGTGCTCAAGGCGGAACTAAAGAATATAGGATTGCTCTAACATGAAAATTTTACTTAACGGCAGCAAGGGGCGCATGGGGCGCGCCATAACCGAGGCCGCGGAATCTCTCGATTGCCAGATTGCGTGCGCATGCGACGTCGGCGACGACCCGTCGCAGGGAATCGACCTCTGCGATGTGGCCATAGATTTTTCCTTTCGCGACATCACTCCCGAAATAGCGGCCCTGTGCGCAAAACACAAAAAACCGTTGGTAATAGGAACCACGGGGCACACTCCGCAACAGCGGCAGGAAATTCTCGCGCATACGAAGGAAATTCCGATTGTCTGGGCGGGCAACTACTCTCTCGGGGTGAATCTTCTCAATTATCTAACGGCAGTCGCCGCCAGAATACTCGACGATTCCTACGACGTTGAGATTGTCGAAATGCACCACCGCCTAAAAAAAGACGCGCCCAGCGGCACGGCGGAAAAGCTCAAGCAGGTTGTCATGCAGCAGCGCGGCGTGGGCGAGGATAGCGTTGTCTACGGCAGGCACGGGCTCGTGGGCGAGAGGCCCAGGGGAGAGATAGGCGTGCACGCGCTCAGGGGCGGCAGCGTTGTGGGAGACCATACGGTGATTTTCGCAGCCGACGGCGAGCGGCTCGAGCTAACGCACAAGGCGGCCGACCGCAAAGTCTTTGCAGGCGGGGCGCTTCGGGCGGCCGCGTGGGTCATAGGCAAGGAGCCCGGCCTCTACGGAATGGAAGACGTCTTAAATCTCAAATAGACATGATAGTCGGAATAAAGGGCAGGCTCGTTTCGTCAACCCCGGTGTCGGCGGTGGTGGAAACATGCGGCCTGTTTTACGAGGTCGGCATTCCTCTGACGACGGCCGAAAAGCTTCCCGCGCCTGGGGCCGAGGTGATGCTGCATACTCTCGCCGTCTACCGCGAAGACTCGCAGTCGCTATACGGCTTTATATCGGCCGCCGACAGGGATTTCTTCAAGCTCGTCATCGAGAAGGTTTCGGGGATAGGCCCGAAAATAGCGCTTAATATGATGAGCAGAATGAGTCTACAGACTATCAAAAGCGCAATCGCCAACGGCGATTCGGCAATGCTTTCAAAATGCCAGGGCATAGGCAAAAAAACGGCGGAGCGGCTCGTCTTGGAGTTGCGCGGGGCGTTTGTGCCGACAAACTACGCGCCGGGCTTGCCGGCTGATACGTCGGCAACCTCCGCCTTTGGCGACGCCGTCGCCGCACTCTGCGCCCTCGGCATGAAGCCCGCCGACGCCGACAAGTGCGTGCGCGCGGCAGAATCCTCCCTCGGCGACGGGGCGACCGTCGAGGATTTAGTGAAATTTGCCCTATCGAAATAACATGACTAAAGAAGACATCTTGCAGGTTCTCTCCGGCGTAAAGTATCCGCCGTATTCGAAGGATATAGTAAGTTTTGGCATGGTCAAGTACGTCAAATGCCAGGACAATTTTGCTGAAATTAGAATATACACCGGGGGCGACAAGACCCTTGCCGAGAAGGTTGTTAGGGAGTCGGCGGAGGTGTTGAAAAAGGCCTTTCCCGATTGCGAATTTAACATAGGCCTTTTGGAAAATAATCCGACGCCGCCGCCGAGGGTTCCCGACAAGAGCGCCGTGCTTACCGGCGTGAAGTTCAAGATAGCTGTGGCCTCAGGGAAGGGGGGAGTTGGAAAGAGCACTGTGGCCGTAAACCTCGCGCGCGCCTTTTCGAGGATTTTTTCGAAGAATTGCGCGCGTGTGGGCCTTATGGACTGCGACATCCACGGGCCGAGCGCCTCGATACTTTTTGGCAGCAGCGTATTTCCCACGGTAAACCAGCAGCGCAAGATTATTCCGCCTGAAATAGACGGGGTAAAGGTGGCCTCCATGGGCATGCTCGTCGACGACGAGCAGCCTCTGCTTTGGCGCGGCCCCATGGTTACAAGCGCCATTAAACAGTTCGGCGAGGAGTTCGAGTGGGGCGATCTCGACGTCATGGTATTCGACCTTCCACCGGGAACTGGCGACGCTGTCCTTAGTACTGTCCAGCTGATGCCGATAGACTGCGCAATAATAATTACCACGCCTAATCTGCTTGCTTCAAAGACCGCCCTGCGCGGGGCCATGGTTTTTGAAAAGACGAACATAAAGATAGCGGGCGTAGTCGAGAACATGTCGTACATAATGGTCGACGGCAAGCCCGAATACGTCTTTGGACAGGGATGCGCCGAAGAGGTAGCCAAGCATCTAAACGTCGATATTCTTGCTACAATACCAATCGACAAGACACTTCATACCCAGTCAATCTCCGCCCATTCGCAGGCCATATTCGACGACTTGGCAAAGAAGCTCTTGAATATAGCAAAAGGCTCGCTTTGCATAACAGGCCTCTCCTAAAGCTCTCCTTTTTGCGGATCGGCCGTCTTTTTTCTGCTTGCGCGCCATACGCGCAAATTTGCCCGGGGCGCAGGGGACGGCCTTATGTGGTTTGAGCCGGCCGCGCAACTTTTGCGTAGTTTGCCTTGCGGGCGAATCAGACGGCGCATCTGGCCGACGCCGGGATAAGAGCTCGCGCGCGTTTGGATAAACTCGGGATAAGCGGTTGTGCGCGCTCTTTTTGCTATAAAATGTTAAAAGGTTTTCGTTGAGCCAAAGGACAAAAAACTCCCCGCAATCGGGGAGTTTTTATCTTTTTATTTTGTCTTGAGCAGGCTATTTGCCGGGTTTTTGGATATTTACCAGAGGTTTTGAATCCGCGCCCTTTTTCCACGAAACCTTGATGTCGCCGCGCGGAGTGGGCCAGACAATTTCGGCCTCGTCGGCAAGCGACGTGTCGGGATTTACCTCAAAGTCGGCCCATGCCGGGGCGGTCTGTTTTATTCCGGAGAAAATCTGCGGCAGTATAAAGACCGGGTGGGCGCTCCATGCGTGCGAGCGGGAGGCTGTGCCATCGTAGTTTTCAAATGTGGTTCCAAATTCCACCATGGGCTCCCAATGCTTTTTGATGAAGTCTAAGACCTCCTTTTTGTGCCCTTCTTCGACCATCTGCTTGAATACGTACACGACCCAGAAAGACGACGGAGGGGTCTTGTCTGCGCGCTCGCCGCGCAAGTAAGGCAGTATTATTTGGCGCTTGGCCTTGTCGAAGTCTTGGCCTGCTATATTGGCCATTCGGCCCAGTATTTGGGCTTGAATGCTCGTCTTTTGGGATTGCTTGCCGTCGGGCAGTATGCCGTCGCAAATAAGCCCGTTTGAAAGAAGGAGATTCTTTTCTATGGCCTCTTTTGCCTTCTTTGCCTCGGCTGCGTACTTTTTGGCCTCGTCGGTCATGCCTGCGGCTGCGGCGAGGCGCCCGGCCTTGTCAAGGGCGTCATGGTAAAGGAACGCGAGAATGGCCGGCTCGCCGTTCTTTTGTATGGGCGTCCAGTCTAAGAACAGCCAGTGCAAGGGATCGTACGTCGGAAGCCCGCGCGGGGAAAGGCGCTTCTTAAAATAGGCAAAGATTCCGTCGGCAACGGCCTTGTTTTCTATGAAAGGCTCGATGGATCCGGTCTGCCAGTAATAATCCCACATCGTCTGAATCCAAGTGAGGGAAAAATCCGGAAGAATGCAATGGTGGGCCATCGTGGGCGCATGGCCGTAGGTCAGGCCGTCGGACGCAACCTGCATGGCTATTATGTGAATGCCCCTTGCAAGCAGGCGTGGATCCCCCGAGATAAAGAATGTATTCCAAGCCTGGACGCGGGCGTCCCCCCACCACTGGGCCTGCTCGCGCCACGGGGTGTCGACATACGAGTCGAGCGCGCATATGCGCTGGGTATATGCGCATGTCTGCCATATCTTGTTTGCGAGTTCATCCGACGTCTTGAAAACCCCGTTGCTTCGCAGCGGATACGCGCTCCAGCGCATGCGCAAATTGATTTTCATATCTCCTTTGTTGTTGCGCACCCGCACGAGCGCCTTCTTGTAGGCGGCCATCTGGAAAAATTCGTGCGAAAAAGATCCCGCCCTGCATATAAGGCGCATTCCCATGGCGGGTTTTGAATGGCTTTTGTAATCGTGCATGGGCGTGTAATCCGCGGTGAGGTCTTCGTCGCAAATGAGGTCTATTATTTCGCCTCCTTTTGCCCCTTCAACTTCAAGTATCGTTGTGCCCACGGCCTCCTTTTCAAACTCGACTACAAACTGGCTGAATTGGCCATCGGCATTGGGCTTTACCAATATGGGCATATTCGCTTCCACGGGCTTTGTGTCGGCTTTTTCCAAATCCAGAAGGCTGAAATTATTCCTTATCCTTTCGCCGTCAAAGCCCGATTTTCCGGCGCCTGCGCCTATTATCTTGGGAGAGGGCAATATTTTAAATTCAAGCATGTCAATGCCGCGCTCTTCGAGGCTCGAATATGGCGGGTAGTTATATGCTTTGGCACCTTCCGAGCCAACCCACGCGCTGTCGTCAAAATCGGCGTCTTTCCAGCCGACCGGGTCGAGCCGCATGTCGATGTGCTCCTGGTTGTTCATTTGCATGCTCATCGGAGCGGTGTCGCGGTCGCACGAGTTTTGGCGCATAGACTTTGTCTTGGCGTCTGAGGCGTACACTTTTCCGTCGATATCGTAGGCAAACAGAACGCCTGCAAGGCCCTGCGTTATGTAGGAAAACGTGCTTCGCCCAGGATTGTAGGCCCTCACGGCAAATACGTTCTTGCCGGGGCGCAGAAACTTTGCAACGTCGATTTCGTCAAAGGGCTGGCTGCGCTGAAAGCCGCGCGCCGGGCCCCTGGCGGCGAGCTCGCCATTGACGTACAACATGTACGACTGGTCGGCCGAAATGTAGGCAGTTGCCTTTTTAGGCGCCTGTTTTAGCTCAACCGGCGTCCTAAAAAGCGCATAGCTGTTGGATATGTCGTAGTTGCAGTAGGGATACGGCCATATCCACTTGGCCTGCTTTAATTGTTCGGGAACCTTATTTGGAAAAGCCCATGCAAGGCACGATGCAACCGCAAAAAAAACGACGGCTGTTTTAGTCTTTAATTTCATATTACTCCTTTTGAAGCCTTTTTTCAAAACGCCAGTGCATAACTGGCAGTAGATATTTTTAGATATTGTTGATTGTTTGTAAAGATTAAAGTTATTGATTCATTTACTTATTGCCCCCTAGGGGGCGGCGCACTTTAGTTCGTGAAGATAATCGCTTGGACTCTTCCAATTTAAACTCTTTCGCGGTCGAGAGTTGATCTCGTTCAACGCAAATTTTATTTCCCTTTCCGTAGCTTTTCTCAAATCCATTCCCTTCGGAAAGTACTGTCTCAACAATCTATTTGTGTATTCATTAAGACCTCTTTCGTAAGAAGTGTATGGGTGTGCAAAGTATATTTCACTTTTTAATTTTTTACTTATATCTTCGTGATAAGCAAACTCCTTGCCGTTATCAAAGGTTATCGTTTTCACATTCATTCCGCGCAATAACTTTATTACGCCATTTCTCGTAGCTTTCGCATCCTTCCCCGATAAGTAAGTTGCACATATTTAGCTTTACACATGTTCTCTATTACTCTTCTATCGTCATATGTTAGACGGCGGTATTTCGGTTTTGTCATAGTGCTTTTCTTGGTCGAAAAACATCTACTCTACATTCCTTAAACCGCTTGTCTAACTCCTTTAGCTTTTATGCACTGGAGTATTTAATTCGCGATTTTATCAAAAAAAATCAATAATAATAAAATATATATAACAAAAAACCTATACTATTCCAATGCGATTCAAAAAATCACAATATTGTTTTTACTGTTAAAATACAGTAAAAACAATTATTTAATAATAGAGTATCGTAATATAATATATAAAATATATTTCTTTACGAACAATGATATGCAGCCTCTATGAATTTTTCAGGCTGTGCGGAGTCACGCCTCTGGCTATAAAATCTGCAGCCGCGAGCCCAGCTTTATAGCCCATATCCGCGGCATTTCCCGTAACCCTATAACTGGCGTGGGCAATTCTGTCTCCGCTGATACAGCGTCCAGCCATCATAAGGTTATCGATATCCCTGCATATTAGCGCGCGCAATGGGATATCGTATGGCTTCGTATGGATATTTTTTATAGTTTTTTCCTTATTTTCCTCTTTTGTGGGAGCGTGTATATCCACACAAAAAGTAGCCCTTGTGACAGCATCGGGGTGTCTTGCCCCATTGACCACATCGTCTTTGCTAACTGTGTATAAACCTTTCACCCTGCGTCCCTCGCGTATTCCAATATGGTCGCAAGTGGAAATAATTTTCATTCCGTTCCAAGGAGAATCGGTCTTGGACAACACATCTACTATCTTAAATACTTCGCGCCTTGCCTGAATTGTCGCCGCAGTCAACTCTGCGGCATTGTCGCAGTGGACGTTATACTGCTGGTTGAACATCATCAAAAGAATATTCCCCCCGAGGTGGAAAAGCGTGGGCATATGATACGACGGATCTATGCCGTAGGAAAGCAGATCTTTTAAATTTAGGCGCACGGAATCCACATGGCCCTTGAGGGAATCTTTTTTATACGCGGATATTCTATCAGCGAGCTTTTCAACGTCTTTTACCGACACTATTGCATTGAAAGAGCATGGCTGCACGACCCTATCTCCGTTCGTCCCGAAATCGAATGAGGCTCCGGCCTGCGCGCACACGTCGCCGTCTCCGGTGCAATCTATAAATATTTTAGCCGTCCACATCTGGATTCCGGACTTGGAATCGGTAATGATAGCGGCCATTTTCCCGTCTTTTGTACGAGCCCCGCAACAACGCGTAAAATAGTGAACATCAACTTTCGACTCAAGGGCGATCTCTTCCAAAATAAGTTTCATCGCTTCTGGCTCGTATACAAAATCTCTATTATTGCCGCCGTGACGGGCGTTTCTGCGGTCGAGCCGCGACACAATTTCCGCGCAAATTCCGTCTTTTTTGAAATCGAAGACCCAAGACAACAATCCCCGCGTCCAGGTGCCGCCGAGGCAAGAAGAGGATTCGAATATAGCGGAGTGCATTCCGGCCGCAGCGGCAGAGCATGCGGCGGCGAAGCCGGCGGGGCCGCCGCCGCAGACGATGACGTCGTAGTGGGCGGCTTTAGGAATATCCGAAGCAAAGCGCGGCAAAGCAAGAGCCGATGGCAAAGCAAGAGCCGAGGGCAAAGCAAGAGCCGAGGTTATAAATGTTCGCCTGTCCATATTGCCATACTCTCCAAACGCGCCTATTTTTCAAGCTTATTGTTGCCTTTTTTCAAAACGCCAGTGCATAACTGGCAGTAGATGTTTTTAGATATTGTTGATTGTTTGTAAAGATTAAAGTTATTG